>CAZQWG010000003.1:313544-319067 GCA_964596985.1 uncultured Candidatus Bathyarchaeia archaeon
CGTTGTTTCCGTCTGAACTGTCATGATTATTATCCGGATCTTCACCTGAGGTTGTAGAATTCGTAGGTTTTTGTTCATAGTAGTTCTGATTAAGGAGATAGTCTGAGGTATTGTTGGTTCTATCTAACTCTTCTCGAGATTGTCGAGCTGAAGCAAGGTGAAGAGAGTTGTATGCTCGGGAAGTGGAGGAGATCAATAGGACAATCAAAAATCCAGCCATAATCAAATAGAGGACGCTAAAGGGTAATGGTGACCTAATGTTTTTAGGAGGATAGAATAGCCGCTCCTTAACTCGTCTCCTTAGTGCCATTAGTCCTCTTTCCTATCTACATTTTCATAGTATAACAATCTTACTTTCCATACAGTTTGGAGTCTAGGTCTTTAGTCTGTGGTTCTTTAGAAGCGAAGACGCTTGTAAAGTCGATCGATATCCTCCGATCTCTATCTATGGTGAATGGCATCCATCCCTCAAAGTGTGAATGAAGCTTGTGTTTCTTAATTCTCAGAAATCTTGAGTTCTCTTCGCCTAGGTCTTCGCACTCCAACTCGATGACAGCATCGGAGTAGTGGGATATCCAACTCAAGAATGATTTTGAGTGGATTTCAGAATCGATAGTGAAGATAGCGCCGATTCCCAGTTTCTTTGTATTCATGAACAGTTGGCGTATGAACTTGGTTACCTCTGTCTCAGGAAGATCTACAATTAGATCTGAGATGGTATCGAAGATTAGGAGTTCGAATACGTCACTCTGCTCGAAGGCTTTTCGCAATGATGCTGAATACTCAAGATTGGGTTTGTTGCCTCTCTGGAATATTTTTCCAAAATTGTTGACGATGTATATTAGGTTCTCGGGGTGACTTTCTGCCTCTTTCGTGGTTTTTTTGAGTAAAGGGGTGAGGACTTCCTTCTCGGGTCTGTCGGTCGTAACCCATATGCTTCCGGTCTTCTTATTTATGTGGCGGCATGCGATCTCTTCGCAGAGGATGGTCTTTCCTGACCCTGACTTCCCTATGATCAGTACGTTGGTTCCTTTGAGGAACTCTGTTTCTTCTAGGATGTCGTTCATGGTTTTGAGAGTGTTCAACAGCAGTGTATCGTCAACCATTCTTTCTTACTTCCTTTAGATCGGTTCGTGGTGGGTTCGGGCTTTAATCGACTTTCTAAGCTTGGTGATGTTAGGGATCATTTTTCTGATCTCGTTTGGGGATGTATGTGTGGTGATGAAGGTGGCCTCAGTTTCACGTGTCAATGCCTTAGACGCTAAGTCAGCACAGGTCTCTGTAACTTCCCTTAACTGAAATGCAAGTAGTAATACGTGTTTCCTCCAGCAGAGATTATCTAGGGAATTTTCTGAGGCTCGAGCTTTGGGATGACTCAGACTTTGAAAAATGCTTGAGATGCTTCTGCTGTCTTTACTCTTGGATCGGGAAGCACCGGACATCTGATTTGTATTGTTCTCTAGTATCTGTACAGCCACTGATCTACTGCTATTCATTCCGCCTAGAGCGGCAAGAATGGAGATAGATCCGTAGTAGGAGTTGGTCATTGGCTCGAGCCCAACAAAATAATGGGTATGTATATGGAAACAGGTTTTTGGTACAATTTTCCTCAGGTACGAATAGGCGAAGATGGAGGTTAGAGGAAGTATGAAAGGGGAGGAAACGTGTAGTAGAGCAAGTATCATTCGACATGGCGGAGATTCAAGCCTACAATGAGTGATTGAGAATAGTCAGACCATGGAACCCCTCGACTCAATGCGTTACACGCATAATGTGCCGGCGAATATTCTCCCTTACTTAATAATCACTAGACCATCAATTCTGTGTTTAGGAAATGAGGAACGTTGGACGCGGAGAAAATCCTCGGTAGTATACAGGAGAACCTCGTCAATCTAGATGCCAACGGTGTTCAAGAATCGATCGAGCGGGCATTGGGTTTCGGAGTGTCTCCGTTTGAGATCTTGAAATTCGGTGTATTCAAGGGTCTGGAAATTGTTGGGGAACGGTTTGAGAGGCGAGAATATTTCTTGCCGGAGCTCATGGTTTCAGGAGAGATTGTGAAAGAGGCTCTGCAGTTTCTCAAACCCAATACTGAAAAGGAAAAGGGTGTGTCGACCGGCAGGGTCGTCATTGGGACCGTCAAGGGCGATGTACACGACATCGGTAAAAATATTGCCGTTATGTTCTTGGAATCCCGGGGCTTTGACGTCGTTGACCTGGGGGTGGATGTTTCCCCGCGAGATTTCGTAGAAGCAGTCAAGGAATATAATCCCCAGATACTAGGGATGTCGGCTCTACTAACACATACGGCACCCATGATGGAAGAGGTGTTGAAAAAGCTGGAAGAATCCGGTCTACGGGAGAAGGTCAAAGTCGTGATCGGTGGTGCACCGGTGACCTCGAGTTTCGCGGAACGAATAGGTGCGGACTACGCTGCAAGAGATGCCTTTGACGGCGTAGCTAAATGTATTGAATGGCTTGGAGAAGTGGCTTGAGATGACGCCGCGAGAACGAATATTGACCCTGCTTCGCGGTAACCTCCCAGACAAGATCCCTTTCGCGCATTGCGATCGGCACTTCCCTCGAGGATGGGTGGAGAGGGAAACCAGAAACAGCGGTTTGGCTCTTCTGTGTTACCGACCATGCTATATTGAGTCTATGTCGAATGTTCAAGTGACGACAAAGACTGAGGGAAACGTACTTGCCAGGACATATAGCACCCCGGTTGGCAACCTTACTGAGAGATTGAGGTTTGGTGTTGGGTACGGTCAAGCCAGATACGGGCGTGACTGGAAGGGTGTTCAGCCACGAAGGGTAGAGTACGCCGTTAAGAAACCAGAAGATTACGACGTACTACGCTTCATAGTGGAGAACACGCACTACGAGCCGTACTATTATCCAATCGAGGATCAAACGAAACGTTTGGGCAATGATGGAATGGTCATAGCCAAGTTGCTCTACTCGCCTTTCCAAAGGCTGTTGATACAATGGGTGGGACCAAGGCTCTATATACACCTTGCCAAGCAAAGAGAGACGATCGATGAACTATATGGTATGCTTGAGAAACGATACGAGACTGAGCTTTTCCCGATAGCTGCCGATTCACCTTCGGAGGTTGTATTGTACGGGGACAATATAGACGATGTCTTGGTCAGCCCTTCCATCTTCGAGAGATATCATCTACCGTCATATGCGAAGTGTGCAAGAATACTGCACGGCAAAGGCAAACTACTAGATGTCCATATGGACGGTAGACTCAAGGATATCGTAGCACAAGTCAGGGATTCCGATGTGGACATTGTAGAAGCCTTTACACCGCCTCCGATGGGCGACCTTCCAATAGATGAAGCCCTTTCAACGTGGGAAGACAAGATCATCTGGATCAACTTCCCTTCTACCATATCTACGTTGATGGGACCTGAAGACGTCAAGAGACATATCCTGGAGCAGTTAGAGCTCATGATCCCCGGGGAGAGGTCACTGCTTATTGCGTCCACAGAGAATTACCTTCCTGAAGAAAACCTCATGACGATGGCAAGAATCATGGAAAAAGCTGTGCTCCCGCTTTCAAAAGAAGCGATCGCAAAACTCCGAACCTGACGGAAACAGCTTCTAGGAACTCAGCACCCTGCGTCGCCAGTATTCTCTCATCCCATGACTTCTCTCATCAATCTAAGCATGGATCGACCTAGGACATTCTCGATATCCCGGTCAGAATATCCTCGGGCCACCATCCCCCGAGTGATGTTGATCAGTTTTGTGGTATCCTCTAAGCCTTTGGGATAATCGAAGGTCTCTCCCGAATCGTAGGCCATTCCTGTAAGAGCACCCCGCATTACCTCCAAACAGTAGTCGATGAAATCGGGACCCAACCCTATGTGTCTGGATCCGACTAGATCAACAAAATGATCTATATGGTCCAGCACATTCTCCACCGTCGCATCTTTCTTGGCTACGAACTGAGGGAGGAAGCAGACGCCAATTACTCCCCCCTTCGATGCGATAGCCATTGCCTGTTCATCTGTGATATTGCGGGGATGGTCTATCAACGATTTCGCCGAGGTATGAGACATGTAAATCGGCTTTTTAGAGACTTCCAATGTTTCCTCCAATCCGCGACTGTTGATATGCGAGGTATCGATCAGCATCCCCAACCGGTTCATCTCGTGGATCATGGTTTTACCGAATTCGGTCAACCCTGCGTTTCTCTGCTCGTAGATCCCGTCACAGACGTTGTTTCGGTAGTTCCAAGTCAACTGTATCTCTCGAAGCCCAAGTCGATAGAAATTCCTTAGATTTCCCAGCTCGCTTTCGACCGGTTCGGCACCTTCGAAGCCAAGTAGAACAGCAATCCTCTGGTCTTTTTTGGCTTCTTCAACCCCCTTTCTAGAGGTTGCCAACATGAATTGGTTGGAACAGGCTTCGATCTCACCCAGCATGATATCCATCATACGCATGCCGGCTTCCAAATAGTTCCCGCGGAAGGATGGATAGTGCATGATGTGCGCTAGGGTCGAAATCCAAATGGCGTCTACACCCCCCGCCTTCAGAGCTGGGTAGAAGACTTTTCCCAATACCTGCGTCTCACCGTAGTAATGTCTTCGAATTACCTCGCATGAGATATCAGAATGCATATCGAAGACAACGCATTGCTGATGCAGTTCTCTAGCCTTCTCCTCCTGACTCTTATCCAGTCTCATTCTGTCTCCCCTTCAAGACAATTGTCTCGACTGTAACCTTGACGCGATATAAAACTGGATTCCTCCCTATCTAACGGTAGTGTGCTCCATCTGACAAAGTATTAGTGGGGACCAACAGGTCCTACGACGAATTCGCAGTAGGGATCTCCTCTCGAAAGACAACGAGTTTCTATGCCCATGACTTCCATTCCGTTATCGCTCTCTTCTGCAAGGAACTTAATTGATCCGGCTAGGGCTCCTGCCCAGACATGGCAGACGCTTCGTCCGGTTCTTCCGTATTCTTCCGAGATTGCCGAATGGTTCAACCGGACGCGGCCTTCGCCCCTATCTTCGACAAGCTGCAGGATCTCGAATTCCCCCCAACCTCTCGCCGACAGACTATCTAGATATTGCTGTAAGAGATCTTTCCCAGCTATCGTATAGACCTCCTTAGAGTTTCCCATGTACCTGTAGGCACTATCGAAAGCTGCCTCGTAGAAGACGCGCCACGCAGCATCGGTTCCCGATACCTCCTCGACTTTCTTCTGAATATTTACGAAGAACATTCGAGGCGTCAGAATCATGGGAAGGTTCGCTAGAACCAGTCTATGATTCTCGTCCATAGTAAGTCCAGCCTTGATTTGATTGATGTTCTTCTCCCAACTTCTCAAAACACAACCTCCTAATCGACAAGAGTCTTATCATTCTGGAGCTTGCTCAACTCTCTCAGCCTCCTCAATTATCTGAGAGATCTGCTCCCTCGTATTCTTTGGAACCGGTCTAACCTGATGGGTGTCGATTATCTTCTTTGCTTTCTCTCGTGCACGTTCGGTGAGGGTTCTGG
>CAZQWG010000004.1:0-196462 GCA_964596985.1 uncultured Candidatus Bathyarchaeia archaeon
GGCAGAAGAGGAGACTGGAAGACCGGATACAAGAGAAGACGCTAGTAAAGATCCTTGGTTGAGGAAGCAATCAAAGAACAAGATTCGACATCCACCTCGCGAAGGCAGGGGCACATAAACAATAACTAAATTATATCCAAAACATAGCTGAATCCGATACGATTACTGCTTGAGATCAGTGTTATCCCGGGGGTTCAAACCTATGTGTGAACCTACTCAGCCCCACCAAAACGCTTCAATTCAAGCTTATTTCGGGAAAAGAATCCTGTTTTGAGTCTCTTTTCTCCCTCTGTTTTTTCTGCTAATCGTTGTTGGCCCATCAGAAGCGTGTGCTTGTTTGATCTGGGTTCTTTGGAGTTAGGGTGGTCAGTGGAGGTGGCTCTTGAACAGAATGCTTTTCTGATTTGGGGTGGAGAACAGGCTATAGATCTCCCATTTTTGTGTGGTGGGTGTTGTGGTGAGATGGGGTTGATTGGTGTCCTCTGTGTTTATGATGAGCGTTTGTTGCTCGACTTGACCAAGCCATTTCCTGAGGAGCTTAGCAGAGACCTCCGAGTGGAGGCTGTGTTCTCAGTGGAGGAGATATTACAGCGACTCTCGGGGGGGGGGAGGGGTGGTTTGAGTTATTCCGGGGATGAGAGGCGGAACTGCCCTGTCTGTGGGTGGATCTTGAATGCAGACAACTCTTGTCCTCTCTGCGAGTATCTGCGTCAGAAGAAGAGGTTAGGGGGGAGAGAAGGGTGATCCGTGTCCTGTTCGTCGATGATGAGCGTTTGCTGCTCGACCTGTCGAAGGAGTTCTTGGAGCAGCAGGAGGAAGACTTCCAGGTGGACACCGCTATCTCGGCGGAGGAAGCACTGGATAGGCTCTCGGAACGGGAGTATGATGTGGTGGTCTCGGACTACAAGATGCCTGGAATGGATGGCTTAGAGTTTCTAGGTGAGTTGAGGAATCAAGGTAGTAAGATCCCTTTCATCATGTTCACGGGTAGGGGCCGGGAGGAGGTGGCGATTGAGGCATTCAAGAGGGGTGCTGACGGTTATGTGATGAAGGGAGGAGACCCTGAATCCCAGTATGCTGAGCTCAGACAACAGATACGCTTAGCTGTCAGGTACAGGCAGGCGGAGGAGGCGCTGCGGGGATCTGAGGAGAGGTACCGTATCCTCGTGGAGCTGGCTCACGACGGGATCATGCGGACAGAGGGGCGGGAACGTATCATCACATTCGCAAACCGCAGGATGGCTGAGATGCTCGGATATACGGTTGAGGAGCTCGTAGGGAAGAGGTATATGGGCCTAGTCCACCCGGACGAGAAGGAAGAAGCCTTACAGAACATTAAATCTGACTTGGCGTCTGGGAAGCCAGCTACGTATATGCGGCGGCTTGTCAAGAAAGACGGATCGGCAGTACATACAATCGTATCAGCATCCCTCGTAAATCCGGGCAATCAAACCGAGCTATCCCCTGGGATTCTCATAGTCGCAGACATCACTGAACAGAAAGAGATGGAGGAAGCTCTTCGAGGGTCTGAGGGGAGGTTCAGGGGCATCGCTGAGAGAAGCCTCGACATAATGTATACATTGGATCTGGACGGGCGCATCTCATATGTTTCTCCTGCAACTGAGAGAATGCTCGGCTACAAGCCTGAAGAGATGGTGGGGACTCTCATCCAGAACTACGTACCCAAATCGGATATTCCTAAGGTAACACAAGTCCTAGCTGAAGCGCTAATACATGATTCCCTCAAAAGTCTAGAATTCAATGTGTTGAAGAAAGACGGATCCACAGCCCCCGTTGAGGTAAACTCCTCCTCTATTCTCAAGGACGGGAAAATTGTTGGGTTCCAGGGGATAGTCAGAGACATCACAGAACGGAAAAAGATGGAAGAGGAACTGCGGGAGAGTGGGGAGAAATATCGCCAACTCGTGGAACTCGCCCAGGAGGGCATCATGATGATGAATCCGTCATACGAGATCACGTTCGCCAACCCGTGTATGGCTGAGATCCTAGGACGGAAGCCCGGAGAGCTGGTCGGATCCAGCTATCTCTCCCTCGTCCCCCCAGAGGACCGGGAGAGCGTCCACGAGAATGCCCGCAAGATGAGAGAAGGAAAGACCCCACTCCAACACGAACGCGCCCTCCTCAGGGCTGACGGCGAAAGGATCACCCTCCTAGTATCAGGCACACCCCTATTCGACAGCAAAGGCACATACATTGGCGAGCTCGGCGTGTTCACGAACATCACCAGGCGGAAGCAGATAGAGGAGGCGCTAAGACAGACCGAGCAGAGACTACTCAGCATCGTAGAGAACCTGCACGATCCCCTGGCAATAGTGGGGGAGGACAGGGGGATAGAGCTCGTAAACCGGCAGGTGGAGCGGTACGGCTACAAGCCCGAGGAGATGATCGGGGAGAGGTTCGACCGCTTCCTAACCCCCGAGAGCCTGAAGGTTGTCGCTGAGAGGTATGAGAAGCGGAGGAGAGGCGAACCCGTTCCCTCTGTCTACGAGGTACAGTTCTACACCAAGAATAGGGAGGTGAGGGAGATGGAGGTCAGCGCCTCCCTGATCTCAATGGGAGAAGGGAAGACAAAGACCATCGCAGCCCTAAGAGACATCACAGAACGGAAGAGACTGGAAGACCGTGAGCGATATCTCCACTCCTTGCTCAGACACGACCTCGCAAACAAGTTTCAGGGCGCCTACGGCTACCTCGAGCTGCTGAAGCGTACAACCCTCCAAGGCAAACAGGAGGAGTACGTGGAGGACCTCCAAGAATCGCTTCAAGACGCGATGGAGTTCATAGACAAGATTCGTTCGCTTAGAACAATCGATGAAACCAAGGAGAGAGTGGATGTGGACCTTGACCTAGCGATACGGGATGCAATAGAAGACGTATCCGACCATGCAAAAGAGCATGGAATAGCGATAGACTACAAGGGTATACCTGCCGCTCTGGTGACATGCTCCCCGCTACTCAAGAACGCCTTCACTAACCTTATAGACAACAGCATCAGACACGCAGAATGCAGCAAGATCACAATCACAGTAAGAGAACTAAAGGACCGATACCACGTCATAGTCAAAGACGACGGGAAAGGCATACCAGACAAGGTAAAGGAGAGGCTCTTCGAGGGAGGAGTCAAAGGACCCGGTAGCACCGGGAGTGGTCTCGGTCTCCACCTAGTCAAGCTGATCATTGAAGCCAGCAAAGGAACCACCCAGCTCAAAGACTCAAAGAAGGGAACAAGGTTCGACATCTACCTCGCGAAGGCGGGGGCGCATAAACAATAACTAAATTATATCCAAAACATAGCTGAATCCGATACGATTACTGCTTGAGATCAGTGTTATCCCGGGGGTTCAAACCTATGTGTGAACCTACTCAGCCCCACCACGCGGTCCACCAAGAATTTTATTCCATAAGGATTTGTTTAATATGAATAAGCCCATATTGCCGGGTTGACTGGTATGGGGAGGGCGAAATAGGCTCCCCTTGTTGGCATGATGGAGCTATCATGAAGAGTCCTCTTCATCTTGTCAGAGTGCGTGGTTGATCACCTCTTTTCCATATCTCGATTGATACCGACCACTCAAAACCGAGAACGCACAAATGACTACGAAATGATATCTGAAATGTAGCTGAACCCGGATACGATTGAAGCTTGAAAACAACGGTTACTCCGGGAGTTCAAACCTTGATGCGATCCTAGCCTGAGGCTTCAAACTAGTAGTGAAAACGACTGTTTTTCTAGCGCCATTATATTAACCTGATACATCACAGAGGCATTATTTTGTCTGATTCCTCTACTTCGTGTTCATAGAAATGCGAAAGAACCATGATTACGCTTTTGCTGGATGTCTTAAATCCGATGTCGTAGTTTTCAGAGATGAACATAGCCTTCTTCTTGTCGACCAAGATTATTCCGCAATTTGTAGGAGGAACTGCCTCTTCACGAAAAACTTCAACGTTCTCCAAAATCTTACGTACACTAGATGTTAGATCGTGAACCAATAGTTGAACTCTAACCCCTCTTGAAGGGGCTATTTTGACGGTCTCCTCTATAGCCGAGAAGTCATCATTAGGAAGCATTAATCGAACTTCTCTATCGGCGCCTGCAATGAGATCCTTTGCCTCAGCGTTCAGGTTATCTATTCCTCTAATTGTCCAGACAACATCTTCCGATGGCTCTACCGCAGCACTTTTCTCAAAGAGGTTTTCGAGTTCTTCTAAAGCTCTTTTCTGCGCCTGAGTTATTTCCACCATTCTTTGCTCAAAATCGCTTTCTAGGTTAGCCTTCCTTTCATGGAATTCTTTCTCGAGGCTCTCCTTCAATTCTCTCTCAAGCCTATCTAATGCTATGGCTGGCTCTAACGCTCTGAAGATCATTGGTCTACCCTTTTGGACCTCAACTAACCTCCTCTTTTCAAGCCGCCTTAATACCTCGTATACCTTGGAATGAGGTATCTCCGTTAGCTTACTAATGTCGCCAGCATTTGACACGCCCTTTTCAATTAAGCAAACGTACGCCCCGGCTTCATAGTCGGTTAGCCCCAATGTCCTGAGTGCTCGGTGAATTTCGGAATTTTTCACTCTATTCACCACTTCAAAAAAACATTAGTGACAAAAAGTATTTGGGATTTGTTGCCGCCAATAGGAAAATGAAACGGTGAAGAACTCCATGAAGTCGCATTCGCTTCAGCTACAGGAGGTATTTCAACAACTGGGAGCTGACCCGAAGCAGGGGTTAGGGGATGCCGAGGCGAAACGAAGACTCGAGAAGTCTGGCTATAACAGGTTGGAAGAGAAGAAGGAATCGCTCCTCAAGACCGTCGTCGAGCCCTTCACGGAACCTATGATGATTCTTCTCCTCGTTACCACGGCACTGTTCGCAGCTCTGGGCGAAGTTACCGATGCTGCTGCACTGTTCATTATCATCTCCGTCATGGCAGCAGTCGAAATCTATCAGGAACAAAAGACCGAGAGCTCGATACGCTCGCTCAGGCAACTTACCGTTCCTACAGCAAGCGTAATTCGGAATGGAGAACGTCGTGATGTCCCGTCAAGCGATATCGTTCCAGGAGACCTAGTCCTCCTCTCTGCTGGGAACCGGGTTGCCGCTGATGGGCGAGTCTGCGAAGCGCTGAACCTCAGCCTCGATGAATCCTCGCTCACCGGCGAATCCACTCCCTCCTACAAGGCCTCCGATGCACTCCTCCCTGAGGAGTGTCCTCTCGGAGACAGGAGAAACATGGTTTTCGCCGGTACACTTGTCACATCAGGGAGGGGAAAAGCCATCGTTGTTGCGACTGGGAACGATACCGAAATCGGGAAGGTGGCGGCCCTCACCCAGTCGATTGAAGAAAAGCCGACCCCACTTCAACTCAAGATTTCTGAGCTCACAAAATGGATAGCGGTGGGTGTCGTGTTCCTTACCTTGCTTACTGTCATCCTCGGAATCCTCAGAGGCTTTTCCATTGTCGAGAGTGTGCTAATCGGGTTGAGCTTGCTTGTGGTGACTGTCCCTGAGGATCTCCCTATCCTCATGTATGTGATCTTGGTGACATCGGTCGTTCAGATGGCGCGAAAGAAGGCGCTCATTCGGAAATTCTACTCGGCTGAAACCTTGGGTTCGACTACGACCATATGCAGTGACAAAACAGGGACCCTTACCGAGAACGCGATGAAAGTCAAAACAATCTTTGTGCGCGGAGAATCATTTGACTTGCACGACGCCGATGCTGATTTCCGCCGTGGGATACTTTCTCAAGCTGTGCAGATTGCCGCCCTCTGCAACGTCGCCCTCCCTGAGAAAGGCGGCCACCGCTCTGTTGTGGGTAACGCCGTGGATGCGACACTCCTTACAGCAGTAGAGATGTTTGGATTCGACTTGTGGGCTATCCGTGAGGGAGCTCATCTCTTACAAGAAGAACCGTTCGATAACGCTCGGAAAATGATGGCGACCGTCTACAGGCTGGCGGATGGGAGCGTAAAACTCTTCGCAAAGGGTGCTCCTGAAGTGATCATTGCAAAGTGCTCCCACATACACTACGAAGGAGGAGAACTCCCACTGACACAAGAGGGTCATATGGAACTCCTCGATGTAGTGAATCGAATGACTGAGACTGGGTCACGAGTGCTCGCCCTAGCATACAAAACGCTTCCGTACGAGACACACGAACTCTCACACACGAAAGAAGAGGGCATGGTGTTCGAGGGTCTTATCGGGCTCGAGGACCCACCGAGACCCGAAGCACAGGAGGCCATCGTGGAATGCCATCAGGCAGGGATCAGGACGATTATGGTGACAGGTGACCATCCCAACACCGCACTCTCCATCGCAAGGTCCGTTGGACTCGCCCACAATGACGCAGTGGTCACTGGAGAAGAACTTGACAAGATGAGTG
Organism: uncultured Candidatus Bathyarchaeia archaeon; assembly: GCA_964596985.1. Classification (GTDB taxonomy): domain Archaea; phylum Thermoproteota; class Bathyarchaeia; order RBG-16-48-13. Next base: position 6,408 of record CAZQWG010000004.1, read on the forward strand.
CCGATCAACTCACACGAACGGTCGCTGAGACAAGTATCTTTGCGAGGGTAACCCCAGAACACAAGTTGCGTATTGTCAGGGCGCTCCGGGCAAGGGGTGAAACGGTCGCAGTTACGGGCGATGGGGTCAACGACGGTCCCGCCCTCAAGGAGGCTGACATTGGCACCGCAATGGGCTCGGGCACAGACGTAGCCAAAGAAGCGGCATCGATGGTACTCGCAGACGACAACTTCGCCACAATCGTCGCCGCCGTGAGGGAAGGAAGACGCCTATTCGATAATCTCAGAAAGGCCATTCGCTACTATCTTCCGAGCAAAATCAGCATTTTAATGACGGTCTTCTTCTCAACCCTCCTCGGGCTAAACACCCCTCTGGTACCACTCCAAATCATCTTGATGGAAGTCGTCAATGACATTCAAGCATCCACCACCTTTGCCACCGAGCCTGCGGAACCCGACATCATGCATCGACCACCCCGAAGCAGAAAAGAACCCATTATCACCAGATCTTTAATGTTCCAAATTCTTTCACGAGCCTTCACAATTTTCCTTGGTGCTTTAGCCGCTTACGTGCTCTACCTCGGACAGGGGAGCGGTCTCGGAAAGTCCCGCACGATGGTGTTTGTCACCCTGTTGCTCTCACTTACATTGCTTGCATTCGTTTCACGTTCAGAACGGTCTCCGCTCTACCGGCTGGATCTTACCTCAAATAGATACATGCTCTATGTGCTCGGTGGCTCTCTTCTCGTGATCGTCGCAGTGGTAAGCATAGCGCCCTTCCAAATGATTTTCAGCACAACTAGCTTAAGCCCGTACGATTGGATGGTCGCGACGCTACTCTCGGCGCTTACCACACTTTGGATAGAGGTAGGTAAAATGCTGCGGCGGCATTAATACAATAACGCGGCGGGTGAGATGAATCCAAGTATCAGCGCACGCTTTGTGTCAAGACCCCTTGTCGGCGTCCTGTGTGTATGTTCTATCCACCTAGGTGATACTGAAGATTCGAAGATGCGGGTTCGATCCGTTGTATGATCCTAGCCCGGGACTCCATCTAAAACTGCCGATTTGAGCTCATCTTAGGCTTCTTTTCGAATCCTTTTGGAATAAAATTTTAGGCAAAAACCCTCAGCCCCACCAAACGCTTCATTTCTAGATTATTTCAAGGAAAAAATAGCCTTTCTACAATCTTTTCGTAATATCTCTGCTATTGAGTCTTTTTCGGATTTCTTGAAGATAATTCAATTGATGGTATTTGAGAGTGACACATTTTTCTTAGTTTTTTTGGGGGAAAATAAATTTATTTCCACTTTTTTATGTTGAAGAGGCTCTTTTATTTTCATGATGAAAATAGCGGCTGAAGGATAGGGGAAGATGGGTGGTTGGGACAGAATAGTGAGCAATCCATTGGGAGAGAGGGAATGTCTAGGGTCGGGGAGAGAAAGAAAGAGCCGACTAGCGCGTGGGGGAATGAATCAAACCTCGCTTCTCCTGGCTTGCATTGCATTATGTTTGGCGATTTTGGTTTTCGATGTCCATACCCCCCTCGGCATAGTCGAGTGGATTCTCTATCTCCTTCCGTTGTCGCTTACATTTTGGTTCAAGGACCGACGGCAAATTGCCTTTGTGGGTTCCTTATGCATACTTTTCATGGCGATTGGCTTCGTGCTCTCACCACCAGGCATTGCGTGGCATCTTGCTCTCTTCAATCGTACAGTGGGTGCCGGTGTAATTTCGCTGGTAACAATCGTTTCCGTTCAGCGTAAAAAGATGGAGGAGGCGTTGCGGGAGTCCGAGGAGAGGTACCGCAGTCTATTCGAGGATTCCCCGGTCTCTCTCTGGGAGGAAGACTTCTCCGACGTCAAGGCGTACATTGACAGCCTGCGAAAATCGGGCGTTGAAGACCTCAGAGAATATTTTGAGGGTCATCCCGAAGCCGTCACCCGCTGTGCGGAGATAGTGAAGGTTCTCGACGTGAATAGGGCGACCCTCAAATTGCACCAAACCGGAAGCAAGGAAGAGCTCCTGAGTGGCGTAAGGCTGCTATTAAGCGGAGAGCCCCGCGGTGCGTTTATGGAAGAACTCATCGCCATAGCTGAAGGCAAGACTGTATTTGACGGTGAAGGCATCACTCAAACAGTAACAGGTAGAGAGATTGACATCAACTTCAGATTTTCCATAGTCCCAGGCTACGAGGAAACACTGTCAAAGGTCCTTGTCTCTGTAATCGACATTGCCGATCGGAAGAGAGCGGAGCGGGAACTCAGAGAGTCGGAGAAAAGGCTCAACTACATCATCGAGAATCTGGGTGCAGGGCTGGCAGTCTCGGATGAGAACCGCATCTATACCTATGTCAACCCGGCTCGCGCAAGAATGCAGGACTACACACCTGAAGATATGGTCGGGAAGCCAACATACTCATTCATCCACGAGGACGAACGACCGAAGTTGGATGTCGAACAGGGGAAGCGGATCAGAGGAGAGGCTTCAACGTATGAGGCAGACTACATCTCAAAGGACGGAAGATCCATCCCTGTCCTTGTTCTATCCTCTCCTCTATTCGATGAGAATGGAAGGTTCTCAGGCTCCTTCGCTGTTACAATCGACCTGACCGAACGCAAGCAAATGGAGGAGAAGCTCAAAGAATACACTGAACAATTGGAGGAGCTGGTTGAGGAGCGGACCAGAGAACTACGGCAGGCTGAGCGGATGGCTACAATCGGTGAGACCACGGCGATGATTGGTCACGACCTCCGCAACCCACTACAAGCCATAGTCAACTATGTCGCTCTTCTAAGAGAGAGGTCTAGGGCTGCGCCTTCGATACCCTCGGAGCTGGGCTTGGAAGAGTTCCTGACAGTACTGGAGGAGCGGGTGATTTATATGAACAAGATCGTCTCCGACCTTCAGGACTATGCAAGACCCGTGAAACTTGAACTCGTCGAGACCGATCTACGAGGACTGATCGAGGATACTCTCTCGGCGATGGGGATTCCAAGAAACGTGGACGTCTCTGTGAACATTGGGGAGGATTCTTTTTTGAAGTTGGACCCCGAACTGATGAAACGAGTTCTCAATAACCTGGTTCTAAACGCCTTGCAGGCGATGCCTGAGGGAGGCCGACTCACAATAAGCTCCACCAGAACAGAAGAGACGGTGTCCATAAGTGTCCAGGATACTGGTGTGGGTATACCTGAAGAGCACCTAGACAAGATATTCACGCCTATGTTCACAACGAAAGCCAAAGGTATGGGGTTGGGTTTGGCGGTCTGTAAACGTCTGGTGGAGGCCCATAACAGTAATATTACGGTCGAGAGCAAGATAGAAGAAGGTTCGACCTTCACAGTCAAGATACCAATTACAGGAGGGTGAGAAAATGGAGAAGAAGAGTATCCTGATAGTAGACGATGACGAGACCATCCTTGAAAGCTTGAGAACACTCCTTGAAGAGGAGGGTTACATTGTCGATACTGCAGCGACTGGGGAGGAGGCGATAGAGAAGTCGGAGGAACAGTTCTACAACCTCGCTTTGCTGGATATCAAGCTCCCCGACATAGAAGGCACACAACTCCTAACCAGCATGCATGAGACAACACCTAGGATGGTGAAGATTATGCTCACCGGCTACCCGTCGCTGGATAATGCGGTGGACTCTTTGAACCTGGGAGCTGACGCCTACCTCATGAAACCTGCAACTCGTGAGGAACTGTTGAAGGCGGTAAATGAAAAGCTGGAGGAGCAGAAGGAAGCCGAGGAGGTGAGTGAGGGGAAGGTGGCTGAGTGGATAGAGACCCGTGCCAAAAAACTAGGATTTAGGACTAAACAGAGTAAGCCTGTGCAGGATTGAACCTATGTCGATCACTCATATAGCTTCGGGTGGAACATCCACATCCGAGACTTAATCGGTGGATTGAGGAGGTAACTTTGGCTCAGGATTTTACATGTAGGGCACGTCAACTCGCTCTGGAGAGCTATTTTGCCATGATTGCAGAGCAGGGTTTGAAGGAGCTCCTTGGCGAGTCCGGTGCGTCAGCCTTACTATACCATATTGGTGGGACCGAAATCCTGAAAGATCCTGCGGTCTTGGAGAGTGGGGTCAGGGCCATATTCGGACCGGGATCAGAAATAATCTTGGGATACATCCTAGAGAAGATGGCACCTCCCTTACGAGACTAGGCACGATATGACTTGAGTTGTTCAAGGGATGCCCACTAACCGTCCGATTTTCTGAGATGTATATTGAACCTTTCCTTTTTCGGTTTCTGTGAGGGTTATGGCTCCGTTGCTGGTGACGTCTTCTCTGCACCTTGACCACCACTAATGATTTGAAAGCGAGGGCACATGAACGACTCCCAAAGAGTATCTGAAGCAGAGTCGAACAGGATACTTTTGCAGCTCCAAATCAGCTCTAACCTGCGGGTTCAAACCTGAGTGTGAACCTACTCAGCCCACCAAAATTCAGCTCTTTTCAGACTCATTCTAAGCTCTTTTTTGGCCGTTTAACCGCAATAAATTGGATTTCGCTATTCGCTCTCTGGTGATTTCACACGAGGATTGAGTCCCCGTTTTATGACTAAGATTGTCAGGATTATGAGTGGATCTGTTTCTTGTCTGATGGCGCACATGTACGATGGCAATTCCAATTGGTGAACAAGAAAAAAAAGATTAGTTTCTTCAAAGAATTTAGGAACGGTGATTCGCGTGGTTTTAGATGTTGTATGCCGGATGGAAGTGGATGAGAAGACTGCTAAGTGGAAGTCTGAATACAAGGGGACGACCTACTACTTCTGCGCTCCTATGTGTAAGCAGAAGTTTGACAGGAACCCGGTGAAGTACCTCGAGCCAGCATAGACGTGGAGGCAATAGCATGGAAAAAGAGTCCTATATTATGGGTGATCTGGTGGAGAACAATGAGTTCAGGGAGCGTGTCAGGCGTGCATGCAAGTTGATGGATGAAGTGGGGCTCGACGCAGTTCTCTTGACGAAGCCTCAAAACATGACTTACCTTCTAGGAGACGGTAGGTTGTGTGCCTTCGCGATAATATCGAGAAGTGGAGTGAGCTATGTAGGCGTCCCGAAGACCGACATTGAAGACACGAAGAAAGCCTGTGCCTCTGAACGTATCCTCGGATTCGAGGATGAGGTAGGGATGCTTCACTCATTGATGCATATCTGGAAGGAACTTGGATTGGAGAAAGGGAAGGTTGGTGTAGAGAATACCTTCTTGAAGGTGTCGATGCGTGAGATGCTAGGACACCCGCACGCCAAGCCGGAGGCGCTTGAGTTCGCCGATGCAACTGCGATAATGACTGATCTCAGAATCATAAAATCGAGCGAAGAGATAGAGAAGATTAGGCGAGCGGGAAGCGTGGCTGACAAGGCGATGGAGGCTATAGCCGAGTCGTCTGGATGACTGAAGCCTTGATAAACCTAGCCGTCGATGCCATGCCAATGAAGTTCAGAGAGTCAATAACAACCGAAAAAGATGCCACAACAATTGGAGAGTTGGAGAGATTCCTTCACGAGAAGAGGCGATATAAAGCCGATCTCTAAGGCTTTAGAAGTGTTTTTAATGAACACAAAGTTTTTTCTAGCCTGATTTACAAGAGAGCGGAGCACACTACTAAGGCCGGGGGAGTTAATTCACTATAATCAAAGGCAAACATATGTAGATGCAATCTATTCATACAAACTATGCCGTATTGCCTCGATTGGTCGACACAGAAAATGACAAAGGCGAGGGTGCACGAACGACTACCGAAGGATGGAATTTTTTAGAGAATATGGGCATTCTCTACAATAATATGAAATGTGTATATTGCATCTTTAAATTCTATAATGTAGATGGGGCGTGCGGGTCTCTATGGCTAGTCTATATTATTTGTTAATTGCCTTATCGTTCTCCAGAAGTGAATTGTTGCAATCTCAAGAAGGGGACCCGTGTTCTCAAGGGCTGTTTGAACGTTTATTCTCCATGTCTTGGCTGGCTGAGACATGCACAGTCATTAGTGCAGCATTAGATTCAATATGTGAATACAAAAATATATTTTAAATATTTATCATTTATCTTTATTATAGATGATTGCTTTATCAAAACGTTTAGGTGCTAGTTGGCATAGAGTAGTGTACTTCGATAGCAATAGATTGTGCCTGATAGTAATCTATTCTGTTTCCACAATTTCGGGGTTCGGACTGAGTTTCGCACTAGGTTTCTTGACATTGTTTCTTCATTACGAAATTGGTCTAACTCTAGGTGAAGCAGCTTTTTGGGCAGGGGTAGGTCAACTCTTCATGTCAGTCTGTATGGCTATTAGTTCTCCCTTGTGGGGGATGATAAGTGACAAATTTGGCTCAAAGCTGATGCTGATCCGCTGGCTTGCCTGTCAATCTATTCTGATGACGCTCTTAGCATTTACCTCCAACGTATACGAAGTTGTGGCATTAAGGGCTCTTCAGGGAGTTTTTGGAGGAGGAAGCACTTTGACAATGGCAGCCATCAGCGATCTCGTTGATCAACGTGATCTGTCAAAGCGCTCGCGCGCTCTAGGTTACGATATTTTCTCAAAGAATCTAGGTCGGCTTATGGGTCCCGCTCTAGGCGGAGTCGTAGCACCCATCTTCGGGTTCAAAACATGTTTTCTAATTTCTGGCATAGTAATGGCTATATCAATTCCTTTGATATTGGCCGTTCGTTTCTCCAAGCCTATAGAGACCCACGGTCTCTCTAAGCAAGAATTTCAGAGTAAACCTTCTCCTTCCACCTTGATAGGAAATGCTATTGTCCTTGTCTGTGCACAGGCGGCCTTCCAATTCATTGTGCCTATTCTACCTCTATATCTAAAGGCTTCTGGAATAGAGGAATATGCTCTGAGCGCTTATACGGGCGTAGTACTGAGTCTGAGTGGGCTTGCCTACTTAGTAGCAATCCCTTTTATGACGCGAATGACTCAGCCGAGGACACTTCCTTTCATATTACTCGGGATCTCTATTGTGATTGCGCTTCAGGCCTCGATGACAAATCTTTACGTCTTCATCATCCTGAGGATAGCCCAATGCATCTTGTATTCTGCGGTACCGTCATTCCTAATTGCAGAAAGCATAGACAAGAGGCAGACCAAGGGCTTGTTCATAGGATTACTTAATTCGTCACAACTGATAGGAACCGCTTTTGGTTCTTTTACATCATCTACAATCACATATCTGGTTAGTCTGAGGGTTTCCTTTGCATGTATGAGCGCGGCTCCTATCCTGGCACTCTGCGCACGCTGGTTTGTCCATAAAGCCAAACGTTGAATTATGACCACATAGGGTTACGCAAGTCTAAAAGGTATCTAAGCGTGCTAAACATTCCAGGTGCATCACTCAAAATGCTTGTTGGTGCTTAATGATAATTGTGACGCATCCTCCGTTCAGGAAGATACGCGGAGAGCGCGATGGTATGGGAAAGGCTTTATCTTTTCTAGCGCGCAACGTTAACGTCGGACACTGATTAAGACTACAGGCTCTTCAGGATCAATGCCTTCCAATTCTATAGCAGCTAATGATCTGACTTGGTCTTTATCCATCATCCCGGAAAAGTCAATGATATGGCTTCCACATAGAATGTATTGTTTTGGAATTTCTAGAAAGTCGTAGGTGGCTGTTGTGAATTTGTTTATCTGCATTTCTAAATCTTGTATTACATTTTTTATAGTACTTCTTAAGACGATTCCATCGGTAACTTGAAGGCGAATGACTCCTTCTCTGTCCATGACCGCTGTGAGGTCCTTAGTAGTAGGAATAAATCCGAGACTCTTAGTCTTAGTCTTAGCGTGAAATACATCTAATGCGTTTGTTGATGCGATTAGCTCTACATCATTATCATTAACATGTATTGACTTAGCAAACAAGCTTCTTCTTTCATTTAGTGTAAGTTCGTTCCTCAATAGATCTTGAGTTCTTATTTCTGTTGTCCCGAGGGCAGTAGCTCTAACTATTTGTTTCGAAGGATCAATCTCTATAAAGACCTCTACGCTTTCTGGCGCTGCCCCAGCTCTTATGACCTGTTCCTTTGCCTCTGCTCTTATTCTGAGGATGTCGTCAGGTTTTGGATTGACGATAGTCCGTTCCACCATATCTCGGACCATTGCCAAAGCCACACCGATAGAGGATATCACCTCTGCGTTCTCCGAGATCTTATAATCTAAATTCATAGTTTTTGCTGTGAAAGGAATAAGAGCTACTGCACCACCACCCCCGCCTACAAGAGTAACGTTTTCCTTCTCAAGTTCATACTCTTCCATCAACTCTTTAATTACTGGTATGATCTTTTTTGACGAGACTTCAAGAATCTGAAGGGCAACCTCTTCGACAGTTATACCCATATATCTGGATACGGCTTCTAGGGCTTTCCTAGAAGCTTCCGGATAACCATATGAGTAATCCCCCGGCTTAGTAATACCTAAAGCATTAGCTGCACATGTATTCGTGATAGCATAGTTTTTCCCATTCGCCGTTTTTATAGCTATGTAATCATTTGGGTCATTCGGTTTTGGCTGAATAAAAACTATCTCAGGATTCTCTATCTCTCCTGGCTTTGCGAAGGCTGTATATGGCAATCCAGCTATGTGAGCACTTCTCGGTCCTACATCCACTATTCTTCTGTCTCGTATTCTCGGCATGCTTCCGCCGGCAACGCCAATGACCCTTACATCTAAGGAATTCACATAGGTCCTATGTGCCCCTAACGTTATACACTTGATTGCGGGCCTCCCGTCACGTATTACACCAATGTTTGTGCTCGTCCCACCTACCTCAAAGAAAATGCCATTGGACACTTTTAGGTACATGAGAGCCCCCGCGACGCTTGCTGATGGCCCCGAAAGCATGGTTAGAATAGGTCTTCTCCTCACCTCATCTATATCCATGACCCCGCCATCGCCCCGCATAATCATTAGGGGCGCTTGAATTCTTGCCTTTCTTATACTTCTCTCTACCATATCAGATGTTTCCATCATTTTTGGCAAGATACTGGCATTAATTGCAGCGGTCCGTGTCCTGACTTTCAGGCCATAAAGCTTTGACATCTCATGACCACAAGTTACAAGTAGGCCTAGCTTACCTGCAATTTCCCTGACAATTAGTTCATTCTTTGGATCATCCACACTGTATGCTTCACTAGCAACAATGACTCTAGCCCCTTTAGAGACTAATTCTTGGATAACACTTGTAATGTCTTCAGCAGATTCAACACTGGGATCGATGAAACCATGACAAGTTTGGAGCATACGGTCAGAAGCCAGTTCGATATTTCCCACCTTACTTTGTATTCTTGCCACAAAGCCATCAGCCCCCTGACCCATTCCCAGTATGCCAACGGGTACAACGTCTCCCTCTAACAAAGCATTTGTCGCCTGAGTAGTGCTATGTGCCACGAATACCACGTTTTTTGGGTCAACATTAAATTCCTTGAGAGCTTTGTTGAAAACATCGATTACGCCCTTTGCCACACCTTCAGGGGCATCATGGGTCGTGAGTGTCGTAGCTTTGCCGATAACGTCATAGGTGTCATCGTCTATTAAAACCGCTTTAGTAAAGGTTCCTCCGACATCGATACCGACGCGCACCTTCAAGACCATCTATTTAGCCTCAACGAAATCGATAAAGAAAAAAAAGGGGTATTAAGGAAAGTTTAGAAGAAAACGAGTGCCCAGATTATTGTCTTGATAATCCCAAATGGCCAATAGAGAAAAATCGCAGATTTCAATGTTTCTATAGAGTCTGTCTTTGCATGTTCAGCAGCCCAAACCCTGTGCGTGTGTGTTGGATCAAGATTTGACATTAGAGCGCTGCCCTGAAATAGGGCCCATGTCTGTTGACCTGTTAGTAGACCTGCAGTTGTGAAGACAGCGGCTATTCCAACTCCCATTCCAGTACCACTGAACGGTCCCCTGAATAGATGTAAAGGCGCCAAGACCGCAAAGAAAGCAATGAGTCCCCATAGGCCTTTCGGTAGAACTGCTTCCCAGAATGGCGTGAATGCTGCTACTGCGGCTGCTGTTCGGAACATGGTTCTTATCCATCCTAGGCCTATATAAATGGCGATTGAACTAGCTGCTATTGGAATACCGGATAATAGCGATCTGCCTATTAGCTCAATATGTTGCCTAAAGTCCTCTCTTTTCTCTATGGTTGTCAAACAACCATATATTACCGCAACTATGAACGCTGGAATTATGGGATATTTGAAGACTCCCACTAAAATTAGCGGGAGCGCCGGTGTTAGAAGAGAATATATTGGCACTTTCTTGGCAAGCTCTGTTTTGACTTTTTTATCTCCAGGATTCCCACCATCAAACATTGAAATCTTTTGTTTTCTGAACCAATAGAATATGTAGACTAACGAAATAAGCAAAGCAAAAGCAGATTGCATAGGAGCGTTCCTCCATAGAAGGTCCATAGTAATTCCGTAGGTCCTGATCTGTGCTGGCCAACCAGCCAAACGAAAAGCACCACCAATAAAGATAGAACAGCTGAAGAGGTGGGCAGCTACTACTGGTGAAATTCCTGTGGCTAACATTATGGGAATGGTGATTGAGCCTATCATTATCCAAGCGCCTATTCCCCATAGGGTTGTCCATAGAAATGCAGATACGAGGAGTATTGATAGAGTAAGGGGTAAGGGTCTACCACCCCCAAGCTCTACCGCTCTTCTAATATAGTCTTGGGCAATTCCAGTCTCAACCACAACTACACTTAGCCACGCGCCCGCAACAGCCGCCAAAATAGCGTTAGTATACTGCACTGGTCCTGTTTGGATTACTGTAAGTATAGTCTCTAGATCCACGCCTGCGATTATTCCTGCTGCTATTGATATCAATAGAAGACCCACTACCATAGTAATCCATCGTTTACTTACGACGGCAACTATGGCAAAATAGAAAGCCAATGCTAAAGCAAATGGAACTATTCCTTCTCCGATCATTTTTTTACCCCAGTTTTAGTCAGCATTAGCTATTTCTAAGCTAATGTTGGATCAGAATAATATATTACAATTATTTATTATTTATCCTTATTATGCTGTATTGAACAGCCCAACTCTTATGGCTTTAGCGGTTCTCTCTGCCAAGTTCCCTTAAGTCTCCCCTGTTCTCCTCTTCTCCTATGGGCAGGCTGTCAGTCTGATGAAGATGTCGTATGGGCTGGCTTTCAGCATGAGTTCCCTTGCCATGTTCTCCATTTTCTTCGCGGAGATAGGAGATATTGGCCAGTTCAGGAATGAGACTAGCTTACCAGCTTCCTTAGTGAGCTGAACTGTTTGATGTCGTCGATCTCGCTGGTGATGAGTAGGACTGCGTAAGGCTTATCCCTGTCATGGTCATCTCAGCCTTACATTCTCTTCCTCGGAGACCTTTCAAGGCGATCCTGCTATCCCCCTCCTCCAACTCCTTGGACATGGACCGGGGCTGTCTCAGGTGACTGCTGAGGATGTACTATCCTCACTAGACAGCTCTAGGTCCTCCAGTCACCCCATCCCGTGAACCCCGAAGGCATCCTTGTACTCGCAACTTAGCTAGTGCTCGTCGAGAAGACTGTGAACCCGGCTCCAGACCCTGGGTCTCTATCAGGTTCAAGAGTTTAAGTCCGAGGGTGAATTGGTGAAGCCGGTCGCAGAGGCGGGCTCTAGCTCATTATAGCTACTTTATTTTATTGCGGTCCTACATTTTTCGCAGAATTGGATTCGCTTCTTGTCAGTATCATATATTGAGTTAGAGAAATACATGACACATTTCGAATCGTGGCAGTGAACCAGGCCAAGTGTGTGACCTATTTCATGGGTTGCCTCCTTTGAGGCTCTATTCTTCAAAAGACTTTGATTTGGAGGTTGATTATAAAATTCTGGTCTAAGTCGATAAAGTGAGATCAAAGCTACTTTTCCTTTGTATTGAGCCTCTCCAAAAACGAAGTCTATGGTTGGTACATAAAGATCAACGTTGGTGACACCCAGAATCCTATCAGCATTGAATCGCTTTGATTCCTTTAACTCAGATATATTCTTCAGAATTAGGCTAGAGTAATATTGGTTTCTTAGTGTATCCAATGCTTGGTTTGGTAATTGCATCATCTCGCTAAGAATTGCGCAAGAAATCCCTTCATAACTTCCGTTAAGACCGTTACATATACTCTCCAATACTTCATTATTTATTGAGCCTATGCGTAGAATTAAGACTTTGAATCTTGTAGTAGGCTTCAAAATATTCCTTGTCCAACTCCTATATTGGCATGACAAGCCCTCGTAGAGTCCTCTTCACCTTGTTGAGAGGGATGCGGTTGGCTGAGGCCTGCGTTTTCCTGGCCCTGAAGCTTTTCCTATGAATGGACGTGTTTCCTTGAGCGGCTGTCAAAGTGGGCGTTGAAGCCCGGATAGGTGTGTGTCGCCTCCACGAGCCAGCCCCAACACCACTTCAGGAGGTGAAGATGACGAACTACATTGGGATCGATGTGAGGAAAAAAGCGTTACGTTGCATGCATGATGGACGAGGATGGCACCATCCTGAAGGAGCTGACTTACAGGAAAACCCGTAGATGGATAGAAGACTTCGTTGTGATGTTCTCCCGTTGCGGGGAGTGCTATGCAATTGTGGAGTTGACTGGGAACCTGTGGCTGAAGAACTTCGAGATCTTGGAATCCCACTCGGTGTCCGTGAAGCGCTAGAACCCGATGAAGACCAGAGCGATCGCCGAGGCACGGATCAAGACTGATAAGCTTGGCGCTAGAACCTCGCGGATAGTCGGTTCAGCTCAAGAAGGCTCAGATAAGCCCTACGGGATAGGATGCTGTACAGGAGGATGTTGACAACTGAATTGATCGCGATGTAGCGCGTTAACCTACCGCGCTACACCTGACACCATACTTCTCGAAAAGCTCGCGCATTTTATTGTACCCTACTATGTCTAGGAGTTCTTCCCAGTCAAAGGACATGTTTGCAGCTACGAGGAGGCTATCAGAATCCTTTATCTTTCTCAACAAATCCATGAACCCTTTGTAAGGTATTAGGGGAATATGCGCAAAGTTGAATATGCTGTATCCCATCTCTTGGAGTTCTTGGATTTTTAGGTCCGGTATATTCTCCCATAGGCTTTTCGCTCCAACCTGCCCCGGAGCCCATGACTGAACTATTAGCGGCCCCTCTAGCTCTTTCCGAGCACGTATAAGGTCATCCCTATTAGCGCGTCCGCTCGTCCATAGAGCGTCTGCTCCAGCCTCCCTACAGACTTTCAATCGCTTGATCTGATCTTCTCTAGTGCGTCCGTATGTCCGAGCAGATATCATGATGCCTTCTTCCCTCGTCTCAACCATCGCCTTGATCTTGCCTGCTAACTCATCGATATCAGGGAGTAACTTCATTCTTTCATCTGGAGTAGGAGCTCCTGGTCCTGGGAAGTGCGGGCATCTATGAACTACGCCTCTTAGCTCATCGTTGATGTGAAGCATCGAGGCTCCCGCGCGCTCGAACTCCCTCATCCAGTAAACAGTATGAGGCGCCTCCCCCCAACCTGACTCAAAATCAACGAGAATCGGTAGGTCAACTACATTGGCAACTCTCCAAGTGAGGTTCAGTAGGTCTCTCGGCGTGCGTAGACCCCAATCAGGTACGCCAGTGCTCAGGTTATATTGGAAAGACTGCAGGGACACCATGCCATAGCCTGCTCTTTCAATAAGTTCTGCTGACAGTTCATCCCATGCGCCCATTGCGACTACTAACTCATTTTCCTCCATTTTCTTCCTCAATAATTCATTCTTATCTATATTTCTCAACTATATTCTTCCTCCCTTTGATAAAACCTGATTTGGGAGTACTTAAGGTTTTTCAACTCCTATGTTATGTCGAATAACTCTAGTTTTCAGTGGGTTTAGTGGTCCTTCACCTATTATCCTTCCAGTCTTCTCTTAGGGGCTTGCCGTTAGGCTGGTGAAGAAGTTGTAGAAGGTGCTTTGACCGAGTTTCCTGGTCATGTTCTCCGTCTTCTTCGATTAAACGTGTTCATCGAAAAGCCCTTTGAAGGTGGAGAAGATGGTCCCGGCTATCCATCTCTCTTCGTACCCGCGTCGACGCTTCCACTCTTCAAAGTCCTCAAGGTACTCGACCGCGACCAGTTTCCAGGGGAGGTATCGGGGCTATAATCCTAAGCGGGAGTTAGAACAAGTCTGTTCAAGGATCTTATCAGTCCAATCGAGTCGATCGTGAAGGTTAAGAAGAGACAGTTCCCCGCTGGAATTTGTCGAAAAGTACACAGAATTGTATAAGACATATTCTAAATTCGATCAAACTAGATTCGAAGAAGATCTATGGCGAATACCTAGTTGCCCTTCACCGTATCGGAATATTATTTTATTAGCGAGCTGAGAAATCAATTGGTCTACAGCTGGCCATTTCTTCTTAGGAACTTTCAGTTTTCTATTTTGATATAGATGTCAGAATAGTAGCTACCAGGGGGAATCATGTTACGGCAGAGGAAGGGAGATGAATAGACCCTCTTAAGAATCTGAATGAAAAACGGTAAACAGATCAAGAGGAGTAAGTATTTTTAGAGTCAGTTAGCTAACTTAATATAAGTATGAAATTATAAACTGTATTTATATATGTGAATTAGTATCAAATGTCGGCATTAAAAATTTCATGGTGAAGATTATGGTTCGTCGCAGTAGTCTTGAAATCCTTGCTAGCATGTTGGAGGCAGTTTCAGAAGGAGTTCGAAAACCGACTAGAATCATGTACAGTGTAAATCTTTCTTGGCTTCCGACCCAGAGGTATCTAACTCTACTTGTCGAGAAGGGATTACTAAAGGAGAGCAAGTATAAGAGTAGAAATGTTTATGATATCACTGAGGCTGGGAAAAGGTTCCTCCACCATCTCAACCAAGCGAAGATGGAGTTGGCTGAGGGCACCATTGAGCGACCAGAGACCCCTGAGATTAAAGAGGTCGAGAATGTAACCCGCTCCTAAACCCTTCAAAACCTACAACATATTGAGGTTCAATCCTTCTCTTAGCTTGGCATGTTGTTCCTTGTAATTTGTCATTTCTTTAATTTCTGTGAATATACCGAATGTAGGGGCAAACTCAGTCTTATCCTCAGGGTCGATGATCGATAGAGAGAGTAAGGTGTGAAGGAAGGTGCCGTCCTTCCGGATCAGTCTTCTCTCGTGTGTAGACGCTTTCCCGGAAGCTAGGCGGATCTTCTGTTTTTCTCGATAGTCATCCTTCTCCTCTGGGTGGATTAGGCTCTTGTAGCTTTTTCCTATCAGTTCTTCGATGGTGTATCCTAGCATCTCGGCCATCCTTTGGTTGGCGAAGATGATGGTCCGCTCAGGGCCCTCGGCCATCATGATCCCGTCGTGGGCTAGTTCAACGAGGGTACGGTACTTCTCCTCGCTCTCCCGTAACTTCTCCTCCATCCTTCTCCTGTGTGTTATATCGATTACGGAGATGAGGACTCTTGCAAGTGTCTCTTTGTATCCTGGGGCTATAGACCATCTGAAGGTGACATGAATCCTTTTACCCGTTACCGTCTCGGTGATTGCTTCCCCTTTGAACATGGTCCTGCCTTCAGCTATGGCGATGAGTTCTTCGGCGAATACCCCGGGTAACTCCTCGTATGAAAGCATCCTTATACCGCTTAGGAGTTCCTCCCTGTTCCGTGCTTCGTAGAGACTCAGAGCCTCCTCATTCACATCGAGAATCTTGACTAGGTGCCCGCAGTGGATGACAGAATCCGGATGTTTCCTAAAGTAATCTCTGAAGTCTTCAACTCCCGATTTCTGTAGATCATTAATATACTTCTTGACCTCGGAGAAATCTTCTTCCCATAGGGCTACTGGGGAATCCATGAATAGACTACGATATCTCTCCTCCGACCTCCGCAGTTCTCGGGTCCTCTCCTCGACAATATCTTCTAATTGTTCAGAGTAACGCTGAAGCTTCTCCTCCATCTTCTTCCGCTCGGTTATATCGTGGTGATAGACCAGCTCTGCAGGTTTACCATTCCAGTCGATCGCTGTGAGCTTCTCTACGGTTGTAATCTCTGTACCGTCCTTCGTGATGTGTACTGACTCCTCTATCTCGGGCTCCCTCCTCATCCCCCGCATGGTCTCCCAGTGGTGCTCAATCATCTCCTCCCTGCGGTTGGTAAGATGCAGCTTCTCGATAGGTAGACCGATAAGCTCTTTCCTGGGATATTTGAACAGCTCGCAAGCCCTCTTGTTGGCGTAGGTATATCTGCCCTCTTGGGAGATTAGCACAGCCTCATTCGAGGCCTCAAGGATGGAGCGAAGCTTGTTTTCGGACTCCCGTAGTACTCCTTCTATTTTCCTCCGCTGGGCGATCTCTCCTATCAGCCTTGCTGTGGTCTGGAGACGGTTCTTGGCGTAATTAATGATGAATGGGGGGCGTGACTCATACGATTCAGCCTGCTCAAGGAGCTTGTCTATGCTTAGGTGGTATCTCTTCGCGATCTCCCGTAGTTCTATTAAGTCTCTGGGTGGGTCGCCGTACCCTATAGTGATTGCGCCGAGAATTTCTCCTTCACACTTGATCGGTACAGAGTAGTGGTTTAGGCCACCCCAACACTCAGTGTCAACTGGTTGACCGGTCTTGATGGCGATCTCTGCGGCTTGCTTCCAGCAGCACTCTTGGCAATGCCACCGTCGGCTCTTCAAGGTTTCCCTATTATCGTCAGTTTTGCAGAGGCTATTTGAAGTTTGATCGAGGAGTCGGCACCAACATGAGGAGAGGGGGGAGAGGGCGTAATCTCCATTCTTCTCGTGGATTGTAACTGAGGTCTCAAGAAGATCCAGGTAGTCATAAGCTATCTCAGTTAGCATCTCTTTTCCCAAGGAGTCCAACAGGATTCGACATTTGTTTTCTTCAGACAGGTCAGCATAAACAGGACGATAGGAAGCCTTCCTTTCCTTAGTGGTATGGTTGGGCTGGATGTTTCTGTGGAGTAACCATTCGATCTGCCACAACTCTTTTTCTACCTGCCTCCACTCTGTGATATCGGTCCCAGAGCGAAGTACCACTGTGACATCTCCTCGCGAGTTCTTGAGGACGGCGTTATGCCACACGATCAATCGTTCTTCTCCAGTCTGGGTTAGGACTGGGGACTCGTAGTACTCTACAGGTTCCACATCCCCGGCCAAGAGTAGCTGGAAAACTGACTCGGCCTCTTCTCGAACAGAGGAGGAGAGGAAGTCATTAAACCAGTTCTTACCTAAAGCCTCTTGTTCAGAGCATTCCAGGATCTCACATCCCTTCCTGTTAAGTAGGGTAACCCTTCCCTCCCTGTCCAAGGCTACCACTATGACCCCCACTGTGTCCAGATAACTCTGAGCCTTGTCCCTCTCCTGCTTCAGCGCCTCTTCCATCTTCCTTCTCTGAGTGATGTCTGTGACTAGGCAGATGCAAGGAACCGACTCACTCCTCTCATTCGCTTTAATCAAGGATACGGAGACGAGAACGGGGATTGATGTGCCATCCTTTCTGAGGAAGAGTCTCTCATATGTGGCCGGTTCACCAGACGAGAAGAATGTTATCCTTTCTTTTAGGTATGTTCTTTTATCATCTGGATGGATCAGATCCACATAGCTTTTTCCTATCAGTTCTTCGATGGTGTATCCTAGCATCTCGGCCATCCTTTGGTTGGCGAAGATGATGGTCCGCTCAGGGCCCTCGGCCATCATGATCCCGTCGTGGGCTAGTTCAACGAGGGTACGGTACTTCTCCTCGCTCTCTTGCAACTGCTTCTCCATTTTTCTCCGTTTGGAGACTTGCCGTATCTGATTCGCGAGTTCGGCGTACTGGGATATCGGGTCATCCTCTTTTACTATATAGCCGTCAACCCCTCTCTTATATGCCTCAACAGTAGCCTCCACCGTTCCTCTATCAGTTATGAGGATGAAGGGTATCCCCTCGTTCTGTTCTCTCAACTCGCTGAGGAATTCCAGGCCGCCCATATCAGGGATTCTGTGACCCGAGACCACGACATCATACTCTTCCTTCGAGAGCTTATTGAGTGCTATCTTGGCTGAGATAGTGGTATCTACTTGGAAGTCTTTTTCTTGCGATTCTAGAAACTCTTTGGTAAAGTTTAGTGGCATTCGTCCTGCGTCAACATAGAGGATGCGGATCAAAATCTCTTCCTCAATCTTTCCTTAGATAGAATAATCCTGTTAGTCTAAGGATTTAGAACTTGCGAGTAACCCCAGAGCCAGTATATACTGAACCCTCTATGCACGAAGCTGACAGGAATGACATCAGAAACTTCTCGATAGAGGTTCTGGAAGGGTAGTGGATATTAAATGCTTGCTGATAGACCTTGGGATGTAATAGCCACTATGTTGGTATTAAAGCTCTCACAGAGCCTTCTTCACCTTGTTGAGGGGGTGTGGCTGGCTGAGCCATAGAATTCACTGAACTTCGAGTTCTCTCCTATGGATGGGCCTTTTCACTATTTGACTTAGGAGTGTGTGTAGGCTCTCTGCAATCTTGCCTCAATGGTTTAATTTTAATGTGATGTACCACTTTTTCGAATCCGAATGGAATAAAATTCTAGGTAAAAACCCTCAGCCCCACCAAACTCAGCTCTTTTCAGACTAATTCTAAGCTCTTTTTCGCCGTTTAACCGCAGAAAATTGAGATTTCGCTATACGCTCTTTAGTGATTTCACACGAGGATTGAACCCCCGTGTCTAGCTTCGATAGGACCTCCTCCTCGGCAGTATTGCATGTACGATAATCGTCTTCTCGGGTTGAATCTCGAACAATACTCGATGCCTTCCAACACGTAGCCTGTACTGACCCCTGTATCCCCGAAGCTTCTTGAGGTCCAATCTGGCGGAGAATCCTCTGTTACCAAGTAGACGCAAGTCTTCAACAATCCTTGACCTCGTATTCTCGTCCAGTTTTTTCAGCTGCCTTTGGGCCCTCTTCTCCAGAAAAACCTTGTATCGCGGCAAAGGAGTTATGCCTTCTCACTAACATCTTCCAGTGGAGTGAGTTGTAGGTCTCTTCTCTTCTTCGCCTCCAGATAGCTCTCGATGGCCCTGGTCTCGTCCTCCATAGGCTCCTCCAAACCGATAAGCCTCTCCTCCACGATTTCCTCTACTCTCTCAACCTTCTCCCTGAGAGCCCTAATCTCCTTCACAACCTCTTCCAACTCACTCGAAGGTATAGCTAACCCTCCACGTATAGAAGATGGTCATACCAGAGATATAAACGCCTTCCACTTTTTCGTCGGTTAATACGATGCTGGTAGGGATATCGATTGGAGCTCTCTTAGACTTCTGTCCTGATCTTTTCTAATGCCTCTCTGGTTGCCTCCCTTACCTCCTCGTTATTTTCATTGTTTAAGAGTCGGGTGAGGGGTTCTACCGCCCTTTCATCACCTATCTCTCCTAGGGCGGTGGCTGCACCAAACCGTGTCCATGAGGCTTGATGGTTGAGGGATTGAATTAGGGGTTCTACTGCTGGTTTTCCGATCTTGGCTAAGGCTTCTCTAGTCTCAGGCCACCCGAACCGCCTTAATGCCTCGATTAGGGTCTCAACGGCCGGTTCACCTAGCCCTGCTACTTCGTCCCACTTCTTAGCCGCTACCAGTAAGTAGACTTTCTCTGTCTCGTCTCTCGGTTCGAAGCCCAGTTCGTTGAGGATCTGTGCCATCCTATTTTTCACATCATATACTTCATCGGGATCCTTTAGGATGCGAGCGAGTGTTGGTGCTGCTCTCTTATCTCCTAGTCTACCCAAGATGGCAGCTACCGATCTCCGTTCATAGTTCTTACTCTCAAGGGCTTGGAGGAGTGGTTCCACTGCTGCCTCTCCAATCTTGAGGAAGTATGGCATTGTCTCTTTTTCATTTGGCCACCTTAATGCCAGAATCAGGTAGTCTATGCCCAACTCTGCTAGCTCCTCCCACTTTCCCCTCGCAATCAGCAGATAGGCTCTATCCGTGTAATTCGCTGGCTCCCAGCCTAGTTTCCCTAGGGAATCTGCCGCGGCTCGCCTCGTACGACTCTGACCTTCACTCTTCAGAATCTCGACGAGTGGTTCAATCGCTCTCTCATCCCTTGTCTCTCCGAGTGCTTTGACAGCCTCTTCCCGTTGGAAGAAAGCTCCATGCTTAGCCTTATGGATTAGGGATTCTACCTTGTCTGAATTATTGGCAGTCCCCATTTTCTTATCCTTCTTCAGTAAGGAATATGAAGCCTTTTTGATACATTTTCTTTTCCCTCGATTTGAATCCTTCTTGAGACAGTCTATCGGATTTTCCTGTCAGTTACTTTAGCTTCCCTCTTTTGCCTAGCATATTCAAACTTGGTTGACGCAGAAAATACGAAAGCGAAGGCGCACGGATTACTACCAAATAATATCTGAGACGTAGCTGAAACCGATACGTTTACTACTCTAGATCAGGGCTACTCCGGGGTTCAAACCTATGTGTGAACCTACTCAGCCTACCAAGACGAATAGCTCATAATCTATTTAGCATGTGCGTGGATTAACCATATAATCTGCTTGCGGTCGGTGGCCTATTTGAAGAAGAGAAGGTTGGGTCGTACTGGTTTAGAAGTCTCGGTCATAGGGTTTGGTGGTGGCTCTCTCGGTTACTTGGCAAATGAAGAGGCCGAAAGGCTCGTCAAGAACGCCTTCGGGCTTGGGGTGAATTACTTCGACACCTCTCGGGTCTATTGGGACAGTGAAGAGAAGATTGGAATGGCTCTGGAGGATGTTCGAGACGAGTGTATCTTGGCGACGAAGGTACGTCATAGGTCTAGGGAGCGCGCTGCGCGCGCGAACCTCAAGCAGAGCTTTCGAAATTTAAGGACCGACAGGATAGATTTGGTCCAGATTCACGGGGTCAACGATCTGGAGACTCTGAAGGCTGTACTGGGGAGGGATGGTGCTCTTTCGGCTGTCAAGGAGGCGAAGTCGAACGGTACCGTGGGCTATATTGGAATAACCGGTCATATGCCCTATGTTCTCTCAAGGGCGATTGAGACAGGGGAGTTCGACACTGTTCTAGTGCCCTTAAACCTCATAGAGAGGGAGGCCCAGGAGGAGCTTATCCCTCTAGCAAAGAAACTGGGTGTGGGTGTTGTAATCATGAAGGCGTTCGGGGCAAGGGAGTTCTATTGGGTGCAGCGGCAGTCTCGCGCAGAGAGCCGAGCAATTCAGTTTCCCCCTAGGGACTTCGAGCCTATATTCGGGCAACCGGGATTGGAGAGAGCTGAGAGGTCGTTGCGGTATATCCTGGCACAGGACATATCCACTATCATACCTGGTTTCTCGTCCATTAAAGAGGTGGAATATGCAGTCAGGGTTGCTAGGGACTTCGGCGGTCTGACAGAACAAGAGAAAAGGGATTATCGATTTGGACAGCTGCCGCCCGAACCTTACTGCAGAGATTGTGGCGTGTGTCTGCCATGTCCGGATGACATAGACATTCCAACCGTACTCAGGTTCGATAGATACATGACATACTACCATCTGGGGGGGTGGTCGAGACGCTTCTATCAAAAGTTGCCAACGAAGGTCAACAGTTGCTCCAAGTGCAGTGAATGCGAAACAAGATGCCCTTACAAGTTGCCAGTAATGGAGATGTTGGAGGAGGCTGACAAGCGTCTTCGAGACTCAGAGAATTGACCTGAGTTAAGAGAAGTGACTGGCATTCGCTGAAACAACCACTCGACCAACAGGTCATTAGAATCTATTGAAAAAGTCCGGGATGGATGGTGGGGAGGGATTTACCAGGACAGTGGTTTGAATGGATGAGCCCTGTTCCTTGCTGCCCCCGGATCGTCTAGTCTCTATGAGGTTCTTCTTGTCGATGACTGCAATATTTTTTGACATGTTTGTCCGCAAGGTCTACTATTGGCTTCACGGTTTCCAAGTTCAGGGAGTATATCCTTTTCTTTCCCTCTCGACGCACGAATACGAATCTGCATTCCCTGAGTAGTTTTAACTGATGGGAGACGTTGGTTCTTTCGGCGTTCGCTGCTTGACAGATCTCGCCTACCGATTTCTCTCCGTCAGCTAATGCTGCGATGATGTCTAGTCTGCTCTTTGTCGCAAGCATGTTGAAGAATCTGTGGCATGGGCGCTCACTCATATGAATCCCTATTCACATGAATGTATGATGCATTCTTTATTAAGGATTCTGTGTTTTGGCGGCGCTCAGGGAAAAGACTTTTATTATAAGTGAATATTCATTCATATGAATAAAGATTCAATAGTGACCGGCAGACTCGAAGGTAAACTCCGAGAATAACTGTGGTCATACATCTTGAAGAAAGCTGAACGGAGGAACAGATTGTGAATAAACAGTCCAATGAAAAGGAAGATAGGAAGAAGACAATCAAAAACCTGATAGAAAAACTGCATAAAGGTGTAGACCCCGAAGCAGTAAAAGAAGAGTTCAAAGAACTAATAGGTAGCATCACTCCTGCTGAGATAGCAGAGATCGAAGAAGAACTCATAAGAGAAGGCATGCCAAGAGAGGAACTTCATCGGCTCTGCGACGTTCATCTCGCCGTATTCAGAGAATCACTGGAGAAGAGAGAAACCTCGGCCCCTCCCGGGCATCCAATTCATACCCTCATGGAGGAACACAAGTCACTGCTGGAATTTGCGGATGAACTGAAAAATACCGTGGCAAAGATGAATAAAGAGGGGGATTTCGAATCAGTTAGCGAAGAAGTCGAACATCTGAACCATATCGCAGAACATCTCAGGGAATCAGAGAGCCACTATATCCGAGAAGAGAACGTCCTCTTTCCGTACCTTGAGAAACACGGAATAACCGAACCGCCAGCGATCATGTGGACCGAACACGACAAGATAAGGGGGATAAAGAATAACCTCTACAGCCTCATCGAGACACGAAAAAACACAACCCTTCAAGACTTCACAGGACAATTACGCGAAATAGCCTTGTCCTTGGCTGACATGTTCTCAACCCACTTCTACAAGGAGAATAATATCCTCTTTCCGACCGCTCTCAAAGTCATTGGAACGGACGAATGGAAAGAGATAAGACAGGAATTCGACGAACTCGGCTACTGCTGTTTCACTCCCGAACCAACAGAAGCAAACATCGAAGAGACAGAAGCAGTAACTAGACCGGAGACAGTCGGTACGATATCCTTCGGCACCGGTTCTTTGTCGAACAAGGAGATCGAACCAATCCTCAACACACTGCCTGTGGATATCACCTTTGTCGATAAGGAAGATACAGTTCGATACTTCAGTCAGTCAAAGGATAGAATCTTCCCTAGAACCAAGGCGGTGATCGGGCGAAAGGTCCAGCAATGCCATCCCCAAAAGAGCCTTCACGTTGTCAACCAGATACTGGATGACTTCAGAAATAATCGAAGGGATGCGGCTGAGTTCTGGATCAATCTAAAAGGCAGACTAATTCATATCCGATATTTCGCTGTACGCGACAACAGTCAGACCTACCTGGGCTGTCTGGAGGTTACCCAAGACATAACAGATATCCAGAAGATAACTGGAGAGAAACGCCTACTGGACCAGTCGTGAACCCCATTGAAAAAAAGGTCTCTACAGAAGGACACTTTGGGTGAGAAATGTTGAGCTTCGAGAAATGTCCTGGAGTCAGAACCATTGTTGGACCGCCGCAGATAGTACTGAGAAGTTGCCCTGAATGTGGCGAGGAAGTAGAGTTCTTCAGCGATGAGACGGAAGCCGAATGCCCAAGTTGTGGGCATAGGCTACATCGGGAAGCTACGCCGTCCTGTGTGAGCTGGTGCGAATATGCGGAGAAATGTATAGCTGACCTGAAAGATAGGGGTATGATACCGCCGTCAAGAGCCAAAGAGCTTAAGGACATAGTCGAGAAAAAAGAAAGATAGACATACACTTAGGCCCAACTCAACCCCAGAAATGTATGTCTACCCCTCTCTATTGGAGACTTGGCTGACTCTTCCGTTTTCAAACTAACCTTGAAAACACGCGTATAATGAAACGTTATTAGACCCTCCCCTTGATATCTTGTCTGAGAGGGATTCTTGCTCTTCATATGACTCTGCGCTAATGGAGAAACCGCTAGAATCAATACCTCTCAAATACTTAAGCGATGTATCTGCCATGTCAAAGTTAAGGATTGATGATGTGAAGACTATTCTTACGGCACCCGATGGAATTCGTCTTGTTATTGTCAAAGTCATTACAAACAAATCAGGATTGTACGGTGTTGGATGCGCAACTTCACTCAAAGACCTTTAGCCGTTGCTACGGCGGTAGAGGAATACTTGAAGCCGTTCATCGTTGGCAAAGACCCTGATCAGATAGAGGATATTTTTCAATCTTCTTTTGTAAGCTCGTACTGGCGGAACGGCCCGGTTCTGAACAACGCGCTTAGCGGTGTAGACATGGCGCTTTGGGACATCAAAGGAAAGCGTGCGGACATGCCTGTCTATCAGCTCTTGGGCGGGAAATGTCGCCATGCAGCTGCACTCTACGCACACGCTTCAGGACATGACCTAGAGGAAGTCACGACCCGCGTTCAAGAATACATCGAACAAGGATATCGCTACGTTCGCGCTCAAATCGCTGTTCCTGGACATTCGACCTACGGCGCCGGAGACAAATCCGTCAGACAAAGGTTTTGGGAGCCCATCTCTCCTGACCAACGACGGGTCTTTGAACCTACGGCTTACGTAAATACCGTACTTGAACTCTTCGAACACCTTCGAGCTGAACTCGGATACGACGTTGAACTTCTCCATGACGTCCACGAACGAATACCACCAATTAAAGCGATTGAGCTTGCCAAAGAATTGGAGAAATACAGACTTTTCTTCCTAGAAGACCCTTTGTCACCTGAAGACATCGAATACTTCCATATCCTCCGGGAGCAGACAAGTACACCGATAGCCATGGGCGAGCTTTTCAACAATCCGAACGAGTACGTACCCTTGATCAAGAACCGCTTAATCGACTTCATCCGTGTACACCTATCGCAGATCGGTGGTTTAAGCATGGGACGCAAGCTTGCCGCTTTGTGCGAGTTCTTCGGAGTCAGAACAGCCTGGCATGGACCTAGCGACGTTTCACCGGTAGGACACGCCGCCAACCTAGCGTTGGATCTTACCTGTTACAACTTCGGAGTCCAGGAGCAGCATATATTCGGAGAGACAACTCGAAAGGTATTTCCAGGATGCCCTGAAATCAGGGGTGGATATCTCTGGTCAAACGACGCCCCTGGGCTGGGAATTGACATTGACGAGAAACTTGCCGCAAAATTCCCGTTTCCAGAACATCCTCTCGGTGGCGGATGGGAAGCCGTCCGCAAATCGGATGGAACCGTAATCAGACCATAAAAGATCCAAATCGGGTACCGTATGCACGTAAATAACGGTCGCAGCAGTGGGCAGTATGAATATCAGCTACTGACTCCAGTAGATATCCTGCAGCCGCGGACTGGGGTTGCATCTGGTTTCCAGATCTTTCATTTTCCCTCCGATGATCCGGATTTCCGAGAGTTCAGCTTTACCGAGACCTTTCTCTTCCGCGTATCCTATGTGCAGGATCTTCTTCGGGTCAAATCCCATTACCCTGGTTCCCACGGCGTC
Source organism: uncultured Candidatus Bathyarchaeia archaeon (assembly GCA_964596985.1). GTDB lineage: Archaea > Thermoproteota > Bathyarchaeia > RBG-16-48-13. The sequence continues at coordinate 32,037 of CAZQWG010000004.1, forward strand.
GACAGCAACGATATCTTCACCGGCAATGACCAGGTTCGCCTCTCTGACCCGTGGCTCTCCCGAGTCGGGATGGTAGTCTACTACGGTCAACCCGTCGATGAGGTTGAGTTCACATCTTTGAGCTAGGCAGACATCGGCGATCACCTTCGAGACGGCGATCTCCTGACCGTATCTCTTCGTTTTCCCGCGTTCTCCGTGGATAGGAAGTGTGCCGTCCAGACCTTTCCTCCTTGTCCCTGACTTGTTGCTGCCATAGTATCTTCCTGGGGGGATTCCTATTCCCCAATTCTTCAGACAGAGTGTAACCCCGGTTAATCCATGCGTCTTTAACACTGCCAGGTTGACCCGGAAGTCGGATTCAACGACGACCTTAGGGACCCATACATGCTGCATAATGAATCCGTTTTCGATCGGGACTTTGACCGAGTCGGCGTAGTTGAGGTCAACTAGTTCGGCGTCATATTCTGCGGCAAGCCCACCCAGTGATAGTGCCTTGAAGGTCAGGGGTGTCTCGCATCCTCCGGCAGCCTCGCCGATCTTGATATCCTTTATTCCAAGGCTCGTGAAGAACTTGAGGAGCTGCTCAAGGACTTCCCTGTGTATTACTGAGCCTTCTGGGGTTCTGGTAAGCTCGTACGCGCCTGGTTCGGTTGCGTAGGGGGAATTGCAGGGAACCTGAACAAGGTTCGGCTTTATGAAGACCTTATCTCCAGACTCGACCTTTTCGTCTGCAGATATCATTCTCAGGACAGCCTCGACCAACCTATCGGTCTGCTTACTTCTCGAGACTGCAACCACTGGTTGATCCATCAGGAAGTCGTGCTCCTCGATTCTCACGTTAGATACGTTATCGTCGATTAAATTTTTGGAAGCCGTGATCCGACCTGTAGAGCTCTGCATCCCCCAGAACTAATTAAGTTCCAATGACATATAACAAAGGGAATTCGTTAGTTCTAATGGCAGGTGAGTTGGAATGCCGAGAAAGAAGAGTTGGACCGAAAAACTGAGGGATAGCAAAGACCTCCCAAAAGTCCAGGAGGTTACTGGCAAGATGACTAAGAGATGGGGTACAGGCACATTCGTCATACCTGCGCCGATAGAGGTAAATGAGCTGATGAAGAAGGTTCCCGAAGGAAAACTCGTTACCATCAGTGAAATCCGAGAAATACTCGCCAAGAAACACAATACGAACTTCGCATGCCCATTAACCACAGGGATATTCGCTTGGATAGCGGCCAATGCCGCAGAAGAACAAAGACAACAAGGCAAGGAAGATATTACACCTTACTGGCGAACACTCAAGACCAATGGTGTTGTAAATAAGAAATATCCTGGAGGAGTGGAAGCCCAGAAGAAACTCCTTGAGAAAGAAGGACACACGGTTATTCAAAAAGGCAAGAAACACGTTGTTGTCGACTTTAAGAAATCCTTGATGACAATATAGTCGGCTGCCCTGAGAATCCCTTCTCCGTCTCTAGCAATGGCATCCATCTGGGGCGATTGTAGACCTCTTGTGTACCGTCCAAATGCATCTCTCAGATCCTAGCGAAACGTCGACGTGTATGTACTCCTTTGATATCTGTATCTGTTTATCTCTGCAATTTGAGATCGCGTTCAAAGTCTCCTTATTACCCTCAACATCCAGGTTCATGTTGTCCTTCAGCCCTTCTAAGGCAGAAAGAATCATATTCTTTTAGAAGAGGAGAACATAGAGAACGCTGGGAACCTGGCTTTTCTCTCAATACTTTCCCTCGTAAACCCGTATTTTTCACTTTCACTGTTCTCTCTCACCGATAGCACAGAATGTAACTCAGTGCTTTTTATTTGAAATCAAGAGTCTGAGAAAGCAAGAAGGTGCAGTGAAAATATACCTGTACAATTGTGGCAACTGTGAGACTATCCTTGTGTTAAGTGAGAAGAGGATTCCTCCTAAAGGTGTCAAAAACGCCTTTCGCTATCGATGTCCCGTCTGCTCCTCCGACCTCTCAGGATCTCTACGTTGGAGGATTGACCCTTTTCCTGTGCACTTCGATCGCCGTTGTTCTTCGCCGATCCTGCTCCACATCGAGGCCTAGCCTATGTGCCTTAGGTCTACACTCTGGTTTCTATCCCGCATGTAGCGAGAAGATTCTCAAGGTTCTCACGCTTACTGTTCCACTTGTATTCCTTCAGACTATCTATTATACGCTCTTTCGTTAAGCCAAGGGTCATACGTACGTTTTCTGCGACCTCGCTACCTATGAAGAAATACTGGGAAACCGAGGTGACATTTGTCGTTCTCCTGCTGGTGCTTGAACTTTCAAAGTCTATGATCTCGGGTATGCTGTTGTCTCTTACGATGATATGCTTTTTCGCAGGGTTCAATTGTCCGTGGTCGATTCCTGCAATGTCTAGCCTATAGCAATCTTCTAGGACCAGCTTCAAGACCTGCGCTATTGTTTTTCGGTCGTGTCCTGCTGTCTTCTCGAGTAGCCAAGAGGAGATCTTGGTTCCATCGATGTACTCCATCAGCAAGAGGTTCTTCGTATGCTTCAAGAGTATCGGCCCCACCCCGATATTATTCGTCTTTCTCAGGATCTCGGCTTCGTGGGCGGAGGATTCTCTGTTTGAGTCTGTCCTTTGAATCTTCAGCGCAGCTTTACCGTCGGCTAACGTTACCAACACGACTATCGAGGTACATCCCTTCCCGAGGATTCGGTAATCCTCAATGGAACTATTTCCTGCTGGTACGAGGTCGAGGACACCTAGCTCGGCAATCTCTTCGAGGCGTTTCTTCACCTCCCTGTCCGTAGTATGGGGGTAGGCGAGTATCTTTCTCATCGATATGAGGCTGGTCGTCTGTCTCAAACCGATCTGCTACCTTCTCAGCCAACTCGGTGATCCTTTCAGAAACCTTGTCAAATGCCTTGCAAAATCCTTGTTCCTTGAGTAGACAGGGAGTATCTCGTTCCCAGTCATCACTCTGTATTTTCGTTTCATTGCTGCTTGGATTCTGCTTCCCAGTCCGATGCTGTCTAGGTCTCTATCGATCTTCTCTCTGATCGAGTCGATAGCGTTGAAATGCGTTCTGTTGACTCTGACCATCCATCTTTCCCCCTCAATCCATGGCCCGTATACTGTTCCAGAGTTGTTCAGATGTTTTTCAAGGAAATGGTTGGCTTCCTCGGACCACACGAATGGTCCTACTTGTTCCCTAGTCTCTGATATCCTACCGTTTTCCATTTCGATGATAAAGATGGTCTCACCGCACTCTTCGCTCCACACCGTTGATCTTAGGACGCGGAACCCCTCCTCATCCAGGACGCGGCAGATTGCCTTGAGAGATTTGTACAGTTGCCCCCACAATACGTCTGGTACGATTGATAGTTCATTCACGTTGATGAAGAGGCAGTAGGTCCCCCTCTCCTTGAGATTCTGCAACAGTCTCTTTTCAGAGAACACCTCTTCCTTGGGGGTGAAGAATCCTCTATGGGGGTGCTGTAGAAATTCCCTGCAGGCGGCAATGAACTCGCCCAGTTTTTTCATGGTCACTGCTGAAGCAAGGTTTCGTTGCATGTCCACGGGGTCGATGACTATTAATGGTTGGTTGAAGAGTTCCTTCACTTTCTTCTTTTCTTGATAATACCCCTCTATATCTATGAAAGGTTGGTTACGCCACTTTGCCGCCGATCTTATGGTATCTAGAAATGTCCCATAATGCATAATCAGTATCTCGGATAGGTATCCGCTGAATCCTCCTACCCTGATCTCGGCTCCATAGGTTCCGGTCTCCTTCATGAACTTCTTGAGAAGTCTTACCTCGTTTCTCTTCTTTGGTTCAAGGTTATCCTTGACATACTCTGTGTGGAAGGGGGTTCGGTCGGTGGAGCTTATCCACTGCCCTCTCTGCGCCTTGTAGGCTGGCACGATGTTGACTAGAATTCCCTCGATCTCCGCCTCTAAATAGGGGTGTTCGGCGTATCTTCTCCGCGTTCTATTTGGCGCCAGTACATCCTCTGCGATCTCGAGGGCAAGTTTCTCGAAGTCCTCTCTGCCCACTGTTGTCGGGAATAGGAGGAAGATGTCTACGTCGACTTCTCCCCTCACCCAGGTATCTTTAGCGAATGATCCCTCGACACGTACATCGATTTCCAGGTCCTTCTCTCCTGCAATCTCAGTGACTTTTCCCAGAAGCTCATCTGCTAAGCATTGAATCCTTTCTCGCTCTTCTCTCGGGGGTTCTATTGTAGCTAGAATCTCTTCACAGAGATCCTCTACGGTATCGGTTTTCCCGGGCTTCTCATTGGTCTTGGGCATCTTTCTCATCGGGGGTGCTCTCCCGTGGATTGATTGCTAGTCTCAACTGATTCGCTGAGGTTGGGTTGGCTGCCTGTTGCTCGGGAAGAATTAGAGATAGGCTAGGATCGCTATCTAATCAGCGGTGACCCTCTGTTACTAGGTCTTGAGTATCCATTGTTGTCCTACTTTCTCATAGACCTTGTACTTTGAGCCTTTTCCTCCAATATAGTCCCGAAGTATCCTTTTGGCCGTAGAGATATTCCGCAGGGTCTTTGCAAAGCAGACAATCTCGTATATCTCGCCCGCGTATGATCCTCCTGGGTTAGGTTTCTTGAAGGATTTTATTTCGACGTGTTTCCCCAGCTGTCGGACTAGGAATGAGAAGAACCTGACGTGGCCGTGAATGACGACTTTATACGTCTTGTTGATAAGGGTCTTGAACCGATTTATCCTTTTGCTATTTTCCCCAACCATTTGGATCTTATCCAGATTTTTTACTCCTCTTTCTTATATGAGTTATTCTCCCCTTGATATACTTATCTTAGATTTTTCTCTTTATTACTCGCCTAGTTCTACTCATATGTGGGTCATTGGAATGTTTGTTCCCCTTTTTCTACGGATAGTCTAGAGGGACATAACCTCTTAGTGTTACAGTATGTTGAAGTCAGCTGTGTTCTTCTCAGATCTTTACTCCCTTCTTCTCAGCCAAGGTAGTGTATACTGGGCCTTGAGGCGTCAAGACGCTCTTCTTCAACTTCAAAGTATCCAATATGGTTTCTCCGATTTCGGTGTCCCTAAGGGAAAGTAGTCTCTTAGACAACTGGTCGATGTTCTTTCTCGATCTCACCCTCGCTATTGTTATATGGGGACTGAATCTTCGACCTATCTCTGTGACCCCTGCTCTTCTCAGTCTTATTCCCAAGAGTTGAAAAATTGATTGCAGGTCTTCTCTCCCCTTGTCTATGCCAACCCATACCACGTTGATTCTTCGTAGGTTTGGGAATGCGCCTATTCCTTGCAGTGAGATATCAAAGGGTGCAAAGTCTATCTGATCTAACTCGGTAGCGATCTGATCGATGGTTGTTCTCGGCAATTCTCCGAGGAAGCTTAACGTTATATGAAGATTCTCTGTGCTTACGGTTCTGATATTTGATCCGCTTTGAACTATTTCCCTTTGAAGTTCTCCGATTCTAGCCAAGATCTTCGGCTCGTCTACCTCGAAAGCTATGAAACTCCTGATCTTTTCTTCTGCTACTCGCCGCCTCATTTTAATCCTCCGTCGTCGCTGACTATTTCTATATCCTTGTGTTAAGAGTTTCCAGTTTCTTTCCGGAATCTTTGAGGGGGAGACAAATCTATTTAGAATATCATGAATGTATCAACTCTCCAAGAGGGTTTTTATGAATGTAAGAATCGGTGGGATAGTGGATGTGAGCACCATCGACTGGGTCGGAAGACCTACGACGGTGCTCTTTCTCGCCGGCTGCTCTTTCGCGTGTCCCTGGTGTCAGAATACGAACCTTATCCCGCTAAGATCAGGGAAGCTTGTTTCTGTGTCGGAGGTGAAGAAGAGAATCTCGATGAACCTAGGATTGATCGACGGTATCGGCTTTAGTGGAGGTGAGCCAACGCTTCAAGAGAATCCTTTGACCGAGATCTCTAGTTGGGCTAAGCGTAAAGGACTTGGTGTATTCCTCAACACAAATGGCAGTAATCCCCGTGTGATCCGGGATCTCATTGAGATGAATCTCGTTGACAGGATAGCCTCTGATGTCAAGGCTCCTTTGGAGGTAGGTGAGTACTCGAGGGTGATAGGGAAATCAACATCATATTGTGATCGAGTGATAGGCAAGATCCGGGAGACTATCTCTCTTTGCAATGAGAGAGAAATACCTCTTGAGATCAGGACTACGATCGTTCCTAACTTGGTCGATCGTCCAGATCAGATTCGAGATATATCTAGAGATCTGAAACATTGTGAACGATATATCCTTCAGCAATTTGTTCCAAACGAGAATGTCGTAGACCCCAGATTTAGAGATCTTTCTCCCCCGAGCCGAGAACATCTATTGAGTCTTGCCAGAATAGCTCAGAGAGAAGGCGTCAAGAGCGTATTCATCAGAAGTTCATCTCGAGGACTGGAAAGAGCAGGATCGCGTTGAAATTGAAGACTGTGATCGGGTTGACTGGAATGCCCGGTGCGGGAAAGAGCGTCGTCTCCAATATCGCAAGGGATCTTGGAATACCTGTGGTTGTTATGGGGGACGTAGTGCGAGAAGAGGTGACGCGAGAGGGATTGAAGCCGTCTCCCAGGAATGTGGGGAAGGTTATGCTGAAGCTTCGAAGAACCTTCGGTGATACCGTCGTCGCGGAGCGTTGTGTGCCTCGAATTGAAAACTCTGATTCGCCTCTAGTCTTGGTGGAGGGTATACGAAGTCTGGAAGAAGTGGATTTCTTCAAGGGTAGGTTCCCCGGCTTTGAGCTTGTTGTGGTTCATTCGTCACCACGGATGCGTCTAGAGAGACTTCGAAAGCGGAGGAGAAGCGATGATTCTGAGGATCAAGACTTGTTTAACGAAAGAGATAGGAGAGAGCTCCAAGTTGGCATAGGCTCTGCGATAGCCCTTGCCGACCACGTATTTGTAAATGAGGGAAAACTTGACTCGTTTAAGAGCGAGGTTAACGCGTATCTCCTGAAGGTGATTTCCCGTGCCGGAAGTAGAGGTTAGAATAGAGGTTAGGGTAAGCAACACTGAAGATCCTCAGAAAGTAACCGAAGCGGTGTCGAGTATCGCCGAATGCAGGGAACCCGTATTCCTCGAACGTGAATATGGGAGGCTCATGGTCTTTCAGGGGAGTGGGAAAGAGTTCTTATCCCCGCTCCGAAGGCACCTTTTTGAGCAGAGAATTCTCGGTGCTGCACGAAGGGTTCTAAGGAGAAGCCTAGATAGGAACGTCTTCCGTTTCCACCTCAATAAACAGGCTGCCTACTCTGCTCAGATCTCCTTTTGTCAAAAAGAAGGGGAATCACCCTTAGGTCCATTGACGGTTGAAGTCACGACTCAAGATACCAGATCCTTCTTAGACTGGCTAACACCGAGGACTAGAAAGGATGGTTCCGTTGCCGATTGAGCTCTCTGCGTGCTCTGTGTTCGCCTTTTCCTTGGAGCAAGTATTGGCATGGCCTTAAGCCCGAAGACCTAGTCGTTTCTCGATAATGGAATCTCGACCCTCTGAAGGTCTTCAGCAATCTCGACGTCTGGGAATCGCGTTTTGGCTTGGGTAAGTATGAGTTGAGGATTTTGATATCTGGCACTTATATGCGTCAGTATGAGTCTTCTGACCGTTGCTCTCCTGGCAATACTGGCGGCCTGGCTTGGAGTTGAATGCCCTGTCTCAGCAGCCATTTCCTCAAGACTATCGTCGTAAGTGGCTTCGTGTATCAGAATGTCTGCCCCCTGAGCGAGATCCGCAACCTCAATACACGGTCGTGTATCTCCGCTGTAGACGATCTTCCTCCCGGGTCTAGGGGGTCCTAGAATGTCTTCTGGTTCTACTACGGTTCCATCCCGTAGTATTACAGTTTTTCCCTGTTGGATCTGGGTTCTGATAGGCCCCTCTGGAACCCCGATTTCAACCGCTCTTTGGGTGTCGAATCTACCCGGCCGTTCTTTCTCCAACAGTCCAAAGGAGAAACTCTCTTCAACGTGGTCTGCTCTGACAGCCTCAACGGTGTACTTGGGCTCTTCTATGACTGTGCCGGGACGGACCTCTCTAGTCTCCACTGGGAACCGTGCTTTCACCCCTAGCGATGATAACGCTGACGATAGGAATGTTCGCAATCCTGGTGGACCGTAGACTTGAAGCTCATCCCTTCGACCGAGAAGTGATAAGGTCTGGATGAGCCCCAGCAATCCGAGCGTGTGGTCTCCGTGCATATGGGTGATGAATATCTTCATCTTTCTCCGAAAGCCTATATGGGCGCGTATCATCTGCCGCTGTGTTCCTTCACCGCAATCGAAGAGTAGTATCTCTCCTTCCCTAAGTAAGACGATTGCAGACGAGTTTCTGGACTCGGTAGGGATACTTGCCCCTGTTCCGAGAAAAACCAGTTCCATATGCGCCACCGGCTCATTCTTCTCTTCTTAATACTGCTATTGCTCGTGTTAGGCTTCGATGTTCCCTGACTCGAACGTTTTCAACTATCCTGAATCCTGCTTTCTCCGCATTTTCTTTTAATGCTATTTCGATTCGAGATCCAAGACAAACGTATTTCCCCCTTGGTATCGTGTTGCGTGTAGAATCTAAGAATCTCTTGACGATGACTTCTGGGTGATTCCCGAGAGTCGTAGAGAGTTTCCCGTACGGCGCGTCCGTGGCGACAGAATCTGCCCTATTGAATGGAAGGTGACCAATCTCGCTGACTACCAGGCCTTCAGGTTCAACTCCCCAGTGACGCAGATTCTTCAATGCTCCTTGAACCATTTCTGGTTTTACATCCGATCCTAGTACTCTCATACCTGTCAACCCTGCCTCCAGAAGTATTCCTCCAGTTCCGCAGAATGGATCGAGTAAAAGTCCACCTTCCTTGCATCGAGACAGATTCATTATGACCCTGGCGAGCCTCGGTGGCATGGATGAGGGGTGAAAGAAAGGTCTCTTTCTAGGTCTTCTGGATTCAAAGCCTTGAGAGTCTAGTTCGATTCTCTTCAATCCGAAGACCAGTCTCTTCCCGGTTAGTAGACCTAGGAATCGGTGTTTCGGATTCTCAAGATCCACTTTCAAACTTGGTTTTCTTTGAAGAATGAGTCCCCCTATCTCAGCTTCCAGAGACTCTCTATCTATATGTCTCGAGCTGCCTTGGATTCTTCTTATCCTCACAGAGAACTTGTCGTCTGCCAAAACTAGGCTGTCTAGTTGGATTTTCCTTATCGCTTCGAGGATCTGGTTGACCTTATTCCTACTGACGAAGAGTAGAGATCCTGCCGCCTTTGTCATGGAACATCTCCGGAATATTGCTGTAAGACACTTGGAGGTTGACGAGATCAGAATGATCTGTGGGAGTCTGTCAAAGATTCTGTATTCGATCTCTTCTGACTCCAGCACGGCCCGTAACTCTGCCTCGGCTAGTTCTTCATTTTTTCCGGAGATGTGAATGAAGAACCTCGATTCCAACTATCGTATCCTCGAGACAGCCTTGGCTACTACTGGTGTGACAGACACCTGACTGAACTTGCTTGTCACGCAATCAGTGCCCACTATGCCCTCAGCTCCGTTTTCGAGGATTCGCTTCTCCGCCTCTCCTATCATGAGTGGGTGTACACAAGCCGCAAAGACCCTTTCCGCCCCTTGTTCTTTGAGCATTCTCACGGCAGCCGCGGTTGTACCGCCTGTGCTGATTATATCGTCGAAGACTATCGCATTCCTTCCATGCACATTCAGTTCGGTCTGCTTCATTGCTATCGCTCCAGTAACCCTATTCCTTTGTTTCTTCAACCATCCGTAGCCTCCTCTCAATACCTTAGCCGCTTCGGCTGCGATCTCGACCGCTCCCTTGTCTGGAGATAGAGCGAATGCTCCTTCCAACCCCATTTTCTTGAAGTGCTGTGCTAGTACTGTGATGGCAGATAGGTCCTCGGCTGGAATACTGAAATGCTTCAAGATACTCGGGGCGTGGACATTGATCGTGAAAAAGGCATCGGCTCCTGCTGCTTCTATCAATTTAGCCACGGTTCCAGCGCTCACCGCCTCACCCGATCGAAAGGATTTGTCCTGTCTTGCATAGGCCAGGTACGGAACGACGGCTATCGTCCTCTTTGCGCCGAGTTTCTTTGCTGCGTCAAGAAGGATCAACAACTGTGTTAATCTTGTGTCTTGTGGTGGGCTAGTCGTCTGTATCAGGACTATCTCTTCGTTTTCTATATCCTCGGTGTACCTAACGTACGATTCCCCGTCCGGGAAGACCTTGAACTCCAAAGGTACCGCAGATACACCCAAAAACTCTGATACCTTGTCTCCTAACTCCTTGGACGCTGGGCCGGATACTATCCTCAACGATCATCACTTCTCGATCTATGGTTCAGACAAGACTTTCAGCGTGGCGTGGAAGCCACATCTACTTTCAAAGAAGTTGTCCATCTAACTTAAAATCTCTCGTTTTCTCGCGGTTTTCCGCGTTCATGTCCGGATACTGGCGTTTATATCGGCTTTCCCAGGACCTTTATCTGGGCATCTATGTGAGGAATACTCGACGTCTCCTATCTCCAATCGCCCTTCTTATCCTGCTCTCACTGTCGACATTTCCGCCCGTCTCGTGTCGTCCGGTCGGAAACGATGAAGATGGAAGTGCTGTAACAGATATAGTCGATCGAATAGCCGAGAAGGTTGAGGCAACGATTCAAGTTGCCACGGAAGCACTACTGCTCATATCTCGCCTATCATACTCCCTTATGGTGTTCTTGGGAAGCTTTCTCTACATGACACGCCTCAACAAACGGCTTGGCAGAGACCTGGTCTTGGGTGGGGTTGGTCTAGTACTACTTTTCGAGGTACTGGAGCCTGTTCTACTCTAGAACTTGTCCCTAGATGCTCTAGAGCTTCAATTCAGGGCAAGGCTGGGCAGGAACCTTTCTCTCTTTACTGTCAATTCTGTTTAGGGTGTAGATCGTGTTTTACGCGATACTTCGGGAGCCGGAGGGAATCCCCTTACCCGTATCTCTACTCTTCCCAGTGCTGGCGTGTGCCTGGAAGACGAGGATGGTGCCGGCACTGAGTCATGGTCTTGTCTAAGTCCACGATAGCATGACGAGCGAAAACCTAAAAGATAACCTTGTTTTCTTCTTCTTAGATCTTCAGAAGACAGGGAGTTCCTATGCCATTCTGTCCGGAATGTGGAGGCGAGATGGCCTATGATTCGCGTATCAGAAAATACGCCTGCAAGAGTTGTGGGCTCTCCTTGACCTACCAAGAGCTGATCGAGATGCGTGACCGTTCCCGGCCTGATAGCGAATCTCCCGAAGAAAAGCGTCGCCGAGAACACAAGGAGTATCTCAAATGGTGGCTATCTAAGAAGGACTAGGCCCGAGGTCTTGAAGACATGCCCTGTACGGTCGAGCTTGTATGCGTCGGAAACGAACTCCTGATCGGCAAGATCCCGAATACAAATGCCCAATGGCTTGCTGAAAGAATTACGAATCTCGGTGTAAGAGTGACTAGGACATCCGTTGTCGGAGATAGCATCTCCGAGATCGTCGAAGCCTTAAGGTACACGTTGAGTAGAAATCCAGACTTCGTTCTGACAACCGGTGGTTTAGGTCCAACCTTCGACGACATGACGTTGGAGGGCATAGCCTCGGCTCTGGAAAGACCCCTCGAGTTGAACTCGAAGGCACTGCAAATGATAGAAATGAGAGGCCGCCGCAGGGTGATCGAAGGCAGAATAGCGAAATTCCGCTTGACGAAAGCCATGAAGAAAATGGCAGTCTTACCGCGAGGAGCGGTTCCTCTACAGAATCCACAGGGATCAGCTCCCGGTGTTCTTCTTGAATATCAAAAAACCAAGATCGTTGCCTTGCCTGGGGTTCCACCAGAAATGAAGGCAATCTTTTCAGGGAGCGTAGAACCATTAATCAGAGAGACATCCTCAAACCTGGACTATTTCGAGAAGAGTCTTATCGTTGAAGGTGTCGGTGAATCCAATCTATCCCCTCTCATAGACCAGGTTATGAGCGAGAATCCTGGCGTTTACGTGAAGTCTCACCCTAGAAACACCGAGCACATCGGCAGATTCATCGAGCTACACATATCTGCCTTAAGCGAGAAACCTGAGAATCCGAAATCGATCGTCGAAAAGGCGTGTCTTCAGATGTCAGACTTGATATCCCGAGAAGGGGCTTCAGTACGCGAGGCAAACAAGGAAGATATTCGTCGGGAACCGTCTTCCTAACGACAAGCAGAGGATGAGTCGCCGATAGGACCCCTACGACTGAACCGAGAAAGCCTTGGTGAGGTGAACTCTTGTACGGTACACTCCTCGTCGGAACTGCAGGATCAGGCAAATCGCTTCTGACGAAGGTCATTTCAGACTTCCTCAAGTCAAAAGATCTTCATGCGATAACAGTCAATCTCGACCCAGGTGTGTTCACGCTTCCCTACGAGCCTGAAGTTGATATTCGCAATCTGATAACTGTCAGCGAAATCATGGAGAAGTACTCTCTGGGTCCAAATGGGGCGATGATAATGGCCTCGGATCTTCTCGCTGTCAAGCTAGATGAAATCAATGACGAAATCGCCCAACTCAAACCTGACTACGTGCTGGTCGACACTCCGGGTCAAATGGAGCTCTTCGCGTTTAGGGCGAGCGGACCCTACGTTGCGAGAGAACTAGACTTTGATAGAAAGCTGGTTCTCTATCTCTTTGACGCCGTGTTCTCCAATGATCCGTTAAACTTCATCTCCAATCTCTTTCTCTTTACAGCAATATACAACCGTTTTCTCTTCCCCCAATGCCCTGTACTCTCAAAGATCGATCTCCTACCTGCAAAGGAGATCGAGAAGATGGTTCTATGGTCTCAAGATCCCGATGAACTCGAACTTGCCGTCCAAAGACAACTTACAGGGAGTTCTCGGCTCATTAGCAAGGATCTTCTGGATGCGATAGTCCGTCTAGACCTTACCTTCGCTCTCATGCCTGTCTCCGCTATAACTCATGAAGGGTTGGTCGATCTGGACGCAGTATTGCAGAGACAATTTCGTGGTGGAGAAGAGATCTTTTGATCGATAAGAAGGCAACCGAACAATTCTTAATTATTCGACTGGATGGGAGAGACTTTCATATTCTCGCTCAGCAGATTGGAGTCACAAGACCGTTTGACCTGAGATTTGCTCTGAGCTTCGTGAAAGCGAGCGAAGCGATTCTCCAGAAGAATCCCAATGCTCTATTGGCCTATGCGATTAGTGACGAAGTCAACTTCGTCATCCTCACCGAATCTGTTCATGACTGGTCGGACGAATCGGCTCCAATCTTGGCTGAACGGTTTTCAAACTCCTTCTGCAAGATCATTGGACGAACACCGAAAGAAGGTTCTTGCTGTTTCGATTGGAAGGTCTTTCAAACCAATCGGTCGGGTGTCTTATCGTATCTCAGAGAGAGGCAAGAATGGGCTTACCTCAACTTTCTGAAGGCATATGCGTTCTGGTCGAAGATTGATTCAGGGGAAACATCTGCTCAAGCTCGAAAGAGTCTCGAAGGCCTAAACCCTTCTGATCTTATGGGTCTGCTCGATCAGGCTGGTATTGACGTGGAGCTTATGCCTCTCTGGCAACGTAGGGGTATCGTAGCCCGTCCTAGAAGTGAGTCCTTCCTTGTTGGAGAGGGGCAGCCCATTTCACTCAACTTAGACGTAGACCTGGAAGTACCGCGATTGGAGACTAGAACGGGGCGGGCGTATCTTCTTGACCAATTGAGATGTGAAAACACTTCCATAGCACTCTTCTGAGTGCTTCCGGTTAAACTTAAATTTCAAGAAGGGAATTGAGATTTTCCTAACGTAAAACTGCAATTAGCTGGGACCAACCTGATCGATGAGTATCTCAGGCAGATCAATGAATTGGAGAAACAGGCAACTCCTCTAAGGGAGGAGAGAAATCAGCTGAATGAGGAGTCCCGAAAGTGGGTTGAGAAACGCAACTCCTTCAATGCTGAGGTCAAACGTCTAAGAGAAGGGGCCTTTTCGTACAAGGACAAGCGAGATAACCTCAACAAAATCGTTAAAGACCTAAAAGAGAAGAGGGAGCAGACCCGGCAAGAGCTCTTGGCAAAGAAGGACCAACTCAACTCCATCAATGAAAGAATTAGAGAACTTGAGTCAAAGGTTACTCTAAAGGAGAAGGTTGCTCATCGACGTTTCCGTGAACTCGAATGGAAACTTCAGACCAACTCTCTCAGTCTGACTGAAGAGAAGCGGATTATCGCTGAAGTGAAGTCGCTGGAACTTGAACTTGCAAATTATCAGGAAACCGTGAAGCTGAAGAAGGAGGCTCGCCGACTCCTCTCTCAGGTCAAGGAACTTCAGTCAGCGATCGAGAAATATCACTCCGACTTGTCCCGGTTGGCGAAGGACAGTCAAGAATGTCACGAACAGATGATGAGCCTTTTTGGCAAAGCGGATCAACTCTCAAAAGAGGCCGGAGATGCTCACCAAAATTTTATCGAGGTTAAGAGGAAAGCAGGGGCTCTTCACAAGAATTACTCCGGACTGGTTGCTAAGATCAAGGAGATTGAACTCCTGATTCGGAAAGTCGACGAGAACGTTCATAGAGAACAGATAAGAAAAGCCCTCCAGTCGCGGAAGAAGGTAGGCGAGGTGGCTGAGCAGAAACTCCAGACGGGTGAGAAGCTTACCTTCGAGGAATTCAAGATCCTCATTGAACGAGGAGAAATCTGACGATACCCAGAAGACCGGCCTTCGACCAATAATCATTCTCTATCTTTTCGCTTCAACCATTTCCCGAGTGCTGATTGGATCTATCCGATTGACCGATAGATAGAATAAAATCTACCTTAGACCCATTTAAAACTGAATTGGGGAAATCGATGACGAAGACCGGGAAGCCTTCCAGAAATACACTAATACTGTGTGTAGACCATGACAACGATCTCGGTGTCAAGGCTTCAGTCGAGACCCCTATTCTTGGCAGAGAGGAGATCCTGTCGGCGGCAACAAAGCTGGCTATCATGGATCCTGAAGAGGCTGATGCAAATGCCATGTTCGAAGCAATTCGAACTTACGACCGTCTCTCTGCAGACCGCTTATCACCCAACCAATCGTTTCAGGTAGCGGTTGTCGTGGGATCTGAACGTGGAGGTTTCGAGGCTGACGATAGACTCTACCAGGAGCTAAACGAAGTCGTTGAGTCGTCTTCCGCCAACGATGCGATTCTCATAACCGACGGCTTTGCAGACGAGACCATTATTCCGATCATTCAGTCCTGCCTTCCTATAGTCTCAATCAAGAGGGTTGTAGTGAAACATAGCGAATCCATAGAGGAGACGGCCGCTGTCTTTTCCAGATATGCGAGGATGCTGGCGAACGATCCCCGCTATTCGCGTATAGGTCTCGGAGTACCTGGACTGATATTGACGATGTTAGGTATTTTATGGTATTTCGATCTCCTGGTCTACGGTGGGATTGCCTCCCTGATCATCCTTGGGCTGGCGCTTCTGATAAAGGGATTCGGCATAGACAGAAGACTCCTTGATCTGAGAATCCCCGAACCGCTCGAGCAGATCAGAATCCTCGCGGCTTTAGCGGGTATGGGAATGATCACGATCGGGATCTACTTTGGCTGGTCATACATTGCAAGCCGTGGTCTGCTTCCCTACCCTCTTACTCTCCAAGGACTGGTAGCACAACTCCCATATCTGATCGGGGTATTCACCCAACAATCTGTCGATCTATTTGCCTTGGGCGTTGCCACCTACCTGATAGGGTCAGCCATATACTTCTATTTCAAACGGAACAGAAGGATGTGGCGCATGATCGAGGGAGTCATAGTCTCGATCTGGGCAAGGGAGATCGGCGTGAGGGCTGCGGTCATGCTTGTAGAACCCCACTCTCCTGTTCTACCTCTCGTCGCATCTGTGCTGCTAGGAATCTCGGTATCAACGTTGGCAATCATTTTAGTCTTTGCCCTTTCTAGAAGATTCTCAGACTACTTCGTTACGGAGTAATAATAATGAACCGTGCTAGAATCGGGGTTATCTGCGGTGGCGGTCTTGAGGAACTCTTACCTGAAGGTATAGATTTGCGGGTAGGCACGCCTTACGGTCCATCGCCCCCCATGCGTTTGGTCTCAGTAGGAGACGTGGATGTCGCTTTTCTCGTAAGGAGGGATAATAGGCAAAGCCTCTCTCCTCCACGGATGAACCACCGTGCAAATGTCTGGGGACTCCACGAACTCGGTGTTGAGAGGATTATAGGAACAGATGTCGCCCAGATGCTGGGTAGGCGTTCAAGAAAGAGAACACTCGCGATCCCGAATGATCTAATCGATCTTGCTGGAAATCGTGATTCAACCTTCTACGATGAAGCTCCAGTAGTACAGATCGATCCGAAATACCCGTTTTGCCCTGAGATCAGATCCATTCTCCTAGACTCCTCTCGCAAGGTAGGGATCAAACCCTATGAGAAGTCTACATACGTTTGTGTCAACGGTCCTCGTTTCAGAACTCCCGCTGAGATCAGAGCTCTCAAGATTCTCGGAGGAGATCTCGTGGGGATGACTCTGACTCCCGAAGTCTTCCTGGCAAGAGAGTTGGGTATATGCTATGCCGCAGCAACCGTACTATTCGATGAGGTGGCGAAAGATGGGCGTTCCGCCTCGGCCACCCAATTCATCGAAGCCGCAAGGAATTCGTCAAAGATGCTGAAAGACATTGTAACAACAGCTATTAGGGAAATGCCTTTCAGAAGGAAATGTCCCTGTTCTAGAACCCTTGAAGGAACGGTTGTTTGAAGGAAATCGAGGAGCTATACTTGGGTCTCATCGACTTGGTCAAGGAAATCAACAATCGCCTCACCTACAGGGTTTACGAGAAAATACTCTGGCATCAGATAAAGGACGGTCCCAAACCATATCACGTCGCTGTAATCCTGGACGGAAACCGTCGGTGGGCTGAGAAACGTGGTCTACCGGGATGGATGGGTCATCGGTTTGGCGTGGAGAAAGTAGACAGTCTATTGCATTGGCTGAGAGACCTCGGCGTCAAATCGTTGACAATCTATGTCTTCTCGACCGAGAATTTCAACCGTTCTCCTGAAGAGGTCAACGAATTGATGGATCTCTTTGAAGAGAAACTCTATGATGTCCTATTCGACTCCGACATACATGAGATGCGGGTCAGGGTCAAGGCGTTAGGTCGAATGGATCTCCTCCCCTCAAGAATAAGGGATACGCTGCAGGAGCTCGAAGACAAGACCCGTGATTACGATAATTTCTATCTTAACGTTGCCATAGCCTATGGGGGAAGAGCCGAAATAGTCGATGCTACGAGGAAGATCGCTGAGAAGGTGAAGATAGGGAAGTTGAGTCCGGACGAAATCGATGAGGACACGATAGAACGGCATCTCTATACGGCGCATCTTCCAAGATCCGATCCTGACATAGTAATTCGGACGTCTGGGGAAGAGAGACTGAGCAACTTTCTCCTTTGGCAGAGTGCATACAGCGAGCTTTTCTTCCTCGATGTGTATTGGCCTGATTTCCGTAGAATAGATCTCTGGAGAGCAATTAGAACCTTTCAGTGTCGAGATCGCCGACTGGGAAAATAGCCTCGATAAAGGGTGCAATCCTATGAAATAAGATTGGGTGCACCCCTTAAACTCGGATATTTCTCGGGGTCGATGTGATCCTCTCCCAACTATTCTGACCTACTAGAATCATATCCTCTATTCTGACCCCCCCAACGTCCGGTACATATATTCCCGGCTCGTTCGATACCAGATTCCTGGTCTTAAGACGATCTTTACTGTTTGTCGATATTGTGGGGGGTTCATGGATGTCAAGTCCAATGCCGTGACCCAGACTATGGACGAAATACCTTTCGTACCCCCTCTTCCGGATAAAGGACCGGGCAGCTCTATCCACCAAACCACATTTCTCGCCATCCACATATCTTCTCAAAGCACTTTCTTGCGCTTGGGCGACGGTGTCAAACATATTCTTCTGGTTCTCAGAAGGTTTTCCGACCACAATTGTACGCGTGATATCCGATCGATAGTGTTTGAAGATCGCACCTACGTCCACAACCACAAGATCACCGCTTCGAATCTTGCGAGCCGTTGGAGGTCCGTGGGGAAATGCGGACCTCGAACCCGAAGCGACTATCGTCTCAAATGCGTTTCCCTCTGATCGCCTCACTCTCATCGCATATTCTGCCTCTGCCGCGACCCTGAACTCCTCAACACCTGGCGCGATCGTCTCTAGTGCGACCTGCACACCTATGTCGGCAAGTTTCGCCGCCTTCCTCGTTCTCGCAATCTCCTCCTCATCTTTCACTTTTCGGAGTTCCCAGATCAGTTGTGCTTCAGATCTCAGTTCTCCCTCCCACTCTCTTGTAAGTTTCAAATACTCCGTCACAGAAAACTCGTCGAATCCGATTGTCCTCATCTTGGCGGCTGACAGTTCCTTCGAAAGTATTTTTTGGACTCCAGCTACCCGTTTGATCATCCTAACCTCACAGTTTCTCGCCTCTTCTCCAGCTCTCTCCCACTCTAGTCTCCCCACCCAAAGAACTGGGTCCGAGTCCGCGGGAACAAGCAGACAAGCTCCTCCAGAGCTCATGAACCCTGTAAGATAGTAGATGTTCTTGTTGTTGTGTGCTAGAAATCCATCCAACTTTATTTCATTCGCTTGTCCTCTAAGTCGAGAAAGACGCACTGCAAATCCCTCGAAGCCGTTCTTGCTACTTGCCTATCAAGGCATTCTCAGACTTTATCGTTTCTACCGCTATACTTTCTACGTAAGGCTGGACGTACGGTGATCCGTGCAATATTCCCTGAGTTCCTCTACTCGACTTAGATCAAAAATATGTCAATAGCGGAAAGGCTGCCTGAGCCTACCCGTCTATTGATGAATTCATGTAATGTTATGGGGGATTTTCGCTCTTTTCACCCGATTTTTTCGCAATAATATGTCAAATTCACGATTACCGTTACAAGCCAGCTCTGTCGATACTCTTATCAAGAGTACTTCGAGAATTCTACGACAAAAAGAGCGTTTTCAACCAGAATAACGACCAGGAATATCCCGATGTTTGAACCCGATCCAAATCTTCCTCTTCGAGGGACCTCCTTCACGACCGTTATCCTTGCTTGTCTCAGTTGTTTGTCAGGTCACCTGTCGAATAGTCTCTCTGGAATTGGCTTTTCAAGTGGGGACTCGTCTTGGTCTACATAAAGAAGCTTGAGTTGCGTGGGTTCAAGACTTTTGGACCCAAAAAGGCAACAATATCCCTGGACAAAGGCTACACCGTTATAAGCGGACCTAATGGAAGCGGAAAGAGCACCGTAATTGACGCAATACGCTTCGTATTGGGTGAACTTAGCGCCCGCTCTCTTCGTGCTGCCCGATTCTCCGAAGTGATCTTCGACGGAAGTCAAGGGAACAAGAAGTCTGAAAGCGCCCTTGTCGTCATACATCTCGACAATACTGACAGAAGAATCCCTATCGATCTCGATACAGTCACTGTCTCCAGAAAAGTCAATCGGAACGGGCAGAGCGTCTATAAGCTGAATGGACGAAACATATCGAGGTCACAGCTTGTTGATATCCTCAGTGTAGGTGGTATCAACCCTAAGGGACACAATATTATCATGCAAGGCACCGTGACCCGACTTGCCGATTTGACTTCTGAGGATCGTCGAAAGATTGTCGAGGACCTGACTGGAATCGCCGAGTATGACGTGAAGAAATCTGATGCCCAGGTTCAGCTGAATCAAGCAGAGTTCAACCTTAGGGTTGCAGCGGCCAGAATCGAGGAAGTTGAGAAGAGGATGGCTGCTCTCGAACGTGAACGAAACGACGCACTAAGGCATACCTTCTTGTCCAATGAGATAGGGCGATTAAGAGGTCTAATCCTATCAAGAAACCTGGAGGTTCTTGAATCTGACCTTGCCGAACTTCGGTCTGGACTCCAGGAGAATAACGGTCTATGCGAAACCCTGAAAGAAACCATCGAAGATCTGAGACAAAGAAGAGAGAAGGTCGAATCTGATTATAGAGACTTCAACGAGAACATCGCGGGGAAAGGGGCGAATCAACTTTTTGCTATTCAAGAAAACATTGGAGACATAAACGCTCAGATCGCTGGTCTACAATCCGAGATGAACAGCAGCAAAGCGAGATTGAACGCGCTGTCCGAGATGAGAAGTAAACAGAGCCAGCAAACCTCTTCTTTAAGGGTTCGGATCGAAGAGATCCAACAGAGAATCGTTGAGCTTTCCGACGAACGCGAGAGCCTAGATTCCTCCCTCAAAGAGAAACAGAGAGAAAATGAGGAGCTGACAAGTAGAATCGAGAAACTACGAGAAACCCTTGTCGGTAGCGAAGAGAAACTGAAAACACTCGATGAAGAAATCAATGCTTTGACCGGCAATCTCAACTCCTTGGAAGCACGCTTCCAAGGTTACGAGTTACGATCTGAAATTCTACTTGAAACCTTGGGCTCAATGGAAGATAGATATTCTTCCTTCTCTTCAACGTTAGAGAACCTCGGACAGCAAATCGAACGGCTGCAGAAGTTGAGAGAGACCGAGAAGACAACTCTCGGAAAACTCGACGGCGCACTTGAACGTTCGACCACTGGAAAACGGTCTCTCCGAAAAGAACTTCCTAAAGCCGAAGAAACGGCCCAGAAGGCAAAAGAAGCCTTAATCGAGTTCAGATCCCAGAGAGGTCTCTTGGATTTGGTCTCTACTGAGGAGAAAGCTCTCTCTCAAATCGAAGAGATGGCAGAGGCCGGGGCGTTGTATGGGATTCTCGGACGAGTTGGAAGCCTTCTCAAACCTGACCCTACTTATCAGAGATCGATTGGAGCAGCCCTGTCTGGATGGACGAAAGCAATTGTCGTGAAGGATCTGAAAGCTGCCGCACTATGCGTAGAGAGCTTAAGACGAACGAAGCTTGGACGTATCAAACTGATTCCCCTCAAGAACATAGAATCCTCTTCGAGTATAGAAGTCCCGAAACTCGAAGGGGTACTTGGACTTGCCTCCTCATTTGTAAGAACCGAAGAAAGGTTTTCGACCGTAGCCCGGTACCTGCTGGGGGATACACTTGTTGTTACATCCGAAGACATCGCGCTTGAACTTTCTTCCAACGGTTTCAGATGTGTAACCTTGTCTGGTGACCTCTTCGAAGCCGGGGGCGGCTTGGAGAGCGGTTTCTACCGGACCCCTGTTGCCGTTTCCTCCCTTTTGCCAAGAGCTTCGGCCATAAGGAGTCTAGGGGATAATGTGAAGGTTCTCGAAGAGATTCTCCTTGAGAAAAGAGAGAACATGGAGACCTCGGTTGAGGAAGAGTCAAGACTGCTTGAGGAGCGTTTACGGAGATCCAGCGATGTTCAAACGTTAGATCATGAGATCGAAGCAATTCAAACGTACATCGCAATGGTCAAGAACACTCTTGGGTCCATCGAAGAGAGAATGAGTAAAGCGAGGACACAACAGTCCGAGATCGAATCCACCTCGCATTCCTTGGGAACCGAACGAAGAGAATTGGACAGTCAACTTGACCGTCTTAAGAATCGACGAGAAGTACTCACTCCTGAATTCGGTGATGCCCAGCTCTCTGAGCTAGGGGCCGAGAAGGCTACCGCCCTCGACGAGATAACCTCTCTCAAGAACCAAATCATCTCGATCTCAGGGGAAATCTCCTCCCTGCGGAGCAATCTGGAAAATTCTGTCGAACCGGAGCTTGAGAGATCTAACCTAAGTATGGCTAGCTCAGACTCGCAGATCGATGAGCTGGAGAATACCCTCAAAGAGACAAACACCTCTATCATCACCTTAAGTGAACAACTTGACGAACTGGAGAAATCGAAAGAACGGTTGTCTGCATCACTTTCCTCTATCCAAGAGGAAAGACGTCGGTTCGAGAGGATGCTTGATGAAATCGATAATGAACTCGCCGAGACAAACTCTCGATACGAGCCGGCCAGCAAAGAGTCTCATGGAATGGAACTGGAGATTCAGAAGAAAGAGTCAGAGTACGAGCATTTGATGGGAGACCTTCAGGCTTTAGGATTCGAGAGCAGACTAGAAACAGGCGAAGAAGACGCCGAAGCGATAGGATCATCCCTCGATCAAATGAGAGACGAGCTTGTCCGGCTCGGCTCGGTCAACTATCTCGCGGTCGATCAGTACGATCAACAGAAAGACGCGTATAGGCAACTCTCCTTAAGGAGGAACGAAGTCGAGGCGGAAAAGATCTCAATTCTAAACTTCATGGAGGAGATCGATCAGAGAAAGCGTGACGCCTTCATGGACGCCTATTCCAAGATCAACACAGGGTTCAAGTTCTTCTTCTCGAAACTCACAGGTGGGGGAACAGGGTGGCTTGAGCTGGAGAACCCTGAGGACCCCTTCTCAGGTGGACTGGATATCTTTGCGCAATTCCCTGGAAAAGGCGCACGACTCGTGAGTGGAGCCAGCGGGGGAGAGAAATCCGTTGCAGCCGTTTCATTCATGTTCGCCATACAGGATCTGTCTCCTGCCCCATTCTACGCATTCGACGAAGTCGACGCTCACCTCGACATACATAACGCTGAGAGGTTAGCTGATATGCTGCGAGAGAACTCGGCTGGTACTCAGTTCATCGTCGTCTCTCTGAGAGACGTTGTTATCGATAGAGCTCAGCAACTCTTCGGGGTATACGTTCACAGCGGGGTCTCAAGGATCCTATCAATCAAACTACCAAAGACAGTGGGAAGATAGTGTCAGACTCTACCAGCTCATTGACTGAAAAACCTTTCTGGCTGCGTCCCCCTTGGATTGTGTTATTCGACCTCATTAGACTCCGACGTCTGAAGCCTTGGGACGTCAATCTAGGACGTATCTTGAACTCGTTTCTTCTTGAGATGAAGAGGCAGGGCTATATCGATTTTACGGCTTCGGGAATAGCTCTCCTATCCTCGGCGACAATCTACCGAATGAAGTCGGAACTGATCTTGAAGCTACAAGAACCGCCGAAGCCACCCAAAGAGCGGACGGTCGATTTTGTACCCCCTGCAATACAGATGCCGTTTAGATACGAGTATACCACAACGAACCTAGATGATCTTCTTCAAGCACTAGAGGAGGCAATCAAGGCTGAGTCCGTAGCCCTCTCAAGTGAGTATGGAGTTGCCGAGCTGGTCTCTCCCCCTCCACTGCTCGAGGAATTGGATGTATTTCTTACGGAGATAGATCAACATACTGAGAAGCTATACGAAAGGATTCAATATCTGATGGGCGAGGAGACTGGGATCACCTTTTCTTCACTGACTGCCGGCCTTGAGAGATTCGACATAGTCAGGACTTTTCTCATGCTTCTTTTTCTTGTGACAGATCACAAGATCGATCTTGCCCAGGAAGAGGAGTTCGGAGAAATACTTATTACCATACCGTAAAGGGGCTCGGAAGAGCATGGATGAGTCTGGAGAAGCGGAAGATCAAGAATCCCCTGAATCTGTACGGGTATCACAGGAACAGTGTTTGGTAGAGGCTGCGCTGTACGTCACCGGGAGACCTCTAGATCTAAGGGAGCTCGGCTCTGTGATGGGTACTCGTTCAAAGAAGAAAGTAAGACCCGTTGTAAGAGCGGTCAAAGAGTCATACGATGCTCGAGGGGGGCCTTTAGAGATACTTGAATTGCCTGATGAACGTTTTGTTCTTCAATTGAAACCTCAGTTTACGGATAAGGTTAGACGACTTGCGACGCGTCCACTACTGACTCCGGGACCTCTAAGGACCCTTTCATACATCGCCTTTCGACAACCCGTCACTCAATCCCAGGTGGCTTCGGTTAGAGGTCCGCACGTATACACCCACATCCGGATGCTGGAGAGCATGGGATTGATCAAAAATGAAAGATTCGGAAGGACGAAACTTCTTAGAACTACCAAGTCTTTCTCAGACTATTTCAATCTCAGTCATGACGTTGCGGCGATGAAACGTCAACTTCGAGCGATCTTTGACACTCTGATCGAGGAAAACGAGAAACAACGGGCTCCTTGATGAGCCTCCGAAAGATCTAGGGCATACATCCGATCATGTAGTTGCTTTAATAAGCTGTCTTCATCACGATTGGGTTTCGGCTTTCTCGGAAGGTCTAGGGTGCGTTGGTTCATCTGTTACAAGTTCTCTGTATTTGAGATTGCGTCGTTTAAGTTCTTGGAGAGTAGCCCACTCCAAATCTTCCTCCTCCTTATGTGCGGGTTCGACCCTCTCTGTCTCCTTCTGACTCTTCTGTTCTTGCATAAGTTTACGTCGTTCCCTCAATTCAATTGAAATAGAGACTACGCCGACAAGTACCTGTAACCATCCTGCGCGTGCACCCATGCCGAGAATCATCCCTAAACCCACAGTGATCATTGCAATGCCAAGGATTAGGAAAAACATCTTTCTCCTAGTCACAACAATGGAAGCATAGAGAGAAGAGCATTTCGGTACCAGACGTGTACCGATTTATATGATACAAACCAGCAAACCTGAAGATTCAGGCAAGTGCACCGATAATCAGGTAATCTATCAGTAAACCACCCATCCTCTCATCACGACATATAGGATTTCTCTCTTCGGCTACGAAAACAATCCTTTTAGCATATCTTCTTCTCTCATAATCCCTAAATTACGTTCCAATGACGGTAAATTGGAGTGGGGAATAGTGATCCGAGTTCTTCTTGTCGATGATGATCCCCAGCTGCTCAATCTTACCAAAGAGTTCCTTGAGCAACAAGAGAAAGACTTCGAAGTAGACACGGTCCTGTTAGCGAAAGAGGCACTCCTAATGCTCAAGGAGGCGGAGTACGACGTCGTAGTCTCAGACTACCAGATGCCTGAGATGGATGGTCTCGAATTCCTCATCAATCTTCGGAATCAAGGTAAGGAGATCGCCTTCGTAATGTTTACTGGTAAGGGTCGGGAGGAAATTGCTGTCCAAGCCTTCAGGAAGGGTGCTGATGGCTACGTCATGAAAGGCGGGGAACACGGCTTACAGTATGCCACGCTGGCAAACTGCGTGCGCCAAGTAGTGACCCGTAGGAAAGCAGAGGAGGCGTTGAGACGGAGCGAAGAAAGGTATCGTACACTCATTGAGCTGGCTCATGACGGGATCATCCTAACTGAAGGATCGGAGCGAATCATCAAATTCGTCAATCGGCATATGGCTGAGCTACTCGGTTATACGACTCAAGAGCTCCTTGGCAGGAGTTTCGTGGATTTTGTTCATCCAGAC
Source organism: uncultured Candidatus Bathyarchaeia archaeon (assembly GCA_964596985.1). Classification (GTDB taxonomy): domain Archaea; phylum Thermoproteota; class Bathyarchaeia; order RBG-16-48-13. The sequence continues at coordinate 57,308 of CAZQWG010000004.1, forward strand.
CAGATGGAAGAATACTTGGCAACTAGAGAATCTCATATGTATGGAACTGGTGAAATCCTTGAAAGACATCTTAGAAAGAAGGACGGTTCGAAGCTCTATACCCTGATATCTGCATCACCAATCGACCCGAAGGCTGAACCCTCTTCAGCCCCGATCCTCGGTATTTTCACCGACATTACCGACCGCAAGCAGATAGAGAATCAACTGAGAGAATCGGAGGGAAGACATAGAACCATAGTAGAGAACATTCACGACGCCCTAATCATCATCGGGGAGGACCGCCTCATAGAATACGCGAATCCTCAAGCAGAGCGGCTCTCAGGCTTCAAGCTAGGGGAGATCGTAGGGAAACGTTTCGACGAGTTCCTGACCCCTGAAAGCTTGAAGATTATCAGTGAAAGATATGTGAAAAGAAGAAAGGGCGAATCTCTCCCCTCGATCTACGAGATGCAAATCGTCACCAAATCCGGTGACACGAGGGATCTGGAATTGAGCGCCTCCATTTTCACGGAGAACGATGGGAACCTGAAGACGATCGTGGCCTTCAAGGACATCAGTAAACGGAAGAGAGCTGAAGAGCAAATCATCTTCCAAGCTTCGCTCCTCAACCAGGTACATAGTTCTGTTATAGCTATAGATCTGGAGGGGAAGATTGTCTACTGGAATAGGTATGCCGAGGAGCTGTATCAATGGACACCCGAGGAGACTCTCGGGAAGTATATCCTCGATTTCCCTATCTTCCCTCAAGATCCGGGCCTTGTATCAAAGTTCCTGAAGATAGTGAAAACCAAAGGATATTGGGAAGACGAATTCTTGAGTAGAAGAAAGGATGAAAGTACATTCCCTGCGTACGTCACTACTTCGCCAATTAAGGATAGGAATGGCGAGACAATCGGCTTTGTAAGTGTGAGCAACGATGTCACGAAGAGGAGGAGACTGGAAGATGCCGTCAGGCAGAGTGAGAGAAGGCTCCTCTACGTTCTCGAGAATCTCGGGGCAGGTCTCATAATCTCAGACAGGGATGCCGTTGTAACCTATGCTAACCCTGCAGCAGGGGACCTGCTCGGATACAAGCCTGAAGAGATTATAGGAAGAGAGAGCAACTCCTTTGTGCATTATGACACCTTCACTAGAGGGGATACTGATGTTGTAGAAGGAAAGAATGGCGGCTCGTCATCCATCAATCTGATACTTGCCTCTAAGGACGGAAGTCCTGTGCCTGTTATGAATATAGCCACCCCGATCTTCGATGAGAAAGGGCAGTTCGACGGATCCTACTCGATCATAATCGATCTGACCGAACAGAAGAGAAAGGAGGATCGATACCGTTTCCTCCACTCCCTCCTCAGGCACGACCTCGCAAATAAACTTCAAGGGGCATTTGTATGCCTTGGGCTCCTAGGACATACGGACCTAACAGAAAAACAGGAAGACTACGTGAGAACCCTCAGAGAGATATGCCAAGGTGTTCATGACCTGACAAATAAGATCTGTGAATTAGAGGAACTCGACGAATCTGTGGAGCCTGTAGACATCGATCTGGATCTTGCACTGAGGAGCGCAGTAGAAGAATATTCCGAGGTCGCCACTCGTAAGGGGATAGCGATCGATTACAGAGGAATGCCGGAAACGATTGTCAAAGCCAGTCCCCTGCTGAAGAGCGTATTCGCAAATATCGTTGACAATAGTATCAAACACGCCGAATGCAAGAAAATTGAGATTACACTGCGCGAATTCACAGATTCTTACTGTGTCACGATCAAAGACGATGGGAAAGGCTTTCCAGAGCTTGTAAAGAAGAATGTCTTCGAGAGAGGGGTTAGAGGTGTAGGTAGCTCGGGGAGCGGAATCGGCCTCTACCTAGTCAAAAGGATCATCGACACAAGCAACGGAAGGATACTGCTGAAAGACTCAGAGAAAGGAGCGGAGTTCGACATACGCCTGAAGAAGCCGAATTAATACACACTATCTGTGAGGATTCTTGGGAGTGTTCCCGTCAACTCCTAGAGGACGCCCGATCTCTTGATTAGTCTCTTGAGCCGTCTAAGTTCAAGTTCCTGTTCCACGAATCTACTCTCGTACTCGCTGGGTTTCTGTTGGAGCTCCTTCGATACATTCATGGTCACCCTCATGAAAAGTTTCGAATGAGCATTCTTGTAGGCCTTCGATTTTTCTTCTCGCGTCGCCCAAAACCTGTATTTAACATACTCTGGGTATGGGTGGACCTTGTGGCTTCTCTACTACTCGTGTCCCCCCTACCGATGTTTCTAAAAGAACGTATCCTGGATTACTCTTACGTATCTCACCTACTATTCTCGCCTTAGTTCCGTACTTTGTCTTTCTCATACCGTCAAGGGCTTCTTCAGCCCTCTCTGGTCTTACGCAAGCAACTACGACGCCTTCGCAGGTGATCTCAAGAGGATCAAGGCCCAGCATCTCTGATGCCGCAATCACTGGATCTCGGATGGGAATATCCTCCTCTCTCACCCATATGCTGACTCCGGACTTCTCGGCGATCTCGTTCAAAGCCATCGCCAATCCTCCTCTCGTGGGATCCTTCATCGCAGTGACTCCCTCCGTCTTCAAGGCAGCCTCGATGGTCTCCCATAAAGGGGCGACATCGGATTCCAATCTTGTCTCGAAACCCAAGCCCTCGCGTTTCGCGAGTAGTGCTATTCCATGATCGCCGACAGGCCCTGTCACTATGATCTTGTCTCCTCCTGACGCACCGTTATCTACAACAACTTTTCCCTTTCTTGCTACGCCGATTCCAGATGTCGTGATGACTAGCTGATCTACTCTCCCCTTTGGCATGACCTTGAAATCCCCGCCGACTATTGCAACCGAGATCTCTTCCGCTGTTCTATTCATCGATTCAACTATCTTCTCAAGCTTTGAGAGTGGGAACCCCTCCTCAACTATTAACGCGTCAGAGATGGCTACTGGTCTTGCACCCATCACAGCTAGATCGTTCGTTGTGCCTGCCACTGAAAGCCGTCCGATATCTCCCCCTGGAAAGAATATCGGATGAACCGTGTGGCCGTCTATTGAAGACACTATTTCAAAGTCGCCCAACTTTACCGAGGCCCCGTCTGCCATCTCCTCTAGTCCTATTCCCTCTAGTGCTCGGCGAATGGTGACTCTTGGGAGAATGACTTCGCGTATCAATCTCTCCGTTGCCGCGGCTCCTGAACCATGAGTCAAATCGATGAATTCTTCGGTCAAGTCTGCCTACACTCACATTCCACGAACCCTTCGCCCCAAGCTATATCCTTTTGGTTAATTGTCCCTGTTCGGCTGATCTGCTCGACAACACGATAGACCCCATCCAAGAAAGGTTTATATCAATTGACTCTTTGATGAGGTCAAAACTACGTTTGGTGGTCATTCTTGCCCCAATGGCATGGCGACTTGAACAAGAGAAAGAGCACCGGTGGAAGACGGACACCCTCAAGGTTAAAGAGGGCGTTTGAAATGGGTAGTCGCCCGGCTGAGGTCCTCCTCGGAAAAAGGGTGTCTCGGAAACGGCGAGGTCTAGGAGGAAGGAGGAAGACGGTCCTCTTAAGAGCCGAGGAGATTAACGTAACCAACCCTAAGACTAAGAGTACGCAGAAGGTGAAGATCGAGGAGGTTCTTGAGAATCCGGCGAATGTTGACTACAATAGGCGGGGCGTGATCACTCGGGGTGCGATTGTAAGGACTCCGTTGGGAACTGCTCGAGTTACTTCTCGCCCAGGTCAGAATGGCATTGTCAATGGTGTCTTAATCTAACGTTTTTCAAGACAATCCCTGACTATCGTATTCTGCCGCAAACGCTAGTCCCGCAATTCTTAAGGCTCTTGATCCGAGAGATTCGTGAAGGGGTTCTATGCGTCGCCGCGATATCCAAGTAATCTGGTTGTCCTACTTCGATTCGAGAAAGACTCGGAGCGAGGGACGCCGTGTCTCCAAGCGATTGGCTCTAGATTCACCAAAACTCTCGGAGCTGATCTCTGCTTGTCGTCTTCTGGAACTTGAACCAGAGCCCTCCTCTGATGCGAGGTACTGTCGGTCAGGTTGGGAAAAGGGTGGGCGAGTTCTTGTGAATAGTAAACTATCAAAGACTGGAACGCTACGTCAGATTGCCGAGAGGATGAACCAGGTGCGAACAAAGGAGAAGAAGAGAAGATAAGGAGAATCCAACCCCAATATTACCCTGAGCCATGTCTCGGTATATCCATCGCAGAAGTTACTGGACGGTATTCTGTGAAAAGAGATCTCAAGATGACTCTGATTTTGCAATCAATCCTCTTTCAACCCCTATCTTCTTGGATGACTCGAAACAACCCCAAAGAGACAACCGCAGGTATGCTGAGATGGGACATGCTGAACTTCTACGGAAATTCCTAGGAAAGTCGATTAGAGACATCTACGGAAGGAATCTAGGCAATGTTGTAGGGATCATCCTCGACGAGCAGGGAGGAGTCGGGTCGATCGGAATCGAACGGGGAGACGGAGGCTTCTCAAAATATTTCGCTGAGAACATCCTGATCAAAGGAGAAGACCTCGTTCTAGTTCCCTCTTGGAAAGTAAATGCCGAGAAATTTCAAAGGGGAATCACGCACACGGAAAAGCGAATAGATGCACTTGACCAATTACACGGTTCAGGGAAGATCTCAGAGCAAACCTATGAGAACCTGAAGAACTCTTACGAGAACGCGGTCGGCCAAAGGAACAACGCCCGCGATAGTCTTCTATCTCAACTCAAAAACCGTTCCGCCGAGCTTGTAAATGAATCCAATGTTCTTGAAGAATTCTTGGCGAACGTTGAGGTTCAGCATTTGACAGGCGAACTCGATGAAGAATCATACGGTCTCGCGGTAGGCTCCCTAAAGTTGGCTTACAACAGGATGATTGCCGAGAAGAATGACGTTGACTCTGTCCTAGGCGAGGTCACTGGGTCCAAACAGGAACAGAATCTCCCGGTTGAGCCTTCCAATCCAATGCTCGATATCGATTCTGACAGAGACGCCGAACCGGAATCATTCGTGATGACCGAGTAGCCTATTCTTCCTCTTTTTCTCTTTAGGCTCCCAGAGCTAGATGGACAGTCTTAGACTGCATAACGGAACTCTTAAATAAAGACGTCTGTTCCCTTCACTCAATTCTACTTTTTGGATGCGGGATCTTGAAGAGGTTGGGGACGGTACATCTGCTTTCACACTCTGGAAGGGCGATCCTTCGGAGCAAAACCGTTCCCAGACTGGGCGAAAACGTCTATGATAGTCGCCTCAACGATGTCGGAGTCGTAAGCGATGTCTTTGGTCCTGCAGACTACCCGTTTATCTCCGTGACCGTCAAACAAGACAACCCTCAGACAATTGTCGGTCAGCCTTTGTACCTGACTAGATCCAAACGTGGACCCGCTTGGAAGGTGGATGGATGGAAAAGAAAGAACGATTAGAAGTTACCGTGCCGGAAAGGAACCGCCCGATCTCCATATCCCCCCCGTCATGCCCGGAATGCGGGGGAACCCGTCTAATGCGCGACTACGAACAGGGGGAACTGGTGTGTGTCAAATGCGGTTATGTAGTCCAAGATCATCTGGCTGATTACGGTCCTGAATGGCGAGCTTTCGATGACGAACAACGAGCAAAGAGAACAAGGGTGGGTGCTCCTCTGACCTACACGATTCACGACAAAGGACTAAGTACGATGATAGACTGGCATGACAAGGACACCTACGGAAAAGACCTTTCCCCTGGTCAACGCGCCCAAATATACCGACTGCGAAAATGGCAACGTAGAGTTCGGGTCTCCGACGCAACTGAAAGAAATCTTGCCTTCGCCTTGAGCGAACTATCCAAGATGAGCTCTGCCCTAAACCTCCCGAAGAATATTCTTGAGACAGCCTCTGTGATATACCGGCGAGCGGTCAAGAAGAGGTTAATCCGAGGAAGGAGCATCCAGGGAGTCACTGCGGCCGCGCTCTACATGGCGTGCCGAAAGTGTAATGTCGCCCGAACCCTGGATGAGGTTGCTCAGATCTCAACGGTCAACAAGAAAGAGATCGGTCGAAGCTATCGATTCATGGTTAAAGAACTTGAGACATTCGTACCTCCTAGTACCCCTGTCTGCTATGTAAGTCGATTCTCGAACAAACTAAGCATCGCGGGGAAAGTCGAGACGGTAGCTCATCAAATCCTTCAAACTGCTACGGCGATGAGGCTGACAAGCGGTAGAGGTCCTACTGGAATCGCGGCTGCCGCAACCTATATCGCCTCTGTACTTGCAGGCGAAAAGCGAACACAACGCGAAATTGCCGAAGTCGCAAACGTAACGGAAGTGACTATAAGGAATCGGTACAAAGAGCTTTTAGACCGCTTGGAGATAATCGTGAAACTCTGATGCTGATTGACTGTTCGATTCTCGTTCACTTTCTCCCGTTTCTCCCTCCTATCTGATGCTAGGCTGAGGGGATGCCCTGAATGAATACGTGTAACCATTTTCATGTCAAAAACACCAACATGTTACCGTTTTGTAACAAAACTTATATTCATCCCCGGATCTCTTTCGATCGATGTTCAATGGATCTTCGAATCCACCTGATCAAAGATGGAAAAGTAATATTCGATCTACCTCTTGAACCTGAGGAGTGGGAATGGGAGCGACTTCATGGAGAATTGGATTCCCTGGAGAGGGATCTATCCGAGATTCGTGCAATACACGATATCCTCTCGAACGAGACTAGATTCCGCATGATATGTGAAATGGTGCGCAGATCTGATTCACGGTTCAGCGAGCTCATGGAAAGGGTCGATGCAAATCAAAAGATTATCAGTGAAAGCCTTAGACGGATGGTGGAGCGATCCATGGTTCAAAGAGTTGAGAGGAATCCGAGAGAAGTACACTACCTCCTTTCACGCATAGGGTTCGCCAGCTTCATCTCATGCCTAACAATGAGAAGAATCATTCAAGAGCTGGATGATGAGACCGATCTATAACCCGGTATATGCTACTGATGACTCGATCAGCTCACGTTGAAGGCTTCGGCGGGGGGCGATCTCAATCGATAAACTGCCCGTAAGTTCGGCAACATTATTAACATGCACAGAAACGCAATTATCCACTCGAAGACAATTCACCATTTTATATATCAATTCAGAGTAGATACGTTGTGTCCCCATATGTTCAGGAGTGACCGCCGATTGCTTTCTGTGTCTGAGGGCTACAGTGACCGACCGGTCAAGATCGTAGGTACGGTCCGATCTGGATGTTCGCGTTGGAAGACTGGAAAATCGTCAGCCTCCGCCAGGGATTCTTCCCCAATACACGTATTGAGATGAAACTGCTTGATAGACTATTTCAAAGAACTATTCAGACATCTCATATTCACATATGGTTACCTCGGGATATTCCTAGTCCAGTTGATCTCCTCAGTCTCGATCTTCCTTCCTGTTCCAGGTTACGTTGCGGTATTCGTGGCAGGAACAAGACTGAATCCTTTTCGTGCTGCAGTCGCCTCCGGCTTGGGATCCACGGTTGGAGAATTCAGTGGCTATCTTCTAGGAATGGGAGGAAAGAAGTTGATCGGCGATAGGTCTGAATTAGAAGCTGCAAGAACGGTCTTCAGTCGATACGGGGCTGGCGCAATATTCCTCTTTGCAGCCACTCCTCTCCCCTTCGACCTCGCGGGTATTATTTGTGGAACTCTCAAGTTCGATCCGAGACTCTTCTTTATCATGACTTTCGCCGGAAAGACGACACTATCGCTCTTGATGGCGTACACTGGAAAAGGTCTCTTCGAGATGTTTCAGTCTTTGATTGAAGGGAGGTTTGACGTCTACTCCCTACTTCTAGTAACCCTTCTAACACTACTAATGATTGGGCCAGTAGTCTACTGGAAGATCTTGGTTGATCAGTTGAAAGATGACCAGTCAAACGAAGCAGGAACAGCAGATCCAGAAACCCCTGCTGTAAAGAATACCTAGGGGACGTTTCGAGATCAACTGGCTTGTAGATGGAACCGTGGCTTTGAGACAGTCTGAAGGTAGTCGAGAGTGAGGATAATCGCAGATCTTCATATCCACAGCAAATATAGCCGGGCGACAAGCCCTGCGATGGACTTGGAGAATCTAACTCTGAATGCGGATAAGAAGGGGCTCAATCTCCTGGGAACCGGTGACTTCACGCATCCCTATTGGCTGAAAGAACTTGTCAGTACGCTTAGCGATGAACAGGGCATTGGTCTTTTCAAGCCTTCTCAGAGCCCAGATTCTAATGTACGCTTCATCTTGACTGCCGAGGTTTGTACCAACTTCGAATTCGAAGGAAAATCAAAGCGAATACACCATCTAATACTAGCACCTTCATTCGAAGACGTCGACCAGATCAACGACCGCCTAGCAAGATTCGGAGATCTAGGGCAAGACGGGAGACCTAATCTCGGCATGTCCGCGGCAGAACTGGTTGAAGAGCTTACAGGCGTCTCAAGAATGTGTGAATTGATCCCGGCACACGTTTGGACACCTTGGTACAGCCTGTTCGGCGCGTTTAGCGGTTTCGACTCCGTCGATGACTGTTACGAAGAGGCTTCAGACAAGATACATGCTCTTGAGACCGGGCTTTCCTCGGACCCTCCGATGAACTGGCGGTTAAGTGAACTCGACAAGTACGTACTCGTATCGAATAGCGATTCTCATAGTCCTTGGCCGTGGAGACTCGGTAGAGAAGTCAATTTCTTCGAGATGGAAGAACCCACCTACGATCTGCTTATCGGCTCGATCAGAGACAAGGACAAGTCTGTTCTTAAAGGCACGATCGAGGTGAACCCTGCCTACGGGAAATATCACTGGACAGGACACAGAAAATGTGCATTCTCAGTTCCACCTGAGAAGGCCGTAGAGTTGAATAACCTTTGCCCGATCTGTCACAGAAAGTTGACGAAGGGTGTAGATCAAAGGGTTCTTGAACTCTCTGATCGTCCCCTTGGATTCATACCCAAAGATAGAATCCCCTACAGGCATCTCCTGCCTCTATCCGAGATAATCACCACGATAACCGGGTCAGGTTCTCTTTATAGCCCCTCCGTCCAAAGGATTCACACACAGTTGATCGAGAATCTCGGAAATGAGTTCGAGATCCTATTATCCTCCAGCAAAGAGAACATCGTGAAATTGGTAGGCTCGGTTATTGCAGATGCAATCCTCGCTGCTAGACGTGACGAAGTAGAGATCGTTCCCGGTTACGATGGAGTTTACGGTCGCGTAACCTTCTCAGAAAATAGTGAGAGAGAAAGGAACCAAGAGGTGCTGAGTGATCGAGTAGACTCGGGAACCCCAAAGAATGGCGTCGATAGTAAACTCGAAAGCTATCTATGAACACGGCAAGTCGTAAGCTTGATCCCTTGTGGAACTCGAAGACCGGCAATCCGAAGGGAAACTACTTCTGAGGTAAGGGATCTCCTTCAAGCATTGTTCTGTAGAGCTCAAGCATGGTCTCTCTGCTATACCATCTAGGGTTGTCTGTTCCCTTCGGATATTTGTCAGCAAGGCTATCGACTATTGTCACTATGTTCGCCTCATTGAAACCCAGCACCTTCAAGTCTTCAAACCTTCAATCCTAATCTCACGGGTAGCTGGAACAAGTACGTCTTGCGAAAGGGATCAAAGACTGCGGTCGAGAACACAACACCCAAAAGCTCTTTTCTGGGTATGAGGCTCTAAGTGTTCCGGGGCATTGATGAAACTGGAGATACGGGGAATACGCATCGTATACGTGTCTCAGATAGCGTTGCGGTTACTACAAGAGTACATGCCAGACGTGTCCCTAACGTGGTTGGATGGATGATATGATTCCGCATTCGAACGTCTCAAATAAAGGACTGAAGATCGCGGTGGCAGGGAAAGGAGGGGTCGGCAAGACAACCTTGGCAGGTACACTCGCCAGGCTTCTTGCCAGGGGTGGACTCAAGGTTCTAGCGATCGATGCGGACCCTGCGATGAATCTCTTTTACGCCCTGGGAATATCTTCTCGCGAGTTTGAATCTTTAAGGCCGATCTCAGAGAATCCCGACCTGATCGAAGAGCGTACCTCTTTCTCCCCGTCTTCGAGTCTGCAGGCGATAATCCGGCTGAATCCCAAAGTCGACGACATTGTTGACAAGTACGGAATTCATGGCCCTGACGGTGTTCGTCTTCTGGTTCTTGGAACCGTGAAGTCAGCGGGATCGGGATGTATGTGTCCTGCAAACGCGTTGTTGAGGGCGTTGATGAGACATCTGGTTCTCGAAAGAGACGAGATTGTGATAATGGATATGGAGGCAGGACTTGAACACCTCGGCCGAGGAACATCGAAGGGGGTTACGCTGATGATGGTTGTCGTAGAACCAGGACGGCAGTCTGTGGAGACTGCGCGTAGAATAGGAGGTCTCGCAGGAGAACTCGATATTGGGGAGATCGTAGCTGTTGGGAACAAGATCTCACGAGATGAGGAACGGGAGTTCCTAGAGCGTTCGATGGACGAACTCCAGATACCTCTCGTCGGTGCAATTCCCTTTGACAAGAAGATTGTGGAGGCAGACCGCCTCCAGACAGCACCCATAGATTGCACGGAATCTCCCGCGATCTCTGCAATCACCGATATAAAGGATTGGCTTCTGGCATCCTCGAAGTGACCCTTGAGATCCTCTTAGGACCTTTATGACTTTGAATCCTCAGCAGGACTCGTCGATTCTACTCGATTGAATACTACGCCTTCGATTTGACTGGCTCGTTAGTATTTCTTGCTGACACCAAATACCCTGTGTGTCCAGTCATCAAGGTTTCTGGTCTCGTCATGTTCCTTTTGACTCTGTATCGCCGCATCAAGAACTCTGCGGTTCTGATGTCCACAAAAGAATGCCTTTCCAACTCTTCTACTGTCTTCACAACCTGTTCTATTGTTGGACTGAATGAGATGAAACTGCTGCTCGGTTCGAGCGCGTCTTTGGCATGGGTGACAACCCGCCAAGGTGTAGCCAAATCCAATATCACCGCATTCAATTCGTCCTCTTCGATCCCTTCCGTTACGTCTCCCTGCTTCAACTCTACGTAGTCCAGCAATCCTGCTCTCGAAAGATTCTTCTTCGCGGTTTCTTGCATCTCTCTTCTGACATCGTAGCTGTAGATCCTCCCGTCGGGTTTGACTTGGTGGGCAAGCACCATTGTCAGAGAACCGCTTCCCGTTCCTGCCTCAACCACACGAGACCCACTGCAAATGCCTGAGAGAAATACAACCTGCGCCATATCTTTCTGGTACATCACTTGGGTTCTCCTCGATGACTTCCGAGCATAATCTCGAACTTCTGGTCTAAGGAGAAAAAATCTCTCCCCTGTACTAGATATTACCGAGTCACCGAACTGCCTGTTCAAGAGCTCGTTCATGTCGACGAATCCTTTGTGCGTATGAAATCTCTTGTTCTGCTTTACCCTCACGAGATATGTCCGTTTAGAGTCCAGGTAGAGAAGAATGTCCTCTCCCTCTTGAATAGTAGTCATTTCGTCCAGTACTCCAATACGGGAACAATCCAGTATTCAGTGTCTTCTCATCCGACTCGGATTGAGTTGTTGATTACTTTCTCTGGAGTTTGTCTAGAGCTGTTGAGATTCTTACAATGGCTTTCTCGATATTCTCTATCGAGTTCGCATAAGATATCCTTATGTACCCGTCCCACTCAGGTCCGAATCCTCCCCCCGGACTGGTAACAACATGGGCTTCTCTTATCAAATACTTCACGAACTCCCATGAATTCATTCCAAACCCGGAGATGTCTGGAAAAGCGTAGAACGCCCCGTTGGGGGCTGTACATCTGATTCCTTCTATTCTATTCAAGCCTTCGACCAGCTTCTCTCGCCTCTTCGCATAGGCCTCTTTCATCTTTGAAACGCAGTCTTGCGATTCTGTTAGAGCTGCCAACGCAGCCCTCTGTGCTATTGATGGTGCGTTGATCGTCGATGCGTAGTGTACTCTCAGAAGACCTTTGACAACCTCTGGGTTTCCCGCTAGATACCCTACTCTCCACCCCGTCATCGCGTAGGCTTTGGAGAAGCTGTTGGTGATGATGGTCCTCTCAAGCATTCCTGGGATCGAGGATATGCTTGCGAACTTAGTATCCTCGTATGTTAAAGTGTAGTACACCTCGTCTGAAATTACCCTTAAGTCATGTTCCTTAGCGATCTCGGCGAGTTCTCCTAGGCACTCTTCCGTGAAGACTCCCCCTGTCGGGTTGTTGGGGCTGCAAATGAGTATGACCCTCGTTTTCTCTGTGATCTCCTTCTCCACGTCTTCCCTGGACCAGATGAACCCTTTTTTCTCGTTTAGGGGAACCTTTACGGGGACTCCGCCTACAAGCCCGATCTGAATTTTATGCCCTGGATACAGCGGGCTTGAGACTAGGACTTCGTCTCCTGGATTTACAGTTCCCATTAGTGCGCACCAGTTTCCCTCGGCTCCTCCTGACGTCACAAAGACTCCATCCTCTGGGTCCACGTCGATTCCCCTGGTCTGCTTCAAGTGGTCTGCTATTGCAGCTCTCAGCTCGTAGTATCCCTTGTCGCCGGTATAGTGCGTGTACCCCTCGTCTATTGCCTTCTTTGCTGCTTCTCTGATGTGTTTGGGTGTTTCAAAATCCGGTTCTCCTAGGTTGAGATAGATGATATCTTTGAATCCCATTTTTCTCGCATAGTCGCCAATTACGTAGAACGGGGACCGTTCTACTGATTGCACTCTCTTCGAGTGGATTTCTTTCATTTCGGTTCCTACCCTGTGATATGGATCCAGCGAGTCAGGACTTGATCCAAACCACTCGGTCATATTGTCAACTATTCTTTAGCGTTTTGGGTGTACGTTCCCCTTGTTTGAGGAAGCCCGCTGAGGATTCGATGCATGTCGTAGAGTTTGATGGGAGGAATGCCGGGAGGTGAAGTCGGAGAGTCTTTTCTCGTAAAGATGACCGGGTATGGAGAAACGAGGGTGACCGGTTGGGACTCGTCAACGAATCAGTCAATTGAATGTGTTCTTAGAAAAAAGGTGCGTGTGGTCGTCGCTGAGCCATCTACGCACTCCTAGGTTCTGAGCTAGATTTCAATGTCTAGCCAAGGATATAGTTCCTTCAGTTCTCGCATGGCTTTTTCGACTTTTTCCGTCGGATATTCATAGGCAGGCAGTTTTTTGCTGAGATAGTCGTCGTAGGCTTGCATGTCGAAGTGGCCGTGTCCGCACAGTAGGAATAAGAGGGTCTTCTCTTCGCCAGTCTCTTTGCATTTGATTGCTTCATCGATAGTAGCTTTGATGGCGTGTGCAGGTTCTGGTGCAGGTATGATGCCTTCGGTCTGTGCGAATAGTTGTGCTGCTTCAAATGTCTGTTTTTGGTTGTATGCCACGCTCTGTACGATTCCTTCTTCCTTCAGAAGGCATAGGGTTGGGGCCATTCCGTGGTAACGTAGACCGCCGGCATGGATTGGTGGTGGGATGAACATGTGACCGAGTGTGTGCATCTTGCCCATGGGGGTCATTCGTGCTGCGTCGAAGTGGTCGTAGGTGTAGTATCCCTTGGTGACCTTTGGGCAGGCTGTGGATTCTACGGCTATGAACTCGGTCTCCTTGGGGGCTTTTCCGGAAACTCTGTCGTAGTAATATGGCCAGTAGAGTCCAGAGAAACTACTTCCTCCACCTATGCATCCAAAGATCATGTCTGGATAATCGTCCATCTGCTTCATCTGTTTCTGGGTCTCGAGACCAACTACCGTTTGGTGCATGAGAACGTGGTTCAGGACACTACCCAACGCGTATTTTGAGTCCTCGTTCTTCATTGCGTCTTCGATAGCCTCGCTTATGGCCAATCCGAGGCTTCCCGGGTTCTCAGGGTCTTCCTTCAAAATCTTTTTTCCATAGTCTGTTTTGTCGCTGGGGCTTGGGTACACCTCGCCTCCCCATGTCTCCATCATGATCCTTCGGTAGGGCTTCTGTCGATAGCTTGCTGCGACCATGTAGATGGTCGATCTCATTCCGAAGATTCCGCAGCTAAATGCCAGCGCAGAACCCCATTGCCCGGCTCCGGTTTCAGTGGTTATCCTTTCGACTCCTTCTTTCATGTTATAGTAGGCTTGGGCGACCGCGGTGTTGGGTTTATGGCTTCCTGGGGGACTTACGCCTTCGTACTTATAGTAGATCTTCGCCGGGGTTTTGAGAGCCTTCTCTAGGCGGGTGGCGCGGAATAGGGGTGTCGGCCTCCAGAGTCGGTAGGCTTCGCGCACTTCTTCGGGTATCTCTATCCTCCGTTCTTGGCTGACCTCTTGCATCACGCATTCTTTTGCAAATAGGGCTAGGAGGGGTTCGGGTTTCATTGGTTCCCTTGTGGCTGGGTCGATGTACGGTGGCAACGGTTTAGGTAGGTCTGGGAGTATATTGTACCATTGTTTCGGAATCTCATCCTCGTCCAAGTATACTTTATTTGACTGCACATATCTCACCATTTGTTGACGTATGGATTCTAAACTGCATAATTTGAAAAATTTAAGACTTGTGAGTACAAAAATGTACGTGAAAAAGGGGCTGGTCTCCTTGATTTACCGCGGATACTTCCCCTAATAGATGCTGTCTCGATGAAACCGAATTCCTACTGCTTCTCTAGGAGATACTGAATGGCTGGTTGTCTCTTTTACTGTTCTCTTGGCTGCTTTGAAGATACTCATATTTGACAGAGAAGAGATGGATGTCCTCTACTCGCCAATCATCTGGACGATGAGCTTTCGATGTCTGTTCCTTACGTCCAGTTCAACAAAAAGGAGTTGTTGCCAGGTTCCTAGTGTCAACCTTGAGTCTTTGAACGGTATTGCGATGCTTGACCCCAAGATAGACGCCCTGATATGGGAGTGTCCGTTCCCGTCGTGCCATGCCTCTTCATGTTTGTAGGGAATCCCGGTTGGGGCAATCTTCTCCAGTGCTCTGGTGAGATCTTCTCTCAGACCCGGTTCATCTTCGATAGTTATCAAGGCTCCTGTAGACCCGGTCACGAAAACAGTAGCCACACCGTTTCTCAACTTGGACCCGGCGACGGTATCCGAAACCGTCTCTGAGAGGTTCTTGTAGAACAATCTCCTCCCGCTGGCTTCTGTATCGAATTCGATCTCCTTTGAAACAACTCTCACATGTTTCACCAATAAGACTTCGGGGAGACGCTCTATAACTTTCTTCCTACATTTTTCGGTAGGTCAATCATCTCTTATGTTCGTATCCTATTCTGTTATAGATCTGGTGCTGATTCTCTTATTCAGTCTATCCGCATTTGCACGAGTATACGCCAGAAACAACATCGAAGAAGGGGAGGGGACTCTTTCAAAGTAGGGAGACCCCTATCCAGCTGCTTAGGCTTCAACGTAGACCGGAATGCAGAGGATCCCATCTCAGGGAGAACTGATCGTCTTCCCAGTCTCATCGGTCGGGAATAGGCCTGGAACTCGTTGTTCCAACTCGCTTCTGAAGTCTTTAGAACGCAACGTGTCTAGGAAGACTCGGACAGCCTCCTTGCTTTTACGTTCAGCCTGAATCGCGAAATCGTAATGTTCCTCCGTGATTGGAATGAAGTCAAGTCCATACCTATCTGCGGCTATCTCGACTCCGAGACCAAGATCCGCCTTACCTTGGAGGACTGCTACAGCTACCGCGGTATGCGACTTCGCTTCAATCCTGTAACCTCTAATCTTGGAGGTCAGTTGCTCAAGCTCGATCCCTTCGGATCTAGCAATCTCGTTGAGTCTCATATCTAAGAGGATCCTAGTCCCCGATCCGGGATTCCTATTTACGAAAGACAAGTCTTCCCTCAATATGTCCCTGAGACTATTGATCTCTCTCGGGTTGCTCCTCGCAACGATCAAACCCTGCCTTCTATTATACCCCCTAACCAGAACAACCCTATCTGTAACCCCATATCTATCGAGGAATGGGATATTGTATTCACCGGTCTCTTCGTCCATCAGATGTATTCCTGCGATATCCGCCTCACCACGACGAATCGCTGCCAATCCTCCGGAAGAACCTACGTTGATAACCTTGCAGTTGAAATCAGGGTGTTTTCTTCGGACGAGTTCCAACAGGATGTCGATTCCGATGCAGTGACTCCCAATTATCATCAGTTCTGCCGGTTTGAGTTCGGAACTGAACAACTTGACTTGAACGTGTTCCCCCTCTTCGAGGAAAATCCTGTTTCCAGGTATTTCGATGAAGCCGTCTGCCTCTTCAAGTGTCGTAATAGCCCCTGAACCACCAGGAACCGGATAGATCGTGTATTCCCCCTTCTCGTTTCTGATGACGTTGACCGGCATATACTCGCGCCTTCCTCCCGCAGGATAGACTTTCTCCGCTGTCTTGGCGTCGATAGTCTTCTTGTCCGCATCCGCTCTCCGACCTGCCATCTCTCTGAGTATTGGGTTAACGAATATCTCGAATATTGTTAAGGCCGAGGTGGGATATCCGGGTAGCCCAAACAGGGGTTTTCCGTCCAGAACCGCTATGATCGTAGGTTTGCCCGGTTTTACTGAAACCCCGTGAACTATGATTCCGGGTTTTCCTAGGCTGTTGACGATCTGATGAAGCAGGTCTCCCACTCCTGCAGACGTGCCTCCAGACGTTATCAATATGTCCCCTTTTTGAAGACCTTCACTGATCTTGAGACGTATCGCATCAGGATCGTCTTCCACTACGCCCAGGAATATCGGTTCTCCTCCACATTCGACAACTGCGTCGGAGATTGAACGTGCGTTTATATCGTAGATCTTTCCATATTCCAGTCGGCTTCCAGGTTCGATTATCTCGTTCCCGGTTGAGATAATCGTCACCTTGGGTATGGACAAGCATTCTACCTCGGTCACACCCAATGCTGCCAAGACGCCAGTTTCTCGGGGCGTTATGACAGATCCTTTTCTAAGAATCAGTTCTCCTGCCATGATATCCGAACCTGCAGCCATTATATTCTCTCCTGGTACGACAGGGCGGTATACATTCAGGCAATCTCTCTGCTGCTGGGTATACTCCACCATCACGACGGCGTTGGCTCCTTTCGGGATAGGGGCACCCGTCGAGATCTCCGCCGCTTCTCCTTTCTTGATATCTAAACTCGGCTTCTCTCCTGCACCAATCTTGCCAACGATCTTCAGAGCCTTGGGTCTGTCCTCTTCGGCCCCGAACGTATCTTCGCCGTGGACTGCAAATCCGTCCATTGTGGCCCGGTCGAAGGGTGGTACGTCTATGGGGGCCTCAACATCCCCAGCTAGAACTCTGCCGTAGCATCTTTCTAGGGATACCTTCTCCACTCCTACAGAACGAGGGGTGAAATGTGTTTTCAGCTTTTTCTTGGCTTCTTCAACAGAGACAAGATTCCGAAAGACTTTTCGTGTCATGGCTTCACTCTTCCAGAGACCTCAAAAGGGTGACTTCTACTTCTTCTCCCTTCTCGAGTCCCTCCGTCTCCTCTGGGATCACTACTAAACCATTCGCCTTAACTAAGGAGGAGATTACCCCGGCACCAGTGGTTCTGATCGGTTCTGCCACGAAGCCTGTCTCAGAATTCTTCACTAGAACCCTGACATAGTCCCGGATACCTGGTTTTGACGGAACTCTTCTGAGCATCCTCGCATGGACCTTCTGCCCTCGGGTTTTCCCTATCGGTGCACCGAGCATCCTTGCCATCACCGTTCGTCCAAAAGTATTGAAAGCAATGATCGCAGCCACAGGATATCCCGGCAGTAGTATGACTGGTTTGCCGTCGATCGCGGCCAAGGCTGTGGGTTTTCCAGGTCTCATGGACATGCCGTGGACGATTACCCCAGGTTCTCCAAGTGAATGCACCACCTTGGGGACCAAGTCCCGTGTACCGACAGATGTCCCTCCACTTACCAAGACTATGTCCGCCGTCTTCAGTCCCACTGATATTCTTGCCTCGATGTCAGACTCCTCGTCACCAACCATCCCAAGGTCTATAGGCTCGCCGCCAGCATCCTCGACCGCTGCCGATATCATGACACGGTTAATATCCACTGCTCTACCGAACTCGATTTTCTCTCCAGGCTCTACCAACTCGTTTCCGGTCGATAATATGGCGACTCTTGGTTTCCGCACAACCTTTGCAAGGGTAACACCTATCGCAGCAAGTATGCCTAGGTCTTGAGGCTGGAGAACAGTCCCTTCCTCTAAGACCTTCTGCCCCCTCTTAACGTCCTCTCCCCGCCTTGAAACGTTGGTCCATGGGGTCGCAGAGTGATAGACCTCTATCTTACGCTCGCTGATTCTTTCAGTATACTCCAGCATTACGACGGTATCTGCCCCCCTAGGAAGAGGGGCCCCTGTGGCTACTTCTACTGCTTCTAGTCTTGCCACGTCAACAGTAGGTTTTTCTCCGATTCTTACACCTCCAACTAGATCGAAGATTATTGGGCTAGTTGAGGATGCTCCGAAGGTATCGTTCGACCTAACCGCGTATCCATCGACTGCACATCGATTGAAGTGAGGTACATCCAACCTAGACTCGACGTCTTCCGCTAATACCCTGCCTAGACCCTCACTTATTGGGATCTGCTCAGGGCAAAGCCTTTCGACCCTCATTTCGCTAAGATATCTGCTCAAGGCATCCTTGACGCGCGTGTGTTCAACGAAGCCTTTCATTTGAACCTCTTTCATTAGGTGATCAATCCCTCTGCAGTACGAAGGAGGCGGTCATCGGCGACCTGAAAAGGAATTCCTGTTCATATAGGTGTAAAGTAGTGAGATTACCGAGAATAGCACAAGCACAACCAGGACAACGTTCATGGCAAGTATCGTGTCTGCGGAGGTTGAAGCATTCTCGGTAAGAGGGTTACCCATTACCTGCAAAGACGCGTACAAGCTGGTTCCCCAGAAGATAATGCCTAGGGCAGAGCTTAGTTCAGATAGAAGCCATCCCCACCCCCTTCTTGAGTACAGAGCATATGAAGCAACAAAGGCTACGACGGCAAGACTCCCTGGAAAAAACCATAGTATGGGAGAAATCGTGGATATGGCAAGATAGGTTACCCCGCTCAGGGCATAATAACTGGCAATTAGCATCAGTCTAGACTTGCCTCGTAGTTTCAAGTGTGCCACCCGCCTCGTCCATAGACCTAGATATGATCCTTAAGATCGGTATTTAAGGAGACTGTCGTCGCTTTCTTGGAGGAACTGAACGCCCAAACATGCGTCGATGCCGTGTCGATATGCCTCTAGATTAGAAACGCTGCGAGATACATGGCTGTAGTCGCAGAGACAGGGACCGTAAAATTATCGTCGATCGGTGTTGGAAGAGACTCGACCAGCATCCCAGCGAATGAACCAATTACTGCAAAACGAAGGTCAGTGAATAGGACAGCGCCCAGCATCCCCGCAAGAAAACCTGCAAGGCTTCCCTCTAAGGATTTGAGCTTATTGAAGGAAAGCCTTGTTATCCCCATCTTATGTCCCAGTGAAGCCGTCGAGTCCCCCAAGGTCAAGATTGCTATTCCGGCAAAACCAAAAGAGTCTGGGAAGAGGAGTAAGACAATGAATATCCCTAGAGCGAAGTAAACCGGTGCTAATACGAACTGTCGGAGTTCCCTGCCTCTAGCCGAGAAGGTTGTGATGCTGGTGATGGCTGGGATGGTTCTTCCAGTTAATCTCAGGAACTCCGAGATACAGTAGACGACGGTGGCCGATAGGATCAAGAAAAGGAGTGTGTGGACGCCCAGGAGTATGCCGAAGAAGGGAACCCAGAGACCTGAGATGTGGAAAAGAAGTCTGGAAAAGTCATGCGCAGTAAGGGAACGCTTCTCAGATGTCGTGCTGGTCGGATTGAAAATAGGAACAAGTACATCCGAGAGGTTTTGGCTCTCTAGGATGATGTCTGCACAGCGACTCAGATCCCTGTCCGAGTTCAAGCCTATCGAGAGGCCGCAGGCCTTAAACAGGGGGCAGTTGTTCCGATCGTCTGCCACAACCAAACACTCTGTGGGAGAGATCCCTTCTAGCCTGCATATCTCGTTCAGGATGAGGACTTTTCCATTTTTTCCACTAATGACCCCGCCGATCTTACCCGTTGTTCGGCCGTTTTTCATCTCCAACTTCACGCCGTATGCGTATTGTGCGTCTAACTTGCTTGCAAGAGGCTGTAACAGGAATAAGGGAAGACCGTAGCTGACCAGTGCGATCTTTACCCCTCGTTTTCTGAGTTCGCGGGCTGTCTCGAATACGCCAGGACGAATAACGAGTCCATCAAAGATTTCCTGCAAGGCATATCGATCGAACCCCTTCAACACCATGAAAGCCTCTCTCAGGGCAGTCTCGATCGAGAAGATCCTGAGAAGGTAGAATAGGCTTATAACCGCGAAGCGGACAAAAGAGAAGAGTCCTTTCCGTCGGGCTGCCTCGAAAAGGAGGTATCCCCCACCAGAAAAGACCGGGGGGACCTTGGCCTCTAGAAGAATCCCCTCAACATCGAATACTGCCAGCTTGATATTTTTCCCAAGCTTCTTTGTTCTCGTCATGGTTGGACTGCGATTCTCTGGACGACCTCGACTTAAAAAGTCTTTAATGAGAAAGGAGTAAATCCTTACGAATCCTTCGAGAGGCAACGGAGAATTGTACAGAGACAACCATTCGTATCAGGATCTCTACACCTCTTCTTCTCTCAACTTCCTAGGAGTCGATTGTCCGAAGGAAAAGGCAGAGTATATTATTCTCGGGGTCCCATACGATGGAACAAGCACTTACAGACCAGGGTCACGTTTCGCTCCCAATGCTATTCGAGAAGCCTCAAGGAACCTGGAAACGGTGAGCCTTAGAAGCGGGGTAGACCTTGAGGAAATCAAGATTTGTGATCTGGGAGATCTTGATGTAGCAATCGATCTGAAGGAGACGCTGCGAAGACTAGAGTCAGTCACTAAAATCAACAGACAGCGTAGAAGGTTCCAAGTTACGTTGGGTGGTGAACACTCAATTACTCTGGGGGTAGTTCAAGCTTGGGGAAATGAAGTAGGAATCTTGGACTTCGATGCCCATATGGACATGAGAGATGAATATCAGGGATCTCGGCTGTCGCATGCGACGTTCGTTAGGAGGATTGTCGAGAAGGTTGGGGGAGACAGGGTGGTTCAAGTGGGGATCAGAGCAGTATGTAAGGAGGAGCTGGCATTTGCGAAGAAAGAAGGGATTTCCTTCTTCACCTCACAAGACATAGTTCAATCTGGCGTGTCTTCGATTAGGGATGAGATAAAGAGAAGGATACGCGACTTCAATAAGATCTACGTCACAGTTGACGCCGATGTCTTGGACCCCTCTTTTGCCCCTGCGGTTGGAAATCCAGAACCGGAGGGGATCTCGACGACTGAACTGATAGACTTGATACGTGAATTGGTGGATGGTAGAATCGTAGGCATGGACTTGGTCGAAGTCTCACCAATCTACGATAGGGGTATCACGGCGATTCAGGTGTGTAAGGTACTCTTCGAGACTCTCTGTTCAATCGAGAACTCTAAGAACCGTACATAACTCAGTTGAGGCGTTGCATCTTAGCCAAGAAGAACCCATTTGTCCGATTGATGTGCGGGTAGAGCCTTTGGCACTTGGTCTTCCCTTGGAATCCTGGTCGCCCCACAAAGGGATGCGATTCCACAAGTCGGAACTCGGCGTGTTCCTTGAGGAATTCTTCGATGACTGTTTCATTCTCCTCGACACTTATACTGCACGTGGAATAGACCAAGAACCCCCCCTCCCTCACGTTTCGGGAGCAGGAATCGATCATGTTGCTCTGAATCTTCCCATACCCTTTTAATGATCTGGAATCTATCCGCCATTTCGCAGAAGGAGTTTTCCAGAAAGCTCCGGTACTGCTACACGGTGGATCTAATAGAACCAGATCAAACTCTCCCCTCAAAGGAATAGGATTGTAGGCGTCGGCTAGGATCATATCCACAAGGGTTATCCCTCCTCTTCGGACTGTTTTTCTCAGGATCCCCAACCGTCTCTCTGATAGATCGATCGAGATAATCTGACCCTCATCCTGCATGAGCTGCCCCGAGTAGATTGTTTTCCCTCCTGGAGCTGCACAGACGTCCAACACCTTCCAGCCAGGTTGTGGGTCAGCCACCTGAACAGCCAGGCAACTCGAAGGGTCCTGAATCTGGAACAGCCCCTCACGATAAGCCTTCGAGAGAACTGGTGGTCGGGAAGATCCAACCACTTCATAGACATTCTCTATTCCCTCAAAAGGAACAACGGAAATTCCCTGGTTCCCAAGTATCGACTCGATGTCCCCCGTCTGGACCTTTAGAGTATTGATGCGCAGATATGTGGGTGGAACCTGAGCGTTGGCTGCTAAAAATCTCAAGGTCTCTTCTCGACCGAGCAGGTTGAAGCAGTATCTCACGAACCAGGTTGGATGGAATGTCCTTAAAGCAACGGTCTCAAACTCATCCAGTCCATCAAATAACTGGTTCGTATTGAAAATAAGGGCTCTTCCTAGGATGTGCTCTACAGGATTAAGGCTCTTCCACCCCAGAACTCTTCTACCCATCCTTGCAACCGCGATTCCCCTTGCTTCTCGATTGCCTTGACCGAACCAAGTATAAAATACGTATAGTCTTACGAAAGCACGTGTCTTCCTCGACAGGTTTCCAATACTACTTGGAGCCAGAAGAGAGTTCAACACCCTGTCTATGAAGTTCAGACGACGAGTGGTCTCCATTACAAGACGTCTAGCCGCCATGCGATCCGCCGAAGACAAGTCCCTCCTTGTTTGACTTGAAACTGACATGGCAAGAGTAGAATTGAGCCCCCTTTTTTCCATGAGAACCATGGAGTCCACAGCTAGAGCCCATGACCTCCTGCGAGGAACCCTGAGGTTCGAAGCCTTTTTCATTAAGTCACCAAATGAGCCTTCGTTACGATTGACAACGTAATCTCCTGTTGTTCCCAAAAGCCTTTACCCAAGAAAGTTCTCATGCAGATGGTGAGTCAGATGGGAACTCTTGATGGCTATAGCATACAGAAGGAAGAACGGAAGGATCTTCAAGGGGAATCTGTAGACACCCTCGCCAAGAGGATAGATGAACTCAGGCTTGAACCCGAGGAGACGGACAGTTTCGAGAAGGCATTCCTTGTTGGAGCAACGTATGATGGAGAGAGAATGGTTGCAGCCCTAAGATTCTACGATCCAAAGGAGGGGAAGATCCTTCTGTGGCGGGATAATTCCGGTCATCTCCCTTACTGTTTCTCGAAACTCGGTCCTGAGGAGGCAGAACTTAACCATCAAGTCATGGAGCACCCTGGATTCAAGGAACTCAAGTTGATTACAAAGTTCAACGCTCTTAAAGACGCAGAGGAGGAGTACGCCGAGATCATTGCCAAAGACCCGTTGTCGATCGGCGGAAAGAGCAACTCCATAAGAGAATTCTTGCCGGAATCCTGGGAATCAAGAATCCGATACCATGAGAGCTACCTCTACGACACACAACTCATACCTGGCATTCCATACTCCCTTAGACAAGGAAAGATCGAGAGGATTGAAGAAGAGTTCTCGGAGGAAGTCGAGAAGAAAATCGAAAACCTATTCGTGGAAGAATCGAAGGAGATGCAGAAGTTCGCCCTCGAATGGGCTTGGCTACTCCAACAAGAAATCCCTCGATTTCGAAGGGCAGCAGTCGACATAGAGGTTTTTTCACCCGTAGCCAACCGGGTTCCTGATCCTCAGGAAGCCCTGTACCCTGTTATCTGTGTCTCAGTCGTGGACTCGAAAGGAGAACAGCGGGTCCTACTGCTCAGAAGAGATGGGATTGAGCAAGGAGACGAGAACGCGCTAGGTGAACTTGAACCAGAATACTACGAGAGCGAAGACGAACTAATCCTCGAAACCTTGCGGGTGCTCACAGAATTCCCGTTCATCTTGACTTTCAACGGGGATCAGTTCGACCTCAGATACCTATACCAAAGGGCTCTGAATCTAGGATTCTCTCGTAAGCAGATCCCGCTTGTCTCTAGAAGAAACTCTGTCTCTTTGAGGTACGGTCTGCACCTTGATCTGTACCGGTTCTTCTTCAATAAATCTATCCAAATCTATGCTTTCGGGCAGAGGTATAGGGGACTCACCCTGGACGAAGTCTCTCAGGCACTCCTCAATGAGAGTAAGATCCCCTTAGAGAAACCGTTCGCAGAGTTGAATTATGTGGAATTGGCAAACTATTGCCTCAGAGACTCTCAACTAACCTTCGGTCTATCCTCCATGAACAACGATCTTCTCATGAGGCTGATCGCACTCGTCGCCCGGATAGCGAGGATGTCTTTCGAAGACGTAGTTAGGCAAGGGGTCTCAAGCTGGATCAGAAGCCTGATGTACTACGAACATAGGCGCAGAAACTGGATAATCCCTCGATCCGAAGACATATTCGAGTACAAAGGTGTCACGTCAACCGAGGCAGTAATAAAAGGTAAGAAATACAAAGGCGCAGTCGTCATAGAGCCTACCCCGGGAGTACATTTCGGGGTCTCCGTCCTGGACTTCGCCTCCCTGTACCCGTCGATCATTAAGCAATACAACCTCTCCTACGAGACAATACTTTGCCCGCATGAACAATGCCGCTCTAACAAGATACCTGGGACATCACACTGGGTCTGTGCAATCCACAGGGGGCTATCCAGCCAGATAATCGGATCGCTACGAGACCTGAGGGTTAAATGGTACAAAAGGAAGGCAAAAGATACAAGCCTGAGCGAAGGGCAGAGAGAGTTCTTCAACGTAGTCCAACTCACACTCAAGGTCTTCCTAAACGCGAGCTATGGCGTCTTTGGGGCCGAGCACTTCCCACTCTACTGTCCAAGTGTCGCCGAGTCTACGGCTGCGCTAGGCAGATACGCCATCAATGAGGCGATAGAAGAGGCGAAGAGGTTGGGTATCGAGGTCATCTACGGTGACACAGACAGCGTCTTCTTGAGCAAGCCGTCAGAGGATCAGATTAACGGTCTCTTGGAATGGTCGAGGGAGAAACTGGGAATCGAGCTCGAAGTAGACAAGCAATATCGGTATGTAGCGTTCAGTACGAGGAAGAAGAACTATTTCGGTGTATTTCCAGATGGCAGTGTCGACATAAAAGGACTGACAGGGAAGAAGCGGAACACGCCGGTATTCTTGAAAAAGGCATTCTACGATGCCATAGACGTAATGAGTGAAGTTGAGAATCAGGGAGACTTTAGGCGGGCAAAAGAAAAGATCCAGAATATAGTCCAGGAATGCTATACGAGACTGAAGAATCGCCAGTTCCCGCTGGAGGACCTGGCGATCAATATAATGCTTGGAAAACCGTTGAAGAGTTACTTGAAGACCACCCCGCAGCATGTGAAGGCTGGCCGATTGTTGGCTGAGAACGGTCAAGAAGTCAAACCCGGTGACATAATTGGCTTCGTGAAGACCAATGATGCTCTCGGAGTGAAACCGGTTGAACTTGCGAGAGTCGAGGAGGTGGATGTCGGAAAGTACACTGACTACGTTAGGTCAACCTTCGAGCAGGTATTCGACGCGCTTGGACTTGAGTTTGAGGAGATAACCGGGGTTACTAAACTGGAAGATTTCTTATTCTGATTTGCAGCCTTTCTATGGGTGATCGTTCTGTCTCCATCAAGAGATATGAGAAGCCGGCGTGTACAGTCATCAGAATTGAGAAGCAACGCTAGATAGATCTGCTTGATGACGGGTATGGACACCCGAACACTTTAGAGCATATGTCTCACCAGCAATATAAAGCGGGATCTTTCAATACTGTTCCGAAGGAATTGAAAGAAATCTCACATTCGACAGGACGCGACGGTTGACCTTGAGGCTGTATTGATGAGGGAAAGATGTGAGTGAGATAGTCGAGATTAGCAGAGAGCAATGGCAAGCCTTTCTGGATACAAATGATCTGCTGATCAAGAAATGTGAAGAACTGATCCGTCAGGACAAGGAACTCTCAGTAAGAAATACGATTCTTGAGGGAAAGATACGCCAACTGGAAGAACAGCTTCAAATGAGATCAAGCGAAGATAGGCTTGTCAGACCGAATAACATAGACGCAGCTGGGCGTACTTCAAATCCCCTTCTCATCGTAGCCTTACTGCTTGGGGTGTTAGCTTGGAAGCTCTTCTTCGCGGTTCAAATGCGCATCCCAGTTTGGGACGGGTGTGTATATCTATCCAATGCACGGCTGTTCACTTTCGGAAACACTAGCTTCTTTGAAGTAATCCGTCCGCCGCTATTCCCATTCACGGTTGCCTGCATCTGGAGAATCACGGGGGAAAGCCTCTTGTTGGCTAGCTTGGTCCAGCCGGGCTTCACTGTTGCAGCCGGACTCGTCTTCTATCTATTTGCTAAGGAAGCTAGGGGTAGTGGATTCGCCACTGTTAGTACAGCTATATTCCTCCTAGGGAACACCGCGATGTCCTATTGGACAAATCATATTCTTGTTCATGGGGAGACCTTGTTCTTTCTAGTCCTATCCTCGTATTCTATCTTCAAGGCTGCTCGTGGGAGACCTAAGTTCTGGTGGATAGCGGGTGCAGCCGCGGGTCTAGCGACTTTAGCAAGATATCCGGCGCTTTTTGCAGTTGGTGGGATAGCCTGCGTCGTTCTTCATCCTAAGTTCAGAAAGAACAATGGCTTCTCTCTCGATATGCGCACTGGGCAGATCGTATCTGCGGACTACTGGAATCTAGTGAAAGGAGTGTCCGCATTCTTTATTGTCTGGTTTCCTTGGTTTGCTTGGAATTGGCTGGTCTATGGAGACTTCCTGTACAGTATCACGACAGGGTCAGGTGCTGTTACTTGGGGGTCCCATGACCCCCTCTATTTCTACATTGTTCACGCTCCTGAGACCTGGGGTCTAGCGGTAATTCTCTTACTGGTTGCCATATTTAGTAGGGACACTTGGCAAGATGATTGCGGCTTCATGCTATTACTATGGTTCCTTTTTTGTCTTGTTGGTTTCTCTATTATAAGAATATGCGATTCACGTCTGAGTGGACACCGCCTATCGCTTATCTCTCTACATTGGGTCTGGAAAAGGTATGGTATGCCATTCCCAAGTTTATGAAGGATAGAGGTTCCGCGAAACTGTCTCGAGGGATTCTGGTGGTGACTTTTACTGCCTGGTTGTTGCTGGCTTCTGTCGGCACAACGGAGAGGTTGATTTGGGAAGTCGAACTAACCGGGAATGATCAAGGCTTCGAGCAGCTTGCTGGGTATCTGAAGGGTCATATGGGGGAAGACGATTTAGGGGCTTCTAATATGGCCCTGTATTTAGCCTACTTTTCCGGTAATCGTTTCGTGAATCTACAGTCTTCTGGGAGCGGTTTTATTGGTGAACTTAAAGATCTGAAAGCCACTTGGCTGGTAATCGAACTCGATGAAGAGAGTGAATTTCCATACGAAACCAGAGAATACTTGGATGCCCAACCATACCTAGTAAAAGTCGGAGTTTGGGAAACCCGGAGATTCGGTCTCGTAGGAGTCTACCGAATCTCTTGGACCTAGGACGGGATCAGGCTCTCCAATGAACTCATGTTTGTTATGGTATTGAATCCGTTCTTCACGTCGAAGACTAGTTTTCGTAGAGAGAATAGTCTCGTTGTAGAGACGATCTTTGCCTTGTCGTAGTTGCAGTAGTATCCTTCGAAGTATCCTGTGACGAAAGCGGCATACTTGTAGGAGGATAGCGCGATCAGACTCGATAGGAGTGTAGTTATATCCAAAGTCTTGTAAAGTCGTCGCCTTGACTTGGAATGACTAAAACTTTCATGGTCGATGCTGTAGAACTTCCCTTCAGTACCCAAGATGGTGTTCTCGGCATTGTTGTCTATAAGAAAGTCGGAGTTAACGTGTAACATAGAGTCTACCCTGCCCTTTCTAAAACCTAGATACGTTATCCTGTCTCGGTTCTTGATGCAACGAAGCTTTGAAAAGAGATTAGTTCCCTCTACATAGTAGAACCAGATTGTTGGGTATCTCACATTGAGTATGTCAGGGATCTAGTTCAGGGTGTTGTTGGAGTCTCCGAAGTGCCGTCAGCTCGTTCTGAAATCTATCTAACGAATTTGCGTTCACCTTCTCCAGAGAGTTGGCTATGTAAAGATGTGTGAAACTCTGGGCAAGCTCAATGACTGTCTTTCGGATATTCTTTGAGAATATCTTGGACACCAATTTGACATCTCCATGTCTCCAGAGGGCTACTGTGCGAGATTGGTTCAGATACCCTAGAAACACCAATCGACTCGGCATCTTATTCCCCATTCTCACCGTTTCTTAATCAAGGGGTCATAGGCATCTTTTTCTGAGCCTCCCTTATCGAAAAACGAGTCTCCTTACATTTCCTGTAAACGTCATGAAGCGTGGCAATCTTTCAATTCGTTCTATCTACCAGACATCACAATCTCTCTTCTCATATCGTTCACTCCAAAATCCTTGGGTTGATGAAATCCCGAATTCCAGTATCATCTGATAATGTTCATGCGATTCTTCATAGACCGACTATAGGTTTCGAGATAGCCCGTCTGCCAATAATGAAATATATGGTTTAGGACATATCAGACCCGTCAGTAGAGTAGGAGTTATCTCGCCGAGATGAGTAATTCTACCTCAAAAATACCAAGGGACCTCTCGTCTTGGATGTTCAATGAGACGACTCTATTCATCGTTCTCATCCCCATCTTCGTGGCTAAGATGTATGTTGCCTCGAACTATTGGGCAGCAAGTTGGGAGGGGAGTTTCCACCTCGATAACGCAAAACATTTCGTATTCGCTCTCGGATTTAGGCCCGGAGAAGAAAGAGCTTCGACCTACTACGATGTATACTCGGCCCCCTTCTTTCCCTGGCTCGGCGGTTTTGTGTGGGCAGCATTCGGTGGAGACCTCCACCAAGGCTTTCTGGCCACAGTCACCGTTCAACAGACCCTCCATTTCTTGTCTATACTTCTTCTCTTTAAGATGATGAAGTTCCTCTTCACCGAGAGGGTAGGCTTCATCGCTTCGCTGTTGGTCTACTTGAACCCAATAAGCTTCCGCTGGACGAATGAAATACAAGAATTCGGGCCTGAACTCTTCTTCGTCTTCGTTGCTGTCCACTTCCTCTTAAGGGAGACCGAGAAGAACACTGGAGTCTTCTTTTTGGTAGGGGCTTTCTGTGGTCTTGCAGTTCTCACCGATTATATGGCGGTTGTTCTGCTCTTACCAGTAGTAATACTTATCCTCCGTTACGTCGGAACCATCGGGTCAAGGCTAAGAGCCTTCCGATGGATTACGTTGTCGTTCCTGATCGTGGTTGTGCCTTGGTTCTTGTGGTGTCTCTCGAGTGAAGGAGACATATACATCCCTATAGTGGGGTTCTTTAGACCGCTACTGGTCGAGAGTCCATCTTCGTGGTATTGGTACCTCGAGGCCCTCCCCACGGTCTTCGTTGGACCAGAATTGATTAAAGAGTACTTTCCTCCTCCCGCTATCGATATGAAGGCCGTACCGCTACTTCTTCTGGGGCTGCTCGGCATCTTTGATATTAAATCTCTAAGAGAGAAACGGAGATTCTTTTTCCTGTCCTGGTTTATTTGCGCAATCCTCTTCTCTTCATTCTTCGCTAGAAGAAACATACGGTTTTTCATAGGATGGATTCCCTCCGTCTGTGTTCTCATCGGTCTAGGAACTGAGAGGATATGTAGCTTGCTGAAGGAAGTGAGGCTGAAATCTCTTCTGACTCTAATCCTCCTCCTGCTTGTCTTCGTGAACTTCATTCCAGCATTTCAAATCTCATACAGTATGGTTGATCCGAGACATGATCCAGCATTCTTCGAAGCCGTGTCTTGGCTGAGAGACAACATCCACCCCTACTACGAGCAGGGAGCAACAAACTTCATTCCCATCATCAGCTACTACACAGAACGATGGTTCATGGATGTCAGCGGAATAGAGCAGCATCAACTAAGGGATTGGTTGGAGAGAAATCCGGTTAAGTATCTCGTCGTCTCAACGGCTGTTCCCCCCTCATTCATGCGTAAAGGTATCCTCGACTGGGAGCCTTACCTGAGACTTGTAAGGTTCTGGGAAACCTACACGTATGGGTACGTGTTGGTATACGAGTTACGTGGAGGATAGGATGCCCTGTGTCATCCTATCTTATGGTGATTTTTTTCCCTATGTCTCCGTAGCGCTTGGCCCTAGTCCAACCTATCTTCTTTCGGTACATCTCCCAATACGTGACCACCCGCATGATGTCCAGTAAGTATCGGTAGAGCAGAGCGTATATAGGAATGTAAAGCATCAACCGCCAATCCTCCTTATCGATATGGATTGCGAGTGCAAGAAGGATCGTTTCAAGAAGAAGGAATTGAGATAACACAAGTGTCATCCCTATCCATCTGCCAAGAGCACCGTAGACGATTGTCAAAATCATGGATGTAAGTTCGACTATTGGGACAACAAGAGTACTCAAGACCATGTACGGATAGGCGACATAGCTGAGGGAACCGTGTCTCCACCAGTGTCCGCTATGCTTAAGCAAGACCATGACGGTACCAGAATTCCATCTCATTCGCTGTCTGAATAGGCTCAGAATGTCTTCAGGGGCTTCTGTGTACACGATCGCTCTAGGCTCATGCAATACGGTCCTTCTTCCCTTGACCAGCTTCATGGTTTGGTCCATATCCTCCGTTACCGTATCGCTTTCATATGTTCCAACCCAGTTCAATGTAGATTTCCGGAAAGACGCTAGTGCCCCAGGGATTACGTCTGTGGTTACGAGCATGTCGAATGCCCGTCGTCTGAGATTTAATCCTTTGATATATTCGATTGCCTGAAGAATCGTCAGGATATTTGTGCGATTTCCAACTCTCACGTTGCCTCCAACTGCATCAACATTGGGGTCTCGTTGGTAGTTAGCAACGAGTCGAGTAATCGCTTCTCTCTCTATCGCCCCGTCAGCATCGATATTTACGACTATTTCTCCTCTTGCGAGGTTGTAGCCGAGGTTGAGGGCTGCGGACTTGCCTCCATTAGGTCGGTTTATGAGTTGGATCTTGCCTTGAAGTGCATAAGGTCTCATGATGGCTTCGGTGCCATCGGTGCTTCCATCGTTCACTACAATAATCTCCTTCTTCGGATAATCCAACTCTAAGAGTGTCTTCAACGTGTGTTCTATTACTCTCTCCTCATTATACGCTGGAATGACAATGGAGACCAGAGGAATCCTATCCCACTCTTCTATGGGGCGTAGGGGACGGGTACGTCGCAATGAATATTCGTGAAGGATTGCCAGGGGAAGGTAAGAAAGCTCATTCAGGAATACTAGAGATAGGAAAAGACCGTAAAAAAAGAACAACGCTGGTCGTGACGTTATCGCCACAATCATCAACGACAGTATGGAAGAACCTTCGGCGCCGTCTTCGGCTTTTCCGTTGGTGACGGTGCCGTCCATCGTTGAAGGAGGCGGCGTAGTAGGAGTGGCAATTACGAAGTAGGCCTCAACCGACAAGTAGAGAAAATAGAGTACTACTCCACACATCACCAGAGAAAGAATAAATACCAACCAGACGAACCGCTTGTCGGCTACCTTCTCGGATAGTGCACGCGGTATCATCTTCTATTCGCTTCCGACAGCAACAAGAAGAACAATCCCTGGAAACGTCCTGTGAATAGGTGTAGAGAACCAGCCCTCTAAAGGGTCCTCGGTTATACTTTTACGTTATTCTTTTCAGTATGATTGTAACGTTGTCTGGAGTTAGCTTCGTGGGCTTCCCTGTTCCTTCCCGAATTCAAGAATCCGCTTCATCTCCTCATGTAGGAAATCCATCTTGCGTTTTTGATCTTCTTCTGAGCTTCTCGCAAGAGAGATGTCTGCTTCTAGAAGTGTAGATTCCTGCACGTCAGGAGTCTCCTCCGTGGTAATTCTGGGTTCTTCCTCAGGAATATTGGTCTCTTCAATGACGGAGGCAATAACCCGTAACAGTCGGCCGATTCTTTCAAGTCTCTCGAGCTTCTCTAGATCAAGTGCGATCTGGTCTTCTTGTCTGCGTTTGGTTTCTGTTTTCTGCACTAGAACGTGTCGTTGTTGTGATGCATCGTTCTGCGGCTGCGTCTCTTCTTCTGCTTTCAGTTCGATTCGAGATAGTATATCCCTGAGCCTCGTCTTCTCTATCTTGACTTTTTCTCTAAGGCGGTCGAGAACTTCTGTATCCCTCTGTGGCTGTATCTCAACTGTCGAGACTCTAGTAGTGTGAGTCGGCTCGGTGATGCTCGTAGATTCTGGTTCTTCCTTGATTCTCTCAGGTGTGTGGATGGGCGTTTCCACGATTTCTTTTAAGCTCTCCGCTTCAACGGCGCTTTCAGAGTAAGAAGACGGTTTGGGTCTGACATCTAGTGCGGTTGCTGTTTTCTCCCTGCTTTTCTCGGTGGCGGGAATGAGCTTATCCTCTTCTTCTCTGCGTTCCTTTCTTGTCGGTATTATGAATCTCCTCATCGCTTCTTGCAGGGCATCTATCTTGATGTTAGTCGCTCCCGCTTCGGGTCTTGTAGTCGATTCTGCTTCCCTTTCTTTCTCGGTTTCTTCCCTCGTCGATGCTATGTTGGTCGCTGTTCTTTCCGGGGCTTCTATCTTGAGGTTTCTCTCTCTCGAGGTGATGGGTCTTCCTGCTCTGGGGATCAGTTGAGGCAGTTTGTCGAGGATCTCTTCAACAAGCTCTCCTTCGATATACTCTATCCTGTATAATTCGGCTAGTCTGCGCGCATCCTCGGAGAGGCCAGGCATGGCGACCAGGATGGCATGGTCGGCTTTCACGTCGAATAACTTTGCGAAGAAGTTGAGAACAGATTCCCTGCCTATCTCATTCGTGCTGCTTGCTAGAGCGAAGACTACGGTCTGGTCTCCTCCCTTAGCCACGACGTCAAAGACGTGTTCGGCGCCAGAACTTCCACTCAGCGCTTGGAGAGGTTCCGCCTGGTATCCTAGAGACTCCATGAATCTGACAAAGGGTAGTTCAATCAAACAGTGGGCGACGACCTCTTTCCGGAGCTCTTCGTTGAACGTGTACCCGTAGACCGGTTTCAGCTTTGCCTCCTCGTGGGAGAATGTGTGACCGTAATCGGCGCACACCCATGTGATTTTTGGGACGCTGGAGTCTCGCTTACAATCGTTGCAGTGGAATAGGTTGTCTATGCGCTGGTAGTCGGTTCCTAAGAGCCTTAGTTCAATGTCGCATTTAGGGCAGACAAGTTGGCCGTCTTTATAGAAGTTTTTCTGGAAGTCCACGTGACCGCATGGGTAGTGTTCAAGCCGGCTCCCCTTCTCTAGGTCATGAGACTCGCAGAAAGGACACGTATAACTGGAAAAAATCTTGGTATCGCCACATTCCGGGCAGACAGGTTCTACCTCTGCCTTGACTCTCCTGTAGAATCCAGCCGCTGCCAGCTCCTCGAGGAGGGAGATGCCTCTTTCCGGGCTGCCGAGAATGCGGCTGACTTCTGGGAAGTGGTCGCCCTCTTTTCCGGGTAGAGGTCTAATCTCCTCGTGGCCTTGTACAGTCCAGCTGAGCAGCTGACGAACATCAGACCTCCGGTAGAGCTGTAGCCGTTCATTGTCGGGTAGAAGCGACATCTTCCCATTCCCCCTAGGAGGTTGAGTGTATCTTGATGTACATTACGCCCACTTATGTGATGGTACATATTAATTTACGGTAGTAAAACTACGGTATCGCGTCATCGATTCTCCTTCATCCATTCCTTCTGTTTTTCCCTGGCTACCTCGATGAGTTTGAAGGCTTCGCTGTAGTCCCTGCTTCTATCCTCAATCTCCTCGAGTTTCTCCAACAATTCATCGTTCTTTGATGCTAGAGAAACGATCACACTTTTCAATGAAGCCAAGTCCTTTGCCAGTTGTGACGCCAGTTGCAGGGAGAACTCGAGTCCAGCCAGGTCATCCCCTCTGCGACTGTTCGTTTCCTTTGATATGTAAATCCATAGTCTGTACAACTGCTGGTCTATGGGATTTTGGCTAGTATCTTTGAGGGTTTCAAGGGTTCCTATATATTTGGTGATCTCCTTGGATTGTCTGTCGTACTCCTCTCTCTTCTCCCGAAGTACCTCGAGGTAACGTCTTATTTCAGCCATTCGGCTACCCCGTCTCTCTGGTTTCTTCGATCCATTGCTCGATGGCTTCTTGTACGGCTGCGGTGAGATTTCCTCTTCTGAGCCCCTTCTTCTTGAAGATGGCCTCTCTGAATCGCTCGTCGAGCTCGTCATCGAGCATAACTGTGAGTTTCTTTATGCTGTCCACCTTGAAGCAATTTTACGTATATTGCATATTTAACCTTTTCCGTAATGCCGTAAATACCGTTCAATCCTCCACGACGGGAATACCCCCTTCCTTCTATGCGTCAAGATCTTTTCCCAAGCTCGATCAACTTATAGGAATTACAGAGCTGGCGGGTTCCATAAAGATTCTGAGGAGCAGTGGAGGATAAAACCTCAACAACGAACAAGATGTCATGATCAACCTGCTTCCGACGACGTTCTATGTTTTCGCTTGGCTCTCAGTAGCATCTTGGATCGATCTCAAAGATGGAAAGATACCGAACATGATCTGGCTAGGGTTCGTTCCGGCAAGCAAGTTCTTCTCTCTCTTGACCTTGGGATGGACTAGAAGTACTCGTAGCTTACAGCTTGTAGTCTCGGTATTGGCAGCAGTGTCTCTGGCTATACTCTTCTTCGGATTAGGATTCTTCGGAGGGGCGGACATGAAGGCAGTAATCTCCGTCTCCCACGTCTTTCCTTTCCAGGTGAATCCTATACTATCCTCGATCTCAGCTCCAGTATGGATTCCTCTTTCAATGTTAGTCAACGCAAGCTTAGCTTCGACTGTGTACTCTCTTGCCGTCCGAGTGCATCACTGGCCATCTGGAAACGCTGGAGAGAAGACTCGTCTTCTTCCATTCTTGACTCTTGGATTTATTGTTGCTATCACTGTTGGTGATCCCTTCACAGTCGTAGTCAAGGATTGCTTGGACACTTGTTGAGTGTAGTCAGCTTTCAAAGGATCGGCTAGCTACCCACGGCCAAGATAGAGACTGCTCCGAAAATCGCTACTATAATGAGAATGGCTGTGACAAGAGATGTCTCTCTCATCTTCATACCTTTCAGTATGAGGCATCGAAGCGAGTAAGGAGAGTTCGAGTAGAAGACAAGATCTTCATTCATCATTGATTCGGGGGGTGTCCCTCTCACGAAGCCGATCAGTATCAGTATGGAGTTGGAGATATGGGGAATAAGAGCGATCAGTACTGACTGCTCAAGATTGCAGAGAACCCCGAAAGCTGCGAAAGTAGCGCCGAAAGCAAGAGTGCCGACATCCCCTGGGAAGACGCGGCTTGGATACCTATTGTACCATAGAAATGCCAAGAGTGCACCGATATACGGAACAAGCAGGATCAAGCCGAACTGATTTCCGGCAATCAGAGTACATCCTAATAGACTCGCTGCTACGATCAAGCAGCTGCCTGCTTCGAGGCCGTTCAGTCCTGCAAGCTGGTTGACGACATTCGAGCTAGCCGTCACTGCGATTGGGATGACGATGAGGTAGTATAGGATTCCTAGGTCGATAATCGTAACGAAAGGGATATGCATGCTGGTTATCCCCGCACGCATCACACCGAGCGGGATGCTTGCTAGTACTGGGAGAAGGGATTTGACTCGCCACGGAAACCCGATCGCGTCGTCGACCATCCCCACAAGCCCTGCAATTAGGACTGTCGTTCCAGCAGCGATAATCCTCAACTGGGTATTGCCGTCGTATAGAGGAACAAGCAGGAAAATAGAGATTAGATAGGAGAAGAGCCAGACGATACCGCCGCTCTCTGGGATTGGTGGTTCCCGAGTCTTGTGTACATCTAGGCCGACCCAGCCGCTAGATCTTGCTCTTCTGATGTAATAAGGCATAGCAAGGAAGCAGACGAGAAAAGAAATCGCAAAGGAGAGCAAGAGGCGTTTCATGGAACTCTACGCAGTAAGGGATTAGTCTCCGCAAGTAATGGCTATAATGGATCCGATTATTCCCAGAACTGAGCCCAGCCCGTAACCGCCTCCTACGAGCAAGGAGACGAGTGAGCAGAAGAGGATGAAACCACCGACCATCCTGGGACTTGTGATTGGAATAAAGATCGAGCATACTAACAGCAGTCCGCCTATTCCTACGGCGGCGATGCCCATAAGGTAGTTATCCCCCGACAAGTAGGTGTACAAGGGAGAATATCCAAGGTACCCTACGAAGGGGTCAACGAGAGCCGAGTAGTTCACGACAAAAGCCATACCTTGAGTGAAAACGATGAATCCACCCACCAGACAGAGAATCGACGCGATTATTGCCTTGGTTCCATAAGGCTGGGATCGTCCAAGACCCAGCGTCGTCTTTGAGCCCTCCAGGTCCACAATTTTCTCTTCCAGCTCCTTATTTCTCTGGATGAGCTTACTGCATCGCTCGATCAACATCTCATTGTCCTTGAGTAGGTTGTCCAGATCGCTCTTCCTTAGCTGGACCATCTCGCTGTCAATGGTTCTCTTACTCAACTAGGTTTCCTCATCCTCTTTGAGTAGTTTCATTGCCGCTTCCCGCCGCTCTCTAAGAATCTTCTCTACAGTTTTTGACTCTTTCGAGATCGCTGGTTCAGCCTTTGGCGTAATTTCCACTACGCCTACTTCAACTTCCTCCTTCACTTCAACGCCTTCCTTGGGTCGGGTTGTGCTTGGCTCAGGAAGTTCGGTCTGAAGGAGACGATTGACTTTCGAATGGAGGTTGCGTATCTTTTCTGTGTCGTTTATTATATGCTTCTCCGCCTTGATTTCTCTAGTGCGTTCCATCTCTTCAACCCTTCGAAGCTGTTCTTTTGCAAGTTGCAGTCTCTGCTCCAGATCCTTCTTCGACTCTTCTAGTTCATTCACTTTTCTGAGGAGAGCATCGTACTTAGCTATCAATTCCTCGCTATCTCTGAGAAAAGCCTCCCATTCATCCTTACTGATGGTCACTTTCTCGCTCATAGGGCTTCCACAACCCAAAGAACGAGTTACGTGTAGAAGAGGTAAATAAGTTTAGTCAATTGATTGCTTCTCTTCTAACTGCATAAAAACCTCATCTTTGAGAGAGTCGAGATATTCGCTGACTGAACCTGTTTTTCTCTTCGCCAATCTTCTAATGGTCTTTAACGATGCTGAACTGTATTGGACAGCTCTTTTTCTACGATAGACGATGCTCCGCGGAAGGTTGAGTCTTCGTCCGGACTCGCGTAGTACCGCCTTCCGGAGAGCATCCGTCAAACCGAATACTTTCAGTCCTGGATGAATATTCAATCCGATCCGAAGGACTTCGCGGTCTAGATACGGTAAGAGGATTTCAAGTCTATTCGATCTGGCCATCTTTCTTTCATTAGATATATTCCTGAGACAGTTCTTGGTGATATCGTTCCAAATAGACCGGGAAAGCCCTGGGTAGCCGTGATCCCTGAAAGCCATTAATTGGTGAAGATATCCTCCGAAGATCTCGTCTGCGCCTTGACCAGAGAGCACAGCGGATAGTCCGTCGTTCTTCATCGATTTGAAAGTCCTATAGATCGGTAGTGCGATCGAGATCTCTGTCAAGTTACTTGTTTTCAAGATTGAGATGATCTCAAACAGGTCTTGTTCAAGATCTTCGACGGTTAGAGATACTGTTATCAAAGATAATTCGAGCCACTCAGCAGCTTTACGAGCGAAGACTAGGTCGTCGGTACCGTCCACGCCGGCAGTGTACAATCTTATGCCTGTCTCAGTCCTGGAAGCGATTCTTGCTATAATGGAGCTGTCGATTCCTCCCGAGAAAGATATGCCGACACGTTCGAATCCGGATAACTCTTCGGTTATTACTCTGTGTATTGTCTTCAACAATTTTTCCGCGGAGACATATAGTGTATCCTCTGAAGTCTTGTGATAAGGAAGGTCGATTCTTCTACCTCTCACGACTTCCTGCTGAGAGAGGAATACGCTATTGCCTGCCTCGAGTTCCCTGGTAGTTGAGAATCCGAGTCCACGAAGTAACGCTTCATCCGTTGAAAAACCAGTAAGATGCTTCTTCTCTCCGAGATAGACTTGTCCAACCCCGAATGCGTCTCGGGAAATCGAAATACGTTTCCCATCAGATACCGCAAAGACGAAGCCGGAAGGAAAATCCTGAGCCCACGACGATATCGACTTCAAATAATCCCTTTGAGTATCTAGGCTTCCTTCATGGTCAACCGGGCTGAATCGGGTCCTCTTACAGAATCCCTGGCACTTGTAATTGAGCATGTGGGCAGTTCTGGGGGTACTATCGAGAAGAAGTACAATTCCTCTTCCGTTGAACATGCCTAAGAACCTGGCTGGATCGTACGTAGTACAACGTTTTTGGAATACGGTTGCTCCTAACATCGAGGACACGGGTGCACCTTCAAGCGCTGAGACATCTGTTTCCATTCTTCCGTCCGATAGATACCCGACGATGGTCGAAGAACTCTTACGACAATTTGCAGCCGTCCGGCGAAGAAGGTTCAGTATATGTGAAACGTCAAGGGAGCCAGTTCTTGAGATCACACCGAAAAGACTGACCAACGACAAGCACACGCAATCTCCCAAGAAATTCGCTTCATAGCGGGGGGGTTAAGCTGTTCGACGTGGTTTTCCTAATCGCTGGAGAAGAAGACAGGTCTCTTCGAGAGGTATTTCGGCATATACAGTGGTTCGAAGACCTTCCCTTCCAGTTGTGGTTTCAATAGATGCAAGAATTCTTTCTGCGTCATAATCTTGACATCCTTTTCCCCTCGTACTCTAACCGAAAGGGTATTGGAACCCTCCTCTACGTCCCCTATGACCAAGATGTATGGTATCCACTCGGTCTCCGCGTCTCTAATCTTCTTTGAGACCGTTCCTTCGCGATCGTCGAGATCTGCTCTGATGCTCGAAGTACCCAGTTCCGTGAGGATCTTCTGACAGTATTTCTTACTCTTTTCGCTCACAGGTAAGATCCTCACTTGGGTAGGAGATAACCAGAGTGGGAACCGAGGGGTTTCCCTTTGGTCTATTGAGATCGCTGCTGACTCCAATGTTGCGTAGATTACACGTTCTATTGCCCCGCTGGGGGAGGTATGCAGGATCGTCGGATTCTTGGTCTTCCCCTCCTTATCCACATAAGTAATATCATATCTCTGTGCGCTTTCCACGTCGATCTGAACGGTTGACAATGCGGCAGCTTTGCCGATAAACTCCACAAAGTTGAACTCAAACTTCAGTATCCAGTAGAAATCCCGTTTATCGAGGATTTCGAGAAGGATCGGTTTATTCAGCCTCTTCGCTAGTGACAGTATCCAATCCTGGTTAGACTCGTAGAATTCGCGTACCGTGCGGAACGCTGTCTCATACTTGAAATCGAAGTCATCCATCAAGGTTACGGAGAGGTTGAATTGCCTTTCGAACTCCTCGACTGCTTGATCAACGTCTGCACATAGAGTATGGAGGTCTGGCATAGTGAAGCATCTTAGACGACGAAGTCCGACGACTTCGCCGCTTCTCTCCTTCCTGAAGCTGTATTTGGTTAGCTCGTAGATCCTGAGAGGAAGATTCTTGTAGCTCAGAGTCGCCTTGGAGGCGAGAGAGAACTGACCGAAGTCTCCTGCGAAACGTAGGAAGAACTCGCGTTTCTCGTCTCCAGAGACTCGGTACTGACGTTCCGGGAACTTCGAGACTTGTTCCCGGATAATCGGGTTTTCAACATCGTACATGATGGGGGTCTCAACGTATTGGCCTCCAAGTTCAAGAACTCGTTTCTCTACCTGTCGCTCGACTAGGCTTCTCATCAACCTGCCCTTCGGCCACCATCGGAGATTCCCAATATCGCTCATCGGCTCGTAGTCGGCAAGCTCGTGTCTACGCATCAGTCGGACATGAGGGGGTTGGACGGTCACTAACCTACTGTGTTCAGTAGCCTCATATCTGACGAACTTCTCGAAATCTCCCCCCTTCTCAAAGGAGTAATCTTCGATGGGGATTAGTTCACCCTTAGGGGTGAGTACGTAGAACTTCGATGGAGTATGCTCCCTCTCCTTGGCGAGGACAGTCTCCGTAGCAGCTTCCGCGTGGATGCTGCGAGAGAGCTCTGAGAGCGGATGACCTTTGCATTTGATTGTGAAGGATTTATACCAGCCAAAGGGGCTACGTTCAACCACGTATCCTCTGTCTCCGATTTGAGATTCGATTCTGGCAAGAATCGGTATTGCGGTGTTTGAGGAAGCAAGCGAAGAGGAGAGGTGGGCGTACGGGTAGACCATTATCCGTTCAGCTTTGACTCTCTTCGCCACTTCTATGATAGCTTCCACTGAACGAGTAGCGATCTCGTCTGCGGCTTTTCCATCATCCTTTTCGACCGTGCAAAATGCAACAAGGGGTTCCTCCATATGAGAGGTTTTCTTTTCGTCTTCGATCTCTTCAGCATTCTTGATCGCTTTGGATTCAACCTTGTATTCGAAGAAGTCGGAGTGTATCAACAGAATTCGCATGTCTTATCTCTGCCCCTTGGAATCGATTCGTAGAATGTAAGAGAATACCAAATGAGGCTAAATAAGGCAACTGTTCAGATTGGATTCTACTGGCTGTGCGTATTTACCTATTAAAAGTCACCTGAATGTGTTAAACCGCCATTTTTCCAGTCTGTTTCGTTTCTTTGACTTCTTCTTGTATTCCTTATAGTGGGTAAGGCAGAGATATCCTCTGCGGGAACCGGATAATTTGAAGCCTACCTCGCTTACCTTGACGGCTGACACAGACCTTACGGCTTGCTTGGTGCACCCTTCTATGCTACAGGTCTGTCCTTTGCTTATTCTTCCCATTCTATCGCCCGATTGCCAGTTAGAGCGTATACTTTGTTAACGTCAACTGCAGATAAAAAGGTGTGGCGCTTTTCTTGGTTTGAACGTTGTCGGGATGTGAAATGTTTGACTCCCGGTAGGTACCCAGATCTATCTCTTATCCCGTCAAGAAGCGGCATCTACTCGATCGGCATCCAACTCATGGAACCTCTTGAGGTGAGCGTCCGAAAGAAACCCTACAGACTGGAAGCTGGAACGTATGTGTATACGGGATCAGCCTTGGGGAAGGGCAGCAACCTTCACGCTAGGATTGCAAGACACCTTTCAGAATGGAAGAAGACCCACTGGCACATAGACCAGATCACAAACTCTGTGCATGCTTCGATACTATTTATCGTCTTCTCTGAGACTTCACAAAAGGAGGAGTGTAACGTGAACAAGTCTATTGCGGAGATTACGCAAGCCAGGGTTCCGGCACCCGGCTTCGGGTCTTCGGATTGTCGATCTGAATGCCAATCTCACCTACTATTATTGGGGAAGGAAGGAGTTATGACTCGAGTAGTCAAAGCCTATGAGCTTTCAGGGTTGAATGCAAGAGCATTAGGGTTAAAAGATAAGGGTTGAAGAACAATAGAAAGGTCAAATCAGGGCGCTCATGCATCGGCGTGTCTCCTAGTCTTGCCTTGCTTGGAATGTTTCAATGAGGAAGACGTATGCTCACCGCACTCAAGGAGGAATTTCGTAGACGATCCCAATTCTTGGTTTCGTCCCTCCACTCCACTGGTCTGACACCAAACCAAGTAACTATACTCGGCTTTTTCTTGGCGTTTCTCTCCTCAGTACTGTATTATGGTGGGAGGAGTGAAATCCGGCTCATACCGCTAGGGGGATTGGTCCTCTTTTTTTCGGGTCTCTGTGACGCCCTTGATGGGGCACTAGCCGAGACATACGGTCAAACCACGATCTTCGGAGGAATCCTTGATTCTACACTCGATCGACTGGGGGAAGCCCTCGTAATCTCTTCAATCATGCTGGCTCGCCTCTGCAATCTAGGAATTGGGTTACTCGCTCTGACTTCATCGTTTGCTGTAAGCTACATCAGGTCAAGAGCAGAAATGGACGGAATCGTCATGAGCAACATCGGGATTGCAGAGAGAGCAGAGAGAATATTGGTTTTAGTAATCGCAAGCTTCTTCCGAGCGCTTGATATCGGAATTGCAATTCTCGCGATACTCTCTACAATCACAGTTTTTCAAAGACTTGTACATGTATCCCGAGTAGGCAATACGCCTAACCCAGACGGTCTAAGGAAGCCTCAATGAACTTACGACCCCTCCTCAGGGTCTTCAGCCCCTCATCGGTTGTCTCATAGTATATCCGATCAGGCCTCCCGAACACAGAGATCTTTTTTCCAGTACGGATGAGCCCCTCTCTCTCCATCTTATGCAATACGACATATACCGTCACGGTGGCAACCGGTATCTCGAACCGTTCAACCAGCGCCTTCTTGATCTCATAGGCGTACATAGACCTCTCGCCAAGCATCTTGAGAATGTAAAGCCACAGATTCTCCTTCGTAAGTTTCCGGACTAGACGTTCAAATGCCAATTCAGCCTCTCACCGGGGACAAGGGGTAGGGGATCTGTCCACTTCCAAATCTCATCGATCGAAAGAAAAGGATTTCCGCGACTCCCAAACGCAGTACTAAGGTCGACTGTAAAACTCGTCAAGACGTATCATTCAGAAAGCAACGACTACTCTCTTTTCCTTAGTTCTCTCGACCGTACTTTTACAACCCGCCGATGGACCGCACAAGAAACACAATAGTATCTTGTCTTTCTCTCGTGAGGGAGGATTGCACCTTGAGCTCGAAGTTCCTTCCCTAATTGCCTATCCACCAATGAGACCCATCTTGTGGACCGCTTTGCTTTGTCGCGGGGAACAAGACCGCCACAGGAGGAACACTGAACCAGATTGGTCTTTCCCTTACCTCCCTTCGACCGTCCGCCGCTTCTCCTTTTCTTTGGCATGAAGACCGTCCTCAACTGTACATAGGGGCAACTTAAAAGTTCCGAATTCTACAGGGAGAAATAGAAACATGGGCGTTTCCTTTGACCTGATTGTGGTCGGGCATCAGACGATAGATGAGATCAGTTTGCCGGGACAACCGACCAGAAAAAGCCCTGGTGGAGCAGTCATCTTCGCGTCGTTGACGGCGGCTGGATTGG
This sequence comes from uncultured Candidatus Bathyarchaeia archaeon, assembly GCA_964596985.1. Lineage (GTDB taxonomy): Archaea > Thermoproteota > Bathyarchaeia > RBG-16-48-13. Next base: position 100,450 of record CAZQWG010000004.1, read on the forward strand.
GCATGAAGACAGCCATTGTCTCGCGGGTCGGGGGCGATTTTCCGGAAGAGTACGTCTGTTGGCTTAGTCGTCGAGGGGTTTGCGTAGACTGGTTGGTACGGGACGGTCTCTCTAAAACCTCAAGATTCGAGATCCAATACCGGGAAGGACTGGATGAGAGATGTCTGAGGTTGATAACCCGTTGCAGCGATATTCTCCCGGAAGATATGCCTGCTAATGGGAATGCGAGAGCAATTCATTTGGGTTCGGTAGCCGGAGAGATATCGCTAGAAACAGCGAAGTCTGCCAGAAAGATCTCCAGTCTACTCTCCGTCGATCTTCAAGGGTGCGTAAGAGAATTCGATTCAGGAGGAGAACTGACGCTAACGAAGGAGGTGGACCCGAGGCTCTTTGAGCTCGTTGACATAGTAAAAGTCTCCCAGAACGAGCTTACCTTGGCTCTCTGCTGCGAGACGCCAAGAGAAGCAATGGGTAAGTTGAACCTCCGAAGCGAGAAGATCCTTGTGGTGACCCGTGGAAAAAGAGGGGCAACGATCCTAAGGGGGGACGAGACTGTTGAGATGCCGGCCTATCCCCTGGGAGAGGTTCGAGATCCAACGGGTGCGGGGGATGCCTTCATGGGGGCATTTGTCTCGGAACTAGCCCGCGGGGCTAGTCTCTCTGGTGCTGCAGCAATGGGATCGGCTGCTGCTTCCATTGTAGTGGAAGGCGTTGGTCCTTCCTCCTTCGGGACGAGACAAGAGGTCTCGGAGAGGGCACGCTACATTCTGGGACACTTACAGTAGAGAATACTGTCAAATATCTACCGTACTGGAGTAAACCCTGGGAGAGACCCCGAAAGCATCTTAAGAAGACTAGGATGGAGGAGTGTTCAACTCAAGAGTTCCTAACCCGTCGGTGTGAATCAGGAAAGGAAGGCTATGCGTGAAAATCTCGAAAGAAAAAGGGAAGGAAAAATGCGAATTATTGGCTGGCTGCTGATTTCTTTTGGGCTTCTTGCAATGTCTGGAGGGCTTTTTCTTGAACAGAAATCTCCGCCAACAATATCCTCTGCCGGGTTGATCCTCGCTCTCGCTGGAATGACTGTGTTAGCTAGAGAGATAGGATAAGCGCAGTGAGAGAGGAGTCTGGGATTCAAAGGAAGAAGAGGGGCTAGGCCACCGCTCCCGAGAGGGCGTCTTTGCAGGGACACCTGCGTGTTTTGCCGACGACCGATATTGCCCGTGAGAGAACCCTCCTCACCTTCTCTATATTCTGCCCAAAGATCTGAGCGACTTCTTCGTGGGTTATCTTCTCAGGGCCGGTGCCTGCAGCGTAGTTTGTCGACATAGCGACAGACCCGTAACACATAGCCAATTCACGGGCTAGAACGCATTCTGGGACATTCGTCATGCCCACCACATCCGCACCCCAGATTCTGAACGTTCGGATCTCCGCGGCGGTCTCAAACCGTGAGCCTTCTGTACATATATACGTTCCAGCACCGAAGAAAGGTATCCCTAACTCTTCGCATGCAGAGATCATCGCCTTCCTTATCTCAGGGCAGTAGGGTTGAGTAACGTCGATATGGACAACGCTCTTGATCGGTGGCTTATCCGCCCAAACCGTGACTGGGGTTTTCCCGTCGAAGAAGGTAGATGGGCGGCTCTTTGTAGCGTCGAGGAACTGATCCAGTACTACGAGAGTTCCTGGTTTGATTGCAGGATTTATTGAACCACAAGCTTGACTGGTGAAGATACGTTCCACCCCGAGCATCCTTAACCCATAGATGTTGGCTCGATAATTCACTAAGTAAGGCGGTACCGCGTGTCTCACTTCCGCGGACCCGGGAGCGGAGTGCCTCGGAAGAAAAGCGGTCTTCGCTCCAGAGATCTCGCCAACTTCAACCCTCGGGGTCTTGCCAAAAGGGGTTTCAATGAATAGGTGGTCAGGATTCTCCAAGAGCTGATACAATCCAGAACCGCCTATAATTGCAAGCTTGACCGGGAAAACATCGGTGAGTGAAACCTTCATCGTGTATCCTCCACAGGATACTGGATGACTAGGTGACAACCCTACATATAATAGATCTGCGACGTTTCCCTGATGACCCGGATGGACAGCCTTTTTATTATCACGATCATATAATCAGCCTTCCAGACCATTCAATGAAATCTTCACACCAAACGAAGTCGTGTATTGGAAGCATAGGAATCGCTTCGGTCAGTGGATGGGGGCTAATAAGATTCTAGAGCTGTTGCAGTTCCTGTCAATTATCAGTCTAGGACCGATACTGGCCTGTCTGGCGTATCTCGGTTCAGAAAAAATGCCGGGGAAGGTGTCTCTAAGCCTAGTAATATACTCGTACATCTACGGAGCGGTTGGCTGTGCCCTATCGGTCTTGCTGATCGAGAACCTTGTAAGCGTCTTGTATGAGGTAACGAGCGTCGGATACTTCAGAGTAATGGTTCAGGGAAGGGGCATTCTTCTTTTTACTCCGACGTTGTTCTTCTTCCCGTTCGTAGAGGAATCGCTGAAGGTCATGGGAGTCGCAAGATTGCTTTCAAGTGGTGAAAAGAATGAAAAACAAGCAGTGGTGTTAGGATTCTTCTCTGGAATCGGATTCTCTTCCTCAATAAACCTGGTTAAGGCGACGGTCTTCTTTACAAAGAATGAGCTGGCGACGTGGTTTCTCTCCCAGATCCTTGAAAGCTTTTCTCACATAATGGTTCATGCAGGGACTACTGGTCTTCTATCCTACTTCTTGAATCGGATGATTCGGGGTGAAAGCTCGATTCCTTCTCTGCTAGGGGCGTATGTAGTCTTGGTTTTGGTTCATGTTGTCTATCGACTGATTCTTGCTCTGCGTGGCATGGCAGGTCTCTACATTGAGGTCTGTCTGGTTGCCTTTGCAGTGTTATTCTCTGTGATGCTTGTTGTCTTTCTTAGAAAAAAGGGTCTTTAGATGTCTCCTTTCTCATTTTCTTTCTTAGGGCGGGATACTCGGTAGAAGAAGTAGCTCGACCAGAAGGCGACAGCCAGCACCAGAACCCCTGCGGGCTGTTCGGATCTCCAACAGAGAAAGACGCCCAGAAACCACATCGAATAGGAGAACGCGAAAAGAGTTACGATTGAACGTTTCTTCGTTTCTTCACTCATCTGTACCAAGGATTGCTTCTGCCTCCGTTCAGCCAAAGGCAACGCATGAGTAAACGGTTAACATGAATATCTTCGGAATCATTTCTTCCCTTCGAGTATCCAGTCCTCGCTGTATTCATTACGAAAATATTTAAAGCATGTAGAATAGGAGTATTAGATGCTGTTATCTCGTTTCTGCAACGAATTTCTTGAGATCTTCGTTTCTTCGCAACTAGTATTCAAAGGAGGATTCTGTCTTGATGCGTGATGAAAAGCGTTGTCATCCTTCGTGTGAGTTCTTCCGATGTGAACAGAAAGCCCTCATGAAGAAGGGGAACTTGTCTGTATGCAAATGGGGTGAAGACGAATGTCGAGGCCCCTCATGTAACTACGGCTCTTGTATCCGAGGAAGACTGTTGACGAACGGTCTGTGCGGGTTAGCGATCCGCCGGAAGACAAGAGATATCGATGAAGAAGAATTAGAAGAGGTTCAAGGGATAGAAGTGAGGGGAAAACTCTCCAAGAGACTTGGAGAAAGGGAAGTATTCTAGCTACCTTACACATTCTAAACTCCTCTTCAAGAATCAAAGACTTATCAATGGAGTTGTGACATGGTATCTCCATTGCCCGAAACTTGGATGTACCCGAGGGATGAATTTGAAAGTTGTATTGACCGCAGTTCCGGGAGCAGGAAAATCAACTATAATCAAGAAGATAGGGCAACTGAAAACGGACATTAGTACCATCAATTTCGGAGACATAATGTTCGAGGCTGCCAAAGAGGAATTCGGAATCACAAACAGAGACCTTATGCGCAGCAAGCTAGGCCCAGAAGACTATAGACTCGTGCAAGCAATGGCGTCTAAGAAGATCGCCGAGATGGAAGGAAACGTGATAGTGGATACGCATTGCAGCATTCTCACGCCAAGAGGATACTACCCAGGGCTTCCGGAGGAGGTAGTGAAAGGATTGGAGCCGGATGTCATAGTATTGCTGGAATATGATCCCAGCGAGATTGCTGCAAGAAGAAACAGGGACATAGACTCATCTGAGAGAGTTGGCCGAGAGGTTGAGACAGCGGAAAGGATCGAGCTTCAACAGCAGATGAATAGAAGCTTTGCGGCTGCCTATGCGACCCTGGCGCGGTCTTCGGTCAAGATCGTAAGTCTTAAGGAGAAAGAGAAATACGAGTATCAGCACGCCGATATCGCTTCGAAGGCAATAGTCGATCTGTTCGAGCAGTCCCAAAGATAGCCGAGGATTCATCGGTTCGATTGGGCATTGACGCAAGAGGCAAGAAGGAATGACCCCCGCGGAGAAGAAGGTTATTGGAGCATTTATTCTCTTGTTAGGTTTGACCTTTCTAACCTTGGCTTTCCTGGGGAATGAAGTCGAGTATATCCGAGAGTTATTGAAGGTTACCTTCGCGCCAGATATAGCAGGACTTCCATAACACCATACAATGAACACCTGGAATGAATATGACGAAGATTGCATGGATCAGACGCCTGTTCCAGTTGGGTTGTTTCATCCTATTCAACGCGGGAATCTGGAATCTTGGTCCTTGGGAGATCGTCATACCTGTTTTGGTGTCAATGCATGGTAATGCAAAAACTGTTGTGGGTTCTCTCGACCTCCTTCAATACATGCTTGCCAGAAACACTGTCCCTTGGATTGCGTTGGCATCGGTTTTTCTTTTTGCAGCCGTCATAGGCAGGTTTGCTTGTGGCTGGATCTGCCCTTTCGGTTTCATACAAGATATTCTATCGGCAGTGACCAAGAAGAGAAACGGGATCTCCCAGAGAACTCACAAGTCATTTCTGAAAATGAAATTCGCGGTCCTTCTTGTTATAATCCTCATCAGTTTTGGATTATTCGTTCTTTCTGGAATCGACGAAGAGACCGAGAGAAGTTATAGAGATGCTCTTGGAACCTTTTCTGAAGGCCCATTTAACTCGGTTTCGCCAGCCAGTACGACTTTCGTCCTAATCCCTCAACTCCCCCAAAGGTGGCTGAAGATCTCCGAGACCTTCGATTTCAACAAGTTATCCACTCTAGACGGAACTCAAGAGTTCTTGGCAGCCTTCTTCACGCCTCTATTTGCTTTAAGGTTAGGGATCCTTCTTATCGTATTCTTTGGATCTACCTACATTGTACGGTTCTGGTGTAGGTACCTCTGTCCCCAAGGAGCCTTTCTAGCAGTCTTCAGCGGATTCTCTTTGGTCGGGATACGTAGAGAACCCGCAAAATGCACTCGATGCAGAAAATGCGTTCAAGACTGCCCTATGGCAGTAGACTTGTTGGATGCTTGGTGGGAGAAGATCTCAGAACCCGAATGTATAACCTGTCTGGAGTGCATCGACTCCTGTGAATTCGACGCACTGAAACTCACGATCGGCTAACTTGGTGCCTGGCAAGCAGCGAAATCCACGCTTTCCTCGATCTCTGAAAGATTGTTGGATAGTTGAAAAGACGTCAAGATAAACTGTTTAAGACGTCTATCAATCTATCTGGGTTAGGGGAGAGTTCTATCGTGTGGTGTCGATCAAGGATGAGATTGCAAGGCGTTACGTCATTCGTTTTTCTCCGACGATCATACCATCACGCATGAGCAGTATCCGATCGGTCATCTCTGCGACCACTGGATCATGGGTTACAACTGCAACAGTTATTCCTTCTTTCTTCGACATCGTTCGTAGAGCACCCATCACTTCTCCACCCGTCTTCGTGTCAAGATCCCCTGTAGGCTCATCAGCCAAGATCACAGTTGGCTGGTTTGCTATGGCGCGAGCTATGGCAACTCGTTGCTGTTCGCCTCCGCTGAGTTCGTCGGGTCTGAAATCAGCTCTCTGAGATAAGCCTACCATCTGAAGCAGTTTCAACGCTCTACCCTGTCGCTCTCTCTTTCTGGCGCCTGCAATCAGCATTGGAAGTTCGACGTTCTCAAATGCAGTCAAGACTGGAATCAGATTATAGAATTGAAAGATGAACCCGATTTTATGTCTTCGAAGCTTGGTTAGTTCACCCTCACTCATCTGAGTCATGTCTCGCCCCTCCATAAGTATCTCTCCTGATGTTGGACGGTCAAGAGCGCCCATCAGGTTGAGGAGGGTAGTCTTCCCTGAACCTGAGGGACCCATAATTGCAATGAACTCCCCCTTCACCAGAGATATGCTGACCGCCTTGAGAGCATACACTTCCAAATTTCCAAGTCTGTAGATCTTGTGGACATCCTGGGTCTCAATCACTGGTGGGGCGCTCATTGTAGACTCCTTTCCAGACTTCGAGCTTTCTTCTTTGACAGTGTGGCATACAGATAACTGCTAGACGAATATAAGGCATATTGATAGGCTACCTTCGATCGTTCTGGTGATCGACTTTGGACAAGTGAGAACAGGGAGTCCCCTAGGTTTCGTCTCGAAGACTAAAGAATACCGTAGATTCACTATGGTACAGATGGGGATTGCTACTCCCCTACTATTTAAAGGAAAACCCTGTGAAGAAGCATTCGAATGCGTCTTGCGGTGCCTGGAAATCCTCGACAACAGACAAAAAAGATCAGGACTGAAAACGTATGTAAACATAAACGTGGTAATAGACAATCTTATTACAGCATAGCCTAGGATCTTACGTTTGCGGCGGGACTAGTATGACAACGTATGTTCGTGAGGATAGAGATGCAATAGCGGGTTTTTTCCTGACTTTGCTGGGAGGAATCTCCATCGTTGCCAACGGAATTGCCTTGAGTGTGGTAGGAACAGGTTACACATACCTCGATCCGGAGTATTATCTCGGATACTATTTCGGATCGGCAAGCGGATACTACATGGTGGCTATGGGCATTGTCTGCGGTTTCTTCGGATTGCTAGTGCTGACTGGAGCCATCCTGGTTAGGATGGAACATACGACCGGAGGGGGATTGATCGCAATAATCTTCTCGACGTTGAGCGGCTTCTTCGGAGGCGGCTTCATCATCGGAACGATCTTCGGAGTGATCGGTGGGATCTTAATCATTCTTGAACGATAGCAACCTGCTCGGAGAGAGGGATCCGTAAGAAGGTCAATACCACTCCCCACAAGATGCGATCCACTTTTTCTAAGCCATTTATCTATTTGTTCACGCTTGACCGTTGATCAGACCCGTGGTTTATGCAACTGATGCGAAAGGGGTTCGGCGAGAAAAACTGGTGGGCCTTATCCTCTAGTTGAATCAGACTATCTGAAGAACTATCGCAATCTGCGTCGTTCGAGCCAACCACATTTCTCGCAGACGAAGACCGCGTATTGGCTTTCTCCTCTTTTCACTTCCAATTCCCCAAGGGCGTTACCGCAGGTTGGGCAGGATTTTGCTTTCTCATACAGATGGTAGTAGTAAGAACTGATGGTTTGAGCCACTTCTATTTCCTCATTCACTGAAACCTTCCGGTCACACTAAAAAGCGTAGTTATCTACCTTAATGTACAAAAAAGTATGCAATTTTTGATTCATCACCCCATCTACATGAGCTAGTTCATGTTAATATGTACGGTTGATGATTTTGTCTTATTCCTGCAAAGGCAAACGTCTGAAATACTACCGAGAGATATACCCTGAGAAGAACACGGGGTTCTAGAGAAGCAGAATCATTTTCTCTCCCTTATAAGTAAGTCTGGAAAAGACTTGGATGTGACATAGAATGGACACCGGATCCAAAGAAACCCTAAGACCGCAGAAACAGCGACGCAGCAAACCCCGCTCGAGCTTACTGGTCGAACTCTGCAAGGATAAAGAGATCGAAGCTGGCAGATGGGTTGAATTTTCTACAAGCAGGCTCTGGAGGAAGATCAAGACTCCTTCCCCCGACATTAAAATCACACTCGAAATGAGAACAGTCAATGACTTAAAACCCCGGAGAATCAAATTGACGGCAGATCACAAACCAATTATGGACCAGATCACAATCGACCCGAAGAAAAAGAACAGACACTCCACCGAAATTGGACCGTTTCTTTCCCGTAGGACCAAGATAAGACTGAAAGTCGATGGAAGCAGATTCTTCAAATGGAAAGCATCACTGACCCTGACAGCTAAAGAAGAGACGAAAACAGACGGATCAAAAAGGACGAGGATAAAGGCTAAGGATTCATCGACAAAGACAAGATTCTGCTTGAATTGCGGTTCACTCGTACTGATTGGGGCAAGGTTCTGCCACCGATGTGGAACCGATGTCCGTGGCTCAACTGTAGTGAAAAGAAAATGAAAGACTGTTATCCGCGAGTGACTGAAACACGAGGGAAATCGTTCTCCCCCCACAGTTTTATAGGACCCGTAGGGGAAACGGCAGCACACGATGAAGCAAGAGGCTCATGAAGCTATTTCTCCTTGAGCTTTTCAGAGAAGGTTTTCTCTTGTCCTTTCTCTAGGTATACGATCTTGGTTTCCAGCCTAACTCTTAACCCCAATCTTCTGAATAGGGAATAGAGTGCTTCTCCGCTAATCGGTCCTCCGAGCTCCCCTTCTCTAACAAGCCTTGCCAACTCAGCCTCAATCCGAGCCGTCGCTGCAGGATACTGGGTCTCAGCGGTCTCAAGGATCTCTAGAGCTCTTCCTTTCAAAAGGGGTAGAATAGTATCTCTGTCACCCAAGACTTTGACTTCAGACTCTTCTCGTGGTGACTCATCAGACAGCTGTTTCTTTAACCTGGCTAGTCTTTGCTTCCTCCAAGAAGACAAGAAGTCATCGCTCATTGGGATCACTGGACAGATTCCCAGCTTGGTTAGAGGAAGAGACGATGTCTATTTAAGTCTTGATTCCTTGTAACCAGACGGTTTTAGGTCTAGCCAAATGATTAGACAGAAGGAGCGAAAAGAACTTTGCTAACGTCTGGAAGATTCTTGTGATAGATATCGAAGGCGGAGGCATTCCCCTGACAGTTGTCAACCTAGATGAGCTAGAAGAATGGATTCTAAACAAAACCAAATCCGAATTGGATTCGATAAAAGAAGAGGCCTACGACCTATGTGAACTGCTGTCAACACAGATCGCTAGTCTCCTCTCAGCTTCCGAGATTCTCTTGAATGAGAGCGAGGAGAACCTAGGAAGGGAAGCAGGAGGAGGGAAGTATCGGGCCAGTAGGGCTGCTCGAAGATTGGCACGTAACATTGTAACCAGCCTTCAGGGGATAGAAATCCCGGATAATGTCTCATATGACCGGTTGAGGGCACTATCAAATTCTCTGGCTCGCGTCGTCTCTGAGATTGCTTCCGCAAGAGCAAAGTGGGAAGATCAAACAACCCCTTTCTTTCTATTGACAATGAGAAAGATCAGGGGGGAGTATGACAGATTGGTTGAGCTCAATAGAGACCTGAATGATTTCGTTAGTAGCAGGTACAATAGAGCGAGGAAGATCGAAGATGTTGTCAGGATGATCGAAGAGACGAATATCATATCCTCGGAAGCTGAAACCATAATTAATTCTGAACAGAAGATGCTTGAGGAGATCTCCAAACTCGAAAAAAGACAGGAACTCGTATCAACCCGACTCACTGATCTAGAAAAAACCCCCATAGCGATAGAACTGAAGACTGCCGAGGAAGAAGACAAGAAGGCTAGGAAACTACTAAAGGCTCAACTCAGGAGCCTTCGGAGACCCTTCAAGAAGCTGCTATTCTTGGTGAAGAAAGGGCGTCTTGATCTGACGCCTGAGAAGGTCGAGCTGTTGAAGAGGTGCGAAGATGGGATCGACCTCGATCACATTGAGCGAACAGGACTCAATTCCTTCCTCTCTTTAATAGAAACCATGAAACGGGCAATAGACAGCAACCGCTTGTCGCTAAAGAAAGAAGAGAGAACGAAAGTAGTCAAAACCCTTGATGCAATCTTGAACAGAGATATTCTCGATACAGAACTGGAGATGAAGCGGAGAGAGAGTAAGAAGATAGAAGAGTTGCTTTCATCCAAAGAGGGAAGAACCTATCAGGAGAGGAAGAATGAACTGAAGCGAGAAATAGGTGAGATGGAAACGGAGAGAGCCAAGGGTCTTAAACACTTGAAGAGAACCCAAAAAAGATTACAGAAGAAACAAACTGAAATTGAGGAAATCGAGAATCGAATCGAAAAGAACATCCTCGATCTCTTGGGAGAGAGAATTACCGTTGAACTGAGACGGTTTTCTCGTTAAATAATCTCTCATCCAAACAACACACCAAATCATTGTGAACTCCCAATGTAAAGTGGGTTAGTCTAGAACCGAAGATAACTAGATACGAAGATGCTACAAGAACAATCCTGAAGTTTATGAACGTCCCCAGGCGGCTATATCCATGGTGCGCATGAAGACCGAGAGAGAATTGAAAGCTATCGCAAGAGAGATTGGAACCTGTGCCGGGTTGTCGATTCTGCTTGAAGTCTCAGGATCCCCTAAGCCTGGAAACGTTCACAGATACGCTGATTTCCCCGATACTAGATTCGAGCATTTCCTTGCTTCTGGGATTGCAATCGCGAGAGAAATGGAAATCGCGGCTCTGAAAGGAATTGAGATCGGACTAAGACATATCCGAATAGAGGAGGCAGGAATAGGAGAAACAATCAGAGAGGCGGTTACCCAAGTCAAGCAGTGGCAGAAGGGAGGCAACACGAGTCTCGGAACAATAATCTTACTCACCCCGCTCTCGGTTGCTGCAGGTATGACACGTGCCAAGTCAACCGGCAAACCGTCTCTCTCCAGAATAAGAGACGATTTGAGAGAGATCTTGAGAAGGAACACGCCCGAAGACGCGGTGCATCTATACGAGGCAATAGGAATTGCCAACCCAGGGGGACTCGGAAAAGTCTCGAAACTTGACGTATCAGATCCCTCATCGCAAAGAGCGATACTTGAAGAAGACGTAACTTTGTGGGACATCTTCAAGATCTCATCTGAAAGAGACTCCGTTTCAAGGGAGTGGACCACAGCATTCAAGATATCCTTCTGTACCGGTCTTCCAGAGTTCGAATCAACCTATCAGAAGACAAGAAACCTAAACTATGCAACAATCCACACCTTTCTGAAAATATTATCAAATGTACCAGACACACTGATAGCCCGAAAAAGAGGAATAGACGAAGCGGAGAGAATATCGGCTCGAGCTGATGAAGTACTCCAAAGAGGGGGGTGCTTAACCGAAGCAGGATGGAATGAGTTGAATAAATTCGATATAGAGCTTCGTGACCCCAAGCATGAACTCAATCCAGGAACAAGCGCAGATCTAACAGCAGCCTCGATAATGTTGGCGCTACTGAAAGGATTTCGACCATAAACTGAAATTGGAGGGGCTGCAATAGTCGATACCGAACAGGAAGAAACTTGAAAGAGCTTTCCAAGAAACAGATAATCAACTTCAATTCTCATTGAACAACAAAAAATGAGCGAGGTATGAAAGAATGGATGAGAAACAATCCAGAGGAGCTTTAGATGAACTCGACTTCAAGATCATGAGGCTTCTCGGGGAGGACGCGAGAAAGAGCTACCGGGAGATCGCGGAGCAGCTTCAAGTAGCTCCTGGCACCATCTACAGCAGAACCAAGAGACTGATGGAAGAGAATATAATCAAGGCCTATGTCCCGGTAATCGACCCTTCAAAAGTCGGATTCGACGTGTATGCTCTAATCCTGCTCCAAGTAGAAGGGAAACATCTCCGTGAGGTCGAGGAAAAACTGGCAAAGAACGATGAGGTCTACTTCGTATACGATATAACCGGAGATTTTGACGTTGCAGTAGGAGCGAGATTCAAGAACAGGAACGGTCTGGACAAGTTCCTGAAGTCAATCCTCAAGATCCCTGAGGTCAAAAGGACGGTAACCAACGTGGTCTTGAATATAGTCAAGGAAGACTTCTCCGTCAAATTATAGTCTCGTCTTCAACTCCACTACCCTACCTGCTCCGTCTCATTCAAATCCATAACTCCTCTCCGATCTGCCGGGTATCATGATCAATTGGCTGTGCTTGGGCGTCAAACATGACGGCGAACGAGGCTACTTAGCAAAATCCGGAATAGTTCTGCCGACTTGGCAAGGTGATCACGACGAGGACTTTCGAAATCGATGCCCGTTTCTTTGTCCATATTTTGAAACAATAATGGTATACGGCTTCGAAGAAAACTAGAAAAGACCATACAACCAGTATAATTGTAGAGCCCTTCTATCTAATACAATGAGGGTGAAATTCGCTCCTTCACACGAAAATGGAAGGTGAGTATGTCCCATGTGGAACAAAGTAGCGAAACACCTCAGTGGGCATCCGGAACGGCTTGCGGTCGCCAAGGTTCTGGTCGAACACGGTCTCAGTGTTAGGCAAGAACGGGTCTACTGTAACGAGATCGAGATCTCCTTCGTCAGAATAGCCCGTGTCTCACAGGTGGACCGAAGAACGGTGACTCAAACAGTAAAGGAGATCGAAAGAAACCCGGAGCTATCTATCATATTCAAGCATATCAGGTCAGCAGGACACTCTCTGAAAGAAGTCGCAAGATACTTTGACCTCGGAGTAGTGGAGATCACCCCGGAAGACGCCAGAACCCCAGGGATACTCGCGAAATCTGCTTCATTAATAGCAGATCGGAACATCTCGATACGACAGGCTATCGTCGACGATCCAGAACTTTCACCTGCACCCACCCTGACCTTGATAACCGAATCAAAGATCCCTGGAGAACTCATCCCAGAGTTTCTAAGAATCGACGGCGTGGCGAAGGTTTCAGTATACTAATTCGACCGAAATACCTTATGCGGGTTCCTCCACCATCTCTTTGCCCCATCAAGAGAAACCAATGTAGGCTGTTAAGTAGACATACGTCCCCGGAATTGAGTGAATCATTCCACCCGTACCATGCGGTTCTCTCTGTAGTCTGTTGTAACCTTTATGTATCCTCTGAGCGCTTCGTCCAGCTTCGGATCACCCGTGTCGACTCTAAGGCTTCGTAGCCCTCTAAGCTTATGTCTTGTTGCAACTACAACCAAGTTGTCGATACCCGCCTGCCTGATCACTCTTGGGCTAATCTGCTGATTACCCCTCCCAAATATGAAGCCTTGACCTCCTATCGGGGTGACGACGATCTTCGCCTTCTTTCCCTTGATCGCATCTAGAATCTGTCTCTCATTGACATCTCTCGCCATCAATCTCTTGCCAAGGAACAGATCCACGCCGAGTAGGGTCTTCTTCTCATGCAACAAGTCCCCGATGGTCCGGTTCGTCGTTCCCGGACCAACGATGTAGATCGTATCTTCTTCCATCTCTTCAATAGTGTAGATCGCAATCGCAGCTTGGTTCCGCATCTCGATCTCTGTACTTGGACTCGCCGTCTTCGCGTTCTGTACTAGCCCTGGATCATAAGGAATCAAGAGGTACCCGTGAAGTGCCGCGGATAGTCTCCCTTCTCTAAAAGCCTCTTCATCTACATCCATAACCTCAGCCTCCCTGAGAGGCAGATTCTCCCAAAGGAACCTGATCGCCAACCTCCCGGCGGCGTTGGGCCCAACAGCAAAAACAGCGCTATGCATCTTCACCCCAGTTGGCACGCCTAGCACAGGGAGACTGGTGCCCACAACATCCAATACGTCCCGCGCTGTCCCGTCACCACCACAGAAGACCAATAGGTCAACTTTCTCATCCAAGATTCTCTCGGCAACCCTCTTTGTATCCTCGGAGGTAGTTACTTTCTTTCTTCTCCCCAGTACTATGAAGTCATATCCGCAGTTACGGGCCTCCTCCTCCCCCATCGTTCCCGCCCCACCGATAAGTCGAACCTTGTCTCTGATGGGTTCGAGCTCCAAGAGGAAGACCTCCGCTCTTCTCGGGGCTACGGGCTTGGCTCCTAACTTCAAGGCTTTTCCCAGCGTAGCCTTCCCGTCTGTACCTTTGAGCCCCACGGCTCCTCCCATTCCCGCGATGGGATTGACAACGAATCCAATAGTCTTCATACGGACGCTTCAGATCTCCGCAATCATTTCTGTGGGGCTAGAATTATCTTAACACTTGTCCTGCGTAGATCTACCAACTGGTTCCTGAAACCGAGGGGATACTTTCTTCAATACTGTTTCAATCATAAATAAGTAATACATGCTTGGATTAACAAAGAGTAGAATGGAGGGATTTCATATTTCAAGAAAGGACGCTCTTAATTGGATATCGGAGAACGAGGCTGCGATCGTCGAGGTTAGTGATAGGATTTGGGGTTTTGCGGAGGTCGGCTTGCAGGAGTTCAGGTCTTCGGGGCTGCTGGCGGACGAACTGGAAAAACACGGGTTCACGGTCACACGCGGCGCCGCAGGGATGCCGACCGCGTTCGTAGCCACGTACGGTGAGGGTAGGCCCGTCATCGGCGTCATGGGGGAGTACGACGCGCTCCCCGGCTTGTCGCAGAAGCCTGTTCCCCACCGGGAGCCGGTAGTGGACGGGGCTCCAGGCCACGGCTGCGGCCACAATATTCACGGCACGTCGGGTATGGCTGCTGCTGTTGCGACGAAGGTTGCGATGGAGGCGAACGGGATAGCAGGGACTCTGAGGTTCTTCGGGTGCCCTGCAGAAGAGACCCTCGTCGGTAAGGTGTTCATGGTCAGAGACGGTGTATTTGACGGTCTGGACGCCGTCATCAGCCACCATCCGGGTCGGACGAACACTGCTCGCCTCACGAGTAGCAACGCCATGAACTCTGTCAAATTCCATTTCTATGGAGTGGCTGCTCATGCTGGCGGGTCTCCTGATCAGGGACGAGGTGCAAGTGACGCCGCCGAACTGATGAACGTTGGAGTGAACTATCTTCGTGAACATGTCGTCCAAGAGGCGCGAATCCACTACGTCATCGAAGACGGTGGACACGAGCCTAACGTGATTCCACCATACGCGCGCTCTTGGTATTATGTCCGAGCCCCCGAGAGAGAGCAAGTTGACCATATATATCGATGGATACTCAGAATCGCTGATGGGGCGGACTTGATGGCTGGCACTAGCCACAAGGTAGAATTCCTGACTGGCTGCTATAATAAACTTTCAAACCGTGAATACAGCGAACTCATAGTCAAGAATATGCGTGAAATCGGTGCCCCCGTCTACACAAAAGAAGAACTTAAACTCGCTAAGGAATTCTCGAAGACCATCCCTCCCGAACAGAAGAGGGATTCTCTACGAAAATCGAAAAGACCTGGATGGGAGAAGCTGCTTGATGTAGATATAGACACTAGTATACCTGACCCTTGGGGCGAGGGGGAGGTGATGGGTGGATCTACAGATGTTGCTGATGTCGGCTGGCAGTCGCCGACGGTCGAATTTTCGACCGCAACCACCGTCCCAGGAAGTCCTGGACATTCATGGCAGATAGCAGCGATATCGGCAACTAGTATAGGACACAAGTCCTTGCTCTTCGCCGCCAAGGTAATGGCTGCAACTGCACTGGATCTACTCACAAAACAAGATGTCTTGAAGAGAATTCAAGACGAGTTCAAAGAAAGACTCCGCGGAAAAACTTACGTCTCACCACTGCCTGCTGATCTCAAACCACCACTGGATCAACTTCCACCGATGCAAGAATAGCCACGGGATAATAGATAGTAGGCTGGAAGAAGTTATTTGGGAACCCTTGTTACGTTGGGTTGTCAACGGCTTTCCCCAAGGACTTCTTCACCCGCCCTCCCCCCTATCCCTGAGCTGTGTATTCTATAGGGATTGGGGCAGAGTTTGTATGTGTCTGGTGGCTAGTTCTCCTATGCGTTGGATGAACCCTCTAATGAGTCCATCCTACTACTTGGCTGAGTGATGCCTTCAAGCCGTTGATCATGAACCTAGAGTCATTGTCCAGCGCACAAAATTGGAATCCCCTCTTGATCGCCTCGTTGATGTTTGTAGTCCCGGGTCTACTGGAGCAGTGCATCCCAGGTGCGACACCATGGGCTTTTGCCGAGTCCACTATCTTGTCCAGATTCTGGATGAACTCAGAGGAATCGGTCTTTCCGCGAATTCCCATGTCTATCGAGAGATCGGACGGTCCGATAAAACAGGCGTCAACTCCCTCCACGGAGAATATGTCGTCAACATTCTCAACCGCTTTCGCCGTCTCAATCATCACCACTACCAGAGTTTCTTCGTTCGCTGAATCAAAGTAGTTGGGGTCTCTGAATGCCGCCAGTCTAGGGCCGGCTCCTCGTTCTCCCATCGGTGGATATTTCATGTATTTAACGAGTTTCTTTGCTGCCTCAGCAGTCTCGATTCTTGGTACAACAAGTCCGGTCGCCCCTGCATCCAAGGCTTTCTTGACCCAGATTAGATCGTTCCAGGGAATTCTTGCCATCGGCATACAGTCCTCTCTGGCGTAGAGCATTGACTGCATCATGAGGTGGAACGTCTCTACACCGTAAGGCCCATGCTCCATGTCGCATACCAGCCAATCCAAACCGAGATCCGCCAAGTACATCGTGATGTCTGGGTGGCCGATGCCAATCCATGTGCCAACCGATGGTTTTCCCGCCTTTAACTTCACTTTCACAAGATTCTTCATCGATTAAGAACACCCCTAATACCTGTCTGGTTAGGTTCACTTATTTCTGATGTACATACCCAAGATGGGTGAAGTCGTCGTCTCCTGCGGTCCTCAATCCTTCAGGATGCGTTTTCCCCCTGTCTACGCCTTGGAAATCTACATAAGAATAATCTTTGGTAACGTCCTGACTGCTATTTGGAGTTGGCGGAATGGAGGTTAAAATTGGGTCTACGCGGATTCGTCTCGTGAAAGGAGACATAACAGACCAATCCGTTGATGCCATTGTTAACGCTGCCAATCCTAGCCTCATGGGAGGTGGTGGCGTCGATGGAGCGATACATAAGAGAGGCGGTCAAACGATTCTGGAAGAGTGCAAACATATCCGGCAGACCCAATACCCTCAAGGTCTTCCTGCTGGGAAAGCTGTTATCACGTCTGGTGGAAACTTGAGAGCGCGATACGTAATTCACACGGTTGGGCCTGTCTGGCACGGAGGATCGCATGGAGAGTCGAGACTTCTCGCAGAGGCGTATCGAAATTCCCTGAAACTAGCAATGGAGAGAGGAATGAGTTCAATCGCCTTCCCCTCCATTAGCACTGGCGCCTACGGCTATCCAATACATCAGGCAAGCCGCGTCGCCCTTAAAACCATAAGAGACTTCGTGGACAAAGGAGGAGGCTTTAAGGAGATCTTATTAGTCTTGTTTACGGACGCAGACTTCCAAGTCTATAAGGAAGCAATACAGGGCCTCTTCCAAAGTGACCTTTGAAATCTTTAATATGGACATTGCGACACGTGTCTTCGGTTTTTATCGTGAGTGTTAGCGTTCAATCTCGTGAGGGATTCGGATGGAAGGCGGAGAGGAAGATAAGGAACTAGAGAGAATCAAACGTAGGAAACTGCAGGAGATCCTAAGGAAAACGTATCAAGAGGAGATGGAAACAGGTTTGGATAGACCCGTCGAGGTAACTGATGCCACCTTCAGTAAGCTTCTCCGAGACCATCCACTAGTGGTTGTTGACTGTTGGGCGCCTTGGTGTGCGCCATGCCGCATGATAGCCCCGGTCTTGGAAGAACTAGCCCGAGACTACTCCGGCAAAATCGTTATTGGAAAACTGAATGTAGACAAGAATCCGAATACTGCAACACAGTACCAGATAATGAGTATCCCGAATCTGCTAGTCTTCAAGAACGGGAAACTCATAGACAGGATTGTTGGTGCGATGCCGAAAGAAATACTGGAACCGAAGATCGTTCAGCATCTCGGGCATTAGCTAGTTGGTTTGTTGGGATTAGATCTGTTGAAATGTGCAGGTTGCCTTTCTTCTCGTCTCCTAAACTATTTATCGTCTAAGCGAAGCAGTGCTTCTTGGAGATGTCAGGAGGAAGCATGATGATCGACCTGTATGAAGTAGCGGAACGAGCGTCTATGGGCCCGCGGATGGATGAGATGGATTGGAATATGGGGCTTTTCAAGAAGATGCAGGAACTCGTCCAAAGATACGACCTGAAGTATTCAGGTCCAGATTTGTTCCTCGATGTGGACGACGAGTATGTTGGGCGCGCCTTCGATGCTGCCGTCGACTTTCTATCTGAGACCGGTGTTTACTGCATCACCTCAAACCGAGTGATCAAATTCTCTGAGGACGAGGTGAGGGAGGGGATAAAAAAGATCCCAGGAGAGCTACCTGTGGGAGAAGGAAAGGACGCCCGGGTGTTAAGGAAGCGGGAGATAGAGGATACCCGCCCGGTCAACGTGATCGGTGATGGTCACAGACCTTGGCCGGTTGAGGTGGGGCGATGGGCGCCCATAGGCTTCGCCAAGCTGGAGAGAGCCGACCTCATAGAAGGTTTCAACTTCCCCGAGCTGGAGGGGAAGAAGATACATGGCATCCCTATGGAAGCGTACGCCGCAAGAAAGGAACTTGCAGTGTTGAGAGCGGTCGTAGCTGATGCAGGTCGCCCCGGAATGGCAATCACCTACTATCCTATATCAACACGTGCATCAACCCTGATAGCGCCTATCGACCCTGAGAAGGGGCTTAGAAGAACGGACGGTATTCTCCTCTCCATTCTCCCGGATGTGAAGGTGGAGTACGACCTTTTAACCGCGGCGATCGTCCATGAACAATATGGCAGCTACCGTTTCAACGGGGGAGCCTTTGCTTATGTGGGAGGCTTCTGCGGCGACACTGAAGGGGCTATCATAGAAGTCCTATCTAAGGTATTAGCTGCCTGGCTAGTATACCGAGACCTCGCACAATACACCTGCAAGACGTTAAAGGCATTGGATACTCGAAGACCCCCGGAAGAAGGACGGGAGAGCATAGTGAAGAAACCCAACCCGATATGGCCCGGATACGTTATCAACCGAGCCCTCTCGAAGCATACCAACGTCATTAGATTTGGCGGAGACATCGAAAGAGGTGCTTTCGGGAAGATAGGAAGTGCAACGCATCTGCTCTTCCTCGCTGAGACAGCTATCATAGACACGGTCCTAGGCTGCAACCTGTTTGCTTATCACGAGATCCCATCTGATGTTCAGTTCAGAACCGAGGTCTCAGATGCTACCATCAAAGCCGGAATCAAGAGAGGGGAGGTAAAGAAATTCATGCTCGCAATCGAGAAGGAGATAGGTGAGAAGATTGGTAGCAAACCAGAGTCTACGGCGATAACCGACCGGAGGATGCTGCTCTACGAGGACTTCGACTCTTATTTCGATCCTCTCCAAGAACTATACGACTTCAAGCGAATGGAACCAACCGAGAAACACATCAAGAGCCAGAACGAGGCGAAGAAGGTACTCGAAAACCTTGGACTCAATTTCTAATTACATCATAGACATCGTGAGACTGACCCTACCGAAGGCGCAGTTAAAATGATAAGCCTCTTGGATGTCGCTGAACGGGCCCAAAAGGGTCCAAGGATGGACGAGAAAGAATGGAACCTAGGGCTCTTCCATAAGATCCAAGAACTGACCAAAGAACATAAAATTAAACCCCCAAATCCTTCTGACCCATTCCAAGTTGACAATGCGCTAGTCGATTCCCTTTGGAACGCAGCGATCGAATTCCTCACAGAGAGAGGTGTATACTGCATCTCTACAAACCGGGTACTCAATTTCACCGAAGAAGAGATCATAAAAGCAATGAGAGAGACACCAAAGCAGATACTAATTGGGTCCGGGAAAGATACCAGAACAATCCAGAAAAGAAAGATAGAAGACCCGAACCCGCCAAGCATTCAGTCGGGCGGTCATAGTGCTTGGTCTGACGATCTGTTCCCACTACCATTCATGGTACGCGCACTTGTCAAGAACAAGCGAGTCGACTTGATTGAGGGATTCAATTTTGCCAAGTTGAATGGTCTTGAGGTCCACGGGCTTCCCACCGAAGCCTACGCTGCGAGAAGACAAATGGATCTCGTACGTCAAGGACTGCGGGAGGCAGGACGCGAAGGGATGGCTGTCACATTATACCCGATTCACACCCATGCCTCATCCTTGATTGCTGCAATCGATCCTGACTATGGACTCAGAAGAACAGACGGTATCCTACTCTCAATTCTACCTGACATTAAGGTAGAAACCAACCTCATTGCCGCATCACTGGTCTTTGAGGAGTACGGATGCTACAGAGTGAACGGCGGGGCCTTCGCTCTCGCAGGCGGCTTCTGCGGTGACATCGAAGGAGCGATGGTGGAGTCTCTCGTCAAGACAATGGCCGCGTGGATCGTCTACAGAGACTCTATCCAATACAGCGGCTCGATATCGAAAGGGCTGCAGCCCCGGATCTCGAGCGGGACAGAGGACCGCAATGTATGGAAAGCGGCAATCTCACCCAGCTTCGCGGTTCAGAAGACCGTTACTGAGAAGACAAACGTAATCAGATTCGGCGGCGTAGGTTTTGGGAGGCCGTTCAACGAAGACTTATGCTCAGAGAAACTTCTTCTTCTCACAGCACTTTCTGCGGTTGGAACCACCGTGACCGGAGGTAACATCGGAGTCGGTGAGACTCCTCCGCCTACAACCCTAGAGTGGACTATCGAAACCTCAGACGCTGGGTTGAAGATGAAACTGGAAGACGTCTCCGATCTGATACAGACAGTGATGTCCGAAAAATTCCCGGAAGGACAACCAGGCACAGGAATAGACCGGAGAATGCTGATATACTCCAATCCGCAGGCATTCATCGAGCCATTGGAACGGTGTTACGACTTTATTAGGCAGAGACCGAGAGAACCCTTTCTGGAGAACAGGACAAAAGCCATGCAATACCTGATAGATATCGGTGTACCCCTCGATTAATACACGATCGGCAAGAGGTCCAAAGCGCTAGATTTCCGCCATGTTTCTCAATTTCAAAACGGCCTCTGCGAAGTCTTCGTAGGTAAGTCCAGGGGTCTGTACTTCTCTACTCTCATAGAATCTCTGAATCCTTTTCAGAAGTTCGTCTCTCTCCAAGACTACATCTTTCAGACTCGACTCCAAATCCCCAATAGTCTCTTCCGGCATCATGAAGAAGTCACCTGAGATCATAATATCCCGAATCTGGTTACCTGCGATCTCCGCTCTCACCCTTATCAGCTTCTTGGCCTTATGATCCGTTTCTACCACTTTGACCCCCTCAGCTATATTGACCGCCCTTCCCTCGCCAAATCCTTGATGTCTCAACTCACTCATATAGAGCCAATCCTTCGAGACATGCTTGGATCTTATTCTCTCTTCCCACATCTCCCTCTCTGTCTTAGTCGCTTCGGACCTAACGAGTCTTACCCCCAAGACACATTCGTAACCCTCTACGAGCAGTCTCTTTATCTCCTCTGTAGGTGGGACGTATCCCAACTCTCTCCTCAATGACGTGACCCACTCCCTCATACTCTTACTCATCTTGTCTCTAAACTTCTCGTTCGGAACCTTCAGGACGTTTGCCATCGAGGTGTAGTCCAGATCAAGTATCACGTTGCCCACGAGGATCGTGGTTCCATCTCCGTACCTCCCAGCCCCATTCCCCGAGATCTTCCTCCCATTGACTATTACATCGTTCAATGGCTTGAACTCAGCCGGTAATCCAAGCTTGTTGTATACTTGAACGGTCACCGTCAGGAAGTTCTCGAACAACTTGTCAACCCTTGGCGGAACGGCCTTGCTTTCGTTTCTGGCAACGATTTGGTAGAAAACCTGGTTACTATCGAGATATACTGCTCCACCTCCCTGCGACCTTCTGATTGTTGGGAGTTTTCTGCTACGGCAGTACTTGATGTCTACTTCCCTTTCGAGTTCTTGGTGGAACCCGATACACACGTAAGGGCTTGACGGCTGAACGAGAATTATCGTATTTGGTACGAATCCCCTGTCGACGGCTTCGGCTGCAGCCTCATAGAAGGTCTGCGCCACGAGAGGTTCGGCCATACCCAAGTCGATTAGCCGCCAGTTCTCCATAGTTCCTCCCTTACCCATTCTTCCGTAACCGTCGTGTTTCCGATGGTTTAGTTTTCTGACGTTCGGATCTCTGACTCTATCCTGATTGGTATGCCCTTCTCTAGTGACCGTATCAGGTGGCAGTACTCTCTGGTTAATTCAACACATTCTTCTGCCTTTGATCCCTCCTCTTCATCTACGTCGATAGACATGACGACCCCGATATCGGCTATCCGGTAACCTCTTCGACCCGCGTAGTCTAGAGTTCCTTGAACAATCACTTCAAGTTCTCTTAACTCCAGCTCAAGTTTCTTCTTGAAGTAGAGAAATGTTGTGAGGAGGCACCCTCCAATCGCTGAGAAGAAGAGTTCGTCGGGGCAGGGTGCTCTGCTCTTTCCTCCAAACTTCTCAGGTATGTCTATCTTCAGCCTCGGAAAACGTCGTATGTACACGTCTCCTCCGCTTTCATCGTCCCAGACAAGCTTGACCCGATAGTTGAGATTCTCGGCCTGCTTCATTGCATTGATCTTCCCTGGTATCTATCAGTGGTTTCCAGAGAAGTAGTCTAATACAAATACGAAGCCGAAGTGGTTATTCCTTGACATACTTCTCGATTTCCTGCTTCAACCATGGTTCATCGATCTCGGTCATTAGATTCTTCAGGTCTTCTTCGAGGCTTGCAGGCTCGATAACAGAGACCCACCCTTCCCCGTACGAATCCTCGTTCACTAGGCTTGCCTTCCTTCTCAAGCCTGGATTATTCTCCACGATGGTACCTGTTATCGGGGATTTGAGTGGACCTACCCATTTCCCAGTCTCCATTGTGCCAAGGGTCTTACCCTGCTCGACTCTACGCCCTGGAGGTCTCAATCGGACGGACCTTATCTTACCGGCGACCTGCTGCCCAAAGTCAGTAAGTCCGACCCTGATCTTTCCGTCCTCAACCTTGGCCCAGAAGTGGTCCCTCGAGTAGTAGAGTCCTTCTGGATACTCGTATTTCCCGAAGAGCTCGACCATAACATCTTCCTCTTGGAATTCGATCCTCTATTTCATCCTGGAAGAGAAATCTTGAAGGAACCTGGGGTCATCACTTCGATGATAGTATTTTCTCTGCGATTTCTACGCGTTTCTCCTCTGGGACGGGCTCCATCTTGGAGATTCTCATAACCATTGTTTCGAAGGTGTTTATTATCTTATGGTACTGCGGTATCGTGGTTACCGTGTGGATCAACCGCATGGAACTGATACCGTGCTCCTTTAACCCCCTCTTCAGCTGAACGACATGTTCCCTGAGGTTCTCCTCTTTGAAGACGCTATCGTCTCCCTCGATGAATACTACTCCGTCCGCTCCTGTGGCGAAAGCCGCTAGTAGATGTTTCAGTCCTACACGACCGGTGCTGGGTACAGGAATCACCTTGACGAAGGGAGAGTAATTTACCCTAGTCTGCCCGGCTAGATCTGCTGAAGCGTAGGCGGTTTTCTCCTCAAGAAAAGCAATTACCCCCGGTTTCTTCCCCTCCCTGCTTACCTCAGAGATATGAGCCATCAGCTGGGCTTCACTGTTATGATTCAAGTCGATAGCCTGTTTCGGACATCTCGGCACGCATATCCCGCATCCTACGCAAGAAATCGAGTTGACTTCTAGCCCCGTGGGGGTATCTTCAATAGCGTCCACTGGACAGATTTCCACGCACTTCCTGCATCTATCACACCTGTCTGTGGTTATAGAGGATACTTCTGGGGATACCGAGATCTCACCGCTGCCCAGGAAATTCGTGGTCCGCAAGGCTGTTGACATCGCCTCCAAGCTGGTCTCCCGTACATCCTTTGGACCTAACGCGCATCCGCTGACGAATATCCCTGGCCGTTGGCTATCTACCGGTCTAAACTTGTAGTGTCTCTCCAAGAAGAATCCGTCGGATCCTGTGTGGATTCCAAGCTCCTTAGCCAGCTTATTTGTTGTTGGATGAGGGACGATCCCTACGCTCAAAACCACTAAATCGAAGTTCCCTTCTATGAGTTCTCCTAGAAGGGTGTCTTCAGCCCTTACGACTGCCCCTCGATCTGTGGGGATAACCTCTGATACCCGGCCTCTGACAAATCTTACGCCGTGTTCTTGGGCGTCCATGTAGAATTCTTCGTAGCCTTTTCCGTCAGCTCTTACGTCGACGTAAAAAACCCAAGGCTCCGCGTCGGGTATCGCTTTCTGTAGTAGTTTGGCTTGTTTAATCGCGGTCATACAGCCTATCTTGCAGCAGTGTTTTTCCCCGGCTTCCCCATCTAACATGCGACTCCCTACGCAGAGTATGAAAGCTACCTTCTTGGGTTCTCTCCCGTTTGAGGGTCTGTGAATGCCCTGTATCATGAGTCTCTCGAACTGAAGGTTCGTAATTATGTCTGGGTGTAGTCCATAGCTGTACTGAGGGAAAAGTCGTGGATCGATCTGGTCATAGCCTGTACATACTATGACGGCTCCAACCGTGAGCTCGATCGGTCTCTCTTGCTGGTCAAACTTTATTGCCTTGCTTTTGCAGGTCTTCTCGCACAGTCTACAGACTCCTTTTGTGATAAGAAGACAATGCTCTGGGTCTATCACGTATGCCCCGGGAACAGCCTGGGCAAAGGGAAGGTAGATGGCTTTCCGCGTATCTGTTCCCTCTTCAAACTCGCTGGGAACCTTCGCCGGACACTTCTCTGAGCACTCGCCACACCCGGTACATCTCTCCTCGTTCACGAATCTGGGATGCTTCACGCCTAGGACCTTGTAGTTGCCGGGCGAGCCTTCGATGGAGACCACTTCGCTCAGGGGGAGAATCTTAATGTTCGGGTGCTGTTCAGCGTACACCATCTTTGGCGTGAGGATACATAACGAGCAATCAAGCGTTGGAAAAGTCTTGCTAAGCTGGGCCATGTGGCCTCCTATGCTCGGTGACTTCTCGAGAATGTATACCTGATACCCATTATCCGCAAGTGCCGTCGCCGCAGTGATGCCCGCAACACCACCACCTATCACGAGTACACCTTTATTCACGGTTACCTTTCTCGGTTCTAGCTCCCGAAGGTAACGGGCTCGTCCTACTGCGCCTCGGACGAGGTCGACTGCCTTGAGGGTCGCTTCTTCTACGTTGTCGTGAACCCAGCTGCAGTGCTCTCTAATATTCACCATTTCGAGAAGGTATGGATTTAACCCTGCTGACTTCACCGTTCGCCTGAATGTCTCTAGGTGTAATCGGGGTGAACATGAAGCGATAACAACCCTATTGAGTCCGTGCTCTTCTATTCCCTGTTTAATCTTGTTCTGTCCTGGGTTGCTGCAGACGTAGCTGGCTGTCTCAGCTACCTTTACCCCGGTGAGGAGTGCGGCGGTTTTCCTCACTCTTTCCACGTCTACGGTGTCGCTTATGTTTCCTCCGCAGTGACATACGTATACGCCAATACGGGGGCCCTCTTCCAAACTTCAGACCTCCTTGTTCTGTATCTGGTCTAATAGCCCATCAGCCGAGACTCGATTCTCGTATAACCCGAGGGCATCCGGCTCATAGCCTTGGGCGAGGCCTAGGAGCTGTGTGTAGTGAAGAACTGGTATTCTGTAGGTTTCCCCGTAATCCTCCTCTATTTGGGTCTGATTCAGATCGAAGTGGGTGTGACAGAATGGGCAGATCGTAACTATGGTGTCTGCCCCGGATCTCTGAATGCTCTGAAGCTTCTTTCTTACGATCTCTAAGGATAGTTCTACGTCTACCCCCATTATGGGAGCCCCACAACACTGCCTTTTTTCCAGGTAGTCCACAGACTCGACCCCTGTAGCTTCGATAAGAGAATCTAGTAGCTCGGGTTTTTCTGGGCTGTCAAACCGTATCTCGTTCGACGGCTTCGTTATGTGGCAGCCGTAATGGGCGGCTACCTTGAGTTCTCCTAGTGGCTTGGTGACCGTGCTCTTGATCTTCTCTATACCCACATCTTCGATTAGTATCCTCGTGATATGTTTGGCTCTGGATGAGCCTCCGAACTTCCTGTTTGCTTCCCTGAGTATTCCGTTTATAGACTTTCTAAACGCCGGGTCTCCTTGGAGCTCCGTCTGGACCCTCGTCATATGACCGGAGCATGTGGGACACAGTGTGAGCAGGTCGCATTCAACCTCCTCTGCCAAGCACAGGTTCCTTGCAGCCAGCGCAGCGGAACTTGAGTGGTCTATTGCGTCTAGGAAGAAACCGCAACAGTTGGCTCCTTCTAGCTCGATTATCTCGATTCCGAGTCTCTCAACGACTTTTCTTGCTGAGAGTTCGTAGGCGTTCTCTCTTAGGGGGGTCACGCAGCCTGGGAAGTACGCGTATCTCATTCCTCTCTTTCTCCCTTGTCTGTTGCTAAGAGCTTCTTCACTCCTGTGTAGTCTAAGATCTTGGCGACTTCGCTGATATTCACAGGAGAAATCTTGGGAAGCCCCATGTCCTCCCGGATTTCATTGACGAACCCTTCTTCTTCCCATATTCTCCCGCTGGTGACGATTGTGGTAGCTTGTGTTCTATGGAATTGGTGGATGTACCCCTCCTTGGCCGCTATGTTCCTTAGGGCTCGTATCACCTCGGCGGGTCGAACACCGCGCGGACACCTTTCTGTGCAGGAGTAGCAAGATGCGCACAGCCAGAGTAGGTCGCTGCTTAATACTCGTCTGAGACCTAGTATCGCGGATCTGATAATCCGGCGAGGGGCGTACGCCTTGTCAAAATTGGTTATGGGGCAAGAGGCTGTGCAGGTTCCACATTGAAAGCACAGGTACATCTCTTTTCCGCAAGCCTTCACTACGGTTTTTAGGAAATCGTCGTCTAATTCTTCCAACCTTATGGTACGGTCTTTCGATTCGCCCAACGTGAACCCCTCTTCGAGGAGGCTGAGGTTCAGCCTATCTATGACTTTTCATTATTCCGAGATGTTGTAGTCTGTTTCCTCAACAACTCATTGAAATCATAGTGCAAGTGAGATCAGATTGACGGTTTTCGCGCATACTCTAGATGAACATCGAGACATCGGCGTCCATCGCAATATCCATGAAAGCCGCGGCTCCTACTATGCTATCGACTTCGGGTATGAGATCCTCTTTTCTAACATTCATGAGTTCCATAGTTGTGCTGCAGGCGTAGATCTTCACATTTCTTGATTCCTTGCACATTTGAAGCAGCTTCTGTAATGTTGGCACTCCAGCCTCCTTCATCTTATTTTTCATCATTCCCGTGCCTATTCGCATGAGGCCTGGGAGCTTTGCGTTCTTCAAACCGTCTTTCTTGAGGGCATTCAATCCCCAGAAAGTAAAGAATATGTGGGTTTCCATGTCCATGACTGATGCTGTACTGGCAAGTGTGAAGACCGGGAATAGCTTGTCCATCGTTCCTGAATGTGCTATTATCGCCATTTTCTTTTTCTTCCTAACCATATCTGTGACTCACTCCTTTACACGCTTAGTACGCGATTTCTCATCTATGCTATCCTGCGAAGCGTTTCTTCAGTTTTTCTTTGTCCCAAAGTGAACGTAGTTCGACGAGAAAACCATATCGATCAGTAATTTTTTGTCCCATCCTTAGACATAAGGTACTGGTGAATCGCTTGGGCAGCCTTTTTTCCAGCGTTCATGGCTAGAATAACCGTTGCTTCCCCGGTCACGATGTCGCCTCCTGCGAAAACACCCTCTTTCGAGGTCATACGCGTTTTCTCGTCTATCTGAATCCTACCGTTTCCATTAGTCTTAAGGTGGGGTGTGCTCTGCGGAATCAGAGGATTTGCGCCGCGTCCTATGGCGACTACTACTGTGTCCACGTCAAGGATGGACCTACTTCCTCTAATGGGGATTGCTTTTCTTCTTCCGCTTTCGTCAGGTGACCCGAGCCTCGTCTTGACGCACTCTACTGCTTCAACCCACTCGTTTCCTAAGATTCTTATCGGCTGGCTCAGAAAATAGAATTCTACTCCTTCTTCCTCGGCGTGTTGAACCTCCTCGCTGCGGGCAGGCATCTCCCTTTCTGTTCTTCGGTAAAGGATTGACGACTTCTCTGCGCCTAGCCTAAGCGCTGTCCTTGCTGCATCGACTGCAACATTACCACCACCCACCGTCGCAACCCGCTTTCCGACCTTGATGGGGGTATCATATTCTGGGAAGAGGTAGGCCTTCATTAGATTCGTTCGGATTAGGAATTCGTTGGCAGAGTAGACGCCAGGTAGATTCTCACCGGGAATACCCATGAAGTAGGGTAGGCCCGCCCCTGTTCCTATGAAGACTGCGTCGAAGCTTTGGAGTAATTCATCAACACTGTAGGTCTTGCCCACAACTACGTCAGTTTCCAGCGTGACCCCTAACCCCTTGATGTAATCTATCTCGGTCTCCACCAATTCCTTTGGCAGTCTAAAGCTAGGTATGCCGTAAGTCAGTACGCCTCCGGGTTTGTGGAGAGCCTCGTATAGTACCGCCTTGTGACCGAACTTGGCTAGGTCTGCAGCTGCAGTTAGTCCTGCCGGTCCTGACCCGATTACGGCAACCTTTTTCCCGGTTGTTTTAGCACTCGTGATCTGCGAGTATCCGACTTTAAGTTCGTAGTCGGCGGCGAAACGCTCCAGTCTGCCGATCGCAACTGGTTCATACCTCTTCCCGAGCATACATTGTTTGGCGCACTGGTCTTCTTGGGGGCAGACACGTCCACATACGCCTGGTAGATTGTTTGATTCCTTGATCTTCCCTATCGCTTCTTTGAACCTCTTCGTAGCAATGAGTCCTATGAATCCAGGAATGTCTATCCCCACAGGGCATCCTGCTACGCATGGCGGGTCCTTGCATTGTAGGCATCTCTCTGCCTCCTCAACTGCTTGTTCTGAAGAATATCCTAGAGCAACCTCCCTGAAGTTCTTGACTCTCTCCCTTGGTTCCCGTTCAGGCATGGGAGTCGCCTTCTTTCTGACAACCATTCATGACACGTCTTTGTTTCGAGCTTTTTCGAAGAGCTCTTTCGATAATCTCTCTTCCGGCAAGTACGTGTTCAGCCTCTTCATGAGGAGATCGAAGTCAACCATGTGTGCGTCGAATTCGGGGCCGTCAACACAGGTGAACTTTGTCTTTCCCTCTACCTCCACACGACATGCTCCGCAAAGCCCTGTACCGTCCACGCAGATCGAATTCAGACTCGCTACCGTCTTCACACCGTATGGTCTGGTGACGTCAGCAACAGCCTTCATCATTATCGCTGGTCCTATGGTGATGACCTTATCAACTTCTACACCTTCACTCAATAAGGTCTGGAGCTGATCGGTCACGAATCCCTTTTTTCCCTTCGTCCCATCATCCGTCGTGACGTACAGCTGGTCGCTAACCTCTTTGAGTTCGTTCTCGTAGAACAGATATCGCCTGCTTCTGGCTCCGATTATGACGGTGACATCGTTCCTCGCCTTCTTCAATTCCCTTGCGATAGGGTAGAGCGGGGCTATCCCTAGCCCGCCGCCACAACAGACAACCCGACCAAAATACCTGATATCTGTGGGGTTTCCAAGGGGTCCAGCCAGGTTTAGGATAGAGTCCCCTTCCTTCATTGAAGCCAGTTTCAAGGTAGTCTTACCTTTTGCCAGGAATATAGTTGTCACAGTACCTTTGTCTGGGTCATAGTCGGCCAAAGATAGGGGGATCCGTTCTCCGTGTTCGTCGATCCTGATGATAATGAATTGACCGGGCTTGCTTTTCCTTGCCACTTCAGGAGCCTTCACTTCTATTAGGTTGGCGTCTGGTGTAAGGCGTATCTTGCGTAGGATCTCGTACATCGGTTATTCTATCCGTTCCTGTCGATGAAGATCTCTGCTGTTATATAATCCTTCAGGGATAGACCCAGCCTAAGAAGAGATCTACTCGAGAAGACGGGTGAGTGCACAAAATACAAATCCTGTCTTTTGTAACTCTTTGACCCAGTATTATTAACGTATCTTACGCTGAGACGGGATTTAGGTGGTTAGAATGTATGCGGCGGTCAGTAGCTCTGTAATTGAAGAGCTTGAGAAACTCGTTGGGTCGGGTAACCTCTCCACTCGGGAAGAAGAGATCTACTGTTACTCGCAGGACGCTACCTTGTATCGGTATCAACCGGACGTTGTAGTTCG
This sequence comes from uncultured Candidatus Bathyarchaeia archaeon, assembly GCA_964596985.1. GTDB lineage: Archaea > Thermoproteota > Bathyarchaeia > RBG-16-48-13. The sequence continues at coordinate 130,598 of CAZQWG010000004.1, forward strand.
TCCCTCGACAACCCAAGAGGTATCCTCGATCCTCAGGCTTGCGAACGATAACCGAATACCTGTCACCCCTAGGGGGGGTGGGACGAGTACCTCTGGTGGTCCTGTACCTGTCAAGGCGGGAATCCTTCTAGATATGTGCTCGATGAATAGGATTCTTGAGGTGGACTCCGACAACTTGATGGTTGTCACCGAACCAGGGGTAGTCTGTGATCGTTTGAACGATGAACTGGCAAACCACGGCTTCTTCTTCCCTCCTGACCCAGCTAGCAGCCCTGCGTGTACGATCGGCGGAATGGTATCTCAAAACGCTGCCGGCAATAGAGCCATCAAATACGGCACAACCCGTGATCACGTGCTTTGGCTAGAGGCGGTTCTTTCTTCCGGGGATGTTATCAATACAGGATCTAAGACGTTGAAGTCGGTCTCCGGATTTGATTTAACACGCCTCTTTGTGGGGTCCGAAGGATCGCTAGGAGTCATCACGAAAATCGGTCTTAAACTAACACCGATGCCTGAACACTACTCGACCGCGTTTTTTCAATACGATTCCATCGAGGCCCTTGCGAAGGCTGCAGCCAATATTAGGAGGGCCAAGATCGTTCCGAATATGCTTGAGTTCATGGCTGCCAATACGGCGGCAAGCTCCTTCGAGTACGCGGGAATGAAAGATCTCCCCGAAGGGAACTTCCTTCTAGTGGACTGCGACGGCATTAAAGAGGCTGCCGAGAAAGAACTCGACGAGTGCGTATCGCTCTGTAAGGAGGAGAACCCCAGCTATTCTGATCGGGCAGACGACCTTTCATACCGTGCCAAATTGATCTCCGCCAGGAAGGCTGCGCTCCCTGCCCTCGCGAGGCTCCGTCCGACAACGTGCATGGAAGACTGCACCGTCCAATTCACAAAACTGCCGGAAGCGGCAAAGAAAGTGGAGCAGATCCCTGAGAAGCTTGGTGTTGAGGGTGTCGAACTGGGAAACTTCGGGCACGTTGGGGACGGAAACATGCATCCCACTTTCCTCTTTGATGAGAGAGACGAGGAGCAGAGGAAAGCCTTCTTCAAAGGGGTTGACATGCTCTACAAAGATATCATCCTCCCTCTAGGAGGAAGCATAACTGGGGAACATGGTATCGGTCTTATTCGAGCACCCTACATCGAACTTGAGCATGGACCTAGAGCGGTGAAACTAATGAGGGAGATAAAGCAGCTTTTTGACCCTAACCTCATACTGAATCCCGGTAAAGGAAAGGGAGGTCCCTGGCCTCTAGATTAGGAGGAGAAAGACGTGGCAGATACGCCTGGACTGAAAGGCTTCGAAGAGGATATTCAGCGTTGCATGCGCTGTGGATTCTGCAGGGCACTCTGCCCGACTTGGGGAGAACTTGGATGGGAAACAGGCAGTCCTCGAGGTAGAATGCAAGTATTGAAGGGCTTGCTGGATGGAAAACTCAAGTACGAGCCATTCATCTCGAATAGAATCTTCGATTGCACTCTCTGCGGATACTGTACTTGGCGTTGTCCCCCTGGAGTCCGGACAGTGGACATCATCAAATCTGCAAGGACGCTACTGGTTGAGAAAGGTTGCTACCCACAGATCCTCGACGACTTTGATTCCTTCGTAAGGACAGAACATAATGTCTATGGTCAGCCTGCCGAAGGGCGGGTTGACTGGATCGATTACCTCGACATGGGAGATACTGTCCCTATCGGGGGCAGTGCTGATGTATTGTACTTTGTCGGATGTGTAACGTCCTACTCTGGTAGGGCGATGCGCCTTGCAGGAGCAACCTCGAAGATTCTAAACGAGGCTGGAATAGACTGGACGACCCTCGGCGCTGAAGAGTGGTGTTGCGGAGATCCGCTTCTGCTTACGGGAAAAAGAAACATAGCTAAAGAACTTATCTCACACAATGTCGATGCGATCCACGACACTGGCGCAGAACTCGTTGTCACAGCGTGTCCCGGGTGCTACCGTACATTTATCAGCGAGTACCCTGATTTCGTTATGGATCTCGGGTTTGAAGTCTTACATACCTCCCAATTCTTTGAGAGGCTAATTGACGAAGGTAAATTGGAATTCAAAAAAAGTGTGGAACAATCCGTCGTGTACCATGATCCTTGTGAGCTAGGCAGACTGTCGAATGTCTACGAGCCTCCTAGAAGTGTACTGACAAAGATACCTGGAGTCAGGCTCTTTGAACTGTCGAAGTCCAAGGAGCTTGCACAATGCTGCGGGGCTGGTGGGGCCTTGAAGATGACAAATCCTGAAATGTCTCTTCGCATAGCATTGAAGAAGCTCGAGGAATGCAAATCGAGCGGAGCTGATATTATCGTATCAGGTTGTCCAACCTGCAAGCTGAACATCGATGACGCGGTGGCGGATACAGGCGATGATATCCGAGTCCTGGACTTGGTGGAACTGGTCGCTGAACGGTTGGGATTAGAACTGGATTAACCATCTTATCGGTTCTTCCCCTCGGCACATGACGCTACCCCACGTATTGCCTAGAAGTAAAGGAGGATTAGATAACCGGTTCACCGGTCCCTTAACCCTTTGAACACCCTCCTCTACAATCTGACAGATAAGGAGGATGGCAACTTCTGTGTGTTCTAGCAGCCTACTCTCTAGCGGTCGGCAAAGAATATTAGTGCAGCTCTTCAAATACTGCGAGGAAAGTCTGAAACCTGACGAAAGGAGGGACTGAATTGGCTAAGATTCCTGTCATGGAAGCAGTAGTAAGTATTCTTGAAGATGAGGGTGTAGATACGATCTTTGGCATCCCTGGAGCAGGCATACTCCCCTTCTATCAAGCATTGCAGAAATCGAAGAAAATTACTCATTATCTGTGTCGCCACGAGGAAGGAGCGACACATGCTGCTGACGGCTATGCTCGTATTACTGGGAAGGTCGGGATCTGCGCTGGAACGTCAGGGCCGGCAGGGACAAATATGGTAACCGGTCTATACACCGCTCAGGTTGACTCCATTCCTCTTATCGCATTGACTGGACAGAATGTACGGGCTCAACTAGGGAAGCAAGCCTTTCAGGCGGTTGAGATAGCGGATATCGTCAAGCCCGTCACTAAGAAGAGCTACTGTGTGATGGAATCCGACCAACTCCCTTGGGTCTTTAGGGAGGCATTCCGAATCGCTAAAGAAGGTCGTCCAGGCCCGGTGCTGATAGACCTCCCTCTGGATGTCCAAAAGGGAGAAATTGAGTACGATCCCGGAGTTGACTCAAGACTAAGCTTCGAGAAGCCGGCACCCCCTATAGGGAAGACCGAGAAAGCCTTGAAGATGATCCTCGAAGCCGAGAACCCGCTCTTTCTCATGGGAGGAGGCGTTATCATCTCCGGGGCGACTAAGGAGTTTATGGAACTCGCTGAATACCTGGCGGTTCCCGTCGTCACTACCTTGATGGGCAAGGGAGGCATTCGGCCTGATCACCCCCTCTACGCTGGGCAAGTCGGAATACAATGCGGTACCCCTCTCGGAAACAAGACGTTTCTCGAGTCCGACCTTGTGCTCGGGGTTGGCTGCCGATTCTCAGATCGCCATACAGGGAAGCTGGGTGTCTACACGAAGGGTAGGAAGTTCATTCACGTCGACATCGAGCCGACTCAGATCGGGAGGATAATCCCCGCCGACCTAGGGATAGTGTCTGATGCCAAGCTGGCGTTGCAGGCCCTGCTGGAGAAGGCGAAGGCAATGGTCGTAGGCAGTGGGATCACGGCAGGAGACGATCCACCGGCTCAAGTAGCGGTTGTAGTGCCGAAACAAATCAAGATCACAGACCGAGTCAGGAACCTCGGTGATCTACGTCAGAAGATGGCTCGTAGGACAGACTACGACCAAGTCCCAATAAAGCCCCAGAGAATCTTCAAGGAGATGAACGAATTCTTCGGTGAGGACACCATTTTCGTGACTTGCATTGGACTCAACCAGATATGGTCATCGCAACTTCAGGACATCTTTAAGCCTCGACACTACGTCTTGCCGGGTGGTGCCGGACCGTTGGGCTGGGATCTTCCAGCTGCGATTGGAGCCAAGCTAGCCAGACCGGAACGCCAGGTCGTACAGGTCACTGGCGACTACGGACTGCAGTTCTGCATAGAGGAACTAGCGGTGGCGGTCATGTATGAAGTTCCTTTCCTGATCGTTGTCATCAACAATGGGTATCTCAGCCTAATACGTCAAGCGGAGAAATACCTCTACGATATGGAGTACGAAGTTGAGATCTGGTATGAAGACCAGAAAGTGGACTTCGTCAAACTGGCCGAAGCATATGGCGCTTACGGTGAACGAGTAACTGATCCCAACAATATCAAAGACGCTTTCCAGAGAGGTATAGACTCAGGAAAACCGGCGATCGTAGATATCATCGTTGAAAGAGAGGCAGACGCCTCGATGGGCGCCTCTATCGACGCGATAGTCGAACGGGAGTAGCCTTACCCTCACTTCTTTTCTTCTCACAGCGGACGATAGATTTGTGGTCGACTTCCCTATTGGGTTGTCCTGTGCGTCAATCAGGAATTTGAATCTCTCTCTTCAGCGAACTGGAATCCCGGCGCGTACTCTTCGGGGTCTCTTTCTTCCTAGGCTACTCGAAGTTCAACCCCATCTCTTCGAACTCTGCCTTGACTTCTTCGTACATCTTCAGGTATTCTTTCTTGGGCTCATCCTTTTTCAGATCGTAAAGTTGTTCGAAGGTGTATCCTTCAGGGGCGTCCATCAGCCTATCCTTGTACCTTGAATGCAGTTCCCTGACAATCTCGTTTGCATGCTCCCGCTTGATACCGGCGCTTGCCTTACAGACTTCTCCTTGCCACTTCGACTCAATGGGCGTACCGAAGTTCTCTGTCCTGCCGATGTTGAACTTCCGGGTTCCCCCTTTGGAGTGGCCTCCCGCCGTCACCACGGCGATCTGGTAGGCTGCCAGCTCATAGAAGTACTGCTTGGTTCCCGGTCCGGCCGCCGGATGGTCTCCGTTGTCCGACGCAACGTGGCTATTCCTTGCAAAGGCCTCGCATGCCAGGGCAGCCGTCCAAATACACGGGAGACACGCTCTGCTCCGGATACGCATGTGTACGGTCCCCGGTCTGACGTACTGCCCGTATCCCGCCGTCAACGCCATCAATCCCCCGCCCACCGCGACGATTGCAGCCGTGTTAGGTCCGCCGGAGAATCCCCCGATAACAGCGCTGTGAGAAGAACCTCTCGGGGACCCATACGCCAACGCGAAGGCGGTCCGCTTCATCTCGTCATAGCTGATCTTCATCTCTGAAAGCAGACCGACAGGGATGGGGTCCGTCGGTCTCAGTCCGTCTTCCCTGCTGAACATGGCTATCGTGGCGTCGCTTGTCGGAGCGTTATTCATGACGAACATTCCAGGTCTCCCGGCATCCGCAACTGCTTGACGAAGCAGCTTTACATTTCTCCGGTACTGGTAGATTTCGGTGGGGTGCTTAGCCCTCACCCCGTACTTATCATGGACTCTCGCCTCAAGTCCGCCCCATATCCCGTCAGCGGATCTCTCTTGGGCACAGAGTTTGTAGATCTTGTACGACATCCTCTCGTCGCTAAAGATGGCGGTCTGTATTCCTGCACAGACCACTGGTCTTGTTGGATCTTCGATCTTCCTTGCAACCTGTGTGACCGAGTCTTTCCCTTCCCCAAGGACGGTTTGGGACGGCGCCTTGTCTAGCATCTCTCTGATCTCGTCTTCTGTGAACCTGATTACTCGACCTGTGCTAACACAGTATGCTCCGACGTCTACGTAGAATCTCAGACCTGCCTCCCAGACGCTGTCGATGAGCGTGTTGTCTGTTGGGACGGGTTTCTCTGGATCGTATTGGATGTCGTACTCCTCGGCTAGCGCTGTTGCAGTCTTGAAAATGTTCATGCTGAAGTCTTTCTCGTCCATACGGGGCCCTGCCCCAGCCCGCTCGACAATCTCCCAGAAGGATACCAACTCGATGACTTCCCGGTTCTCCGTGCTACTCGAACTTCAGTCCCAAGTCGGTCAATTCCTTCTTGACTTTCTCATAGGTCTCTTGGTATTCCTTGCTTGGCTTGTGCTTTACTAGGTCGTAGCATTCCTGTATAGTCTTGCCAGGCACCGGGTCTTTTCCGTGGATCTTCTTCGCGATCGTCTCAAGAATATCGCCGGCATTCTTTCTGGTCAGACCTGCGCTGATTGCAGCGTCGGAGACTTCTACCATCCACTCGGCTTCCAGTGGTGTCTGTCCTGCATTCATTCTTGGGCGGCTGACCCGGTGCGCGTAGAGGTTTGCTCCGTTCAGGGGTGCTTCGATGTCCCTCAGTGCGGATTCGAGGAGACACATCTCGGTGCAGAGTTCGGATGCAGGGATAACCCACTCCATGTATACTGCGTTGGTGTTTCTGTTCAGTGCTTGGAAGACGACCGACCTCGCCCAGTTCATGGGTTGTATGAGCATCTTCTCTCCGCTGATTGCGGCAATGTGCTCGACTCCGGTATAGTGGATAGTGTCTCTGTAGACCATCCATCCTACGAGGGGACGGACGATTCCTTCGATGATCGCCCCGTCGGGTCCACCGCAGAATCCCCCAGCCATGGCGAAGCTTCCGTTCACCTTTATCTTGCTGCCATAGTCGTTGTATACGATTGCTGTCGTCAGAAGGTCGTACTCCATCTGAACATCTGGCAGCGTTGAAAGGAGGACCCCGTCTGTTCTTCTGAGGCCGCAGTCAGGATCCAGTGCGGCTATTAGGGTTGATGCTTTCGTTGAGATCGGGTATACTACGATCGCCAGTCCGGGTCTGCCAGCCTTCCTAACACCATCTCGCATTATGGCTACTTCTCTTCTCGAGGCGTACGCTTCCATGGGGATACCGTATACTTCTCGCCCGTCGATCTTGGCGAAGTTGAACCCCTCGATGAAGTCGGTTCGGGGGATCTGCGCGAAGTTCTTCACGATCAGAGGCGCCAAGTCTTCCGTGAATGGTGCATGATGTCCTGGGCAGATATTGACCAGCTCTCTAGTGTCGAGTTGCTGTTGCTTGAAGACTCTTGCGTCGTTTCCCTCGCCCATGGGCACCTCCTTCGGCATCTCCTTCAATGCCTCTTTCACCTCTTCCTCGGTGAACTTGACGACTCTTCCCGTGGAGATGCAGTATGTCCCCATGTCGACTACGAAGTCGTACGCTGCTTGGAAGGCAGCGTCGGCAATGGAGTCGTCGGTATTAAGGAAATCTTCATCGGATCGGAGCCGAATATCGTACTCCTTGAGAAGCTCTTGGATTTTCTTGAATAGGTTCAGGTCCCATTCCTTGATGTCAATCCTAGGGCCTGACCGCGCCCTCTCTGCAACCTCCAAAAGACTGATCAGAAGCTCGACTCTCCTCTATGTAAGCAGTTTCTTGATTACTTCTGCAGCCTCGGACGCGTCCTTACCCCATCCGTCGGCCCCGATCTCCTTCGCCCATTCTTGAGTGACCGGTCCCCCGCCGACGACTACCTTGAACTTGCCGCGTAGACCCAGTCGTTCAAGCTCTTCCACCAACTCTCTCTGATAAGGCATAGTTGTCGTCATCAGAGAAGAGGCCCCGATGATATCGGCATTCACGTTTTGGGCTTTCTCGATGAACTCGCTGGTCTTGATGTCTTTCCCTATGTCGTGCACTTCAAACCCATTCGACTTCAAGACCATCGCAACGACGTTCTTGCCTATGTCATGTAGGTCCCCCTCCACTGTACCCAGGACAACTGTTCCCTTTCTTAACTTGTCAGCTTGCTCCTTTGTCATGATGGGTTCGAAGACCTTCATTGCTTCAGCCATCGCATCCCCGGCTAGGACCAAATGTGGCAAGAAGACTTCGTATCTATGGAATTTCTCACCGACCTCTCTCAGCCCGGGGGCCAGAGCCTTTTCGACAGCCTCCGTAGGGTCGATTCCTGCCTTGACGGCCTCCTCGGCAGCCTTCTTCGTCGCTTCTACATCGAAACTGGTAATAGCCTCTCTTAAGCCACTAAGGATCTTCTTCTCTTTACTCACTTCTTCTCCCTCTAATCGATGGTAAACCAGTTGACTGGTTTGCATTTCATTTCTTGTTTTCAGCTTACATAGTTTACGCTGTCTTGAAATCCGGGAACATAATATGCTACAATACCCGGAGTACGCCGTCAAACATGCTTGGAGTAGTGTTCTGAGGGTGCGTTTCGAAAAACGAGGATTTTTTGGGTCATCGATCCTGCGGAGGACTTATCTGTGTTCGCGTGTTGATCTTTCCTGAGACGAGTGTCTTGAGCGAATCGTGGGTTGCAGTCGAGATATACCCAAAGGACTATGTAAAGGACCGTATTGCTCTTCTCCCTGAGTTCGTGAAGCCCGTAGTTGAACAACTGGAATCCGGCTCCCTTATCCAGGCTTTCCATTTCTTCTTCGAAACCGGATTCCTTCTGTTGCGGGTTCGTCTTGTCGACGAGAATCAAAGAGATCCGGTGAAATCCATACTGAACGATTCAATGAGCCTAGTTCAGGTTCCTATTGAGAAGGTTGAGTTCAGGGACGACTACGCCGGGGAGCATGAGAACTATGGAACTGAAGGTTGGGGTGTTGTATCAGATTTCTTTGAGGCTGGGAGCCGTTTCAGTTTGCTATACCACGAAACGGCGAAGATGTTGGCGGAGGGGTCGGGGGAAGAAGAAAGAAAGGGGATCTTGAAAATTTGTCGTCTGCCGACCAAAGACGACGATCAAGCCAAGTTTGATCCTGGAAGACTTGTCCGCTGCTTCCTCAATCAATGGGGCTTGACGATTCTCGGAGAGCTTGATTTTCATTTCAGGGCTACGTGGGAACGTCTTTCCCTGAGACTCGGGCAGGACTTGGATCGGTTGAGAGCATACAAAGGCCCGGACCGTGGTGCGGTGGTGGAGAAGACAAGGACCTATTGGCTGAACAACCTTCAACAAATGAGGGGAAAATTCCAGCAAACCGTGGAGAACGCTGAAAGCTTCGTCAACAAGAACTTCGCCTGAGACTCTCTATCAATTGTCGATTCATTGTTCTTGCCGCGCGAGGACCCTAGAACAAGAAGAGGATCCTTGATAGTAAGCCGCCGACAAGTATCGCGAAGAACACCTCAAACAAAGTTATCTCGATGGCTCGCCTATGACCAAACTCCTTTGCCAAGACTGCTATAGTCGCTATGCAAGGTACATACAGCATACTTACAGTGGCGAAGACGATCATCTGATCGTTTGTCAGGACTTCGGCGAAGTTCTGGGTTCCCAGAACCGACGAGAGGAGAATCAGTGTCAACTCCTTCCTTAGGACCCCGAAGATCAACGTGATCCCGACTGCGGAAGGGAGTCCCAGCCATCCTACTGTAATCGGGTTCATCGCCGACTCGATATAGCCTAACAGGTTGAGCATCGTCATCCCTTTGATGGCGACGTTGCCCGCGATTATGAGCGGAAACGCGCCAAAGACGAAGTCCTGTAGCCTGAACCAAGTCTTTTTTACTGTTACGTCTAGTGTCGGCGTTCTGAGTGGGGGCATCTCCATTATGAGGCCAACGGGTTCCCCGGGAAGAGCCTTGAAGGCAACCCTTCCGAGAACGAATACTATGAGTAGATTGAAGACGTAGATTCCTAGAGCCCATTCTAATCCCACGTAGGTCCCGACCAATCCGAGTATGACGACCGTGGTGGCGGCGCATGGGATGAGTGTTGCAACAAAAGCTGCCAAGAGCCTGTCGCGATCGGTTTCCATTATCCTGCATGCGAGACAGCCGGGGACGTTGCATCCGTAGCAGAGTATCAGTGGAATGAACGCCTTCCCGTGAAGGCCAATCTTATGCATGGCCGCATCCGCGAGGTACGCTACCCTCGCGAGGTATCCTGAATCCTCCAAGACCGCCATGACGACATAGAACGGTGCGATGTACGGAAGCGCAATTGTGACTCCGGCTACCACCCCTTCCATGAATCCTTCCCAGAAGAGCTCAAACAGTAGGCTTGGTCCACTGATCCTCAGAACTGCTGTCTTCAACTCCTCGAATAGACCTGTCAGTATCTCTGATGTGATGTCTCCAAAGGTGAATACCCCGAAGAATAGGGACAGCATCGCTATCGCCATCGTCGGGTATCCCCAGACCTTGCTAGTCAGTATCTCATCCAATCTTTCTACGAGACCAATCTTGGGGTGAGCAATTATGGTCGTACATTGGTTTGATATGCGGCTCGCTATCGTATATCTCTCCGATGCCAAGACTGTGTTGGAGCCTTCACCGTGGAGTTTCTCTATCTCCCCCGTCGACTCTTCGACTAATCTCTCGATGCTGCGATTCAGGTTGCATGTGATCTCCTTCGCTTCCTCATCCCCCTCAAGAAGTTTGATCGCTAGCCAGCGGGAGGGATACTCGGAATCTACTTTCCGTACCTCGCTTTCAAGTCTCTCAATCGCCTGCTCAACTTCTCTTCCATACTTCTGAGGGGAGGGTGTTCCGCTTTTCCCCTTCTCGTGGACTTCCACAATCTTGTCGAGTAACTCTGAGAACCCCACTCCTCTTATCGCTACCATTGGAACTACGGATACCCCGAGCAGTTCTTCCAGCTTGAGATGATCAATCTTCAGCCCCTTCTTCTCGGCTGAGTCCATCTGGTTGACAGCGATCACAAGCGGGGTCTCAAGTTCAAGCAATTGGAGTGTGAAGAAAAGGTTCCTTTCAAGAGCACAAGCGTCGATGACATTAACGACGATATCAGGCTTCTCGATGGCTATGTACTGTCGTGACACTCTCTCCTCTATCGAATACGTTGATAACGAGTAGATGCCTGGCAGGTCTATGATGTCGATGGTGTAGTTCTCGTAGGATAATGTTCCCTCGGCGCGTTCGACGGTCTTTCCCGGCCAATTCCCTATATGCTGATGCAGCCCAGTCAGCTCGTTGAATATGACGCTCTTCCCGACATTCGCATTCCCGGCGAGAGCAACCGTAATTCTACGTCTCTTGGATATCTCTATCTCACCTGCACGAAGATCTTCATAGCCAGTCTTCGTCCTATGGCTACTTTCGTTCCTCTAACTGAGACTTCGATGGGGCCGTGAAAGGGCGCTGACCTTAGGACTTTGATTGGAGTGTCTCTGGTCAGACCTAGGTCGGTAAGTCTCTGAACAGCCCTCCGGCCTCCCCTGATGAATGTGATCAGGCCCTCTTCTCCTTCCCGAAGATCGCCTAGCGGGGTGATTTCCTTATCTCGTTCGTTTGTCGCCGCCTCCTCGTCGCAGTCTAGGCAGCTTCGTACATTCTTTGTGCACGGCGGGATAGGTTTCTCGTCGTCCGGGCATAGGTCTGGTTGCTGCAGGACCCTGCAAAGTGCCTCTTCTACCTCGTCGGAGATGGTATGCTCCATCTCACAGGCCTGTTCGTGAACCTGGTTCTTGCCGATCTTGAGTATGTCCGTTAGGAAACGCTCGAGGAGCCTGTGTTTCCGAACAACTTTGGAGGCAATCTTGCCTCCTTTGTCTGTCAGCGTGGCTCCTTTGTACGATTCGTATTTGACGTAGCCTTGGTGGGCCAACTTTTTCAGCATCTCGGTGACGCTGGCGGGTCGAACCTCGAGGCGAGATGCTATTGTAGTCGTTTCGGCTTTTCTTCCCTCCTCGTTCAAGGCGTAGATCGTCTTCAGGTACTCTTCAGTGCTCTTCGTGGTCATAGCTATATTATCAGTTACATAACAATATTTGAATTTTTAGGTACGCCTAAATTTTATGGGTTGAACTCTGATGCTAGAAGCATGAGCAACTCCTTCGTCACTGGTTCCAGTCTGGAGCAGAATTACTCTCGCAAAATCCGGGGACATTTCTTTATATTCGGTCGATCTAAGATCAGTATTGGCTCGGCGAGAGTTTGAAGCCATTTCTGTCACATCCAGTTCAAGATTCCCCTACTCTGACGTGTACAGATGACTGGTTGTGGACTGGAATAGTTGAAAGACTGCTTGAAAAGGTGTTCGAGACATGAAGGCTATAGTTGTCCGTGAGGTTGGAAAGTTCAGTGTAGAGGAAGTCGCAAAGCCAGAGCTTGGACCCGACCAGCTGCTGGTTAAGATCGAGGCGTGCTCGATATGCAGTTCGACAGACCTCCACATCATTGACGGCACCGATCCGTATGCAGAACTCCCCTGTATCCTAGGCCATGAATCTATAGGTAGAATCGTTGAGATCGGGAACAGGGTAGACGGGTTCAATGTGGGGGATAGAATCGTCGGGGGTTCGAGCCGAGGCATCCGACCTGATGGACTCCACTCGTGTTATGGGGCAATGGCTGAGTATGGCGTAGCCAGTCCTCAGAGGGCTCCGAAACTACCCCCTTCTCTCCCAGCCGAAGATGCAGTCTTGGCCTTCCAGGCGGCTGAATGTATTCATGGAACGAGAATCGTCCAGATTAAACCCACCGATACGGTCGCGATTCTCGGGCAAGGTTCAATAGGTCTGATTTTCACCCAGCTAGTCAGAGAGAAATGGGCAAAGAAGGTCTTCGTCGTCGACCTGCTCGAATCTAGACTAGAGGTGTCCCGGCACCTAGGGGTCGATCTCACTGTGAATGCCTCCCGGAGAGATCCCGTTGAAGAAATCCACACCGCTACTGGCGGAAAAGGAGCAGATGTCGTGATCGAAGCCGCCGGCAAACCAGAAGCATTCAGACAATCCTTCGAGCTAGTCCGGCCAGGAGGAAAAATCCTCGTGTTCGGATATCACGTGGAACCCATAGACAGCTTTGATGCAATCGAGTTCTACTACCGGGAACCAAAGGTCTTCGGAGTACGCGGATTCGGTCTCACATCACGTGCGGGTTTGGAGAACCTGGGAGTCGCCATTCGCCTCATATCTGAGAAAAGGCTACAGACAAGGCCGCTGATCACCCATATGCTCCCCCTCTCAGAAGCCGAACAAGGTTTCAAACATGTCATAGATAAGTCGGCAATCAAAGTCGTCCTTAAGCCCTAACCTGTTGGCTGTCTGATGAGGATGAATCTCTAAGACTCAATCCTCAGACAGGGTACTCCTTTACCTAGGCTTACCCCATCCTATGGCTGCAAACTCCAACTCCGCTGAAAACACCTTTGCATCGTAAACCCTTCTACCGTCTATCAAGATAGGCTGCCTCATTCGAGTCTTGAAGAATCTTGGACTCAATTCCTTGAAAGCATCCCACTCCGTGACCAAAAGGCAGCAGTCTGCCTGGTCGAGGCATTCGTCAATAGTCTTTGAATACTCTATATCATCGCCTAGTATGGCTCTGGCGTTCTCTGAGGCCTTTGGGTCGTATGCCGACACTTCCGCTCCCTCCTCTAGCAGCCTATTTATGATCTTGATGCTAGGGGCTTCCCTCATATCATCAGTATCGGGTTTGAAGGAGAGGCCGAGAATAGCCACGCTTTTTCCCTGCAAAGAACCCAGCTTTTCCTGGGCGAATTCAACCATGCGTTCTGCCTGCCCCCTATTGACCTTGACAACGGCATCGAGGATTCTCGGTTCATAGCCGAAGTCTCGTGAGAAGGCAATCAGGGCCTTAACGTCCTTTGGGAAACATGATCCTCCCCAGCCGGCGCCTGCTCTGAGAAAACTTGCGCCGATTCTATGGTCTAGTCCGACTCCCTTGGCAATCTCGGTCACGTCGACTCCTTCAATCTTTTCGCAGACGTTGGCTATCTCATTGATAAATGAGATTCTGGTCGCCAGCATGCAGTTGTTTGTATATTTCACCATCTCGGCTGATGCCAAGTTCATTCTTAGAATCGGAACTTTGGGGCCGTGGAACTCCTGAAAGAGCTTCTCAAGAATATCACCTGACTTCTTATCGTATTCGCCGATGACGACCCGATCTGGCTCGATTGTATCGTATATCGCAGTGCCTTCCCTTAGGAATTCGGGGCTCATGCAAAGACCAAATGCTTCCCCTGCTTTCTTTCCTGAATACTCTTCTACCGCAGGCCTAACCAGGTTCTGGGTTGTCCCTGGTATGATTGTGCTCTTGGTGACTACTAGATGATAGTCGCCCTTTTTCTTCAAGGCTTTGCCAATTTCAACAGCTGATTGCTCTATGAAAGAAAGGTCTACGCTCCCATCGGGTCTACTCGGTGTTCCCACAGTGATGAATGTGATGTCCGAGTCTAGGACTGCTTCCTCTCGTCCGTGAACCGCTTTCAGTCTCCCACTCTCAACGGTTCTACTCAGCATCTCTTCGAGTTGAGGCTCGTAGAAGGGCGGTGTGCCTTTATTGATCATAGACACTTTTTCTTTGTCGTGGGTCGAGGCGATAGCCTGATAGCCCTTGTCTGCAAAACAGACCGCGGTACAGAGACCGACATATCCCGTACCTACAACGGATATTTTCGTCTTACTGCTCATCGTCTCTCAACACTAAGAATTGAACGGTCAGTATTCTCCTTCAACTGATTCAAAAGCTTTCAGATGATCCGAGCCGACCAGAACCTCTTGGGCTGAAACGTATGTTTATGAGAGAGAGGATGAATGGAAGGTGTCTCTCTGTACTTTGAATCGACAGCGGTGGATAGACTATTTGCAGCTGATTACTCTCTGTTCTGTTATGATTTTGTGAACTGGGATGTCGTACTTCTCGATCGGTATTTCGTTCACGATTTGGAACTCAAATGCAAGGCCGATTGTCTTGGTTTCCGTGTTTAGCGAGGAGAGGAATCTATCGTAGTACCCGAAGCCATAGCCTAGCCGGTATCCTTTCAAGTTAAAAACTACTCCTGGAACAGTGACCAAGTCGGTCTGATTGGGGGGCATGATTCTTATATACTCGCTCTTCGGTTCGGGTATACCGAAGGTTCCCGGACCCAATTCTGCATCGTAGTCTCTAAGCTCAGAGAAGACAAGTTTCCTATTGTCTTTGTCTGTTATTGGAATAAGGACCCTTTTTCCGGCTTTCAGGGAATCCTTAATCATATTCTCTGTTTCTACTTCTCCATCGCTCTTCTTCGCAGCATAGAAAGTGATTGTCTGTCCGTCTATGAACTCTCGTAGAGAGAACAGTCTCGTCTTTATTTCTCTACTCTTCTTCTCTACGAGTTCTCTGGGTTGTTGTCTCCTCGCTTGTCTTATCTGTTCCCTCAATTCTCTCCTAGTCACGGTTCGAGAAGCTCCCTCATACCGTATTCTAGTTGCCGTCCGGTTTGCAGTCCCGTTGCGATTAAAGTGTTGTAGAGTAACATTGTGATGGTCATGGGTCCGACTCCTCCGGGATTTGGCGTCACATGACCCGCTTTCTTAATAACGCTCTCAAAATCAAGGTCGCCGTAGACTTTACCATCGATTTTTGTTATTCCAACGTCGAAGACTGTCGAGCCCCTCTTAATCATATTCCCTGTGATAACGAATCCTTCCCTCTCTGATGTCTTACCCTTTGAAATCGTCTCTGTCTTTTCTCTTGTTTCGGGGGGTTGTCTCTGTCCTACTGCGGATATCAGTATGTCCGCGTCTCTAGAGTATTTCTCCAGATTGGAGGTCTTTGAATGACAGGTTGTAACAGTGGCATCAGCATTTAGCAACAGAATGTCTGTATCGAAGAGTAGCATCTGAGCTGGTTCTACTCTCGATATCAAGAGGTTCAGAGGTTTACCTACCAATGTGCTTCTATTGATTATTACGGCATGTTTCCCTTCTATGGGGATCCTGTAGCGAGAGAGCATCACCATTATCCCCATGGGCGTACAAGGTGCCAGTTTATGTCTCTTGTAGGAGATGTTGCCCAAGTTCATGGGGTGTAAGCCGTCTACGTCCTTATCGGGGTCGATAGTGCTTGTAACGCTATAGCTATCGATATGCTTCGGTAAAGGCATCTGCACTAGGATTCCATGTACGTCACGATTGTCGTTCAATTCTTCTATAAGTTCCAGCAATTTCTTTTGCTTTGTTTCTGTCGGGAGATGATAATTTTCTGATTTGATTCCGACTTCTTCGCAGCTCTTGTGCTTTAGTCTTAGGTAGAGTTTTGAAGCTGGATCATCGCCTATCAGCACTGTTGCTAGGCAAGGCAAGATCTGTTCTTTCCTAAATTGAGCTGTTTCTTCCGATATCTTCTTGCGAATCTCTTCCGAGAGCTTTCTTCCATCAATAATTGTGGCTGTCATCCGACCACTCGTCCAGGAAACGTTACCCTGCTCTTCTGGTCGCTATTCTAGTTAAGCATACTAATAAAAATTGCATGCATGTTTCTGTGAAATGCACAAGAAAACGTCAATCAAGGGGGAGTAACGGATCCGGGTCTTCATCCATTCGATACGCGGGCATCCAAGATTAGAGGCTACCTGTAAATCTTCGGTTTAGCATATGGAGTGCCAAGTGATTTGTAGATAGATCTAAGGATCGACCGGACCCATACACGTCAATCATGCTGACCTCAACCCAAGATGCATTTTCACACATCGGGCAATCTGGGCAAGGATGTATCCATGTCCATTACGCCTGATCAATCAACACGGAGAAGGCTTAAACAAGACGCTTACTACTTACTATTAAGTGAAGGAAACCAGCATCCCTATAGGGCTCACATAAATCGTCCAACGGAACCTCCGAAAATATGTGTATTCATCCGGACAGCGCCACACATATAGACTTCATCGTGTCTATAATGCTGAACTAGCGGCCGTGTCATCCTGTCTTCCTTGGTTAGACATGAGTATCAAGGTCTGGATAGCCGTAGTACTGGTCGTTGCAATTGGCGTTAGCGGCTTCTGGTACCTCAGCCAACAACCGATGGTAGAAGTCAAATATCTCGCCCTTGGATCGAACACCATCCTTGAGAAACAGAGCGGTACTCTCAGCTTCAGAGTCGAAAGCAACTGGAACCTACCTGACGGGGCATATGATGTCGAGCTTAAGATCGAAGCCCCCGAACTATTATCGTTCTATGTTGCCGGGGTTGGGGAATTGAGGAAATCGGGAAGTGTTTGGTATCTCCCGCTAGGTAAACTGGCGAAACCGTTCAATATGCCTGTTGCCCTTATGGTCAGAGCTGGACAACTCCCCAATATGACTTCTTCCGTGACGAACACCATAATAATTAAGATCTATCTCGGCGGCCAACTTCGAAACGCAAAAACAATCGACCTGGCGGTCACCAAGGCGAAGGCCCTCTAACAGGTGTCTGAGAACACAGCAAAAAGTGATATGATTTTCCTAGTGTTGATACTACATTCTGGAAGGAGCATCGATCCCTAACAAGCGTAGGGAGTTTGCCAGCGTGGTCCGGACCGAGTCTACTAGGCAAAGTCGGGTGGAACGGAGTTCTCTTGGAGAAGATTTGAGAACGGGTACAGAAGCATAGAAGGAATTGAATTCTTTAGCAAGGCTGTTGGCGTACTCCGAGATCAATCGAGGCCTGAGTGTTTCAGCTGCCTCCACAAATACGTCTGGAAAACAAGAAAGACTGAGTATCAGACTTTTCTCCGAAGGAGCCGTCATTAATTCGCCTTTGGGTTCCCCTTCGGTCTCCGTAGACTTCTCGAGGATGTTGCAGGCCCTGACATGAGCGTATTGGATGAATGGCGCACTATTCTGCTCAAAGTCCAAGGCCCTTCCCCAAACGAAGGTTACTTTCTTCCTAGACTCAACAGAGAGGAGAGCAAACTTCACAGCTCCTAACCCGACCTCGCGTGCGATTCTTATCTTTTCTCCCTCAGGGAGAGAGGGATTCCGAATTGAGACTTCGTTGAGTGCTCTTCTTTGAGATTCTGCCAGTACCTCATCTAGAGTGATGTATTGACCTCTTCTCCCAGACATACGATATCCGGGAAGATCTACTAGACCGACGGGGAAGTGAATTTGATTCTCAGCCATCCAACGGAGGCCCAGTACACATAGGGCAGCCCTTAACTGGAGCTGTAAGACTGTCTGTTCGGTGCCTATGACGTTGATGACTCTCTCCGCCTGTCCAAACTTCCTGATGCTGTAGGCGATGTCCTTAGTGGTGTAAAGCGATGTCCCATCTGATCGTGAAAGGGTGAGTGGGGGAACAGTTTCTCCGGTACGAATTCCTAGGACCTCAGCTAGGTCTAGCTCTTCGATTGCCCTTTGAGCGTCGAACTCAAGCGCTCCATCTACTTTCTGTGTAAAGTCGGTTTCCTCAAGCTGCTTCAAGACTCTTGATACTGAGCCATCCCAGACGAGTTCGCTCTCCCAGTCCCAATTGTCAAATAGGACTCCGAGGCTTCTCAATGTGGCTTTAAATCCCTTTAGGCACTCTCCAGTTACTTTACGGAACAGTTTCTTTGTTCCCTCATCCATCGCTTCGTACTTCGACATCAACTCTTCTATACGCGAGTCCGGGTTCGGTTCGAGAACGATTTTTTCTTCTAGTTTTTTAAAGAATTCTGGATATTTCTGACGAAGATCTTCTGCTACTGACTCCCATTCCTTCAGCTCGTTCTCTAGTCTATCTTTTTCCTCGACAACGGTTTCCTGGAGAGTGAATTCACCTATCTGTTTCCGTGTCGTTTGCAGTTTGGTAAGGCATGAGGTTATTGCGTAGATCTGACCTATGTAGTGATCAGGCTTCACCTCCTTTGGTGGGGGATGTTTCTCTAGCATTTGGTATCCGTAGGCCACAGTGGCAATCTGTCTTCCGGTGTCGTCTACATAGAAGTGCGTGGATACATTATGACCTCTTGCGTTGAGGATTCTTGCCACTGAGTCGCCGAGAACAGGATTTCTGGCGGTTCCGATATGAAGAGGGTGCGCCGGATTGGCGCTTGTGTGTTCAACTATAATCCTCACAGGAGTATCAACCTGGATCATCCCGTAGTGTTCTCGAAGAGCCTGCACAGAATCGAGTGTGATGTCTCCAAGTCGAGCATAGTTGACCCTGAAATTGAGGTATCCTCCTCCAGCCACATCGACAGATGCAATAAGATTTCTCTCGAAGTCTTTGGCTCCATTCTTTACCATGAGAGAGAGCTTATTCGGCTTTTTTGATGCAGTCTTGGAGAGCTCAAAACAGATAGGGGTAGATAACTCTCCGTGAATCGGGGATGGGGGTTTAGAAAGCGGTATCGCTTGGGGCTTAGGTAGATGCAAACCTATATTGTGGAGACCTTCAAGGACGAGACTCTCACACTCCTTTCTGAATTGCTCAAACGGGTTCTCGACCAGCCCTCTCTCACCTTTGGCAGGGATTTTATCAGGGAAACTCCGTTTTCGTCGTCTTGAATTCAAACCAAAGGAAACTCCAAACCAGTAGACTCACGGCAGAAACTCAACAGTCCAATATCATGTTCTTGAGAATCAAATCATGTACATGTTAGTTCGGAGAAGCATGTCCCAGTTGTTTTTAAGGAGCATAGCTGCAGCTGAGCCGTCGCTGAAGAACCGTGATGAGATCTACCATAAAAGAATAACTAGATAGATAGGAGCTACGGGAACTTATGCTACGACATCGTGGATACACTCGGATTTGTTACTTCACCTCAATTGACATTTCCTTGCATATTTCACAGAAACATGTAGACAATTTTTATTAGCATCTGGCATAAAAATATGTCATTTTTACTAGAATCATCGAGAAGGGTCGGTTCGAATGGCTGAGACTGTATATCTGACTGTTGACATACTGAGGAATTTTATGAAGGACGTTTTTGTCGGGCTGGGTGTTTGTGAAGAAGATGCCACTATTTGCGCTGATGTTCTAATCGCATCAGATCTTCGTGGAATAAATAGTCACGGCGTCCAGAGATTAAAGCTCTACTATGACCGTGTCAAGGCAGGTATTCAATCACCTATAACCGATATTACAATTGTCAGAGAGACCCAGACAACCGCTAGACTGGATGCTGGTCACGGAATGGGTCATGTTGCAGCTTATCGTGCCATGGAGATGGCTATCAAGAAAGCGAAGGAGTATGGGACTGGTGCCGTCAGTGTCGGTAATTCCACTCATTTCGGTATTGCTGGATACTATCCACTTATGGCTATCAAAAAGGAAATGATCGGAATTGCGATGACCAATGCCCGGCCAGCTATTGCACCAACTTTCGGCGCAGAGAACATGATGGGAACAAACCCTCTAACAATCGGTATTCCAACCGATGAGGAATTTCCCTTCTTGATAGATTGTGCTACTTCCATCTCGCAGAGGGGAAGAATAGAAGTCTTGTCCAGAACCAATTCGCCGGCTCCAGCCGGATGGGTCATCAATGCTGAAGGGGAGCCGATGGTTGATAGCGTTGAGATCCTTGGTGCTTTATCAAAAGGAACAGCTGCTTTTCTGCCTCTTGGCGGGGCTGGAGAAGTTTCTGGGGGGCACAAAGGCTATGGATACGCTGCAGCAGTTGAGATCCTCTCCGCAGCCTTTTGGGGAGGACCATTCATGAAGGATCTAACCCTTGACAAGGGCTCCAGACTTGGCCACTTCCTTATGGCTATAGATGTGGCGAGCTTCATCGAAGCAGAGACGTTCAAGAAAGTAGCTGGAAGCATCTGCAGAGCCCTACGATCCTCAAGAAAAGCACCGGGTCAACATCGGATCTATACTGCCGGGGAGAAGGAGTATGAAATGGAACAGAAACGTCGAAGGGAAGGAATTCCGATAGGTAGAAGCATTCAACAGGATATCCTAGCAATGCAAGAGGAACTAGGACTGGGTCAGTATGCCTTCGAATTCTAGCCAGAAGAACGGCGGGCTAACGATTATTCGCCTGAGAAACACGGATATACAGATACTGAAGTGAACTAACCTCACCGTATAAGGCATGTACAAGATGTGTTCCACCAATGAGGGCTGACATCGTTGTTATCGGTGCGGGGATTACTGGTTCCACGACAGCCAGAGAACTATCCAAGTACAAACAGAAGGTCTTGGTGGTTGAGAAAAGATCTGACATTGCCTTCGGTTCACCAACAAAGGGCAACACCGGCATAATTCATGCCGGCTACGACGATAAACCGGGAACCAAGCGAGCCAAGCTTTGTGTAAGAGGTAACATGCTATGGCACAAGATCGCCTACGAGATCTCTGCACCATTCAAAGATACGGGAAGTTTAGTTGTTGCTCTCAACGAGGATGAGATTCGCCACTTGGAAGAGTTGAAGCAGAGGGGTGAGACGAACGGCGTTCCCCTGCTTGAGATTGTCGACGACAGGAAAAGACTCCTGGAAATGGAGCCAAAACTAAGTCGGGACGCGATCGCCGCACTGTACGCCCCGACGGCTGCAATCACCGCCCCCTACGAATTGGCGATAGCGGTGGCGGAGAACGCTATTCAAAACGGCGTAAGATTCCTCTTCGAAACAGAGGTCACAGACATCAGAGTGAAGAACGATGAAGTGAGCGGGGTCAGAACAAGTGGCGGCTTCATCAAAACCGAGCACGTGATTAATGCGGCCGGGTTGGAAGCCGATAAAGTATCTGCTATGGTAGGTCTAAGGCACTTCACCATCCATCCTCGGAAAGGTGAGTACTACCTTTTTGACAAGAAACTGCGCGCCCTCGTTAGGCACGTCCTTTTTCCAGTACCCACCCCAATCAGCAAAGGGATAGTGGTCACGCCAACAGCCGAGGAGAACTTACTCATTGGCCCCAACGCGTGCGATGTGGAGGACGTTGAAGACTTGACTACGACAGCTGATGGGTTGAATGAGGTATTCGATGGTGCCTTACGATTGATCCCAGACCTAGCTCAACAGAAGAGCCAAATAATAACATACTTCTGTGGTCTGCGTCCGGAGACTGGTACCGAGGATTTCATAATTGAAAGCTACGACGAATTGAGTGGCTTCATAAACGTGGC
Organism: uncultured Candidatus Bathyarchaeia archaeon; assembly: GCA_964596985.1. Lineage (GTDB taxonomy): Archaea > Thermoproteota > Bathyarchaeia > RBG-16-48-13. The sequence goes on from CAZQWG010000004.1 coordinate 152,394, forward strand.
AGGGATGAGATCTCCTGGTTTGGCTTCTTCCCCAGCCGTAGCTGAACAGGTTGTCGATCTGCTGAGAGAAACCGGCTTCAGGCTTTCAAAGAACGAATCGTTCAACCCAAATCGTAAACCCATCGGTCATGCGCTACGTGAATTGGATCTTACACAGGCTGAGAAGCTGATCGCTCAAGACCTTCGATATGGGCATGTTGTCTGCCGATGCGAGCATGTAACTGAAGCAGAGATAGTCGAGGCTATCCGGAGAGGCGCAACCACGCTCGACGGCGTGAAGTATCGCACGAGAGCAGGGATGGGTAGATGCCAAGGAGGGTTCTGCACACCTCATACAATCAGGATCCTGGCGCAGGAGCTTGGAATCCCTGTGCCTGAAATTACAAAGAACGGTGGAGGCTCCCGGCTTCTGTGTTGCGGCTCAAAAGAACTGTTGAGGGAGACCCGTGATGATTGAGAGAGATGTTGATGTAGCCGTGGTTGGAGGAGGAGCCGCGGGACTTGCCGCAGCCATCAAGGCCAAAGAAACGGGTGCTGAGAAAGTATTAGTCATTGATCGTAACGAGGAACCGGGAGGAATCCTTCCCCAGTGTATTCATACCGGATTCGGCTTGCACTACTTCAAAGAGAACCTGACTGGCCCCGAGTATGTATCCAGATTCATAAGAAGCGCGAAGAACCTGGAAATTGAATTCAAACTCGAGACAATGGTTCTACAGATTACTCCTGACAAGCAGCTGACAGCAGTCAACGGAACTGACGGTCTAACTATGGTCCAAGCCAAGGCCATAGTCCTAGCCATGGGCTGCCGAGAGAGACCGAGGGGCGGCTTAGACATACCTGGAACTAGGCCGGCTGGGATCTTCACCGCTGGTACAGCTCAGCGAATCATGGACATTGAAGGCTATTTGCCTGGCAAGAGAATAGTGGTGCTGGGATCTGGAGATGTAGGTCTAATAATGGCCCGAAGGTTCGCCATGGAGGGAGCGCGTGTGGAGGCTGTGGTAGAGAGATATCCGTACCCTGGTGGGCTAAGTCGAAATGTGGTTCAATGTTTAGAGGACTTCAAGATCCCCTTGCTCCTGGAACACACCGTCACCTCCATCCACGGCGTTGACCGAGTTGAAGCCGTAACGGTGTCGAAGGTTGACGAAAGACAGGTCCAAATTCCCGGATCTGAGAGAACGATCAAATGCGACACCCTTGTCCTCTCGGTCGGAATGATACCAGAGAACGAGCTTTCTGAAGGTGCTGGTGTAACCTTAGACCCTGCTACACGGGGACCTTTCGTAGATGAACGTATGGAAACGTCGGTACCAGGCATCTTTGCATGCGGCAATGTGGTTCATGTCCACGACCTTGTCGATCATGTGACTCAGGCAGGCGAACAGGCGGGAGAACACGCTGCCAAGTATGCGCTGGACAGATTACCTCCTATAGTGAGGAGGGTTGCGCTGAAGGCAGCTGAGAACGTGAGATACATTGTACCACAGTTCATCAGTTGTGAGAGCCCTGTGGATATTTACTTCAGGGTCAAGGAACCTATGTCGAATGCTCGAATCCTATTCGGAAACCTAGTTGAGAGAAGAAGAGCCGTCCGACCACCGGAGACCGTCGTCTTTAAGCTTACGAAGAGGAAGATTGAGAAGCTTGATAAGAGAAACGAGCTGTTTGTAGGCATTACGGGAGGGTCAGGCGATGAGTAAAATGAGAACCTTCGAGGTGACGTGTATCGTCTGCCCAGTCGGATGCAGGGCAACAGTGACTATAACTGACGGTGACGTAAAGGTTGAAGGAGTCGAGTGCCCGAGGGGCAGAGAATACGTTCTTAAAGAAATTACCGAGCCTACAAGAGACTTCTTCACCACGGTTCCTGTCCGGGATGGGCGCGTTCCTGTTATTCCCGTGCGGTCAACTCAACCTGTACCCAAAGACAGGATTCTGGACTGCGCAAAGGAGGCGGCCAAGATGACCTTGGAAGCACCAATCGCCGTGGGTGATACGGTCCTAGAAGACATACTGGGTTTGGGGGTAGACGTAGTGGCCACTCGGACAGTAGACAAGAAGAGCTAGCTTTTCTCGTTACCAGAATTATGTCTAGTGTTCCGTCCATCAAGGATCCTTGCTCCTTGGAAATCAATTTCGGAGATGACTATGCTATCGGGACGAAGATGCTTTTTGAATGCTCGTGTAACTGTCTCCAACTTCTCTTCATAAAGAACTGCGTGGACAGCTTCCCCTATCATGTTCTGTGTGGCGCCTATCGCGCCCGCCGCTTCTACATCCACGATTAATCTGCGAACTCTTTCTGACATGAGCCCGGTCTCGAGTGCAAACCTCTTACAACACTTGATGAAGTTCTCTACGTCAGGTTTCTGGAGGATCCTCTTCATCGTTTCATGTCCGAGCTTATTGATTGTCGTCCTCTTGTCCTCAGAGAGTAATATCTCACTCTTCTCGATCGGTCGGAAACTGCCCGCGGCGATCCTCAGATTTGAAGGGATTGGGATCTGGTCTGTTCTCCCGATCCCAGGTGCACCCGGCTCAACAACTAAGACTAGCCCTCCTACCGTGAGGCCTTCCACTGTTCCCAGCCCTGTCCCACAAAGGATATCTGCATTATGGGCGACTACAGCGATTTCATTATATGTCATCGGTATCTTAAGGGCTTCAACCAGAGCTAGACCACATGAGAAGGCTCCTGCTGCGCTTGTACCGAAGCCGGACCCAATCGGAACTTCTACTTGATGCCTTATCTCAACATCCACCTCTTCCCGTATTCTCTTCAGTATTTCTCTGGCGGCTGTCTCAGAGGTTCTGGCGTTGGCAGCCTTACCGTTGATGAATGTTCTGATAACCATTCTATCGGAAGGTAGTACCTTGACGGTTGTAGTCACTCCCTTTCTGAGCCCGAATCCTCCTCCCCTAGATCCGATTCGAGCGGTGTCTTCAATCTTGGAACCATCTGGGTTTCTGTCGCATATCTCGAAGAAGCTGGAGATCCCTGCTGGAGAAAAGGCGGTGGCACACCTCTCCGTCATCTAGGATACTTCTCCTTTCGGAGAGGTCTCGAAGCGGGGAAATGCTGCGTAACAAGCCTTCATTATCGGCGGGACCAGAAGTATGAGGAATGGTATCTCTGTTGCATAGGTCCAGATGAACCAGAGAATGCTGGCATAGAACGAGAGGTTGGTTTCTCCTGACGGTAGCACGAACATCTTGCTGAATCCCCACACACCTATGCCGACCATGGCGCTACCGACAGCTAGACCAACAATGCTAGCAACCCCGTAGCTTCGTCTCTTCGGCCAAATCATCGAGATCGCGAGAGTCAGGAGAGCGCTGAAGATGCATACCCCGGCGAAAAGCCCGGCTGTCGTGGCATCCAGAAAACCCGTGGAGTAGAGCCACAGAGAAGAAACTCCGATCAGTACGCCAATTCCGGTGGTTGCCAAGACAATCTGATTGCTTACCTGCTTTCTTCCGATGTATCCGACTAGAAAGAATCCCACGAAGTTCGATGGAACACCTGCGATAAGGCTGAGCAAAGCATTGCCGTGGATCAGCATGTCGCTGATGAAGATGCCGATGGCAGCTCCGAATCCTCCTACTAATGGGCCGAAGAGTATGCCGAAAACGGCAGGTATGATCACGGAGGGCCAGAACCTTACTACGCCGATCACCGGCGTGAAGATTCCGAGATAGGTCAGGTATCCGAAGCCAGCATAGAGTGCGGCGCTGACACCTGCAGCAACGATGTCGAGAGTCTTCATGGCTGGGAATTTAGAATTGCTCGGAAAATAAGTTATACGTTCAAGAACTATGAAGATCTTTAAAGAATAATGCCCACGATTAACCCTGGACTGGCGACCCCGGGGGATTCGAACCTTTAAAGGTCCAAGCCCATGTCGTGTGCCCTCTGTACTGCAAAACAGTATTGGGAACGGGGTTTGACGCCAATTTACCAGTAAGAACTATCCGCTCATTAAGCAGAAAAACGGATCTAGTATTTTATCTATCACGCGGTGCTGGAGTAACATATATGCGGAGTTTCTTAATCCGCTCAGTGGGAACTCTTGACCCTATTTCAGCCGTAACACATACTGTAACTTTTTTTATACTAGACCAATTCCTCTACTCTAGCACTACGATGTTCTCCACATTCAGAAACCGTGCCCTTGTTAAGATTTACATCATCCCATTGCTGTCCATGATTTCGCAGTCGATGGTGGGAGCTATCAGCGTTGTCTATGCTCTTGACCTAGGGGCAAGCGTCACCCAAGTAAACCTCATCAGTACCATCCGGAGTACTATGGGCATATTTCTCATGGTACCGTTCGGCATGCTCTCCGACCAGTTTGGGAGAAGACCGATGCTTCTCATCCCTAGGACTATAGCGTTATTTGGGGTCCTTATCCGCGCCTTTGCCACAGAACCCAATCACTTGTTAATCGCTGCCTTTGTGGGAGGCTTCGCGGGTGGGGGATTCTGGCCGGTTCTCCTCTCGATGATATCCGATTTAGCTGAGCCAGAAGAACAACGGGAGGCGATAGGTACTATGTGGCTCTTCTCTAGTGGAGGTATGCTCTTAGGTCCCTTTATAGGTAGCTTAATCCTGACGCAGCCTCAAGTTACCCTACGAAAACTCTACCAATTTCACGTCATAGTCTATACCGGCATTCTACTATACATGGCAACCCAAATCAAGGAGACAAACCCGCAAACTATTAAGAAAGAAAAACGTGTGCACATTCCGTACAGGACTTATCTCGTGGATCTGATACGGAACCCCGGTTACAGTAGCATTTTGGTCATCGGCTTTTCCTTCTCGTTTTTCCAGTCCGTCATGAATACTTACATCCCAATATATGCTCGCGTCAACCTTGGCCTCTCGAACGCCGAGATCTCCTCTCTCACCTTTTATCGAAACATGGCCGTCATACTCATCCGGTTCTCATCAGCCACATTCCTAACCAAGGTCTCCATGAACGTATTGCTCATTTCATTTCTAGCCTTGGGGGGGATATCCGGCTTGAGCGCCCCTCTTGCAGACAGTTATCTATCGATAGTTTTGACTCGTTTCCTATCTGGGGCGTCATACGGGGGAATCAGAGTCCTAGAAACAACCCTTATCGCACAAGAATCTGAACCAGGGAATCGAGGTATCGCAAATAGTCTCTGTGATACTGTTAAATCAACAGGCAGAATTTTCAATATTCTCACCTCCAGCATTGCTGAAACTAAGGGACTTACCCCCGTATTCATAATAGGGGGTGTCAGCGCGCTCACGGCAATCCTTCCCGCATACTACCGTAGACGCCGTGTACCCCAAGTCGTCTATCCTATGTAAGAATACTGAGACATGATCTTCGATTGCGACTTACGTTCTAATTAGAACTGACAAATGTGGCGGGCCCGGTGGGACTTGAACCCACGACCTTCGGCTGTCTTCGCATCTCATGGAGACTTGTTTTGCTCCGGAGGCCTACGCTTCGAGGGAATCGGCGCCCTATCCATGCTAGACTACGGGCCCTTTCTAGCCTGACCTTGGATAAGGCTATGATAAAAAGTCCTACGGTTCTCTCGGCAGAGAAAACCTGCAGGATGAGGGTCACTCGGCTATACCCTACTTGCCAGGGCCAAATCCATGAGTACCGCTCTGGGGTCTTTGGCTTTGGCGACCGCGCTAGCTAATAGTACTCCTGTGGTTCCTAGCCTAAGCGCGGCTGAGACATCTTCTCCTCTGGTGATTCCTGCACCGCAGAGGATCTCTACTTCCTTGTTGATGGCGCGAACCAGCTCCACGGTTCCAGTTACAACCTCGGGTTTCGCTTTTGATACCGGTATGCCTGTTCCTATCAATTCGGGGGGTTCTACCGCCAGCATATCCGGCTTCAACGTGGCAACCGCTGCGCTGACTGATGGATTATTTGTGCAGACACAGGTTTTCAGTCCCGACCCCTTCGCGTTTTGCACTATTGCATCGATCTCGGCAAGTACCAGTCTTCTCTCTGAGTGGTTGACGAGAGTGCCGACTGCTCCCGCTTCTTTGACTGCTTCTCCAAGTATGTGCCCAGTGTGGCTTCCTGGAGATATCGCGTCGATATGCTGGGCGAAGACGGGTATCTCGGTCTCTGAGGCAATTATCGCTATGTCGGTGAATTGAGGAGCCAGTCCGATGCAGATTCCTGTCTCCTCACTCACCTCTTCGGATGCTTTTGCTAGCTGGAGGGCTCTCTTGCCTGTTGCCTCGATATAGGTCTTCAGGTTTACGAGAACTATCGGTGTACTAATCTTAATCATATTCTTTCGCCTATGAAGTTCTAGTCTCGGATCTCCTTTTTCAGATCTTTGAACCCGCTCTTAAACTTCTCGTGGATAAAGGTCTCTTAGGAGATGCCCTGAATTCTTGTTGAATGGGCTGGCGCTTGATTCCTGTGTAATAAGGTTCGTTTAGAGCTATTCTTTGGTTGTCACTGAATAGTAGTATTGGCCCTTCTCTTTTTGAAGTCTATCTACTCGGCTTCCTGCCTTGTTCACTCTGGGTCTTTGGTTCGTGGGATCTCTTCGAAAAGTCACTTCTACCTCTCGCAGGAACCCGTTCATACCCTCACGTAGGGACATAGGGCTAGTTGCGGCGCCTTCAACCCCTGGGGTGCCCGTGAAGATCATCAATCTGTCTGAAATGAAGTCTTGTGATGCCACGTCGTGTTCAACAACGAAGGCGGCTGCATTCTTTGCTTCGATGATCCTCCGGATCGTTCGAGCTGCAGAAAGGCGTTCCTCAACATCGAGGTACGCGCTAGGCTCGTCAAGAAGATAGGTGTCCGCTTCTCTACTCAAGCATACCCCGATCGCCACCTTCTGGAGTTCTCCGCCGCTGAGCTCTATGACATTTCTGTCAAGGAATCTCTCAAGTCCTAGAGGGCGAAGGATCGAGGTCTTGAAGTAGCTGCTCCCATATTCCTTGTCTGCTACCCTTTTCAACAGTTCTTCTACGGTTCCTTCGTATTCGCCTGAGATGTACTGTGGCTTATAGCTTACCGTCATCTCCCTGTTTGGGTGTTCTTCTCCTTCATCTGGTTCCACGATGCCTGCCAGCATCTTTATGAAAGTCGTCTTTCCTATGCCATTTGGACCAAGGATCCCTACTACCTCTCCCCGCAAGATTTCCCCTGCCTCGATAATAAGCCTGAACTTCTCAAACGTTTTCGTCAGTTTCGGCCATGAGGCCGAGATCTCGCTAGAGGCCCATCCTTCGGTTGGCGGATGGGGTCTGAATCTTATCGGTTGGTCACGGAATCGGACGTTCTCATCCGGCATGTAGCCTTCAAGGTAGATGTTTATCCCGACCCTAACCGAGTGGGGTCGAGACACGATGCCGTAGGCTCCCGGCTCACCGAATAGCACACAGATATTATCGGATAAGTAGTCTAGGATCGCGAGGTCATGTTCGACTACGAAAACCACTTTCTCGTCTGATGCGAGGCTCCGGATCGCTCTCGCCATCCTCAAGCGTTGCCTAATATCGAGATAGCTGGAAGGCTCATCAAACAGGTATACCCCTGCTTCCCGTAGCATCGTTGCGGCTATGGCAGCTCGTTGGAGTTCTCCTCCGCTCAAGACATCGAGGTTTCGTTTAAGTAGTTTCCCGAGTTCGAGCTCCTGCGCAACCCGGTCAATCCTATCCTTCTCGTCGACCTCTCGCAGAAGATCCTTGAGATTTCCCTTGACGACTTGAGGAAGGTAGCTTACGTATTGAGGTTTGTAGACAACCCTGAGTTTTCCCTGGTTTAGGTCCTGAAAGTAGTTCTGTAGTGTCGACCCCCTGTAGAATCGGATTATCTCATCCCACTCCGGAGGATCTTCGAATCTACCTAGGTTCGGTTTTATCTCTCCTGAGAGTATCCTTAGAACAGTTGTCTTGCCGACTCCATTCTTCCCTATCAACCCCATAACCGTCCCGGGAATAGGAGTTGGGAGTCTGTAGAGTTCGAATGTGTTGGGACCAAATCTGTGGCTACTCTCACCTTCGATTTCATCGGGCAGATTCACTATCGTTATGGCGCCGAAGGGACACTTCTTTATGCAGATCCCGCAGCCACTGCACAAAGCTTCGACAATTGATGGTTTCTTGCTCTTTGGAGCAAAGACGATTGCCTCTACCCCGCTGCGGACCATCGGACAGAACTTGTAGCAGACTCGTCCACAATCATCTGGTCTGCACCTCTCTCGATCCAACACCGCAATCCGAGTCATTCGGTCTCACGTCTCTCCAAAGTCAGTTGTCAACGCTCAAGATAAGGGTCTTGATTCGACTCTGTTTTCCGTATCTGAAAATCTTATATCTAAAAGGCGTCCTCTCGATTTCCAGGTTGGAGAATGCAACGTTGAGCGCAGAAGACGACGAAGATGAATGGTGGGAGGACGAGGAAGAAGATTGGGAAGAAGAAGAGTGGTAACCCTCTTCTCCAAAGATCACATCCTTATGAATCGACAAGGCACGGCTTCTGAAAGAACCTCCTAGAACATTTGGGAAAATCGGATTCTTCTGGCTGATAGTCATGTTCTCTAGCGAGAAACCGATAAGTCCTTATTCCCAGACTAGTGTGTCAGGATGATGTGAAGCGACGGAGTTGAGCTTTCAGCCATGGCATACACTACGCCACCGACCACCTTTATATAATAAGATCTCACCTCGGTTGGGACAACCAAGCACAGAATTTCGTCATCTTCTATCGATTGGGCGGAAGAGAATATGGATGAGAAGACCAAGAGTCGCGTGAAGACTTCGCTTTTCACGTTGATTGGATTGGCCACAATGGGTGTACTAATCTGGTACGTAGGTCCAGGGAGACTTCTAGCCTCACTTCTCTCAGTTTCTATCCCCTGGTTATGCCTATCAGTGGCGATTAGTCTGATCTACTACTATCTTCGTGCTTTTCGCTGGACTCTTCTTCTCAAACCTGTGAAGAATGGAGTTGTAGTATCGAACGCCTTTTGGATAACCATGATCGGTTATATGGCTAACTCCCTCAGCGGCACACGGGTCGGAGGAGAGTTTCTAAGAGCCTTTTTAATGAAGCTTAGAGAAGGTATCGGTTTTTTCGAGGCGTTCTCATCGATATGTGTAGAAAGAATCCTGGATCTTCTAGGTATCGTTACGATCGGTGTTGTCTCCCTGTCATTCTTCTCTGCAGATATCGTTCTCCCGCAGTGGTTTATAGACAGTTTTCGGCTGGTCGGTGCTTTTGTCTTGGCTGCAATTACAGGACTAATCATAGCTACCCGAAAAGAGGAGGCGCTATCCGATTTCCTAATGCGTGTACTGGCTCTGATTCGACTTCCTGAGAATTGGCGTGAGAAGTTCATGTATTTCTTCAAGACTCTGATTGTTGGAGCCCGGGGGATAAGTACAGACCTAGGCTCAGTCTTTGTGATCCTCGTCTTCACAGTCGCAGCATGGCTTTTACAGGCAATCTCAGTCTACGCTCTGTTCGTTGCCTTTGGATTCGACCTTTCCTTGGGATTGGCATTACTCGGATCTATGATTCTTCAAATAACATTCATACTTCCATCACCGCCAGGACAGGCAGGAACCTATGAAGGGGCATTTGTAGGAATCTTCGTTGCCCTCGGTCTTCCATTAGAGGAGATTCTACCTATGAGTCTGCTCAACCACTTTGTCTATTTCTCTCTGATCGTGCTCTTTGGTTGGATCGGTATGGGAAAAATGAACATCTCCTTCCGAGAACTAAAGAATCTCGGTAAGCAATAGGATTCATCGGATTACGTATGGTGGCTGTAACTTTTCAGCTCGGAGAGTGAACCCCCCTTGCGACGAGTGAACGTACAAGATGCGGTGATCGAGGAAATAGCGGAAGAATTCCTCTCCGGAAGTATTATTGTATACCCGACCGATACGGTCTATGGACTAGGCTGTGATCCTTTCAACTCTACCGCATTAGCCCGACTTAAACAAGTGAAGAAGAGAGGCAGAAAACCTCTTCCTCTACTAATAGGATCATCCCAGATAGCGGAAGATCTTGGATGCTTCTCTTCTCAAGCAAGAGTACTTGCCAACACCTTCTGGCCGGGACCGCTTACCCTGATAGTCAGAGAAAAAGTTGAATTCCCCGATCCTGTGACCTGTAGCCTCGGAGTAGTAGGGTTAAGGGTGCCAAACCATCGCTTCCTTTTGAGGCTACTTCTTCACCTAAAGACCGCGATCGTCGGAACGAGTGCAAATATCTCCGGGCTGCCCCCCTCTACTACTGCAGACGAAGCAGAAGAACAGTTGGGTTCGCAGGTTGATCTGATTCTTGACGGAGGGAAAAGCCAAGTCGCCCGCCCATCTACCGTAGTCGACATCTCAACCCGGGAGATGAAGCTTCTTCGCGCCGGTGTAATTCCCTATGACAAAATCAGAAAAGCTGCCGAATCCTCAGACGATCTATAAACAAAAGACACCTACAACAGCCTCCTGTAGGGTAGGTTTGTGTGCTAGCATTGCTACGAGATTTTAACCTCTTGATCTCCACCTTCAGAAGAAGGGAGGAGGAGGCGTGCACTGAGATATGGTACCTCCTTGAGTTGTTAGGTGATCCCGATTCCCAGGTTGAACCCTCAAGGATACCTGGGCTGGTTCTCGCTAAGACTTCTCTATCTCCATTCCGGGTTGTCGAAGCTCTCCAAGACATTTTCCGTACGTCTCCCGAAGAATTCCACTATGTCTTGAAGGTAATGCCTATTGAAGAAGTGATAGACTCGGACTTGGAGGCGTTGGCGTCTCTTGGAGGGAGGTTAGAGTCAAAGATCAAGCCCGAAGAGACCTTCCGTATAACCGTTGAGAAGAGATACAGCCACCTTGACCGTGAGAAAGTGATCCATACAGTTGCAGAGAAGATCGATCGGAAGGTTGATCTCAAATCTCCATCAAAGATCGTGTGGCTAGAAATCCTGGGTCCAAAGACCGGTGTCTCTGTCTTACGCCCAGACAGTCTTTTCTCCCTTGAGCGTATACGGCGGGAACTAAGAGACCAGAAACGTGAGCGTTAGGAGCGGGAGTCGTCTCATCTTTCATTTCTTGGTCGCTAGGAGGGCTCCCCTCTCTATTACGAGTCCTCTCAAAGCTTCTTCACGGCTTGGTTTTCCCCTACTAGCAGCCTCTATCTCTAGGTCGCTGATTGAGAAGGCTTCTATCAAACGTCCAATCTTTCCCTCATCCTGTATCCCCAATACGGAGTCCTCTCTCTGGAAACTGTAACGTCGTTGGAACCGTTCTTGAAAGTTGATGACTTCGTCCTCCGAGTCTGCCACGACGACAAGGCATATTTTTAAGGTTGCATCTTCTATGCCGACAACCTGGAGTGCTCTGTCTATCTGGTCTTGAGCCGATACATACAGCAGTATCTCTATGGGCAGTGATCTCGTAATGTTAGATCCTGTCCGGAAGGCGGCCATAGCGTTTACGACAGCGTAGTATACGTGCTGCCAACCCGCGATCGATTCGGCGTCGAAGATCTGGACGATCAGACCTTGTGTCCGTATCCAATCGAAAACCCTACTAGCCTGAATCCTCTTTTTTCGGGTGAATCCGGCAATAAGGAGGTGTTTCTCTTCATCCTGGAGGTATTTCAACACCCTTGCTCACTTCTCGGATAATGCATATCTGCAGTCAACCATTTTAGAATGTCCACAACCGAGCGTCTACCTTTAATGTCTCCTCCTTCAAGATGAAATACGGAGGGTGGTGCGTCTCATGTTCAGGTTTGACAAACCGCAAGAAACGGTGAGAATCGGCGGCTTGACTTTAGGCGGGCAACCTGGAGAATTCCCTACAGTTCTGATCGGCAGTATCTTCTATGATAGGCACAAGATTGTCGAGGATATGAAGACTGGTAAGTTCGACAAGGAACAGGCCCTCGAGTTGATCCGTTCCGTCGAGGGGTTATCTGAAAAGACGGGTAACCCGTTCATGCTGGATGTGGTTGGAAGTACGCCTCAAGCCATGGTGCGGTACGTTGACTTTGTTGCAGAGAATTGTGAGGCCCCCTTCCTGGTCGACTCATCCATCGTAGGTGTAAGGCTTTCTGGGATCAAACATGCGGTCGAGGTGGGTCTCGGCGACAGGTCGGTATACAACTCGATAGACCATTACGCGAAAGAGGAAGAGTTGTCTTCTCTCAACGAGGTCGGGGTCGAGTCTGCCGTTGTCATGGCGTTCAACCCGCGAGATCTTCGACCGGAAGGAAGACTTAAACTACTTACAGGCAATGAGGAGAAACCCGGCTTGCTGGCAAGGGTTCGTCAGGCGGGGGTGAAGAATATTATTGTTGATACTGCCGTGCTCGATGTCCCATCGATAGGTCTCTCGGCTCGAACAATCTTCCTCGTAAAAGAACGTTTGGGGTTACCGTGTGGGTGTGCCCCCTCAAATGCGTTATCCGCTTGGAAGAAGTGTAGCGAGAATTTTGGGGAGATAGGATTCAAGGCATGCCGTGCAAACGCCAATGCGATGCCCATACTGATGGGTGCCGATTTCACCCTGTTCGGGCCGATAGCGTACGCAAGTGAGATCTTTCCGGTATGCGCCTTGGCTGATGCCCTCGTGGCGTACACTGGACAGCACTTTGGTACCAGCATACGAGCCCCAGACCATCCCCTTCGCAGAATCTTCTGATAGCCAATTCTGGTTGCATTATCGTCGGGGCATTTCACAAAAGAAAGATGCGTTGTACGTGACAGCAAGGCGGGCTTCAATGGCGTCCGTCCCTAACCGCATCTTTAGTACTAATCTAATCATCACTTAATGGCAAGTCTTAACACCCTGAAAATTCAAGATGAATCTTAAGATTCCGGGTGGGTCACTTCGTAAATGTAGCCGTGAGCCACTGCTTCTGCAGAGTGGTGAGCGATACTAGGGAAGCCGAGCCACTCGTTATCCAATGACAGAGCATGGCTGGGTGGTTGTTGTGGTTTTGATTCGAAACAAACAGGGACTAGTCGCGAACGGTCAAACAGATCAAGATCGATCTCTTCGAGAGGCGGTTCTCTCTTCTATTGAAGCCGGAATTGCCGCCGTAGATCCTGGGGTTGTGCTTGAGCGTAGCCTTGTCCTTGACGGAGATGTCTTGAGGATCGAAGGCGAGCGGTTCGATCTGAATCGCTTCGACAACATATATGTCTTGGGCGCCGGAAAAGCGAGTGGGGCTATGGCCGAATCTGTTGAACGGATTCTTTCGAATCGTGTCACTGGAGGACTCGTAAATATCTTGGAGGGAACCCGCTCGAGATATCAAACCAAGAAGATCGATCTGGTTGAAACAAGCCATCCGATACCCGGAGAAGCCGGGGTTGAAGGGGCCAAGGGAATCATGAGGATCGCGAACAACGCAGGGGAGAAAGACCTGATCATCTTCGTCCTCTCAGGTGGCGGTTCCGCCATTCTACCCCTGCCTGCGTCCGGAGTCTCTCTCAGAGAGATGCAGGAGTTGACCAGTTCGCTTCTGAAGTCCGGGGCAATAATCACTGAGATAAATACGGTCAGGAAACACCTTTCTTCAATAAAAGGAGGACAGTTGGCTAGAGCCGCCTTTCCTGCAACCGTATTAGGGCTTACCATTTCTGATGTTGTAGGAGATCCCGTGGATATGATCGCCTCCGGTCCTGCTGTTCCCGATCCAACGACATTCCAAGACGCGAAGAATATTCTCGTGAAATACCAGCTTTGGGATGGGGTCCCTGATTCAATCGGCGCTTATATCGAACAGGGTCTAAAAAACCTGGCACTGGAGACCCCCAAGCCAGGCGACGAGATCTTCAAAAAAGTCTCCACCTTCGTTGTCGGCAACAACCGTGTAGCTCTGAAGGCTATTGAAGAGAAAGCGAGATCGCTAGGATTCAACACAATGATCCTCTCAACGTACCTTGAGGGAGAGGCACGACACGTGGGAACAGTTCTAGCTTCGATCGGACGAGAAGAACTTCGCTTCAACGGACCCATAGAAAGACCTGCCTTCATTATAGCCGGAGGCGAAACTACTGTAACAGTAATCGGCAGCGGCAAGGGTGGAAGAAACCAAGAACTTGCCCTGTCTTCGGCTTTCGGGATTCAAGGATTGAAGGGAGCCGTTATAGCCTCTGTTGGAACAGATGGTATCGACGGGCACTCCGAAGCTGCAGGGGGGATCGTCGATTCTGAGAGTCTCAATAGAGCATTGGAGAAAGATTTGGATGCCCGTGCTCTCCTCGCAAACAATGATTCCTGGGGTTTCTTTGAAGGGATCTCAGACGCTCTCCTCACCGGTCCGACAGGCACCAACGTCAATGACGTGATGGTCGTCGCGGTTCTCTGATCTCGACACAGCCCGTTGAGTTTCCCGTAATCGAGTCGTGCTTCTCCTACTCCTTCGTTGTCTCCGATAGGAGTTCACTATGCGCTGGGGTTCCGATTCTGACCAAGAAAGGGGCATCGCAGGACCCATATCTGACGATTGCCTCTCCCGGGTCAAGGGTTCTAAGACATTGTTCGACGGTTCTACCTGTTAGTTCATCGTTCCCCGCAAGCCCAAGCGTTTCCTTCATTCTTCTCACGTCGTCCTCGTAGAAGAGGCAATGGTTGATTATTATGTTGCTGTTGGCAAGAATGTTCTTGCTGATCATTGTCGGGCGGGTCGCTATGGTCACGAGGCCTACGCCGTACTTTCTGAGTTCTATCGCAAACCGTTCAACGATGCCTGTCCTTGAACTCGGATCCAAGGCAATTCTCTGCGGGGCTATGTGTTGTGCTTCATCGATCAAGTAGACGAGCTTCAACCTTGATGCTTCCCCTAATCTTCGAACGTATCTTCCGAGTCTTCTGCTGAAGAGTTGGCTGAATAGGTTCTTCGGTCGGTCGTCTGATAAAACCGACAGGTCAATGATTGAAATAAACGGGTAGAATAGGGAAGCAAGCCGAAGTTCGCATTTCTCCGAATCGAACACGTTCTTACTTCTTCCAGAGGTGAAGATCTCGAGACGGGAGATGATCGATTCCGAGCTCTCAGCCCACCATCTGATCTTTTTCACTGTCTCCCCCGGGTTTCTCAACTCATCGATGAGATTCGAAATGGTCAACCTATCCCTTTTCTGGGAGCATTCCTTCAGCGCCAAGCGGAGGATCCTATTCTGTGTCGGTGAGAAGGCTTCACCCCAGGTCACTTCAACGTAGTCATCAATTATGTCGATCCATTCCTCAATCTCTTCGCCTAACTCAAGATCTTTCTCGAGTTCGAAGGGCGGTATCACCAAGTCTCTTCCCGGAATGAGGGTCTCTGCCACCGGAGATAACTTGGGTAACGTCTTTGCATATTCGCCTGTTCTGTCAAGTATTATTAGAGGCGCTTTTTAGTTCCAAAGATTAAAATGCAGTGAACCGTTATCCACCGCGAGGCCGGAAGAGAGATGGGTAAGCTGGTTGAGGAGTGGCTTTCCTCCCATAGTTCGAGTCCGAATACTTGGAGGGCTTACCGCTACGGGATTGAGCGTTTCGAGGAGTACTGGGGCAGGGACCCTGACACGCTGATTGAGGATAGGGTGAAGCTCTGGAACGAGCGTTTGAAGCTGAAGGCGGTGGATAACCGTGTTGCCGGGTTCTTCGATTGGCTGGTGGGTCGGGGGTTGGCTTCGAAGACGGCTCACAACTGTTACTGCGCTGTCCGCTCGTTCTGCATGTATCATGGTGTAGAGCTCCGCAGGGCACCCAGGATGCGGGTGGTCTCCGAGTTTGAGGAGGGGGCGTATCCGACCCAGGAGGAGCTGGGTAAGATGGTTGACGCCGCGAAGAACTGGAGGGACAAGGCGCTGATACTGCTCATGGCTCAGAGCGGGCTGAGGATCAGCATGGCCTGCGCCCTTAAAATCAAGGATATTGAAGGGTACTGGGACAGGTATATCCTCAGGCGTGTCGTGTGGGACCGTGAGCAGAGGGGGAAGTACCGCTTCAAGGGAGCCGATGTCCTCGTGATCGGCCCCGAAGTCGCCGAGTACCTCATCCTCATGCTCGACGAGAGAGCTAAAGAGGAGAAGGAGCTGGGGAAGGAGAGCTGGGTCTTCCGCTCCTACGTTAAGTACGCCGGTTTCGGCGCGGACAGGGAGACCAAGTACTTCGGCGAGCCACGGCCCTTGGGCACCAGACAGGCATCCAAGATCATCCATCAAGCCGCTTTGAAGGCAGGTCTGATAGACGGAGCGCCGAGGCGGCGGAACAGGATCCACCCTCACAGCCTCCGGAAATACTTCTTCAACGGTCTGATCAGGGCGGGCATGGACGACCTCCACAGGGAATACCTGATGAATCATACGATCAGCCAGACCAAGAAAGCGTACTTCGACAATACTGGTCCAGGACGCATCGAGATCCTCAAGGCTTACAGGAAGGCGTACCCATTCCTAAGTGCGAAGGGAGTAGGCCCTGAGCTGCACAAGATGAGGCAGACCATACAGGAACTCCGCATGAAGATCAAGGAGAACGAGCTTCTCTTGATGAAGGTAGACCAAAAGCTGGAAGGCCACGTTCCTCGATATCCAACTCCAAGTCGTCAAGCCGATGCCGAAGCTCACGGAGGTTACCGGCAACCAGCCGAATAGTCCTACGGATCTCCCTGACCTCCTCCTCACTGAAAGCCTGAACAGTCATGGGACAGTCACTCCTATCCAAGCAGATGTTTTCACGGTCCGGCAGCCGCGGGTTAGAACGCCGCGGATCTTGTAGTGCCAGCCGTTCTCCGTGTGGTCGAGCGCATCCCAATCCACTGCCACACTTACCTCATCGCCCCTCCTTTTCCTCCCTACGAGTTCCCATGCTTCTTTGCAGAATCTACGCCAGACACGGTCGGGAATACTCCACGCCCTACTCGTCAGAGATGGGCGCTGAGGGGCCTCCTCAAGCCACACAGACCTTTCCAGCCAACCACGGAAATTGCAGGGATTCACAGCGCGCAGCCAATAGTAGATGCCGTTCAGCCGTCGGATAAAGCTCTGAGCTAGGGACACCAAACACCCTTTCACGTAATCAAAGAACCTGTTCTTTTTACTGCATTTCAGCAGCGCCTTCAGGAAACCCCAATCCTTGCTGGCTAACTTGTAGCCGTAACGCCTTACGCTACGGGAGAAGAATCTGAAGAGGAACCTTACGCGGTCCTCTAGGCTCGTGAGGACAGGCGGCTCCAAGTCTGCCTGGACCGTTCCTTGAATCCTGACCTCTTCTGATTTTGCTCTGACCCTGTTCAAGCGGAGCGCTCGGAGATGAGCCTCCTCCTGCTGCTTTCCCCGAAGAGGGGCAAACGAACAGCCTCTAGCATGTTTTCCTCCGAGTCCTCCGCATTCAGGGCAAACATGAGAAGAAACCTTACTGTTCAACTACTAGCAAGCCTCCTCGAACTTGCAGCACCGTTTAGGGCGTTCAGCCTCGACCTGTCCGAAATGGCTGAGAGTAGCAGGGCAGTAATACTTCCAGTCAGCACCCATACCCGACTCAGGCGGAGTACTCAGCTCACGGTGACGGCAATCCAGACAGCGGACCTCAAGCATCCGCTTAGCCTCATGAGCATACTCGGCGAGACTCATCCGAACCGCCTCCTTCGACCAAAAACTAGAACAAAAACGATTGAAATCATACCTACTAGAAACCCGCCTAGAACGACCCCCTGCATGAACGGGGTGAGAACGATCAACGACTCCAAAAGCGATTCATATATGACGAGAATGAATGATGCCACCATCAGAATGATGAAGCCAAGCATGACTTCAAGCCTCTTACCGAGATCAATACTCTCATCTGAGGAATACAGAATATTCCAGATCGCGAGGAACGACATTACAAGACCGAAGAATAATGAGCCAGTGAGAACACTGAGTAATCCCATCGACAAGATGAACAGATTACCTACGACCTCAATGCCTCTCAGCAACCTCGGCTTGTCAAATATCGTGTCAAACAATGACTCAGGAAACGGCATCACTGCTTCCCCCTGTTCTCCACGTACTCGCACAGCGGGCATGAGCTGTCAGACTCCAAGATCCACCCGCAGACCAGATAATTCCGATGCGCACTCTCAAGAACAGCCAACTAGATCTTCCCCTCTCTGATCGTCTTCCTGAAGCCTGAACGTGGCAACTCACGAAGCCGTGCCCTAGTTCGCTCGCCTTCTTCGATCAATACTTCAAGGTAGTGAATATGCTCCTCACGGGTCATATCCCAACACCACGGAGTCATTAGTCTAAACAGGAAAGCAGTAACCCCGCCTTTTCGCAGCGTATTCAATGTAGCCCTAGCGCCATCAAGATCCGTTTCCAACGCCATCAAGACTCCTCCTTCTTTGACCGCTTACTGCTCACCCACTTGATGCGGTACGATTCTATTCCATAGGAGATAGCAGAGAGAACTTGGAAGAGTAAGCTGAACGGTATGAACTCGGTTCTCTGCCTATAGGAAGTGACTAAGACCTGTTTGACCCAAGAAACTTCAGCGTGAAGATTTACCTTGACCTTGCCCATGTTCTCAACATTATGAAAAACTAGAAGGTAATAATCGGAATTATGGATCATATGATAGCCGTCATGTTCAGATACCTCTCGCACTTCCTTGCAACGGGCATAATTAGTTCCACTCCGCCAGTATACCTTCCATATTTGGAAGTTCTCTTCATCTAGTAGAACGAAGTCGATTATTTGCCCCTGATCGGTTGACCACTCCCAAGAAACACAGTAATCCGCATCATATTCAAGGAAGAACTCGACAGTTTCAACTGCATCTGCATTCAGAGTGATTGAGCCGTTGAATATCTCGAACCCACCAGATTCAAGTATCATAGTTGACGCTGGAACCGTCTGAAACGAGATTACAATACAAATGATCGAGAGAATGATAAAGAATACAGGAGCTTTAGATAGCTTCATTTTGCTCTTGGAACCCATTCATGTTTCCTCCGCTAGTTCCCTGAACCCTACGAAAGCAAGAGCCTGAGTGTAAGCCCCACCCTGACGAAAAACACCCGGATAAACCAAAACCTACTCGTCCCTCCATCGGATCTGATTCAGAATACTCATCTTCGACAGCCATTCACCGACCGTCAGCTTCAACCAGCCACGTCTCTCCATCAGAGAACGAAACGCCTTCATCGAAGGTTTTGAAACCTCAAGGTAGAACTCGTCCTCCGCGAAGTCACAGTGCAACCGCACATCAGTCTCAAAGATGAAACGGGTAGGAATTGCAGGAATCTCGCCGTCTTCTGGTTCTGTCTCTTCGCGGATCTGAGAACCTGTTTTCAACGCCTCGCCGACAGACTCTTCTTTGATCCCCGGTTCTACGGTTTCAGCTACTTCTGCTCCGGCGTCTTCTACGGCTTGAGTTAGGGATTCAGCGTAATCCTCAATCTCACGGGCAGAAGGCAGATCCTCAGGGTCGTTCAGACGGTTCTCAACAAACTCCTTCCTCTGCTCCTCAGGAATCCGCTTCAAAGCACGGATTTGATGTTGATTAAGATGAGAGAGAGTATTCTCAGAATTGCCATTGGCAATTTCATCTTCTAATTTTAGTATTGCAAGGTTGCGGGATATCCAAGATTCACTTTTACCCAGTGCTTCTGCAAGAGACTTCTGATTTGAGTAATCCTTCATGAGTATTTTCAGATAGGAGGCTTTCTCATAGGGTGTAAGATCTTCATGCTCCTCATTTGAGACGAAAGCCTTGATTTTAGCCTCCTGATCGCTCATCTCCTTAACGAGCGCAGGAATCATCGTGAGACCCGCACGCTTAGAAGCCTCCACCCTACGGAAACCGGAAATCACCTCGTATTTATCGCCCAGCATGGGACGGACAAGGATCGGCTGGAGAACCCCTTCGGAGCGAACAGACTCAGCGAGTTCAGCTAGGCGTTCCTCATCCATCGACTGCCGAGGCTGAAACATGCCGGGAACAACGTAGCCAACAGGGATCTCCTCAAGAAAAGCAGGATTATCTTCTTCAGAATTGCCAATGGCAATTTTATCTTCGGTTGTCTTCTGGGAGTAGTCGGGGACGGGTTGAAGGTTCTTGGTCTGAGGAGGATTGATTTTAGGTACGAATGCTTCTTTCGGTATAGCGAAAACCTGCTCACCCCGAATATACTTCCCGCCGTAATCCTCCACGACAGCGATGATCGCCTTGTACTCGGCGTCGGTGAGAGAGCGTTTCTTCCTGAAAACCCATGCGTCTTCGCCTTCCGAGACTTCGATGAGATCCTTCACACCGGAAGGCAGAACACCTAGAACCTGCTCAGACATCAAGAAACCTCCTTTTCCTTGAGCTTCGCTGAGGTCAGGAACTTGCTTTTTGATATGATGTGGTAGATGAGGACTACGATGATCGCAGGCATCCACTGGTTAAAGTTAATCGTGTAACTCACTTCGAAGCCTCCGCTTTTTTTTCCGAACTCTGGAAAGGAATTATGATCGGGGTTGTTATGCTGAAACCGTATCCTCCAAGGAGAACCATGAAGATTCCAAGAAGAACATATTTAACGGAATTACCATTGGCAAACCAGACTCCGCCAACGATAATGAGGGGAATTGAGCATACCCGCAGAACATGGACAGCATGGGCAAATGTTAATTTAATCAATCAGGATTCCACCTCCTCTTTCCCATTCTTCTCTACTAGTTCAGCGGTCTCAGCGAGGAACTGTAGCTCCCCGAACTCAGGAAAATGCCGAGAACTCAACCAGAAACCTCCATTCTACTTATTTCTCTCAACTCGTTACCATCTTCAAAATTGCCCAGATGACAAACGCCACCAGACTAAGAACCAATCCTATTACCCCCCAAAGTGCAGGGGTAAGAATCAGATTTATAGCAGAGAAGTAACCTTCGATTGCGTTACCGAGAATGACCACGATCCCCATGAGCACGCCGATAATCATACCGACAACCACGAATATCTTCAAGACATCAATTATCCGACGGCGACGAACGCTTTGCGACAAAAACGCCCAAACGATAAGTACGACCAGACCGAGAACCAGCCCCCATATCGCAATAACTATTGCATTGAGACCGTATGCACCGAATATGAAATCCAAATTAATAATCGGAACATCTCTGAGAGCATAGAAAATGACGAACAACAGACCCACAACTATGCCGATAAGAATTAAACTCCCTAATTCCAAGATCATTCAACCTCCTTGACTGGCTTGCTTACTTTGACATCGACAAGATCCCCCTCACCTACTTTGAGAACCTCCCGGATCTCTTCGGGAATGGTGATTCTGCCAGCAGACACAATCCTCGCCGTGAACTGCTTCTCCAAAACCTGCATGGCGATATCTCAACTCATCGAAATGTAGACAGAAAGAGATAGTATTTTAACGTATTTAAGCGTATCGACATGATATCAGATAGTTGGAAATATTCATCAAAGGTATGCGGATATGTCTATATGTTGGAGAACAAATATGTCCGAGATGTCTCTGTTCAATGATAGAGCTTTAGAATTACTGATGTATATGCATCGAAGAGAGAAGCCAGCCAAGATGACAGAACTAATTGAAGAGATGCCTTTTAGCCAAGGTGCTGTCTATAACGCACTTAGAACCTTACAGAAACTATCATTAGTCGAAGAGGAGAAAACGAAAGAATTCCCACAAAGTAGACTTCTCAAAGTTTCCGATAAGGGAAAACAAGCCATAGAAAAACTGCTTGAACTCACAGAAATACTCGGACTGTCAATATGATATCATATTGAGAATATAGTATACACGTGTATACTCTATTTTAGACCGGTTTTTTCATCACCCCCAAAAGTTTCTGAGAGAAATCATGGGTTTTCCATGAGACCCGAAAAATAGAAATACGTTAAACGTACTTCATACACCTGTTGAAGGGGGAGGAGATGGGGTTAGGGAAGAAGCTTGGTGTAGGGGCGATCTTCGACCTAATACTGTTCATAACAATCATCGTACTCCTCAATTCACTCGGTTATCCAATCATAAGCCGGACAGAAGAAGCAGTCATAATATGGGCTATCTCAGGGGTTGTTTCAACAGCCGTAACAGTAGTTGCAGGGTTTCTGGCAGAAGCCAAAGGACTCCTCGGCATTCTAGATTAAACCCTAAACGCAGAACAGTCGAGAAAACGGATTCCCCAACCGGCAGACCAAAATAACTGTAGACCGCTATCTTGTGAACCCAGAGATCAAAGAGAAGCAGAAGGAAAGCCAATTTAGGGTTTTCATCAAAGAAGTCCAGCTTACGCCAGACCCAACGCAGAAAACTCACCTCAAGGCTCCTAGATGCTGTTTGACCTGCTCAAACTTCTTCTCCTTAGCTAACGCAAGGTAGTATTGAACACTCTCAACCGCATCATGAAGACTCTCAGCTTCCCCCAGCTTAAACAAGCAAAGCTCCATAGCATCCTCGAATCCGTCAGCGTAACTCATCTCCGATCCTCCTAACTGATCCAGCCCGGCAGGGTACTTAAACACCGGAAGCAGCCAGCGGGCAACGGAGAGAGAAAGATCGGTGAAAGTGAATGTAAGAAGTAGTGTGTGCTCTCATCTCGATAAGTCGAGCACACGCCAATCAATCCAACTGATAATCGGATTGACCCAACCGGCATGTAACTAATGCCACAGAAACGTATTTAGGCGTATCTATCCAAGGTTTTCACGCCGGGGTGGCGGAGCGGTTTAACGCGTCCGACTGAAGATCGGAATTGACCCAACCGGTCAACAGGGGTTCGAATCCCCTCCCCGGCGAATGGGTCACCCAATCCTACTTATGAAAGCCATTAACGACGGTTCCAGATCTTTTGATACTGAGAACCATTAATGACTATTAATGAAATAGAAAAAAGAGAGGGAACCTCGCCACTAGAATCTCACGGAGTTCGCTACTCCTCCCATCAAGCCGACTACAACAGTCAGGGAAAGCAGCCGGACATAGTTCCCGGTTGAGGCTTCGACACCCGCGTTAGCCATGATCACCGGAATATTCAGCACCACGGCAGTGAAGACCACCGCGAAAACCACCACAAACAGAGTCACCACGGTATGGAAGAGCGCGCCTGTGAACTTGCCGCCGAACATCGATGCCCGCTGCCCACGCCAGAACTTCAAGACAAGAATCGCGTAGATAATCGTCAGGACGCACACCAGCTCACTGAACACAGTCACCAAGTTCACGTCAGGAATCATCCTGACAAACTCGTTCTGAAGGAACAGCGCAGTCGTCGCAAGGAAAACCCCGAAAAACAACTGAACATTCAACACCAAGCCCTTCAGTACGCCCTCATGGAGGAACCTTTGTTTGAACCCCTCCGCGACGACAATCATCAGCAAAGAAAGGAAGATGAAGAACACCGCCAACCAATTCGTTGGCTCAGTCGCTAGTCCTATTGCATATGTCATGCAACTTCCCTCCTTCTGCTCACCTTAAAGTCACCACTAGGAGTATCAGTAGGTACAGGGCGATTGCCTGATCTGACAGGTAGTAGAGCCGCTTATGCTTCATGAACCTTCACCACATTCCCGTAAGTCTAACGCTACCGCTAAACAAGCACCGTCCTATCCGCACCATCTTCCCAGGCATCCTATTCCTTCCCATAGCATCTACCTCCTCTTGAGGAACGGTATTTTCAGCTTGTACTTCTTGTTCAACCAGTTCAGCACCCGGTAAGCTATGAGACCAGCGACCGCCAAGAATATTGCCATTAAGATCCACCAGGGGAGCGTCGGCTGCACCGTGAAGAAGTGTTCCTGACTCATCTCCGTGCCGTCACTGTACTCAAAGACGCCCCTCACCCTGTATTCTCCTACAGGCAGGAACCACGTAGGGAACGAGAAGGAGCCGGCGTGATCGTCGTCAGGCGCCAAATGCTCATCCCAGGTAACCCGGGGCAACGAGTACTCAAACCAGATTAGCCAGAAGAACTTGTGTCCTACAGTGATAGTGTACGCAGTGCTGTCCAAGTCTGTCCGTGACCCCCGGTTGATAGTGTTCCAGCTAACCGTAACGTCACCGCCGTCAATCCAGGGCACCTCGGTCTCGCTGAGGCTCGTCGTAAGCCAGATATCGTTCCGGGTCTCCTCCAGCGTCCCCCCGTAAGCCACCGCAAAGCAGTGAACCGAGGCAACCATCAAGACGATAAGCATCGCCGTAATCCTACCGTCAATTAGTTTTCCGTTTAGCATAACATCACCTCCTTCTCCAGACAATTGATAGGACGACTAGCAGGTTCCCCGCGAAGAAGAGGATCGGCGGCAGAAGCAGCCAGAAAAGCGAGGCAGCAACATCAGACAGGAACAGGTTTCTGGCGTAGATGCTGAGTATGATCCCTGAGACCGCAAGGAACCCTCCGGTAAAGATGAAGACGATCCGCTTAGCATTCAAGACAAAGCTGTGGAAACAGTAGAAAAACCATAGAACACAGGCAACGTAGATGACCGGGTAAAGCACATAGTTGTGGTGAACTATGAAGTCTCCGAGATAGTAGTGGGTGACCGCGGTGCCGTACGCGATGTCGCCAACCCGATCCAACACCAATCCTGCAACGACGAGGAATAGAAGCCCGGCAATGAACCGTTGAACAGCTACGCTACCACGCAACATTTCTTCCTCCTGCCAATCACTGTGACTAGGGCGAGCAGAAGACCGGCCAGCACCCCTTCAGCAGGGAACCCGGGAATCCCCTCCTCACCGAACAAATCATCCACCACGTCACCAACCCAATCATCCTCCTCCGATTCCCCCTCACTTGAACTGCTACTACTGGACGTTTTTGCGGTAGGCTCGTTCGGGGATTCAACCTTGTCCTCACGGTACTCGCTGACCCCTGAGAACGGAACTGTGATCGTCTCTTCACCGGAGTAACCGTTGCCCTCGTAATCCCATTCCTGTTCCTCGCTGAGGATGAAGCAGTCGCTCTTCTGCTCTGTATCCCAGCCCTCATGGATATTGTTGCTGAACTCGATCCACCGGAACCCCAGCATCACCGCCGGATTCACCGTGAGGATTCTCCCGTACTTGTTCTCGATCTCCACGGGATCATAGCAGTTCACGTCACGCCACTTGACCAGGGCATGGTAGTGGTCTCCTTCCTCGTACACCGCGTCCATCACATCCATCTCCAGCTCAACCTCAATCTCGTTATTGTTGATGTCCACGGATAGCTTCCAGTTCCTGATCGAGAGGTCTCTTTGCTGCCGTCTCTGAATCTTGTCAAGCACAGCCTCCTCCACCTCCTCCTCGAACTCGTCACCGTACTCGGTCATAACCTCCTTGAAGTCAGCCAGAGCATTATCGTCCCCGACGGTGAAGCTGGCTGTGAACAGGAACCCTATCGGCACATTCGAGTAGTAAACCTTCTTCGCGTAGACAGACGGAACAGCGGAGAAGAGAAGCACTACCGCCACCACTATAACCAATTTTTCCTTCATTTTATTTCAACTCACGAGTTTCACGAGCAGAACTAAAATCGCCAAGACAAAGAGAACAGCTACCCCCAAGACCGCATACCCCTCTTTCAGATTCGAGATGACCCTCATCACAACGTTCGGAGTGTCCCCTACGATTCGGGGAATACTATCCACGGCTCCACTGACCACAGGCGAAGTCATGTACCAGACCACCCCGATTGCTACGACGAGGACGAACATGTGTAAGGCAAACAACAGCAACCGCCTCCTGAAACTTTTCGGCATAGATTTTACACTCGGATTAGTATCTGGTAGCTTACTATGGAAACCACGACGCCAATGAACACAGCTAGGAAATCCCATGCATACGCGTATGCGGGGAAAGCCCCACCAATCATTGAGAACAGCGACACGGCTAAGATGAATACGCCGAAGCTAGTGAACAACGCCCAGAGAATACTCAAAGTCTGCCTCGGAGAAGGCGTCATGTCCGGCATTCTACGCCTCGGAATCAACCGTTTATACCGGAGGAAGAGAGCACCAGCCAACACCAGTGAACCCACTACACCCAAGATCATTCGGACTTCAACAGTGAAGTATTGCAGATTAAGCTCCATGCCCAGAAACGCGTTAATCTGGTTTCCAACCCATTCCAGCCTTGACAAAGCATCCATTTTCTCACCTCCTATATGATTCCTGTAGCCATCAGAACCGCCACAAATATTCCCCCCAGAATGATGACGACCCCACTGAAGATTGCAAGCCTTCCCTGCACGGATTCACTGGACTTCCTGGTCAAGGTCTTCAGGTTTATCCCCGACACGAACCCGTAAAGGATCAGCAGGGCACCGAGCGAGACGCTGAGTGCACCGATAGTTCCGATCCCGTAGAGCATAGCCCCAGCCTGCTCCACGTAGGGTACGGCTGCCCCGAACATGTAGACAGTGAAGGAGCGAATGCTTCCTACCGCATTGGATACGATGCCCATCATAGTCAAGAGGGAAACCGAGACTACGAGTATCCCGGCCAGCAGGAGGTTCCTGTCGGTCCGGGAAAGCTTAGGGGACTTGACGGCGACAACCAGCACTGCGAAGATAGTGCCGACTATTACGAACGGGAAACCGGAGGGCGACAGCAACCCCGTCAAGTTGATGGGGGGAAGGGATACCCAAGCTGGAAGATGGATCACCCCAGCCATAACCGAGTAACCGCCGACCAGCCCCACGATACCGAATAACAGTAGTCCTGATGCCAGCTCCTTCCCTATGAGTGCGAGTCCTGCGCCTGAGCTTGAAAGCAGCATCAACAAGAACATGCCGGATAGGAGGTAGAGTGACGGCATCAATGCGGGTGCAACCACGGTGAAGGCTTCTGTGAGCGTTTCGGTTTTGACATCGCCTTTCCCTGTGTGCCCTGCCAAGTAGACTTCGACCTTCAGCTGCAACGGGTCTTGCAGGGGATAATCTTCGGGCAGGGTGAACTCGACAGGCACCCACTCGCTGATCTCACGGTTATCCGGTACATACCAGAAGGTCGTAGTCTGCTCATGCAGCACAGTTCCCTCGCTGTCCTTAACCGTAATCTCTGCGTCAACGTTAGCATGGTAATTCAAGTCGCTGACGAAATGGATGAGTAGCATGAATGAGACTGTTCTCTGGCTACAGGATGCGTCTGCTACACGAATCTCAAATACCACGAAATCTCCGAGAAGTATTTCATTGCCCCCTCCGCCTCCACCAGTTGTAGCCTCATCGCCTCCAGCCCCCCCAGTTGAAGCCGGATTCACGGTAAGCGCAAATGAGTGGGTGTCGTAGTCTGAACCGTAGAGACGCAGATCAACAGTGTATGGTCCAGCTACACCAGGAGCCGTTAGAATAAGGGTTCCAGTCTGGTTGGCAGCCCCCACAGCCAGAGAAATGTCCGTGGTGTTGCTCCAAGCCCCAGCACCTATCCTTGCCCCCACATCGTAAATCGTTGTGAGACTGGTTCCGTTGTTGGCAAACTCGTAGTACAGAGTTACCGCGGCTCCCGGGTTGCAGGACGTGGGAGATATGTAGCTACTTGTTACATCCTTGTCGATCTGACCGTCCACATCGAAGTTCTTGGTTCCAGACTCGCCGACTACGTTGTTCCCTGCCTGGTCTTTCAACTGGAATGTGTCAGTATAGGTTCCCTTGTCGTCAGGGTGTGTCTGCCCTGCGGTTCCAACCTGTACGGTTGCCGTCGGGTTGACTACCCCACTTCCACCACTATTATAGGATAATGCTCCTCTTGTGACCTGGAAATACCAGTTATTGAACGAGAGGTCTCCGGCGTTTGTTATGTCTACGCCCGTATAACGGTACTGGACTCCAGCCTGACCAGGCTCATCTATCGGGTTCGGCAGGGAAGCGTCCAAGGATGCTGTGAGACTGAAAGTTCCTGTTGGGTCTGCGGGGTTGAGGAGATCTAAACCGTTGCTGTCTTCAACATAGATCGTATAAGAATGGGCGAGGTTGTACGTGTTCGGGTTCGGAAGAGTCGTACTGTTCGTGGTAAGGATCTTCGTGTTTCCGGCGTTGAAGGTGAACAGTCCAGAATACCCGGTGTTTCCTCCCTGCGTGACCCGGATTCTCATGTTTTTGAGGTCGAAGTCGTTTGTGGCGAAGGCGTGAACTCCGGCTAATGTGACCTCGAATTTTGATCCTTCCTGCCCTACCTCATCCGCTACCGAGCTTGCTCCTACCGAGTCGATGTAGGCGAGAACCGTATCCGAATCCGAACTATCCGCCGGATCTATTCCCGCAAGGGTATCTCCCCCAGCAGTCCCGATTCCGGCGAGCGATGCTTCTAGGTTAGCTACCGTGATCTGCCCTGATCCGTCAGTCGTTCCAACCTGATCTGCTCCGGCATTAATTTTGTATCCTGCCTTGAAGCTAGTGGCTATCGCCGAGTCATGTGCCCAATTGTAGGTGAGGGTTGCGGTGACTCCGTCTATCTGGTTCCCAGCGTAGCCGAAGCTCACGTCAGGCTTACCCTTAGAAAAGAATGCGAGTTCGTTTCCAGATGTCGAGGCGAGGTAGACTAGATAATACTTTGAATCCGTTCCATTATAGTACAAGGAATATGATGTTATGAAACTGCCAGCATCATGGTCAAACCCGAATACGTCGTCATAGTCCCTTGAAGCCCCGAGATTGATTATGGTCGGATATTTCGAGAATGAGAACGTCGGATCTACTCTAGCATATCCCTGTGCGTCTCCAGTCACTCGGTAAAGAATATCTTCTTCGACCTCTGTTCCCACGTTCTCGGTGCAGGATACTCCTTTGATATTCCAGTGGGTCGTATTCCAGCCAGTGTAAGTATTCGTGTTCGCCGTCTGTACGACGAAAACCGTGTTTAGAACCGTGTTGGCATCCCAGTTCTTATTGGCACTTCCGTCAACCCAAAATTGAACGTAATCTGGATCACCACTGCTCACCACGTTGTACTCGAATTTGTGGGTGTAACTGGCATTCCCAGTATTCTTGAATAATAATCCCATAGTATCCGTTGCCACAGTATGGTAGAGCAGGGCTATGCCCCAATCGTCTTCCAGTCCCGCTTCCCCTGTGTCGGCTATGTTCTTGGTTTCCAGAGACGTAAAGGTATCGTTGAGAACAGCGATCTTACTGTATCTACCATTCGGGAACTCCAGTTTACGGACGAGAGAAAAATGCCCATCACTGGTTGATTGAGTTATATCCCCTAGAACCGTTGCATCTTTATCTATGACCGTGTAGAAGGTTGAGCCGTCAGAATAAATGAAGTATTCAAGTGTATCCTTGAAGTTGGTTCCTCCTTGATCGTCCACGTACTCCGCTTCAAATGAAATGAGGTCTGGGGTATTCACTGTGATGTTGAACGAGGAGAGGACAGCAATCTTATAGACTGTTGCACCGTTATCCTTGAAGTAACTTGAGAAAGTCCAACTATCCCATCCAAGCCCACCTGAATCCACAAGATTTGTCGCCGAACCCTGCACGTAATACTCCGAGATCCTAAGCCCTACTTCTCCTCCACCCGTAACATCAAAAACGATTCCTTTGCTCCCCTCGCTGTAGACATGGAACCCTATACTAGATGCGTCGTCGAACCATAGACCCACGGCACCCGTCTTCTGCTCCAAGACCTTCATCTGTAAGGTCTGACCGGAAGCTACGCCGATCTCTCCCTGATCTACCACGGCGTAGTCATCTGCTCCTCCCTTCGCCCCTGCCATTATGAGGTCGGGGTCAGCGAAATGAGGGAAGTAGTTTGACCCATCGTACCGTTGGACTCCGAGATTCGTTATTGTAGCGTTGTTCTGCAAGAAGACTTGGACAGCCAGCTTGTCCCGAGCATAGCTACCGGAACCGATGCTGTATATCGCATAGGTGTCTGTCATGGTGACGATTCCGGCTCCCTGCCCCTCATCATAAGCATCCGTCAAGGTTCCATGACTGACAGAGAGAGATGGGGGATCATTTTCCTCGTCGAAAGCCGAATCTATTTCGGTGTAAGCGTCCTCGTCCTTCGCCGTCCAGACGGCGTTAAACCCGTCGTTGTTCGTGGCATTGATTTGCTGATTTACTAGCCCAGACTTGTAGATCTGAAGGTAGTCTTCGTTGGCTTCATCGTAGATGTCGATTCCATCATTGAGACCAGAGGGGTCGGGGTTGAAAAGCTCCATGAGTCCGACACAGCCTTCCGCAGAATCGTATAGTGCCCCCCAATCTGCTTTCCCCAAGTAATCCGTTCCGTCCAGAGCACCAGATACCGGAGCACCCCCATCTTGGTAGCCGAAAGTGTCGAAGAGAGCGTTATCGAAATAGCTTACGTGTTTGCATTCCGTATAGTTTACCGGATTCGCCCCATCGTAGTCAAGGTCAATATCCCAGTAGATCCGGGGGGAATGGGCGTAGATCGTGACGATCTTATCGAAATCCACGTTACCATCGTTGTGGGCGTTGTCTTCCATCGCTCCTTGGAATCTGATTCTTATACGGGTCTGACCGTATTCCAGTAAGCTAGAAGTTGTTCCTGCCTCATAGTAGTCGAAGAACCATGTAGCCCCGACCTTGATTCCGGTGCCGAACCCCCAAGGGTAAGTGTCGTCGATCACATCTGTACTGCCGTCTGGCTTCCAGACTGAGGCGGTTCCCCCCTGCGCATCATCTAGCGTGACCGAGAAATGGTCGTTGGTTACGGTCCAAGTGGTTGCGCCTATGGCGAGCGTCGGGTCGAACTCCGCCTCCTTACCTGGGTCGAGCGTGGTTTTCACGTGGATCTTGTAGCCGACTGCCTCCAAGCCCTGCGTCCAGAGCGATGCGTCCACAGACCACTGTGAACCGATGAGGTCCGAGTAGTCGAAACGCTCCCCCGAACTGAAGACGGCTAAGAGGAGCGGGTCGCCCTCCGGTCCCTGCGTGAGCCACTGCATCTTCTCAGAGGTCTTAACGTTGAGGGCGAACTCGACCTCTACCTGCTTCGACTTATCGTTCCTAGCCCAAGCAGAATGCTTAATGTAGCCAAGCCCGGACTCCCATACCAGGTTATGGGTGAAGCTGACCCCGGCAGGGTCAACGTAGCTGAACTGGATTTCACTACGCTTCTCGGTGCTCTCGATGACGGTTAGGGCCAACTGGTTCAAGTGAACCTGGTAATTCCCTGTCTGGGCGGTGACTTCCTGCTCGAAGTAGAGGAGCAGGCTGTTAATATTCAGGAATCCTTCCTCAAGGATTCCATGTTTCTCAAGAATGTTGCCTTCGCCGTCCAGTTCTCCTATCATATAGCTGTGCGAGTTGCCCTCCGAATCTTTGAAGGAGCCTTGGATGGCTTTCACGGTCTCAGGAATATCCGGGGGTATAACGCTTATGATTCCAGGTTCAGCTTTCCCGGGGAGTTCGGGGTCAACGTAGACCTGCTCGCTCGGTGCGAGGGTCCGGGTCATGGTCACGTAGCAGTCCTGCCCTATGACCTCGCCTCGCACATCGTATCCGGCTTGAACCATGTCGATGAACTCTATGTTCCCGCGCTTCCCACTGAGCCGAACAGTCTTGAGGGGGTCTCCTTCCGGTGATGTGTCAGCCCACACAGGGGTTCCGAGGTCGTCGTGGATCTTCCATTTCACCGTGAAATCGAGCGGGGTTATTTGCCCGTTCTCTGTGAGGATGTCCACTTTCGCGGTTGTAGCACCTTGCAGGATCTCCGTCGTCTGGTCTAAGACGATGCCGGAGTAATTGTACTCGTAGTGCCACGTGCACTGGTCTGCCATGTTGTGGAGGATCTCGAAGTCGATGTTAACGTCAGGGTCAACGATTACGCCTGTGACGACTTCCTGGTTGGGGAGGACGAATTGCACCGAGTAGTCTAGGTTTTCTACGTGAACCTCCCCGTCACGGTACATGATGAGCTTAAGATCCTTCGTCTCCGAGCCGTCAGGGTTAGATGTGACCTCGTACAGCTTCCAGCAGTCGTTTATCGCATCTTCCTCTGCCCAGAGCGGGGTTCCGGCTTCGCCTAGCCCCTGCTCGTCCGGTGTCGGACCATCATAGTTCACGGTGATTTCAAGCGGACTGTGGAACGTGGCGTAGGCCTTCAGCTCCCCGGTGCCCTCCAGGTATTCGGTTCGCCAATCCTTCTCCGGCAGGGGAGCACCGCCAGACGTGACTTCAACACTGTTTACGTCTGACTGGTCGTCTAGGTACGCCGTGACCTCGCATGAATCGCCCGGGTTGCCGGAGGCGACTACTGTTATTTCCCCATCGTTAGCGAGATCCGAGTTGTCGGTGTCGATCGACCCGCCGATGATTGAGACAGGAATATTATCTACCGTTGAGCCACCAGAACTTGAGGCAGAACTCGACCCAGCTCCTCCACCGACTGGCCCCCCTCCGCCTTTCTTCGGGGGTTTCTCTTCTTCCCGCCCATGCTTGCCCCAGTACTCTTCCAGGAGGCGTTCAAGCTTCTCGTAGCTCAGTGTGAGCACGAATCCAGGTTTCAACCGGAGATTCTCAGAGTCGTAGAGGTCTTCCGCGTAAACGCCCGGCTCAAGCCCCCCGTCCGACGCGAATACACGTTTCCTCCCCTCCCACCGGTTAGACAGGCTGACACCTTCAGCATCCAAGCTTATCCTGTACTGGCTGTCCCAGTGATCCTCGTCCACCATGTAGCCTACGTAGAAGTTGTCGAGGAGAACCCTGCACCCCTCACCGATAGGACCATTCCAGACACGGACGCGGTACCACCGCCCCCGCTCTATAGTATATGAGAAGTAGCCGGGAACAGTGTGAATGATCTCCTCCACGGTTTCCCGCTCGTCTTGGCTGTAGTCTTTATGTCGGAAGCCGTGGTCGTTCATGTTCGCCTCGCCTGTCGGCGTGTAGGGAAGAGACTGCTCTACATCAACCAACTCGACGCGAAGTACGGTGTCATCTAAAAATTGGCTCGGATAGGTACTATCGTGGAACTCCAGTTTAGCCTCGATTTGGAGCGGTAAGGTGACTAGGCGTATGTACTGTCCTTGGACAGTTGATTCTACCTTGACGTAGTTGGCTCCGAGGAGCCGGTCATGCTCGTCCCAGTAGGTGAGCTTCCATGAACCCCAAGGCAGCCGTAGGACGGCGTGGCTGTCCTCTACTTCCGCTACGAGTACAGGGTTCTCATAGTTCGGGGATTCAGGTGTAAGTATCAACCATGCGGACGGGTACACCCTTATCGTCCCGTCTGTGGGTTCGGGGTGCCCATCCTGCGTGATTATATCCACGGTTACGGGCGCAGATTCGGGGATCGTGAATGTGAGTGCGGATAGAATGATGAATGTGATTACGAACAGTGTTGCCGGGTTAATCCTGGAAAGAAGGCGGGTGAGCTGTGGCTTCGACATTAAAGCCTCACCACGCTCAGCCCGAAGAAATCCCTGATAGGCTCCCACCACCATTTGACAAGCCAATTGTAAGCGATTGTACCCAGAGGCTCGCTCTCGGCCGGGGTGGTGCTGAGTGTCGTCGGTGCGGTGGCTGCTTTTTCGTCGCTGACGGTGAGTCCCGTACCCGGGATCTTGATCGTCATCTTGGTCCGGAGATCGACTTCGCCGTCCTCGGCAACGATCACATACTCCCGCTCGTAGGTGAACACCGTTTTCCCACTGCTCTCCGTTTCTTCCCAATCATCATCGTCGGTGAGCGCGCTGTCCCATCCCCGGAAGTCCAGGCCGAGGGCTTCGGAGGCATCTACCCCCCTGCCTTCGACACTGAACTTCTTGTCCGCTTTGAAACTCCGCCACTTCAAGTCGTACTCCTTGCTGCCGTTGCTGAGCGTGGTGATCGCGCCTTCAACATCGAAGCTCAGTTCGACATGCATCTTCCCGGCATCCTCGTCACACTCAACCCTCTCAACGTCGATGCCTGTCACCGTTGCGTCTGGACTCAGTTCCTGGATTGCGTCTTCGATAACCTCGCGGAGTTCACCCCTGAACTCCCCCGCATCCCGGGAATTGGCGTCTTCCGCGTTGACGAACTGCGCGTAATCACTGATTGAGAGCTGGATCACTAGGTCTATGTCCACATGGAACTTGTCGCCGTTGACCGTGATAGTTATCGTGCTGTCGTCCAGCCCGAATGCGGGAACTATGCACGGCACCGTCAGCGCCGATAGCAGTAGCACTATCAGGAGAGCCTGCCCGGCATCTAAGCCAAGCAAAGGATACGCCTTCACGGCAACCCTCCTGTTGCATTTTCTTGTGCAACCGTGAAAGGGGGTAACCTCATCTCTTATTCAACCTCAACAGTTTCTCCGTGGCATACAGTAGCCCCGAGGCAAGCAGCGAGAAACACAGGGTTAACCCCCAAGACCAGAACGCTGCGTAAACCCACATGTACAGGGTGAAGTACCCGCCTAGAACCGACGAGGCGTACAGCGCCCTGCCGACATTGAGAACCAGCTTCACAGCCTCGTAGAGCAGGCTGCCAGCCAGACAGTAGCCGACCCTCCGTGGCACGGAGAGACCGAAAGAGCACAGCCCGAGAACCACGGCGACCAAGACCGAGAACACGGTCTCGAAATTGTAGCCGACGAGCATGACGGTGAAGTAGAGTAACGCAGCGAAACCCGAGAGCACCAAGCCACCGATCCTGACCGCACCGGACATGGGCAACCTCATTTCCTCCTCCTCTTCTTCGCTTTCCGGTGTTTCGTGGGCACACCGCCCCTCCTCGTCAAATAGAGGCGCTTAGTACCCCCACCACGCTTGCGGACCATGATGTATTCTCTGCCACTGGTCTTCGCTTCGTGAACAACAGGGTGACCCGACCTGCCGTGATACGTCAGCGTCCGCCTCGATCTCCGCTTCGACTTACCCATCAACCCTGCCTCCTTTCATTCATGTCCATGCTAGTTTCTGGGGTGTCCAGCCGAACGTGTACCCCAGCCAAGAGTTCAACCGAGACCCGCTGTAGCTCAGCTCCCAAAGCCACATGCCGGGCATAAGCTCGTTTGAGAGATGTCCGAGGGCAGCCGACTCTTCACCGTCATAGTAGAAGCTGAAATCGCCGTCAGTCGGCGTGAGCGTGTAGAGGAAAATCCTGTCAGCGAGTCCGAATTTGTAGATGGATCGAACAAAGTAGTCTATCTCAGTTGAAGTCATATCGGTGCCAGAGCCGTCCCCCTTCTTCCCGAACTCTAAAAGTACAACAGGTTTCCCTGTCTCCCGGCGGAGAGTGTAGAGCTGCTCGTATATCCATTTCTCTTCAAGGATGACCTGTTGCGGTGAGGATAAGCGGAGGCCGTGTAGTGGATACAATTCGGGTCCGATTTCATCGATTTCAGATATCTTCGCAATCCGCTCATTGTCGATACCTGAGATAACCCCGAGATCACCGTAATTATTCCCGTAAAGCGAGGTCAAGAACGTCTTGAAGACGATCGGCCTCGAACTGCCCGAGTCAACCAGCTCGGCGATCGGCTTCAGCCACCTGTCAGCAAGCCACCGCTCACGCCAGACAAGAAACTGATCCCAGCCCACGTCGCCGGGTGACTGGGGCATCGGAATATTCCAGTCCTTCCCCCACTCTTCCCGGGCGTAACGGCTGTAATCGTAGAGGACATCGTCCTCCCAGCAATACGGGTAATAGTAGTGGCTGCTGAGAACCCAGCGGACAAGGGCGGGGTGATCACCGTAACGCTGAACCGTGTCTTCAACCAGCTGGAACGCTTTCTCCCGGTAGACAGGGTGAAAGAAGCTGGGCGCACGGGTTTTGCCGCCGAACCACATCGGCGTCTCCAGCCTGTGGCTTTCACCGTCATTCGCTTCAACCCGCATATCCGGGTAACCGTACAGCCAGCCGGGAGTCCCCATGTCGATTATGAGGTAGACCCCGAGTCCCTGTTCCTCCGCGTAAGTCATCAACCGATCTGTCGCCTTCCAGTGCCTCGCCCCCTCGTAAGGCTCGATCTGCGCCCACGTCACACCGAACTCTACAAGCTGGAACTTCATGCCGGCAACCGCCTCCACCATATCACGGTCTTCGTCTGCCTGGTAGGTAGGGCTGATAACTGCACCCATGAACCCAGCCGTCCAGTCGCGGCGCAACCATAAATATGCGGGAGAGAAAACGGCAACTGCGAAACCGATTACAAAGATGATTGTGCCCAGCCCGACTCCTACTTTGAGAAGTTTACTGCGATGCCTCATCTTCTACCCCTCAGACGGTAAGCGATCAAGCCCCCGGTCACAACGAAACCGACTGCGACGACGACCGGCGAAAACAGGAAGAGCCATAGCGAGATCTCCCAGCCTAGCGGGGGGATCCGCACCGAGACATCGAAGTCACCTGAATCGTAGGTCGGTCTACCCTCCCAACCCGTCCAAGATTCACCGTCAAAGAAAGCGGTGAACTTGACTTGGAAGTACCGGCTTACGGTTTCAGTGGAGCCGTCTGTGAAGCTGACTACCGCATCCAGATGAACTGTGAGAACAATGTTGTTCTCGCCGATCTCCCCGTCAGGCATATCCCAAGTCAAAGAGTACAGTCCGTAGCCGTACTGCTCGTGCCCTACAGTAGTGAAATCTTGTTCTCTGGTGACCGTGTGGCTCTGAACCGGGAGATCATGCTGGACACCCCCAGTGACCATTACAGGTGTAGATATGAACTCTACTTGCTGGATGCCGTAGCCTTCGGTTTTCCAGTCGAAGCTGAGGTTCAGCCCGTCGAACTCCACCCACTCAAACTCACCGATAGCCTTCAACCCGATCTGCCATATGTCGAAGCGGAGGTTGCCTTGAGGAGCCGAACCCTTGATCGTGACTGTGATGGTTTTACCGATGATTCGCTCCCAGACGTTCTCAGGCAGGTCGAAGCTTGAAATGTGCAGGTCGGTGTCGGCTGGGTCGTCTGCTGAGTGGAACTCGCTCCGGTAGATCTCGCCCCGGCTGTCACTGAAGGTTATGGTCTGCGAGCCTTCCTGATACTGCCATAAACGGA
This sequence comes from uncultured Candidatus Bathyarchaeia archaeon, assembly GCA_964596985.1. GTDB lineage: Archaea > Thermoproteota > Bathyarchaeia > RBG-16-48-13. Next base: position 189,309 of record CAZQWG010000004.1, read on the forward strand.
ATTCAACTCTCGACGAACCGACCTGATTATAATCCGGGTGCCCCGCATAGAAATCCATACTCAAGTAAAACCGTTCAAGAAGCCCTACACCGTTGAATGTTTTCCCGCCTATGCCAGTAGCCAGCGAGAGTTCGCCGCTGACCTCCGTGGGTTCCAGACTTTCCCAAGGTGCCCAACCATAGTAACCCTTCGTGACAAGCTGATAGTTCTGCCCGTCGATGGTGATACCTGCAGACGCGGCGGTCCGCCCGACATTGTCGGGTCTAGGATAGTAGATTTTCATCCAAACCATGAAGCGGTAGGTTACGGGAAGATTCACCGGGAGAACACTCCACTCCTCACGGCCGTCACGGGAACTCACAGACAACTCGTTTCGGCTGAGTGGGTACTCAACCCATTCACCGCCATACGTATGCCGGTAATCAGCGGTCGTACAGCGGAGACTGCTTACTTGGAGCAGGTCGATGGCTGGAACAGTGAACTGCTTGCTGACCTCAACCTCACTACCGGTAATATCTATTCTATGCCCTTGGGTCGTGGTGCCTCCTTCAAGGTTTGACCAGCCCTCCACGAAATTATCGTTAAGCAGGCCTATCTCGGTGGCTGCGACCTCGCCGGCTGCAAACGGCTCAAAATTACCCCCGATATACTTCGGGGCGATCGTATTCCCCAGCGTCGGGTAGTAGGTGTTGCCGACCAAGCTACCGGTGACCGACCTGTACCTCAGGTGGGGGATTTGAGTGCAAGAGAAGTTCTCCGCCTCAGCACTCATCAACACCGGGTATGACGCGGTGTAAAACGCGAATGCAACGCTGAAAGCCAGTATGGAGACCACTACGAGAACGGGGAGAAGCGTCTTCAGCAAGCTCTTGATCTGGCTCATATCCGGTTCCTCTTCTTGCTTAAAGCCAAGTCTAGTAGCGTGGTCAGCAGGTAGGTCACCCATGCCGAGAGCATGATGCTGAGAACGTTCTTCGGCGTGAAGACTGAGAGCAGCTGCACGGTGTCCTGTGTGGAGGCGAAGACGAGGATCTTCGTGAAAGCGAATATCATGAAGGTTATCAGGAAGTAGGCGGCTGGCGCGCCGACCGCACGGCCCACGTTAAGCCCGCCGGCAGCGAAGCAGGACGGTATCAGCGATATCGCCATCACCATGAATAGGATATAGTACAGGTCGAGGAAGTTCATCCTGAGGTAGCCGAAGAAGAACAACAGCATCGTGGCTACGTAGATCAGCTTGATTCCAACCGAGCGGGCAGTGAGAGACCAGTCCAGAAGGTTCAATAGGGATTCCAGGATCGTGCTGGCGAAGGCTTGGAACACCGATAAGAATAGCCGTAGAAGCTTGTCCTGCCATTTCCGAACCGGGATCTTCAGGTAGTCGATGATGAACGCGGCTACGAAGAAGACCATAACCGTGACCGCTAGGATCAGCCACTGGTTCAGCGGGTTCGCTGCATCAAATTCTAATGACAAAGCGATGCCTCCTCAAATTCAGTTGCTTAACCAAGAACACGCAGGCAGAGATCACCCCACCGAGAAAATACCAGGTAACCATCAGGCTCCACCAGTTCCTTTGAGCACAGGTCCGGGGGTTGAACGGGCTGTGCACCTTGGAGTCAACCTGCTCCTGGGTCTCGGTCTCGATTATGTAGTCGTAGTCAACCTCAAGCTCCACCATGTACCCAGACCAGTGACAATCCTGGTGGCGTCCCTCATCCCACTGGAACCCCTCATATGTAGCCTCGTCGGTTTCCACATAGCCGTAGTTTCCGCTTTGCAGGTAGTCTACGGAGCCGTCGATCGAGACGTAGATGGTGAGCGGGATGGTGCCCATAGGGGTCTTCGACTCTACGAGGGCGTCAATAACCTGTTCCGCTGTGAATGTCTGGTCGTAGACCCTTGAAGAATCAGCGACCACAACGATCTGGTGGCTCGTACTCTTGGTCGCTGTGTCCAAATACGCGTTCCCGATTTTAATGGCGACGCTACTGCTCATCGACTCCTTGAAGCTGTTCATGCCGGGACGGGCCCGGTACACAGGTGCCACATAGTCTGGGTCATCCTCAGAGAGAGGAATCCGCCTTTTCTGCCCAGGATAAGATGCCTCATCCTCTGGAACATCCACCCATTCCTCGGTGTTCCCCTCGTTGATCACCGTGTAGTCGTCTGCAATCCCTCCTGCTGCTCTGAAGTGATGTTCAAGCACAAACCGGTATGCCTGTATTGTCTTCCCGTTTTTCTGCACCCTCCGGGTGAGGACATCGTAACCGTAGCCGAGTCCTTGAACATAGTCTGAGTGGATGACTTCGACCGTGTTATCCTCATAGGTCAGGACGACTACGAGTTTGGCGTATCCGTAAGTGCCGAACCGGACATAGGGATTCGAAGTATCCCATGTAGGAGTAGCTCCCTGCCCGACACTGGTCCCCCAGTCATCAGTAGAGAGCAGGGGAACGTTCGGGTTGTATGCGAAACCCCAGGTATTGAAGAGTTCAGCCCCACTCTTCAGCGAGGGGGGAAGAAACACGTTCAAGGGGAGAACCGCGACAAGCGTGAAAACTATCCCCGCGATTGCGAGGTTGATGCCCAGCCTCCGAATGAACTTAAGATTGCGGTTCAATACAGCGGAATCCTCCTATCGAACCGGCTGGCGATGATCCAAGTCAGCATAGCCATCGCACCCACAATCAGCGAGACCTGGAAGAAGAGAATGTAGTTCTGAATGAACTCCTGCCCAGCAAACATGTTCTTCGAAGCCAAGAGGTTGTGTAGCAGGTGTCCTCCGATCCCCGCTGCGTAACCGAACGGGAGGCTGGCACCCACCATCCAGTACCCCGCAGACAAGATTATCAGTAGAATGAAGACCGGGTTCTGCCCGGAAGCAACCCCCCAAGAGAAGACGTGCAGAGATGCCCAGATCGAGATTGCAACAACCCAGCCGATCAGCAGTGTAACAGTCTTCTCCTGAATAACGAACCGGTAGAGAAGCTGCTGGATGAAAACAGCTACACCGTATATGAACATGTTCTCGCTGATCGCTGTAATCCACTGCAGGACGATTACGCCGATCGTACCGTACTGCTCCTCAACCACAGCGAAACTCGACTGAGGAATCAGCACCCCAATAGGATTAATGACACTGAAGTTCTGGGCTGACCCGGCTACGTTTATCAGTAGCATAACATAGCCGATCACAAGGGTTCCCACACATGAGAATAGGATGATGACAGCGATCTTCTTAGCCCGGAAGGCGAGCTTGCTGAGAAATGTGGGGTACATCAATCCGAGCATATCTATCTCCTCAAGCCCCCGGAATGGACGGATCTTACTCAGGTAGAGGACGAGCAGCCAGATCCCGAGAATGGATATCGCATGAACCGCCCCAGCACCGATCAGCCCCATGTTCTCCAAGTAGACGCCCATCACGCCTATGAAGATCGAGCCGAACACGGCGAGAGCCGCCAGAATCAGAACCGGGAGATCACGCAATCTTCTTCAACTCAAATCGAAACAAAACAGCTGATGGTATGGGTCTTGTCAAAGAGACCGTAAGCATCGTTCGTGAACGGTACCCCGGACTTGACTTCGATAGTGTAGGTTTTCCCTGCCACTAGGTCCGTGAAGGTAGTAACCAAACCGTCCTCACTGCCGAAAGCGTCTTGATCCGAGACTGACCTGTTCGCCATGACCGTATGGTTACGGATCGTCTTCCCTCCTTCCTTGACGGTGATGGTGAAGCTGAGATCATCCTTCCACCACAATGCAAGTGGCTCCACGTCGCTGTCAGCCCACGCTATCAGAAACGCAAGGGGCAGGGTTTCATGGTAGTTGCCGACTTTGGTTTCAATGGCGTAATCGCTTATCCAATCGTACCCCATCCAGTGATAGACACCGGTTACTGTGACATCAAGGTCAGCCACCTGGGTAAGACTGCCAGTAGCCGATGCGAACAGGAGGGTTGCAGAAACAGCCAGCCCTATGACAGCGCTGACAAGCACAGCCAGCAATACTTTATCCATCATTTTTCTTGACATCATATCCAGTTCATACCTCGCATCCAACTGTAGAAGGGATTGGCACCGAACTTCCCCGCGAAGAGCAGCCCCGCCAAAACAACGCATATGAACAGCACTACGACACCTACGATCGGCCCCGACCGACCGACAAGGCGCTTATTCGTGGACATGAAGATCATTGAGAAGACACCGATGATAATCAGTACAAGAGGGATCAGGAAGCGGGTTAGGAGGTAGTTGATCTCGTTGAACGTGACCACGACACCCAGCAGGATCGCGGCGAGAAGAATCAGCACAATCCAGATGTTCGCCCCAAAGAGAGACGAGAGAAAAACCATCCACCAAGGAGTCGTATTCTGCCTGCTCACCTCATCTCCTCCCAAACAGCTTGTACTTCTTTGCGAAGTAGTACGCAATGCCAGCTATGATGATCAGGGAAACCGTGATCCCGACCGTAGCAAGAGGATTCTCAACAATCAGATTACAGAGACCAACCAAGAACTCAGGAAGCCACTCCTGCTGCTCACACCAAGTCGGCACTCCACCGCCATTCTCATCTTCTTCATCGTCTTCGTCGTCATCAGGCTCCGGTTCTGGTTCAGGCTCCGGTTCTGGCGGTTCCGGTGGGGGTTCCTCGGAAGTTATCGGGTTGTAGACTAACCCCTTCCAGAATAAACCGATATCATCCGTTTTATCCGCCGAGGTCTCAACTATCCGGTGATACACCTGGTCATGCTTAGTAATGTAATGCCTCTGCTCTGACCCGATATCCAAATGGAACTCAAGGTTTTCCGAGGCAAACAGTTCCAGAGGCTTCCCGATATCGACCGCCGACATCTCATAGTTGAAAACCCGGAACTCCTTCTCCCCACTACCCCACAATTCCTGGCTGACTTGAAGCCAGCCCTGCGTCCCCTGGAGAATACTCTTCCGCTCACCACTATGATCATCGACAACATCCACCTCAATGCTCCCATCACAATGCCAAACATACTTGAAGTCAGGGTACGGATGCCAAGGATCACCCGTCTCCGCCGCCGGGAAATCCGTCCACTTCACACGCTCATAGATTTGAACATACACGGAAGCAATCTTCTGACCCGAATGAGTGTACATGCCTGCAAACGGTAGAACCGCAAGATTCTGACCTAGGAGATACATCGTGCCAGAATGGTATTCCTCCGACCCACTAGGATCATAGCGGATTTCCATGGTCGCGTAAGTGGAGGACTCTACCCAAGACCCCCCCGACCAGCCGAGCATACTCGCCCTGTAACTGAACCACGGAGAAGATACGAGGCTGACCCCGACGATCAAGACGAGTATGAACGCAGAGAAGAATACGAGACCCCCCCCAACAGTAATCTTCTTCCGTTGGACAAAGAACCGCCTGTAAAACATGAAAGCGAAGACACCTAAGACGAGCGCCACGGCAAGTGAGGCGAGAATAACCGTCCAACCCAACTCGGTCTGAGCGTAAGTTACGGGTGGAATCCCGTCGTCAATTATTGTACCCATTACCTGCCCCCCAAACTTATCCGCAGTATTCTGAAAACGAACAGCACACTAAGAAAAGCAAGGACCAGCGAAACAACCCCTAAGGTGATTACACGCCAGTCGAAGCCTGAAGCTAAAACCCAGCCGACGATTATTAGCTGCCAGCTAATCGGCTCACCCCAGCCGAGGTAAACCAAGACAAGATTCGCGGTAAGGATCAAGACGATATTAATGAGCGCGTAGGCTACCACGAATGCTACGAGGAAGGCAAGGTAACGATACGACCTGTGAGAAAGCAAGGTCATAGTCGCCCCTCCAGCGATGGGAACAGCGTGATGAGACCATATGTGATAATTGCATGGAAGGCAACGTAGACAACCGACCAGATAAGGAAGTCCTGCCATCTCTGTTGCTGTCTCAGAGACGAAACAATGTAGAAGTATGTCCCCATCAACAGAACATCATACTTCCACACAAACAGGAAGAGCGGAATGATCAGGAACTCTAAGATGGTCATGAGCGCCTCGCCTATGCCAGCATCCAAAAAGAGAGAGAAGATCAAGCTAAACAAAGAACAGCAACCCCCAGACCAGCAGATTCAACCCGGCTACAGGCAAGATACAGCATATGCAGAGTAACTGCCCCTGTTCAATGAAGAAGACGAACACCACTGCCATCGTGGAGAGTAACGCCCTGACCAAGGCGGGGAAAACGTTTCCCCAGAAGATCTTCATGAACCCGGACTGTCTTTGAGACTTCACAAGCGAGAATATGAAGCTGGAGACGATGGCCAGAAGGAAGAGAGAAACCGTCAGCCAAATGAATACCGGGTGCAAGTAGAAATCAGCGAGATCAACGCTGAGAACCCCCAGACTCGCAAGCAACGCCATGATACTCGCAGAGTGGATGACAGAGTATACAGTGAAAATCAGGAACAGCTTGACGATGAGAAGCTTCGAAACCCTCGGCAGACCAGCACCCCAAAGAAACTGGTGGCGAGCTGTCAAGAACCATTATATAAAGAGCATACACGGTTCCCGGCATAGTGAAAGCTCGAAGAATCTTCGAGATACATTGATTCCAAGCGTTTTCCGGGCTTACCTGTAATATCAACTACCCAGTTCTACCCAACTCTACAAGGAAAGAAAAAATGCGGGGGCGGAAAACTTCTCGCAGCGATTATAGTTCAGGGGCTTCCTCCAGAATCGTGGCTTTCGCTTTCTTCAAGTCTTCAAGCACACCAGCCACCTTCGGCAACGAAGAGAGAAGCTCCAATTCCTCACGGCTGAACTGGACAGAACGATCTGTGAGAGCCCCATCCTTCAGCCGGAAAGTAAAATGCAGTTCACCCCGCCGAGAGAAGAGGACCAGCCGAGGGAAAACCTTCTTCGACCCAGAGACCATTTCAACCAGTTCTCGGCACTGAGAATCCAGAGACTCCCCACTGTCAAGGTACTCTGCCAGCTGCCTCACCTTACCCAAGACACTGCCGTAATCCCTCTCCAAGATTCGGATCGTTTTCTCAAGGTCTCTGAGACGCCTACCCCAGAGAGCCTAGCTACCCAGCCCCGAAAAATCAAAATAACCGAGACCCCCAACGTACAAGCATTAATGGAAGAAATCCTACAACCACTTACC
>CAZQWG010000005.1:0-132196 GCA_964596985.1 uncultured Candidatus Bathyarchaeia archaeon
GAGAACCAGCTCGGCGGGATGCTAAGAAAACTATACCGGATATACCCCACCGGTAAAGAGATCACAGAATTACTTGAGGCGAGGATCGAGGAGATCAGACAAAACCCCCGCATAGAAGTACTGACTTCTGCAAAGATTGGAGGCATCAAGGGTTTCATCGGAAACTACGAAGTCCAAGTTAAATCCGAAAACAAGGAGAGCTCCCTCAAGGCAGGAGTGATTATAGTCGCGATAGGTGCTGAGCTGCTTAAACCAGTAGGCATGTACAACTACGATGGGGAGAAAGTAGTTACACAGCTTGAACTCGAACAGATGTTGCAAGACGACAAACTCGATGTTGACAGAGTTGTGATGATCCAATGTGTTGGGGCAAGAAGCGAGGAGAGGGTATACTGCTCCAGAGTGTGCTGCATGACCGCTATCCAGAACGCGATGCTGATCAAGGAAGCCAATCCAGACACAGAAGTCTTCATCCTCTACCGAGACATTCAAACCCATGGAACAAGATACGAAGAGTACTATAGAAAAGCCAGAGAAATGGGCGTCGTCTTCATCGAGTTCCCTGGTGACAGAAAAGTCATCGTCAAGAAAGGCGATGTCACAGTTTTCGATGTCTTCCTAGATGAGGAGTTAACTCTTCCCTATGATCTTGTCGTCCTCTCCACACCCATGACCCCCCAACTCGATGCAAGAGAACTGGCGAGGATGCTGAAGGTTCCTCTTGGGGAGAGTGGCTTCTTCTTGGAAGCTCATGCTAAACTCCGTCCGGTAGACTTCTCAACCGACGGCATCTACCTATGTGGTTCTGCACATTGGCCTTCGGACATCAGTGAGAGTATCTCCCAAGCATACGCGGCAGCATCCAAGGCGTCGATACCTCTCTCAAGAGGGCGCATAAAGACAGAGCCCATCGTGTCGGTAGTCGACGAAGAGAAGTGCATCGGTTGTGGTCTCTGCGAATCAGCTTGCCCCTTCAAAGCGATAGGTCTGGAGCAAACTGAGAAAGGAAGGGTTGCCCGGACAATAATCGCCTCCTGCAAAGGATGCGGGGTTTGCAGCGCTGGATGCCCTCAGAGAGCTATCAGTATGCGCCACTTCACAGACAGGCAGCTTATCGCACAAATAAATTCACTGGTTGAGGTGAAAGCTATTGGCTCCTCCTAAGGAGTTCGAACCAAGAATCCTAGGTTTTCTATGCAACTGGTGCTCCTATGCTGGGGCTGACCTAGCCGGTGTCAGTCGTTACCAGTATCCGACGAACATCAGAGTCATCCGGGTGATGTGCTCCGGAAGGGTAGACCCCACAATGGTCCTAGAGGCGTTTATCAACGGAATGGACGGTGTGATGGTCTTAGGATGTCATCCCGGAGACTGTCACTACATTACAGGCAACTACTATGCTCAACGACGGATGAAGTCGGTAGATGCAATACTGGAGTGCGCTGGAGTAGATCCTTCCCGTCTCTTCGTCGACTGGGTATCTGCAGCTGAGGGTGAGAGATTTGCCAGACTTATCAAGGACTTCACCGAGAAGATACGTAGTCTCGGACCATTAGGCAATGGAGATTCACTTGAGAAGGTGAGAGAAAGCCTCTTCGCTGCTAGAGATACTTTTGCGCAACACAGGTTGAGATGGCTTGCCGGTAAGGAAAAGGAGATAGTCGAGGAGGGAAATGTCTTCGGGGAGGAGATCTCCCAAGAAGAATTCGACCAAGTGATGATTGCATCCCTCCGTAAGGAGTTCATGAAGAACAGGATACTCCTCTCTGTGAAGGAGGGCGCCCTTTCAGCCAGGGAGATCGCTCATAGGCTTGCCGTCTCGCCAGGAGAGGTTGTTGAGAACTTAATGACCCTGGAAAGGGATGGACAAGTCGCGGTTTCTAAGGTATCAGGGACCAGCCCAAAGTATAGGAGGATTGGGGCGTGAAGGTAAGTGGAAACCAGGGCGACATTGATGCCACCACTTTAGGCGCATCGGTACTGGGATCCTCGAAGGTCGGGGCAGTACTGGTTGTCGGCGGAGGGGTTGGAGGTGTACAGGCATCCCTTGACCTGGCGGAGTCAGGTTTCAAGGTATACTTGATAGACTCCTCCTCAACGATAGGTGGGGTGATGGCGCAGCTGGACAAAACCTTTCCCACCAACGATTGTTCGATGTGCATTCTCTCCCCGAAACTCGTCGAGTGTGGAAGACACCTGAACATAGAGGTGTTGACGTACTCTGAGATCCATGAGATCTCGGGTAAACCAGGAAACTTTGAGGTCTCCATCAAGCAGCGACCAAGGTATATCGATGTCGAGAAGTGCACTGCATGCGGGGAATGTGCCAAATACTGTCCCGTTGATGCAATAGACCTCTATAATGAGGGGTTGATCGAGAGAACTGCTGTACACGTCGAATATCCGCAGGCGGTCCCCTTGGCTTACGTAATTGACAGAGAGACGTGTATAGGGTGCGGGCTCTGCAGAAATATGTGTCTGGCTGATGCAATCCAATACGACGATCAGGGAAAAGAGGCGAAGCTGAACGTTGGGGCAATCATCCTTGCACCGGGCTTGGATGAGTTCGGCGCTGTCCTGAAGAGCGAATACGGTTACAGAAAATACCCGAATGTGCTTACGAGTATTGAGTTCGAGCGAATCTTGAGTGCCTCAGGGCCATTCAGGGGTCGGGTGCAAAGGCCCTCCGACGGAGAGATTCCCTCAAAGATCGCCTTCATTCAGTGTGTCGGCTCACGGGATGTATCGTGCGGCAACAGCTACTGCTCTTCAGTATGCTGCATGTACGCCACAAAGGAGGCCGTGATAGCGAAGGAACACGAGAAACAGGTTGAACCCACGATCTTCTACATCGATATGAGATCCTACGGGAAGGACTTCGACAAGTACGTTGAACGAGCGAAAGAAGAGTACGGGGTGAGATTCATCAGGTGCAGAATATCCTCGGTTCATGAAGACCTGGAAACCAAGAACCTGAGGATAAGATACGAGAACGAAGAAGGGAAGCTTGTCGACGAAGAATTCAACTTGGTCGTTCTCTCAGTCGGATTCGTGTCGTCCGCAAGTATCCGTGAACTTGCAGGTAGACTCGGTGTTGAGCTGGATGAATACGGGTTCTGTAAGACCCCTACGTTTCACCCGTTGGAGACTTCTCGACCCGGAATATTTGTCTGTGGGACATTCTCTTCACCTAAGGATATCCCCGAAACAGTGACGCAAGCCAGCGGTGCCGCTGCGTGCGCGGAAGGCATACTGTCCCTTGCGAGGGGAACGTTGATCAAGAGCAAAGAGTATCCGAGAGAACAAGATATCCGTGGTCAACCATCTCGAATAGGCGTTTTCATCTGTCACTGTGGGATAAACATCGGCGGTGTCGTCGATGTGCCTGGCGTAGTGGAATACGCTAGAACGCTCCCTCACGTTGTTTACGCAGAGGCAAACCTGTACACATGCTCCTCAGACACTCAGAAGGCGATCAAGGAGAGAATCGAGGAATATGACCTCAACAGGATCATTGTAGCCTCCTGTTCGCCGAGAACGCATGAGCCCCTATTCCAAGAGACGATCAGGGAAGCCGGGCTTAACCCGTACCTCTTCGAGATGGCGAACATCCGTGATCAATGTTCTTGGGTACATATGCATGAGCCTGAGGCTGCTACCGCAAAGGCGAAGGACCTCGTGAGGATGGCGGTAGCCAAGGCTCGACGGCTAGAACCGCTAGATAGATTACCGTTGAGCATTACTCCGCGAGGACTGGTTATCGGTGGAGGGCTTGCAGGATTAACCTCCGCGGTAGCACTTGCCGAACAAGGCTTCGAGGTCTACCTGGTAGAGAAAGAGGAAGAACTGGGCGGTTTCCTGCGCAAGATCCACTACATGCTGGACGGCATCGAAACCGTGAAACACCTAGAGAATCTCGTCGAGAAGGTTCAGAGCAACAAGTTGATCCACGTATTCCTTGGATCCGAGGTTGACGAGATCTCCGGCTACGTGGGAAATTTCAAGACCACCATAACCACGAAGACCAGCCCGGCGAGTACAAGAGAGCTGGAGCATGGAATTGTCATTGTGGCGACGGGAGGCGAAGAATACCATCCCAAAGAGTATCTGTACGGAAAAAACCCTAAAGTCGTAACCCAGCTGGAACTCGAAGACCTTCTCTCGTCCAATGCCGTAGACGAGAACCTCGGCAACGTCGTAATGATTCAATGCGTTGGATCTAGGGATGAAGCACACCCCTACTGTAGCAGGATGTGCTGCAGCGAAGCAGTCAAGAACGCCCTCAAACTAAAGGAACTCCGTCCCAACGCAGAGATATACATCCTCTACCGAGACATCAGAACCTACGGTCTCGCCGAGACATACTACATGAAGGCGCGAGAGGCAGGTGTAACCTTCATTCGCTACGAAGATGACAAGAAACCGAAAATCGCTGAACGCCTCACAGATGACAAGAGGAAAGTCCTAGACATCTCGATGTTTGAGCCGACGCTGGGAGAAGAGGTCCTCGTCGAAGCCGACCTAGTAGTATTGAGTGCAGGGATCATTCCGCCAAGAGAGAACGAGTCCCTGGCGAGGAAACTGAAGGTCCCCCTGAACGAGGACGGTTTCTTCTTGGAGGCTCACGTGAAACTCCGTCCCGTGGATTTCTCAACGGAAGGGGTCTTCGTATGCGGGTTGGCGCACGCACCGAAATCAATTGAAGAAAGCATCTCCCAAGCGAGGGCAGCTGCGTCGAGAGCCAGCACAATCTTGACAAAAGATACCATTGAATCCGAGGGGGTAATTGCAGAAGTCAATAAGACTCGGTGCAGCGGATGCGGGCTTTGCGTCATGATATGCGCATATAATGCCATAGAGATCGATGTGGAAGAGAAAGTAGCCGTGGTGAATAATGCGCTCTGTAAGGGGTGCGGGGCGTGCACAGCGACCTGCAGATCTGCCGCCATAGATCTGAAGGGATTCACGAACCAGCAGATAATGTCAGTAATCAACTCGCTGTGAGGAGACTGGACTAATGAACGCCGATGTTGAATCCGAGACTCAGAACAGGGATGATGCGAAAGATGATGAAGGTGGAGAATGGGAGCCGAGAATACTTGCTTTCCTCTGCAACTGGTGTAGCTACGCCGGCGCGGATCTGGCCGGGATAGGCAGAATCCAATATCCCCCCAACATAAGGATCATCCGTGTTCCCTGCTCCGGGAGAGTAAACCCGCTATTCCTCCTTAAAAGTCTGCAACGTGGCATCGACGGGGTTCTGGTTTCAGGCTGTCACCCTGGCGAATGTCATTACGTCAGCGGTAACCTCGTGGCAAGGAGGAGATTCGCGGTTCTAAAGGCTCTCTTGGAATACGTCGGCGTCGAACCAGGCAGACTAAACTTCTCTTGGGTATCCGCCTCCGAAGGCGAGAAGTTCTCGAGGGTCGTGAGCGAGGTAGTAGAAGAAGTGAAGGCTCTAGGCCCCGCAAAAAGGCTGGTGAAGGGGGAGTAGAAGAATGTCCGACCTCGAGGACCAAATAAGAGAGCACGCAAAGAGATTGCTTGACGAAGAGAAAGTCGATCTGATAATCGGATACGAGAAAGGGTCTCTACCACTTCGGTCAACCCCCTGCTTCATCAACAACGCCGACGACGTAGAACGGCTCATCTGGAATCCAACGTGTGACGTCAACCTAGCCAGCTACCTGTTCGACCGAGAAGACCGAATAGGCGTGGTCGCCAAGGGATGCGACGCCCGTTCGATTGTCGTGGGAATAGTTGAGAAACAGATCCCTAGAGAGAAACTTACCATAATCGGGGTACCTTGCCAAGGGATAATCGACCTGAAGAAGATAGATTCGCTGCTAGCTGGGAGAGAGATCCTCGAGGCTTCGATCGAAGAGGACAGAATAGCGGTCAAGGGAGACGGATTCGAGCAGGTTCTTCCCAAGAGAGAGATCCTGCATGATTCCTGCCTTAGCTGTCGACACAGGAATCCACCGGTCTACGATGTCTTGGTTGGCGGTAAACTTCCGGAGACCGCGGACGTCGACGAGTTTGCAGACGTATCGACCCTGGAAGCGATGTCTCCCGAAGAACGTTGGGAGTATTTCAGTAAAGAACTCGGCAAGTGCATAAAGTGCTATGCCTGTCGAAACGTCTGCCCACTCTGCTACTGTAAGGAGTGCTTCGTCGACGAGACAATGCCGTCCTGGTGTGGCAAGACGACTGGTCTCTCTGACACGATAGTCTACCACGTTATCCGCGCCTTCCATGTAGCAGGACGTTGCGTCGACTGCGGAGCCTGCAGTAGGGCGTGCCCAATGAACATAGACCTGAGAACCCTCACAAAGAAGACGGAAAAGATCGTGGAGGAACTATACGACTACGAGCCTGGACTCAGCCTTGAGGAACGCCCAGCGCTGGGAACGTTCGAACAAGACGACGCCGAGGATTTCATAAAATGAGCCGGTAGTGAACGAGATGAAGGAGAAGACCATCGAAAAGAAGATTCTGGCGGAATTCATCGACTCCTTACTCAAAAAGTATGAGGTCTTCGCACCAATCGAGGAAGACAACCTCCTTCATTTCAGAAAGATATCGTCGAGCGACCAAGTCTGCGTCGACTCCCCAAGACTTGAGAGATCGGCAAAAGAGCTCTTCTTCCCTCAATGTGAGACCCTGTTCACCTACCACTCCAACAACCAGAGTAGAACAATAGAGGAACCTCCACCCCTGAAGGAGGAACGGGTGCTCTTCTTCACTCGTCCATGCGACGCCAAAGCCCTCACGCTCATTGACAAGGTATTCACCTCTTGGAAACCTGAGGATACCCCCTACACGGATCGGCGGGAGAAGACCATTATCGTCGGTAGGGCATGCAGCCATCCATGGAACACATGCTTCTGTACATCACTCGGAGGAGACCCCTTCGGAAAGGAAGGGATGGATCTGATCTTCGAGGAGATAAACGAAAAGTACGTAGTGGAGCCAGTCACCGAGCGCGGAGAGAAACTCATCGAGAAGAATCCTCTATTCAAAGACGCCAAGGACACGGACTTGAAGAAGCTGAAGGAGATATCGGCGAAAGCCGTGAATACCTTGGGACCCAAACTGGACGTAGACGGTGTCGACAAGAAACTGGCTGCAATATACGACGACGAGTTATGGGACACTATTAGCCAGAAATGTGTTGGCTGCGGGGTTTGCACGTTCCTTTGCCCAGTCTGCCATTGCTTCGACGTCCTAGACGAAGGGACGGAACTCGAGGGGAGAAGGGTTCGAATCTGGGACGCGTGTCAATTCCCTCTATTCACGCTACACGCATCTGGCCACAATCCGAGACCCTCACGGATAGAGAGGATGCGGCAGAGAATGATGCATAAGTTCCGCTACTTCTCCGATAACCTTGAGGGCTTTGCATGTGTCGGGTGTGGCAGGTGCATTCGAGAATGCCCGGTCAACATGGACATCAGAGAGGTACTCCGGAAGATAGTTGATAAGAAGGTGGATTAAACATGCGGAGTCCTTACACGCCGAATCTCACGAGGGTCGAAAAGATAATCAGCGAGAATGAAGCGAACGATCTAAAGACATTCCAACTCGTCTTCGAGGACCAAGAGGTCGGGCGGGATTTCAAATACGTCCCTGGACAATTCTCGGAGATCTCTCTTCTAGGTGTAGGCGAATGCCCCATCGGCATCGCTTCTTCCCCGATGGATGAAGACTACATCCAGTTCACGGTCAAGAAGGTTGGAGCCCTAACCAGCGCCTTGCACGACTGTGTTGAAGGCGACGTCGTTGGTATTCGGGGACCCTATGGTAACGGGTTCCCCTTGGACGTACTGGAATCCCGGAACGTGGTGATCATTGGAGGGGGATTCGCCTTCACCACACTGAGATCCTTGACCAAATACATCCTACACGACGCCAACCGGAAGAGGTTTGGTGATCTCACAGTAATCTACGGGGCACGGAACCCTGGAGAGCTGATCTACAAGTACGACCTAAAGGCATGGAGTGACCGTGGTGATCTCAACCTCGTCGTCACGGTCGACAAGGGTGACGCCGGCTGGACTGGAAAAGAAGGATACGTACCCAATATACTCAAGGAGACCTCTCCGAGCTCCAAGAACGCTATAGCGGTAGTCTGTGGACCCCCGGTAATGCTTAGGTTCACTATACCAGTCCTAGAGGAGCTGAGGTTTTCCCCGGAAAATATTCTTCTCTCTCTGGAGATGAGAATGAAATGCGGCATCGGGAAATGTGGTAGATGCAACATCGGAAGCAAATACGTCTGTAAAGATGGGCCCGTCTTTTCCTATAACGAGCTTCAAGACCTGCCAAAAGAGTATTAGTTCGATACTCCTACTCTCGAAGTCGGAGGCAGCCATGTGAAGGTCAAAGGATACGAGATTCCACGGAGACTTTTCTACATGAAGGAGCATGTATGGCTGTCGATTGACAAGTCCAAGACAGCGAGAATCGGCATAACCGACTACGCTCAAAAGTCTCTTCGGGAGATCAACTTCGTCTACCTCCCGAAGAAAGAGGGTTTGAACGTCAGACGTCTGCAGATAGTCGCAACCGTTGAGTCCGTTAAGGCATTATCAGAGATCTACAGCCCAATCAGCGGGCGGATCATCGACATCAACGAGGAATTATCTTCGAAGCCTAGGCTGATAAACCAAGACCCCTACGGTGAAGGCTGGATAGCTCTCATTCACCCGGACAAGTTCGAAGAGGAATCAGGAAACCTCTTGAACCAGAAACAGTACGCTGAACATGTCCGGAAGCTGACGAAGATAGATAAGAACCTGTTGGTTTATCGTTGGAGAAGAAAACGCTAGAGGCGACCCGTCGACTGTAGATCTCAGCCATCAGGAGCCGGGCAGTCTCTTCTCGACCTGCTTCTATTGGAACATTTAGGTCGCATACTATTGACGGCGAATTCGTTTTGTAATTTTAACTGTTGTCTTCAGGCTTTGATCAGCGGTTTTACGACTTCTTTCTGCTTTGGTTGCGGTACGATTCCTTTCCTCGCAAGCATTTTCTCGAGTACTGGCCCCGCTTTTGCGTTCTCTGCTTTGATCTTCTCGGCTCCCATGTCTTTCATCGTCTGTGCCATCTCCTTGATTAGATTGCTGAAGATCAGCCCTTCCGCGGCGGATATATATGCAACTCTGAATCTCTCGGGACTGATACCGAGCTTCTCTAGGACTTTAGCGTGGGTTTCCATTCGTTTCTTCATCACCCAGTTGCCCGATATGTAGTGGCAGTCCGTCGGTAGATGGCAGGCACCTACAAGGACCATCCCGGCCCCTAGCCTGAAGGCTTCTGATACGAAGTCTCGATCCACTCTGCCAGAACACATCACCCTGACGACTCTGACGTTCGGAGGATACTCGAATCTACTGGTGCCTGCGAGATCAGCTCCTGCGTAGCAGCACCAGTTGCAGGCGAACGTAAGTATTTTCTCTTCCGGGTTGTCTTCAAGCGCAGCTCTTACCTGTTCCAATATCTGTTCGTCAGTGAAGTGCATCTGGGTAATGGTATCAGCTGGGCATTCGGCAACGCAGGTTCCGCACCCGTGGCACATCGCCACGTTTACAACCGCGGCTTTTCCTGGTTCCACCGTGATAGCGGAGTAGGGGCAGTTCTCGGCGCAGATACCGCACTTCCCTGTGACGTTCCTGCAGTTTTCCGGGTTAACAACGGCGATGATGGGTTCGATCTCAACTGTATCCTTTGACAAGACCGTTGCTGCCCTCGCTGCGGTGCCGCTTCCCTGCGCTACCGAGTATGGGATGTCTTTCGGGCCTTGGCATGCTCCTGCTAGGTAGATTCCGTCCACCGCTGTGTCGAGGGGTTTGAGCTTTGGATGTGCTTCTAGGAAGAATCCGTCGGCGCTTCTGGTGATGTGGAGGATGCTGCCCAGTTCTCCGGTTCCCGAGTTAGGTAGGGCTGCCGTTGAAAGTACGAGCATGTCGACTTCGACCTCTATCGGTTCTCCGAGAGATGTGTCTTCGGCCCTAACTATGAGGTTCTTCGTCTCGGGATCTTCGATCACCTCGGAGGGTCTACCCCTGATGAATGTGGTGCCTAGGTCTCTCGCTCGCCTATAGAACTCTTCGTATCCTTTTCCCGCAGTTCTCATGTCCATGTAGAAGATGTAGATTTCGGTGTCCGGTTCGTGTTCCTTGATGAGGATGGAGTTCTTCAGGGCATACATACAACAGAAGTTAGAACAGTACTCGCATTTCGCGACGTCTCTGGAGCCGACGCATTGTATGAAGGCAACCCTGTGGGGCGTCTTGCCGTCTGATCTTCGGATTACGTGTCCGCCCGTGGGTCCTGCCGCGTTGATGAGTCTCTCCAGTTCTAGGGCGGTGACCGCGTTCTCGTATTTCCCGTAGCCGTAGAGTCCATCGGATTCGGGGTCATAGCTCTCGTATCCGGTT
Source organism: uncultured Candidatus Bathyarchaeia archaeon (assembly GCA_964596985.1). Lineage (GTDB taxonomy): Archaea > Thermoproteota > Bathyarchaeia > RBG-16-48-13. Next base: position 10,443 of record CAZQWG010000005.1, read on the forward strand.
GCCACTGTGATCGTCCCGACTTCTAACTCAATTTCCTCGGGTTGCTGTTCGAAGTCTATGGCTTGCCGGTCGCCGCACTTATCGACGCAGTTGTAGCATTCGATGCAGTGGTCTTTGTTAATTGTGTAGATGAGCGGTACCGCTTGGGGGAATGGTACCGATATGGCTTTCCGGCTTCCCAGGTTCATCTCCCATGCGTTCGGATACTCGACTGGACAGCTATCGATGCATTCCCCGCACCCCGTGCAGTTCTCGTCAATGACGTATCTTGGATTCTTTCTGATCTTCACCTTGAAGTTTCCTATGTAGCCGTCGACGCTGACTACGTCTGCGAACGATATGATCTCTATGTTTGGGTTTCGAGACGTCTCCACCATCTTTGGTCCTTCGATGCAGATAGAGCAGTCGAGCGTCGGGAACGTCTTGTCCAGCTGGGCCATATGGCCTCCTACGCTCTCGTCCCTTTCGACAAGGTAGGTTTTGAATCCCATGTTTGCGAGATCTAGAGCGGCGTGCATTCCTGCTACTCCCCCTCCGATAACCAGTGCATTGTTTGTCACTGGAACCTCGAATTTCTGCAGCGGCTTCAGGAGTCTAGCCTTTGCCACCGCCATCTTGATGATCTCTTTCGCCTTCTCGGTAGCCTCTTTCGGTACGCTCGGGTGGCACCAGGAGCAGAATTCCCTGATGTTTGCCATCTCGAATAAGAACGGGTTGAGGCCTGCTTCTTCCACGCACTTCCTGAACGTGGGTTCATGCATTCTCGGCGAACAGGCAGCCACGATAACCCGGCTAAGTTTGTAGTCGTCTATTCCCTTCCGTATCTCTTCTTGCCCCGGGTCGGCACACGTGTATCTGTTTTCTTTAACATAGACTACGTCGGGGAGTGTCTTGGTATACTCGACGAGCTCCCCGATATCGAGGACTCCCGCGATATTCAATCCACAATGGCAGATGAAAACGCCTATTCGGGGCTCCTCAGATTCTTGGGTTTCGTTTTCTGTTTTTGTCTTACTCATCTTCCTCGCTCCTAATTCCACTTCTTCCTCTCAGGGCATCCAGAGCCTTTAACGTCCTCTTGGCTCCTATTTCACGTTCGTATCCTGTGGTATCCGCTAGCTTTTCTAGCGCTTTATTCCACGCACCGGACTTCACTGGGGTGTGTCGAATCGAAGTCCGGGTCACCGTCAACGCGCCTTCTTCTGGACAGACCTTGACGCACGCATCACAGTAGACGCAGAATCTGTCTTCAGGATAGACCTTTCCGTCATCACGCAGATATAAAGCGTCGACGGGGCAGACGTCAAGACAGTCACGACATCCCTCCGGGCATTTCTCCTGGGATATCCTTATTGTCCCGTTGAAGATCTTTCTGACTTTGATCGCTCCTTCCGGGCATTTCAGTTCACATACTCGACAGCAAGGGCAGGATTCTTCGTCTATCTCGACGATCAGCCTATAGTCTTCTTTCTTGAAGTTCGGCTTCTTCTGCAACTCGGCTATATTTCCGATTTTCTTTCCTTCTTTGTCGACTACCTTGACCGAGATGATGTTGAGTGGGCACGCATCTTCGCAGTCCACACAGGAGAGGTCACACTTCGAGGTGTCGACAGTGATCTCTCTGATGTATTCGGGGAAGCTTCCTGTCTCTACTACCGATACGACCGGTTCCCCGTTGACCCTGTGTTCTATGGCGGCGAAGGGGCAGATGGCTTCACACATGCCGCAGTGGTCGCATTTCTGTGGGTCGATCTCTATCTTCGCCTTCACGGCATGTTCTTCTCCGCTGGTTGTTTCCTTTGGCATGGGGTTGAGGCTTATCGCTTCTGCATGGCAGATCTGTTCGCATATCCCACAGCCTTTACATTTCTCCATGTCGACCGTCAAGATATACCGCTTGGTGTAGAGCCGGCGTTCTACTTCAAGGGTCTTTTCATCTTCCTTCTTGGACAGTATAAGGGGCAATCAAGTTTCCTCCATGGGCTGGTATTCAAACCGTAGGTGCTATTCCAATAGACAAGGTTTGTGGAGCCAAAATACTATCTGGTGGTTTTAATCTGTTTTGTAACCCTTTAAGCTGTAAGCTCTGTTGTGCAAGTGAATTGTTGTCTACTACGCTTCTTCTCAATTGTGCAAACGTCCTCTCGAAGAGAGTGACTGTTGTTCTGTTGCTGTGACATTGCATAGAGTTCAAAGGCGGTAGTCAAAGACTCTTTGATATATTCGCTTTTGTCAAGTAGTTCATTACATTCTGTAACCAAATATACTCTTTAATGTTAATTCCTTGGTAAGTCTTCAGATACTCAATGATGTCGGTGTCTATAATGAATAGATCGACTGCGTTCTAATAGCCAGTTCTTATACCTATTTCTGTTGAAGACAACGCTAATCTTAAGAAAGGGTGTTCCACAAATAGGCAGAGAGTGATCGCAATTGTATGGATACGCGAACAAGATACTCCACGTTGATCTCTCCTCGGGAAAGACGAAGACGGAACCTCTCGGTGAAGAAGTAGCTAAGAACTTCCTAGGCGGTGCCGGATTCGGTATAAAGATGATAACCGACTACCAAAGACCTGGAACGGATGCATTCGATCCAGAGAACCCCATAGTCTTCGCCTGCGGAGCCTTCTGTGGGTCAATGATCCCCGGGGCGAGTAGCAAATGGGGAGTTGCGGCGAAATCCCCCCAGTCAAATGGGCTGGGAGAAGCCTACTCAACAGGATTCTTCGGATCCGAGCTTCGACGAGCCGGATACGATATTGTAATGATCACAGGTAAAGCAAAAGGACCGACCTATCTGTATCTGGAAGACGACTCCGTGCAGCTCATGGACGCTTCAAACCTCTGGGGCAAGAACAACTGGGACACCGAGGACATGATAAAGGAAGACTTAGGAGATCCAGGTGTCAGAGTGGCTTCCATCGGTCAAGCTGGAGAAAATCTGGTGAGATTCGGTTGCATTATCAACGACAGGCTCCGGGCTGCTGGAAGGACCGGTATGGGTGCAGTTATGGGATCAAAGTTACTGAAAGCAGTAGCGGTAAGAGGAACAGGCGATGTCGAGGTAGCTGACGTTGAAAGATTCAGGGAACTCGCCACCGAACTCTATAAGCGTGCGATGGGTCCTGCTACGGAGAAGTATCGGAAACTCGGAACCCCTGCGAATGTCTTGGTCCATAACAAGCTCGCGGCTCTTCCAACAAGAAACTTTCAAGACGCAGTTTTCGAGGGGGCTGAGACAATCAGTGGTGAATACTTGAACGAACACTATGTGACAAAGATCCAAGGATGTGATAGCTGTGGGATGAGGTGCGAGCATGTCGCAACTGTCTCTGAAGGCCCCTTCAAGGGTGCCGTCGCAAGGATAGAGTATGAACCGACTTGGTCTTTCGGTGCTTGCTGTGGCGTAGATCGCCTTGACGCAGTAATTAGAGCTGTTCAACTATGTGATCTCTATGGTTTGGATGCGTTGTCTGCCGGAGGAGTAGTTGCGTTCGCCATGGAATGCTTTGAAAAGGGATTGATCAGTAACAAAGATACTGGCGGAATAGAACTTCGCTTTGGAGACGGCGAGGCTATGTGTAAGATGGTAACCAAGATAGCCTTACGGCAAGATATTGGTGATGTCTTGGCTGAGGGTGTAAAGAGGGCGGCGGAAAAGATCGGTAAGGGATCTGAAGCTTTTGCCGTACATATCAAAGGTGTCGAGATGACGGGATACGATATCAGAGGCTTAAAGACGGCAGCTCTGGGATATGCGGTCTCTCGAAGGGGGGCTGATCATCAGCGCCATGGTCAATACGGTCCAGACCTAAAGGGGCAGGTCGACCGATTCAAGGCCGAAAAAGGTCGTGGAAAGCTGGTCATGGAAGGTGAAGACGTCTATAGTGTAATAGACTCGCTTATCCTATGCAAGTTCTCAAGGGGAATCTGGGACTATGACAATATGGCAGAGATGTACACCCTGGTCACAGGCATTCCAATAACTGGTGAGGAGATACATCTCGCAGGGCAGAGAATCAGCAACTTGGCGAAGATCTATAACCTGAGGGAGAGTCTCGGTCGAGCGGACGACCATGTACCTATCAGATGCATGAAAGACCCGATTAAGTCCGGGGTCGCCAAAGGTAGCGTCATAACAAAGAAGGAGTTGGACATCCTACTTGATGACTACTACGAGACCCGGGGATGGGACAACGAAGGTATCCCAACGAAGGAGAAACTGAAAGAACTGGGACTAAACTCGTACGAGAAATACGTCGCGAAGATGCGGAAGAATTCAAAGTCTTAAAGGAGTGATGAGAGATGCCTAAGAAAGCACATAAGTTTGTAGCGGCAGACCCTGACTTATGCACAGGCTGTTCAACTTGCGAGTACGCCTGTGCTATCGAGAAAGATGGGAAGTTCAATCCATTGAGGTCGAGGATTAGGGCAGTCCGGGTGTATCCTTCTAGCAATCTGACTATTGCTTGTAGACTCTGTGAGGATGCCCCATGTGTTATTGCTTGTCCACGTAAGGCTCTGGAGCAATCAGAGGAGTCCGGGATAATCCTTGTTGACGCAGATAAGTGTGATGGCTGTGGTTGGTGTGTTGAAGCCTGTGATTTCGGAGCTATAACAATACATCCTGACACGAAGGTGGCAATAGTCTGCGACCTGTGTGACGGCGATCCTAAATGCGTTGAGATCTGCCCAGTGGAAGCCATAGAATTAACGAGTCGGGATACCCTCGCTAGGAAGTCCCGGATATCTGCCACCAAGAAACTCTTCAAAGCTGCAGAGGAATCTGAGTTGAAGGATTGACCTGGCTCAGGTCTTATCCTTTTTTCCCCCCATTTTCTTTGCGATCTCTCTTACTACTTTCTTGACCTTACTCTTCTCCCCGTGAACCACTACGGTCCCTGTTCCTCCGTCTCTCGTTGATAACCCTTGCCGGGCAGCGATATCTCGAAGCTCTTCACCCGAGATCGTGTCACTGGTTCTGATTCTGATCCAGTAATCACTTCTAGGTACCCCGGGCATGAATCCCCTCTGCATCTCTACTTTTTCCGACTCAGTATGTCTCGCCTCGACGATTTTTTCCGGCCATTCGTTGGCGAAGTCTTCCCCGAGCTCTTTCTCAGCCAGGCTCACGAGTTCTGCCTCGAGTTCTCCAAGATAGCCTTCAATTAGTCCAACCGTTTCACTGTAGGTCGAATCGGCTTCGTAGATGCTGATCGTTGCTCGGGATGACCTGAGCTTAGTCATGGTGTTCTTAGGGATTTTCACGCCTTTCATCCTGAGGGTTGTGGTTAACTCCTCAAGGACTTTCCATATCGCCAGATAGTTGTCCTTCGTCTCAACGGCACCTGAATAGCAATTCCCGTGCAGATAGGTATTTCTTTTGTTCCCAAGTTCTTTAGGAGAACCCCCCTTCTTAGGAGAAATTGTACACGTTCCGGAGGGTACAACGTACGCTGATTCTTGTTCGGGTGGGGAAGAGGCTATGTTGAGAGCCCTATCGTCTTCAGGATCTCTTCGGGATTGACTTTCAGCTCATCCATTGCCAGCTCTTTTGGAGAGAAACCCATTGCTAGCCCTAGTAGCTGAGGATAGTGAAGCACTGGGAGCCCGTAGGTCTCGGCGAACATCTTTTCTACTATCGGCTGATTTGAATCGAACATGAAGTGACAGCTTGGGCAGACCGTTATCAGGCTTTTTGCTCCGGCCTCTTTGATGCGGAGTATCTTGTTTCTTATGAGATTCATCGGTACATCTCTGTTCACTCCTAGTACCATTGCTCCGCAGCAGTCTCTTTCGTCGACGTATCCGACGTTGACAGCCCCGGTTAGTTCGATCAGGTTCCGGAGAAAAGTCGGCTCCTCCGAGTTGTCGAATTGCAGGTACTTGGAAGGCCTCAAGACGTGGCAGCCGTAGTGACCTGCAACCTTCAGCCCGTTGAGCGGACGTTTGATGAAGCCTTTCACCGTTTCTAGTCCTACATCCTCGACTAGTGCTCTTGCTAGATGTCTAACCTCGATAGTTCCCTTGAACTCTCTGCCGATCTCCTTCAGATAACCGTTGACCCTTTCCCTGGTTTCCCTATCTTCTTTCAGGTGTTTATTGGTTTCAGTGAGTACTGATCCGCAGCCTGAACACAGGGTCATTATGTTAAGCCCCATTTCTTCGGCTATCGTTATGTCTCTCGCGGCAAGTGCTAACGCCATTTCATGGTTCATGGGGTCGACAGGCAAACCACAACAGTTGGCTCCCTCCATCTCCACCAATTTAATGTCGAGTGCCTTGAAAACCAGCCTTGTGGCAATCTCATAGCTGGCTTCTCGATAAGGGGTTACGCATCCTATGAAGAAGGCGTATTCCTTCTTCCCCGTTGCCTCTTCCACATTTTGGTCAGTTTTTTCTTCGTTCATTTCTTCTCCTCCTTTTGGACGAGATCTCGGAGTCCTGTGGCTTGGGCTAATTTCTCAATATCCTTGGTCTCTGTCTCCGGGATCGAAGGAAGCCCTCTCTCTTCCCTCTTCTTCAACCTGAAGCTGGAGATCTTGTACGCATAACCCGAATTGATGATGTTCTCTGCGAATTCTCGGTAAACCTTGGGAATGTATCCTTTCTTGACTGCAAGGTTCTGTAAGACGCGAATTACATCCCTGACTTCGACTCCCTGCGGACACCTATCAGTACAGGTGTGGCAGGCTGCGCACAGCCACAGCGTCTCGCTGGGAAGCACTCTATCCGGTAGCCCGAGTTGAGCCAATCTGATTATCTGTCTGGGTCGATACGAATCCGTGTAGTTGGCGATAATGCATCCTGAGCTACATGTTCCGCATTGGAAACAGATTTTCAAGGTATCCCCCCCGGGCATTTTCAATACTTCATGTTTGAAATCGGGGTCAACCCTCGAGGGCTTCTTAATCTTCACTTTCTTCTCTTGCTCTCTGATCTTTTCTGTCATTATGCCAATACCCTTCTAGCCAAAAGATGAAATAGTATTGGTAATGATGCTCACGACCACGTTTTAATGTTTATGCGATCAAAAGCTATTCAGGGTAGCCTAGGATGACACGGTGGGTAGAGTATTCCTCTGGACTGCTATTACGCTAATTCCGCGTGAAAAAAACCTGCTCAGTCCTAAAGCTGGTTGCCGCTTCAATCGGTTGCAGAGTTCTCTGAGAAGCCTCGTCTCACCTAATCTTCTACGTCTCCTCCGAGTTTTTCCATCTCTCATTGAGAAGGTTCCGCTCCTTGAAGTGCTCAATCAACCTCTCAATCAGAGCACTCCAAGCATAGTCACACGCCTTTTTCACTTGAGGATCTTCAGTGATACTTGCGACCCATGCAAGGGCCCCCATACTCCCAAGTAATTCACCCTCCTCTCTGACGGAAGAAATCAGACTTCGCCCTTCTGTCTCCGGGTCTGATCTCAAGTTCTCACTCCTCCTGTCATGCTTCGACTGTCAGTGTACCGAGCTCGGAAGACTTGTCGCGAATAGAACTGGCCAATCAGACGAGTTTCTGCGGGTATCAGGGGCGGATATTCTGCTGACATCGTCTAATAGTATCATAGCATCGTATGCCTGCAATCTTTAACCTCCAATGATTTCCCTGAAGGGGCGCTCTACTACGCCTTCTATTTGGAAAGTATTCTGGATAGGTTCTACGTATCCTAACTTTGAGCGAAGAGGAGAGCCTCGCGAGAATCGTGGTCTGGACAGATCCATATCACTCTCCCTTCTCGATGAAGCTTGAACCATCCTGTAGTACTCTCTGTGGCGACTTCCCTACCGCAAATTGCACAGTGGCCTTCAAGATTTCTGTCGCTACCTATACTTGTCTTGGTTTTTCTGACCAAGGTTACCTCGTTTCCCGTTCTTCTTGTGGTCTCTCCAACTTCCAGAATTCGCTTTACGCGCTCGGCGGCACGAGAGGTGTCCCATGAAGTCAGGAAGTCTTGGAGGAATTCCGGGACTTTTCTGACAGCCTCGATTGGAAGAGATACGTATCCCCTCTCGTTGAAGTCTTCAAAGCCGCCGGTTCCAGTCGCAAGAACGATCTCTCTGCTCTTCACATCCACAGCTACGAGAATGGTGATCTCATCCGAGATTCTAAGTATCTGCGGCATCTTCAAATTCTCAAGTTCAAAAGGCATCCAGACCATCTCTGAATCTTGACCTAGCATTAACTCGTGGGATGATCTCTAAAGCACCGCTATTCTGACTTCGCATTCTCCTCGGATCCTATTTCCTATCAACGTTCTAACTTCTACTAATTCTCTTAATTATCTGGCAGTGGTCATCCAAATGCCTTGCAATCATCACTCATCATAACTTTGAACAATCATTCCACTGGGGCAGTCTAACCCCTTTCAAGTATACAGTTGTATACTCTCTGGTCGGTTATTTGCGTCGTCTGCCCGTCTCTTTTCATGGTCGCCTGTCTTTTGAGTTTTTCTCTTGGTGATTATCAGAATTCGGCTTTCTCGACAATCGTTTCCCCCCTACAAGTTCGACTTCGGGTGCACCCTTTCAGGTGTATCAAAGAGTCGTGTAGATCTGAACGCATTCCCAATTCGAGAAAGATTCTTGCGTTTCAGTTGCGCGGAATCTTCTATCCGAAGGTTTTTTGATGTCTTCAACACGTCTTTCATAAACTAGATGAAAGGATCAATCCTAAACTACTCTGCAGGAAGGTTTTCGGCTTGAAGCATCTTAGAGCAGTCGCGTTCGACCTTGACGGTACCCTCATAAGAACCTCAGTAGACTTCAGGAAGATGAAACGAGGGATAATCCGACTGTTTGGGTCTTTCGGGCTTGATCAGAGCCTGTTCACCGTATCAGACTTGACCTATGTAACCATCAGAAGAGGATTAGACCTGCTTGCCTCTCAAGGTATTCCCGATGCTCAGATAGCAGAAATTACATCAGATATCACTCGGATAATGAACCGCGTCGAACTCGAATCCGTATCAAGAGTCGAACCAATGCCCCAGGTCTCTGAGACTCTATTCGAGCTCAGAGAGAGGGGAATGAAGATCGGGGTGATTACGCGAGGCTGCAGAGCGTACACTATGGCTGCGCTAGATAAGATAGGGATCTCTGATATGGTCGACGGAATCCTTGCCCGAGACGACGTAGACATGCCTAAACCTCACCCTTCGCATCTTATCGGACTCGCGAAGAAACTTGGAGTTGATCCCTGTGAGCTTGTCTTGGTCGGTGATCATCGAACCGACTATCTATGCGCCAAGGCGGCACAAGTCGTATTCGTGGGGCTACACTCCGAATCTTCGGATCTCGAAGCTCTGACAAAAGGGGACCCGAGGGCAGAGATTGTCGGTAATCTAGACGATCTGCCCGAGTTGTTATTTCGCCCCACTTCAAGGCCTAGTATCATTTCACCGCCATGATGAGAGAATTCGCATAATGTTTCCCCCTAGGATTGCTTCCTTCTCTTCTCTCGACAACTCTAGCACCTCAATCTTTGTCTTCTCCGGGGCTGGGTGGCAGCAAGGCCAGTCGGTTCCGAACACTACTCTTTTAATCCCAATAGAGTTTACCGCTCCTTCTATCAGTCCGATTCTACTGCTGGCTCCAGATGTCTCAAGAATAATGTTCCTGCTTCTCTTGGCAGACGCGATTGCGTCGAATCCGAGAGACTTTCCCATGTGGGCCATAATGACTGGAATTCTCGGAAATCGGACGGCGACATCGGCAATTTGGGATGGCAACGCGTATGGCGGGGTTCCGGAATGAAAGACGACCGGTATCTGTAGCTGTGTTGCGGCTCTCATTATTGGATGCACGATTCTGCCGTTAGCTGGGAATATCTCCATGGTAGGATGAAGTTTCACACCTTTCAGTTCCAGTTTCTCTTTGGCTCTTATCAGCTCTTGGACAGCCTTCTCGCCTCTATGCGGGTTTATTCTTGCGAATCCTATTAGGCGGTCAGGATACTCTTTGACAGCTCTGGCAATCAAATCGTTAGACCTAGAGAAATGGCTCTCTTTGAAGTTTGAAGTGGGGAAGACGATGGCGCGATCTATCCCATAGGCATCCATTATTTTGATCAATTCCGTCTCTCTCCACTCTTTTCTGGGGGTTCTTCCTAGATGGGCGTGTGCATCCACGACGAATCCCACGTCTTTTGCCGTCATATGATCACGTGTTCGGTTTTTGATCTCGGTATTCTTGCGTGAGGATTATAAGGTGTATCTGTTATTTACAAGTCTGAGGTGAAGGGAATGGTCTCGGCTTGTACTCTAATCAGAACTGAGAGAGGAAGATTCGACGAAGTCACTACCAGGATCAAGCAAATCCCAGAGATAAAGAATGCGTTTCCGGTGTTTGGGAGATATGATGTAGTGGCTGAACTGGAGGCAAAAGACCACGCGAAACTGAACGAAGTCGTTCTCAGATTGAGTAGAATAGGTGGCGTGGTCTTCACTGAGACGCTGGTTGAACTCGAAAAGAAGGAGGAACAGTGAAAATGCTCAACGCTTGTGCTTTAGTCAAGATTGTTCCAACCAAAGCGGAAAAAATTCTTGCCATGGTTGGTGAGATCTCCTCGGTTAAGAATGCGTTCTTCTGCTACGGCAGATTCGATCTGGTCGCGTTCCTTGAGGCTGAAGACTACAAGGAGATCCGCGAGGTCTCTAAGAAGATCAATTCAATCGAAGGTGTCAGAAGCACGGAGACCCTTGTCGAAGCCTAACGTTTCCTCGGCTTACGACTGCCATAGTGCTGACAGACGCACGATCTGACCCGGTTCCTATAGGATCTCTGACTGCCGTAACTCCGGAGTGGTCTACATGGCTAAGAGAGGCGTTATCATCTTTCTTCTTCTTACGGTGCTCCTAATCGGAGTTGGTTACTACAGTCGGCTCCCAGTAGTCACAGTTCAGAGAATGTTGGCTGTCGGGGCAGTCCACGGGGTGCTGGAATGGCTGCCTGTGGACCCGCTCGGTTACTTCCCCAAGTTGGTCTACTCCCACCTAGGGTTCTCGGGTTCAATCCTTGAAACGCTAGTCCCATACTTGAAGCTTGGAAGCATACTTGTGGTGTTGCTCAAGCTGGTCGAAGACTTCATAGGGGTAGTCGGCCTGTTGCTTGCCAGAGCATGGGATGGGCTGCTGGATTATCTGCCTGCCGAGAAAATCGTCAAGGTTTTGGCGGGTTTTATGGCGGCGTTCGCCTCATCTCATCTCCTCCTACTGAGCGGGCTTTTCTCTTCTATTCAACCCCATATGTTGGAATTATTTGGTGAGATGGCAAACTTCTCTCTTGGGGTCGCCCTTGTAATCGTGGGGTTAATTGGCAGAAAGATGCGCAGACGTGTCGAGCAGTCGCAGGTTGGCGTGTTGACAAAGTTCAATTTTGGGCAACTCATCGTCGCCGGTTTGGTAATCGGCATATTGTCTCTTCCAGGAGTAAACTCGGGTCCAGCGGGATTCGCAGTGCTCACTATTGGAGGGTTCCAACCCGAGGTGGGCTTAAGGATACAGTACGTCATGATGGTCCCCGTTTTCGCGAGGATCGTCATGGAAGCTAATCCCATGTCGATGCCCCTTCCCATAGGGCTTGACGCGATTCAGACATCGCTCGTTGTCATCGCAGCGGTCTACTTCGGCTACATTACTCTCTCCGTTCTTATCGCAATAGCAAAGAGACTTGGAGCCCCCGAAACCTGCATTATTTTCGGTCTAATCCTCTTGGTCGTCTTTGCAGTACAGAGTGGGGTATCCGGAAGACTCTGGGAACTCACAGCTATGATAAGAGGACAAGGCTGAACAGTTCTCTTCAACCCAAATCAAATGAGGGAGACTCCCTGCTCCTATTGTACTTGCTGATTGCAGAAATGGACGAAGAACCCGTCCTCTACTCAGGCGGTCTCTCTTATCGTCGCCTATCGCGTTGATTACGGCTTCTCCTGTCTGGTCTCCGTCTCCGATCGCGTCTCTGTCTCGAGTCTCCGCCTGCGTATCTCCTTCTTGGCATTCTCCGTCCGTTTCGTCTTCTTGACCGACCCATCGTGAAGCTCGAACGCGTCTCTTCAATCTTGTTCCCGTGAGAAGCGATGCTTACTGCAAGGATGTGTTGGCATATCCCTTTGTTCTGATAGAATTCGCATGAGCAATGCCAGCCATCTGAAGTTTGATATACTTCGAAGGTATTCTCTGACAGGTTCTCAACGAGAAAAACGCCACTTTCTTTGTCTATGGAGATCTTTCCCTCAGCCACGATCTCATCCATTTCCTTGATCATTCCGCCGATCTCGTTTTGCATCCGCTATTCCTCTTCAACTTACATTTGCACGATTCGGAGGAGCAATCCACGCGGGTCCCTCTGTCTTGGAGAGGTAAATGCTGTAGGGTTGCTCTTTATCGCGCTCTCGCTATCCTTCGCCCATTCCCCGCTTTTATGGATTCCTTTATCGGGTACTGTAAACTCTTCGTCTGGTTCAGGGTCTGTAAACTTTCGTCTGGTGGTGGGTTCTGTTGATTTGTCTGGTGTTCGGAATCGGACTTCGTCAAGTTCAGCCAATAGAGCTTTAGTCCTTCCAAGCAAGCAACTAATGTTATGTTTATGACCAATTGGTATGTTGTTTTCTTCAACGTACTTCTTGACTTCAAAGAGGGTTACGATCAGAGTATCCAAGAGTTCTACACAGGTTCGTTCCAGCATTATCATTCGTTCTTCATCCATCAGGACCACCCTTTGAACCGTACTTTTGCTTCCCGATTCTTCGACTCTTGTTTTACTCTCTCTTCCTCCTCATCCATCCATCTTAGTATCTTGTCAATTTTCTTTTCTTTCTCGGATATTTCAGATCGGTCTAAAATCCTATTCTTGGAATGTAGATTTGCCATGGCATCGACTATTGTTCTGTTTAGCACGTTTTGTTGAGCTATTCTCTCATTTAATTCGCAAATCAATAGCATCGAAACCCAATCCATATCGTTGAGGTCGATTGTCTGTTTGATGATCTGTTCAGTCTCTGATGCTAAGGCGTATAGTTCTTTGTTGTTTCTGTAAGCTTGTCTGCGTTTAATCCATGTTTTGAGTTGTTTTTCCAGTTCATCTTTGAAGCCATTAAACTGTTTGTTGATGAACTCTTTTCTCAGGTTCCAGTTTTCCTTGATATAGTGCAGTTCGACTTCTTCTGGTGTTTTCTCTTCAGACATAGGGACCTGAAGTCCTCCCTTGCCGTTTGGTTTTTTCGGATTCCTCTTTTTCTGCATCAAACCAAATCTTGAACTTAGCTATGTAGGGTTTGAGTTCTTCCATCTCTTTTCGATGCTTCTCGATTAAGTCAGTCTGATCGTCTAAGGCAGTTATTTTCCTCTGGGTTTCAATGAGGTATTTGCAAAGGCGTTGATTGAGAAGAGAGAGGTCTGCGAAAAAACGGAAAACCGACCCAAACAATCCCATTATGCTTGCCAAGTCTTCGTTGTGTTTCTGTTCAACGTAAAGTTCATGGTAAACTTTGGTTCTATGCTCCAGCTCTTTCATACGTTCGTTCCAATGTTCTATTGAGATCAGTAAAGTCTCAAGTTCATCCTTGTTTGACGTTGCCCTTTTCCTCCTCCCTCAACTTCCTTCGTATCCAATCTCGTATTGATTCCTCTACGAGTTCCCCTAGATCCATGTCGTGCTGTATCGCCGTTATCTTGGCTTGCTTCCAGAGTTCGGGGTCCATCTTTATCGAGGTCTTGACTTTCTCAGGCATCATACCACCTCTAACAGTACATACCACTAACCGTATTTAAGATTTTACCATAAATCTTATAAGGGTATAGGGATATACTATTTGTCGGTGTAGTGGTATGGTGGTACAAATATCGAATCGACAGGAAAGAGGACTCGCAATAGCCAACCTACCAGACCAAATCCGCAGAATAGACGAGGACGAGTACCGAGTCAAATCACAGTCAGGCAACGGGGATTACGAAGTATATCTTGGGGAGTTTGGCTGGGTTTGTTCCTGTCCAGACCACATTTACCGCCACGTCAAGTGCAAACACATCTTCGCAGTTGAGTTCTCAAAACAACTCAGACGGGAAGTCGAGACAAGAAAGATACAGCCAATCATCACCGCAACTGCTTGCGTGTACTGTGGTTCACCAGACATAAGGAAAGACGGAGTCAGAAAGAACAAGCATGGAATCATACAGAAGTGGAAGTGTCAAGGTTGTGGTCGGTACTTCAGTTTCAACATAGGCTTCGAGAAGATGAAGCATAACCCGCAAGCGATCACGACAGCGATGCAACTCTACTTCTCAGGCGAATCACTACGCAACACCCAACGATCCTTAGAGGTCATAGGGGTTAAGGTCAGCCATCAGACTGTGTACAAGTGGATCAGGAAATACGCCAAGCTACTCGAAGAATATGCGGACAACATCAGACCGAACATAGGGGATGCTTGGCGTGCCGATGAAGTCTGGCTGAAAGTCAAAGGCGACCTCAAATACCTCTTCGCACTTATGGACGACGAAACAAGATACTGGATAGCCCAAGAAGTAGCAGATACAAAACACAAGCACAATGCGAGAGGACTCTTCCAGAAGGGAAGAGAGGTTGCAGGGAAGAAGCCTAAGACCGTCATAACAGACGGATTACCAGCCTACCAGAAAGCCGTGACAAAAGAGTTCTGGACAATGAAGAAGGAAACCAGAACCAAGCACATCAGACATATCCATTTAGCTGGCGACATGAACAACAACAAGATGGAACGGTTGAACGGCGAGATCAGAGACCGAGAGAAAGTCATGCGAGGACTAAAGAAGAGAGACACACCCGTTCTCAAGGGATACCAGATATTTCACAACTACATCAGACCGCACGAAGGATTAGACGGCAAGACCCCTGCGGAAGCGTGCGGAATCGAAGTCGAGGGAAAGAACAAATGGGTGACGCTGATCCAGAACGCTTCAAATGAGAGAAATCGTTTTTTTATGAACGATGAGTGAAGAGTACTGTTCAGGGTTTTTTACTTTCGCCTTTTGCGAGATCTTTCTACTAGTCGTTTAACCTTCTCTGAAGGGACACCTTTTATGAGTGGGTTTGTACGGACAATGTATATCGGTTCCCCTTTATTGTCGAATTTATCCGTTTTTGAAATCTCAACCATAGCAAGCTTAATCTGAAGTACAGTACCATCTTCGAGTACGTATCTATTCCAAGATTCTCTCTTTGTATTGTAATCCAAGTCTCTCTTTGTAATGGATTTCTCAAGTTCCGAACGCGAATATTTTCTGCTTGATGGTTTATCCCTCAACCTCTTGGGAACAAACACACCAACTGCATTCGTAGAGTTCACGCCGTAGATGGGTGTTCCAGCCTTACCAAGTCCCTTTTGGCGTATGACTTTAACTAAGACGAATTTTGTCCTGACTTCAGCTCCATCATCAAGTTTATAGATGTTCCAGTCTTCCTTCGCTTTCTTAACCTCGACATATTCAAAATCAACTGACATACGGAACATTTCCTCCTACTTTCTTCTGTTCAACCCGTAACCAATTGTCGTAAATAATTCTTGATCCACATAAAAGAATAAACAGCCATGCAATCAAATAGACTCCTGCTTGGAAGAACTCTTGAAGAGTCATGGAAGGCAAATTCCTGAGGAAGTAAAGTTCACATAGGATTTGTGGACCAAAAATTGCTTTTTTCTTGGTATCTGCTAGGAAGGATTTGAGTGCCGAATAGCCTTCCCCTATTATCTCTCCGAGACTCATGTCTCGTATTCACTTCGCATAGATAACAGAGCAAGAATGGACGTGACAAATAGACCTGAAGCACCAATTCCAAGATCGGTGAAGCCTGACGAAAAGCCGTACATCAGTATTGAGAGACTTATCAATGCAACAAGTAGATTCGATTGGACTTCCCGAAGCTCTATGAATCGAGGCAACATTGTAGCTTCCATACTCTCGCTGAAAGTTGTCTCAGGATAAAGAATGGCAGGTTCTACTCTCTGAGCATCCAAGCTTTGAACGTCAGTAAGGATTCCGTTCTCGACGGGTTTCTTGTTGAGAGGTGTTTCCCAAGAATCATTGTCAATAGAGGACTTCCCATACGGTCTTCCACGTAGAGCAATTGAAATACTTCTGCCTGAAGTTGCAACAAGAACCAAACTTCAATCCTCCCAAAATACTAGAGTCCTGTAGTTCTTTTAAAGAATGCTATTTCTTCCAAATCAGGGTCACAAGCAACCCACACTCATCAGACGAAAGTTTACAGCAAGGTTAAACAGACGAAGAGTTGACAGTACCCTTTATCGTTTCGTCAAACGCTTCTCCTGACCGTTTACGGCGACTATAAATAAAGAACTGGCTGGCACCCGTCCTTTACATCTCGCCTATCTGCCAAAGTTATGCAATTAGATATGCGTACTTGTCTTCTCCGGAAGATTTCTTCATTCTCGTCGGAGGATCATAAGACACATTGGTCTGAATTATCTGCTTTTTACTCTCCGATCTTCTTTCCACAACTGTAGCAGAACGTGGCGTTTGGACTGTTCTCGGCCCCACATTGTCTACAGTACTTCTTCGCAGGGGTTTCTTGCCCTTCGGTTCCCGTTTCGGGTACAGGCGTCTGTGATGTCGGGGCTTTAACTTCCCGAATGTTCTTCATATAGTAGAAAACACCTGCTGCAACCGCTACTACGGCTACTCCTATCCCGCCAAGGACTATAGGACTGGAAAGCGTAAACGTGGTTCCACTGCCCTCTCCTCCACCACTACCGGATTTCACCGTGACGCTGAGGGTAAACTTTGTAAGTTCGCCTTCCTCCCCATCCCATCCATCAGTATCCTTGTTGAACTCCTCCCATTTTCCACGTGCGTAGACCGTGTAGGTCCCAGGATTCATGGAGGAACCCACTTGGAAAGTTACTGTAAACGTCCACTCTTTTCCCTCATCTAACCCTCCTTTCGTTGGTGTATTGGGACATGTGACTCCATCAGGCATCTCGAAACTGATTTCCAGATTCCTATAATTTGTATCCGTTCCCTCCAGTGTCAGTTCCTGAACGAAACTTGACCCCTGTTCAGCGGTCACCGTCCTATTACTGAAATCGGCGGAAGGTCTGGCTCTCGCCTCCGGCATGCAACCGACCATCATTATGACTAATAGGCAGACACCGACTACGAGTAGACTTCTCCTCATCAAACGCCCTTCCCATATACTCTTAGCCAGTATCCTATATGATTGTTCTGATAACATAGGAACATCACATGTGTGTTAGTCGGCTACTCTCCCTGAAACACTCCACGGTATCCTTTTTCTGAAGGACTCTCCATTGAGAGAAGAACCAGCTGGGCTACCCTGGAATCCTTCTTCATGCGAAATCCTTTCGGATTCAAGACGGCCAACATTGATTTTCCTCTTCCTTTGTAACCTGCATCCCAGATCGATGTTATGAGGGCGACACCGCATCTGATTAAGCTCGATCTCGGCAATGCGATTCCAATGAGGTTCTTTGGCAGATTAAGGATCTCATTATATTCCACCTTATAGGCGCCTGTATCTAATTCCAGCCAACCTGATCTATTAAAATCTAGGTCTTGGGTTTGGGATATTTCCCTCTCTTGGTTCGTAAAATCGACGGTACCTCTCGATAGGAATTTCGAGGCTCTTCTCACGGTAAGGTCGACACCATTCTCCCCAATTTGGGTATCGCGATCAATGAATCCTTGGATCAAAGGACTGCTAGAATTCAGTAAGGCTATGATGCCCCTCCTTGTCAAGACGCTTCCAGCGAGTTCCTTTTCTAAAGGTTTCCGTCCTGTCAAATATATCGTCTCCGCTGAACAAGTAGTACAAGGACCTTATTGTTGTTTCAGTCACAACGAGTAATGATCAA
The DNA here is from genome assembly GCA_964596985.1 of uncultured Candidatus Bathyarchaeia archaeon. Taxonomy (GTDB): domain Archaea; phylum Thermoproteota; class Bathyarchaeia; order RBG-16-48-13. Next base: position 28,307 of record CAZQWG010000005.1, read on the forward strand.
CAGCAAGAATGTCTCGATTTACGATCAACCAGCAATTCAAAGGTCAAATGATACGAGTACGGGGAATTAGAGCTGTTTCATTAGATTGAATTTGAAATCAGTCCCGATGCATGTCAACGCGTTTCCATGGGTTATCCATGCAGTTCCTGCTACGCTCACCTTTATCTTTTGGTAGCTCTCAATACTCACCTGGTTTCTAGGAACTTTTGGCAACGAAGGATGAATCCGGGAGTGTGGTGAATCTTTGGGGAAAGGAAAAGGTAGGTCAACCGGCGATTCAGAGGATATGGAGAGTGAAGAGGTCGAGAAGCTCGCGGGACTACGAAGTGCTATTCGAGAACGAATCAATAAACTTGAAGTTGAACTGGATGAGTGGAAGACAATTCTCGACGTATTGGATCAACATCTCACACAAGTCAGCTTCAAGAAAGCTGCAATGCCGGAGACTCCTCGGAGTGAAGAAGTTGCGCAGGCGAAACCGTCCAGAGAACCATCAGGAGTCCAATTTGAATATGGCAGAGAAGTATCTCTGAAATCTACAGCCGGTACACTCCTGGCAAAACTACAAATCGGGAGTGAAGCTTTACGTGTAGTTCTCGCGAAAGATACGAACTTGAAGACAAGTATTCCTCCTTTCGAGTCCTTCCTTGTTAACAGGATATTCAACGAAATGATCAAAAGTGACGAAGAAGACGTACGTAATAACAAGATCTCTCCTAACCAAAGATTATCCTACAAGGTGGAAGAATCCGGAGACGGAACAATAGCAGAGATCCGCATCAATAACTACGGAACTGATCGTAGGCTAAGAGAACTCCGGACCTCTATAAGATGGACTCTTGAGAAAATGTATGAGAAGGTCTCTCAAGGCTAGCCATATCTGCCAGGTCATGTTCTTTTGGGCAGAATATTTCTCTACTTATTCTACTCTGTGATTCGAAGATACGATTGCTACCGTAGTTTTCAGATTGGTCTATGATAAGCTTGAAATAGAGTATGCGTATAGAGACGGAAGCAGAGTCAATAGGTGTAATCAGAAATGGTAAAATGTAGCAATTGTGGGGCAGAACTACCAGCCGACGCAGCCTTCTGTGAAAATTGTGGAGCAAAAGCACCTTCAATGCCTGCAGCAGCACCTCCGCCGCCGTCACCAGCTTATCCGACACCTCCTCCTGCCGCGGCACCACCGGTCGAGAAGAAAGGTCCTCCTATGAAAATGATAGCCATAGGAGCCGCTGTAGTCATCATCATTCTTGGTGCAGTCTTGTTCATGGCTTCTTCCGCTACTTCAGGATTGAAATTGACTTTTCAAAGCGGGCAGCTCATTACCAACTGGAATACTGGAGATCTGACGGTTTCGGTTACGCTAAAAATCGAGAATCCCAGTATGTTTGGTGTTGACGTCACAAGCAACTATTTGGAGCTGAGATTGAAATCAGCGGGTGTCGAAGCCAAATTCTTCGGAGGATATGTCACAGAAATGGTTATGTCTGTTTCGTCAGGAGGTTCGACGACTACAATAACATTCAACATTCCTTTTAATACTTGGGGAAATAGCGTTTCTATGAGTACAGTCTGGTTAAACTCTGTCTGGTCGGGATTTTCGCTGAGTCTCAGTTTGAGTGGAAGACTCGATACAAAGTGTTTGCTGTTCTCAGGTACATCGACAGTGGCAACTGGTTGGCACGACATAATCTACAGCTAGATGAAAGCGATGCCTCCCTTGACTTTTTCCCCTCCTTTTTCCCGTTATTTTCCACCGATAATAGATCGTATATAATTGTCTATCAAAACAGACGTTAATGCTATTGTTTTATTCTTCTTCCACATTGATTACAGAACATCGCTTCTCCTTGGAGTCTGCTGCCGCAGTACTTGCAATAAGGTGGTGTAACCTCAACCTGAGGTATTACGGTCGTCTCCTGCTCAACCGTGACTTGTTTTCTTTTTCGTCTCCTCCAAAAGAAGGCTCCCCCGACAATAGTGATCGTGAAAACCACTGCAGTCCCGATCCAGAGTTGACGTGTGAATGTTTCCTTCGGGGGAGCTGCGAATCCTTCTCCTACGACTCTTACTCTTCCAAGATCGAGATACAGCCCGCTAAGAGTTCCCATGCCTATGAATGAGATATCATCCATGACGCCGATTGTTGTTCGTAATGGTTTTCCGATGCTAGGATAGGCGATATCATCACGCATTCCCGCCCAGTAATGTTCTTTGTTCTCTGGGCTGGCCCCCCATGTTGGGTCGACGGCAATCCACTTGGAGTATAAGTAGAATTCTACCCAAGCATGTTTGTAATTTGTGGGATAATACATGGATTCACCGTCAATCGCTATCGCACCGTGTGCCGTCCGCGCCGGAATGCCTATGGATCTTAATAGGGTACACATTACCAGTGCGATGCCTTCGCATACAGCCTTCTTGTTACGAATAATCCAAGCTGTATCGGTGTAGTGTTCCTCCACAAATTCGTACTTGATATTGTCAGCAACCCAATCGTAGATTTTTCGCACTTTTTCTGCAGGATTCGAAGTGCCCGTTGTGAGCCGTTCAGCTACGGCCTGTATCTCTGGATCGTCAACAGGGAAATAAGGATTTGAGACTAGGTACTTCCTGACGCTTTCAGGGTAGGTTTTGATCCAAAAAAGGGGGTCCCATCCGCTCATCTCGTAGCGAATACTGTAAGCCCTCATTCTATACGTGACCGAAACCCTTGCCGTGGATCCCCATATAGTGGGTTCCCACGAGACGATACTCATATTCCTGTATTGCCCTGATCCCTGCTCCCAGTACGACTCTCTCATCTCGAATCGGTGTTCGCCTCCGTCGACACTCATCCCTAGGAGCTTGCTATAGTCTTTCTCTTCGAAGTCGAAAACGATGTTCAACGCTAAGCTGGCGTATCCACTTGCTTCGATCCAGTTGGTGATCTCGTAGTCTGTGTATTTGCCATAGTAGAATGGGTAAACCCAAGGATACGCTACTTGATATGCGAAAACGAGAACCGCAATTATGAAAACTACTGCAACAGACCTTACTGCCCACTTTCTTGGGTTCATTGTATCAAGGGCTGTGTCGTAGAATCTTAAAACTTGTTTGTTCCATAGAACGTGATTGGCTAGAATGGAGAAGATTTCTTAGTCTACTTGAACTAGATGAGTCTGGTGTTAATTCTTTTAGCTTGGTTGTGGAGTGAATATCCGCGCGGCGAATACCTTGCCGATTTTGAATCTTGGGTTGTCGAAACCCAGTAGGATTGCAGTGACGCTGATTCTGCTTCTTTGGCTTATAATTCTCGGGGCTGGAATAGTGGCATTGGACGACTTACGGCTCGAATATGAGTATGGTATGGTCATACACGAGCTGGGAGCTAGGTACATGACGATTTCTATGTGCCTGAGGGTAGAGAATCCTTCGTTTTTCCCAATTGTGGTAATCGATAATCTTCTATCAGTGGATCTTAGGTCTGGGGGAACCGTGGCTTCGTTCTATTCGGGACGTATTAATGATTTGCTTATACATGTTCCGTCAAACGGATCTACGGTATTGATGGAGCTTGAGATTTCACTCCCGACTTCGATCGGAGATTCACCTAGATCAACGGTACTCCGTTACTCCTACAATGCCGGGCTGTCAATGGAGGTTCATGTTTCAGGAGTATTGGAAACAAGATATCTCCTCTTCACTGGGCAGTCGCCCGTGAACACTGGTTGGCACTCGATTGTCTATGCGTTCTAGATAGCTTCTATTCCTAATCCTAGCTCTGCGAGATTTTGAAATCCTTCTAGATCAAAGAAAAAATTGGGGCATCTATGCATTCATTGGAAACATGCTTTGATGTGTGGTCTAGTCAGATAGTAGATAACTGCTCCATTGATGGCGAGACCCAGTATCTGCCCCATTATTCCTCGTGGATTGAAGACAATCGATGCAAGGGATATGATTATCGCGATTGCCCCTAGTATCAGCGCAATGTTCCATGCCCATTTCTTAAGTGTCCATAACCCCCAGCCGACTACTATGCTCGCGACGCCCATGACCAGCGAGACTATGCCCATGATTATTATGAAGCCTCCGAAAGCGCCGGCAAATCCTGATATTGCCACAGTTCCCAACGATCCGAGTATCGCGAGGGCTCCTCCAATCCACTCAAGGATCGCGAGGATTGTAACACCTGTTGGTCTCGTCGCTGGAGGAGGCGCAACTCCCGAAGTCGGCGCATACGTGCCAGGTGGTGGGGGTGGCGGCAACGACGTTGGTGGTGGAGGTGGTGGTGGCGCTGATGTTGTTGATGCTAATTTTGCACCACAGTACTTGCAGAACGTTGACTTGGCGGGTATCTCTTTCCCACAGTTCGTACAATATGGCATCTTACGACCTCACTTCAACTTGGCTTGTCAAGTTGTAGATAAAGCTTAGCTTCTCTCAAGCGCGATTCTCTTCATCAAGATGTTTTTATTTGTTGAATGGGATAGAAAATCCTGTCTAATCTTTGAGGTAATGCACTTTGTCTAGGAGAAGCAAGAAGAAGAGAAGGGGCGTTAGAGAGGGATTGGATGCCCGTACACTTGGTGTAACGCTTCTTTTCTATACTGTTCTGTTCGCGGTAGTTGGACTTGCCTTCGGGTATCTTGTCGTCTATGATTTTATACTCTCAGGGACACTCGAAATTCCTTTGATAACTTGGTTGCCCCACTATAGTTTCACAACCAGCATGTTCCTAGGTGTCGCTTTGAGCGAGCTTATCCTATGGCCGTTACTCTTGTTGAAGCCTGACCAGTTCTAGCAATTCATAGTCGGTAATTCATAAATAGGCTTCTTACAGGAATAGATATTCTTCAATGGATTTGATTGAAGGTAGTGTTTAATGACTGAGAGTAGCGGTCCTTCCTGTCCTCGATGCGGTTCCCCCTGTAAAGCAGCCTATGGGCAATGGTATTGTGATAATTGTAAAGTCTATCCATTTTCACGCCCATCTCCTCCCGGGTCTCTAGGTCGTGCTGTGGAAGACTTGGGTGAGAGTATCTCGAGAGGTGTTGACGGTTTCATCAAGGAGGTTTCGCGCAATGCCTGTCCTACGTGTAAAGAACCCTTGGAGTGGATCGCGCAATATCAGAGATGGTACTGTAGAAAATGCGAGAAGTATGTTTAGGTAGTTCTGAAGGCTCTGCTCAAACGAGTCTACGCCGAATATTTAACTTCGGCTACCTCTTTTCTTGGACTTGAGTAATATAATCAGAGACTTGGTTCTCCCAGTTTACTGGTTTTCCTAGGAATTTTAATTCACATTTCTGATGCGAACATCATCTTTCTGTATAACACCCTTATCTCTCGACGGGCAATTGGAGAATCCAAGACTACTCGCGGGGGTATATGTCAGCTGCCAGAATCTGGTCTCGGTCATTTCTTGGGCAAAGTCTCAGATGCGGTAAAGGGTATCCAGGACCCTCCTTTGAAGAGACGTATATCCGCGGCTAGGAATAGGCTACGTGTTCAATCAGATCGATTGGAGCAAATGGCAAATCGGCTCCAGAAGCGCAATAAAGCTCTTTTCGAGAAATGTGTCACCTCGAAGCAGTCTAGCAACCATAGCCGTGCACTCATCTACGCCAACGAGTGTGCTGAGATACGGAAGATAGCGAAGATCGTGATAAATGGCCAGCTGGCTTTGGAACAGGTCATTTTAAGGCTTGAGACTGTTGAAGAACTAGGAGACATCTTTGTTCAGATGGGTCCTCTAGCGAACGTTGTCCAAGAGATCCAAGGTCAGTTGACGGGTGTTCTGCCTGAAGTGTCGCATGAACTCGGGGAGATAAACTCTGCCTTGACTACTGCAGTCTTAGAGGCCGGGAACGCAACTGAGAACCCCGCGATGCCGATTCCGATATCTGATGAAGCGGCTGAGAAAGTTCTCGCTGAAGCCAATGCCATCGCTGACGAAAGGATGAAAGAACGGTTTCCCGCAGTACTACCGGATGGATTGGAGGCTGTAGACGAGGTAGTCGATGAGAATATCGAGGAGCGGGTATACGAGTACATCACGTCTGGAAACGATAGAACAATCAGCCTTAGTGATTGCGCCTCTACCTTGAATGTTTCTCCTGAGCTTGTTGAACAAGCGATCAAAACTCTTACCGAGAAGAAACGTATAATGCTTGAAAAAGCAACCAGTTGAATCGGATAATATTTTTTCTGCTTGCTGAAAGCCAGTGAACAGCCATACTCCTAAAAGATAAAACAGAGGAGCGACTCGTCTTTTAATGTGCTTTGAACTCGTCTGCCCAGCGCTGGAAATTGTATAGCATGTAGGGTGTTACACTCGGTTTTCTATCCTTGAGCACGTTCTGGAAGTCAGTAAGGCTCAGACTTCGAGGTTTGATTAAAGTATTATTTCCCTCAGAGTTTAGAAAGAATTCTCCGACGACCTTTATCTGGACGGCTTGGCATAAGTCGTGAATATCGCTTCCTGAATATCCTTCAGTTGTCTTCGCAAGTTCCATTAGTTCAACATCATACCCGAGGTCTAGTCCTCTGGTGTACATCTCGAACATTTCACGTCTTGCGTTGAGGTCAGGGAGAGGTACCATGATTCTTTTCTGGAATCTTCTGATGAACGCGTCGTCTAGATTCCATGGTTTGTTTGTTGCCCCGATGATGTAGATATGGAGTCTCTTCTTCTTGTCCACTAAACTGTCCATCTCTCTCAGGAATTGGTTTCTCGCTCTCACCTCACCTCCAACCTCCTCCTTCTGCACGCTGGTCATCGAGTCTATCTCATCGATGAAGATGATTGCAGGCTTCGAATTGTCGGCTGCTTCTCTCGCGGCTACAAAGAGTTTTGCAACGTTCTTCTCTGACTCGCCCAACCATTTCGACATTATCGATGCTGCGTCGACGTAGAAGAAGGTGGCATCGACCTGTGAAGCGACAGCAGCGGCGAGAAGAGTCTTCCCACAGCCTGACGGTCCAAAGAGGAGAATACCTCTAGGCCATCCTAGTGGAAAAAGATCAGGTCTTCTGACAGGGAATACAATTGATTCCTCGACAGCTTTCTTGGCGGTCTCAAGACCTACTATGTCTTCCCACCCTACATCGGGTTTCTCGGTAAGGATGAACTCGCTGATTTTTTCCTCGCCTTTTTCCGACTTATCGACAGATGGGCTTTGTGTTTGAAGGTCTTTGACCCTGTTTGAATAGGACTCGATATGTTTCATGTATGTTGCGTTGCTGTGATTCTCAGGGTATAGTTGACAAAGCTTCAGTAGGATCTCGATGGCTCGTTGATATTTGGTGATCGCAAGGGATTTCGAACCTTTTTTCTCCAGCTCTAGTGCCTGCCTTGCATATTTGGCTGCCATGGTTTCTAATTCCGATGCTGCCAATGGAATCAACTGGCGTAGATTCATGTTCTCCGTATAATAGCAGTTTTTCACTTCTTCCAGTAGCATTCGACGCTAGTCATACTTCCTTTTTTACCAATTCGAATATATTGATCTGAACGTCGAATTCTAATTCTTCTGATTCTATGAGCCTGATCCTTATATTATCAGGTTCTTGACGATCAGTTGCGGCGGTCTTCTTCGGATCGTATTTAATCCTCCCGGGTTGGAAGGGATACACAACTCAGGTTGTCGAGTCCTTCTCTTCTGCTGTTACAAGTACATTTCATCGAAGACTCGGGACACGTTGATACTCCTTATGTTAAATCATCCTTAATATTCAGAAAGGATTGACCTCTCTTCCAAGAGAGCGTCGTACTATTTATGGAAAGGTAATCCCATGCAACATAAAGTCATCGAAAATTGGTTGTCCCCTAGAAGGAAAGGTATATTCGAGCAGATAAAGGATAAATTCCTCCTTCCTCCGTCTCCGTCGCTCCACCGGAGGATCGCAGACGCTCGTCGCCGGTTGAGACTCCAATCAGCTAAACTTGAAGCTAATGCTTCCAGACTTGCTACACGGGACAAGAAGATGTTCGGTAAATGTGTAAAAGCAAAGATATCGAAGGATGCTGCCCGATCTATCTTATATGCCAATGAATGTGCCGAGATCAGAAAAGCGACTAAGATTCTTATTCGAAGTCAGCTTTCGCTTGAACAAGTAAGTCTCAGGCTGGAGACAGTCGATGACCTGGGTAACGTGCTGGTGGACATGGCTCCTGTGGTCGGTGTAATCAAAGAAACCAGAGGATCACTTACAGGTATTATGCCGGAAATAGCTTCTGAACTGGGTGCAATCCGCGAGGTGCTCCACGAGACAATCCTTGAAGCAGGAGGCGTCCATTCCACAGAGATGAGTACAGAAGCCAGCGAAGAGGCCCGGAGAATCGTCCAAGAAGCGAACTTGGTGGCTGAACAGAGAATGAAGGAGCATTTCCCCGAATTACCTACAGTCTTCTCTTCCGTCCCCCGAGACCTACCAAATATCACACAACGAAAGAACTGATCAACTACATCCCTTACCTTCAATCTTTTAAATCGAATACCCGTTTTTCGGGCTTATTGAAGGTTCCCTCCAGCTTCTACCCCTCACTTCCCTCCTAATCTCAGGCAAAAATTCGCATCTAAGGCATAAATATTCACAAGCTCTCGTAATAGGAACTTAACTCTGAAAGATGCGAAGCTATCCGTGAAGGCGACCTGGTATGAGAAGGAATATTGTCTCTGTAGGTCTAGCTATGATCCTATTCGGTGCAGTACTCGCCTTCCTTGGGCCTTGGAGAGAGATCGTCCTCGTCCCCGAGTTATCCAGCCAAGAACTAACAATATCTGACGAGGAGCTCTTCTACATAGGCAGCGATGGCTACGTAACCTACTCGGCTGAACTCGGCTCCAACTCCACTACTGACGTATACTTCAAAGTATATTATGGAACGATTCGATTCTTTGTAGTGGACGACGAAAACTTCCAAGAATGGAAGACCAGTAAGTACTCGACGACCGCCCTTGCCGAGTACGAAGACACCAAAACGGAGAAGTTCACCCTCCAATTCGAGACTGGAGGAACGTACCACTTCGTGTTCGACAACACTGGTCGCGAAAAGACGAAGAAAGTCTATTTCGACGCATCTGCTAGCTGGGTCGAAACAGAACTAACAGAGACCGTAAGGGAGAACAATACCCCGGTCTACGCTGGTATCGCAACAGCAGTCCTTGGTGGCGTGGTCGTGTTCATTGGCTTGCGTATTCAAGGAGAGAAACGATCCCGATACGACGAGATTCGCGAGCTCTGGCTGGGAAAAGGATCCTAGCCCGGACTACTTTTTTGGTTCCCTTTTCCAAATAATCGTCCCAACGATCAAAAGTATAGTCCCAAGGAGCATTGAAACTTCACTGACACTTGAGAAACCCATCATATATGAGATCAGTGTCAGTAATAGTATGACCAATCCCAAGGCGATGAGAAGGCAGCTGAGTTTGAACCGCAACGTGATTAAAAATCTCCTGATCTACGTTTCTGCTGTTTTAGGAATAACATTCTTTCTCTACTATATCCCTGACTACTTCTTTCTCGAGCAGCTGACCGCATTCTTCTCTTCATGGATCTTGAACTTGGTAGGGGTGCCGCTATCCTACTCTTCTACTTCTCGTGAAGCCTTCGTAGGTCCGATACGGGTCGTAAGGGAGTGCACAGGCGTGCAGGTTATCTCGGTGATGGCAGGGCTAATACTCCCCATTCGCGAGTCCACTTGGACACGCAAGATCAAAGTGCTACTGATAGTATCCGTGATCCTCCTTGTGATGAATTTCCTCAGAATCGCACTCGAGATCTGGCTGATCTACTATGGGATACTCCCTTGGAGTCTAGCCCACTACCCCCTCAGCCTAGTTCTGGGAATAGCCGGAGTCTACACCCTTGTCCTGATCAGCGATCGAGTATTCCCTGAGTTTGGAGATCAGATCGCCTACTTCTACACGAGCTTCGCCAAAACCTCAACCAGTCCCAAATCCTAAACAATGCCCTTATCTTGATCTACTGGCTTCTACTCTTTGTCTGTGAGGAAGGGTTATTCAAATTCAATCGTTGCCGGCGGCTTTGGGGAGATGTCATAGAGCACCCGAACAATAGACGGCATCGTCTCCGTTATCCGTCTCTGTATACTTCTCATCCTGTCCCATGTAAGTTCCGTTGGTTTCGCTGTCATCGCATCCATCGAGTTAACAACCCTAACGACGACGATCTCACCGTAGTTCCTTTTTCCCTGGGCATCAACTCCTGTCGCTCGATCTTGCATGAGTATTGCAAAGGATTGAAAACATGGAGTTTCCGCCGTCTCCTCCTCCACGATCGCGGTCACTCTTCTGATCGTTTCTATGCGTTCTGGTGTCACCTCGCCGAGGACTCTTAATGCCAGTCCGGGACCAGGGAACGGTCTTCTCTCGAAGGTTTCCTTTGGCAGCCCGAGCACCTTGGCTACGGCTCTCACCTCAGGCTTATAGAGCTCCCCTAATGGCTCAATAACCTTGAATCCATACTCTTCAACAGAGTCTATGCCAATCTGTTCTAAGACGTTGTGTTGGGTCTTCACTCCTTTCTGTGTCTCCACCACGTCTGCGGCTATGGTCCCTTGGAGAAGGCATTTCGCTCCGACCTCTCTTGTTACCTCTCCAAGGCATCGATAGAATGTATCTCTGAACGCTTTCCTCTTCTCTTCGGGATCAGTCTTCCCCCTGAGACCAGTAAAGAACCTCTCGCTCAACTTTCTGACTTCGATCTCGATCCCAAGCCGCCTGAAGACCTTCGAGACTTTTTCCGGCTCCTTTTCTCTCATTAGCCCGTCGTCCAGAAACACTGCATGAAGTTTTTCTCCGATAGCCTCATACCCTAACACCGCGGTCGTAGTGCTGTCTACCCCTCCAGAGACGGCGGCAACAGTCTTCCTGTCCCCGATTTCGTCTTTCAACCATCGGACTTTGTCTTCGATGAACTTTCTTGGATCGAACATTTCTCTTCCTTCTACTTTGAGTTGGAAAGAAGTCCTTGCTGGTTGGCTTAAAGCTTGTTCTCCTCAGAGTGATCAGAAACGAGGAGAAAACTGTGAACTCTGTTCAGTCCATATATTTCAGCAACATCCTTGCCGAGTTGATTATGGAAAAGGCTCCCAGAATTATCAAGAACACTCCGCATATTCCCAGCACTATTCGGTAGACTCTATTGCTCATTATTTTCCTTCCCCTCGACACCGAGAACGAAACCAACGAAAACCATGTGAGGTCGGAAAACCAGTGCGAAAAGGCAAAGACCGCTACTCCTATGTAACCTGCGGTTACCAGACCGAGTGCTGTGTATTGATTTCCGACGGTCGCCCACCACATGAAGAAATAAGGGTTAGATATGCTTGTTGCGAGTCCTGCCAAGATCGGGTTTCCGCTTGTTGGAGAGCTTCTATCCAGCCTCCATTGCAGCTGGCTGCCGGAAGACGTTGAGGCTCTTAAGAGGTCGAGACTGCTCCAAACCAAGAAGAGCCCTCCGAGCACTCCTGAGAGAAGCCTTGCATCGTTCGATTCGAAGACAAAGCTCAATCCAAGGAGCAGAGCCAACATGACGATCGTCTCTGCTATCATATGGCCAAGGACAACTAGCGGACCTGCAATAGACCCTCTCTTTGTTGACCATGCTACTGTCGCAACGAACATTGGTCCTGGAGGTATCGCACCTGAAAATCCTATTATGAAGGAAGCGGAAGCGAGGAACATCAGTTCTTCAATGCTCAGCATCCAGCCATCACGCGGCGTCGACTCGTTGGACCCGTAGTACCGTTTCTTGCCGTTCCTTCCCTCATGCAATGGGATAGATTTATCTCTTCCGAGAATCTCTTGGCTGCGAGAAGAAGTTATCTTCTGGATAGAAAGAATTCTTGAGGGTGGGGATGAATGGAGTTAGATTCCATGTATTGATGAGGATGGTAAGATGGCTGATCGGCTATTGATTGAAGAACGGATACGAGAATTCCTTCGTGAGGACCTCGGTTTCGGAGATGTCACAAGCGAATTATTGATAGATGCTGGGTTGAAAGGTGCTGCCCTGATTGTGTGCCGGGAAGACGCTGTAGTTGCCGGGCTCGAGGAAGCCTCAATCCTTTTCTCGATTCTTGGCTGCGAGACCGAACAACTCGCGGTCGACGGAGAGGTCGTGAAAGAAGGGAAAACCGTTATGGAGGTTAGAGGGGGTGTGCGGTCCATCCTGCTTGGTGAGCGGACTGCACTGAACCTGTTGATGAGGATGTCCGGAATTGCGACCGTAACAAGAACTGCCGTTGATAAGGCTAGATCCAAGAATCCCAATATTCGAGTGGCAGCAACACGGAAAACTGCGCCTGGACTTAGAGTCTTCGACAAGAAGGGTGTTGCCATTGGAGGTGGGGACACTCACCGGATGAGGCTCGATGACTGTGTTCTAATAAAAAATAATCACATCTCTACAGTCGGTTCAATCTCAGAAGCGGTAAGAAGGGTAAAAGAGGATGTTAGCTTCTCCAAGAAGGTTGAGGTTGAGGCTGGAACTATGCAGCAAGCTATCGCCGCTGCCGAAGCTGGGGCTGATATCATAATGCTGGATAACTTCTCGCCAGGCGAAATCAGGAAGACGTTGACTCGGCTAAGAGACCTAGGGCTTCGCAAAGATATGCTGATAGAGTCTTCGGGTGGCATAACTCTAGAGAATATTGAGGAATACGCTGCCACTGGAGTGGATATAATCTCTTTAGGAGCTTTGACTCACTCCGTACGGGCGACGAACATGAATTTGAGAATGAAGGATTAGGCCAACAATCCAACACCTCTCTGGTTGAGGAAAGAGACGGCGGGTCTGGAATCAGCAACACCCTACGGATCGTTGGCAGACGCTTCTCCCCCTAACCCGCACGGCAGTCAGACGATCGGTCTTTCTATATGAGCGATTCATGGTGATCCCTTGAAGTATCTCTTAATTGTAGGAGATGGGATGGCTGACTACCCCATTCCAGAGCTAGGGTATCGTACTCCCCTTCAAGAGGCATGCACCCCAAATATGGATTATTTGAGCAAGAATGGGCGGGTCGGTCTTCTTAGAACGATACCTGAAGGCCTGCAGCCCGGTTCAGATACCGCTCACCTATCAATACTCGGCTATGACCCACATAGGTACAAGGTTGGTAGAGGTGCATTGGAGGCGGCCAGTCGCGGGGTCCCGCTTGCCTCAAAAGACGTTGCTTTTCGCTGCAACCTGATCACCGAGAATAGAGGAAGACTAGACGACTATTCTGCTGGCCAGATATCTACTTCTGAGGCTCTTGAGATAATGGATTTCGTTAAGATGTCTATTGGAAAAACTGAGGGAATCGATTTCTATGCTGGGGTAGGATATAGGCATCTTCTTGTCTTGAGAGACAATCCTTCAGCAGACCAAGTTTGCTGTGTCGCGCCTCATCATGCTCAAGGAAAAAGCGTGGATGAAATTCTACCTACCCCCCTCACTAGAGAGGCCGAGAACGCTGCAAACCGGCTGAGATGGATGATTTCAACCTCGAGAAAGATCCTGAAAAATCATAAAATAAATGGTGTTAGGGGGAAGCTGGGGAAGAAACCTGCAAACATGCTGTGGCCGTGGGGACCTGGAAAGAAACCCTCTCTTCCTCCTTTCAAAGTGTCTCACGGGGTCAGAGGATCGGTGGTCTCTGCGGTCGATCTGATTAGAGGTATAGCTAGGCTCGTATCAATGGAGGTTCTTGATGTTCCTGGTGCAACAGGATACTCCGACACCAACTACGAGAACAAAGCCGACTACGCTCTTCGAGGGCTGAGAAACAGCGATCTGGTACTCGTCCATGTCGAGGCTCCAGACGAAGCTTCACATGAAGGTAATCTCGAATTGAAGATAAGAACTATAGAGGACCTCGACTCTCGGCTGCTAGGCAGAATCCTCGACAATCTAGAGAACAAGATCGTAATCTCAGTATTACCAGATCACTACACATCACTTGAAGCTATGAAACATACGGGTGATCCTGTCCCATTTCTAGTATTCTCACCCACCCAGAGGTCTGATCGTATATCTTCTTTCGATGAGGTATCGGCTACGAAAGGAGGTCTAGGTCTTCTTGAGGGAACCCGTCTGATACCTCTCTTGCTGGACGTTGGAAATATCACTAGTTAGCTCTGAGACTACGCTTTCTCATATTCGGAAAATCGCTGTTTAGACTCTCTCTTTCAGGTAGTTCTGGATGGCAGTATGTAGGGCGTCCGCCGCGAGGTTTGAGCAATGCATCTTTGCTGGCGGTAGACCTCCGAGAGCATCAGCGACGTCTTCCCTTGTGATCCTGAGAGCTTCTTCCAAGGTTTTTCCTTTGGCGATTTCCGTAGTCATGCTGCTCGTGGCAATCGCAGCTCCGCATCCGAAGGCTTTGAATCTTACGTCAACCAGCCTGTCATCCTCTACTTTAATGTAGATAGTCATCATATCTCCGTCGGCAGGATTACCTACGGTACCTTCGCCGTCAGCGTCGGGTATTCTCCCGGCGTTCCTCGGATTCCTGAAATGATCCATTACCTTCTCGTTGTACATGCTTGCCATCATCTTGCAGGGTGAATGGAAGCTTCTTCTCTGGTGCTCTTGAAAAAAATAGGAGTTGGAACGGGTTGATAGTAGTCTGATCTACGCTTCTATACCCGCCATCTTTCTGATGAATTTACCTACTTTCTCGATCTGGTGTTCTTCATTCTCCTTGATGAGCCGCTTCAGTTTCGGTCCGCCTTTCTTGCTCTCGGCTATCCATTCCTTTGCGAACTCTCCGCTTTGAACCCTTTTCGCCGCCTTCTTCATGTTCTCTTTGACGCGGTCATCTATGACCGTGGGTCCAACCGAGACGCCTCCGTACCTTGCGGTGAAAGAGACGCCGTTTAGCATGCCGGTTATTCCTTCGGTGAAGATCAGGTCCATGATCAGCTTCGCTTCGTTGCATGCCTCAAAGTACGCGAGCTCCGGTTGGTATCCTTCTTCCACAAGGACCTCGAATCCCTTCTTGATTAATTCTATGAGGCCGCCCACCAATACCGTCTGTTCGCCGATTAGATCGCTCTCTGTCTCTTCTTTGAAGGTGGTCTCTAGGACTCCTGCTCTCGTGGAGCCGATTCCTTTTCCCCATGCCAGTGCGACGTCTCTGCCCTTTCCGGTGTAGTCTTGTTCGACGGCAAGCAGCGCTGGGACCCCCGAGCCTTCTGCATACATCTGTCTTAACCTCTTCCCGGGACTCTTCGGTGCAATCATTATTACGTCGAGGTTTTTCGGTGGAACAATGGTCTTGAAGTGGATGTTGAATCCATGCGAGAATCCGAGAGCCTTGCCTTCCGTCAGGTTTTTCTTAATCTCCGTCTCGTAAACCTCTGGTTGGGCCATGTCGGGAATCAACATGACTATCACATCCGCGATTTTTGCTGCCTCAGAGATCGGGTGGACTTCAAACCCGTCGTTCTGGGCGATTTTCCACGATTTCCCGTCAGGTCTTAAACCTAGGATGACCTTGACGCCGGAGTCGCGGAGGTTCTTCGCTTGGGCGGCACCTTGGATGCCGTACCCTACTATAGCCACTGTCTTGTTCGATAGAACGCTGAGATCTGCATCACCATCATAATAGATTTTAGCCATTCTTATCATTCCTCCAGTCTCATTGACCTTGCGCCTCTAGCGAGAGCGGTGATTCCTGTCCTTGCGATCTCTTTGATCCCGAATCCTTTCATGAGTTCTGTGAAGGCGTCGATCTTGCTCGGATCTCCCGTGACCTCGATGGTCATGGAGTCCGGAGAGACGTCAACTATCCTGTTCCTGAAGATGTTTGCGTACTGGACGATGTCCGATCGGGCGTCGGGGTTTGCAACGTGCACTTTCACGAGCGCCATCTCTCTCGCAACCGTATTCGAGGCGTCAAGTCTGTTGACTTTTATCACTTCGACCAGTTTATTTAATTGTTTTATCACCTGTTCGGTAGTTTGTTCGCTCTCTTTGACGGTTATGGTCATCCTTGCCGTCCCCTCGATCTCGGCGGGGCCTACTGCTATGCTCTCGATGTTGTAGTTTCTTCTTCTGAACATGTTTGAAACCTTGTAGAGGACTCCTGGTCGGTGTTCGACGATAGCGCAAATGATCTGTGTGTTCTTCATTACTTTCACCCTGTGATCATTCCGTCAAATCCTTTACCGGCGGGCACCATCGGATAGACATTGTCCTCCGATGATATCGGAACATCTATCACGGTTGTCATGTCGCTTTTAATTGCATCTTGAACCGCCTTTCCGAACTGCTTGTACGATCCGACTCGTATTCCCTGAGCCCCGAAGGCTTCGGATAGTCTGACGAAGTCCGGCACGTTTCCTAGGTTGACTCCGTAGTACCGGCGCCCGTAGAATAGTCGCTGCCACTGCGCCACCATTCCCAATACCCTGTTGTCCAGAACGATCACGACGACCGGGATATTCTGGCAGACCGAGGTAGCCAGCTCTTGGTTGGTCATGATGAAGCTTCCGTCGCCGGCGATGTCGAGAACTGGGACGTCGGGTCGGGCTACCTTGGCCCCCAGGGCGGCAGGGAACCCGAATCCCATGGTGCCGAGTCCTCCCGAGGTTATGAATGTTCTAGGCTCACTGATCTTGAAGTACAGGCCCGCCCAGGACTGGTTCTGACCAACCTCGGTGCAGATTATTGCTTTCTTAGGTACGATTTTCCTGAGTTCTCTCAGAAGTCTCGGTACTTTCAACCCCTCTTCGTCTTCTTGTTCTTCGGTTACCCTCTGCCTGAACTCTTGCACCCTATCGATCCACTCTGATCCCTTTCTCTTAGGGGCGGTCTTGGACAGTTCGCTGTTAATTGCTCTAAGGGCTTCCTTCGCGTCGGCGACTATCGGGACATCGGTCTCGATATTCTTCCCGATCTCTGCAGAGTCGATGTCGATATGAATGATCTTCGCGTCATGTTTGAAGGTGGTAAGTTCGCACGTGGTTCGGTCCGAGAACCGGAGTCCGACACCCATGATTAGGTCGGTTTCAAGCGTCGCCTTGTTACCTTCGCTTGTCCCATGCATACCGATGACCCCTAGGGAACACGGATGATCTTCTGGTATTGACCCCTTTCCCATCAGCGAAGTTGCGACAGGTGCCAAAAGGTATTCGGCGAGTTGAGTCAGTTCTTTGGAGGCTCCCGAGGCGATTACTCCGCCACCTGCAAGGATCATAGGCTTCTTGGCTTCGGTCAACATCTCGACAGCCCTTTTCACTTGGAGATAGTGGGGTTTCTTCTCTGGTGACTTGTATCCTCGCATGTTGGGGTTCTTCGGATAGACGAAGTCCAGCTCTTCGGTCTGCGTGTCTTTCGGAATGTCTACGAGTACAGGTCCAGGTCTTCCTGTGCAGGCGATGTAGAAAGCCTCCTTGATCGTTCGGGGTATCTCGTTGGCTGACCTGACTTGAACACAGTATTTCGTGACGGGCGTCATTATGCCTACGGTGTCAGCCTCTTGGAAGGCGTCTTTTCCTACGACGTAGGACGATCCGGGTGCAGGCTTGCACGACACCTGTCCTGTCAGGGCAATCACGGGGGAGGAATCCATGTACGCGTTGGCCATTCCCGTGGTGAGGTTGGTGGCTCCAGGACCCGAGGTTGCTACACAGACGCCGGGTCTTCCGCTGGCTCTGGCGTACCCATCCGCCATATGTGCGGCGCACTGCTCGTGTCTAACGAGTATGTTGCGTAGTTTTGATTCGTGGTAGAGTTCGTCGAAGAGCGGGATCACTGCTCCTCCGGAGATCCCGAACATGATCTCCACTTTTTCACGCTTCAGGGATTCGACTAGCGCTTTAGACCCAGTCATGATAGTCATTTTCTTTCCTCTCTTGTGGTTGTCGTACTGCGATGGAGTCTGGCTCACGTTACAACTTCCAGCCATCGAAGAAACTCTCTTGTGATATCCGCTGCACAGAGCTGGTTTCTTCGCCGTCTGTTGATGGCAGAAAAACGCGGCTACAATACAGTGAGCAACGATACTTTGATTACTACTACTTGGATGCTCACTCTATCTTTTCCTCCATCGAGTAGCCGACATTTAGGCAGTTGTTTCTCAGTTTTAAGCTTTTAGTTCTTTTCTTTCGGGGGAATCTCATTTTCCTTCTTCCTAGGCATTAGCATGTTCACTCCGTTGAGCATGGCTTCGACACTTGCCATTACTATGTCTTCGTGGACTCCTCTGGAAGTAACGACCCGCCCCTCCCTGGTTAACGTCACCGAAACGTCGACGACGGCGTCTGTTCCACCGGTGATCGCCTCTACGGTGTACTCCTTCAATTGTATCGGCTCTGAAATCGATATTATCTTTCGAATCGCCTGCATCGCCGCGTCGACAGGTCCCACTCCAGTGGCGGCTTCGACGACCTCATCGCCATTCATCTTTAGACGTACGGATGCGGTCGGCGTTACTGTGTTACCGGTGATAACAGTAAGCTCTGAGAGTTTGATTGGTCTTTCCGGCGGTAACTTCATCACATTATCTGCTATCGCCTTTAAATCCGAGTCTAGTACCCTTCTCCCCTTGTCTCCGATTCTCTTGACCTCGACGAATATTTGTTTCAGCTGTTCTTCTGTTGGCTGTATCCCCATCTGGTTGAGGCTTGCCTTGGTTCCCTGCGATCCCGCGTGTTTGCCGACTGTCAGTCTTCTTGTCACACCGACTAGTTCGGGGGAGATAGCTTCGTAGGTCTTCGGGTTGGAGAGAATCGCCTTTGTATGTATCCCGGACTCGTGCATGAATGCGTTTTCTCCCACGATCGCCTTGTTCGGACTCGGGTAGAGCTTGGTTATCTTGGCGACTGTCCTCGAAACCTCGTATAGTTTCCGGGTATCGATGTTGAGTTTTGTATCGTAGAGGGCTACTAGTGCTACTGCTATCTCTTCCAGAGCCGCGTTCCCAGCTCTCTCTCCTATTCCGTTCACGGTGACATGGACCTGATCTACTCCTGCTGTCAGTGCTGCAATAGAATTGGCGACAGCCATTCCGAAATCATCATGGCAATGGGCGCTGATGGGTACATTGAACTCATTTCTGAGCTCTGAAAAGAACTTCCTTGTTTTCTCAGGGGTCAGGATCCCCACGGTATCGCATGGGCATAGTCTGTCGCATCCGAGGGAGATCCCGAGATTGAAAAATTCTTTTAGAAATCCCATCTCGGTTCTTGTCCCATCTTCAGCTGAGAGTTCTACTATCAGCCCATGATCTTTCGCGTACTGGACTGTCTCTTCAGTCATCTTCAGAATGTGCTTCTGGTCTTTTTTCAGCTTGTACTTTATGTGGAGCTCTGATGTAGGTATGACAAGGTGGATGCTCTGAGTGTCAGCTTTCAAAGCTACGTCTATGTCTCTCTTCAGTCCTCGGGTGAAGCTACAGAGTTCTGCTCTAAGCTTCTCCTTCGCGATCATCTTTATTGCTTTAAATTCCCCCTCAGACGCAGCAGCAAATCCCGCCTCTATCACGTCTACTCCCAAATCATCGAGGGTCTTCGCAATTCTGACCTTTTCCTTCGGGGTAAGCGATACTCCAGGGGTTTGCTCTCCGTCTCTGAGGGTTGTATCAAAAAACCGTACTTGTCTTATTGGACTATTCGATAAAACGATCCCTCATTCGACTTCCCTCGTAACGGAATGAAACTAGTAACCTAACGGGTCAGATAAAACAGTTTTGGTCTGGTTGAAGACAGAAAATGCTTAAGTCCAAACCGCAAATAGATCATTCCTGCGTGGTGAATCGATGCGAAGTGATAACATACGAGTCGGACTGGATCGTGCAGGTCACAGATCTCTACTCAAAGCACTCGGCGTTACTGATGAGGAGATGAAGAAACCATTCGTAGGTGTCGCAAGTAGCTACACCTCGATAGTCCCTGGACATGTACACCTTCGCCAAATCTCCGATGCCGTAATGACAGGTGTCCAGCAGGCTGGAGGTGTCCCTTTCGAGTTCAACACTATTGCTGTCTGTGACGGTATCGCAATGGGACATGAAGGAATGAAGTACTCTCTAGCGTCTCGAGAACTGATTGCCGACTCAATCGAGACGATGGTTCAGGCGCATCAGTTTGATGGTGTAGTCCTGGTAACTAGCTGTGACAAGATCACGCCTGGTATGCTGATGGCGGCTGGTAGACTAGATATCCCCTCAATCGTTGTAACAGGAGGGCCCATGCTATCCGGTCGATTCGAAGGTAGACTCGTGGGGCTGATCACTGTATTCGAGGCTGTAGGTCAAGTGATCTCCGGAAAACGTTCTGAGACCGAACTCAAAGAACTGGAAGACTGTGCTTGTCCCACCTGCGGCTCCTGCAATGGCATGTTCACCGCCAACACCATGGCCTGCGTCACAGAGGCTCTTGGAATGTCTCTGCCGAATACCGGTATGAGTCCTGCCGTATCCGCTGAGAAACTGAGACTGGCAAAGCTTGCCGGTAAGAGGATTATGGGGCTCATTGAAGACAATATCCTTCCCTCCGAGATTATGACTCTAGAGGCGTTCGAGAATGCAATAGCTGTTGATATGGCACTGGGGGGCTCAACAAATACTGTATTGCATCTTCCAGCAATAGCCGCTGAAGTAGGGGTGGACCTAGGTCTTGAAGCATTTGATGAGCTCGGAAGGAAGGTACCGCACATAGTCAGCATGCATCCTGGCGGTCCATACTTTATTGAGGATCTTTATTACTCCGGTGGGGTTCCCGCCGTTATGAAGCAGATATCTTCAAAGCTAAATCTAGAAGCAAGAACTGCCCTTGGAAACACTCTCGGGGAATCCCTAAAAGAAGTGAAGATTCGGGATCCCAGTGTTATCCGTCCTATCTCTGACCCTGTCCATCCTGAAGGGGGAATAGCTATTCTAAGAGGAAACTTGGCCCCTGAGGGATCGGTTCTGAAGACTGCTGCTATCACTGAAGAAATGCTGACTCACTCAGGTCCAGCCAGGGTTTTCAACTCAGAAGAATTAGCTATGAAAGCAATACTGGCTGGTAAGATAGTGGAAGGAGATGTTGTAGTAATCCGGTATGAAGGCCCGAAAGGCGGTCCTGGGATGAGGGAAATGTTGTCCCCCACCTCCGCGATTGCTGGGATGGGATTGAACGAATCGGTGGCTCTAATCACTGATGGGAGATTCTCGGGGGGAACAAGAGGTGCATGCATAGGGCACATCTGCCCGGAAGCCTTTGAGGGCGGTCCCATAGCACTGGTACGTGAAGGCGATGAAATCAGCATCGACGTGCCAAAGCGAAGGCTATCCGTCGAACTACCAGATTCGGAACTCGAAGAGAGGCTGTCGGAATGGAAGCGCCCGGCTCCAAAGATCAGTTCAGGATATATGGCACGTTATGCTTTTCTAGTCGGACCTGCATCGCTTGGTGCCCGGGTTGGTAGCCCATCCACATAGTAGCGTAATAAAACCTAAATTCCCTCTAGGTTGCCTAGTAGAATGGAGGAAAAAAATGAACAAGGGATACCTACTACTAGTTTTGGGTCTGATAACGTTTCTTGCTGGATCTAGTGCCGTAGAGATCAGTGCACAAGCTGAAGGGAGTGCCGATTGGCTTCCGATCGAGAGCTGGGAATGGGATCAAAGTCTATATCAGACTCAAGCAATCGGAGGGTCTACCCCCTTCACTGCAACCATCACCTTCAAGAATATGAAAGGCGAGACGGCGATAATAAAAAGACTGGAGATAGCTGCAGGTTGGACTGGTACTCAGCCTACTTGGGAAGGAGCACTCACCATAGAACCCGGTGAAACCGGGACTGTTGAGTTCAATGGAGAAATCCCTGCTGGTGAGACTGGAGATCGATATGTAGCCTTGGTTGGGATCGTCAGTTTTGGCGGAGTTGAATACGAGATTGAGTGGTTCAATGCCTCGATGCTCTCGACGAAGTCATCTATGATCCCTGGTTTTCCAGCAGAATCAATAGCCTTGGGACTATTAGGCGCCGTCATTGTGCTCTTCGCTAAGAGAGGGATTCGACTCCCGAAATCTAGGTTTCAATAGACCCTTCCTCTCCTTTTTTTAGCGGATATTCTGTTGGCTATACTTTCGGAGTTACTCCAAATCATATCTGTCTAAGTAAAGGTAGCCTGTTGGCTTCTGCCATGAATCATATTATCAGTTAACCTCCTCCAGTTGAAGTCTCTTAGCAGTAATTCCATAAGAAGTAGTTTTGCCTCTATCCTAGGAAGAATTCGGGTCGTATCCGGTCTCCTTCAAACTCTACTCCCTCTAGAAGCAAGAGTTTTTTCTTCAATTGGATTCCGCTACCGAAATTGCCTACTTCTCTACTTGACCTGATGACCCGGTGACAGGGCACTATCGGTGGAAACGGGTTCGTAGCCATGACGTTTCCCACTGCTCTGTAAGCCTTAGGAAAACCCGCCTCATCGGCTATTCCAGAATAAGATCTCGCCCTCCCTCGAGGTATAGACTTGACAGCGAGCAATACCCTTCTTTGGAATATCGTCATCCCTCGGAAGTCGAGTCTATCTGAGAATTGGACGTTCTTTCCATCGCAGAACTGATGGATCGCTTCAGCAGTCGCTTGCCCCTCGATCAAGACTTTAGCCGTAGTCATCCCCTCTGAATGATAGCCGTCTTGCCCTAGAATCAATACGTATCCTCTTCTCTCAACCTTCTGCTGGATACTGTTCAAGGCTTCCTCATAACTTGGTCGGGGAAGATTAGTTGCCACTATCCTTAAGGAAGGGACGCTGATTGCCACGGCACAAGTCTCGCTGTCTCTCTTGGAGAAGAAAAGTGCAGCCTTCTGTAAAGCAGATGTTGAGTTCTGTTCACGCATTAGTGTCAACCACTTTTTCCTTTCAGACTTAAAGATTTTCTTAAGGGAACATTCGTCAAGAAAAGGCGTTTCGACGTTGCGACCCGGCGTACGATGCCATATTCAAGACACTTCAATCAAGCCCTAAAGAATCTTAAGGTATCACTATGTCTCCTTATGCATTTGATCTTCGAATAGTGGATTGTATACACATTAGATAGACTTGTGAACACATCAGAGAAGGAACTACCTTTTTTATATCAAGTTCACGCATTCCCTACGACTAACAAGAGCGTTAGGTGGCTGGATACGTAAAGTGAAATCGGAAGAATCTCGATCTACATCGTTGGTTGTCAACCTAATGACCGGGGTTGCGTCTCTTCATTTTCTAGGTTCGATGATGTCCACTCCGATACTCCCTCTCTACCTCGTAGATCTTGGCGCCTCAAAGATTGAACTGGGTCTGATCATGGCAACATCCGCTCTGGCCACTATTCTGTTTCGGATGCCGCTGGGGATCCTTGCTGAACGGATAGGAAGATGGAGAATGTTGATTCTGGCTACTTCAATCGGATCTTTATCTCTGGTCTTGTATTCTCTGGTTCCCAGTCCCTTATGGGTATATCCTGTGAGAATCGTCCAGGCAGTCCCCTTCGCCTCCTTTGGACCTTTGGCTCTAGCCTCGATTATGAACATTACCCCTCCAACGAAAAGAGGAGAGATCATAGGGAGATATCAGACTGCTATCGGGATTGCCACGATGGGGGGTCCTCTGCTATCCAGCCTGCTCCTTGGGAGATTCGACTACAGACAGACCATCATGGGAGCCTCAATACTTCCTGCTCTTGGTGCAACGATATTGATCATAGGGCGTTCGCGTGGGTGGCTGGTCGATGTGGAAAGGCAGCCCATAGGACGCGGCGATTTTCGCCTCAGCATGGGACAACTTAAGGTCTTTCTACTGAGAAGAAACACCGTAATTGTGACTTATGGCAGATTCGTGTTCTCAACCGGTTTGAATATCCTGATGACTCTTTTCGCCGTCTATGCCGTCAACGACCTAGGCTTTACACCCTCCCTCGCTACACTGTTGCTTGGGGTAAGAGGAATAACGAACACGTTGATCCGTATACCTTCGGGGATCATCGGAGACCGTATCGGAAGGAAGAAACCGATTCTATTCGCCTATCTTCTGGTTTTTCTTGCGTATCTTGCGGTCTCGGAAGCGCGTGATCCTCTCGTCCTCGCTTTGGCGTTGGGTGCCATCGGATTTGGCTGGGGAATGAGGGCTGTGTCGGAGTGGGGAGTAGTGATGGAAGAGATGCCGCCTGGAATTAGAGAGCTCGCAAACGCGTCTCTCTTTATTGTCTTCGACATAGGTGGAGCGTTTGGGTCTTCCCTTGCCGGTCTTGGTGCTGAGATCATGCCAATACCGAACGTCTTCAAGATTGCTTCTATGATCGTATTCTCCGGGTTGCTCGTCATGGGGATGCTTGTTTCCGAAAACCCTGAAAAACCGGATTAGAACATGAATATTTCGCCAAGTGTTATTAGTGGGGTTCATATATTTCAAAAAGATTTGAGGTGAATCGAGACGGAACTAGGTCGGATTGTATCTGGAATCCCTCAATCTCGTCTGGAAGAAGCTTCCGAGGGACTGGTTGATCTCATTCTCAACTCCAAGAACGCTAAGAAGATTTCGAGCGGACTTGCCAAGACCATACTCTACTATTGGCAGAGAGATCAGTTGAATACGCAGATGGGAGTAGAGAGGCTGCTTGAAGCAGCTGTAATTGCTGAAGCAGAAAAGACATCTGTTTTCTTACATGAAGAGTTGGGAATCCCAGAAGAGTTATTCAAAACTATTACTTCTGTTTAGGAGGAAGAGCGGATACAATGTATTTCGGATTAGAGTTTGTTCCGATGGACTTGTATTGGAGAACAACGTATTATGCTATTCAAGCCGAGAAATCGGACTTTGACTATATCTGGATAACTGACCACTTCAACAACAGGAATGTCTATGTCAGTCTAGCCATGATTGCAGCCTATACAGACAAGATTAGGCTAGGTCCCGGAGTTACATGCCCATACTTGGTCCACCCTATAATGACGGCTCAGGCAGTTGCATCGTTGAACGAAATTGCTCCCGGCAGAGTGGTATGCGGACTTGGTGCAGGAGACAAGACTACTCTTGGGATGGTCAATATTAGACAAGTCAGCCCGTTAAGTGCTGTAAGAGAGACGACTCAGGCTATCCGGTTCGTGTCTTCAAATCAGAAAGTCAAACTCGATGGGAAAGTCTTCAGGATTCAAGAGGCTAAGATGAATTTTTCAGTTTCAAACGAGATCCCGATTTTCATTGGTGCTCAAGGTCCCAAAATGCTGGCTTTGGCGGCAGAGATCGGCGACGGGGTATTGATCAACGCATCGCATCCGAAGGACATAAGACAGGCATTCAATAGTATTCGCAAAGGAATTGAGAAAGTCGGGAAGAAACCAGAATCATTGGAAGTTGCTGCATATACTTCCTTCTCAGTTCATAATAAAGCTGATAAAGCCCTGCAGGCGGCGATACCCATTGTGGCATTCATAGTCGCAGGTTCTCCCAAACCTGTGCTAGAGGGACACGGCATTGATTCCGAAGATGCAAAGAAGATCTCTGACGCGATATCGCAAGCAAACTGGAAAGAGGCTTTCTCCTCGGTGACAACGAAGATGGTGGAAGCATTCTCTGTCTGTGGTACTCCTGAGGAGTGTGTGGAGAAAATCGAAGAGCTCCGAAAACTGGGTGTTACCCAGTTTGTCATGGGCTCACCTGTCGGCCCGAAGATGCGCAAAGCTATAAAGACTGTACGAGATGAGATTATGCCTCACTTCAAGAAAGAATAGGAACATATCGCCGCGTTCTTATTCTCTCTGGGAGAATCTTATTAGGAAAGAGGCTTCATAATAATCTTGAGATGCATCCAGAGAAAAATGAAAGGGTATATTTGATCGTTAGGGAGTTGAGAGAAGTTACAGAAGTCGCGTTGACCTATGACGCATACGGCCTGATAGCTAGAATAGAGTTCGAGGATTCTGGTGAGCTTGACGATTCTATCTTCAAGAAATTTCGGATGATATCCGGTGTTCAGGAGACAACTTCGATACTTACTTCTCGGACATGAAGGTATGCTGAGAGTGTTTTAACGTAAGTAATCTTTTGCCTTTTATTCGGTTCTTTACAGCTTGAGTTCTTCTTTGTCTGGGTGAGCTAAGTCTTCTTTTTGGAATCCCTGTCTTAGCTCCTTCAGTCTTCTTTGTTCTTTCTCTCCGGTGGGAGGATTCGAGGAAATTACGTGCTTTCTTAAGGACTTTTTTCGCGCTACTGTAGGTTAGCCTGTTCATCGCTTCCGAATATGTCAACCATAAATATCCTAGGTGCTCGCTCGATAGTTTCACGGCTCGTCTTGGGGCTTCACCTAGGAAGAATACAACCTGTTTTTGAACGTTTTTTCCTTTTTTCCAAAAAGAGAAGCGTGCCCTTTCGCGGAAGCCTCTTAGTAGCTTAATATTACGTATTCCTGTCTCTTCTTCGATTTCCCTCATGGCAGTTTCTTTCTCTGACTCTCCGCTTTCAGCATGTCCTCTAGCGAAACCCCAGTGTCCTGCGAGATATTTCAGCAATAGAAACCGGGGTTCCTTACCTTCCTGAAAGAGAATCGCACCGCACGACTTCTCGAAGGCTCTCGGCTTTGTTCTCCGAGGCTTCATTTTCTTCACTTTCTCTTACAGTAGAATCATCCAAGTTGGGTTATCTATCTAAGAAATTTGTCATTGGAATAGTTATTCTTTTCGAAGATATGTGATATAGATGCACATGATTGAGTGTAAGTGGAAACGTAGATGCTGGGAGGGTCCCTAACGAAGAGAGACAGATCATTCGGGATATGTGAGTGTGTACCAATATTGGAGTAAAGGATGTACGGTACTAGACTATGTGCTCATATATGGGGTGACCTATGAAATGCAAGTGGGTTGTCGATTTCTCCATCGTTCCACTAGGCAGTCTCGTACATAGTGATTGAACAATTGCTCCATCCGGTACGAATTTTACTCCCTCCAAGAGTTCACCCTTCGTGATTCCTGATGCTACGAAAGCGAGTTGGTCGCTTTTAGCAAGGTCGTCTTGCGTGTAAACCTTGTCAATGTCTACTCCGGCAGCCATGAGTCGATCGTCTCTATTCTCGTCATGTTTGTCATGACGCCAGATATTCACAAGCATTGTTCCTCCGAGGCATTTCACCGCGGTGGCTGCAATTGTTGCTTCAGGGCCTTTGCCTGCCCCGACGAGAAGATCAATTCCTGTTTCTGGTAGACAAGTTGCGACAGAGCCTGCTATGTCCCCGTCAGGAATAAGCACGATACGAACACCTAGAGCCCTCAGTCTCTTGAGAATCTTCTTGTGTCTTTCCCGGTCGAGCATGATGACTGTGAAATTCTTCAGCAGTTTGTCCTTGGATAATGCTACCTCCTTGACGAGATCCTCGATAGGCATGTCTAACGATATTCTTTCTTTCGCTTCTCCTCCGGTCGCTATCTTGAAGTAATAACCGTCGTCGGGGAGTGCCTGCAGATGGTCTACTGGGGCGCAGGCTAAAGCAGATATGGCATCTTTTCTTCCCATTGCGGTTGCCGTCGTTCCATCAACCGGGTCTATAACGAATTCGAGTTTTGGGCCTATTCCTCTACCCACTTTCTCTCTTCTTTCGAATGCTGGGGCATTGTCGATGGGTCCTTCGCATGAGATGACTTCTCCATCTATTTCCATTTGGCTGAGGACTGCTCTTGAGAATTCCACTGCTTTCTGGTCGATGATGTCTGCATTTCCTTGCCCTGTGTGTAGAGCGGCCCCGACTGCGGCTGCAATTGTTATTCTTGTCAAAGAAGGAGTCAAAGATCTCAACGAAGTCATTTCTATTCCCCATTCTTATCCAAGGCACTCATCTATTGGAAAAGTTTTTGCTTGAGAATTCCTTCAATTGACGCGTTTTCATAGACGAATAGGACACAAGGGTCTATGTATACTATGTCTATGGTATACGCCTGCGATGTTGGAAGAGAATATAATAGAGGAAGCCGTTCAAACTCATGAGGGCAGCCCCGACGAGAAATGGCGTAGATAGGCTGGCGACCTCGAACATATACCCTGCTAGGATCGGTGCGGCGGAGCGGGCACTCATCCTGGCGAAGTTGCTGATGCCGATGGCGGTTGCTGTCTCATCGGGGTCCACGATGCTTGTTGCGAAGGATTGGCGTATGGGCATAGTGAACATGAGGAGAAGCCTGAAGATTATGAGCAGAGCTACTGCTAGGGGATACCAGTTCGCGAGTGCAAAGGCGACCGTGACAGTCGCAGAAAGAATACGAGACCAGGTCAGCGTTTCGATCTCGCCGAGCTTGTTGACAATGGAGGGGATGAACCGGTACGTCAAGATGGATGCGAGCCGTGACGCAGCAAAGATAGGGCCAAGCACGTCTGAGCCTACTGCGAAACGTATGAAGAAATAGAGTGTTAGCAGTGACTCGATGAGACCCCAGCCGAGTCCGCTTGTGGATCTCACAATGGAGAATTTCATGATCACGTTCCAAGACTTTACGTTGAGGATCTTCTTCTCATCTCCCTCTCTATTCTCTTTCCCCTTTTCTGTTTCATTGATCGGTAGGAGGAGTACGAAGCTGAATGCGGAAAAGACCCCTCCGATCAAGAACAATGGCATATGTGCGCTCGCTAAATCCAGCTCGAAGAGGCTCTGAACCAGTTGGGGGAGTCCTGCTATTGCGTATCCGATGGTTGTTGCAATTGCATTGGTGATTGCGATAGTGCTGAAGACAGTGACTCTTTCTTTTGACCTCACCTTGTCGCCTATGTATCCGGAGACTACGGGCTGTCCAGCGCCTACACCCTCACCCATCGCGCCCAATCCCTGCCCCAAGGCGATTAGCCAGAAGCTCCGGGTTGTGGCGAAGATGATGAGACGGGCGGTAGCGAAGATTCCGCCGAGTAACAGGAAACGCTTACGCCCATATCGATCAGAGAGGACGCCGAAGGAGATGTGGTGAAGTGCTGATATGGCTGTGCCCACTGAGAGAAGGAACCCGATGGCTAAGGGGCTGAATCCGAGGAGAGCGAAGTAGATGACCCTCACCACCTGCAAGAATCCCATTGCTATTCGTCTCGAAGCCATGGAAAGGAGCAACAATTTCAGGTCACGGTCAAATCCGCGGGGAAGACTGAACGGGGAGGTTTTGGGCATGTTGTCACTTCGATTGGATTTTTGAAGCTCTCCTGGTCTCCTTACCATCTTTTCGCTGTTCATCCCAAGCGGGTCCGAGCAATTATCTGCAGATACGGAATCAAAGCATGTGTACAGGATATCGACGGCGTGTTCTTGTCTGATTCATTTTCTTCGGGAGACCGATTCATGGAATTTCTTTAATGCCTCGATCAGGTTCTCTGTTTTATCCATCATCGAGATGGTCAATGGAATCTGTTCGATCTCGGCAAGCTTTTTTCCAAGATTGTCGACCTTCGCCGTTCCATGCATGACGATCATCCGCGGTTTCAATGGTGAGACCCTGATTGCAACCATCGGGGATCGTCCTCTTGAAACTCGGGTGAAGACCAAGGCGCGTTCTGTTGTCGTTCCAAAAATCTGCATGAAATCGCTTCCAGACATTCCGAGTATGGCATTAATGCTGTCTACTACTGTTAACCCGTAGATCTCGCGTGATAGAAGTTCTGGGCATGCTACCGTCTTCCCTTTTACAGCTTTGGCGATGTCGCTTCCTAACACGGGGGCGGAGAATTCGCGTAGATCGATGATTGCGCTCATCGGGACTCCGGATATGTGCGAAAGTTCTCTGAGAAGTCGGCTTCCGTTATCTTCGTCGATCTCTATGAGGGCTTCCACAAAACGGCGCACAAACCGCGTTCCAGGGGATTTTCTCCTTCCACTCTCATAGTCGCTGATGACCGACGGAGAGATTCGCATCTTTTCTGCGAGCTTGACTTGGGGTGTCTGAAAGAGACTGCGCCATTTTCTGAGGGTGACACTGGGCTCGTTGGAGAGGATTATCTCTCCGGCGATTTTCCCTGCAATTGTTTCTTTCAGCGCTCTTGGGAGGGACAAACCATCACCAATCAATTCTAGGACGGGACTCGTCCGGTGCTTCTGGGTTAACTGGAAGAGAGAGGCGTCTAATCTTGGTTTCCACTCTGGGGGTCGAATATTAATTATTAACCAATTTCTCGATGACTGCTTGAGTTAATTCGTAGGTCTTTGCTTTTCCTCCGATGTCCGGGGTGATCGTTTTTCCCTCTGCAAGTACTTGATTCAACGCCGTCTCCAGTTTTCTTGCCGAGTCGGTTTCTCCGAGATATTCCAGCATCAGAGCCGAAGAGAGGATTGTGGCGGAGGGGTTTGCTATCCCTTTTCCTGCGATGTCTGGGGCGGACCCGTGAACTGGTTCGAAGAGTGCGTTCGTGTCTCCTATATTTGCGCTAGGGGTCATGCCTAATCCGCCTATGAGTCCTGCGCATTCGTCGGAGAGTATATCCCCGAAGAGGTTTGTGGTGACGATGATGTCGAATTGCTCAGGTTTGATGATCAACCTCAATGCTGTGGCATCGACTATCGCATCCTCGAATTCTATCTCCGGGAACTCTTCTGCTATGCGTCGACAAGTATTCAGGAACAAGCCGCATGTTTCTTTCAACACGTTCGCCTTGTGAACGGCAGTCACCTTCCTGCGCTTCTCTTTTTTAGCTAGGTTGAATGCAAATCTTGCTATTCTCTCGGAACCGGATTCGGTTATCACACGGATTCCGAAAGCTGATTTGCCGGACTTGTACTCAAGCCCCTTGTATAGCCCTTCGGTGTTCTCTCTGACGACGAATAGGTCTGTACCTGGAAAGAGACATTTCACTCCTTGACGAGCCTTTATCGGTCGAAGATTGGCGTAGAGATCGAGTTTCTCTCTTATCGTTGGGGCTACTCCTCTCTGTGTCTTTGCACCGAAGGCTGTTTGGGTGGGTCCTTTCAGGCAGGCGTCCATTCCTCTGATCTCTTCTATAGTCTCATCCTCGATTTGGCTGCCTGTTTTCTTCATGTGTTTGTATCCTGCTTCAAGATGCATGAATTCCAGGTCTAAGTCGAGGCTTGAGAGAATCTCCACTGCAGCATCTATTACTTCTGGTCCTATTCCGTCGCCTCGGATCAGCGCTATGCTGGCCTTTGGCATCAGAATCCTCCATGCGTCTTGAAATGTTCCACTAGGCTTCCTTCTTTCAGTATTTCTAATAGAAACTTAGGCATGGGTTTGATGTCGAAGGTCTCGCTGCTTTTCAGGTTGAGGATTCTTCCATGCTCTAGATCTACCTCGAGTTCATCGCCTTCCTCAGCTTTGTCGAATAACTCTGGGCATTCGATGACGGGCAAACCCACGGCAAATGCGTTCCTGTAGAAGATTCTGGCGAAGAACTTTGCGACAACCACTCCGACTCCCGCATATTTCAGCACTAGAGGTGCGTGTTCCCTGCTTGATCCGCATCCAAAGTTTTTTCCTGCTACGATGATGTCTCCTTGAGAGATCTTCTCTGTGAAGTCGGGGGCGACTGCTTCCATCGCGTGTTTTGAGAGCTCTTTCAAGTCTAGAATGCTGTATTTGTATTTGCCCCATATTATGATGTCTGTATTGATGTCGTCTCCAAATTTCCAAACTCTTCCCTTGATGCGTGCTATGCTCATCTTCTCAGGCCTCCAAGTTTCGTGGATCAGTTATTACGCCTTTTAACGCTGTTGCGGCAGCCGTGGCAGGAGATCCTAGGTAGATCTGCCCTTTTTCGCCCATTCTTCCTTCGAAATTCCTGTTTGTCGTAGAAAGGCAGACTTCGCCCGGGGCTAGTATGCCTGCATGTCCTCCCACGCATGCCCCACAGCCTGGGTTGTTTATGCAGCATCCTGCATCAAGAAATATTTCAGCCACCCCTTCCTTGATTGCGTTGAGATAGATATCGCGGGAGGCAGGCATCACGATCATCCGCACGTTTCTGTGGATTCTCTTACCTTTGAGGATTCTAGCTGCGATTCGTAGGTCTTCTAGTCTTCCATTGGTGCAGGATCCGAGGAAGACCTGATTCACATCCGTTCCCTCTACTTCTTCGATCGGTTTTACGTTATCGACAAATGGGGGATACGCCACTTGTGGGCCTAGATTCTCAACTTCAAAGTTGAAGGTTTCTTCGAATTCCGCGTCGGGATCGTTCTCTATAATTTTTCTAAGTTTAGGTACTCGGTTTTCAAGGTAATTCAAAGTCTTCTTGTCCGGTGAGACCAGCCCTGTCTTGGCTCCCATCTCCACTGCCATGTTGCAGAGTGTCATCCTGCTCGGTACGTCTAAATCTTCGACAGTTTCTCCACAAAATTCTACGGCTTTATATGTGGCACCATCTGCTCGGAGTTCCCCTATGATGTGAAGTATCAGATCTTTTGCTGTGACGTAAGGTTGAAGCTTGCCTGAGACTTCCATTTTGAAGGTCTCTGGGACTCTGAACCAGAGTTTCCCTGAGAAGAATACGGCAGCCATGTCCGTCGATCCGATACCGGTTGCGAATGCTCCCAGAGCTCCATAAGTACAAGTATGTGAATCCGCACCGACAACGAGGCTTCCCGTGTTTATGAATCCTTTCTCGGGGAGAAGCTGGTGGCAAACTCCTGAACCTACATCGAAGAAGTTTTGGATCTTATATTCTCCTGCAAATTCCCGCATCTTTTTATGAACAATTGAGCCCGATGTATGTGGGCTCGGAGAAAGGTGATCAATAACCAAGACTATCTTGGAGGGATTCCAGACTTTCTTTCCTTCCATGTTTTTGAAGCTGTCTATTGCTAGGGGTGCGGTTCCGTCGTGTGCCATCGCAATATCGATGTCTGCAATGACGAAATCGCCTGCAGCCACCTTTTCCTGTGAGTGATCTCGGAATATCTTCTCGGAAATTGTTAAACCCATCTCAAATCTTTCCTCTGAAGCAGACTAAGGGAATCGTTACCCAAAACTTTTTGCTATCTGAAAGAGTAGATCGATTGTTGTTTAAACATCTATTCTAATGAGTCCTCTTAGAGAAAGAGGAGTAATTTAATGCATAGTTAAAAAAGTGGGATGGATGTTGCCCTATTCTTTTCGGATGGAGGATCCTTATTCGATTACCTCTATCGCGTTCTGCGGGCACTGAGTCACGCAGGCCATGCAGACAAGGCACTCGTCTTCGTTCACTGGAACGGCTTTCTTCTTACCGTCTATCTCCTGCAGCTCAAAGACTGCTACTGGGCATACATCGACGCAGGTTCCGTCTCCATCACATTTCTCATGATCAACTTTTACTTCAACCATTTTTATTAGTCTCCTAGAATTCAAGGAGAAAAGAAGAACGGCTATTTATTGTTTCCCCTAACATATGCGCGCTATTTCACGGTGACTTGAGTGATTTCGCATATTTTTTTACGATATTCGAATATGTAAATACGAAAAGCTTATCAATATGATGAATACTATTCCGTTGCTCCGAGGTACAATCCATGAATTTCACCCGGAAAGTCTTCATTCTAGATGCTACATTGCGGGAAGGCGAACAAGCAGCAGGGGTCTCGTTCACTATCGATGAAAAACTAGAAATCACTAGGAGACTGGATGAGATTGGGGTGAACCTGATCGAGGCCGGGCATCCACTCGTCTCTAACGATATTTTCGAAGCGGTAAAGAAGATTGCAGCGGAGAATCTCAATGCAGCAATTCTTGCCCATGCTAGGGCTCTCCGACAAGATATAGACGCCGCAATCTCCTGTGATGTAAATCAGGTCGGCATCTTCCTTGGTTCTACGGAACGAAAGTTGGAATCCATGCACATGGATCATGCAAAGGCCATCGACGTTGCGACGACATCAGTCGAATATGCGAAAGATCATGGGCTTGAAACAAGGTTCACTGCAGAAGACGGGACAAGGGCTGAAGAATCATTCCTTGAGGAACTGTGTTTAGCCGCTGTTGAAGCGGGGGCCGATAGGATCTGCATAGCCGACACAGTCGGATGCACCAACCCTATACGAATGAAAGAGCTCTTCAACAAATTCAAAGCCCTTCTCAAGGTCGATCTAGAAACGCATTGTCACAACGACTTCGGACTAGCGGCGGCAAACACTCTCGCAGCTTTTGAGGGGGGAGCATCGTACCTCTCCGTATCGGTGAATGGTCTTGGCGAACGGGCAGGTGTAGCATCTCTGGCAGAAGTCGCTACCTGCCTTAAAACACTCTACGGAATCGATACTATCAAGCTTGATAAGATCTTCTCCTTAACGCCCCTAGTAGAGAAATACAGCGGTATTGTGGTTTCTCCTATATCGCCTATCGTCGGAGAGAACGCCTTTTCACACAAGGCAGGAGTACATACGGCCGCGGTTCTGTTTGACCCATCCACATATGAAGCCTTCCCGCCAGACCTAGTGGGACGACAAAGACAGATAATTATAGACAAGTATACTGGCAAACGAGCTGTGGAAGCTAGACTTGAACGGCTAGGGATTACGCTAACGGAAGAACAACTCGGTAACCTGGTTCAGACTATCAAAGAACACCCGGAAGTAAGAAACTACAGGGATGCGGACCTCATAGAACTAGCCGAGAAGACTACGGGGCTTAGCTTCTCTGTTGAGGTCCCACGAGAGATCGAGGCCCTCATGGCGGTCAAATGTCACTCAAACATATACACTACGTCGGTGGCCCGGCGAATCCGGGCTGTTAGAGGAATCGAAGAGGTTTGTGAGATAAGCGGAGACTTCGACGTAGAAGTCCGCATCGTCGCTGACTCGACCAAGCAACTAAACGATTGTCTCGAGAAGATAAGATCGATTGACGGAGTAGAAGGAACCAGGACTAGGTTGGTTCTCAAACGTTTCCCAGGCAAGGATTGACTCGCCTCCTGTTATTTTTTGTTGAGATGAAGCTTTGTTCGGAGATCGGAGTTGTCGGTCTCCTATCTTCTGCGATGCATTCCTTTTAGTATCCGATGTTTTCAATTGGATTCTTGACGGATGGAGTCTACGATGCTGATACGGGAGGAGATAAAAGACGTTAAACCGTATTCTTGGGAGAAATCGTCTAGAGAGATTGCCCAAGAGTTCAATCTCCCTGTTGAACGGGTTATCCGTTTTGACCTTAATACTTCGCCTGGCATCCCTGAGAAGCTACTCGAGAAGGCGGTTCAAGCCCTTCCGGGACTTGGAATCCACGAATATCCAGACACCTCATACATGACACTTAGATCCCTTCTAGCGGAATACTGTTCGGTGGATATCAACCAAGTATCGGTCACAAATGGTGCAGACGAAGCGCTGGACATCGTCTCGAAGATCTTTCTCAATTCGGAGTCGAATGTGGTCGTCTCAGAGCCGTCCTACTCCATGTATCGTATTGTATCCAAAATAATGGGTGCAACATTTAAAGCGGCGTTACGCAACGAAGATCTGACTGACAACCCTGATCGAATAAAGGCGTTAACAGACGAGAAGACGCGAGTTGTCTTCTTGTGTAGCCCGAATAACCCTACAGGGACATGCATCTCTCGTCCGACTCTACGAGATCTGTTAGAGTCGTTGGATTGTGCTATAGTGGTTGACGAGGCATACTACGAATTCTCCGGGGAGACTTTCGTCGACCTCACACAAGAATACGATAAACTGATTATTCTCCGAACGTTCTCGAAGGCGTTTTCCCTCGCCGGGGCTAGAGTGGGATATATAGTTGCCTCAGAGAATACCGTAAACCTGCTCAATAAGGTTCGACCACCAAATAGTCTCTCAGTCTTCTCCCTCGAGCTCGCTAGACTCGCTTTACTGAATAAGGGACTCATGGAAACAAACGTCTCCACGATACTGAAGGCACGAAAGAGTTTGAAGAAGGATCTAGCTGAGCTGGGACTCTACGCGCATCCTTCCAGAGCGAATTTCATGCTCGTGGATTTTGAAGATAAATCACCCGCATCAATTCATAGACTGCTCATGGGGAGGGGAATAGTAGTCCGAGATGTAAGTTCGATGCCCCTGTTAGAGAAATGCCTCAGAATCACTGTCCGCAACGAAAGCGATAATCAACGGCTACTTCGGACGCTTTCCGAGGTCCTTTATCTGTGAGTTGCTAAGAAGTCTCGAACCGTGACGCCTTGGCTTCTCTTGCAGGTGAGGTCCGCCGTTGGTCTGGCGGACACCTTCAGCTATGCTGTGTATAGATACCTCTGGATTTCCCAATCGCTTACGCGGAGTCGATACTCATCCCATTCAGCCTTCTTGGCGTCAAGATATCTTCCGTAGGTGAAAGGTCCAAGGGTCTTCTCCACAAGTGAGCTTTTCTCGAGTTCTCCAATTGCTTCGTCGAGGGATGCTGGCAGCGTTTTGATGTAGAATTTCGCGAGTTCGGCGTCGTCGAATTCATAGACGTCTTCTTCGACTGGGTCAGGTGGCTTTATCTTCTTCTCGATACCTTCCAGTCCGGCCCCGAGCATGGTGGCGAAGGCAAGGTAGGGATTGCATGAGGGGTCTGGACATCTTAATTCTGCTCTTGTCGCGCCTTCTTCGCCAGGGAAGTATTCGGGTACCCTGATGAGTGCAGATCGGTTCCTCCGAGCCCAACAGAGATAGACGGGAGCTTCATAACCTGGGACCAGCCTCTTGTACGAGTTGACCGTTGGCGCTATGATTCCGCAGATCTCTCGAGCGAACTTGAGTTGTCCACCAATGAAGTAGTAGGCCGCGTCCGAAAGGTGGTACTTGTCCTCCTCTTCGAAGAATGCGTTTCTTCCGGTCTTCGTGTCCACAAGACTCTGGTGGACGTGCATTCCTGAACCATTCATCCCGTAGAACGGTTTTGGCATGAAAGTGGCAACGAGACCATACTGAACGGCTATCGCTTTGAGTGCATACTTGTAGGTGATTGTTTTGTCTGCTGTGGCAAGTACCTCGTCGAATTTGAAGTCCAACTCGTGCTGTCCAGGTGCCACCTCGTGGTGCCCCATTTCTATGTTCAGTCCTAGCTGGTCTAGGGCGAAGATGGCATCTCTTCTAACGTCTGAAGCTGCATCCCTTGGAGAGAAATCGAAGTATCCGCCTATATCGTGGGGCACCGGTCGAACGTCGTCGGTCTTCAGAAGGAAAAACTCCAATTCTGGACCGATATTGTACTTGAAGCCTAGCGATGCAGCCTTGTCGACCATCTTCTTTAGTATGAATCTTGGATCGCCTTCAAAGGGCTCTCCTCCAGGCCTCTGAAGATCACAGATCAGTCTGGCTTCAGTCTTGTCTGTAGGATGCCATGGGAGTATTTGGAAGGTGGACGGGTCCGGAACGGCAACCATGTCGCTTTCGTATATTCTCACGAATCCCTCGATGGAGGAACCGTCAAACCCGACGCCATTGTCGAGAACATTCTCAAGATGCCTGACTGGAAGTTGAAGGCTTTTTGTAACCCCGAGTAGATCCGTAAACTGTAGGTTGACTATTTTTACATCTCTCTTCTTTGCAAGATTGAGAACCTTGCTCTTCTGTTCTTCTGGACTCATGTTCACTTCTTACCCCTTGAAATGACAATGCGTCTAATAATAACTGACAATTATTTAAATTTATCTAAATATCATATTGAAATTTGGATGCTCTTAAACATAAAGATGTCAATAGCCTGCATTCGAAATATGTGGCGGGAGGTATCTTGGTAGTCTATGGCATGACTCTGACGGATTTGGTGTATCAAGCCGATACGGTATGCAAAGTACTCTATACGATCGCACGAACCGAACAGAAGCGTACGATACTCCCATTGCTTGGCTGAATTATTTTTCGCTCCGGGTTGTCCGAAATCGTCTCAAAACGAGTTGACTTCAAAGCATTCCCTTTTTCTCCTGAATGGGTCTTTCGGGATTGTCGAAATCTTAATGTATCGGCAATATGCTGGTAGTTTCGTTGGGTGCTAACGATACTCTTGAGCGCAGAGTCATGCGATGGTTCTATGTCCTCGCTGACAACATACAGACAAACATCCTAAAGAGAAATGGATACGATGAAAGAATTCGACTTGGAAGCATTTGCCAAGACCGCCGATGTGATTAGAAGAAAGGCGATGGCAGAGGACCGGTTGATAGACAACCCCTCTGACGAAGAATTAAGACTACTTTTAGAGAAGGAACCAGGAATTAGAAGAACCGTATACGGTCATTTCGTCGCTGAAAGTGAACCTACTTCTAGGGCGGACATGTTCACGAAAAACAGTGTTGACCATCTCTTCGGTAAGGAAGAACACCGACTCCTAGCGCAATGCGAAGCTGCCTTAGCGGAAAGTAGGTTGATATCCATCGATCGAACTGTCGGCAACCAAAGTAGCGAGACAACGGTCAGGCTAGTTGTCCCCGAATATTTTGCTCATGTAGCCTATGGTGGGAAGAATCTCTTCATAGATATGAAGAAGGAGGTTGTAGAACCAACGTACCAAGTTCTATTCTTCGCTGATCAAACCTTCGAAGCCAACAAGTCGAAACCTCTTCCGGAAAAGGACATCACCATAAGATTGGCTATGCTCGATCGTGGAAGGGTTTTCAAGATTGTCCGGAACAGCAACTACATAGGAGAGTTCAAGAAAGGGGTATTCGCTGCAGAGGATTGGACCGCAAAAACCCAGAGAGGTGGAATCTTTCTTCACGCAGGTTGCAGAGAAGATTATCTCCAACAGTCAGCACGGGGAGACTACCGCGAGGTCAGAACACTACTTCTCGCCCTTAGCGCAAATGGAAAGACCAGTATAACATGTGCCATCCTAGCAAGAAAAGGAAAAGAGAAATCATGGGTTATTCAAGACGACGGCGGCACCCTTATGCCCGATGGCACATTTCACGGTTGGGAAGCCGGAGGAGTGTTCGTCAAGACGGAGGGGGTAAATCCTGGGAATCAGCAAGAGATATTCTATGGTTTACTGAAACCGGATACGGTGTGTGAAAACGTCCACGTAACCGACGACGGCTACTTCAATTTCTTCAATTTGAAGAGGACATCAAACGGCAGGGCGGTTATCCTGAGAAGAGACCTCATGCATACTAGCCCCTATATCGACGTGGACAAGATAGACAACCTTATCCTTATCACCAGAGGACCGTTGATCCCTGCGATAGCAAAGTTAACCTTGGAACAAGCCGTAGCTTTAATGATCCTCGGGCAAGCAATGGAGACATCGGCAGGCGACCCGACTCAGGCAGGAAAGATACGAAGTGTTTTCTTCTACGATCCCTTTATGGTCGGTGATAAAGCAGAGCATGCAAACAGGTTCTATGAAATATTGAAAGGTCTTCCTCACATGAGTTACTACCTACTAAACACCGGAGGAGTAGGCGAAGGGACGAGCTATAGAGAGATAACCCTGGAACATACGAAGGGTATATTAGATTCCCTATTGAGAGGTGGACTCGAGTACTGGATGGATTCACCTACTGGTCTAAAGGTGCCGACGGCGATAAGGACGGTAGACGACATCTATCTGCATCCCGAGATACTCTACCCAAATGCTACGTTTGAAGGAAAGCAGAAGGAGCTTGACAAGCTGAGACGCGAAGCCCTCGAAGAAATAAGCAGTGGTCTACACCCTAATCTCAAAAACGTCTTCTAAGGCTTTTCAGCAAGACCTAAGACAAGGGAGACATCAGGCCGGATCAATAGACAAAAACTCTAGTTAATCAATCCTCTCTCATTTCAATGAACTTTAATCTACGTTCCATTTTTATCCTTGCTCCCCAAACTAGAATTGGATGGAATAACTTCAAAGGTTCATATGCGATAGAAGGGGCAAAGGTTGCCGATGAAGACGAGTTTCCAAGTGAGATGCATCAGTTGTGGGAAAGAGCACCCCGCGGATGCGAAGACTCATATCTGCGCCTCTTGCGGAGATCTACTCGATATCAAATACGACTATCAGAGCATGGCCGACAATTTGTCCAAGTCAGAGTGGTCATCAAGACCTTTAGGGGTCTGGAAGTATCGAGAATTCCTCCCTTTCCGTAATCCAGACGGCATCGTGACTCTCGAAGAGGGAGGGACTAGTCTAACCCATTGCAAGAAATTGGGTTCAAAACTGGGATTGACCAGACTATTCGTCAAGAACGAGGGAGAGAACCCGACAGGCTCATTCAAAGATCGCGGGATGACGGTAGGGGTTACCAAAGCCCTCAGACTCGGAAGCAAAGCGGTGATTTGCGCCTCGACAGGCAACACCGCTTCCTCCCTCGCAGCATACGCAGCAAAAGCAGGAATGGAATGCGTGGTTATCATCCCCGAGGGAAAGATTGCACTGGGGAAATTGGCTCAAGCAATGATGTACGGGGCAAGAGTCGTCTCCGTCAAAGGCAACTTCGATGAAGCTCTAGAGCTTGTAATGAAATCTTGCGATCAGCTTGGTTTCTACCTACTCAACTCGATAAATCCCTATAGGATAGAGGGGCAGAAAACGGGTGCCTTCGAGGTCTGCGAACAACTCGGTTCACCCCCGGATACCCTCATCATACCGGTCGGAAACGCGGGAAACATCTCCGCATACTGGAAGGGGTTCAAAGAGTTCTCTTTGGTAGGTCTAAGCAAGAAACTACCGAGAATGGTCGGCATTCAGGCCCACGGGGCCTCCCCCATCGTCGAGGCATTCAAACGGCAATCAGAAGCACTCAAACCAGTAGAATCGCCTGAAACCGTTGCAACCGCCATCCGAATAGGAAAACCGATCTCGTGGAAGAAAGCGCTCACGGCGATCCACGAGTCCAATGGACTTGCGGATAGCGTAACGGACAGCGAGATACTCTACGCACAGAAACTGCTTGCAAGAGAGGAAGGCCTATTCGTGGAACCTGCAAGCGCTGCAAGTATAGCGGGGCTGATCAAACTCAGGGATATTGGGGAGATAGATCCGGCTGAAACCGTTGTATGTGTGACTACGGGTCACGGTTTAAAAGATCCTGAGATCGTTCTCAAGTCTTGCGGCGAGATACTCGTGATAGAGGGAACAGTAGAAGAACTTGCAAGATCCTTGAAAATCCCTGTAGAAGCAGCAATAGCCTCAGCTTGAATACGGGAGGAAAATCTGTGAGAATAATATTGGTAGGTTTCGGGGTCGTCGGCAAGAGTATTGTACAAGTACTACTCGAGAATACCAGCCTCCTCATTAGGAACTACGGAGTCTCGCCGAAAGTCGTCGCGATAGTCGACTCGCAAGGATGCGCATTGAACCCGAGGGGAATAGACTTGAAGCAGGCTCTTACAGTGAAAGAGAACCTTGGCTCCATCTCACGTATGCCGAAGTTCGGAAGCCCCAAGATGACCTCAGCAGAGGTAGTCGAGAATACAGACGCAGAGATCATGATAGACACCACACCGACGAATACCCAGACCGGCGAACCAGGACTGACAAACATCAAAACCGCATTAAGGACGGGCAAACACGTTGTCACCTCGAACAAGGGACCCCTAGCACTAGCCTTACCATCTTTGACCGAACTAGCCCTCTACAATAGGGTGCAACTCCGCTTCGGAGGATCGGTTGGAGCCGGCACACCAATTCTCGAGTTCGCGAAGAAATGTCTTCTTGGAAACGAGATTCTCTCAGCGCAAGGAATACTCAACGGTACAACAAACTTCATACTGACCTCGATGACCGACCGTAAAATCGCTTTCTCTGATGCTTTGAAGGAGGCGCAAGAGCGAGGCTACGCTGAGACCGACCCCTCAAACGACATCAAAGGAATCGACACAGCCTGTAAACTCGTCATCATTGCAAACTGGGTCATGGGAATGCCCGTAACCCTCCCAGATGTTGATATTGAAGGAATCGAGAACGTAACCATCGACGACATAAGTAAGGCGGCAAACAAGCGTTGCACCATCAAACTGATAGGGGAAATCAACGAAGGTCTTCGTGTCACCCCAAGAATGATCGAGTGGGAGCATCCACTCAGCGGGATCAGAGGAGCACTGAACGCGATAACATTCCAAACAAGCTTGGCAGGTGAACAAACTGTGATTGGGTTGGGTGCTGGTGGGAGAGTAACAAGTAGTGCAATCCTGGCAGACATAATCGACATAGCCCAAATCATTCGACGCAAAGGTGACTGAGTTTGAAGTTGGTGATGAAATTCGGAGGCAGCTCGCTCTCGGATGGGGCTCAGATCAGGAGAGCAGCAGAACTCGTTTCGAGTTACTTCGAAAAGGGAATAACCCCTGTAGTCGTAGCTTCGGCGATGAGCGGGATAACCGACGATTTGATTGAAGTAGCAGAAGTAGCAGCAAGGGGGAGGAAAGAGCCCATCGAAGAGTTCCTAGAATCCTTTGGTGAACGCCACAAGGCTGCACTTTCCGACTCCATACATGGGAAGAGGAATCTCTCACAGACAAACTCGAATCTGGAGCAGGAACTCGAGAACCTTGAACAAATTCTAACAGGCATATCGTATCTGAGAGAGATAACGCCACGCTCAAAGGACTATGTACTATCTTTTGGGGAACGTCTCTCTTCGAGAATCCTCTGTGGAGCACTAATCGATGCTGGACTCGAAGCAGAATACCTCGCTGGAGGAGACGCGGGCATACTGACCGACGATAACTACGGTTCAGCCAAACCGCTGATGAAGACAACCCTCCAGCAAGTTCAGACCAAGCTTAACCCGTTACTCGACAAGAGAATAGTCCCGGTCATCACCGGTTTCATTGGAGAGACACAGAATGGGGTGACAACCACCTTGGGCAGAGGGGGTTCAGATTACACTGCCACTATCGTTGGGGCTGCGATCAAGGCCGATGAAGTCTGGATCTGGAGTAATGTCGACGGACTCATGACCGCAGACCCTAAGCTCGTATCCGACGCCAAGACAATCTCAAAGGTATCCTTCTCAGAAGCAATGGAGATGGTGTACTTTGGGGCAAAGAATATGCACCCGAAAGCCCTTGAGCCAGCCGAGGATCACGACCTTCCTGTTCGCATAAAGAATACCTTCAACCCTGAGCACCCAGGAACAGTGATCCATGCAAGAGAGGAAACTCCAACTGAGAATATTGCTCGAGCGATATCAATCATTCGCGATGTAGCACTGGTTACGGTTGCCGGTGCCGGAGTAATAGGCACACCAGACGTTGTAGCTGAAGTCTTCTCCCTCCTCGGTTCACTTGGAGTAGACGTCTACATGATCTCTCAAGGGTCTTCTGCGGCAAACATCTCCTTCGCAATTCCCCGAGACGTATTGGACAAGACGATCAACCTACTTGA
The DNA here is from genome assembly GCA_964596985.1 of uncultured Candidatus Bathyarchaeia archaeon. Taxonomy (GTDB): domain Archaea; phylum Thermoproteota; class Bathyarchaeia; order RBG-16-48-13. The sequence goes on from CAZQWG010000005.1 coordinate 71,492, forward strand.
GATGCAGCTGCTTGGGGATGATGTAAGAAACATAACCTCCGAGGATGACGTCTCTATCGTAGCAGTCATTGGAGCAGGAATGAAAGGAATCCCCGGAGTTGCGGCAAGGGTCTTCCGCTCGGTAGCTAACAAGAACGTGAACGTTCGAATGATAGCCCAAGGTTCTTCAGAGCTAAACATATCCTTCATGGTGAAGGAGGACGATATCATTACAACGGCCCAGGCATTGCATGATGAATTCAGGCTCAGTCAAAACCATTCTTGACCAGCACTGCTAGAATGTCTGTACAGAGCTAAGACGCTATTCACCCTCGGAAGGCATTCCCATGCCAATCTACGAAGACCGATTTGGTGGAAAAGCCACAAAAAGAAGCAACTTCGGCCTTGAACTTACGGACCAAAAGAAAGGGACTCTGACCACATCGAAGTCTTGTGAGAAAGCAAACCTATCCTATCACGTCGTAGATTCGGAACGCACAGAACACTACCTTCAGGCCGATGAAATCACGCAGCTTGCCTCTGAAACCAGCAAGCTGAAGACGATCCTGACGATCTCCTCCAGACACAGCCTCGCCCCTGACTATCTCCGGGGAATCGCACCTGCGTTGAAACAGGCACCGAAGATAGGACTCAATCTAGTAGTCGGCAACCCCGCATACCTGAGTGCCTTGGAGGTAGAATCCAACCCTATCGAAACGCTTTCAAATCTAGCCTCCTTGACTCGCAGGCTTCTGCCGGAAATAGAGGTATTCATAGGGACTGAAGGCCTGTTCGATTCATCCCTCTCTTTAGCGAAGAGATATCGCATGAACCCCTTCCTTCTGCTTGATAGAACCGTAAGAGTCGAATCTCTTGAAATCCGAAGAGAAATCCCCGACACAAGGATAGCTGTGTATGCCCCATACCTGATTTCGGGTCAGAAAGAGAACTTGGCTCGCGAGATCCTGGTATCGCTTGGTCCCTACGTTGTTCGCAGGAAGTGGGTTCAGGAGAGAATGGTTGAGAACGGCTTCAAACCGGTCTACAAGTCGGTCAAACAGTCCGCCGAGGAATCGAAGAAGACCGGTATGGTGCTAGAAGATGATGACCTGGGAAAACTCATACTGGATTGCGCGTCTGAACTAGCGATCTACGGAGACGCCATTAAAGTTGCAGAAGGAATTCATACCCTCTTTGAGGAGGGGATAAACGTCGTCGTAGGCTCTCCAGTGAGAGACTGTAAGGAACAAGTGATGGCTTTTGGGTGGTGTGTGGAGTTAGCCTCTTCCCACTAGAAGAATATTCGTCTGTCAAAGTCCTTACGCTTGAGTCTCCCGGAGGCTTCTTGACGTTCCGAATTATCTTACAGTGTCTCAACGATTCTCGGCGATCCTCGGTGTGGGTGGATTGTTCCGACGGACCTTAGCTGACTTTGGATCTATTCCGTGCCAATCTATTCTATATCCTAGGGCGTCCAGGATGATCGTTGGTTTTTTTCCATCCGCGTCTTCGATGATCTTTGAGGCCTCCTCGAAGCTAAGTTCTCCCTGCGTAAGCCGCTTCTCCAACATCTGATGAATACCCTTAAGCTTCGATTGCCGGACGAGAATGTCCCCTAGCCGTGTGTATCCTGGAATCCCCCTCTCGTTGAGGACTTCTCTGACGGCTTTCTCCTCAACTCCTAGCTCTTCTGCCAGATCTCTGAGTTCGACAACAGGTCTCCGGGGAGAAAGGTCCATAGTGGAGAGCCGTCGAACCTGTTCCTCCACCAAACGTTCCTCTTTGGCTTTAAGGAAGACCAGGACTGGTCTGAGGGGTATCCTCCGCCTGTAGTAGATCACGTTCAGCTTCCTTCCGATTCTGTCCAGTTCTTTGCAGGCCAAGTTTCTGTCTGCAGCAACAATCATCTGCACGTCGCCTAACGATTCGAGTTTCTTGACCTTTTCTCTGAGGTACTCGGGGGTCCAGAACCCTACTACCTCCAGGAAGACCTTCATGCCACGTTTCTCGAAGCTGAAGTCGGGGATCATTACCTGTTTTCCCACGGGAATAGGTTCGGGTTCCCTCGTAACGATCCAGCCCGTCGCTAGGCTCTCGAAACGATATGCGAAATCTTGTTCTATAGAACTGTCGTAGACGTCCTCACGCGTTTCGACGGCTTCTAGATACTCACCGTGGTCTCGGCTGTTCAAAGCGAGGTTAAGCAAGTGCCCCTTGCTCTTGTATGGTAGGATCTTTGCCTTTACGTCCCATCCAGGGCTTTGCACGATGGTTGGCAGTAGTTTGGCAAGACGCGTCCCGTACCTACGGTTGAGTTTGAAGAGTGAGATCGGACCATCCACCTTCACCTGATATTTGCTGTCGCTTCGGAATATCGTGTATATAAGTCCCAGCCATTTTATTTGCCTGAATATGTTTTGCCAGTTACCTTCGGTGGTGAACTCGATCTCTGTCGCGGAGAAGAGGAGTGTTTGGGTCAAGCTGAGATTGTATTGTCTAAGCAGGGTCTCTGGGCTGACACGCTTGAAGTCTTTCAGGATGAGTTCGCCTTCCAGATCCCCGTAGAGAGACTCTTCCAGTTCTTCCACCGTAATCTCTAGTATTGAAGCGGCTTGATGGAGGATGGTTTGCCTCTCCTTTTGGGAGGTTGGAATCCCTCTTTCGTGGGCTGTCTCGAAGACCTGCCTCCTAGCCTTGACCGGGTCTAGGGATCCTCTTGACTCAAGTTGGCATCTTCGATCTAGAAGGATCGAGAGTCCTCTGACGTATCGGTAGTCGTGGCCTAGTTCCTCTAGCCCCCCTACTGCCTCGTTCAACTCATCTCTTCTTCTACCTGCATAGTCTGCATAGGTTTGGATTAGCAGCCCTGCAATCTCGAGGTTCTCTTGGTTCAGTCTGGCATAGACTGGGCTTATCTTCTCTCGCCGTCTCCTTGTGATCAGCAGATTGCTGGGCAGCAAAGTCTCGTTCCCCTATTGGCGTCTCCTCTGGCTGATTCTCGTCTCCAGCGTGTCTCGGGTGACAAGCTCGATGAGCTTTGCATATTTTCCCTCGCGTTTTCTCAGGATTCTCCCTAGCCGTTGGATATATTCCCTGCTACTTCCTGTTCCGCTTAGGATGAAGCCTATCGATGCGTCTGGGACGTCGACACCTTCATCCAACACTTGAGAGGTCGCTACGACTCTGTACTCCCCTGCCTTGAACCTCTCTAGGATCTGTTTCCTTTCCTCCCTTGGAGTCTGGTGGGTTATTGCTGGAATAAGGAATCGGCGGCTTATTAGGTAGACAAGCCGATTGTACCGGGTGAATACCAGTGCTTTCTCCTTCTTGTAGGACTTGAGGAAGTCTCCTAGGATCTTGATCTTGGCTTCCGAGTTCAAAGCCGCCTCCAATGCCCGATTTCTGGCTAAGAGAGCCTGTCTGGCTTCAGGGTCGCGTCCCGTCCTCATGATGAATCTCTGGAAATCCTGGGGGCTCCTGAGCACGATCCTCCTCTTCTTAAGGTAACTTGTGAAAATACCATAGTCCCTCTCATAGAGTGTGCGCTCGTCCAGGGTAAGATCCACAAATACCTTCTCGTGAGTGTAAGAGGAGAGATGTCTTCCGACCAAGGCATCCACCCCCAACTGGTAGACACGGCCGCCAACAAGCCTTGGCAGATCCAGGTGTCGGTCATCCTCTCTTTCATAGGTAGCCGTTAATCCCATTCGATAAGGTGCTATGTACATCTCGGCTATCTGGCTGTAGCTTGGAGCTGGTAGATGGTGGACCTCGTCGAATACAATGAGCATGAACCTGTTTCCCAACTGCTCGGCTCGAAGGTAGGCTGAATCGTAGGTGGAGATGGTTATGGGCATGAGCTTGCCTTCTCCTCCACCATAAGTCCCGACCTCCACTCCGAATTTGGAGCTCAGATGCTGGCTCCACTGGTCCAGGAGGTCGAGTGTGGGAACAACCACCAGCGTGGGAACATTAAGCTTCTCTATGGCTTTCAAGGCAATGAAGGTCTTTCCCGCCCCAGTAGGTAGGACGATCACCCCTCTCATACCTGCGTCCAGCCAAGCACCTAAGGCTTCCTTCTGGTAGGGTCTCAGCTCAACCTGACATGTAAGACGAGGAAGCGGAGGTGGATTAGGTACCTCATCCCTGTAGTCTACTCGACTTCGGTCCAGGTAGGACAAGATTTCAGGATAGTAGATTGCCATAGCGCGATAGGCGTCAACCCTGGGGTCCCATCGCCCATATGGGGTTCCCAACTCCCCGTAAATTAGGAGGCTCCCCTTATCGTATCTTAGCCGGATCATCGTGTTCCCTTTGCTACGATTTATTTTTCTCCTCAGGATACCCATAACTTTTTGTAGGTATGTCGTGCGTCGAGAAGACGTTACACGGCACGATCAGAGAACGAATCGAACCGTGGAAAGACCGGAAGTGACCTGTTTTCTCTCTGCGCGCATACAGGTATTCGCTTCGAAAACGGGCTGGAAGCCAGCTTCGGCATGTATAAACACCTGACTCAAGTTCTATAGCGCGTGTTTTAGGGGTGTTCGAATTCATCGTCGAAAAGCTTGGAGCGAGATATATCCGTTTCCTAGGTCTGTTCAAGTTCGCATTGAAGAGAGCTGTACTATCAAACACGCTGGGTTGGGTGCTACTGGTACCCATTCTGTTCCTGACGCATAACGTGGATCCAGAACTTGCAATGTTTACCCTTATTTTGGCGCCTATAATCGGAAGCTTAATCGTATTGACGGGTTCATGGCTGCTCGCGCTTGTTCTTCGTTCAAGGTGGCTGAGGCATTGGTATACGGCTGATCTCTGTCCGATGGCCGGCTTCAAATGGGATCTGTTATGTGGAGTGGTTACGATGATGCCTGGTGCAGGAATTTTTTCGTATATGGCGTTTTCCCGTGCACCATTCTGGGGTATCTTAGTTTTCCCATCGGTTCTCGGAGTCCCAGTTGCAGGCGCTGTTGTCCTGTCCCTGATGCGTATCTTGGTAAGAATAGTGAAGAAAACAACACGCGTGTTTACCGCCTCTAAATCTGCTCCTCACACTACGCACGGATGAGGAGGCTCGTTTTGTGGCTAACTTTTTCCTTGCGTAAAGGAATTGAGTGACCTTACGTTTCTACGGACTCCTTGAATCGTGTCAGGGGCTTATCGCTGTCAACTATTCGAACAGCGTGGCTGGGTGGCATGGCTGATTCTCTTCTTCGACTTGCGCTGCTCCCGAACGGGTCCTAGCATTCCTTATTCGACATTTGACGAATATTATCATCGACTAGAAACGAAAAGCTCTTATTCTACCTCTGGGGGCAGAGAGTTCTAACTAACGCTGAAGAAAAGGGTTGGAAGGTACTCGATCTTGATTGGCATAGTAGGATACGGTGCCTATGTCCCCCGCTATCGCATTAAGGTTGAAGACATTGCAGATGTCTGGGGGAAGGAGGCTGACCGCATAAAGGATGGGCTTCTCGTCGATGAGAAATCCGTCCCTGCACTCGACGAAGATACTGCTACGATATCTGTGGAGGCAGCCAGAAACGCTCTGAGAATGGCTGACGAGGTGAATCCTCGCGAGATTGGAGCGATCTATGTCGGATCGGAATCGCATCCCTACGCCGTGAAACCCACGGCAACGATCGTTGCAGAAGCAATTGCTGCAACCCCCTCGTTGACCGCTGCCGACACGGAGTTCGCCTGCAAAGCAGGAACCGCAGGCATTCAAGCATGTATGGGGTTGGTGAAGGCCGGTTACATCAAGTATGGTTTGGCAATCGGGGCCGACACAGCCCAAGGTCAACCAGCCGACGCCCTTGAATACACGGCAGCAGCCGGAGGTGCCGCCTTTATCATAGGAGGCGACAACGTTGTCGCAGAAATCGAAGATACATACTCGTTCACACAAGACGTTCCGGACTTCTGGAGGAGAGAGGGGGCGAGTTACCCAAGTCATAGTGGAAGATTCACAGGAGCCCCCGGATACTTCGCGCACGTTCTCGGAGCAACGAGAGGCATGATGGGTAAACTCGGCACGAAACCCTCGGACTACAAGTACGTAGTATTCCATATGCCTAACGGCAAGTTTCCTCTAAGAGCCTCAGAAATACTGGGATTCACAAAGGAGCAGATCGTGCCTAGTCTAGTTGTAACAAAGATAGGGAATACCTATTCCGGCTCCTCACTGCTCGGTATATCTGCAGTCTTGGATATTGCCGATCCTGGAGACCGAATGCTGGTTACCTCGTATGGGTCAGGAGCAGGCGCAGACTCTTTCAGCATCACTGTCACTCCTGAGATAGTCAAGAAGAGGGGGAGAAGCCCTCCAACCAGTTATTACCTGAACAGAAAGAGCTACGTCGGATACGCTGTCTACGCTAAACTGCGTGGAAAACTGAGGGGATTCGCCGAGTAGGAGTACAGAGGGGATTTAATGAGGTTTTCTGAGAAGAAACGTGATGTAGCTATTGTCGGGGTAGGTTCAACAAAGTACGGCGAACACTGGGACAAAAGCCTGAAGGACTTGATCGCCGAGGCAGGATTCAAGGCTGCAACTGAAGCGGGAATTAGGGGGAAAGATGTCGAGCTCATTGTGGGCGGCAACATGTCGGGGGGCATGTTCGTTGGGCAAGAACATATAGCAGCACTCGTGGCTGACGTCATGGGATTACAGCCGATACCGGCTCTCAGAGTTGAAGGCGCATGCGCCTCAGGCTCACTCGCCCTTGAAGTAGGCTACATGGCAGTAGCGTCAGGAATGTACGACGTAGTACTTGTCGGAGGAGTTGAGAAGATGACGGATGTGTATACGTCCGGGGCTACCACTGCTCTGGCTGGAGCGATGGACTTGGAGTGGGAAGCCTATTTCGGGGTGACTTTCCCAGGGCTCTATGCACTCATGGCTCAACGATACATGCATGACTACGGATTGACGCGTGAACAGCTAGCTCTCGTGGCGGTCAAGAATCATGACCATGGTTATCACAATCCGCTAGCTCAATTCAGAAATAAGATTACCGTCGATGACGTCAAGAACTCAGCACTCGTTTCGGACCCACTACGATTATTGGACTGCTCACCCATCACAGATGGCGCGGCAACATTGGTCCTTGTTCCCGCTGATAATGCTCGCCAATACACGGATACCCCGATAACGATAACAGGCATCGCTCAAGCTTCAGACACGTTGAGTCTATTCAACAGGAGAAGTCTATGCAGTGTAGACGCGACTATCGAAGCGGGAAGGCAAGCCCTCAAGCAGGCCAAGATAACCCACAAGGATATCGACCTAGCAGAGGTCCATGACTGCTTCACCATCGCCGAACTCATCACACTAGAAGATCTGGGCTTCTGCAAGAAAGGAGAGGCAGCAAAGCTATATGAGGAAGGACAGGTCTGGGCAGGGGGATCCCTACCGGTCAACACAGACGGCGGATTGAAGTCCGCAGGACACGCTGTCGGAGCAACAGGCATCAAACAAGTAATTGAGATTGTCCACCAAATTAGGGGAGAATCCCCCAAGGCGGTTCAGGTGAAAGGGGCTGAGATTGGACTTGCACATAACATGGGAGGCTCTGGGGCTACCGCTGTGGTAACCATATTGAGGCGAGGTGACTGATATGCCAAGAACAGCCGTCCCGGCACACTGGAGGAGATACAAGGAGCGATATCTTCTTCTCGGATCGAAATGCGAAACCTGTGGAAACACATACTTCCCACTTGGGAACATATGTCCGAATTGTAGGAGAGCCGGAAAACCCAAACCCGTGAGACTCTCGGGAAAGGGCAAAGTCTACAGCTACACCGTAGTTCGGGCTGCTCCCGAAGGATTCGAGGCCTTCACACCATACGTAGTCGCAATAATAGAGCTCGATGAAGGCGTGAAGCTGACTTCTCAAGTTGTCGACTGCGAACCTGAAGATGTACACATCGGTATGCCGGTTGAGGTCTGCTTCAGAAAGATCCGCGAAGAAGGTAAGGATGGTGTAATATGCTACGGATTCAAATTCAAGCCCGTCGACGACTCCTGGAAACCCTAACGACACTATTAACTCGTCGCTCAAACCCTCTACCCCAATTTTCTCTTTTCTAACCCCGAAACCCTATTCTAGTCTAGAACTGATCATCCTATAGGAGAGACATAATCCCATGCGACTTCTACTCGGCAAGATATGCGGAATTGTGTTCGCCTCAGAAGAGGAAGACGCCCTTCGAGAGATAGACACTGCTGTAGAGCTGGGTGCGGACTTGGTGGAGCTGAGGTTAGACTCGATATCGGATGCTGACTTTTCAAAACTGATCAACCACAAGGAAACACCGAAGATAGTCACGGACCTTGCAGGTAAGAGGAACACTGAAGACCGAGTTAGAACGCTGAAGAAGACGATCGCGCTTCACCCAGATTACGTTGACGTTAACCTTGATTTCGAACTGGGAAACGAGGCTAGAGATGACCTGATTTCGCTGGCAAAGCGTCATGGCGTGAAAGTGATCTGCTCTTTCCATGACTACGATAAAACTCCTCCAGAATCTAGGTTGCTCTCGGTAATCTCCGAGATGAGGGGGATCGGGACCGACGTGGGCAAGATCGCTGTCAAAGCAAATTCGGTAAGGGACTGTAACTTAGTTTTGAACCTGATATCCAAGTCGGCTGAAATCGGTCTCCCGCTTATCGCAATTTCCACAGGGGATCTCGGGTCTTTCACTAGACTTCTCGGACCAATCTACGGATCGTTTCTCACCTACGCACCAATCTCATCAGACAAGGTCTCCTTGGGGCAAATCCCCTTGGAAGAGATGGTCTCAATCTACAAGAGACTGAACCTTCTCTAACCGTTACCCCGACTTGAGCCTCGTCACTTTTACTTTGGAAGAATTTCTACTCTGTGAAAGAAAGGATTCGGCTTCTTTCCCAAAAGACTGACTTATCTTAACTAGCTGTGGCAGCCTTCCCCACATACCTATCCATTCTCCCCGAATGACGATCGCGGCTCTTAGATCGGGAAACTCATCCACTACTTCCAGCGCCCTGCGAACGGATTCCTCGAAGTCCGATCCGGAGACCTTATTCCCTAAGGCTGTTGCGGCTGCGTCGGCAAGGCAGGCGTTCTCACATATCGCGACAGCAGCGTCCCCCTCACCAAGGCTCTTCGCGTGGCCGACAGTGGCTGAGGAGGTGCCAATCCCGATTGGGAGATCTGTGGTTGTGAGTTGAAGACCGATCCTATTTGATAGAGGAGACTGTCCCGCATAAATGGAGACTAGGAGATCCTTTATCCCGTCTACGGCGATCTCTCCCCCATTTTCAACCATCCCAAATCTCGCTCCTTTAGCCAACATATCCTCGAGACACAGGTCGGCGAGAGCCCCCGCAACAGAGGCCATCGGCCCCACTCCGAATTTCTTTGCTGCAGTACACATCCTCAAGACTACTTCTGGCGAATCTTCCTCGACATCTACTGGGCTCATCGCCTCCAAGAAACTTCTATCTCTCTGAAGGAAGGATTCAAGTTGTCTGCGGTTTCTCAGTAGAGAGCCGACTCCGATGTCGATATGCCTTGGAGAACTTGTTTTAATGGTCGCATTTGTCTCTTTTATCGTAAGGCTCTTTGTAAATTCCATCGACAATGATCGCCTCGTGCACGAGTTCGTGGAAATGACTTCAGCGTATCGCTAGGAACTCTCTTCACGAAGGCTTTTTAGTGATTCTATGTCCAATTCCTATCCGTCTCGCATCAACCTAAGGAGGGAAAATAGATTGCCGAAGACGTTGGATGAGATCAATCAGAAGATCAGAGATGGAAGCGTGTGCGTTGTCACCGCGGATGAGATGGTGGAAGTAGTACGAGAAAACGGATCCGAGAAGGCTGCTCAGGAAGTGGATGTGGTAACCACTGGAACTCTCGGGGCAATGTGTTCCTCAGGTGCGATAATCAATCTAGGACACGCAGACCCTCCTATCAAGATTCAGACTGCTTGGATGAATGGTGTAGAGGTATGTCATCCTGGTGCTGCAGTGGACCTTTACATCGGTGCCGCCATAATGTCTTCGACTCGTCCCTTCGAGTACGGAGGAGGACACATTATCGAGGATCTGATTCGAGGGAACGAAGTCGAACTTGTTGCGACAGCATACGGAACCGATTGCTATCCAAGAACGAAAATAGAAACGATGATAACCAAAGACGACTTGAACCAGTTCTACCTGCTCAATTTCAGAAACTGCTACCAGAAGTATTCCTGCGCTACGAACAGCCGAGAAGAGACGATATACACCTACATGGGAAAACTTCTCCCCAACTTCGGAAACGCGACCTTTTCAGGGTCAGGCTGCCTCAATCCGCTCATGAACGACCCGACCTATAGAACTATAGGAATAGGAACCAGAATCTTCCTTGGGGGAGCGCAAGGCTACGTGATCGGCGAGGGGACACAACACAGCCCCAAGAATGGTTTTGGAACTATCATGGTCAGGGGAGACTGCAAACAGATGTCCGTGGACTTCATTCGAGGAGCATCCTTCGCTCGGTATGGAACAACCCTCTATGTCGGAATAGGAATACCGATTCCTATTCTAGATGAAGATCTCGCAAAGACAACCGGGACTCCCGACGAAGAAATACTGACAGAGATCGTTGATTATGGCATCCCAAGGGCTCCTCATGTTCGTCCTATACTGAGACAAGTAAGCTACAAGGAATTGAAGTCCGGTAGAGTAACAATAGGTGAAAGAGATGTCAAGGTCAGCCCCCTCAGCAGCCTGAGAAAAGGACGAATAATCGCCGAGACGCTGAAAACTTGGATCGAAAGAGGTGATTTCTTCCTAACCTCACCGGTGGATCGACTCCCGCTGGACTCTACGGTTAGACCCATGAAACAGACGAAGGAGATCGTTTTCGTCAGAGAACTGCTTCATCCCGCGGTAACCTGTAGGGAGGAAGAAGGTGTAAGTACGGTCGCAGAGAGAATCATAGGTGAATCGGTCAATCACATCGTAGTTGTGGATTCGGAGGGGAATCTGAACGGTATCATCACCTCCTGGGACATCACCAAAGCAGTAGCGAGAGGCGTGAAGGAACTGAAGGATATCATAGTGAGAAAGGTAATCTGCGCCTCACCTGACGACCCTGCGGAACTCGCTTCGAGAAAGATGGCGCAACACAATATTTCAGCGCTCCCAGTCGTCGACGGCTCTGGGCTTGTCCTTGGAATAGTAACTACTGAAGACTTATCGCGACTACTTAGGAGATGATTGCATGGTACGGGCGTTACTGAGATTCTCGGCAGATCAAGTGCCAAAACCATTGACTTCTCAAGTCATACTCTCCGAGGGAGTCGAGATGAACATACTGTCGGCTCAGGTAGACGAGAGGGGAGGAGAGATCTTGATCGAATTCCCGTCTGAGGACACCTCGAAGATAGTGGAAGCGTTCAGAAAAAGAGGGGTTGAGGTTCGAGTGGATAGATTCATCGAGGTGGATGAAGAGAAATGCGTGCACTGTGGGGCGTGTTACTCTCTCTGTCTGTTCGACGCGATAAGGATCGGAGACGACTTCTCAATCACATTCGACGAAGGACAATGCGTTCGCTGCGGGGCATGCCTTGATTCTTGTCCAATGGCAGCCATATCCCTCGTCAGATAGGCGTAGAATCGAAATACTTTCGGCCTGGTCAACCGAATGTCTGACCGTCTAAGCGAATAGCATCAAAATCGAGGTTGGGTCTTCTGGATACGGCGAAGACCCAAGGGAAGAGATTGATCGTGATATCGGATCTTCGACTCCCTTTTCAGGATATAAGAGAAAAACTGTCTCAGCCATCCGTTTGTACTGTTCTAGGTTTCTAGATAGAGCATAAATATGCAATATTGAGCCCTGGGAAACGGCGATTATTGACCTTTCTGAGTGTCACTCTTAATTATCATTGGTCGTCGACAGACATACCAGTGTCACCCATATCCTAGGGGCGAGGTTGAGATGGCGGTTTCCTATCTGGCTAAAAGAGACTTGACCAAGCGGAGCGCTATTCTTTCCACTCTGAATTTGGGGGGGATAATCGCGGTATTCGTAGTCTTCTCTAGTCTGCTTCAGATCCATCTTGAGCCTGCTCTTGCCGGGGTTGTTGTTCTACTACTCTCTTGCCTAGTCTTCTCGACTTGCACTCTCACAACGAAGATCTTGCTCTTTTCGGGACGGAAGAGAGAGATCGCCGTTCTCCGAGCATTGGGAGCCAAGAGGTCAGCAGTGATGATGATCTGCATTGCAGAATCCGTACTCATGGGCTTGATCGGGTCAATTCTCGGGGCGCTCCTCGGAATCTTAATCCTCTTTGGTCTTCAGACACTTACGCAGGCCTCGTTATCCGGCGATCTCGTTCTCCTTGCGGCTTTCCTTGGCGTAGCAGCCACAATAACTTCGGGAATCTACTCCGCCAGGCGATCCATGGACGACGAGGTAGGAGATGCGCTCAGACATGAACGTTGGTAACGGAAGCATAGAGACAAGAAACGTCTCCAAAGTCTTCTTCTTCGAGGGCAAACCTTCGTTTGTACTGAAGGACGTCAATGTCAAGATCAGACCAGGTGAATTCGTGGCTCTCGTGGGTCCGACAGGTAGTGGGAAGACGACCTTAATCAACCTGATAACCGGGATGTATAAACCAACTTCTGGGCGAATACGCGTAAACGAGCAAGAGATCACTACTATGCGAGAGGACGATGTCGCCGAGTTCAGGTCAAACTTTCTCGGAATAATGTTTCAGAACATCAATATGCTCCCGGGACTCTCCATCCTGGAGAATGTAGAGCTACCGCTTCTCCTGAGAGGAAAGATGGATGGGCTTCAAGGGGAGAAAGCACGAGACCTGCTAAGGCTGGTTGGGTTGAGCGAGAAGATGCAGCACATTCCCCGTCAATTGAGTATGGGTGAACTACGGAAAGCGGCTGTCGCCAGAGCTCTCGTGACCGACCCTCAAATACTGATACTTGATGAGCCAACCGGTGATCTGGATTCTCTGACATTAGACGAATTACTCATACTTCTGAGAAGCCTGAATGTTCTTTATGAGAAGACGATTCTTGTAGCCACTCACAACCCAAAGATTGCAAATACTGCCCACAGAAGGATTGTCCTACAGCAGAAGGGAGCCGGCAACACCTGGGCCCCGTCTTGAGAAAAGTGTCGGGGAAATCTCTCAATCAATCTTAAATACCCTGCTGCAATATTTCTCGGCAACGAAACTGGAGAATGATCAAGAAATAATGGCTGAGATTTGTCCTGTTTGCGGGCTTCCCAAGGACATCTGTGCATGCGAGGAGATAAGTCGACAACAACAGAGAATTACTGTCCGTATGGAAACTAGGAAATGGGGTCGACCCATAACCATCATCGAAGGCATCGACAAGAAGAGCGAGGATTTAAGCAGGCTGGCACAAAAACTGAAATCGCGTTGTGCCTGCGGTGGAACAGCTAAGAATGGGCAGATTATCCTTCAAGGAGATCAGCGCGAAAGAGCAAGAAACCACCTTACAGAGATAGGATTTCCAGTCGACAACATCACGGTCCAATAGCTCGCCCAATAGATCAACGCTCAACGAGTGCCCTAGGGAATCTCATAGCATCAACCGTGCATACACCAGTCTATAGGCGTCCAAGCTTTCTCCTATGAGCCCAGTGGTTTTGGCAATAAAAAAAGGGAGATTAGATGAGGGTTAGATCTCCAGTTGTAGAGCCTCTTTGAGCCCTTTGTATCTATTTCTCACGGTGACCTCGGTGACCTCTGCGGCTTCCGCGATCTCCTTCTGCGTCTTTCTTTCTCCATAGTCGACGCATGCGATGTATAGTGCTGCAGCTGCGAGTCCCATCGGGTCTTTCCCCGCCACAACTTGTTTCTCTTGAGCACGTTGAAGTATCTCTATTGCTCTTCTTTGGGTCTTCTCACTGATACGCACTCTAGACCCGATCTTGGAGACATAGTTCAGAGGATCGGTGATAGGCATTCTCATGTCCAGCTCTCGTAGGAGTAGGCGGTAGCACCTTGCAATGTCTCTCTTCTTTATGAGGCTGGCTTCGGCAACCTCTTTCAAAGTCCGAGGAGTCTCCGTGAATCTGCAGGCTGCATACAGCGAAGCTGCCGCAATCGCAGAGATAGATCTTCCACGGACGAGACCTTTGTCTAACGCCTTCCTGTATACTAAAGCTGCTCTTTCCTTGACCGAAGCAGGAACGTGAAGCTTGTCTGACAGTCGATCAAGCTCAGCCATGGCTTGAGCCAGATTTCTGTCTACAGATGAATGCACTCTAGCCCGGATCTGCCATTTCCGAAGTCTGAGCATTTGAAGGCGGGTAGCTATTGGGAGTTCGCGTCCATAGGCGTCGCGATTTACGCGATCAATCATTGTCGAAAGGCCTTTGTCGTGCACCGAATAGGACATGGGAGTACCCACTCGGCTTCGACCTTCCTTTTCCTCTCTTGTGAAAGCTCTCCATTCAGGGCCCTCATCCATAACATTTTCGTGGAGAACAAGCCCACAACCACCACATATGATCTCGCCGCCCTCATAGTCCTCGACTATGTCTAGGCTACCGCATTCTGGACAGCGGTCGACATCACGACGACGTTGGAGCTTGGTCTCAGTGACTAATTCCATTGATTTGCCCCCTTTCAAGAAGCCGTCACTTGAGGTAAGGATCAAAACTTCTTCAAACGAATTCTCAGAAGACTGAGTATACCCCATCAAGCGAGCAAAGCATAAGCTTACCCTGAAGTGATATATAAATCTTTCCTTTAGGTCTTCTTTGCGTTCAGACTCATTCAAGCATGCGCCGGCTCCGAAAGCATCTTAATTCCGAGAAAGACTCATTGCCTCAATCAACTGGCAGCTTGAGGGAATAATCTTTCAATAATGATAAAAGTGGGAATCAAGAACGTCTAATCTCAGCCCGGAATAGCCCGGTGGAGAAGAATACTCTTCGCCGACTGTAGTGGTCAAGCATAGGAGGCTCTGGAGGCAAGAAAAGCCGAAGTCACCTCCCGACGGGAGATTACGATCTCGAATTCGAATCTCCTCCGGGCTACCATCCATGCATTACATTATTGTTGAAGGATATGCCATTGTTGTTACTGCAGCTCATTTTCTACATTCCAAATCTCACGTCCAATGATTCTCATGACAGACTCGATGGTTACGTCAAAGAATCTCTCCGGAAATCTGCTACTTCTTTTCTTCCGATCTAATTAATGGGGAATATTATACCAGAATGAGGCAATCGTTTTCTCGTTGCATGCAGTACTTACTGCCGTAGCTTGATTGCATCATTCGATGTGTGTGTAACTCATCAAAACAGATTTAATGAACTGGTAATAACAGCATAGAGATTTCTTATGGTCGAGACTTCGGTGATTCTGACCGGCATCGTTGTCATCGCCATTCTTGACATACTCTCCCTATCCCTAGGATTATTAACCGTAAGCGGAACCGTTGCAGCTTCTGCTATCGGACTGCTTGTTTTTTCTTTTGGAGGTTGGCGTTGGTTTGTGATTCTTCTAGTCTTCCTGGTGGTTTCATCGTTGTTCACAAAGTTCGGGTACTCGCGGAAGCAGGCGTTGGGAGTAGCTCAAGAGAAGGGCGGTGCACGGTCTTGGCCCAACGTAGTGGCGAACGGTTTTGGGGCGGCGGTCTTCGCACTGGGATCGACGCTGCTTTCTGTTGAAACTGTCCTAACCGGATTCATCGGCGCTGTCTCAGCAGCCTTCGCGGACACCCTCTCTACAGAGATTGGAATACTGACCCCCTCGCCTCCTAGACTCATAACTGACTTGAAAAAAGAGGTTCCTACGGGTACTTCCGGCGGTGTCTCGCTGCTGGGTGAGCTCTCAGTACTTATCAGCACAATCATTCTCGCTTTGACCGTATGGTCAATCGGCGTTGGACCTTTCTCCTTCACCGAACTCTTCTCCATTATTCTGGTGTCTGGATACATAGGAACCACGATCGACAGCATCTTGGGTGCTACCTATCAGGCTAGGTATCAATGCGACGTCTGTGAGAAAGTTGTTGAATCGAGAAGGCATTGCAATAAGCCTGCTCGACACGTCAAAGGCAAGGACATATTAGATAACAATGGAGTGAATTTCATAGCAACCTGGATCGGGGCATTGAGTGCTATTCTTCTTCAACGGCTGGTGTTTTAGATCCCCGGAGGGATAAGAACTCGACGACGGTGATCAAGCTTTGACGCGGATTCAGGTACTCTTCGAACCCGAAGGAAAAAGGGTCGCGGTAACCCCGGGAACCAGTATATTCGATGCAGCAAAGAGAACCGGTATCGGAATAAGAACAGAGTGCGGGGGAAAAGGATCATGCGCGAAATGTATCGTCCTAGTTTCAAATCCTGACAGCGTCACCCCTCCCACAGATTTCGAGAATGATAGACTCGGAAAATCGGAAACCCTCAAAGGAAAGAGGCTCGCCTGCCTTACAAGAATTCTATCAAACACTAGGGTTCAAATCCCAAGTACAAGTCGGATTGGTCAAAGGAGAGTCCAAGTAGAAGGACTCGAGAGAATCGTTGAACTCAACCCAGGCATCATAAGGATAGCCGTGAATGTCGATCCCCCAACCTTGGAAGACCTAAGATCCGATGTTGAGAGATTGCTCGATGCAACAAGAAACCAGGGAATCGAAGTAAGCGACTTTGATCACCAAATTCTCTACAGACTCTCAGAGATTCTTAGGGAATCCTCCGGTCAGGTGGCCGTTGTCATTCGGAAAGGAGAAACACTGGTTGAAGTTGAGAAGAGTAACACCACAAAATCGACCCTCGGATTTGCAGTTGACATCGGGACTTCCAAGATAGTGGCAACCCTGGTTGATCTCAAGACGGGAAAGAGCCTGGCATCTGGATTCATTGAGAACCCACAGATGATATACGGTGAAGACGTCATCTCGCGTATAGGTCACGCAATGTCGGGGCCTTCACAACTCCGAGAACTCCAACACGCTGTCATAGGTGGAATTCAGGAGGCAATTGACCTTGCTTTGGAGGTTGGGGGGGCTTCTATTGAAGAGGTCTACGAACTCGTGGCTGTAGGAAACACGGTAATGCATCACCTATTCCTGGGCATCAATCCACGGTGGTTGGCGCTTGCTCCATACGTGCCAACAGTCAAACGAAGTATGGAATTCAAGGCCAAGGACTTAGGATTCGGCACGAAAGACCACGTAAGGATTCACCTTCCCCCTATCGTTGCTGGGTTCGTTGGGTCTGACGCCGTCGCGGACCTACTTGCACTTCAGATTCACAAGTCCGATCAAACCAGTCTGGCCCTGGATATTGGCACCAATACCGAAGTCTTTCTCGCGGATAAAGGAGATGTCTTAACTTGCTCCTGCGCCTCTGGTCCGGCTTTCGAGGGAGTTCATATACTCCATGGGATGAAGGCTGTCAGCGGTGCAATAGAGAGACTGAAGATTGACAGGAAGAATAGGGTAAGCTATTCAACGATCGATGAGGAGAAACCGAGGGGGATCTGCGGGTCCGGCGTGATCGATCTCGTCGCGAATCTGTTGAGGCGGAATCTCGTCGAGAAGAATGGGAGATTCAAGAGTCCACGAGATTCCAATAGAATCCGGAAAAGAGAAGGTATTCTAGAGTTCCTAGTTGAAGAAGAGGCGAAGACCGCGATGGGTCAGGACATCGTATTCACCCAGCAGGATCTGAGGGCAATCCAACTTGCGAGAGCGGCAATTCGAACCGGGTGGAAGATTCTGCTAAAAGAATCGAGCCTTGTCCCCTCAGATCTCGACGTAGTATACTTGGCTGGGGCTTTCGGTACTTTTCTCGATGCTCGAAACGCAAAGACGATGGGTCTGGTTCCAGAAGTGGACGATCAAAAAATCTTATTCGCGGGAAATACTGCGGTCTCTGGTGCAAAGATTGCGCTTATCTCCCTTCGAGAGCGAGAAGAGATGGATCTCCTAGCTAGGGAAACGAGGTATCTGGAGCTTGGGGCTCATCCCGAATTTAACGAGGTATTCACGGGGTCGCTCTCATTCTAGGCTGGGCGCGGGGAACAACGTCAGCTAGATATCAGAGTAACGGTCCTTAACACAGAATCGATCTTCCTCAGCTTTGTCACCACAGTATCCAACATTTTCATGTCTTTGTGTTCTACGCGTGCGATCACGTCAAATTCGCCGTATACTGTTAGAACTTCAGTGATCCCTGCGAAAGTGTCCAATTCCTTCACGACATTGTGTTCCTCTCCGATCTTTGTAACTAGCAGGATATACGTAATCAACAATCTTCTCTCCTATCGAATGGCTCGGTTACTCATACACAATAGGGGAAGGAACGATCTTATTTCTTGTTCGTTCCGAATCAAATCGAAGGCAATCGGCGCCTCTGACTAGGCTCTTGGTAAGCCTAGGTTTATTATGTATGCCTCACTGTTTCCGATAGAAAAATGAGGAACACTCAGGTAATTTGGGGAAACAATGGTTTTTCTTCAGAAAGTTTATATACTGCCTCTGAAATCCCTAAAGAAATCCTCAAAATAAAGATCCAGCCTAGATAGAATCAAAGGGGGACGGATATGGCAAGATCCGGAATCGACAAGATTGTTCTAGCCTTCTCTGGAGGACTCGACACCTCGGTTGCCGCCAAATGGCTGGCCGAGAAATACGGTGCAGAGGTAGTCACCGTAACTGTCGACGTGGGTCAACAAGAGGACCTTAAAGCAATTGCAGCTCGAGCCAAGGCAATAGGAGTCAAATCACACCACTCGATTGACGCCAAAGACGAGTTCGCGGAGAAATACATAGACCGTGCAATAAAAGCGAACGCTATGTACGAAGAAGCCTACCCCTTGAGTACCGCGCTTTCCAGACCTCTAATCTGCACAAAACTCGTTGAAATTGCACGAAGGGAGAAAGCCTCTGCAATAGCACACGGATGCACCGGTAAGGGGAATGATCAGGTCAGATTCGAGGTGACCGCGAGATCTCTCGCGCCCGATATTCGAGTAATCGCCCCGGTCCGAGAGTGGGGGTTGAGCAGGGACGAAGAGATTCAATACGCCAAGAAACACGGCATTCGAATATCTGAGAAGAAAAGCGTCTTTAGTACCGATCAGAACCTGTGGGGCAGATCCATAGAATGTGGACCCCTCGAAGACCCAGCCACTGAACCGCCGGAAGAGGTCTACGAGTGGACGACCTCGCCGACAAGAGCCCCTGAAAAACCCGAGTATATCTCACTCGAATTCGATGAGGGAACTCCAATAAGCTTGAACGGAGAGGTCTTAAAGCTCTCAAAACTCATTGGACAGCTGAATGTGCTGGCGGGAAAACACGGGGTTGGAAGAATCGATCACATAGAGAACCGGCTGGTCGGAATCAAATCTCGAGAGGTTTACGAGTGTCCAGCCGCTGCGTGCATACTGGTCGCACATAAGGATCTCGAGAAACTCGTCGTAACACGACACGAAGCCCAATTCAAGACAATCGTCGAGAACAAATGGTCGAACCTCATCTATGAAGGTCTCTGGATGGAACCATTGAGAGACGACCTAGACGCCTTCATCGATACGATGCAGGAGAGAGTAACAGGAGAGGTGAGACTGAGACTCCACAGAGGACTCGCCGTCCCAGTGGGGCGAACATCACCTTATTCGTTATACAATATTGGTCTGGCAACCTATGATGCATCCTCCACGTTCGATCAGTCACTGGCAGAAGGCTTCATCAAACTCTGGGGTCTTCCCACGACAACAGCCAAGAGGATACTCTTGCAGAAGGAATCTGAAGAGAAACGAGTCTCAAGAGAAAGTACGAAGTGAACGAGAAAAAGAGGGATTGAAAGCCAATCGCTTAGACGACCACAGGTGAATATCGGGAATCACTAGGAAAGGAATAAGTCAGAGAACGACGAAGTACGGGAAGATCACGATTGAAACAATCCAATTCCGGCGGTCCAGAGCAGAAACCAGCTATTCTCGCGTTAGCCGACGGTACAATAGTTGAGGGACAAGGCTTTGGCGGTTCCTGTAAAGCCTCGGGGGAAGTAGTCTTCAACACGGGGATGGTTGGTTACCCCGAGTCTATCACCGACCCCTCCTATTACGGGCAAATCCTCATCCAAACCTATCCCCTAATTGGAAACTATGGGGTCGACCCAGACTCATTTGAATCTGATGGACCGAAGATACGGGGATACGTAATCCACGATCTTTGCGTAGCTCCTTCTCATTGGAGATCAAAGATGACCCTGACCGAATGGTTGGATAAGAGTGGGGTGCCTGGGATTGAACGCGTTGACACAAGAATGTTAACCAAGAAGATCCGAATACACGGAACAATGCTCGGCATCCTGGAAGTATTCGAGAACGGCGAAAAGCCAGACTTGGAAGAGATCCGCGCCGAAGCCAAAGAGGTAGCGGACCCCAACCTATCAGATCTAGTCAAGGAAGTCGCTACTAAAGAAGTATTGAAGCACGAGATAGAATCCGAAATAACCGTCGTAATGATCGACTGCGGATTCAAGAGACATATCCTGAACAACCTTCTATCGCTCGGGATCAACGTTACGATAGTCCCTCCAACTCTAAGCGAAAGAGAGATTCTGGATTTCAAGCCGGATGGGATACTTGTCTCAAATGGGCCTGGAGACCCAAAGAAGATCCCGTATCTGATAGAAACCGTAGCAGCTTTGGCTGAAAAGGGAATCCCAATGATGGGCGTCTGTCTAGGGCTTCAGGTCATAGGTCTGGCACTTGGGGGGGACACGTATAAACTCAAGTTTGGACATCGTGGCCAAAACCATCCCTGCGTCGACCTCGACACAGGAAATTGCTATATTACTAGCCAAAACCATGGTTACGCACTCGACGCCAATTCCCTCGATCCAAAGATACTCAGAGTGACTCAGATCAACGCAAACGATCGCACCGTCGAAGGGGTATCCCATAAATCATTGCCGATATTCGCAGTCCAATACCACCCAGAGGCAACGCCAGGTCCTGAAGACACAACCTACCTATACAGCAAATTTGTGGACGAAGTCCGGAAACATCGCGGGTGATCGAATGCCGAGATTCGAGGATATTCGAAAAGTACTGATACTTGGCAGCGGTGGAATCGTAATCGGGCAAGCCGCCGAGTTTGACTATAGCGGATCCCAGGCACTAAAGGCTATGCGCGAGGAAGGAATAGAGACCATCCTTGTCAATCCGAACGTCGCCACCATCCAAACAAGCCTTAGAATGGCTGACAAGGTCTACTTGGAGCCGATCAACCCTGACGTTGTATCACAGATAGTCAGGGAGGAACGCCCCGACGGAATACTGCTGGGGTTCGGAGGACAGACGGCACTCAACGTCGGCTGGCAGCTCGGGAAGTCCGGGCTATTCGAGAAAGAAAACGTGAGAATCCTCGGCAGTTCGCTAGAAGCGATCGAGATCACGGAAGATAGACTTCTCTTCAAAGAGGCTATGTACAGGGCGAATGTGGCTGTCCCCCAGAGCGATGTCGCATACGATACTGAGGAAGCGTTACGGGTAGCTAAGGATATAGGATACCCGGTCATAGTACGAACCGCGTTCATGCTAGGGGGGGGAGGCTCAGGGATCGCCTACGACGCCGATGAACTACGAGGAATAGCGGACCTCGCCTTCCCCTTCACAATCACCCATCAAGTCCTGATCGAGAAGTATCTTGACAAATGGAAGGAACTCGAGTACGAAATAATGAGAGACTACCAAAACAACACTATCGTTGTCGCGGGACTTGAAAACCTAGACCCCATGGGGATACATACGGGAGACAGCATAGTAGTATCGCCAACTCAAACACTGAACAATCGAGAATTCCAGATGATGCGCAGCGCATCCATCAGGGTGATCCGTGAAGTTGGCATCGTCGGAGAATGCAACATCCAGTTCGCGCTTGACCCCCAGAGCGAGGACTTCGTAGCGATAGAAGTCAACCCGCGCATGTCCCGATCGAGCGCCTTGGCCTCAAAGGCAACCGGGTATCCTCTGGCGTACATCGCAGCCAAACTCTCCATAGGCTACTCCCTTACTGACCTTCCAAACAAGGTCACAGGAGTGACAACTGCCTGCTTCGAGCCGGCGCTAGACTACTTGGTAGTTAAAATCCCCCGCTGGGACTTCCAGAAGTTTCCAGGATTCGTCGATCGAAGAATCGGCCCAATGATGAAGTCCGTCGGCGAGGTCATGTCGATCGCAAGGAGCTTCGAAGAGGCCCTTCAGAAGGCCGTCAGAGAACTAGAAATCGGGAAGATCGGCTTAGTGTGCAACCCCGAAGACGACGCTCCTGTCGCCCTCTCCGAACTTGAGAAAATGCTTAGGGAACCAACCGACGAACGGCTGTTCATCATTCCAAGAGCAATGAAAGCCGGTTTCTCCATCGAGAAGATTCACAGTCTTTCCGGAATCGATCCTTGGTTCCTCTACAAGATCCAGAACATCGTACGAATAGAGGCCGAATTGAGAAACAGCAGCTTCCGCGAAGACTCTAAGAAACTCATAGCTAGAGCAAAAGAACTTGGATTCTCCGATCTCCAAATCGCGAGATGCCTTCACACAAACGAAGAGAAGATCAGGAAATATCGAATACAGGGAGGCATAGTACCGAAATTCAAGATAGTCGACACCATGGCTGCCGAATGGGAATCAAAGACAAACTACTGTTATGCAACATACGGAGACTCGGAAGACGACGTCGACTTCACGTCGAGGAAAAGCAAAGTCGTGGTCCTTGGAGCGGGCTGCATTCGAATCGGAAGCAGTGTAGAATTTGACTACTGTACCATGAACACCGCTTGGGCTATGAAGGACGAAGGAATCCAAGAGGTAATAGTTGTCAACAACAATCCTGAGACGGTCTCAACCGACTATGATATGTCCGATAAACTATACTTCGAGGAACTGACACTAGAGAGAGTCTTAGACATAGTAGAAGCCGAGAAACCGATCGGAGTCGTAGTAAGCGTAGGCGGACAAACACCTAACAACCTCGCCCTCAGGTTGGCGCAGAACGGAGTCAGAATCCTAGGTACAAGCGCCGAGAACATCGACAAAGCGGAGGATCGATCCAAGTTCAGCAGCTACCTAGATCGCCTGGATATCCCGCAACCCACTTGGAGAAGCCTGACCTCGACCCAAGAAATCAAGAACTTTGCCAAAAAAATCGGATACCCTACGATAATCAGGCCCTCCTACGTTCTCTCCGGGGCAGCGATGCGGGTTGCAAAGAACGAAGAAGAACTGGTCAAATTCGTTGAGGTTGCAACCAAGATCTCAAAGGACTATCCAGTAGTAGTCAGCAAGTTCATCCAAGACGCCAGAGAAGTAGAAGTGGATGCGGTAAGCGACGGAAGAGACGTCCTCATCGGAGCAATAATAGAACACATCGAACTAGCTGGAACCCACAGCGGAGATGCCACCATGGTCATACCTCCCCAGACACTGACAACCGAGACGATCTCGACAATAGAAGACTATACAACCAGGATATCGAGAGCCTTAGGGATAAGAGGGCCCTTCAACATTCAATTCATAGTCAAGAATAGGAAAGTCTACATACTCGAATTGAATCTACGCGCAAGCCGAAGCATCCCCTACACCAGCAAGGCGACCGGAATCCCCCTTATCCAAATCGCCGCCAAGGTCATGCTTGGAAAGACTCTGCGCGACTTAAACTGTCTCAAGAAAGCTCCCATGTTTCATACGGCGGTGAAGTCCCCCACGTTCTCCTTCGTCAGACTTCGAGGCGCCGACCCGACACTCGGGGTTGAGATGACGTCTACAGGAGAAGTCGCGTGCCTCGACTACGACTTCCCAGTCGCGCTCATCAAGAGCCTCGTCTCTGGCGGATTGAAGATCCCTCACCCATACCATCCCGTACTGATCACCGTAAGAAAGGAAGACCATAAGAAGGCAGCCTCCTTGGCGAAGAGACTCCAGAGATTAAACTACGAGATCTACGCAACCGAAGGAACGGCAAACGCGATGATAGATTCCGGATTGAAAGATATTCGCGTCGTGAAGAAGATAGGTGAAGGAGAAGATAACGTGACAAACTTCATCGTTGAGAAAAAGCCGGGTCTCGTGATAAACGTCCCCTCAACTAGAAGGAAGGCGACGGTGACCGACGGCTACAGGATACGGAGGTCAGCCACCGAAATGATGATCCCTGTGATCACGCAGATGGAGACCGCCGAGGCACTCGTCTCCTCGCTTGAGAAAGGGGGATTGAACAACGTGATGCGTGTAAGATCACTGAACGAGTATCTATCAAACTCTCAGTGGGCAAGAGAAGTCTAGGCTCGAGGAGGTGAGGCGAGACGATAGTCAAATGTCCAGAATGCGACGGCGACGTAGAAGTCCCGGAAGACGTCTTGATCGGCGAGATCCTATGCTGCCCCGACTGCGGACTCGAGTTGGAGGTACAAGAGATCGAGGGAGACGAAGTCAAAGTGGTCAAAGCAGAGATCGAAGGAGAAGACTGGGGTGAATGAACTGACACCTAACGTTAGCCTGTTGTACGATCGTATCAGATGGGAGGAAAAAGCCCTCATCGACGCCGCCAAGAAACAAGGCGTCGAGATGAACAGAATCGACGTCAAGTCGATATACCTCAACGCGCTGGCAGAGTCAGAGATCGAGAAGAAGTTCGGAGAAGTCGTCCTCCAGAGATGCATGGGATACTTCCGAAGTCTTCACGCAACCGCCATACTAGAAGAACACGGAAAAGAGGTCATAAACAGACTCTCGACCGCCCAGATCTGCGGCAACAAACTCCTGACCACGTTGACACTCTCAAGAGCAAACATACCCACACCAGAGACCAAGATAGCCTTCACCCCCGAAGCCGCGATGAAAACACTCGACACAATCGGATACCCTGTGGTGCTGAAACCGGTAGTCGGAAGCTGGGGGAGACATATAGTCCCACTCAGAAACAGGGATATCGCGGAAGCAATACTCGAGGAACGAAAATTCATGCATCCCCTCTACCAAATATACTACCTCCAAGAGATGATCGACAGACCACCCCGAGATCTTAGAATCGTCATGGTCGGAGACGAGATAGCCGCCTCGACATACCGGTACGCAGCCACCGGCACATGGAAGACCAACATCGCTCGAGGCGGAAAAGCGGCTCCTTGCCCAATAACAGGCGAACTAGAAGACCTCTGCCTCAAAGCCTCAAAGGCAGTCGGCGGCGGTGTCTTGGGCATCGACCTTATGGAGAGCCCTCGAGGCCTGCTTGTCCACGAGGTAAACCATACTGTAGAGTTTAAAGGCGCGCAATCAGCTACGAAGACAAGCATAGCCAAGAAGATAATAAAATTCATACTACAAAAGGCGAAAGGAAGATGAACGAAGAAAGATTGAAAATTGCCATAGTCGGGGCCTCAGGATACGGAGGCGGCGAACTCCTAAGAATACTCCTCAACCACCCCAAGGTCGAGGTCACCATAGCGGTCTCCAGGAAACTTGCAGGCGAATACCTCTTCAGAACCCACCCCAACCTGAGAAAGAGAACCAACCTGAAATTCTCACCCCTAGACCTCGACAGAATATCAAAGGAGACCGATCTAGTATTCTTCTCGACCCCCCACGGAGTCTCCAAAGACTTGGTACCCCAGGTCCTAGAAGTGGGCATGAAGACCATCGACCTCAGCGCAGACTTCAGACTGAGGAACCCCGACGACTACCCAACATGGTACGGATGGGAACACCCCCACCCAGACATACTCAAGAAAGCAGCCTACGGTATCCCCGAACTCCATCGCGATGAGATACGAAACGCAAAACTAGTCGCTTGCCCGGGATGCCTGGCATTGAGCGGGATATTAGGGCTGGTCCCAATCGCGAAAGCCGGTCTAATAGTAAAGGACAAGATAATTGTGGACTCAAAGATAGGATCGTCCGGATCCGGTGAGCACCCGTCCCCATCAACCCACCACCCGGAAAGAAGCGGCGTAGTCAGGCCGTACATGCCTTCAGGACACCGACACACCGCCGAGATCGAGCAAGAACTAAACCTCTTCGGAGGAGGCGGATATAAGGTAGGACTCTCCGCCCACGCAGTAGACATAGTCCGCGGAATCCTCTCCACATCCCACGTCTTCCCCTCCGAACCGATCGAGATGAAGACCCTCTGGAAGGTATACAGAGCAGCATATAGAGACGAGGATTTCGTAAGACTCGTTCGAGACCAGAGAGGAGTATACCGTCTCGCCGACCCGAAGGTAGTAGTAGGATCAAACTTCTGCGACATCTCTTTTGAAATCGATACGCACCTGAACCGTGTGATACTCTGTTCGGCCATCGACAACCTAGTGAAAGGAGCCGCGGGAAGCGCGGTTCAAAGCATGAACATCCTCCATGGTTGGCCGGAAACACTTGGACTGGAACTCATGGGCTTTCACCCGGTGTAACCGATGACAATAGTTGTTAAGATCGGAGGCAATACCCTCCGCAAAGGGTTCACCGACAACCTCGTCCAAGACGTCAACCGGGTATCTCAATCCTCCGGGCTGGTTCTTGTTCATGGCGGTGGAATCGAGGTGACGGAGACCGCAGAGAAACTAGGCAAAGAACAGACATTCGTCGTGTCCCCGGGGGGAATGAGAAGCCGCTACACGGACAAAGAGACCGCAGGGATCTTCGTGATGGTGATGGCGGGAAAGATCAACAAGAGCCTGGTCGCCAGACTTCAGAGCGGCGGTGTCAACGCACTAGGCCTGTCCGGTGCCGACGGAGGTATATTAAGGGCTCAAAGAAAGAGGAGACTGGTGATAATCGACGAACGGGGGAGAAAAAGGGTCATAGAAGGAGGGTACACTGGCAAGATCACCGAAGTCAACGTCACCCTCTTGAACACGCTGCTCGCAAACCAATACCTGCCAGTAATCGCCCCGATAGCACTCGGGGACGAATACGAGCTTCTCAACGTCGACGCTGACCGGGCCGGGGCATCCGTTGCCGGGGGTTTGAAGGCGGACAAATGGATTGTTCTAACCGATGTTCCGGGACTACTCCTCAAAGAAAAAGTCGTGCCGAAACTGAGCCGTCGGGAAGCCGAAGAAATTATCCCAAACATCGGGCATGGAATGATGAGAAAGATACATGCGGCTGTCGAGGCCCTTGACCTCGGTGCGAAAGAGGTCGTCATAACCTCCGGGCTCATAGAAGATCCCGTGTCTTCAGCGTTATCCGGGGGAAAAGGAACGGTTGTGACAACATGAACGAACAAAGAATAATGGAGATAGAAGATAGTTACCTGGCCCCAGTATACGCGAAGCTGCCCCTGGCAGTGGTAAAAGGGCTGGGCGCGACTATCTGGGACGTAAACGGGAAAGAATACATAGACTGTATGGGGGCATACGGGGTAGCCATAGTCGGGCACTGCCACCCCAAAGTAGTGGAAGCAATCAAACAACAGGCAGAGATCCTGATCTCATGCCACGGGTCCATATACAACAATACGCGAGCCCAGCTACTCAAGAAGCTAGAAGAGATCACTCTACCAGGGCTCGACATGTTCTACCTCTGCAACAGTGGAGCTGAAACAGTCGAATGCGCCATCAAACTTGCCAGAAAGAAGACCGGTAAACCAGGAATCATCGCCTTCAACAACGCCTATCACGGGAAGACCTTCGGTGCGCTCTCAGCCACCTGGAACCGGAAGTATCGAGACCCGTTCGCACCGCTGGTTCCCGAGTTCAATTTCGCGAGATACGGTAGCATCGAAGAGGTAGAGAAGCTGGTCGGGGAGAATACTGCAGCCGTACTCGTCGAGCCGATCCAAGGAGAAGGCGGGATACGGGTTCCCCCGGAAGGGTTCTTGGAAGAACTGCGTGAACTCTGCGACAGCCATGAGCTGGTTCTGATCTTCGACGAGGTTCAAACCGGATTCGGAAGAACCGGCAAGATGTGGGCTTCAAGACACTCGGGAGTCATACCTGACGTGATGTGTTCCTCGAAAGCAGTCGCAGGGGGTGTCCCGATGGGGATAACCTTCGCGAAGAAAGATGTAATGAGTAACTTCAGTACTGGCGACCACACCAGTACCTTCGGTGGAAACCCCCTCGCCTGTGCTGCAAGCCTTGCTGCAATCGAAGCGATCCAATCAGAGAATCTAGTGGAAAAAGCCGCGAAAGACGGGGAATACTTCAAGAAGAAACTGGAAGAACTCCAAGGAAAGTACCGTGTAATCAGAGAGGTTAGAGGCAGAGGTTTGATGATCGGCGTCGAGATGAGATTCCCTGTGAAAGATATCATCTTCAACGGGCTGAAACATGGGGCCATATTTCTCTACGCAGGACGTAACGTCCTAAGATTTCTACCCCCTCTCGTGATAAGTCGAGACCAAATAGACAAAGCCGTCGAGATATTGGACCTACTCTTTGAAGAAGAAGAGAAGACTCGAATGAAGAAAGGAGTCGCATAAGAGGGATGGAGAGAAGATCTCCTCAGAGAGCTAAAGGAGGCCTAGATGATATAGACAAGAAGATTCTTCAAATCCTTTCACGAGACTCAAGAACCGCCTTCACAAAGATATCGGATCAACTCTCCATCTCTGAAGGTACCGTCAGGCAAAGAGTGAACCGCCTGACAACTCAAGGAGTAATCAAGAGATTCACCATAGAGACCGCTGAGACTGAGAGAATTCAGGCCGTGACACTCCTCTCTGCGATGCCTGAGGCTTCAACCCCGGAGATCGCTGAAGAAGTAAGAACGATCCTAGGTGTCAAAAAAATATACGAACTCTCTGGCGAATACGATCTCCTCACCGCAATCTCAGGAGAAAATATCGAGTCGATAAATGACTGCATCGATAAGATCAGACACGTCAAAGGAATATCAAAGACCAACACCCTAATAGTGCTGAAGACCTGGCACTAACCCTCCAATAACCTCTAGACCGAGGATGGGATCTTGAAGAAAGAAGCAAATGACGCATTCGCACTCTCTCTCCTAAAATCTGCTGTCGAAATTCAAAGCCCAAGCGGACAAGAAGAACAAATCGCAGTTTTCCTAGCAGAGACCATGAAAGAGCTGGGATTCGAGGTTAAAATAGACGAGATCGGAAACGTCCACGGGATTATAGGCTCAGGTGAGCCTACTACCTTGTTTTGTGGGCACATGGATACAATACCAGGACCCATCCCTGTGAAGGAGGTGGATGGACATCTCCACGGGAGAGGCACGGTAGATGCAAAGGGTCCTCTGATAGCTATGATCGTAGCTGCGGCTAGACACGGCCTGGAGAAGAGATCTGGCAGGGTCCTGATGGTCGGGGTTGTGGAAGAGGAAAGAAAAGGAGACGGAGTGAAAGCCTTGATCGACCAACGCCCTCAAATAGACTACGCTGTCTTCGGAGAACCAAGCGGAGTAAAGAGAATCACAATCGGATACAAAGGCAGTCTGCATCTCACGCTCAAGGTATCCACAGAATCAGGTCACCCTAGCGCCCCATGGGCATTCCCGAACTCGATACTAAAAGCATTTGACCTTTGGAAACGGATCTCAGAATATACCTCCAATAGAGTAACGGCGGAAACCCACTACCAAGAAATGACGAGTTGTATCACAGGCATCGGAGGGGGATCCGACTTCAATGTTACCCCTGACAAATGTGAGATGAATGTAGACATGCGAATTCCGGTGGGACTATCCATCGACCAAGTGCTATCGGAGTTAAGAGAAGAGATCAAGAAATTCCGTGCAGAGAATCCGGAATCTAAGGTCGAGTTTCACATCGACGACAGCGTAGAACCCTTCGAGACTAGCATCAGATCCCCGATCGCCCAAGCATTCAACGGCGCCATCAAGGATGTCTATCAGGAACCCGCCAAATACATCAGGAAGACCGGGACAGGGGACATGAATATCTTGGGGCATGAATTGAAAGTCCCCGTAATCACCTATGGGCCTGGCGACTCACATCTTGATCACTCACCACGCGAGAAGATAGATCTCCAGGAATTCTTGGGGGCCATTCAAGTATACCAGAAGGCTCTGGTAAGGATATCTGAGATCCATCGCAACATGAAACGCTAACATATAATAGAAGATAGCTTAGCGCGACAAGAAGGGGGCAAAGCGTTTTTTAGGGGCAATCGTTCCCGTTGAACCGTTGCCGCAGGAGGAATTGTGTTGAAGGTGGTTCCCTCTATTGACATCAAAGAAGGGAAGAGCGTCAAGCTCATCCAAGGAGTCCCTGGAACCGGCATCGAAGTCTCTGACAATCCCGTCAGGTTGGCAGTCTACTGGAAAGACCAAGGAGCAGAGATTCTCCATGTCGTAGACCTCGACGGAGCAATCGGGAACAAAGGAACGAATAGGGAGACCATAGGGAAGATCATCGAAGCAGTCTCGATACCCGTAGAGGTCGGTGGTGGAATAAGAACTAAGAAAGACGTCCTAGAGATACTTAATCTCGGAGCCCGATGGCTGATCCTCGGGACAAAGGTCATCGAGACCCCGAGATTTATCACAGAGC
Source organism: uncultured Candidatus Bathyarchaeia archaeon (assembly GCA_964596985.1). Classification (GTDB taxonomy): domain Archaea; phylum Thermoproteota; class Bathyarchaeia; order RBG-16-48-13. Next base: position 102,012 of record CAZQWG010000005.1, read on the forward strand.
TTCTCGACCTAATTCCCTCCGAGAATCTGATCATCGCACTCGATGCCAAAGAGGGAAGAATCGTCACTCACGGCTGGACGAAGGAAACCTCACTAAAAATCCCTGAAGCAATCAGCAGGTTTGATCGGTTTCTACCAGCGGCTTACCTCTACACAAACGTCGCTATCGAAGGAACGATGATTGGACTAGACTTCAAGGAAATCGGAAGGATAGTCGACTGCACCGGAACCCCGATAATCTACTCGGGCGGCGTATCTTCCCTAAGCGATCTAAGAGCCTTGAGAGATGCAGAGATACACGCCGCAGTGGTTGGCATGGCTTTATATAAAGGAGCATTCACACTTCGACAAGCACAGGAAGCAGCGTCAGATGCGTAACGGACGTGTATCAAGGAAGACTACAGAGACCACAGTTAAAGTGGAAATAATCCTTGATGGAAACGGAAAAAACGAGATAAACACAGGGATCGCTGCGTTTGATCACCTGCTAGGTTCCTTCTCGAAGCACGCACTCTTCGACCTCACCATAGAATCAAAAGACCTCAAACCGATCGACGGTCACCACATAATCGAAGACATAGGCATCGTCCTAGGCAACGCCGTGAAGAAAGCCTTGAAAGACAAGAAGGGAATCCGCAGATTCGGGTACGCCATCACCCCAATGGACGAGGCACTGTCACTAGTCTCTCTTGATATAAGTGGTCGTGGAGTGGTGTCATCCAAAATGAAATTCTCCACAGAAAAAGTAGGAGACCTGCCGCTAAACCTGATTCCTCACTTCCTACAAAGCTTCGGCCAGAATTCGGGAATCAACCTACACGCACGGATTCTCACAGGAAGAGACGACCACCACAAAGCCGAATCGTTATTCAAAGCCCTCGGACTGGCGCTCAGGCAAGCAGTCGAGATAGACAGTCGAACCCCAAAGGAGATTCCCAGCCAGAAAGGCCTTCTTGAATAGCCCGGTGGCAACCTCTCCGAGAGATCGAAAAACCGGTCAAACGAGCCTATAGAAACAACAGCCTGGAAGGTTGATCTTGCTCAGAGTGAGAAACCTCATCGAACTCAACCAAGAAGAAAGAAGACAAATCCTTGAAAGGACGTCTGTCGACATAGAAGCGATACGAGGTAGCGTCCAAAGAATAGTCAAGGATGTCCAGGAGAGAGGGGACAAGGCACTCATAGAGTACACGAAGAGATTCGACAAGGTCGATCTGACTGCTTCCCAAATGAAAGTGACAGAAAGCGAGATTAAAGACGCGTACTCAAAGACCCCCTCCTCCCTCTTAGAAGCCTTAGAGCATTCGGCGAGGAATATCGAAAGATTCCACAGATCCCAATTGACCATGCAGGACCAAGAGATCGAGATCCAGCAAGGAATCGTTCTCAGCCGAGTCCGGAGACCAATAGGACGCGTAGGAATATACATTCCCGGAGGTGTCTATCCATACCCCTCCACCGCGTTGATGACTATAATTCCCGCAAGGGTTGCAGGGGTCAATCAGATCGTCGTTTGTTCGCCTCCCAGACACGAGGGGACCATCCCTCCCAGCATACTCGTCTCCTGCGACCTAGCCGGGGCTACGGAGATCTATAAAGCCGGAGGTGCCCAAGCGATAGCAGCGATGGCGTATGGAACCGAGTCTCTCCCCAGGGTCGACAAGATCTTTGGGCCAGGAAACCCCTACGTCACAACCGCCAAACTCCTCATCTTCCCGAAGATAGACATAGACTTGCCTGCAGGTCCCAGCGAAGTGCTAGTGTTGGCAGACGACAGTGCGGACGCGAGGCTGATCGCTGCAGACATGATCTCTCAAGCAGAACACGGTCCTGAAGGTGCGTCCCCGGCAATCCTTGTCACAGACTCCGCATCTCTTGCAGACAAGGTCCAAAACGAGATAGAAAGAATGCTGGAGAAAGCGCCGAATAGACGTGGGATAGAAGCATCGCTAGACAGTTGTGGGGCAATCTTGCTTGCGAAGGATCTGGATGAAGCCCTGAAGTTTGTCAACCAGTACGCACCAGAACACTTAGAAATCATGGTGATGAATCCGACAAGGATTCTTGACGGAGTTGCCAACGCAGGGTCAATACTCGTGGGTGACTACTCCCCTGTCGCGGCAGGCGACTATGCAACCGGAGCAAACCATGTCCTACCGACCGGTGGACACGCGAAGACTCGAAGCGGTTTGTCCGTGGAAGACTTCATCAAGACAATAACCGTTCAACGCCTGAGCAAGAAGGGGTTGGAAAACCTCAAGAAGACAATAAATGTCCTTGCCGATGCCGAGAAGCTCCATGCCCATGGAAGAGCCGTAGACATCAGATTCCAGAAAAACCCTGCAAATATAGAGGATTCTAAGTCAGATCGAGCAGCCAGCTAGCTTACTGATCAGGAACCGTAATCTTATTCACGAGGCACCCTATCAAGAAAAGCCATCCAGCTCGATGAGGGCGGTCCCAATGAAGATGGCAGAAACCGAAGCCGAAAGACTCGCCGAATCCTTGAACTACCACTATCACGGATTGATCACGGCGATCGTTCAGGACTCCATCACGAACGAGATTCTGATGATTGCGTTCATGAACAAGGAAGCCGTAGTGAAAACCCTTACAACCGGTCAAGCACACTTCTGGAGTAGAAAGAGAAAGAAACTTTGGCTGAAGGGAGAGCATTCGGGTCACTTCCAGGAAGTTGAACGCATCCTGGTAGACTGCGATGAAGACGCGGTCCTCCTGAAGGTCAAGCAGATCGGATACCCCTGCCACGAGGGATACGCATCCTGCTTCTTCAGAGAAATCGGGAAAGAAGGACTGAAGAGAATTCTACCACATATTGGAGATGAGAAGAGGGACGGTGAATAGACGTGAAGCGCGACTTAGGGCACCGTATCGACCTGCATATGCATTCGATCCTCAGCGATGGATGTCTGATTCCCAGCGAGCTGGCTCGACGAGCGAGCGTCCTCGGTTACGAAGCTATCGCAATAACCGATCACGTAGACTCTTCAAATCTGGAAACGGTCGTATCCTCCATGGTTCCGGTCTCAAGAGACCTCAACAAAGACACGGACTTACTAGTGATCCCTGGAGTCGAGATCACCCATGTACCTGTCTCCATGATTGATAGGCTCGCTGAAAAAGCAAAGGAGCTCGGGGCACAGCTGGTTGTGGCTCACGGAGAAACTCTGGTGGAACCAGTACTTCCCGGAACCAACCTCAGATCGCTTAGCTGTAACCTGATCGACATCCTTGCACACCCTGGACTGCTGACCGAGGAAGAAGCCAAGTTGGCTGAGAAAAACGATATCTATCTTGAGCTTTCATCACGACCAGGGCACTGCCTTACCAACGGTCACGTTGCTGAAATAGCGTCAAAGACAGGAGCGAAAATGATCCTGAATACAGACCTACACGCCCCTGAAGAACTCCTCACACAAGAACAGGCATATCGAATAGCGCTAGGAGCAGGACTCGACCGAGACGCCGCCGTCAAGGTGGTCAAAGACAATCCAAGAGAACTCGTACAGAGAGCTACAGAAAACCGCTAGCAGTACACAAGGCACCTTCAAATCAATATTAAGTGGGGTGGAGAGATTGAGGATCGAAGAGTTTGTGACCTGCCCAAAGACCGAACTTCTCTACTGGCAAGATTCCTACCTAGCTTCGTTCACGTCTAAAGTCTTGAGATTCGAGCCCGACAAGAAGAAGCACGCATATGTGGTTTTGGACCAGACAGCTTTCCACCCCAAATCCGGTGGACAGCCCTCAGATAAAGGCAAGATCTTCGGTCCATCCGGAGAAATCCGGATCAAGAAGACAATGTTGGTTAAAGGGGTTGTCGTACACTGGGGAAAAATGACGCTTGGAGAAAGACTCGATGGGTCTGTGGAGGGGAGATTGGATTGGGATCTCAGACACCTGCTAATGAGGAGGCATACTGCAGGGCATCTGCTAGACTACTGCATCGAACTAGTAACCAGCAATAGAGTCCAGACGACCGGGTCCTGGCTTGGAGAACCCTGCTGGGTTGGCTACACAGGCAAGCCTCCGCGCCAAGAACAAGTAGAGGAGATCGAGAGAATCGTCAACCAGAAAATCTTCGAGGGGAGACCTGTCATAACCGAGAAGGTTTCGAAACAGGAGGTGATGAGGAGGACCCCAAACGCGCCGAATATCGATCGACTTCCAGATGATATCGAGCTACGTTTAGTCACAATTGAAGGGCAAACCCCAATACCTTGCGGCGGAACCCATGTGAAAGACATCTCTGAGATCAGAGGAGTAGGAATCACCAAGATTGAACCGGTAGATCAAGGATACAAACTCTATTATAGAATCTCTTGATCGGCTGATCTCCCATAAAGTGTACCTATCCCTAAGAATTCGAAAAATTGGATTAGGTATTACCTCCATAGACCTGGGGAGTCAGGCAGCATGTTGATCGAGTTCCCTCTCTGGCGTAAAGGGATATGTTTCTCCGAAATGCTTTTGATGTTATGGTCAGTGATTGGAAGATGAACAGGTGAGTTTGTTGCTTGTAACGAACAGAGAGTTGCTTGATAAAGCAAAGGTCAAGAAATACGCTGTTGGAGCTTTCAACCTAGGGAATCTTGAGTTCATACAAGCGATTGCTTTGGCTGCTGAAGAAGAGAGATCGCCGGCGATCGTAGCCGCTTCCGAGGGTGCAATGAAGTATTTTGGTCCCGAAAGCCTTGGAGCGATGGTAAGGATCTTTGCAAACAGGACAGATCTTCCCGTCTCCCTTCACCTTGACCACTGCAGGAACCCCGACAACATACTTGTTGCGCTGCGTGCGGGCTTCACATCCGTTATGATAGACGGATCTGCACTTGAGTTCCGAGATAACCTTAAGATCACAAAGAAAGTGGCGGAATTGGCTCATCCCGTGGGGGTGCCTGTCGAGGCAGAACTCGGGCATATCGAGAGCATAACCGAGGATATGAGCGAAAGAGACCGGGAAGCGTTATTGACCGACCCGAAAGAGGCAAAAGAATTCGTCGAAGCGACCGGAATAGACTCGCTTGCCGTCGCCATCGGTACCGCCCACGGGGCATACAAGTTCAAAGGAAAACCCAAACTGGCTTTCGATAGGCTGAAAGAGCTCTCGGAGGTCATAGACATTCCTCTGGTCCTGCATGGAGCGTCCGGTGTCTCCGAGGATGTGGTGAAACGCGGCGCGAAAGTAGGGGCTCAATGGAAAGGAGCGACAGGCGTACCGGACGAAGACATCAAAAAGGCAGTCCAACTCGGGATATGCAAGGTCAACATCGCCACCGACCTGCGGTTGGCATTCACTTGCAGGGTGAGAGAATACCTTCAGGAGCATCCCGAAACATTCAAGCAAGACGACTACTTAGGTGCTGGAAGGGATGCGGTAAAAGAAGCGATCAAAGGCAAGATGCGCCTATTCGGTAGCTCTGGCAAAGCATGAAGACCTCAGCGGTCTCTTTAACATCGGCGAGACAACTAAACCTTACATAAGTAAACCCAACGTATCCTGCAATAGAGGTTAGATGTTTTGGTAGCAAGAAAGATGAATGCTGCCCTACTCTTCGAGAGGGATAAATCTAAGATCAAACCCGGGGAACCAGTCACAGATCTTCGGGTCGTCGAGACCGACGTACCCGAGGTCGGGGAGAATGACCTACTCGTAAAGGTAAGGGCGTGCTCTGTCTGCCCTACAGACTACAGGAAATACATGACCGGAAACCACGGGGTTCTCCAGTGGCCTTTCAACCCTGGACATGAGTGGACCGGCGATATAGTAGAAGTCGGGAATGCCGTCAGCAAATTCAAGGTGGGTCAAAGGATCAAAGGAGCTGGTTTCACAGGATACGCCGAATACGCCAAGATCGAAGGAAAACTCCGTATACATCCCCGGTTTGGGGCGATGCTTCCTTTCGCCTCGGTCTTCGAACTCCCCTCGAATGTTGACTACGAATCTGGAGCTATTTCGATGCCCCTCGCCGAATGCATGTTCAGCGTACTGTACGTCCTCAACGTCAAGATGTACGACAACGTCGTAGTGATAGGTGCAGGACCGATGGGCGCAATGCATGTCATGGTCGCTCACGCCGCTGGGGCAACCGTGTTTGTAAGCGAGCTACTTGAACACCGACTCAAACTTGCAAAAGAACTCGGGGCCGACTACATCGTTAATCCAAACGATGAGGACCCTGTAGAATTCGTCAAGGACCATACCGGCGGGCAGGGGGCAGATTCGGTTATATGCTCCATAGCTCATCCCCGAATAATAGAGCAAGGACTCCAGATGGCAAAGCCGAAGGGTATCGTCAACATATTTGGAGGAGCCACTGCAGACACGAAACTGGATTTCAACCCCAACCTCATACATTACGGATCGCGTATACTCACAGCCAGCCAAGGGCAAGGAGGCAGATACGACCTGAACTGGAAGGCGCTCAAGATGATCAGCGACGGGAAGGCTCCTGTTAAGAAGATAGTCACCGGGAGGTACCCGCTCGATGAGGCACTCGAAGCCCTCAAACACGTCGGGTCAAAGAAAGGGATGAAGGCAATCATCTACCCTTACCCCGAAGACATTTCCTAGTCAATACATAGGAACTGACAGGAGGGTGTCGGCATTACCTCCGTGCGATAGTGACCAGCCTTGCGACTGGGAGCACGAGCTTCTCGCCAGTCATCGCTGGGGTCGGCTGGGAAAGTGGTTGCCTGAGCAACAGGCATCACCATACAATGAAAGAATATCTGATGAGCATGCTCGACTCAGGGAGCTATGGGAGAAGGCTCAGCCGTTAAGTCAATCGCATGAAGGCGTGTTGCGCGCCATTATTGCACTCGAGATCTGCAATTGGAATCTGGAGGAAAGCATATTGAGCTTGTGTAAGGCGATCGGAGGGAAGGCAGCACCTGAGCTGAGGATCGGTCATGGAGCTTCGATTACGGAGGACCGTTGGAGGAAGGTTTGGGCCTATTACCTCACCTTGCAGACGTGGCTGCCGAGTGGGACGAGGGTTACTGGGTACCACGCGCCCCTCAAGATCTGCGACCCCGATGGTGAGGTGCAGAATCATGTCTTGGGGATGTTAGGGGAGAGCACTGAGCTCAAGCGGCTATACGTTGAACGTTTCTGTATGAATCTTGAGAATTGGCTGGGCGGTTTCTATCCGGAGGGATCGCCCCAGCTGAAAGCCTATGAGGCAGCGGTCACAAAGCTGGATGATGAGATCTCCAAGCTCGACCCTGAGCCCGAGATACTCGAGTGGATGAAGCTGGATGGGGAGAAAGGGTGGATCGAGATCTGCCATCATAAGGTGTTCCGACGCTTCGACATCAACATCTCTAGTATCGGTGCCGGGAAGTGGCGTGGAGCCATGCCGCGGAGGGGGATCGACGGTTTGGAACGGGCTGAAACACTCGAGAAGTACCTATTCCCGATAGAAGCCTGGACCGAGGGATTAGACGCCTCTGATAGTGCACCAGACCTACCGCTTTACCGTAGGATTCACGATTTCCTAGGCGAACAAGATGATGCCAAGCTGTTCCTTGCGTCGTTACTCGTCTCTCTTCTCCGTGCCCAACAGTTAGCCGCCAGAAAACGGGCAGAAAACAGAAAAAAGGAGTCGTAAAGATGTGATGCTTTCTGTCTCAGCCTCATGCCTATTATAGGAAACTGTCTACTACGTTGAGCTACCTTATATCCGCTGTCAGTTTTCGCTTGCGCTATCTGGGGGCTGTCCGTCTTCTTGGATGGTTATATGTAGGATTCTGCGAAATGCTGGGCTTGAACTAGCACGTCAAGCCTTCCAGCATGTAGTTCTGACCGGGAATTTGTAACAATGATCCGAGATAACCTGAGACCTAGCGGGGCTCCCTCTGCAGAATCCTTATTTTCTCCCTGAAAGAGAATAATCTGTAGGGTGAGGAAGAATGTCGAATTCTCTCAAGAGAGAGTTTCCTAGCGTCAGTCAAAGGGCCTATCTAGGATACAAGAAGTATGTCCATGTTTATGACATTATGAGTAGAAATGTCTTGACCATATCCCCTGACGCCACGATGGCTGAAGCGGCTAAACTCATGGGGGATAGACACGTGGGAAGCCTCGTAGTGGTGGATGCGGGAAAAGCATCAGGAATCGTCACCGAAAGAGATCTGGTGAGCGGTGTACTCGCGGGCGGAATGGACCCGAAGAGAATCAAGGTTCGGGACTGTATGTCCCGAGGACTTTTCACTGTGAGACCGATTGCCACAGCGAAAGAAGCCGCGCAAGAAATGATGAGAAAGAAGGGGCGTCTCGTTGTCACGGAACAAGGTCAAGTAGTCGGGATCGTAACAGCAGCAGACCTGATCAAAACCCTTCCGGACACGGAGAAAGCAGGATTGGTTGACGACATAATGACCAAACCCGTAGTTGTAGTGAAGCCTGAGGAGACCATTTCAGCGGTCGTACGGATAATGGGGGAGAAAAGAATCGGGAGCGTTCTGGTCGGGACGGATGGAACGTCGAGCGCAATATTCACCGAGAGAGACTTGATATCCAACATTCTCGCAGAGGAGGTCTCGATGGAATCCCCTGTCTCAGACTTTTCTTCGAAGCCGCTGATAACTATTGCACTAGGATCGAGCGTGGGCGAGGCAGCCGAACTCATGGCAGAAAAACATGTGAGACGGCTTCCTGTGAAGAAAAGCGGTAAACTTGTCGGGATCATCACCGCTAGAGATCTGGTGGAAGCATACTCGAAATAGGATAGACTCGAAGGAGTTCTTGGGCTGACCAAAGTCGTATGCGTTTTCCAGAATAACCCAGACTTGCCCTGGGAACTGGTCTGCCCCGCCTTCGTTGTAGCTATGTTTAAGAAGGGCGTTCTCAGGAGGATCTTTCCCATATTGGTTGATTCCTTGCTTGAGCGGGGATTGCGATGGTTTCGCTTGAACAACTGAGGTCTGTAAGGATAGAGAGTCTAACCACAGAAGCCTTTCTTCTCTCGGATAATTCTCCGATATCCAAGATCATAGGAAGGATGAGGGACCTAGATGTGTACGAGGTCTTCATCGATTCGGGAGAAAGAGTCGGTATCGTCAATGTGAGATCGATCTTGGAAGCCACCGACATATCATCGACCAAGGCTGGGTCACTTGCCATATTCGCTCCCAGAGTCTCGGAAACAGACACCGTCGGGAAAGTCGCCGAGTTAATGAGTAAACACCGCCTGAGAAGCCTTCCTGTCTGGGAAAATGGAAAAACGGTACGTCAGATCAACGCCTTGACCATAATGCGTTCGCTGGTCGACTGCCTCCCAGATAGCGTGAAGGCTAACCATATGATGACTAGGGACCCGACAACGATCATGAAGACATTCTCTGCCTCAAAGGCGAGAAACCTGATGATTCGCAGAAGGATAGACCACCTTCCGGTCGTTGAGGGAAAAACCCCTACAGGTATGCTAACCTCAAGTCACCTAATCTTCTACCTAACGCCTAGAGAGCGCCTCGGGAGTACCGATAGAACAGGAGAGACCTTGAGGCGACTCAGATTTCCCGTAAAGGAGATAATGGATACTGAGATCGAGATGAGTGCTCTGAACGAGCCCGCAGTTAACATACTCAAAGAGATGCTGAAGCTTCGGAATACCTATTCGCTGGTAGGGTTGTGGGGAGAGCTACAAGGCATAGCGACCTATAGGGATTTCATGAAGCTACTCGAAGTCCGTGAACCATCCGGCGAGGTGGCGGTTCGCATACTCGGATTGCCCGACGACCCATTCGAATCCGAAGTAGTGAAGACCAAGTTCACGCGGGCGGTTTCACTACTTCGCCGCGCCTATCCCAGGATATCGGAAGCCCGGGCAACGATCAAGACGTCCTCTTTCGGTGCCCGTCGAGGGAGGAAGCTCTACGAGGTGACCGTGACCATAAAAAACCCCCGGGACCTATTCACCTACTCGGAGAAGGGATGGGACCTACCTAACATCTTTGATGTTCTCTCTGACCGAATGAAACGTCTCCTAACCCAAAAGAAGCGTCGCAGATGAATCCCGACCTCGAAAACACGTGAGAACGAGAAGCTCCGAGGCTCCAGGATCTCCCGTTAAGTGGACGTATCGATAAGAATTCGAAAAATTGGATTCGTGCAACAGAGGGATGGCTGTAGTACCATCAGTAGGGAGACGAGGTCCAATAATGAAAACACCAAGAACATTGACCAGTAGATGTAGACCTCGGAGAGATCGAACAGAGATTGCCGTACGAGTCAAAGAAAGATGTTTCGTAAATCATTGGAGAGGCGCCCTCGCTGCCCCCTCTCTATGATGATCCATGCTTCTTAGGGGTACTTTGTGACTGGAGGATTACGCTTTTTCTTTCCAGATGTCTTGTACGACCTCTCCTAGACCTAGTTTCTCCAGTGTTTCTGGTAGGGGTTTCCCGGTTTCGGTATCCCATCCCATGTGTTTATAGTAGTTTTCTAGCATCTTGTTCCAATGCGGCATAATTGCTATCCCCTTTGAGGGACCGTCGATAGGTGTAGACCCGTACCTTTCTGAGGGACGGTCGTTCTCTTTTGTTATCCCACAACGGATATTATAGGCCTTCATTAGGTTTACCGCTCGGAGACCGACGCTCTTGGCTTCTTCAGGGGTGAAGTCCCATCCAGTGATGGCTCTTACTGCCTGTGACTCAAGTTCTAGGTTCATCCTACCGTTGAACCTGCACACGCCCAAGGAATCCTCGAAGACCATCATTCCTTTCGTTAATGCAACAGATGTCGATATCTCGTCTGGGTAACCTGGCCCCTGAACCTTCTCGGGGTCCCCCGAAGGAAAGTACGAAGCGGTAGGCCCGGTTTCTAGGGTTCCCGTGTTTGATACCGTTGTATCGAACATCTCGAACCATCTCGTTCGGTGGTCATGTCCTCTCGGCGTATTCCCTTTCAAGGTGTAGATTGCGCATTTCGCTGCTTCTCCTCCAATCTTGCGTGAGGCTCTCATCACCCCCTCTGCTAGAAGGTCTCCAATCCCTTCTCTCTTCGCGATCATGTATAGCAGCTTCCTCACAGCCTCTGCGTTCCCCCATCGCATGTTTAAGCCGTTTACGTCCTCCTTAGTGAGTAAGCCTTTTTCGTAGCACTCCATCACCCATCCTGTAACCCATCCTGCCTCGTTGTTATCGAGGCCAACCCGGTCTGTGACACCGGAGAGCATAGTTGCGGCTGATACCTCCCTCAGATCGATGACCGGCCCCCACGCCGCCAGCTGTTCGTACTCGGGCTCCTCGATAAGCATACCCTTGTAGGGTCCATCCGGTATCCTCATCAGGGTGCTGTGTTTCAGTCGGCATGCCCAGCAGGGATTAGGCTCTGACCCCAGGTTCTCTCGTATGTACTCTTCGCTGAACTCTTTGATCTGCTTCTCTGACAGATCCCAGATGTTGGTCATGTAGTTCTTGATAGGCAGGGTTCCTCTTCCCGATTGGTGGCCTCGGTAGACCCCTCCAACTGTTCCTGTGAATTCCTTCACATTCTCATATAGTGCGTTCGAGGCTTTCCGAAGCTGGTCCTTGTCCTTGACAGGTATACCGCCTTTTCCTCTAGCAACCGCGATCGCCTTGAGCTTCTTTGATCCCATAACGGCGCCAGGACCATTATGCGATGCCGAATGCCCCCAGTCGGCGAAGACCCCGGCGAACCTGACTAAATGCTCTCCTGCCGGCCCGATCGATACGACGCTCATCTGCCTCCTCTTTTTCCCATGCTCTTCCTTGATCTTGGTGGCTGTGTCGTAGGTATCGGTTCCAAGCAGGTGGTTTGCCTCTTTTAGCTCAGCATGCCCCTCATCGATGTGGATGTATATCCATCTCGGTGATACGCCTTGGATGATTATCCCTGTGTATCCTTGGAATCGGAGGTAGGCCCCGAACAGCCCGTTCGCCTGTACGCTCGTACATCCCCTGGTGAGTGCCCCCTTTGTTACCAGCGAGAATGTTCCTGATCCCCCTACCGCGGTGCCTCCAAGAGGACCGCTTGCGATGATCACCCGATTCTCAGGATCAGACCACTCGACATCCGGAGGGGTCTCATCGTATAGTATCCTACTCCCGATCCCGGTTCCCCCAAGATACTTCCTAACGAATCTTTCATCGAAGATCTCATCCTCGATCTTATTTTTGCCAAGGTTAACCCTCATGTATTTGCCTGAAAAACTCCCGAAATCACTCATGTCTTGTCCCTCTCATCTCAATCGAACTAGAGATATGTCTTTGCCTCTCATTACTTTTAGGATTCCTGAGCATTCACCAGTCGAAAAGAGCTAAATCTACTGTCCGGTACATCAATCGGTAAGCTAACAGAGGAGGGCATTAGAGATCCCTGAACCTGCGAGGGACGATCGAAGGAGAGCCCATATCTGCTGGGATAAGAGCGATCCCGACTCCGTGACTTCTGCCCGTGAAGAGTTCTGGAAGTATAGCAAGCTTGGTTGGGTCGCGTTTGCTACACTCCCGGACGGGAAGCATGTTCAAGTCCTGTCCTTCGACCCTTCGCTTGAACGAATATCCTTCATCATGCCGATAGAGGGAGGATAGCAATCTTGAATATCCTGGAAGGCTCAGATCCAGACAGGCTGAGGGCAGACCCCTAGTTTTAGAGACGACTTTCGGTAAAGACGTAGATTGACATGTTTCTGCCAATAGGATGACTGAAGCGATATTTCTCGAACTGGTAATCAGCCCTGTTTGACAGAGAACGCCTCTACAAGGCTTGAGGCATCATGGGAAATGGTCCCAGAAATAGCAGGGATTATTCAGACGGTTTTTCTTTGACAAGATTTTGTGTAGAGTAAACGAAAGGACGGCTTTTAATGTCTGCCTCGATTTCCGGTCATTTCTAGTTATATCCGAACCGCGAGACGTTTCTGTTGGGCGCCGTAAATAGAGAGATGCTGCGCTTGCGAAGTGTGGGATGGAAAGTTCAGTGCTCGTCTTCTGCTTTGGGATAGTCTTCCTCTTCGAATTGGATGGTTGTGTGGTGTATGCCAAATTCCTCTTCTGACGTATTGATCAGAGTCTCTAACAATCTCCTTCTGTCTGTCCCTTTCTTTACGATCACGTGACAACTCATGACACATTTCATGGGAGTAATGCACCATACATGAAGATCGTGAATCCTCTTCACCCCCTCTAGTCCAGTCATCCGTTGCTGCAATGCGTCGATGTCGATGTGGGAAGGGACGCCTTCGAAGAGAACATTCAAAGACTCCTTGACGAGTCTTCCAGAACTGATTAAGATGAGGACGCCAATCAGCATGCTGATCAAAGAATCTGCTTGGTACCATCCGGTGAAATACATGATAAGCCCTGCGGAGATGGCGCCGAGCGATCCCAAAGTGTCTGCGAGTACGTGAAGGAACACCCCCCTGACGTTCAGATTCTCCTCCTTTGATTTCGAAAGGGTAAACGCGGAGAATCCGTTGGCTAGGAGACCCAGGAAAGAGATTCCGAGCATCTCCAGGCTCTTCACCTCTCCTGGCTGCACGAGACGTTGGAAGGCTTCGTAAAAGATGTACACCACAACCAACCACAAGAGAATCCCGTTCAATAGGCCTGCCAGGACCTCTGCTCTATAGTAGCCGTATGTTCTCCTAGAGGTTATAGGTCGCTGAGCTAGCCAAGCCGCTATGAGGGCAAATACGAGTGCAAAACTGTCGTTCAGCATATGTATCGAATCTGTGAGTAGGGCCAGGCTGTTTGTGACGTATCCCCCAACCAGTTCGATCAGGAAAAAGACTAGGGTAATCCCGAGCGCGGTTCCAAGGTGTCTTATGCTCCTCTGCGTGTGGTCATGTTGATGCATCGGAACCAGCCACGGGTAGGAACATTCATTAAGGGAGGTTTTTCATGTAATAAAAATATCGAGGGGTGACCTACTCGTTTTGCTCTACGCGATCCTGGCTGTCTCGGTTATCAGCCTTCTATCGCTGGTCGGAGTCTTCACGCTATCTTTGAAAGAGAATACCCTCGACAGAATCCTGTTTTTTCTCCTCAGCTTTTCGGCAGGTTCAATCCTGGGCGCGGCTCTCTTTGACTTGTTGCCAGAAGCAATTGAATTGGTTGAAGAACCGGTAGTGTTCATCTACGTCACCTCAGGCTATGTCTCTTTCCTCTTCTTGGAACGGTACATCTACTGGTTCCACGGACATATACATGGACACGAATCTAAATCCGAATTGGATAGGAGGGTGTCCGTTAAGGAGTTTGTTTACCTGAACCTGGTCGGAGATGGGATACACAACTTCCTCGATGGGATAGCGATCGGTGCTAGTTTTCTCATAAGTAGTCCCGTTGGATTTGCAACCACTACAGCCGTGTTCGCTCACGAACTTCCTCAAGAGATAGGGGACTTCGGGGTATTGATCTATGGTGGGCTCACACGCGGGAAGGCGCTGTTCTTCAACTTCGTATCCGCGCTGACCGCCTTATTCGGAGTCCTAGTATCCAACTTTTTCCTGCAAGACTTCACTGGCCCGTTGATAGCGCTCACCGCAGGGGGCTTTGTGTACCTTGCGGCATCCGAATTGATCCCAGAAATACGGACGGAAGAGGATTTCGCAAAGTCGATAATGCAGCTCGCACTATTCGTCTTGGGAATAGTCTTCGTATTGAGCGTAGGTTTTCTCTTCCCTGAATAATCACAACCATTCTAGAAGTAGTAGTCCCTGAGATTCGTGTTGGATTGGTGTATGCTGGAACGCATTTCCGCACGTTGGGCTCGGTGGCGATTTTCCGCGAATTGTAGAGACAGCTTAGTCTCGGCGAAGGATTCTGATTATCCCAACCTTGACTTGTTGGACCTGCTCGTTGGCTTTCATGGCGTGGACTAGTTCCCTTATGTCGTGAGTGGACCCCCTGACGACCATGACTTCCAAGCAGTTCTTTTCGTCGACGTGCGTGTGAAGAAAAGTCAAGATTAATCCCTCGTGTCTGTGTTGAATGCTGAGCATCCTCCCGTCTTTTCCTGCTCGCCTATAGACTGTCGAGATCGTGGCAACAACTTCTCCTTCGATCTCGTCAAGGCTGCGGTATTCGGCTAAGAAGGACCTTATTGCCTGCCTTAACGCTTCAGATCGATTGGTAAAGCCTCTTTTCACAATCGATTCGTCCAAGTTCCCCAGCATTTCGTTCGGTATTGAAAGACTGATTATCGTCAAGGTTGCTCGCCTTATTAACGAGACTATATTCCCTTAAAAATATCTTATTAAGAATTCTATAAAAACTTAATAATATATTTGCCGTTTTGACTCTTATTGATCATGAGGTCTACCCTGCTCCTACGCTCACAGTCCAATATGCTTCTTTGGACTACGCAACAATCCGGAGGACGAGTATAGAATGTTCAGAATACGAAGTGTAGGAGGGGCTGCTCGTAGACTATGATTGCTTCCATATTTCTCGAGGCATCCAAGCTCGTTCTATTGGTCACGATCCTGATGATCATAGTAGAGTATCTAGAGCTGAAGTATCGAGATAGGATCAGAAAGAAGATAGTTGAAAGCCCTCTCAATCAGTATTTGATCGCGTCTGCTCTCGGCGCGGTGCCAGGATGCATCGATGCTTTCCTAGTAGTCTCGCTGTATAGCCATGGTTTAGTCAGCTTTGGTGCATTGGTCTCTGTCATGCTTTCTACGGCAGGAGACGAGGCATTCGTAATGCTCCCTCTTATTCCAAGAGAAACCCTTGTAATCTTGGCTGCTTGTTTCGTTGCGGGGGTTATTGGTGGTTATTTAGCTGACAAAGTCTTGGGAATAGCAAATATTCAGACCGTTGAGTCTTGTGAGATCGAATTTCATCCGGGAGAACCAGAACTCCATCATTTCCTTAAAGATCACGTTTACGAGCACATCTTGAAGAGACATGTACCTCGGTTATTCTTCTGGATTCTTTCCACTCTATTAGTGATTCATCTGACATTAGAACACTGGGATCTCGGTTCGTTGATAGCTACCCTTCCACGTTTTTGGCTACTCATCATTGCGGCTTTAATAGGAATAATCCCTGAATCAGGACCGCACTTAATCTTCCTTTTTCTGTACATCGAAGGGTTGATTCCATTATCTGTCTTGTTTGTAAATACCCTGTCTCAAGACGGACATGGCTTGCTTCCACTGATCGCCCATTCGGTGAAGGATACTGTCTACGTCCAGATTTTTACAACTTCATTCTCTTTGTTTGTCGGCCTAATTCTCTACTCTATGGGACTATGATCTAGGTCTACTTCTTTGCGAAATCGATAGGTTCTTAGACTTCCCTATCGTTACGGTTGTATGCGAAGGTGAGATTCGGCGTGTCTTCAGTTGAGGTTTTAGAAAATATCTTCTGGGTTGGGGCTGTCGACTGGGATATTAGACATTTTCACGGTTTTACATACTCGACTCATCGGGGAACCACATACAACTCATATCTGGTCGTCGATGAGAAGACGGCGTTGATCGATAGCGTCTATGGCCCGTTCTCCGGGGAGATGATAGAAAGGATCAGAGAGATTACTGATCCCTCTAAGATTGACTATATTGTAGCCAATCACGTTGAAACAGACCATTCCGGCGCTATTTCCGAGATCTTGAAGCTAGCCCCTCATGCGAGGGTTGTTGGCACGGCCCGCTGTAAAGAGGGTGTGCAGAAACACTATTTTGGAGACTGGGATTTCCAAGTTGTCAAGACTGGGAACGAAATATCGCTGGGAAAGAGAACTCTAAGTTTCATTGAGGCTCCTATGCTCCATTGGCCGGATAGTATGTTCACCTATATAGAGAAAGATGCTCTTCTTCTACCGAATGATGCGTTTGGACAGCATTTGGCGACCTCGAAACGATTCGACGATGAAGTCGATGAGAAAACCTTGATGGACGAGGCGGCCAAGTACTACGCCAACATTCTTTGGCCACTGAGCAAACTCGTGATCAAGAAGATAGAGGAAGTCCAGAGGCTGGGGCTGAAGATCGATATGATAGCGCCAAGCCACGGAGTCATATGGCGCGCCGATCCAGCAAAGATTGTCGAGGCTTATCTTGCTTGGGCAAAGGGAGAAGCGGAAAAGCGGATTCTTGTTGTGTACGATACAATGTGGGGGAGTACGGAGAAAATGGCCAGAGCCATAATCGATGGTATCAACAGCGAAGGCATAGAGACAATGCTTCTTAGGCTCCCGTTCTCGGATCGGGGTGACATCCTGAAGGAGCTAATCGAATCCAGAGGGATTCTCGTCGGCTCCTCGACTATCAACAACAGCGTCATACCCACCTTGGCACCATTATTGGAAGAATTAGAGGGGCTGAAACCGGTTAACAAGATTGCCGCAGCCTTCGGCTCATACGGCTGGGGAGGCGGAGCCGTCAAGGCGATCGAAGAGAAGTTCGAAAAGGCAGGTATGACGATAGTTCAACCAGCGCTCACCATCAAATGGGTCCCTAACAAGGAAGAACTCCAAAAATGCAGGGAATTCGGAAGGGAATTTGCAGAGAAGGTGATTGAGACAAGCTAAAAAAAGAGAGTGGTCAGCATGCGGCTCCACTTGCTGAACTATCAAAGGTATGCATCAGAGTATCTCATTGTACTGTGATTTTCTTCTCTTTTCCTTCCCACAAGCCGTGTAGGTTGCAGAATATTCTTGCCTTCAGGGTGGCGCTTTCGTTCAAGGTTACTTCTAGAGTGGCGGCATAGCCGTCGCTTAGCTCGGGAGCAAAATCGATCCTAGATACTTGTCGATCTCCAGCGTAGAGCTCTATCCACCCAATCCAGTGTCCCAGTATGTTCGGATGTTCAACCCCATCGATCCCACCGACTTTAAGCTTCACTGTGAACGGTTCTTTGGCTTTCGTACTGCCAGGGGCTTCTATTATGGGGACATGTTTCTTAGCCATGTCTGTCAAGTTGTTCCAGTCTTCGGGCTTGTTCAGTTCAGTCAAGTAGAAATCTTTTCCGGTGCTCATTCTCTGATCATCTTCACATTCACTCTTTCAAGCCTCTCAGATAAGGGTTCTTTTTCGCGGTCTTTCGCCTCATCTGTTCTATAACCTTCTTAGGTTAGATCGATCGTTTCTCCTTTGATCTTTTTTCGAGGCTCATCCACCATTCAGGTACTCTCATGTCCTCAACTGCATCCCATGGATCAGACGGCTTTATATCCAAAACTGGTGTGCCATCGAAGGCGTCAAGACCGCAAACGGTGAGGACATGGCCTCTGACCTCGAGGAGCTAGCTAGGCTACTCTCCTAATCTGGTTCTTTCTAGCAACAGAGCTTTTTCTTGTTTGAGGTTCAGAGTCAGCCGCCTTCAAAGATCGGTTTCTGCCATTCGTCCCACCAGCTCTGCTTATCCGTTAGATAATCGTAGGCTTCTTGAAGTAGAATGTAGTGTTGGTTTTCTTGTTTCATGATAAAACGTAGTGCTTCCCTTCCTTGAGGGGCTTCGAGCTCCTCTAACGCCTCTTTGTACATGTCGTAGAAATATTTCTCGGTCTTCATTCCGACCTCGAGGACGCCCAGATCTGCCTCCACGTTGCTACCCGCCTTCTTGACAATATCTGAAGGACTCTGCCAGTCATACTTGACGCCTGCTTTTTGCATCTCTTTCTCGGACGCGAACGGGTCTGAGAGGCTGATTTCGATCTTCTCTTTGAGAGCCGTCTGGTGGTCGATCCACCCCTTTCCTTCTTCTAATGAAGCTATCTCCACCAGCAGGAGTCTGAGATGTTTTATCTCTTCTTCCCCCAGGTAGGTGAACATCTCCTTCCCTTTTGGGTCGCGAGTTATTTGCATGGCTTGCTGGAAGAACTGGTAGCCTAGGCGCTCGTTCTCGGCAGCCGTTCTTAAAATGAGTAAGGGGTTATCTGAGCCATTCATCTTCTTACGCCCACTTCTCCTCTTATGGGGGATCAAGTCGTGGTTGTGACGGATTACTTTCTTATGTCTTTTGTCAGGAAATCGACGGCGGAAGCGGATGCTATCTCGTTTGGGGAATAGTATACGTCCTCAATATTCTATTTGAATCTGACTTTGAGTGTGTTGCTTCTGTACTCATTGTCCTCGTCGTCTATCAGGATGAGGGTGATCTCCCAGTCGCCGAAGATATTCAGCCAGGTAGGTATCTGCCCGGGGATAGTCCTAGTGATAAAGGCTTCCCTAGTCTCTCCTGGTTCAAGAGAGAGGTCGACGTCAAATTCTTCGGTAGTAAAGTCTCCCCCAAGCCAAGCGAGGTTACTGTGTTTAATACGTACTTTGCCGCTGTAGATGTCTATCCACTCGTTACCTTTGTTCGATACCCGTATAGTAAAGTTGAATGAGTCCCCCGCAGAGTATACCTCTTTGTCAAGAGACATGCTTACTTCAAGGACTCTTGACGGGCTGGCTGATGACGCTGCGACTGTATGGCAAGCCAGAATCATCAGCAAACCGAATACGACAAGCCATCCCTTCTCTGGCTGCAGATAGATTCTGGACATCTGCGTTTCCTAAACGAGTATTGCTTCAGGAAGATCATTTATTCTTTTGGTGAGTCGAGAACCGTTTAGTTTCCTCTCTGAGCTTTCCATATGCCACGCCGCTTACTGCCCTTCCTGCCGCCGCGACTAAGAAACCGATGGATAGTGCTCTGGTCTGCTCAAACCCGAGAATAAGCAACTCGTTCACGAGATACCCGCCTGCAAGCGACCCTAGGAATGTCGCCATACCGTTAACCGTGCTGGAGAAGGCGAGAGAAGTCCCTATTGAACCTGATTCGCTGTGCTCAAGTATATAGGCTTGGGTTATGCTGTCCGCCATTATGAATAGTCCTATGAAGATACTTGAAACCATCAGGTGCCAGAACTCGGTGGCAAACGCGTAGCATAGGGGAACGAGAGCTATCCCGATCTTCCCTAAGAGGATGATCGGTTTCTTACCGCGCTTATCGGCCAATCGGCCGAAGTAGGGGCGAGTCGCCGACGAGACAACGGTTTGTACAGTGGACAACAACGCGATAAGAAACATGTTGCTCTTGGTGATGAGCACCTTCGTGATAGGAAAAAGAGGCCAAGCAAAGGACACGAAGAACCCGTGAAAGAAGTTGATCAGATACAAGATCCTTAGATTTGAATTCTGCAGGATCCTCCCTAGATTGCCGAGGGAAGCCTTGGCTGGCCTACTGAGAGTGGTCTTCTCGCGCATTATTATGGACCAGAGAAGGAAAGAAGAACCGGCACGAAATAGGGCTGCTACAACAATGGGAAGAAAGTACATCACCTTCAGGCTATCCCCTGCCCGGGACATCAGGTATCCGGAAAGTAGCGTGGCTGGGATAGTCCCTGCCGTCCAAATCGAATGGTATTCGGTGACCGCCTGGCTCCGCTTCGATCTCGGTACAAGAGCGTCGTTCACAGCTAGGGCTGCAGGTATGGTCATTGACATGATGAGCCCTTGAACAAACGTGACGACGATTATCTGTTGAGGGCTTGAAACGAACAACAAAGGTAACCAAAGGAGACCACCGACGACACTACCGAGAAAGAGGAAGAGAGCAGGTCTCCTGATTCGATCCATCGCCATCCCCCAGACCAGCTGCATAGTGCCGCCCGACAGATTCTGCAGCGACTGAAACCACCCCATCTCAGCAGGATTCGCACCTAATTGAACCGCATAGACGCCGACGTAAGGTGACATCATGGCATCTCCGAAGGTGGTGAGACCGCAACGGACAAGGAACGCCTTACGATCGGGCTTACGCTGGTCTAGACTTCCACTCATCGTTCCCTACCCTTTCTCAAACTATAGCTACTTACTCCCTTCTCGTGGGTCAAATGACTTTCCTAAACAGATCGACCCGTTCAGATTCCACCCAAGTATCTGAAACGATTCTTTGAACAAAGTTTTGCCCTCTGCGGGTAGTAGAAATCGGATCAGCCTATTGCTTGGCGGATCAGCCTCTTCATATTCTGCAGAGCTTGGGCTGCCTGAATTCCCGGTGGAATGTCTGACCGGTGGCATTCAACAGTCAAATAACCCTCGTAGCCGATTTCTTTCAAGGCTTTGAGGAATGCTGCATAATCGCACTCACCCGTACCAGGGATTACTTCAACAGTCGGCCTCGTAACAGGCATCATCAAAGGAGGCAGACTGGAGACGGTTCTATAATCCATACAGTGAGTGTGTATGATTAGGTTCCCAAGTTCTCGGACTGCTTGGGGTAGACTAGGCTCTTCGATCAAGCCTCTCGTCCGATACATTTCTCGCCAAACCTGCGCTAAATGTAAATTTATCTTGAGGACGGGCGAACCGACGTCTCTGATGAATTCCTTCCAGAAGTCGACAGGAGAATACTCTTCGATAGCGAAGAACACCCCACGGTCTTTACAGTATTCTGCGCATTCTCCAACAGCCTGTATCATCAGCTGTCTCTCCTCATCAGTGTAGGGTACATGCACACCAAACTCTGGCCGGCCCCCTCTGAGGAAACCGTGGGGCATACCTTGCAGGAGTTCTGTGACTTGCTTCCCCGGAGAGGGGACGTGTGTGGTCACCACTTTGGTACCAAAATCGGCAGCCAAGTCGATGATGCCCTTTGTCCAATCCATACCTAACTTCCTACTGCTATTATCGGCAGACGTAAAGGAGACTCCAGGTAGAGGCCAGGAGTGCGCACTCAAAGCCTCTACTACGATTCCGAGGTCTTCAATAGATTTCCTCAAGACCTGCCTTTGGGTCTTGGAGATCTTCCAGAGGCGAGTGTCCAAGATGTGAGCACAGTCCACCTCAACTCCGTCGTATCCGATCCTAGCTAAGTCTCGAAGGGCGTAGTCGAGATTGTTCCCAACACCAGGATAAAGACCGGTGTATCCGTAGGGAATCCAAGTGTAGCAGTTTGTTTGGAAAGAGATTCTATACAATCTATTCACCTTTCTGCAAGTCTGGTTTTCAACGTGTTCCAAGAACGGTATTTCTGAATGCCGTCAGGAGACTTTGAGGTCTGTCTTGATAAGAATTTGTTGCACACGAAGCTAGTTAAGATAATAACCTTATTCTCTTACAGGAGATCGGCTGACGATGATGGCTGAGAACCAAAAGAAGATGAACTAGTGCAGGTCAATGAATATTGGAGGGGATCTAAATGTCGAAGAAATCGAGAAAGGCTAGCGCACTCAGTTTCCGGGTGGAGGAGTCGGAAAGCTTTCGAATGGTCTACATCGAGAACGTGTTCGGGGGTCTTGACCCTGGAGGGGGACGTATGATCTTCTATGTGGATAGGCGTAAGCCGAAGACCGTGGATCAGCCAATCGGGGCCTTGGAGATAGAAGAGATAGTACACGAGCTGCAAGTAGAGCTACGCATGTCCCCCGCTAGTTTCAAGTCGATTGCCGAGTGGATGACACGGCATGTTCAGGCAGCAGAGAAGCAGTTCGGTCCGATACTCTTACCTCGGAGAAAGAGTAGCCCTAGATTCGATGTCTAGCGAGAAGATTCTTCGTTGTTGGAGAGAATGCCCGATATCGAAGAAGAGTTTATAGTCTGCTCCACTATTCTCAGATCTGAAGATGTACCGTAGGAACATCTCGTATGCTACCGTTGTACTCGTCTTGGGGCTGTTTTTCCTTACTATAACGGGTGGGATCGGGTATACCCTCACAACCCCTGTTGCCACAGAAACGACGGAGACTAATGAGAAGACGGAGACGATCTATGACGACGTTTTCATCATCGAGGAAGGTGACTACAAGAGGATACATTTCACCTTGGACAAAGGGGTCGACTGTGAGGTCTCATGGACCTGGGATTCAAGTGACGATATGCTGATCAACTTCTATCTGATGGAGAAGGATGAGTATGAGGCTTGGAGTGACGACGAAGAGTTCGAGTACGTCTCCAAGAAGAAACAGGCAGATGACGATGAAGGTACGGCGACACTTGGAGACGGAAAATACACTTTTGTCTTCAACAACGCGATCGAGGGAGATGAAGTTGAAATCGAGTTCGAAGCCACACTGCAATGGGAAGAAACTTCAAACATAGAAGGTACCAGAACGAGGTATGAGCTTGCCTTCCCTATGGCAGTCTCCTCTCTAGTAACCATCGTGTCTTTGACTACGTTCTCAGCCATCAGATACCCGGCTCAATTGGAGGCCGTATTCGATAGGTTGACCGAGCCGGCAAGACGCGTAACCATGACCCTCAAGGAAGACTATTAACGCAGGCTAAGCATTCTGCGTTCTGTCATAATTGGTTGGGAATATCTCCTTACAATTAGAGATACACCCTTCTGTGAGCGGATGGGTTCTACAGCAACCCGTATTTCTTGCCTGTTGACCCTCAGTCCTCTCTTCTATCGCTGAATTATGCCCCCGCTGACAAGTAGCTCGGAGACGAGCACGGACCCTTTCGCGGCTCCCATCTTCGTATTGTGAGATAACAGTACATACTTGACGCCATTTTCCAATGCATTGTCTTCTCTGATTCGACCTATTGTCAGAGCCATCCCGCCGTGGTTATCCCTGTCGAGTCTTGGTTGAGGTCTATATGGGTCATCTATTACTACGATCATTTTTCCTGGGGCTGAAGGTAATCCCATTCGTACAAGAGGGGTACCGAAGTTATCGAACGCCTTCTTCACTTCCTCGGTTGTACAGGGTTTCTTCGTCGAGACAGAGACCGCCTCTGTGTGACCGTCGAGAACTGGGACCCGTGTACAGGTCGTACTAATCTTAAAGTCACATGGAATGATGCGGCCATTCCCGACTGTTCCGAGGATCTTCAACGTCTCCTTCTCAACCTTCTCTTCTTCGCCAGGGATGTAAGGGATGATGTTGTCAAGTATGTCCAGTGCCAGTACTCCGCCGGCGCGTCCTGCACCCGAAACAGCCTGTAACGAAGTCATTATCACTTGATTTACACCGAAGTTATCTAAGATTGGCTTGAGTGAGGTAGCCAATCCAACGGTTGTACAGTTGGGTTGGGGTGCTATGAACCCCTTCCAACCTCTCTTCTTCTGTTGAATGCCTATGAGAGTACTGTGCTCAAAATTCACGCCGGGAAGCATGACTGGAATATCTTCTTCGTATCTGTAGGCGCTAGCAGTACTGAGCACTGGAACTTCTACCGCGAATTTCGGTTCCAGTTCTCTGGCAATTGACGATTCTACCGCAGAGTAGATTAGGTCAACCTCCTTAGGATTCAGCTTCGCTGCATCCTCAACTTCAAGGTCCATCACCTTGTCAGAAGGTGTCTTCTTACAATACCATCGCAGACTCGATGTCTCGGGATCTCTTAGGGCTTCCCTGTACAGCTTCCCTGCAGATCTTCTGGAAGCTGCGAGTTTAGTAATCTCAAACCATGGATGGTCTTGTAGAGCGACAACGAATTGCTCCCCAACTACTCCTGTTGCTCCCACAATCGCTACTCTCAGCTTATCCAACCTTCACACCAACTTCAAGTTATTCCAGGTAGTTTTTGTTTCTCACTATTCCTCCAGTATTCTTCACCGCGCAGACTTCAACCCCCGACTGATCCACGCGGATTCAGCAGAAATAGGTGTAATAAAAGCCATAGCTAAACGCGGCAGTCAGAACCGGATAGTGCACTGTCTTTGATCTTGCCATGGCGTTCTCCACATTATTGCATTCGGAGTTGTCATTAGTGGCAGATCGTACGCTTAAAAGGCTTCCCATGCCGTTCACCTTCCTTCATGAATCAATACGGCGAGAAGAAAGTTCCATACTAAAATGTTACTTCGTTTCTCTTATCTTTGCATTCAGTGCGGCAACAGCGCCACCAGCCCTGATTATGTCTATTAGAAACTCGGGTAGCTTCGTGCCTTTCATCGTCTTTCCGGTGTCCAAGTTCACTATCTCTCCTTCTTCCAAGATTATACGAAGCCTCTGTCCATTCTGCACGGTATCTGCTATTCCTGGGCATTCAATAACGGGCAGCCCTAGGTTGACCGAGTTGCGAAAGAATATTCTGGCGAAGGATTCTGCCACGACAGCTCCGATACCGAGGGTTCTCAACACGAGGGGAGCCTGCTCCCTGCTACTTCCACAGCCGAAGTTATTTCCCCCTACTACTATGTCATTTTTCCCTACTTTCTTGTGGAAATCTGGGTCTAGATCTTGGAATGTATATTTTGCTAGTTCTTGTGGGTCTGTGATGGTCAGGTATCTTCCCGGTATGACTATGTCCGTATTCACGTCGTCACCGAACTTCCAGACTTTTCCCTCAACAATCAACTTGTCTCCCATATTCCCGTCTCCTATGCTTTTCTCGGGTCGGATAGTTGTCCGGCTAGAGCACTAGCTGCAATTGTGCTAGGCGAAGCGAGGTATACCTTCGACTCCCCGCTGCCCATCCGACCTAAGAAGTTCCTGTTTGAGGAGGACACGCATACCTCTCCCGAACCCAGCAGGCCTAAATGTCCTCCGATGCAAGGACCGCATGTAGGGTAATAGACTTGTGCACCTGAATTGATGAATATTTCAAGTAATCCCTCTTTCAAGGCGTTTAGGTAGATCTCTCTTGAGGCAGGGATTACAATCATTCTCACATCCAACGGTATCTTCTTCCCCTCCAGAATATTCGCCGCTACTCTGAGGTCTTCTGTTCTACCATTTGTACACGATCCGAGAAAAGCTTGATCTATTCTGGTTCCTTCCACCTCTGAGATTGGGACCGCGTTTGCTGGGCTATACGGTTTGGCAACTTGGGGTTCCAGCTTGCGGGCATCGTAGTTTAATTCGTCCACGTAGTCTGCATCGTTGTCCGAGTATATTGAAGAATAGTCCCTCTTCACTCGTCCCCTGAGGAAGTCGAAAGTAGCTTGATCCGGCTCAATAATTCCGTTCTTGGCTCCCCCTTCGATTGACATGTTGCACATAGTCATTCTTCCGTCCACGCTGATGGATTTAATTGCGTCTCCACAGAATTCCATGGTCTTATACGTGGCGCCGTCAGCACTGATATCGCCGAGTATCCTTAAGATCAGATCCTTCGCCATTACGTGCTGCGGCAGCTTTCCAGTGATCTCTATCCTCAACGATTCGGGAACCTTCAACCAGAGCTCTCCTGTTGCAAAGACCATTGCCATGTCGGTTGTTCCGATCCCGGTGCTAAACGCGCCAAAGGCACCATAGGTGGTGGTGTGGCTGTCCGTACCCACGATAACCTCTCCCGGCACAACATGACCTTTTTCAGGTAGGATTTGGTGGCAGATTCCGTCTCGCATATCGTACCAGTTCTTGATGCCGTACCGATTGACGAGATCCCTGCAGATCTTATGGATTTCAGCGGCTTCGACCGAGGGGGCAGGTGCCCAATGGTCAAGCAGGGCCACAATTCGATCTGGGTGCAAGGGTTTTTCCATATCGATGTTACGGAAGACGGTTTCGACCTGTTGCAGAAACTCGTGGACCATATACACGTCGATTCTCGTTTCCACTATCTCCCCTGGAGAGACCTCCTTGCGTTCAGAGTGATTCGCAAGTATCTTCTCTGTAATTGTCATTGGCATTTGAACAAACCAACCAGAGATACGAAACCCCCTCTACTTAAGAAGGTGTCGCCTCACATGTTCACCATCAATGAAAAGAGAAATATCATCTCTCTTAGAGAAGATAATGAAAGAGAGATGCAGAAGATGAACGTTAAGGAAGCGATCCGATCCAGAAGGAGTATTAGAAGATACAAGAATGAGCCGATTCCTTCAGATAAACTAGAAACTATCCTTGAGATGGCTAGGTTGGCGCCTTCCGCTAGCAACCGACAGCCTTGGGAATTTATCGTTGTTCAGGACGAGGATAAGAGAAGGAAGATCGCTGGGAACTGCAAGTACGGCAGCTTTCTCTCGGAGTGCTCTGTCATTATCGTGGGATGCGGCGATACCCAAATCACGTCTAAATGGTTTGCATTGGACACGTTCATATCGATGGAACACATTGCTCTAACAGCCGTCGAAGAAGGATTAGGTACCTGTTGGATTGGAGCCTTCGATGATGCTGAAACCAGAAAGCTACTGAAGATACCTGAGAACCTCAAGATTGTGGCTCTCATGGCTCTCGGGATTCCGAATGAAAAGCCTGAACCAAGGAGCAGAAAAGCGCTCTCTGAGTTCGTCAGTTACGGAAAATGGGGGAACAGGCAACCAGAGAAGCAATCTCAAAGCTCTAAATCATAGAATGCTTCTACCCCGCAATAACCCGTATTCTGGTCTACTACCCGTCCTGTGCGCTGAAAATCAGTTAGGATCGTCCCTAAATACGTGTTCAGACATCTTATCGACGTTGAGATCTCTCAACCTTCGCCGATCGGTTGCATGATTATCTTGAAAGATCTCAAGTTCGGTGTATTTGTCGCGAGTAGAACACCTTGGGTTCCGTTAAGCCTCGAAATCCAGGAGGAGGCGAAAGAAATTGAACGCCTCGGATTTCACTCCATCTGGTTCCCTGATCGCCTTGCCTTGAGAAGCTCGAGGTTCGAGGTTTGGACCCTATTATCAGCATTAGCATCTATAACAAGTAGGATCAGGTTTGGACCTTTGATCTCCCCTGACTCTTTTAGACATCCATTACTGCTCGCAGGAATGGCTGCCACATTGGATGTCACCTCCAAGGGGCGACTCGAGTTCGGCATTAACCCGCGGTGGGATGAACCCAAGTATGAGCGGGGTGGAAACGTTTCCTATGAACCCCTAGATCTAGTTCATCAACTGCAAGAAGCTATTGAGATCATTCGCCTATTGTGGACAGAAGAGACCGTAACACGTGAAAGCCAATTCTTCTCGATAAAAGAGGTGTCTTGCTGGCCGAAACCCATCCAGAAACCATATCCCCCGATAACTGTCGGAGACGTCAGTGACAAATTTACTATCGGTCTTGTCGCACAGTTCGCAGACAGATTCAATCTCACTGGGTCTATCGACACTTGCCGCCAGAAACTGGATGCATTATCAAGATATTGCTCCCGAGTTAGACGGGACTATGAAGCCATCGAAAAATCTCTGTTTTCCTATATTCAAATCGCTAAAGATGAGGCTGATCTTAGAACAAGAATGAAGGATATCTACAGAAATTGTCAGATTTCCATACCATTCAAAAGATGGTATGAAAACAGCCGTCAAGAATTTGCTATCGCCGGGACCTCCGATGAATGTGTAAGAAAGATCGAGGAGTTCAAAGATATAGGAATCAGTTTCTTCATATTACGTTTCAATCAAATCCCTAACATCAAGAACATCCGGGAGATCAAAGATCAGATCGTGGATTGTATCTAACAGGAATTCGTGGCGAACTATCAAAGTTCAGAAGACTTCGATTGAACCTCATCACTTAGAGAAAAAATAGGAAAGGGAACGCAGTCGCGTAATACTTCGAAGTCAAGTCACTTCTTCTCAAAGATAAATTTACAGCACTCGTCTCCCCAACCGATTCTCTTTTCGGTTTTAATGGCAATTGGGTACTCTTCAGACATGCCTTCGTCAAGGTACATTGCGATATCGCATAGGGTTCTCATCTCATCCTTGGATTTACCCATCTTCTTCCAAGCCTCGATCAAAGGGCATAACTCGACTTCTGTCACTGTTCTATCTTTGTCGACATCAATGGTCTTTCTCTCCATGATCCTTGCATCTCTCGCTTTCGGAAGCCAGATCCGGGTGTCGGGAGTCCGCCGTTCAGGGACTTCTTGCATCCGTGTCTTGGCATACCACTTTCCGTAGTCTTTTATTGCTGTACTGAGGATATCGAAAGCCACATCCTTCCCGTACCTCTTCGATATCTCGTCGTGAATCACTGCGATATATCCGGCTCTTCTCTCCATTGCTCCTCTAACAGCCTTCAAGAAATCTTCCATCGAAACCTGTTTTTCCGACATACCAATCAACCTAGTTAGTCGATAGGCTTACAATTTATCTTTTTCAGGAGAGACTCAAACAAGTTTTTCTAGGAGAATCATTCCTTCATTTTCCACGAGTTCCTACGGTGGTGGAGTTGAAGAAAGATCGGGGACGTCTACAGAGAGCAACTAGCGATGTGGGAAGTCTGCCTTTGGTTGACGACTTTGCGGGCTCGCAGAGGAATTTCAGAAGGGCTGTCAGAGACAAACTTTTGGTAGGACTAGATTTTCCATGCTACCCGCAACTCCAAGGGACAAGAGAATCTCCCATGAATATGTATCTTCAATTCCTAGCCCCGTTGGCAAAAGAGGAGCGAGGGCTGTCCCTTGATAGTGGAGAACTCCATTTGGAAGGCGAGATCGATCTTCCCTGCCGACCACTCGGCGTAGAGCGAGCCCGATACTTTGCCGATTTCCTTTCGAAGAAAGAGACGACAGGTATCCTCGTAGGGCCGAAGGCATGCGTGACCGGGCCTTTCACATTGGCGTCCTCGATTGACAGGGGGGACCTATTCGAGAGTGGGATTTCTAAGAGAGAGGTTATCGTCAAACTCTCTGAACTCGTTTCTACTTCCTGTGTTGAACTTGAACGTCTGGGTTTCCAGTTGATCAACGTTGATGAACCTATTTTCTCAGTGATACTAGGAGAAGATGACAAAATCCTGAAGAAATTCTTTGGATACGGCGGGGATTTCATAATAGACACCCTAAACAAAGTCTTCGGGACAGTCGGGGTCTATACCGGAACCCACGTATGCGGAATTATCACACCTCTAGTTAAACGCATACTTCTGGAGAGCGAAGTCGACATCATAGATCACGAGTTCTGCAATTCACCCCGGAATCTGCGAGCCTACACAAAGAGTGAACTTGAAGTGAAAGACAAGATGCTTGCTTACGGATGCGTTTCTACTACTGATCCGGACGTTGAAGACGTTGAGACCATTAAGCTTAGAATCAGACAAGGGCTGGAACGTTTCGGCGACAACATGCTGATCAAACCTGACTGCGGATTCGGAGGACTCCTAGGAATCCCGGCAGCTTACGATATCACGCTAAACAAACTAAGAAACATGGTTCAAGCAAAGAAAGATTTAGCAGACTAGTTGCAGCCGTGATCCATCACACTCCATTCCTTCAGAGATAGATGCCGGAAATGCTTTCTACATATACATCCTCAGAATATCGTTGGGAACATTATGGCAACGCTGACTCCTAGCTCTGAAAAGGATCTACTAGAGAAGCTTCGGGGGGCTGTGGAGGGTTACGATGAGGATGGGAGTAGGAGGCT
>CAZQWG010000006.1:0-124282 GCA_964596985.1 uncultured Candidatus Bathyarchaeia archaeon
CCCACTATCTTTGCCGCCGAACTGTATCTGGTTACATCGTGAGCAGTGCAGCATATCCCTCCAACCTCGACTTGGTTGTTCAGGTTGTTGTCTGTAAGGTAATCCATAATCTGGATTGCCGATGGGGCATTATGGCCAATAACTAGAATGGTGGGTTTGGATGAATCTATAGCTCCTAGTCCTATCTCTACGAGTGGGGCTTCTGGGTCTGCTTTCGGAAATCCGAAGGCGGATATCTGAGCCATATCTGCTATTTCCATTCCAACTTGGTCGATCATTCCTGCGTGAAGGACTTTCGATTCGAAATCGAGTTCACTGCCTTCCTGACCTGTGTGGGTGGCGGAGAGTAGATGCGTGATCTCCTTCTCCAAGTAGTCCAATATTTCCTCCAGCTCGCCGAGTGTCTTCGGTCTTATGCCGCAGACCAGCCGGGTCACGGGAGCTTCCACCTCGACTGCGTCGCCACCGATATCTATGGGCGAATCACGGCCATATTTCTCTATCAAGTATTCGACAAGGTGTCTTGCATGGCCTGTATGCGTCGCGGCTCCGATACAACATGCCAGAAGGACGATTCGGGACTGCTGTCCAGCCATGTCGAGTCCGCAGGCACCTCGTTTGCCTGCTGTCAGGTCACATTTGCCCATGGTGCAGAGGCAGCAGACATCACAGAAAGGCATATAGAACGGCTTATAACGTTTCAGGAGTTTGAAATCCCACTCCCTCAAGTCGGAGATAGAGGGGAATGGTGTAGGGCCGACGGGTTCTTCCCAATCTTCTTCGATTACTCTTCCAATAGAGACCTCAAGGTCTTTGATAGTGCCTAGATTGGTTTCCAGCTCTTTAAGCTTGAAACGTAAGTTCTTCTTCGACATAAGAGACCTCCCTCTTTATTTGGGGTAGGTTGATTGCTCAAGTTGATTAAAAAGTTATGCGTGTGATTTCAGGTGTGTTGCATCTGTTTTTGAATAGCATTTCCTGTCTTTTCTTGCAGTGAACATTTCACGTCAATCTTCTATCTTTAATCCTTGCGTAACGTTACATTCTGAAACCAAACAGACCTCTCGATAGTAAATTTCCGACTATTATTCAAATGTCTAGACAGTACATGAAAGGAATCGGACATGCTTGACTTGCTGTCTGTCGGCGTATGGACTAAGGTTCTATGGAGAAGAACTAGTTGCCTCTGGTTTAATGTTTGTCTGAATCATGCAATTAATTGATGCGGTACGAGTGATTAATAGGACCTATCATAAAATACGCAGGTTCATATTCGACGGATTATTTCTAGTTGGTCAAGTCAAGAAGGCTAAGGGCGATGGACAGAATGAGAACGCTTGTCTCTATAGGTAGAGGAGGTACTGGCAAGACTAGTTTTACTACTCTAATGGCTAAATATCTTGTTGGGACTGGTTATGCGCCGCTTCTTCTTATAGATGCAGATCCAGACCAAAATTTGGGAGAGATGATTGGAATCGATCTTAGCAAAGAGGCGAAGAGAACGCTATCTGAGCTGGTCGCTGAAACCTTTGTCGAAGGTAAAGGTACTCTCGTCGGGATTCCTCCGACTGAGAGAATGGAGAGTCGGATCTGGGAAGAGGGACTCTATGAGGGAGCGTCTCTTGATCTGATGGCTATTGGAGAGAAGTGGGTCGAGGGATGTTACTGCTTGCCAAATGCTGCGTTAAAGAGTGCATTGGAGAATCTGACTAAGACCTATGGTGCAGTGGTCATCGACTCTCCGGCAGGATTAGAGCATTTGAACCGAAGAATATCTTCCAAAGTTAACGATGTATTTGATCTAATAGACCCCTCCAATAAATCCTTCAACCATGTGAGGAGAGCCCATAAGATCATAAATGAGGTGGGGATAGACTTCGAGAACTTCTATGTTGTTGGCGGCTTCAGATTTCCGGAAAACTTGGAACCTGAGGTTGAGAAGAGGACAGGATTCAAGTATTTGGGGAGAATCGCCTACGATGAGAAAGTTGCAGAATGCATGTTGAATGGGGATTCCTTGCTTACGCTACCGTCCTCATCCCCGGCATACAAGTCTGTGGGAGAGATTATGGAGAGAGCTGGATACTAGTAGGACACGTATCTCTTCTTTTTCCCCTGGAGGTTAGGTTCATCTTCCGCTTCGCCGGCAGAAGCTCTGCCATATACTCCAAGAAACATCGATATGTTTAATAATACATAACGAAGAAGGGGATTCATCCAAATGACAAGAAGCGACTGACCAATTGTTTCTTTCTCCCATTTGAGAAATAGGAAGTGAGCAAATATCGAACAAAATGTCGAAAAGAAACATTGCGATCGCAATAGTCCTGCTAGCTGTTGTCGTCGGTCTTGCGTTCCTATTCGAACCGTCACATAAACAACGGTTAATCCTCGCAACAACAACGAGTACTTACGATTCGGGGCTACTAGACACTCTGGTGCCTACGTTCGAAAGGAACCACCTATTTCAGGTTCAAGTACAGATCGTGTCTGTAGGGACAGGACAAGCGCTTGCACTGGGACGAAGCGGGGACGCTGATGTTCTTCTAGTGCATGCAAGAGCCTCTGAGGATCAGTTCGTAGCAGAGGGATACGGTATTCTACGATGTTGTGTAATGTACAACGACTTCATTGTTGTCGGTCCAGCCTCAGATCCTGCTAGCATAAAATCGGCAACTAGTGCCGTCAAGGCTTTCAAGAACATTGCTGCCGCTGGTGAAAGAGGAAATGCCATTTTTGTCTCGAGAGGAGACAATTCGGGTACAAACAAGAAGGAGCTAGAGATATTGGCTTCGGCTGGAATCGATCCAACTGGAAAATCCTGGTACAAAGAAGTAGGTACTGGAATGGGTAACACACTGACGATTACAAGTGAGATGCAAGCCTACACATTGGCAGACCGGGGCACTTGGATATCCAAACAAAACGCCCTCAGTCTAGACGTACTCAATGAAGGAGACGTGATACTCCTCAACCCCTACGGAGTCATCGCGATAAACCCTGAGGTCCATCCCGACGTCAACTTCAAGATGGCTAAAGCCTTCATCTACTTTCTAATCTCGCCAGAGGGACAGGAGATGATCGGGGAATTCAGAAAAGACGGTGAGATACTCTTCAAACCGTTGTTCAGAAAGTGCACTGACACGACGGGATGTACAACTCAAGCAGCGGAACAAGAGATATACGAGCAACTCAAGGCTGAGTTCGGCTAGTCGATTGGAGAGAAGATCGGGTGATGGTCCTCCCAATACCCTTTTCTTTTTCACGATATGTAGAAGAACGCACAATGCTATGCGTACTCCGATCCGGTAGGTGATTTACCACGCATCCTATATTGGATGGTTTCATTCAGGCAATCTGGTTGATTCTAACCCTTGATCAGGAAGTTGTCGTTATCACAATGACAACCTTGAGGGCCACTATGAGCGCTGTCGCATTGAGCAGTATGCTTGGAATACCGTTAGGAGTTTTTTTGGCGCTTCGAGATTTTCCGGCGAAACGTGCGGTATTAAACCTGGTGAATACTTCTATGGGTCTCCCACCCGTAGTTGTTGGGCTTTTCATCTTTGTCTTGCTTTCTCGTGATGGTCCTCTTGGTCAGTTCCAGCTCCTATTCACGATACAAGCGATGATACTTGCTCAGTTCATCTTAACACTCCCAATAGTTACAGGACTCACTGTCTCCGCGATTCAAGGCGTCGGGAAAGATGTGATGGACACCGCCATATCTCTAGGGGCAGATCGACTCCAATTGACCTTGCTAATTATCAGGGAGGCAAAGATCGGTATACTGGCTGGGGTGATGGTAGCCTTAGGTCAAGGATTCTCTGAGGTGGGTGCAATAATGCTTGTAGGGGGAAATATCCGTTGGCTTACTCGAGCCTTAACCACCGCAATAGTCCTAGAGACAAGAAAAGGAGAGTTCGCTCTCGCCATGGCCCTTGGCATAATCTTGATCTCTCTTTCATACGGCGTGAACTTTGGATTAACCCTCCTCCAGCAATCAGGAGAACGGAGATAATGGTGGATGTCAGAGTAGCAGGGTTGACAAAACGTTATGGCGAGATCGTATCACTCAATAATATCAGCCTTGAAGTCAACAACGGCGAGATATTCGCGTTGATAGGACCGAGCGGAGCAGGCAAATCAACCCTCCTTCGCATCATAGATCTCCTTGAATCCCCAACTTCAGGAGAAGTCCACATAGGTGATAGGGAGATCTCTTCCTTGAAAGGACCCGAAAGGCTTGCTGCAATAAAGAGGATGGGGATTGTATTTCAGAGACCAATCGTATTCAACCGGTCAGTCCTAGACAATATAAGATACGGCTTAGAGATCCGAGGTAAATCCAAGACTGAAATCAAGGACCAGATCAAGCCGTATCTTGATATACTTGGTCTCCGTGACCTTCACCGAAGGAACGCCTTACTCCTCTCTGGAGGCGAAGCTCAAAGGGTGGCTCTGGCCCGCACACTCGTCTGTCGTCCCGAAGTTCTCCTACTAGATGAGCCAACAGCCAATCTAGACCCGGTCAATGTGAGCATAATCGAAGACGCCATAATTGATGCGAACAAGAAGGAGGGAACTACAGTCTTGATTGCGACTCATAACATGTTCCAAGCAAAACGCATTGCCCACAGGGTTGGCTTCCTACTCTCAGGAAGACTTGTGGAGACCGGTTCCAAATCAAGGATCTTCCAGCGTCCAAAGGACCCGAGAACAAAATCCTTCGTGAGAGGAGAGATGATCTTCTAAGGATAGATATAGGAAGACAGACTCCTGTTTTTCTTCAGGATGAACATGGAGGTGAAGGGTTGACTCGAAACGAATCCAGAAAGATGAGGCCCGTAGTGAAACTCTGGCTCGAGACAGATCGAGGATATGTCTTTGGGAAGGGGGCTTTCGACCTTCTAGATCGAATCGAGAGGTTTGGAACCATCTCCAAGGCCGCCTCTTCCATGAACATGAGCTATAGACAGGCCTGGGGAATTCTGAAGAAAATCGAGGCTCGGCTAGGGAAACCTCTTATTGAAACAAACAGGGGAGGCGCACACGGGGGAGGCAGAACCACGCTCACCCCTCTCGGAAAAAAGGTGCTACAACAATATATCATGGAAGAAAAGGCTGTCCAAGCAACTAAAGACGATAGATGGAAGCGTAAAAACTCATTAAAAGAATTAGATGCGGAAAACACATTAGCCGCCAAAGTCCTCTCCGTTGAGAAAGGCGAAGCTACATCACTGGTGAAGGTTATAATACCTACACAGACTGTCATGACCACCATTGTCACCAATGAAACGATGAAGGAGCTTGATCTGAAGGAGGGTACGAGTATCCGATTGGTGATCGAAGTCACATCCATGATAATCGGAAGATCCGGATAATCGGGATACGACCGAGCATGGAATATCGCTGAGTCCTGTTATTGCAAGTTGAATAATGCGGTTATTCCTGCACACAATCCTTATGTTCCAGTTTTCATTCGTGTCGTCTCTTCTTATAGAAGATGGTGTAACATGGGTTTGGCGGGCTTTTTCAGGGACCCAACTCATATAACAGTCGCGATTGTGTGGTTTGGTTGGTTCACGATAGTCTTCAACAGAATGATAATACCGCCATTGTTACCGCTCGTAGAAGCCCGATATCACACGACCTATGCCGAGGCTGGGCTTCTGATGAGCGGGTACATGATCTCGTATGCGATTAGTCAGGCGATTTCAGGGAGGATTGTTGAAAGGTTCGGCGAACGGAAGCTAATGGTCGTTGGAATACTTCTCTCCTCCTTCTTCACTTCACTCATGTCTTTGGTAAATAATCTCTTCCAACTAGTGGTGCTAAGGATCTTGACAGGACTATTGGCTGGTCTATTCTTCGTACCGAGCACCCTGTTTCTGACTCGGCGTGTCCCTGTTCGGGAAAAAGGTAGAAAGATTGGTGTCGCGTTCACTGGAGGCTCGACGGCAATTGTCTTGGTCTACGTCCTCGCCGGGGGACTCATAGATATCTTACCCGATTGGAGTTTGATCTTCCTCGTTTCTGCATCACTCGGAATCCCCTCTGCTTTGTACATCCTACGATGTCTTCCAGAGGAAACCTGTGAAGAAGGATCAGACGAGGAAATCTCGTCTCCTCACGGAACCGAGTCTAGATTGATCGATGCTCTTCTTTCTCGAGACATTCTTCTCGTTCTCTTCTTCTCCACTTGCGTTTCACTCGCAAGCTGGAGTCTCACAACGTTTCTCCCCTCTTTTCTCGTTGCCGATAGACAGATTACGTTCTCAAAAGCAGCAAACATGATGGCTGTAGGCTCGTTTGCTGCTGTCCCGACAGCCTTTCTAGGCGGAACGTTGAAGGATAGATTCGGAGTAAAAGCTCCAATGCTGCTCTCTGCGCTATCAGCCGCCTCGTTAGTGATCGTGTTCCAAGCTTCTCCTCCGTTGTCAATCATGATGATAGTTCTTGCGGTCTGGGGACTTCTCAGCGGAGTATGGTGGTCGCCAACCACCGTTCAGATAACCGAGATCGCTCCAACCAACCTCAAATCGAGAATTCTCGGCATCTCTAATTTCATGGTGTTCATGGCTGGGTTTGTTGGGCCTATTATCTTCGGTGGGATCATAGATTTCTTCGGATTCAAGGCTTTCTTTGTTTTGGCTCTCGTATTATACTTGGTTGGAGCCTTAATCGCAACAAGGCTCCAAATCGAATATACATGATAATCTAGGTGTGTCTTAAGAATTGCAGACCGGTTCTACGTGAACGTCTTTTCATCCAGTAAACCTCGACTAGCCGCATTACAAAGAGTATAAGAAACCTCTGGCATATCGGATCTTCAAATCGGGGATGCGATTATGGGATCAAAACGGGCTTTAATCATGAAACCAGTTGATAATGTGGCGACAGCCTTGGAAGATGCTGAAATCGGGGATCACCTCGCCGCAAAACTGGAACAGGAAGTCAAGACCCTAGAGGTAAAAGAGAGGATTCCTTTCGGATTCAAGGTCGCCTTGACCGATATAGCGAAGGGGGAACCGGTTCTAAAATACGGTGAAGAGATCGGTAAGGCTAGCGCGCGTATAAAGAAAGGGCACCTTGTACATGTCCACAATGTGGAGGGGTCCCGGGGTAGGGGAGATCTAGCCTAGGATGGAACCGTGACATGACCTTTCTCGGGTTTGAACGACCTGATGGAACCGCTGGAATCCGTAACTACGTCTTAGTAGTTCCAGGCGGAATCATCGCGAATCAAATCTGCCGATTCGTCAAAGGCACCAAGACGGTCGTCAGTGCAGATAGCGGAAGTGGAAGAACCAAGAAAGACCGTGAAACCATCGCAAGGACTATAGTCGGGTTGGGATGTAATCCGAACGTGGCTTCGGTGATCCTCCATGGCGCCAGTCCCGGTGCTGGTTATCCCGAACTGAATCCGCACCTCCTAGCTGACCAGATAGCAAAATCCGGTAAACGGGTTGAGTTGATCGAACCCGAGGAAACGGATACGCTGGGCATGATCGTCAAGGGGACAAAACTCGCTCGGGAGATGGTGCATGAGGCTTCGAGGCTTCGCCGCAAACCCCTAGACGACGACTACCTGACGCTGGGTGTGAAGTGTGGTGCCTCCGACACTACTTCGGGCATAGCCGGAAACCCGGTAGTCGGCTACGTCTATGACAAACTCGTCGCAGCCGGGGGAACCGCCTTATTCGGTGAGAATACGGAGATAATCGGTGCAGAACATATCCTCGCAAAACGTGCCGTCAACAACAAGGTAGCTAGAGCGATAATCGAAGTTGCCGCCCTCACGGAGGAACGCGCTAAATCTACAGGACAGGATATCCGCACAGTCAACCCGGTACCAGCCAATATCGCCGGCGGCATCACGACCCTAGAAGAGAAATCCCTTGGAGCCATCTACAAAGCAGGCTCCGCACCAATTCAAGGGGTTCTAAAGTACGCGGAGCGTCCAGGAGGAAAGGGGTTATACTTTGTGGATTGTTGGATGCACTTCCGATCCATCTTTATGGGCTACGCCGCTGCCGGAGCACAACTCGTTCTCTTCCAGCTTGGCGGTGGAGGCTGGAAGGGTGACGGCCTTTTCTACGCCCATTGCGGTGTGGTGGCCCCACTGCTGTGGACAACAGCAAACCCGAGAACGCGAGACATCGCAGGATGGAAGCTCGACCTCTACTCTGGAACCATCATCGGAGGAAAAGAGACGGTGGAGGAAGTCGGCGAAAGGCTCTACGCTATGATCTTGGATGTTGCCTCAGGGACTATGACCAAATCTGAGACGCTAACGTATGTTGGTCCAACCCAAGTCTACACTGAGGAGCCAGTATTCTAGTTTCGCCGAGGAGAACTTCTCCGTTTCTTCCGTTGAGTCTTTCCCCCAAGCAACCGTTGCTGTCTCGTAGCCTGATGGTTGAGCAACCGTTATATCTCGACAAGAACCCTAGACCCGCTGTTGGAGGATCGGAAGTGAATCTCTACGGGATCAAGACTCGACTAGTAACCGTAGGCGACGACTTGGTTTCTGTACTGCTTGAAGGCCTAAACCGCCAAGGATTGAATCTGGAAGACGGGGACATAGTTGCCATCACCAGTAAAATCGTCTCGGTCGCTCAGAACAGACTGGTACGTTTCGATACGGTCAAGCCGTCTGAGAAGGCGGAGGCTCTTGCTTCGGAATATGATCTTGAGCCCGGCTTCGTCGAAATCGTATTGGGCGAATCCGATGTTGTATACGGTGGAGTCTATCGGGCGCTTCTCACCCTTAAGAACGGTATCCTGTTCGCGAACGCAGGAATAGATCATAAGAACGTTCCTGAAGGGTGTGCGGTCCTTCTCCCGGAAGATTCTGACGAAGCGGCTGCCGAGATAAGAAGAGAGATCGGGAACCGTCTCGGAAAAAATGTGGGTGTACTGATAATAGACAGCAGGACGGTTCCATTGCGGATGGGAACCCTCGGCGTGGCTATCGGCGTATCAGGATTCAAACCAATCCGGGATTGCCGAGGAGAGTCTGACCTGTATGGAAAACCTCTTCTAATAACTCGGATGGCGGTCGCCGACGACTTGGCTTGCGCAGCTCACCTTATGATGGGTGAATTGACCGAGAAGATTCCTATCGTGCTAATCCGGGGGGCTCCAGTAGAGTTTGACGAATCGGCTTCAGAAGTCGATGCCGCAATTGACCGGAGAGAATGTCTATATATGAAGATCTTCCAGCCCAAGCCACTATGAGCTGGGATGCTCCGGTCGTATGCTTGCTTAAACCTTTTAGTCTAAGAGTTGAGAAGCTCTTCTATCGGTGAAAAGCCTTTGACCCTATTGAAAACCCATCTGTATCCCTTTCACAAGAATAACGGAAAACTTGTCGAGTTCGCGGGTTTCGAAATGCCAATCTGGTACAAGGGTGTAGTTCCTGAACACATGGCTGTGAGAAACTCCGCCGGAATCTTCGACGTAACTCATATGGGTAGATCGCTGTTCACTGGACCAGACGCAGGCAAGCTACTCGACTATTTGACTACGCGAGTTGTCTCCTCCCTGAACTTGGATCAAGTACACTACTCCACCATATGCAATGATTCTGGAGGCATAAAGGATGACCTTACGGTCTACAGAATCGCTGAACACGAGTTTCTCATGGTATACAATGCTGGTAACCGAAAATCGGATTACGAGTGGATGGTAGAGAACTCCAAGGGTTTCAACGCAAAGATAGAGGATGTTTCAGACGAGATTCCTATGCTTGCTTTTCAAGGACCGAAGGCCCAAGAAATCTTACAGTCCCTAGCAGAGGATGATCTCGGTGAGATTCGGCGTTTCAGATTCGGCTGGGTTGATTTACTCGGGATGAAGGCTCTCGTGGCGAGGACTGGATATACCGGGGAGGATGGCTTCGAGATCATGCCATGGAAGATTCCACTCTCCAAGCCCTCGAAAGCTATCGAGCTGTGGGAGAGAATCTTGGATGAAGGCAAACCTCTCGGAGTCGAACCTTGCGGTCTAGGGGCGAGAGACACTCTGAGACTTGAGGCAGGTATGTGCCTTTACGGATCTGACATTACCGAGGAGACGACGCCGTTCGAGGCTCGGTTAGACTTCGTGGTACAACTGGAGGCAGACGATTTCATCGGCCGTAAGGCTCTGACAAGACAGAAGAAAGAGGGGATCAAAAAGGTTCGTGTCGGGCTGAGAATGATCGACCGGGGAATACCTCGACCAGGCTTCACGGTTATGGATGGGGAAACCGAGATAGGAACGGTGACGAGCGGAACACAGTCCCCGATACTTCAAAAAGGCATCGCTATAGCCTACGTACCTGTCGAGTATTTCGAGGTGGGTAGAACCCTGTCGATTAGGGTCAGAGGAAAGAACCTAAAAGCTGAAGTCGTCGACTTCCCCTTCTTTGACGTCGATAAGTACGGTTGGAGGCGAAAGAACGAATGAAGATCAAAGACTTGGATTTCCCTAACGACCTCTTCTATACCGGCGAGCATGAATGGGTTAAGATAGAAGGAGGCCTCGTTAGAGTCGGGATCACCGACTACGCTCAAGACTCTCTTCATGAGATCGTCTTCTGCGAGCTCCCTCAAGTGGCAAGTTCAAAGAACAGGAAAGACTCTCTTGGAACGGTTGAGTCGATAAAGGCCGTATCCGATGTTTATTCCCCGATATCGGGAAAGGTGGTCGAGGTCAACCAGAGACTCGAGGAGGAACCCGAGCTCCTGAACAACTCCCCCTATGAAGAAGGCTGGATCGCGGTTCTAAGACCGACTTCATTAGAGGAAGACCTACGGGGGCTCCTCAAGGTCAAAGACTACGTGAAAATGGTGAGGAACGAGCTCTCAGAATAGCATTTCACCTATACTCTGCGTGGCGCATTCTATCTGCGTTTATCCGCCTTCATCCTTTCGAGGTACATCTTCCATGTCAGACATAGAGTCTTAGGGTGGGAAGCCTTTACCTCATCCAACCTCGAGATCGATGTATTTCTTGGTGCCTGCAGTACTCTTTCAGGTCTTGAGGAGGCGTCTTCGGCAATGGTCTTCATCGATTCTATATACCTGTCCAAATCTTCCCGTGTCTCGGTCTCGGTCGGTTCAAACATCAATGCCTCGTCGACGATAAGAGGGAAGTAAATCGTCGGCGCGTGCATACCGAAGTCCAAGATCCTCTTCGAGACGTGAAGCGCTCTAACCCCGGTTCTCTTCTCCATCTCGGAGGCTGAAAGCACAGCCTCGTGCTTCCTCGGCTTCTCCGGAGAAAAAGGCATCGTAAGACCCTGAACCTTCCTCAACTCGTGGGCCAGATAGTTAGCATTCAAGACGGAGAGCTCTGCGACTTCTTTCAATCCCTCGGCTCCCATGCTGAGAATATACGAGAATGCTCGAAGCAATACTCCGAAGTTCCCGTAGAATCCCCTGACTTTTCCTATGCTGTACGGCCGATTGTATTCCAAATAGTATCTCTCGCCGTCGAACTCAACGGTAGGAACCGGAAGGAATTTCTCCAATTCCTTCTTGACCCCTACGGGGCCGCTTCCCGGTCCTCCCCCTCCGTGGGGTGTCGAGAATGTCTTGTGGAGATTGACGTGTACGATGTCGAAGCCCATGTCGCCAGGTCTAGCCTTCCCTAAGATAGCGTTCAGGTTCGCTCCATCGTAGTAAAGCAGTCCACCGGCTTTATGCACCATCTGTGAGATCTCCACGATGTCCTGCTCGAAAATGCCTAACGTGTTGGGATTTGTAAGCATCAGCCCTGCTGTACGATCCGATATGGCAGCTTGAAGGGCGTTCAAGTCTACGCACCCGTTCTCGGAAGAGGGTATCACGACAACCTCGAACCCGCCCATCATGGCGGTTGCAGGATTTGTCCCATGGGCACTGTCCGGAATGAGTATCTCGGTTCTCTGCTCAAGTTCTCCTCTGTTTCTATAATAGGCTCTTAGAATCAGGATACCTGTTAGTTCCCCGTGAGCACCCGCTGCAGGTTGAAGGGTTACCTTGTCTGTTCCTGTAATCTCTTCCAAGAACCGTGATAGCTTGTACATGACCTCCAGCGAACCCTGAGTCGTCCCGAGGTCCTGCGAGGGATGGACATCCCTCACTTTTCCGAGGGATGCCAGTCGCTCGTTTATCTTCGGATTATACTTCATAGTACAGGAACCCAGCGGGTATATCCCCAGATCTACGCAGAAATTCATCTGTGAAAGCCTTGTGAAATGGCGGATGACCTCGACCTCTGAGAGTTGAGGTAAGCCGGGGGGTACCTTTCTGGCAAGTTCTTTCGGTAAAAGGGTCTCAAGGTCTTCTGTCGAGTCGACGATCTCTGTCTCAGGTTCCGGAATGGAGTGTCCGATGCGTCCCTCTAAACCAAGTTCGAAGATGTTGGGTTCACCCCATCGTGCCTGTCTATAGTCTCTCATCGTGACTACTCCTCCAGAGCCGAGCGCATAGCCTCGGCAAGCCTATCGATGTCTCGCTGACTATGAGTCTCAGTGATACAATAGACCGCGCTCTCACCGTACCTCTGAAAATCGTGTTTGATGATTCTTCCTCCGTGAACCCCCTGGTCCAATAGCTTAGTGTGTATTTCCTCTACTCCTAGTCCGCTTGAGTCGAAGTTCACGACGAACTCTTTGAAATGGCAGGAGTCGAACAGCGGAGCCTGTACGCCTTCGATCTCTGAGATCTTGGACATCGCATAGTGAGCGCGCCGGACTATATTCTTCCCCAGTTGTTTCATTCCCTCTGGGCCTAGAAGCGAGAGATAGGCTGCGGCTGCAACAGCACATAGGGCTTCGTTGGAGCAGATGTTCGAAGTCGCTTTCTCTCTCCTTATATGTTGCTCTCGTGCCTGTAGAACCATACAATACCCTCTCTCCTTATCTTCTATAGACTCGGTTAATCCGATCAGTCTGCCTGGCATCTGTCTCAACGTCCTCCTTTCACCCCGGCATCCGAAAATACCTAGTAATGGTCCCCCGAAATTCATGTGGTTGCCCAAGGGTTGTCCTTCACCCACGACTAAGTCAGCCCCATAGTTACCCGGGGCCTCCAAGACTCCAAGGGTAGTAGGGTCTATGCCGACGATGAAGAGAGCATCTTTCTCATGGGTTATCTCACCGATCTCGCGAACCCCAGATTCGAGGCAGCCGAAGAAGTTCGGATTCTCCACGTAGACCGCTGCGCAGTCTTCCGAGATCTTACCTTGAAGATCTGCCTTGTCGACCTGCCCTGTACTCCTATCCTCGTCAATGTAGTCAACCCTGAGACCCGCTGGTTCAACGTAGGCGTTAAGAACCATCTTCCTCTCCGGGCTTATCGCCTGGCTGACAAGTATCCGATTCCTGCGCGTGACTCTGGCTGCCATCCTCGCCGCTTCCCCGAGAGCAGAAGCCCAGTCGTACATCGAGGCGTTCACGACATCCACCCCGAGAAGCTCAGCCATCAGGCTCTGGTACTCGAATAGTGCTTGCAGCATTCCCTGACTGATCTCTGCTTGGTACGGGGTGTACGCCGTATAGAATTCTGTTCGGCCAACTATCGCATCTACTGCGGCTGGGACGTAGTGCGGCCAGATTCCGCTACCTAGGAATATTGGGATCTCAGAGTTGGTCTTGTTCCTGTCTAAGATTCTTCTTACTTCGCGGTCCACATCCAGCTCCGATAGAGCTGTCGGAATCTTCAACTCTCGTTTCAAGACGATTCTTTCGTCAATATCACTATACAAATCTCCGGTACTCTTCTCTCCGATTTTGCTGAGCATGCTGTTCCTTGTTGCATCGGCGCTGTTCGGAAGATAGGGATGTTTTCTCCTCAGGATTAAGCCCTCCAGTCTTCTGTCGAAGCAGAGGTGTCACTTCTTGAACTATCCACAATTGGCTATAAGGCGTTTCTTACTTCCACCTTATTCCGAGGGTTGAGGCGTCAAGCAGGTGCGTGCGTTGTCTCTCGTCGTCTCTCGTGTTTGCGGTATCCCCTGAGACCGGTGGTGGCACGTGAATTATGGTTGAAGCGGGTCTCAGTTCGATTGTATACGCGTTCGTTTTCGGGGATTTCTACCGGAGTTTCATATACTTGTATGCTTCAGTGGTATCTTCGAAGCAGTAGTGTACTTTCTGATAGCCCTCGCGGAATGCACGGACATCCTGTCCAACCTTCTCCGCCAATTCTTTGTCGACTACGACGCGTTTGATGAACTCTGCTATTTCCTGCATCTCAGTCTCTCCCATTCCCAGCCGTGTAAGCTCTGAGGTTCCCATCCGTATGCCCCCTGGATTCCAGTAGTGCCTACCCTGCTTGATATCCCAAGGTAGAAGGTTTCTGTTGAGGATGATGCCTGCTTCCTCCAGCTGTTTTTCTAGTTCCCCCCCATGCCCGAACTCCGTTATGTCCACTAAGATAACGTGAGATTCGGTGAAGTTCTTCTTTTCCGCTAAAACCTTGAAGCCTCTCTCGAAGAGAGCTTGTCCGAGAGCTCTCGAATTCTGAACTATCCGGTCGGCATACTTCTCACCGAATTCCATCATCTCGCAGAGCGCGACAGCGAATCCGGCGAGTGCGTGGAGGTGGTGGTTGCTGGTGATCCCCGGGAACACGCCCTTCTTTATCTGGTCGGCGTACTTGTTCCATGAAAGTATGGCTCCATG
This sequence comes from uncultured Candidatus Bathyarchaeia archaeon, assembly GCA_964596985.1. Taxonomy (GTDB): domain Archaea; phylum Thermoproteota; class Bathyarchaeia; order RBG-16-48-13. Next base: position 14,660 of record CAZQWG010000006.1, read on the forward strand.
TTGAGGCCCGGGAAGAGTCTTATGGGTGCTTAGCGTGACGGAGTCTGCGCCTTCTCTGAGGGGGTCTTGAAACCTGCCCGCCGCAATCAGTCCTGAAACATGGGCTGCATCATAGTTGATCTTCGCGTCGACCTCATGGAAGGTCTCGGCGAGTTCCTTGACGGGATGCGGAAACGGGAATACGCTTGAGCCGAACATTGCAAGCTTAGGTGGATCGTTCTCTTTCTTCATATCCTCGACCAGCTTCTTCGTTGCGTCAACGTCTATGTTCAGCTCGTCGTAGTCGTAAGGGAAATACTCCACCCGTAACCCATGTACGCTGCCGGCAGTGCCCGAGAACCTCTTCTTCGCCATACTGATATGCCCCCCGCATGGTATCGAGAGAGCTAACATCCGATCGTTTGGCTCGGTGAATGCTGTGTACATGGCCAAGTTGGCAGTGACTCCTGAGACCGCACGGACATCGGCAAACTCGGCTCTGAATAGTTTCTGTGCAAGTTCGATACAGAGCAATTCGACTCGGTCGATGTACTTGCAACCCGCGTAGACCCTTTCACCCGGCCATCCCTCCGCATATCTATTCCCGAAGTCCGAGATCAAGGCTTCCCGGACCGCAGGACTAGGAACATTCTCACTAGCCACCAGGGGAATCACTTGTTGGAACCAACGTTGGTGCTCCTGTAAGAGATTAAAAGTCTCGTCATAGTACTCCCGAGGACTCTTCATTTCTTTCACTACCCTCAAACCAAGTAATCCTATATGAGACGAGAAAAGCTTTCCCCTGCGAACGATGCCTGCTCTCTATCCAACGACACGAGAAATCTACGAGTACTCAGGCAACTGGTTCCGGCTTCTCTTCAAGTACGGTCGAACGACTACGAAGAGGAAGAGAATCATACTGAAGAACCCAATGATCCTCAAGGCTACCACGAAGTCGTGAGGGATATAGTTCATCATGTTTCTCATCTCCCTGAAGATTGTGCATAGCGGTTCTGAGTCATCGTGCGCAAACGGTTTGGCGCTCGCAAACACCCAGAACTCCAAGACGGGTAAAACCGTTACCGCATAACCGAACCAGGATTCCTTCCTCTCAGCATAACTGAACCTCAAACATGCAAAAGGAACGAAGAATACAAACCACTGATGATGATTTGTGGGACAGAACACTAGGAAGTATATCGCCGGTATAAGTATCGAGTCATTTAGAATCTGAAGACTCGAATAGCCAGTATTCTTTGACAGTATTGCCTTATCGAAGACCAGCAACAAGAGAACCATTCCAGCAAAGAAGAGTATGTACTGGGTTCTAATCAGCCAGGTCGGTATGGCTACACCTGACCAATCGAAAAGATATCTCAGGAATCTCCAAAACGATCCTGGTTTCTGTCTTATCTCGTATTGCTGCGGGTCTCCGACTCCGAAGGTGATCGCGTCGATATAGGCCTCGGTATCGTATATCAAAGGGGGAATCGAGATCGCCAGAAGAACGCCGACCGCTATCGCAGAGAATCGAATCGCGTCTCTCGATCCTCTTCTCCTGAAGATGACGTCTGCGAGAAATGGCAGTGCCAATAACGTGTATTGTTTTGTTGAGAAGGCGAGACCCGCCATCAAGGCACCTCTGTCGAGGTCTTCTTCCTCCGTCAACAGGAGTGATCCAAAAAGGAAGAGGATTGCCACGCTATCAAACATGCCGTGTATCGAACCGACGAAGATCACGTGCGGGTTCCAGAGAAGCAGACAACTAGCCAGGAGCGCAGTCCGATTCTTCTTCCTATGTTTCAGAAAAGAATACAAGAGAATCGCTGTCGCGACGTTTGCAACTATGATCGGTGCCTTTGTTACGATAATGAAGTACGGGTCTTTCCAGTTTAACGGGGGATTGAAGAACAATTGAATGGCAACCAGGATTATCGCCCAGATAGGAGGATAGTTGTATACCGTGGTACTCCAGAAGTTGAAATAGTACCCTTTCTGAAGAATGTACTTGATATACTCCCTATTGTAGTAGATGTCAACCCACGATCTCGTACGAGGACCAACGTAGAACTGGACAGCAAGGGATGCAATGACAGACAGGAGAAAGAGTTTGTCCTCCCTGTCCAGGAAACCGCTCTGCCTTGGTCTTTGCGTATTGTTTCTCCTGATAGGCAATCCGAGCATTCTTCTGATATTCCACCCTTTGTTTATCAGAATCTCGTATGAGCTTAGAGTTACAAGTCATCTCCCCATAAAAAATCTGTGTGTGATGAGTTCATCGGTCTAAGAGTCTCTGCGTGCCGCATTGATTTGTTCAGATCATAGGGATATGAAGCCTTCCGGTTCAACCGAATCTATTTGACATATTCTGTCACGGTTCATTCGATGTCTTACAGTCTCTTTGTTTTGGATTGATTGCGGCTTGGACAATACCTTATATTCTACTTTCCAAGAGACTTCTGTCACTTCTGAGTGACGGACATGTAACCGTCGAATATCCCAGAGATGCTGTGAGCGGCTTTGAGATCCAAGGATTTGGCTTTGATCGCGGTTTTTGCCGCCTTCTATCCTATCATCCAGTTGATGAACATAGGGGTTCCCATTATCGGGGGACCCGGTATCATCAGTCTCGCTGTAATTCTGGGACCGATCAACGGTCTCATTCTGGGGCCTGTGAACGGATCGATCGCTACTGCTATAGGCGTCACTATTGGGATGGCTTCTGGAATCGGTACCTCGTTCAGTCCGTTGGTTGTGTTGAACCGTTCTCTAGGCGCCGCTGAGGCAGGAATCCTGGTAAAGAAAAGAATTCCATTCCCCGGAAGCCAGAAGAAGGAGTTATCCGGTTGGGTAGCTGCCGCATTGACTCTGATTGTTGTTTCCCCACTCTACTACCTGTTCCCGTCGGGTCGTGGTTTCCCTCTATACCCACTTTTCCATTTGACCGGAGCGTTAGCCGCGTTTCTCCTAGATGGAAGGGCTTCCGATTTCATCTCCAGCCACAATCGGATGAGAGTGGCTCTTGGAGTCGCGATAGCTGGCTACTGCGGTGTTCTAGCTGATCACGCATTAGGCAACATAATATTCATCGTCGTCATAGGCTGGCAGCCGCTGGAATACTCAGAAATTCTGAGATACATTTTCCCTTTTGCTGTTGCTGAGAGAATCACACTTGCGATCCTGACAACACTGCTCGGTACTCCAGTCTTACTGGCGACGAGAAAGCTCGGGATCGGGCTTCAAGAACAACCCACATGAGGAATCATCTCATTGCAGAGGGCGAGAGAAGGAGATTTCCTCGAAACCTATGGGGGATTGATATTCGATGTTAAAGGGTTTATGCATCCTCCTGAACATGTAATTGCTTTTCTAAGATACTACCCCGACTCGTCGGGTATAAGAACAAGGAAAGGAGTCAGGTATCAGAAGATATACGCACTTGAGGCCCGCCGTAACTTCCTTCAAGAGAAGTTCCCGGAGTTCCTACGCTACGACAATGTGTTCGGGAGGACTATGAGCGAGGTTCCTATTTCTAGAATCAAAACCCATTACGAACCTTATGTCTACTTGCAGCGTCTTAAGGAAAGGCGTGACTTAGACCCGGTTGAACAGGACGCAGTCGACTTCGCTGACGAACTGAGAAGGGAAGCCAAGATCCCAAAGGAGGGAATCGGGGTCACAGGTTCGATCTTGATTCAACTTCATGGAGTAACCTCCGATATTGATTTGGTCTGTTATGGATCAAGAGAGGCGAGGCGAGTCTACTCCGCTTTGAAAAGGCTTCTCAAGGATGATAGTAGTGCAGCTAAGCCTTATACTGAGATTGGGTTACGAAAACTGTTCACATTTCGAAAGAATGACACCGAATTGTCCTACCCGGACTTTTTGAGGGTTGAGACACAGAAGATACTTCAAGGAACCTACCGAGGACGTGACTACTACGTAAGATTACTGAAAGACTGGGGTGAGTATCCATACAAATACGGAGAGTTAAGGTACACACCACTGGGTCGTACGGAGATAACCGCTATCATCTCGGACGATTCGGAGAGTATCTTCACCCCTTGCCGATATTCGATAAGAGAGGTTCAAACTACTGGCGGTCTCGAATTCCCGGTCAAGGAGATCACCTCGTACCGAGGAAGATTCTGCGAACAAGCCAAGAAAGATGACACCGTAATGGCGGCAGGTGAGATCGAGCAAGTGATGAAAGGGTCGAAGACCCACTATCAAATAATTCTGGGAAGTAGTAAAGAAGACTTCTTGAAAGTGATCTAACCTTGCCCAGAGGATTCAGAGATCGAGACTATATCGAGACAAGGGAAAGTCTCTTCTTCTGTGTGGTCGGCGGTCTCCACCCCAAGAGTAGGGTCATATCGTATCTGAAGTATCTTCCGCATCATTCGGGAAAATGGGGGCGGAACGGAAGAAGATTCAAGCGGGTTCTGAAGAACTATACGATCCCCGCACTCACTGACACCCTAACTCTTCTGGAAAATGAGTACCCTGACTACCTTTTCTACAGTGCCCCGTTCAAGATAAAAATGTCAGGCGTTCCTGTCGGAAGTATTCGTCAGCACTATCTCCCTGAGACTCGACTCCAAGATCTTCTGAGAGAGAAGAAACTCGGTATTCTAGAGGAGAAACTTGTCTCTCTCATTGAACTTCTTTCTCAGGGAAGCGGAGTCGAGAAAGAAGCGTTCGGGGTGACGGGTTCGATACTTCTCGGCATCCATCAAACGCAGTTCTCAGACCTTGACGTTCTCGTATACGGGAGAAAGAGTTCCCTCCGAGTCAAGAGAACCTTACTCTCAATGTTCGACGACAACTCCTCTGAAGTCGGCAGGCTCTCAGGTCAGAGTCTAATTGACTGGTGCAAGAGCAAAGTCACGCTATACCCCATGAATCATCAGGAGGCAAGAGAACTCTACCGAAGAAAATGGAACCGTGGGCTATTCCAGTCGACCCTATTCTCTGTTCACCCTGTCTTAACGGATTCTGAACAACTCGAACAATACGGTGATCGATGGTTCAACCCATTAGGCTCTGCAATAATCGAGGCAGAAGTATCATCAACTAGTGAAGCCTTGTTCCTCCCTTCAATATATGAAGTAAACAATGTTCGGATTCTTGAAGGGTTGAAAGTCGAAGATCTCAGAGAGGTCTGCTCCTATGAAGGTATCTACTCAGACATTCTTGAAGTAGACGAGAAACTGATAGCCAAGGGAAAGCTTGAGCATGTAAGGGACAGAAGGGACGGCAGGGAGTATCACAGGCTTTTAATCGGTGGACCCGAATCCAGAGGAATGAACTATGTTAAACCCGTGAGCTAGTGTATACTACTTCAACGCCAATCGAATGATTCTTACCTTCGCCGCAATTCGGCATATCCCCCAGGTTCGGTTAGGCACCGTGGTTCCAAATCAATAATATAAGGAATAGACTTGCTGCGAATATTGCAGAATCCGCAGAAGGATATCGCCTGCAACAGGAACCGATTAGGGTGAGAATAGTGGATGTCAAAGAGTTGAGGAAACAGTTCCCGATAACTGAGGACTGTGTATACTTCAATACAGGCTGGTCTGGGCCTTCACCGACACCCGTTGTCGAAGCGATGGTGAACACTCTCAAGCGAGAAGCACTCCTAGGGCCAGCATCAAAGAGTTTCTTGGCGGAGATCGAGGAAGAGATAGCCCGTCTACGGAAAGAACTAGGAGACCTTATCGGTGCAACCAAAGAGGAGATCGCATTAACCCACTGCACTGGAGATGGTCTCAATATCGTCTACAACGGGATAGACTGGCGAAAAGGAGACAAAATAGTAACTACAACCCTCGAACATGCCGCAAGCATTCTACCCATATTACGTCTTAAGAAATACGTTGGAGTAGATATAGCAAAAGTTGAACATAATTCGGATGGTCTCTTCGATCCAAGCGACTTTGAGAAGGCAATAGATGAGAGAACAAGGCTAGTGACAATAAGCCATGTAACCTATATGCTTGGGACTATCCTGCCTGTAAAGGAAGTCGTCAAGATAGCCCATGAACAAGGTGTACCGGTTCTTCTTGACTTGGCACAGTCTGTTGGGTGCATCCGTTTCAATCTCAAGGAACTCGACTGCGACTTCGCGGCTGCACGAGGTGGAAAATGGCTTCTAGGTCCGGGAGGTATCGGCTTCCTCTATGTTGCCAAAGAACGGCTGGAAGACCTGAATGTGGCATCGATAGGCTACCAAGGTGCTCAACCGAGCAATGCCGACTATACTTGTCGTCCTGATGCTAGTCGGTTTGAGATATCAGAGCCGAACGCGGCACTTAACGTAGGACTACGTAGAGCCGTGAAGTATCATGTCGATATTGGAAGGACGGCAATAGAGGAACGAGTCAGAAGTCTGACCGGTTACCTGATCGAGAAAGCAGATTCAATCCCTAAAATCAAGGTTCTTGGAACCTGGAATACGAATCTAAAGAACGGGCTTGTCTCACTGGAAGTAGAGCGCCAAGACGCCTCCGCATTAGTACCTATGCTCGAGGCCAAACATAAAATCGTGACAAGGGCGATCACAAAACTCAACGCTGCAAGAGTCTCATTACATTTCTTTAATACCGGGGAAGAAGTCGACGCCTTGACAAGTGTGCTGAAAAGCTTGTGACTAGATCCGAATAAACCTCCCCGCAGAGTTGAAAGGCAAAATGTGTACGTGCCTATATGGAATCCCGACTCTTACTCAGAAGATGAACTGAAGCAGATTAATACCATTATGTCATTCGCCTACACTATCTGAGAAATAGCGGCTTATTCCACCAGGGTCAGGAGGAGCGCTAAGATAGAAGTGTCCGGGATATCTTCAGAGCAAAGGTTGGGTGTGAAAGGAATATCGTAGCCACTCGTGCAATATCGAATCCGTTTGCCAGATCCACGATATCTCTTCCGGATAAGAGACTGCTCAGTTCCACGAGTTCTTCATCGGTCAAGGCTTCAATCGCGCTCAGGGCTTTTCCACTATCCCTTATTCGTCTGCCCCAAGGATTTTCGTACTTACTCCAGTATCCATTCAGTCTGTTCTTGCTTGTATCGTTCTCGGCTATAGCCTCTGCCATGAAGCTTCCTGCAAGCTTTCCACCTTCGAGACTTGAGTGGATCCCTCCGCCTGTGAGTGGAATCACTTGCCCTGAAGCGTCACCACATACGAGTAGGTTATCGTCCACGGCATCTGTAATCTGACCACAGGTCGGGACAGGTGCAGCGGCAACATTCAGTATCTGGGCTTTCTCAAACATATCCGGGTGTTTCTCGATGAATCTATCTAAATATGCTCTGGCTGGTTTTCCCTTGACCCCGATTCCTACGTTTGCGGTTGTTTCGCCTGTCGGAAAGATCCATAGGTATCCGAGTGGGGCGACGTTTTGACCAACGTAAACCCTTAAGATGCCTTCTTCGAATCCCTTGCAGTTCGCCATCTTGTACTGTATACAAGGAATTACTGGTCTAGGAGAGATCCCGAGTGCGTCTTTAAGAACTGCAGAATTGACCCCGTCACAGCCTATGACTGCTTTTGAATTAACTCTCCTGATCTTTCCTTGTTTTCTAAAGGTTACTCCAGATATCTTTCCTTCTCTACGGATGACAGATTTCACTTCGCTGTTCATCCAAATTGTTACGTCTTCCGTGGCTGCCGTTTCAGCAAGAATCCTGAGAAAAAACGGTTTGTCGATGATATGCCCTTCACGGTATCCTGTTTCTCCTGCGAGAAGCTTGATCCCTTTTTCTTCATTCGGGGAATAGATATGACATCCTTTGGCCTTGCTCAGTATTATCTTCCTTCTTTCTGAGGACCGTATTCCCGCTGTCTGTAATGTCTGGTCTGAGACAGCTTCTCCGCACGGCTTCAGTCCAAAACCATTCTCCTTCTCGAGTAGGAGAACCTTTGCTCCCTTCTTGGAAGCTTCACGGGCAGCCATCAATCCTGCTGGTCCTGCCCCTACAACCACTATGTCAAATTCTTCCATCGAGCTTCCCAGCTCTGTATGCTCATTTTAGAAGGCTTCAATACGATTTTCGATTAAAAACTTTTCTTGAGAAGCCTGTCAGTCGAACCAAGCTCTCCACAACTCTATGCTTCATTGACCTAAAACATTCGTGAGCCGAGGCATAATGAGGTGAATTCGAATGGCGGGGGTGAGCGTCACTCTGGTAGAGTTACTCCTGGCCTCCTCCCAGTTCTCTTCTCGATTTCATCATACGGAATTGTGTCGCAGCGTCCTAGTAGGTGAGCGATGAGCTGGGCTTTGGCGGACTCTTCAAGCATAATGTTAAGGCTTGCTGCACGTTCGATCGTCCGTCCCACAGTTATAACCCCGTGATGCTTGATCATCACTGCGTTACCGTCGCCGAGCGTCTTGATGGCATCTTCAGCAAGCTCCTCGGTTCCCGGAAAATGCCAACCAGCAATCGGCACTCCCATCATTGCACCCATATAGACCGGGACTATGGGTATCCCTGCGGCACCGAATCCGACCAACGTGGTCGCGTGAGTATGCACAACGCCCCCCACATCTGGTCTTACCTTGTAGATCCCTGTGTGAAACGGGGTTTCGACTGAAGGCTTCAACGTGCCCTTGAGGACCTCTCTCGTCTCGTAATTCATAAGAAGGAAGTGGTCTTTCTGCAGCTCCCTAAATCTGAAACCGGACGGCTTGATCAGACAAGTCTTCGTACCATGAATCTTTGCGCTAATATTTCCTGCCGATCCTCTGACCAGACCATCCTCCCACAATTCCCTGGCAACCTTTAGCAGTCTGTCTCTGAGATTGTCTTCAATCATTTCAGCATTCATTTCATCTACACTTTTGGACATATCCCAACCTCTGTCTGCCTAACATAAAAGCCTTGGATCAGTGAAGTTATTGATTGCGTAACGCATGAAGCTGGTTTCAAACAAGGGAATTCCCTCTTTTCATGATCTGTTATTCTTCGGCCAGTCTTGAGATGCATGACGATATTGCGGTATGGTAGAACTCAAAGTACTCCGGAATACTCAGAATGCTTTTCAAAAAGCACGGAGAAAATGTTTGGATGTGCCTAGTCGGGGGGACTCGGAGGAGGTTCGTGGTTGAGGTTTTCTCGTAGGGTGGTAAATAGTGGGAACCTGCTCTCTTTGGATTTGGTTCTTCAATATCTCTCTCGGAAAATCTGGAAATACATGGACGATACGAAAATCGTTTCCCTTCTAGATCTCGGATGTGGCTTCGGTTTCCACATCCCATTCCCACGAGCCGACTACAAAATAGGCCTTGATATCCACGAACCGTCTCTAAAACACGCCAAGAAAAGATACGATGACGTCATACTCGCCGACGTAAGAACACTCCCAATCAGATTAGAATCCGTTGATAGAGTCTCGTTGATGGAGGTGATCGAACACCTTGACAAAGACTGCGGAGAGAATCTTCTCAGCTATCTCTCACGATCGGTCGTTCTCTTGACCACCCCGTTGGACTACCATTCTTGGAGATTCTGGTGTCAAATCAAACGAGACCCTAGGCACAGACATCTCTCTCACTGGACGTGCAAGAACCTGGAAAGGCTCGGATTGAAAACATATGTGATGAGATTCGACCTCGTTAGACGGCTGATATTTCAAACAAGGGGAATAGTAGTCGCTCAATCAAGGGAGCTATTCCCCAATAAATCCGAGAGGAAGCCTACAACCCGAGCGAATCCGTGACCGACTCCTGGGTCACGGTATCCCCCCTCTACCTTTGATTCTTTCTGTGTCTACGCCGCTCTCATGACGAGGAGAAATAAACCATCGTATCGCTATTCGCCTTATTCGCTCAGGAGGATCTCTTTCAAATGGGCTTGGTACGGTCCGAGTTTTCCACCGTAGTTCGCGGCAGTCACCTGAACAACGCCTTCGACATTGCAGGCAGCCGTAATTCCGTCTCTCATCGCTTTCTTGATAGAGTCAAGGTTCAACCCGTTGATGACAATTTCGTACGCGCTTCCTATTCCTTTTTTCATCTTCGTCTCAGAGACCTGATCTCTAATTGTCGGGCAGAACAGGTGGTTGGTGGAGGCAGGGAGCTTATACTTGAGAGAACCAACCTTCGAGCCGGAACGACAGATCCCCCCAGGAAAAGTCAAGACCGCCCCGATCGTGCCTTCTCTGATAGCGTCTGCTGCAGCCTCAGCCGCCGCCAATCCGCTTTTCTGGTCTTTGGACAGGATGATGAAGTTTCCTCCCGCTACGCCTCTCTTCACCCCGAATCCGTCTTCGATCTGGAACTCTCCCTCCATCACAGGGATTCGATACACTACCCTCTCTCCTATCTTGTCTCTACTCTGAAATCCGTCTCCGAAGATGCTGAGGCTTTTTCCGACCTTCAAATGCTTCTTCGCGTTTTCCAAGGCGTTGAAGGCCGCTGTTGTCGGGCAGGTCATCACGCACTGCCCTATTCTGGTGACCAGTTGACCCTTCAGCATGTATCCCCTACGATGATAGATCTGCACGATAACCCCCGGTCTTCCGTCAGGGGTCTCCGATGATGGGACGGTCTTCTCGATTCCTGCCTCTGCCGGTGACATTATTATCGAGACAGCAAATCCGGTGACGAGAGATGCGGAGGTCATTGCCCATTTCTCGTTCTCAGCCGTTATCAGTACCCTGCTCATAAGCATCGGGAACATTTCTGCAAATGTGTCTTCGATCAATACATCTTGAAAGGAAAAACTCTCCTCTTTGGTCAACGTCATTTCACTTCCTTTTGATGATCGAGCCTATAGTAACCATCTTATGCACTTTTAATAAAAGCGTTCAGTATCGAGCATACGCCACGCGTGTTGAATGATGTATCCTGAGCGAATTAAATCTGTATAAAAACACGTTTCTTGTACCCTTGGCTCACGCGAAATCGTTATAGACTTCATTGACAGGAAGACTGGTTCAGGTGAGTAGGGATGTCGGAAAGAGTTCGATTGGGTATTGTGAAACTTGGTGCCATAGGCGTCTCATCCTTGATTGAGTTCACGTTAGATGAGAGAGCGGATAGGGAAGATATCGACGTCAGGGTAGTCGGGTCCGGAGCGAAGCTGGGAGAGACTGAGGGAAAAGAAGCGGCGACCAGGCTCCTTGAATTCAGACCTCATGTCGCTCTCGTTGTAAGCGCTAACGCCAAACTCCCTGGTCCTACCTCGGCAAGGAAGATTCTGTTTGATAAGGGGGTTCCGGTAATCGTTGTTTCCGATGGACCTACGAAGAAGATCGTCGACGACCTGAAGAAAGATGGATTCGGCTACTTGATAATCGAATCAGACGCGATGATCGGGGCGAGAAGGGAATTCCTGGACCCTGTCGAGATGGTCTGGTACAACTCAATCATTGCGAAGGTACTGGCAGGAACAGGTGTCTTCAATGTAATAATCAAGGAAGTCGACAAGGTAGTCGAGCAACTCAAGTCTTCTAAGAAACCCACTTTACCACAGATTGTCATCGATAGGTATTCGGCTTCCGAGGCAGCTGGATATCAGAATCTTTACGCGTCTTCTAAGGCCATAGCAGCCTACGAGATGTCACGAATCGTGGGGAAGCTGACCACGGAAGGCTGTTTCGTTGAGAAGGACTGGCAGAAATATACGCGGTTAGTGTCGGCGGCTCATGAAGTCATGCGTCAAGCAGGAATTCTTGTAGAAGAAGCCCGAGAAATAGAGAAATCAGGCGACACTGTTCTTAGAACCCCGCATGCCCGAGACGGCGATCGACGGCAGAAGAGAAATCTGATTGAAAAACCGAAGAAGCTGCCGAGTTGATACCCGGTTGACAAGTTTCATTTTGATAACAGGGCGAAGCACGGCTCAAGGAAAAACGAAGGAGAAAGGCAAGAAAACAGCTGAGTACGTCGATAGTGTAACGGTATGTGAATTCGATCCAAACGACCTAAAGACATTACGTGTTGAACCGGGGGAGAACGTGAAAATCTCAACCGCTCATGGAAGCGTTGTATTAAAGGCGGTGGAGTCAAAGCAGGCTCCGCATGAAGGAATAATCTTCGTCCCCTACGGGGCCTGGGCAAACATGCTAATCAGCCCCGAGACGGATGGGACGGGGATGCCTTCTTTCAAGGGAATCCCGACCGAAGTCGTTCCAGCTCCGGATTCGAGAATCTCAGAGATACCCCTCTCGAAGGCCTAGACAGCTACTCGGCGTTACACATATGAGACGCACGCCGACGGCTACCTCTTCTACTGGAAGAGAAGCCTGAACTGGTTGCCCGCTGGCTACATCGAGAGACTTATCCGGCACGCTCAACACGCGTCAACCTTATTATCCGTCATGGATAACCAGATTGAATAATTAAGTGAGGTATTATCTCATGCCAGTTTTTACAGTAGATCAACTGATGAAGTTGGGGATCGGCGTCTTCAAGGCTGCAGAGGCTTCTGATGAAGAAGCTGAGATGGTCTCGCGATATCTTGTCAACGCGAACCTTGCTGGACACGACTCGCATGGCGTGATTCGAATACCCCAGTATGTGAATATGATAAAAGTAGGGTACAAACCGTACGGATATCTCTGCAAGATCAAACCAGGGGCGAAAATCAAGATAGTCAAGGAGACGGAGACAACCGCTCTCATCGATGGGAACTGGGGTTTCGGTCAACTGATCGCCACAAAGGCGATGGAGTTGGCGATAGATAAGGCGAAGAAGCATGGAATCGGAGCCGTAGGAGCCTTCCACTGCAACCACATAGGCCGGCTCGGAGAGTATTCGATGATGGCGGCAAAACAGGACTTAATAGGTCTCGCAGTCTGCAACTCCGGGCGACTCGTCGCACCTTTCGGGGGAATGGAACGTATATTGAGCACCAATCCGATCACGGTCGCGATACCCGCTGGTAAGGAACGTACCTTCCTGCTAGATATGGCCACGAGTGTTCACGCCGAAGGTAAGGTTCGGGTGAGGCGGAACCGGGGTGAGAGTCTTCCCGATGGTTGGATCATCGACAAAGAGGGGAACCCTTCGAATGATCCGAAGGACATGTACGATGGGGGCGCTCTGCTTCCTCTGGGAAGGGACGTAGGATACAAAGGATTCGGTCTGGCCCTGATCGTCGATATTCTGGGTGGAGCGCTTACGGGGCATGGATGCACTATTGGAAAAGAGTACATTGGCGGAAACGGGACTTTCATGATGGCAATTCAGATCGACCGCTTCGTTGAGCTAGAGCAGTTCAAGGAACGCATCGATGAACTGTTACGCAACGTCAAGAATTCGAAGAAAGCCCCTGGGGTCGAGGAGATACTGATCCCTGGCGAACCTGAAATGAACACAGAAGCAGAACGGCTAAAGAAAGGAATCTTCGTATCCGATACGACCTGGGAAGAGATCTGCAACACGGCAAAAGACTTAGGCGTCGACGCCAAGAAGCTTGTGAAATAATCGCTGACCACCAAGATTCACGCAGTCCCCAAGACATGGGGACTTAGGAAGAGGTTTCGCTTTACCTCTTCTTTTCTATCCGGTTCTATACTAGAACCCCTAATAATTCTCCTTGGTTAAATCCAGGGATCAACCAAATGTAACCTGGGCGGACCAAGTCATGAGACACAAGATGAATCGGCGCATAATTACTTCCATCTTGAAGCTTGCTTCTCCCGAAGGGATATCCATTAAGGAGCTTGAGTCTAATCTCCGTTTAGACCCGGAGATACTAGAATTCAACCTTCATGCTCTCAACGAGACATCTCTGATCACTATGCTGGATGGGAGCATCTGCCTTTCCTTGGATCAAAAGATGCGTCTTGCGATGGAAGCCCTTTCCCTTGGATGTTCCGTGAAAGATGTCTGCAGAAGTCTCACGTGGACCGAGTTTGAAGATTTCTGTCTAGAGGTATTACATGCGAACGGGTTCGACGTAAACAAACACTTCCGTTTCAAGGCATGTGGAAGGGGCTGGGAGATTGACCTAGTCGCAAGGCAGGGATCAAAGATGATGCTGATCGACTGTAAACACTGGAATAAAGGATACATGACGAGTTCTTTGAGAAAAGCAGCCGAGAAGAACCTTGCTTGCACCAAAGCGTTACTCACAGTCATCCCTGATGTTTCAAAACGTATCAGCATCAAAAAGTCGTCCTCTGTCTCCCTATTGCCAGTAATCCTTACATTGCTCAGTTCCTCGATTCAAGTCCATCTCGGCGTTCCTATTGTTCCGATCTCCCAATTCAACAGCTTCATCTACGAATTACCTGAATACCTGAATGGATTGACTACATTCCCAGTTGATTGAAGAGCTGTAAGTTGGCTTCAATCCTACAAAGTTCTGTTTTAATTCTTGGTCGAAAGGCGAAAGTGAAAAGAGTCACACTGCCAATCTATTCTATTACCAAGAGAGGAGTATATTTATGACGATAATGACGACGATCCAAGGAAGCCGTAGATAACCCCTTGAGCTAAGAAGCCCCTCATCTGATTCTGACTTCGGTTAAACGAATTCATCCTCCTCCTCATCCAACTTTTGACCCTATTCTGTTACACTTACAACTCCCTAGGGTAATCCCACCCATCGTCAAAATACCCATGGAATTCTCAGAGCAAGTCGGAAAAAATATAGTAAAAGATGATCTCTCATATCGCAATAAACAATAGATATAGAAAATAAATTTTTATTACATGTCTCTGAAAGCAGGGAAGGGTTTGAATGGTAAAGATTGAGGAGTTATTAGAGCCTGGTGAAACCGTGATAAAGGATGGTTGGGCATCCTACAACTGGGAAGAAGGCAAACTCTTTCTAACCAATAGACATCTACTCTTCGAATCTGGCGCTGTCATAATACGGAAACTAATCAAACGCCCCCTCTCTGTCAAAATTCCTCTTAGAAACATCAGTAGAGTCGAGTCGGGCGGTTGGCCTGCCTATACCCTAACAGTCCTAGCGGATAGGGAGTACAAGTTCGGAGGTACGGAGGATTTTAAACTCAATACAAATGAGTGGGCAGCCGCCATTGAACAAGCCAGGCAAGTGATTCAAACAATGGAAACAGTCAGACCTGCAACAATTCATACACCGGTCGCTGAAAAAGAGGGAGAACTGAAAAAAGAGATGAAATACTGCATTCATTGTGGAGCAGGAATTCCAAGAAACGCCAAGTTCTGTAGTGAATGCGGCAAGAATCAAGACTAAATAAAAATGAAAGAATAGAGTAGCAAGTCCTGACTCTATTCTGTTACACTCAAAACACCCAAAGAGTCAAGGTTTCAGATGTATTTTTGGCATCTCTGACAGTAGTATCTCTGGTATTGTTGGACATAGGAAGCAGGGGTTCCACAGATGGGACAATATTGAATTGGAGGGGGAGTTATGATTGGAGATGGAGGCGTTTGTTTTTTCCTAGATGAGAGTCTGATTACGGCAATGACTAGGATAACGACTACGATACCTCCACCTAGTATGATATACTCACTATAGAAGTACCACATCCGTCCGTAGCGTGGATCGAATTGCTTGTCTGGATCGATGGATGCAATGTTAACTGTCTTGTTTCTGAATTCTCTTGGCAGTTCGCCTATTCCCCATCCCTCACCTGTAGTTTCACAGTTGAAGTATCGTGTATTTTGGGGACCGTATTCAACGTACCAACCATCAAAGTCACCACTGACGCCGACAAGGAGGTGTCCTTCAGGATTGATGAAGACCGCATCATATCCTAAGATAATTATCAAGGTGGCAAAGAGAATAGAAGTGTCTTCACAATCCCCTCCCCCGTCTACGAGTGATTCTAGGGGAAAACGAGGATATTCATCGTATCCAGATGTAACTTTATCCACTGTGTAAG
The DNA here is from genome assembly GCA_964596985.1 of uncultured Candidatus Bathyarchaeia archaeon. Taxonomy (GTDB): domain Archaea; phylum Thermoproteota; class Bathyarchaeia; order RBG-16-48-13. The sequence continues at coordinate 30,477 of CAZQWG010000006.1, forward strand.
GTAAGCATTGGACAAATGCAAGAACAAAGTCAATTTCCTTGCGACCACTCCATTTTTTCTTTTGGGAGACCTCCCGGAGTTCTTGAGCCATCATTTCTACATAGGGATCTTCAGTTGTTACAAGGTAACTGTAACCTGAGATACCATTCTTGGTTCTATCTCTCGCTGATACTCCTTTATAGGCGCTATAGTAAGAGTGGGGAACATTAAGTTCCCACGTCCAAATATACCCACCATATATCCACTCAAATTCCCTAGTGAAATATTCCTCTGAACGAGCGGAAACCTCGCACACAGGGAACAGTGCTGTCATTAGGAAAAGAAGAATAAGAGAGGTGTGAAGAACCTTTTGCGTCTTTTTGACCTTCGATACTGTAATCAATCCAAGACCTAGCCTTTTAGGGCATAGTACTTACGCTGTTTAGTGGTTTAGCTGAGTTTTAGTGTTAAATCGGATAATTCAATAAAAGTGGAAGATTCGGATCATCTTACACACTACAATCTAGTGTGAGTCGTGTGTTCTCTCTCGTTTCGCCACATTTTTTCCTAGAGGATCAGGTGGCATTTCTAAATCTTCTAGAGGATCGGGCGGCATGGTTTGAGGGCTTACTCCTTCAGATTTAGGTTGTTTCTTATTCCCAGTCTTTCTCATCTTCTTACCTCTATGCAAGCTTATGGTTCTAGGTGAATAAGTGTTTTTCACTAACCAATCATTAACGTGCTAATACAACTTGACTCTCTTTTGTTACACTCCAAACACCCAAGGGTAATCTCAGCAACAAACAAAATACCCTATGGGAAATTCCAAGCCGAGTCGGTAAAACAGTAAAAAACATAACTTGAGCTTTTTCAAGTTCGATAAAATGAATGGATAAGCCGATAAATCACTCCGACTGTTGAGTACAATTTACTGGTAAGCTCGTGTCAAGATCTACGTATCGGTGTTATTACGGCACTTCACTCGTTCGTTTTCTGCTCGTGTTTAAGGAAAAAGAAAAAGGATTGCCTTGCTATTATCTCCCGTCGGAGTGCTTGGGAGAGATGGGTATGCGACACAATAAGAAACGAATAACTGTGATCTACGGTAGGAAACCTGATGTTAATGCAAAAGAACTTCTCATTGCAGCAAGAGATCAAGGTCATGAGGCTTCGCTGGCAAGTATACTGGCCCTATCCGCATATGTGGACGGACAAGAATCACGTTTTTGGATAGGAAACCGGGAAATTACTGGTGTAAACTTCTGTTTTGTCAGATCTCTCGCTCCGGGAACAAGTGACCAGATGACCATGAGGATCAGCCTTCTCAAGCACATGGAGTTATCCGGCATAAGCGTCGTGAACCCTCCCGGAAATTTTTCTTCGGCTCGAAACAAGTATCTCACATACTGCATCCTTGCTGAGAACAGCCTTCCTGTTCCCTCAACATACATTACCGGGCGTGCCGCTTGGGCTAGGTCTCAAGCAGGCAATTTCAAAGACTTCATCTACAAGCCGATGATAGGATCGAAGGGCTACGGTTCGATGAAATTTAATGATGCGGATCTTGCTTACAACGCATTCCATCTTTTCGAAAGATTGGGGCAACCGATTCTAGTTCAGGAATATCTTCAAGGCTCTGGAAGCGACATCAGAGCATTCGTCATCGCTGGGGAGGTCGTCGCTGCTATGAGGCGTGTCTCGGAGGAGGGTCAGTGGAAGGCAAATCTTGCTCAAGGGGCAAAAGGAGAAAGAATCGAGCTAGACCGGGAGCTATCCGAGATAGCCGTCAAGGCGGCATCTTGTCTCGGATTGAAGTACGCCGGAGTAGACCTAATGGAGGCGGATAAAGGCCCGGTCGTGCTTGAAGTAAACGCTTCACCAAGCTGGCAAGGAATACAGGAGATCACAGGAACCGATATCCCGAGACTCCTCATAGAGAAGATTGTTGACGCCTCTTGATTGGCTGCAAGCCTTTACTGTGAACCTGGGAATCAACATTTTCTATAAACCCCTCTATCTATATTCAACGAAAATGGGGCTACTCCAAGCCATCGCACCGTCGGATTGCAGCACACGAAGATAGTAAGGATTTACTCCTTCCTGGGGGTTCTTATCCGAGTATTGGAATTCGATTGATTTTGGTCCTTCCACGTCAGAGATCGCAGATACCTCTACTTTCTCGTTGACTCCTCCCCCTCGAAAGGGCTTAGGTGTGGAGTCTATATCCCCCAACCGTATCGCGAACGAGCTAGGTCTGGACGTAAAGCGGATCTCGGCATCCTCAGGTGCGTCAACCTCTAGGATAACGCCGTCAGGGTCTCCGGACGTGGTAGACCTCCATTGCAATACTTGGTTTGAGAGCCTCTTGATCCCTTGATCTGGTAGGTCGAAGGCAAACTCCTCTGCAGATATAATCCTCCCGTCGCTAAGGGTTACTCCGCCGTCCCAGTTCGTCTGGCGTTGGCGGCTCTTAACTCTGACCCCGCTCCAGACGATTGCAATCCTTCTCTTTCTATCTTCTTGGGGATCGACCACCGGATGACGGTAGAGAATCTCGGTTCCCCTCATCAATCTAACATCGAAAATGGGGGCGGTTCCGTGGATCTCCGCTGCCAAGGTTGGTGTACTATCCGTCGAGAACTCGTCACCCATCATATGATCCCCGGACTTGAATTGGAGTATGATCCTTTCCCCAGTAGTGGCATAGCAATGTCTACTCTTCAACGCCTCCCAGATAGCCTCCCTCGTCAGCGTGCCCGCATAGACGGCCGTGAGCCCTCCTCTCACAGGAAAGGCAGTCAGCCCAGATGAAGACGCCCCGGTAGGATACGTGGCCCCGGGTCGACCTGAATGATCGTCGCTCCCTGCTATGAATCCGACCTTAAATCCTCTCTTCAGCGCATCTTCAGCCAGCCACTCAAACGTACCGTGATGCGAGTGAATTTCAACTACAGGCGAGAATCTTTCATCATAGAAATCCAGGTTTCCGTACCGTCCACCGACATGAGGAACGCTCAGAACATCGCTTCTTCCCTCAAAAGTCTTGTAGAGCTCTGATATAGGGTACCTGTCGGTTTTAACGTCAGACTTATCCTCGATCAGCCAGTGATCACTTCTATGGATCTGCTGGTCATCCCCTAGAAAGTATATGTTATGATCTCCGCCTGCAGGGGTCAGCCCTGACCACTCATACCCCAAAAACACTACGAATTTCCCAGGCTGGTTGAACCGTTTTACCTCGTGACAGATCTCTGCCCAATGCTTCTTTGTGATTTGAAAGTCGTTTCCAGAGTGACCTATAAAGTCGAGGAACGCCACATCTCTACCGAACCGGAAGTACTCCTCTACGCTACCTGTACCCACGGTTCCTCTTGTCTGTCCGTGCAAATCACCCCAGAAGAGCCTCAGCTTCCCTTCATCTTTCCTGCATATTATCGGGTTACTCATAGCTATGAGCCTGTTATCCTCGTCTCTTACCGTGATCCAGTGTCTGCCCTGCGTTCTTAGGACGACGGAGTTGAACCACCTAGTTCCCTTCTGTGACTTGTCAAACGTGTATTTTTTAGGTAGTAACGCCTCGGGGTCTGTTGCCTCGAATTCCACTGTTCCCGTGTAGGAGAATGATTGGTTTCCCCAACTATCTTGGGCGCATAAGCACGTTGAGAAGGGGGTCTCTTGAACGATATACGAGGGGGCTAGTAGCCTTAGTCGATCTACTGGACCACCGACAACTCGAATCTTTGGGGAATGTTCAATTTCGTGGAAAAGTCCGGTGCCGAAGGGATCGACTAGAACCAGAAAGGTGTGTTCTTCCTCAGCGAATGTCTGGGCTCTCAAACCTAGGCTTCCTTGGCTCCTATCACCGAGTATGACGGTTACTTGATCCCCCGGTGCAAGGGACCCATCGTATACATCGATGATGAGGGTTGCTCTCCAAGGTCTGATATAGCCGCGGGATGTATATCGAGGACGTAGTTTGGCTCCTCCCTTGGTCGAGACTGTGGTAAAGCCTGATCCAAGGGGATCATCAAATTGCGGAATTTGCATGTCTGACACATTTCTTCTGGCTATCGCGATGTGACCGCCATGGTCGATCCCATGCTTTCCAACGGTAATAGTAATCGTCCAAGAGCGGTAACTTCCTGCCACAACATCCCCTGAAGGATTGATTGACGCTTTCCCGTAGACCTCGTTTTTTCTCATGTTTTCCGCACCAGTATTCCTATGAAGAGGGGGAGAACTGAAACGGCTCTCACCTGCGGAGGATCTAGTCTTCGACAGGGAATAGTTATCATTTATGCGATAACCTGATCTGCACATTTCCCAAATTCTCGGTGCAGGGAGGGAAAACAAGTTGCCCGATTATAGGACCATTGTTATACGCTCTATCCGAGAAATGAAGCAATCTTCTCGCACAATGATATGTTGAAAAGAGGGGAATAGCCCAACAGTCCAATCTGTGGGCTAGTCCTAAGATGTAAAAAAGAGGAGGAGAACTGGTTTCATAGTTGAGCTTAGCATCTTATTCTACATGCGCTCTGAATAGATCGATATCTCCTCCAATGATCGGTATGAAAGCCGTTGCGGCTTCTCTGACATCTCTTGCCTGGGTTATGTATCTTCCCACTATGATAATGTCCGCGCCTTCCTCCAAAGCTCGAGGAGCCGTTATTGGGGAAATCCCTCCTGCAACTGCGAACAGGAGTTTTTCCTTCGAGAACGCTTTCCGGATCTTGGGGATAAGGTCCCACTTGACCTCTTTTCTTTCCTCTGATCCCTCTGTTCTCTCTACGTCTATGGGGCGATGAAGGCAGATTACTTTTGGAATCGCCTTGAGGGACTTCAGCTTCTCTAATGGGTCAGGCACCTCCATCATGTCTATGATGGGACATATTCCGAGGCGGTTCGCTTCATACACGAATTTATCTATGGTCTCCTTTGAAGCGACTCCTGCGACGACTGCGGCATCGGCTGTGGCATTGTAGGCTAGATCGGCCTCAACATTTCCAACGTCCATCGTCTTTAGGTCGGCAACAATGAATGAATCGACCGCGATCTCTCTAAGCATTTTGACTGCTTCTAGTCCATATCTCTTGATCAGCGGTGAGCCTACCTCCAGGATTATCCTGTCGTTCTTCGGGAGCGCTTGGACGATTCTCTTCACCTTGCCCATGTCGGTGATGTCGAGGGCTACTTGGAGATAGGGTGGACGCCATAACCGGGGAACCCTGAAACCCATTACTGGATGTTTCGCCCTGTCTTTCTCGTAGAGGATCTTGTCGAGGGGCGGATAATTGGACAATGCCCTCTTCAATGCGAGCTTGGTGGCGCCATAATTGTAGTGATAGATCCGGCGATAGTCTTCAGCCTTGGGATGAACGAACACGCTGCAAATGACGAGCCACGTATCTATTCTGTCTCTTGGTATGGTTCCTTCTTCAACGGCATCGGCGATTGCTTTTGCCACAGCTGCCTGGGCAGGACCGAAGATCCTGTTCGCTTGCTCCAGGTTCTTGACTGTTACCTTGGGTACGAGAAGCGTGTAGGGTTTTGCGGGAAGATTCGGGCGGACTACGGCGAGTAATGGCGTATGTCCTTGCGAGAGCTGTGAGAATCCGCTGGCGAATGCTTGTCCGACAGGACCCTGTTTGTCCCCTATGATGAGATCGACGTGAGCAAGTTCAGGTTCCTCCCCCATCAAAGCCTCGCCGATCAGATAGGTTCCCTCGGAGCGCATATTATTGGCATAAGCATTGATTACGGAACGAAGCGCTTCACTTACCGAAGAGTATTTCCCGCTCTTCACTTCGCTCTCCAGAAATTCGTGCTGTTCAGAAGTGATCCTGCCTGGAGCCCTGACCAGAGTTGATTCAGATTCTGGATTTGACAATAACGAGACACCTTGAAACTGAAGTTAAACATGTAAGTATATAAGACTGAGGGTGGCTCTGTGGTACGGCAGTACCACGTGGACTTAAAGAGCTACGCTGCCACCCAGTAGTATGAGGTAAAATAACCACGAAACTCGCAATTGCCTCAAAATCGCAGCTACTTCATTGACTCTACAGGCTGTCTTATTATGGTCTTCATCTTTTCTGGAGCTGCCCTACGAGGATCGCTGAGGTAAATCTCATGGTGTTTTCCTCGCAACCTGTATCCTTTCTCCTCTATGAATCCATGAAGCTTCTCTATGGTGGGATGTTCGTCGCTGTAGGGACCAATATACATTATCTGAGCTGACAATCCTTCGTGATAACTCTCAAACCTCGTCTTGGAGAGAGCAGGTGGATTCTTCTTCTTTTTAACTCGTTCAACGGCTCTATGAACCAGGTCCTCGGTGACTTGCTCTGGCTGCATAATCATCAACGTCCACTTCCACTGATTCTTATTCCCTACGAGGAAATCCCTCATGTCATCAGCCCACCAAAGACCCTCAAGGGGCATAACTACATAGTCCACTGAACGGGCTTTCTTGACCATGAACTTGAGAGCGTAGGATACGCCGTACAAGGCTTCGACCGCGTCTTTGAATTCCTGCGATGTGTTTGGGTCGCCTTGACCATCTACCATGAGGAAACTCATATCAGGGACGTCGACGATTGCGGCTTCCTTTGCGGAAGAAGCATATAGATGTTTTAGTTCCCTCTTCAAGTCGATTTTCGCCATATATCCACCTCCTTCGGGCACAAAGACCCTGCTAATACGTACTTTTCAAGCAATATGGTGATGAACTATCTATACTCGTTTCGATATACTCGGCTGGGCTCTGGCAGAGACTACCTTTAAAACAACCTTTTCCCCAGAATTCTAGTACGCGACACCAATATATATGGTCACAAAGCCGTATTACCCCGGGGGTCCTAGAATGCGAGAAATGGCTGTTTCTAGGAAAACGGCCATCTTGGTCTTCGTCCTATGTATCGTTTGTACAGCTCAACTGAGCACAGTGAAGGCTAAACCTGTCTTCAGGTACGTTGAGTTAAACGGAGAACGCAAATGGCCGGGTCAGACCCACATCGTAACACACGGGATTACGCTACACGTTGTCGCAGCCCTTGAGGAACCCCAGAAGCAATCGATGACTGCGGAGCTCATCTTGATCGACAAGAACGGCGACGCCAGAATAGAAGAGATGGAACGGACGAGCACAAACGAAAACAAGGAATGGCATACGTACGACTTAGACACAAGCACGCTGAACCTTGGATCCTACACATTTCGGATCAAGGCTACGAATGCAGGCCGAGAAGAGCAGGAAGGAGAGAAAGCCATCAAAAGCGAAGAAGTTACCTGGGGCGACATTACCCTGATACTCGAAGCCCAGCAGACAACCCAGTCGTCAAGTGGGACGGGAAGAATAACTTTCGGAGGAACAATAGTCGAAGGGATAACTATTGCTCTCTACCTCGTGGTTTCAGCTATCATACCGCTAGCTATCCTACGATTCACACGGAAACCGAACACTGATTAACCCTTGCAAAGCTATCTGGTGTTGTTGAAGACTGGTTTTCCTATAGAAGGCAGCATGAGAGACTTCGGTGAACAGAAGTTGAATTCAGAGAAGAATCTTCTTTATGAAACGATCCGACATAGACGGAGTACCCGGGTATTCTCAAAGAAGGTTCCTGACCGAAGAATTATAGAGCAGATCTTGGAAGCCGCTATATGGGCTCCTTCTGCCGGGAACCTTCAACCATGGATCTTCCTCGTGATCCGGAGAGACGAAATGAAGAGGAGACTCGCGAAAGCCGCTCTGGACCAGAGATTCATCGCGGAGGCCCCCCTCGTTATAGTCGTTTGTGCCGATACCATGCGGTCAGCAGGAAGGTATGGGGAAAGGGGAGTGCAGTTGTACTGCATACAAGATACCGCGGCAGCGACACAGAACATACTGCTAGCAGCTCACAGCTTGGGGTTGGCGACATGCTGGGTGGGGGCATTTAACGAGAATGATGTTCGAGGGGTCTTGGAACTCCCTCCCGATGTTCGACCGATGGCCTTGGTGCCGATCGGTTTCTCCGAGGGTCGTCCCAGGGCACCCCCTAGGCGATTTCCGACCGAGGTTGTACGCTGGTTAGACTAAGGGTATGATTGGACAGGGTACGTGACGAGAAGGAATGCAATTCTCCAAACTTGTAGAGACTTTCGAGGATGTAGAAGCCACAACTAAACGTCTGGAAATGACCGACTTCCTAGTAGACCTGATCAACGAGACACCGAAGGAAGAAATCGACAAAGTAGTTTACCTTGCAACAGGAGAACTCTATCCTGCCTATCTTGGGATCGAGCTTGGAGTTGCCGTCAAACTAGCTATGAGATCCATCTCTATGGTTTCAGGGAGGAAAGAGGAAGAAATAGAAGCAAATTACAAGAAGGTCGGAGATCTCGGAATATCCGTTGAAGAACTCCTTGAGGAGAAATCTCAGACCACTCTTGCTAAGAAACCCCTTACTGTGGAAAGGGTGTACAGTACCCTGGACGGTATCGCCAGGGCGTCCGGGGCAGGATCTCAGGAAGAAAAGATCAGACTCTTCGCCAACCTGCTCAGCGATGCAACGTCAAAGGAAGCAAAATACATCACCCGTATGGTGCTTGGTCGACTGAGGCTCGGGGTCGGCGAGATGACTCTACTCGATGCGCTCGCAATAGCCTACACTGGCGGAAAAGAAGAACGGGTGCCGATAGAGAGGGCGTACAATCTCACTTCAGATATTGGGTACGTCGCAAGAACTCTGGCAGTTGGAGGAATCGAAGCCATCAAAAGAACCAAGGTAACCTTCGGTAGACCCATTAAACCGCAGATGGCAGAGAGACTCAAGACTCTCGAAGAGATACTGGACAAGCTGGGGGGCGAATGTGTAGCACAGTATAAGTACGATGGGCTAAGAATGCAATCGCATCTCTCTTCTCAAGAAGTCGTTCTATTCTCTCGTCGACAGGAGAATATCACCTCTCAGTTCCCGGACATCGTACAGGCGCTCAAGGAGTCCGTTGCTGTAGATGAATGCATTCTAGACGGCGAAGCCGTGCCGATTGACCCGGACACTGGAGACCTCATGCCTTTTCAAGTAATCTCCCAGAGGAGAGGTAGAAAGTATGATGTCGAACAGATGGCGCGAGAAGTACCTGTCGCGTTGTGTCTTTTTGATATTCTATATAAGAATGGGGAAGACCTGACCCTTCTCCCGTACCTAGATAGGAGAAGGATACTCCGGGAAACTATCCGTCCGACAGATCGGATCAAGATCGCAGAAGATATCGTGAGTGACGACGTAGAAGAGATCGAAGCCTTCTTCAACAAAGCGATACAAGACGGCACCGAGGGGCTTATCTGCAAGTCCGTGCAGTCGGACTCCGTGTACGAAGCTGGTCACCGTGGTTGGCGGTGGATAAAATGGAAACGTTCCTACCGGTCAGAAATGGCTGATACCGTCGATCTTGTCGCCATCGGGGCGTACGCCGGCAGAGGTCGGAGGGCTGGCACCTACGGTGCCCTGTTGATGGCTGCATACGATCCCGAGAAGGATCAGTTCTCCAGTGTAACAAAGTTGGGCTCAGGATTCACCGATGAGGATCTAACACGCCTTACCGAACTTTTCGAGCCTTATCTGATCCCGAAGAAGCATCCCCGCGTGGATTCGTTGGCTGAGGCCGACTTCTGGTTTGTCCCCGCAAAAGTCTTCGAGATCACTGGTGATGAGATTACACTATCACCGATTCACACTTGCGGCTTCAATGCAATCCGCGAAGGTAGTGGTCTAGCTATTCGATTCCCTCGATTAATCAGATTCAGGGATGACAGAACACCTGAAGACGCTACGACTGTGAAAGAAATTCTCCAAATGTATGAGTTACAATTGAAGAAGATCTAAGTGTCTACTGTGATGTGCCGGTTCAAAAACAAGTGACACGGGTCTTTTCTCATCTACGTGAGTATTCATCGATCGTAGTGGGTTCTCGTCTACTACCGAATTCTCTTGTCACCGTTGAGCTGCTCAAGTCTGCCTCTATGGTCTCTATGAGCCTACTCCAAGACATGTCGCCGTTGGTCCAACGCACTATCTCCTGGGTGTGTCTCGACAGCAGGCTCAGGAAGCTCTGCCATTTCCATCCCCTCTTCGCGAGCTTCTTTCTCCAGTCTTGGCTAGTCCAGAGGTATTGAGGCAGCTTGTTGCCGTACCAGACTGCGAGTGACTGCCAGTCCCGGGCCTCACCTGTCATTCTTCCCATCAAAGCCTTCATCGCCTCTTTTATCTCAATAGGCTCAGGTAGCACACCCCGCTTCTTGCTCATAGCTTCATCACAATATCTCAACTATCGTCAGGATAAACAAATCTTACTACGAGACCTAGGTTAATCAGGCTTCATTGGAAATAATAAATGAATACATCCAGTAACTTTCCAGAATAGTGTGAGGATCATGACTAGCGGACTCAAGAGGAGACTGTACCGCTGCGTTGACGAAAGAAGAGAGGATACGATCAGACTGTGTTCGGAAATGCTGAAGATTCCCAGCGAAAACCCCCCAGGCAACATAGAGGAAATGGCGTCCTTTACCAAGCAATGGCTTGAAGACCAAGGGTTAGCTGTTGCAACATACGAACCAAAGAAAGGGAGAGTCAACCTGATAGTCGAGGTGGAAGAAACCGAAAGTCCTACCCTCATAATCAACGGGCATATGGATGTTGTGCCCGCAGGGGACCCAAAACGATGGGAATTCCCGCCTTTCTGCGGCGAAGTAAGGGAGGGGAATATCCTTGGACGTGGGGCAACGGATATGAAAGGCGGACTGACGAGCATCATGATAGCGCTCACCACAGTCCTTGATGCCGCTAGTAATCTCCCTGGAAAACTGATCTTGAACATTGTCCCGGACGAGGAGACTGGAGGAGAATACGGTTCAAAATGGTGCTTGGAGACGGGTAAGGTTCAGGGAGATGCGTGCCTAATCGGAGAACCCACCGGAACGAACAGCTGTTTCATCGGGGAGAAAGGGATCTGTTGGCTTCGACTGACCTCGAAAGGAACACCTGCCCACGGAAGCCTCCCTATGTTGGGAGAAAACGCCATAGAGAAATTGGCAAAGACATTCCCTCTCATTCTGAAACTGGAGGAGACCGAAATCGAAACGCCAAACGAACTCTCGGAGGTGATACGCCTCTCACAAGAATTCCACAGAGACATGGTAATGAAGGGAGGTATCACAGATGAGGCTAAATTGAAGGCTGTCGAAGAAGCCATCAACCATTGTACCGTGAATATAGGCACAATCAGAGGTGGAGTGAAAAACAACATAGTCCCCGAATCTTGCGCAGCCGATATAGACATCCGCGTTCCCGCTGGAACAACACCTGAAGAGACCAAGGTGTATCTGGAAGAATCGCTCAGAAGTACGGATTTGACTGACATAGAATGTGAAATAATGCTGTCCTCCGATCCCAATTACACTGCTCCAACTGAAAGAATCCACACAGCCTTGAGCAAGAATATAAGAGAAGTCCTCGGTATCGACGCATGCCCACTATTCATAACGGGTGGGACTGACGGGCGCTTCTTCAGACTCAAGTCCATCCCTACAATAAGCTATGGTCCAGGCGAGATCTCGCAAGCCCATTCATACAATGAATATGTTCCCATAGAGGACTTGGTCAAAGCCACAAAAGTGATTGCTGGCACCATCGCTGATTTCATGATGAGCTGAGAATATCCAGTGATCGGCTGCAGACATGAGAGAATACTTGTCCTAGCATGTATACACACTGAGAGCGGGCGGGAAATATGAGTGATTGGAAATCCTTGTTGAAAGCAGATCCCACAGGCTGGCTGTTGGAAAAGGATAATCCTTCTGTACGGTATTTCACCCTGACTGAGATCTTGGACAGAACTGAAAACAATCCTGAAGTGAAGAAAGCCAGAGAGAAGATCATAAAGATTGGGGCAGTCCCCAAGATTCTAGCCAAACAGAAGAATGAAGGTTTCTGGGATGCTGCCGAGAAATTCTATACAGCCAAGTATAAGGGGACGACGTGGCAACTCATAATATTGGCGGAACTCGGAGCAGATGGAAAAGACAGGTGTGTTATGGAAGCTTGCAAGTTTATTCTCGAGAACTCGCAAGATCGTGAGAGCTACGGGTTTTCTATGTGGACCAGCGTGAGAACCGGTGGAGGCAGGCATAGTGGAGTGATACCCTGCTTGACTGGCAACATGGTCTGGAGCTTAATCAGGCTTGGTTACCTTGAAGATCCTAGGGTTCAGCGTGGGATCGATTGGATCGTGACCTATCAAAGATTCGATGATGCGATAGAAAAGGCGCCGAAGGGCTGGCCTTACGAGAAATCGGAAATGTGCTGGGGGAGACACACGTGTCATATGGGTGCAGTCAAGGCGTTGAAAGCTTTAGCAGAGATCCCTCCCAGCAAAAGATCAAGGGATGCGAAGAACACGATCGAGAAGGGGGTCGAATATATGCTTAGACATCACATTCATAAGAGAAGCCACAACCTGAGTCGTGTGTCTAAGCCTGGCTGGTTACGGTTCGGTTTTCCTCTTATGTACCAGACGGACGCCTTGGAAATCTTGGGGATATTGACCAGACTTGGCTACAAAGATGAAAGGATGCAGGAAGCCGTGGATCTAGTAATCTCTAAGCAAGACGATCAAGGTAGATGGACGTTGGAAAGAACCTTTAACGGTCGCTTCCAAACAAACATCGAACAGAAAGGTAAACCAAGCAAATGGATCACTCTAAACGCCTTAAGGGCTCTAAAGAAATTCAACGATTGAGAGGGCATGACGGTAAATGTGTCCGGTTCCGGGTATCCTTGGGTCTGTGATGCTTAAGGTCGTAATGACTTCTGGATGCCAGATTTATGACCTTTCTTTCATCTACGATTTCTGTGTAAGATAACACTGTGTCCAGAGTAAGAAGGATTAGTGAATAGGTTTTCCGGCGTTTGGTCGCCTATCTGTGCTTTAGGCGTTATGGGCAATGTATGCGATTAGTGTCTTCTGATTGGGTGGTCTTCGGAAAAGTGAACGTATCGCTAAGAATCCAAAAAATCGAATTCACTGAAGACTGGTTGGTGAGGTGTATATTCAGGGCGTAAGTTACCGCCAGAGACACCGAACAGCGACACACGTATTTCTCCAGGACTGAAAAAACATATTATACTCTCATAGCATAGGTCTGCCTCACAATTGTCTGATTGAAGTCTCTTGTTAGAGGTATCTACTATGAGCGAGAAGTACTTTCTGGCTATTGATTTAGGAACCTCTGCCCTGAAGGCAGTGGTATTCGACCTTGATTTTCATCCTGTCTCTAAGGCTCACGCCGAGACCAAGACATACTATCCCAAGCCGACCTGGGCTGAACAGGACCCTAATGAGTGGTGGACAAGCACTATTGGTGTAATCAAGAAAGCACTCAGCGACGCCAAGATCTCGAACGACGAGATCGTTGGGATAGCCACATGCGGACAGTGCCATGGTCCGACTCTGGTAGATGAAGAATGCCGTCCACTCCACAACTGTTTGATCTGGCCGGATATCAGATCCGTGGATCAGGCTAGGAGAATAAGGGAAGGTGGGATCGAGGAGCTCGGCATAGGACAGATCGTTCCTTACTATACTGCCGCCAAACTCTTCTGGATGAAGGAGAATAGACCAGAGCTCATTGAAGCCGCCTATAAGTTCCTCCTTCCAAAAGACTTCATCCGAACCAAGCTGACAAGTGAATACGTCACCGATGTGAGAGACGCCATCGGAACCCAAATGTTCGATCCAGACACCTCGTCTTGGAGCAAGGAGATCCTAAAGATCACAGGTATACCTAAGAGGATTTTACCCGATGTCCATCCCTCTCAAGAAATCGTAGGAAAGGTTACCGCTGAGGCTGCCAATGAGACCGGACTCAAAGAGGGGACACCTGTAATAGCCGGGTGCGGCGATGGCTCTATTGAGCCTGTCATGGCGGCCTTGAATCTTGAGGGGAGTATGTTATTCTACCTTGGAACGGCACCAATCCTTCTCGCTTATACTCCTCGACCACTCGGATCTGCTCGAAGACCCCACTACTTGGGGGGACCCTTGAGTGCTGAAGGGGGAGCCCTGCTCAAATGGTTCAAGGAACAGTTCGGCAACATCGAGGAGGAAGTGGCGGGCAGAATAGGTGCAAGCCCGTACAAGCTACTAGACGAAGAGGCGTCACTGGTCGATCCTGGTGCTGGCGGCCTTCTATTCCTACCGCACATGATGGGTGAGCGAAGCTACTTTGGGAAGAGGAATCCGTACGCAAAGGCGGTTCTCTTTGGTCTCAGCCTAGGACACAGGAGGGCACACGTAATCCGGGCTCTACTGGAGGGCGTCGCTTTCCAGATGAGAACGCTGTGGGATTCTGTTAAGGAAACCGACCCAGAACTGGAGGTTGAACGGATCTTCACTTTCGGGGGCGGGGCGAAGAGCAAGATCTGGCGGCAGATCATAGCAGACGTCATGGGTCTCCCTGTCTGTCTGCTGAATGAAGAGGAGACCGCCACCCTTAACCTCGCCTGCCTCATATCCCTAGGGCTAGGAATCCACAAGAATATGGAAGAGATCGTGGAGAAACTCGACCTACACGTCGTGCACGAAGTCAAGCCTAACCAAGAAGACCAGGAGAAGTACGACCGACTCTACGTGCTCTACAAGAAACTGGAGAGAATAATGGAGGAACCGTTTTCATATACATACTCTGAATTAAAAGACTTCTACTGGTAAATATTGAACAGCGAACAATAATCCATCAATGCGAAGGAAGAGAGTGATATATGATGTATGAAGATGTACGCATAGATTTCTATATACCTCTCTTCCACGGACTACTTTTCGCGGTCTTCTCTTATTTTACCTACACGATCATCTACCTAAGACAGAAAAAGCGGGATGCTGCCGAAAAGGAATCTAGAGAATGATAACTCCGTACAAGCAGAAGTCGATTTGAATCGCTTTCTTCTGTCGTAACCATCTCCTAGAATCCTACAGTTGTGCCCAACAGGAAGAATGCTTTAAAAGATAGCCTGAGAAGACTACTGCGAGGGGAGAAGACATGTGTCGTTATGCAGAACTCAGTGAAGCCGAGATTCAGAAGATCAGGGATCTTGAAACGGAACTCGGTAAAGTATGTCTTCTGGCGATTGAAAAACCCCCGGAATTTGCCGAGCTGAATGATGGACAACTCGCCAGAATTCAGAGGCTGGAGAAAGAACTCGGCGTTCGACTGGTTGCCTACAAGTGACAACTCGTCATACACTCGACCACGTGTACCTCCATGAAGCAGAATTATGAATGGTGAAGAAATGGTTGTAGAACTGATTATCGGAGTAAGTGTACTTCTTGTGCCCCTAATTCTTCTTGCCCGCACATTACACGTGAATTCACAGTGGAATCAAGCAGTAGTATTGAGGCTTGGCAAGTACGACAGGACAGTAGGACCCGGGCTTTATTACACATACCCATTCATCGAGGAGGCGTTTGTCCGCGACATGAGGACGGCTCCGATGGATATTAGAGAGCAGGCAACGATAACCAAGGACAATGTACCTGTACGGGTAGACGCTGTGGCGTTCATCAAGATTATTGATATAGAGAAAAGCATCTTCAACGTCAGCGATCTGGATGAAGCACTAAAGGACTTCTCGCAAATCGCCCTTCGGAATATTGTTGGAGAGATGGACTTAGATGATGTGCTCTCGAAGAGGGAGGTTATAGCAGAGAGAATGCGGGCTACGGTCGACGAGGTGGCCGATAAATGGGGTGTAGACATAGAGCGTATAGAACTGCAGAATATCGGTATCCCTGAGGAAATGCAGAGGGCTATGGCTCAGCAGGCGGAGGCAGAACGCGAGGCTAGAGGTGTATTGATCAAGTCCGAAGCTGAAATGAATGCAGCCCAAAACTACCAGAAAGCGTCAAAAGCACTGGAGAAGTCGAAGTACGGTTTCTCGCTGAGGCAATTGCAGACGATTTCAGATATCAGCCACGACCAGAGCAACACGATAATACTTTACCCGACAGAAGGATTCAACCCTACACTGCTTGGAACCGTAGGCGCCAAAGTACCCAAACCAAGAGGCTAGAAGAACCCCGTTTCTGATCCTTTTTCATTACAACAGTTCTCTAACTTGTATCAAGTCCCTTATCCATTGATGGCATCGGCTGACCCGCCACACCATATACTATACATGTAACTTGCCTTCGTCTCTCCGGAAAGACTAGACTCCTGTCTCGTTGAAACTCAGAAATAGTCTGATACAAATCCAGGACATATGGGTTTTTAAGAGACGTCTGCCAAAAAGTGCAAAATGCTTCAGATTACAGAGAATGAGGTGTGACTTCACGGAACCAGAAATAGTGCAGCCTTCGCTATCCTTCTCTAAATTGGATGGGCTTATTGCTTCCGAGTTCAAAGTGAAAGAATCATACCTCTACCTCGGGATCCCTGTTTTTCTTCTGGAAGAAGATCAAGACTTTGAAGATGGGATTCGAAGAATTCGAGATAACCTGAAGGATGAGAATCTCATTCCCCTATTGAGGAGAGAACAAGGTCAAGTCACACTAAGAATTCACACGCATCGCCCTGCAGCGAAACCCGATCCCCGCCGCAAATGGATTCAGATGCTTCCTCTTCTGCTCTTCTTTGCGACAATTGTGTCCGTTGCGTATTCGGGGTATCTGAACTCTGCCGGGTACCTCCATCTACTGAAGCTTCTCGGTCGTCTTGAGCAAAACGAGCAAACGTTCATGTTGACGAGTATCTTACTATACACATTATCTGTGCTGTGCGTTGTTGGGCTTCACGAGCTAGGCCATCTGATCAGCAGTTGGAAACACAAAGTCAAGTCAAGTCTACCCTTCTTCATTCCCGGTCCACCCCCCTTCGGGACCTTCGGCGCCGTCATTCGGCAGGAAGCTCCAGTATTAAATAGAAACGAGCTCTTCGATCTAGGTATATCTGGCCCGATTATGGGATTCTTGGTCTCATTTATTATCTCTCTCTTGGGTCTTCCAATGTCCGAGTTGGTCTCCGCTCAGGAGCTAGTTGCTGTCTCTAAAACCACTGAACTCGTAACCATCAGTGTACCTTATTCTTGGGTCGTATTGGATTCCCTGTTATTCAATGGCCGGTTGTTCTTGGCGCGCTCACCCGGCTTCGAGCTCTTTATCAGCCCGGTAGCCTTCGCAGGCTGGGCTGGGTTTTTCATAACATTTCTGAACGCCTTCCCAATAGGCCAACTCGACGGTGGACATGTTTCCTACTCTCTCTTCGGCTCAAAATACCACAACTATATCTCCTATGCAGCTGCACTCGCAATGGCTCTTATGGGCTATTGGGTCATGGCTGTTCTAGCAATCTTGACGCTGAGATCGCAGGGTCCGATGATGCTTGACAACATCACAAGACTAGACACCAAGAGGAAGATCGCTTCACTACTTATCCCAATCATGATCATACTATCCTTCTCGCTATTCTGACCCTTGAAGCACTCGCATCATCCGCTTTTTGCCAACGCTTATAGTAACCCCCTAGTAATCCTCATTGATGAGGGGTTCCTGTGGAAACTATTGTGATCGCCCATCGGGGTGCCAGCGTTTACGTCCCAGAGAATACGATGTTGGCATTCGAGAAGGCAATAGAACAAGGCTGCGATATGATAGAGATTGATATCCACGCGACTAAAGACGGGGAACTAGCAGTCATTCATGACGAGACCTTAGACAGGACTACGAACCGAAAAGGCAGAATCTGCGATTTCACCTTTGAAGAGCTTAGGACCGTGGATGCCGGAGAAGGACAGAGAATCCCGTCATTACAGCAAGTCATTGACCTTGTCTCGGGAAAGGTAGGATTGGTAGTGGAATTAAAAGAACCTGGGTTGGAAAGAAGGATCGTCGAACATCTGAGTAAGAGCTCTATTACCGATCAGATTATCGTGACTTCGTTCTTCCATTCCGCGGTACACCAGGTGAAATCGCTCTTTCCTCAGGTTCGAACCGCCGTCATCACCTATTCCCAACCGATAGACACGAATAGACTTGCGATCGACGCGCGAGCCGACGCCCTTTGGATCTTTAGGAGATACGTGACCGAGGAGATGGTAGCCTCTGCCCACCAGGCGGGGTTAGAACTATATGTCTGGTATGTGAATGACGCCGAGGAGATGAGAAGGATCGCAAGATTGGGTGTCGACGGTATTCTAACTGGGAGACCCGACACCCTAAGAGAAATCCTCGAAGCCTAACATGAGAAAAGTAACGCGAGTGAATCCTCAAGCATCGAAGACACGGTCGGCTCGGTCTGTCATGACGGCTTTTCAGGGTGCCGACTCTTCCTCGCCGACAGCCTACGTGTTACTCTTAGCTCTTCTTCTGGTTTCGAGATCTTTCTTGTCTCCAATAGACCCTTCTCTTCCGCGTCTAGGATAGCGGTCAAAGCCTTCTCGTTTCTCAGGATCAGGGTCGACCATCCCGAAGGCGCATCAACGCTTCCCACTGAGAGGTCTGCGAACTCCGCTGTGAAGTCCCTGCAATAGTCGCACGACGTTCTGACTTGACTCTTGACTTCCTTGAGCGGTACGTTGATCCTCTCTGTTCCATTCGAGTGGGCGATAAATCGTCCCTTCTTGATCGAGAACTTTGTGACCTCGGCTGGGTCTACTCCCTGGGATGGAAGATACTTCCCGATGAGAGACTCGTAGCCGTAACTTTCCATACAGAATAAGCCGATGATAAACAGTTCTTCCGGAATAATCTTGGAAGATATCTCATTCGAGGTTTGGATTCTCCTGATAGCCCTCGCCTGACAGGGGGTTCCTACCACCGCTACCCGTCTTCCCCCAAGATCTTGCACAGCTTCTTGCAAACCGGTCAAGGTAGGGCTGGGGGTATACTTCGTCCCAGCACCCAGGATGATCTCCTCTCGGTTCTTCGCTACGGTTGGAAACGGTTTCCAAGGTAGATTTTTATCCCAAGTAGAAACCACAGCGCAATCCATCTTCTCTGTACGAACGAGACTGTCGAGAATCGCGGTTACCGCTCCCCCATCCTGACCAACTCTTGCCGTCTCCGGATCTAAGGCTCGGGCGAAACGAGCCTCTACCATAACTCCCAATTCCTCGGCTTCCGACCTCTCCCTTCCAAAAACCGCTTCCTCAATATCCTTAGAATCAAAGGATGCCCTCGGACAACTGAAATAGCAGACTTGGCAGACCGTGCATTTTCCCCTAATAGTCGGTGTTTCCCCCTCGAGTTGCAGGACTCTCTCAGGACAGACTGCGATGCAGGCACCACAGGATGTGCATATTCCTGGTCTAACCACTTCAAGAATCAGACTACCAAAACTCTTAGGTCTAGGTTCTCTCAAGTTCTCGCCTCTAAATCGTCATCTGTCATCCTTTTAGCTACTTTTCGTTCGGTGGGCGCCGAAACAGAGAAGTAGTCAAATCGTAGACTAAAATGCAGCATCAGAGAAGGATAAAAGATTTGGGAATAGTCTCCTCGACAGCTTCAATCCTTGCCCTACTTGCCCTCGGCTACCTGACAATACCCCTCCTGAATTGGCTGAAAGATCGGGTGGAAAGGAAGAAAATGGAAATAACAAAGAGGGAAATCAATATTCTCAAAGCCGTCCTCCTATTCTTGGTGGCTTCGCTAGTCGCCGTACTCGCTACTACCTATGGATACTAGAGGTATGCGTGAGTCGTAAAACCTCCTCGTCAATCTATGTTTGGGCGGGGGTCCCATTGAGGACTGGTGTGCAATGAAAGGATTATCGCTACACTTAGGGGAGACCGCTTCCAGCTCTGCCTTAATTCTGTTGTAGAATCCTACTGATGCGAGCTCCTCTAGTAAAGGAAAACGTTCCTCAGGCTCGCCGAGAATGCGACTAACTTCTGGGAAAGGTCACCTTCTTTCACAGGCAGAGGTTTGATCTCTTCATGACCCTGAAGTGTCCGGTTGAGCATTTTTCGGACATCGGTTCTCCTGCAGAGTCGGGATCGTTCACTGTCAGAAAGGGACTCACCTCTACCCCTCACGAAATACTCCGCATCAAACCTAAGATGACTCATGAGATAAATCCTTTTACGAGACTTCGCGCTTCAAGTTAAACGGTAGCTGGATTGGTTCTCAAGCTATTAATTATTGGAACCAGCTATCCTATGTGTACTTTCATGTATCTGGGCTGGATTCAGCTCTAAGAAGAGCCCTGTCATGATAGTGGCGGTTGAAAACCCTTGAAGATCGGACTTCTCACACGCAACAAGAATGCTTGGTGTTCGAGTAGACTACAGAAAGCCCTTGTCAGCGCAGGAGTTGAACCATTCTGCTTCAACTTCAACGAGATAGTAACGCGGATATCTTACGAACCTAAGATCTCGGTCAGAGGCAGCGATCTACTAGATGAACTCTCAGCGATAATCGTCCGACCAATCGGTCGTGGCTCCCTCGAAGAATGTCTATACCGTCTAGACACTCTCCACCGAGCTGAGAGGAACGGGTTACCAATATTCAATCCACCTTCTGCAATCGAGAAGGCACTTGACAAGTATTACGCGCTCACGCTATTGGAGGAGAATGGGGTCCCAGTTCCCCGCACAGTTCTTACAGAGAACCCCGACGAGGCGTTGGACGCGTTTGACGAGTTAGGGGGCGATGTCGTAGTGAAACCCATGTTTGGCTCGCGTGGAATCGGAATCGCACGTGTATCTGACAGAGAGATCGCGGAAAGAATCTTGCGGGGACTCGAATACTTCAGACACGTCACTTACACCCAGGAGTTCGTTCATCACGGAAATCGAGACATCCGAGCTTTCGTGATAGGAGACCACGTTGTGTCGGCAATGTACCGGTCTGCGAAAGGATGGAAGACGAACATCAGTCGGGGAGCTACCCCGATCCCACTCCAACTTCCAGACGAGCTTGAAGAATTGGCAGTCAAAGCCGCCAAAACGGTCGGATGCAAGATCGCTGGTGTAGACATACTGGAAACACAGTCGGGGCCCGTCCTGTGCGAGATCAATTCCCAGCCAGGCTGGAAAGGACTACAGAGGACCACAAAGCTTGATATCGCGAAAGAGATAATCCATTTTGTGATCCGAAGTATTCCGTGAATAGTGGTTCTGTTAACTTACCATCACGTTGCTGGCACGCTAGTTCGCGACTAACTATTCGATCCGTATATGCTCTTCGCTTAAGTTTGACTCCTTTCCTTCTGGAGGTTGATGTACACCTCATAGATTCAAGGTAGGCAGTGGTGTATTCAGACGCGCTCAAGGGGATTCAATGCTCTTTTATACATGGAAAAAGTAGTATCACTCGGAGAATACTATGGACGAAAAACAAAGAAACATGCTGATACAAGCTGTAGTGATGATCGCTGTCTTCGTCGGCACATACATCTACGCTACAATGGGGCAATGATGAAAAATGTCAGAGGAATATAAAGCACCTCAAGGGCTATTGCCCGGTGGACTGTCAGTGCTGCTGATTCTGGGTGTTGCGATAGCTATCAGTGTAACCGTATTCGTGGTCGTCCAACCACCATAGACTATGAGGGAACTGTGAGATGTCTATAGGAAAGGTAACACCTGAAGAAATAGCTGTTCAGAGCCGAAACATGAAGATTCTAGATGCACTTGCGATTCTAGGTATGCTTGCTGGGATTGCTTTCTGGTTTGGGATGGATGTTCTTTCGCCAAAGTGGGGTGTAGCAAGTAGCCCTGAGAGGCTTATGTTGGCATGCGCCTACGCTATACTTGCTACGGGTCCGCTTTGGGTGTGGAGTACATACCGGTACACGATTAACCAGAAGTGGCTCGCAGAGGATCTGTCGCTACCCTATGAGAAGGGCAAGAAATACCCTGTTTGGACAACGAAGAGGATTGTCGTTATCGCACTCGGGATAGCCCTCTTCGGGATAAGCGGGGTTGTGCCTGCAACGACATTCGACCTACCGCAGTTCGTGGCAACCTTCCTGACAGTCCTCTACGGACCTATCGAAGGTGGCATAGGCGTAGGTCTAGGATTCCTGTTGATCAGAGGTCCACTCTTCAGCGGGATACTGAACCCATTCCAGCTGATCGCATACTGCCTTGGCGATGGAATGATCTACTTCGTAGCAGGACAATTCTACAAAGAGTTTATCCACTACAAACCACTCTCTTGGCGTCTGACGATAGGTCTAGTAATATACGTTATATGCGTCAACTTCTTCCACGTCGGCTGGGTTCTGCCTGGACTCTGGTGGGGTATTGGTATGACTTACCTAGCTAATGGGCCTGCATGGCCTGCGCAAAGACTCTTCTTTGCAACCTACTGGTGTCCGGTAGCATGGCTCCCGAACATTGTCGGCGCCTACTTGGTCGCAACAGCTCTACAGAAATACAGAGTGTAACTAATTTTCTTTTTCCTTTTTTTTCAACTTTGCATAGGATAGGTATGAAGCTTGTTCAGAAAAATACCTATCTGAAGAATTAGAATGAACCGAAGCACGTAAACTACACCCATAATATCAGTGTTAGGACTTTTCTAGAAATTAGAGGCGACTTAAACGCCAAATACTCCGGCGAACAGATTCCTTGGAAGACTCCCCTACTTGTCGAACCCTAAAAGAATTTAAGCCCCAGCCAAAGTAAGTCAAGACCTACTTTAGAAGACGGGTTGAACGAGACCGGCAGTCATACATGTTCAGATCGGACTATCCGCCAGAGGAGGGAAGAAGTTTCAAGAGGACAATGATCATCCTTGCTGGGGGCCGATCTTCCCGATTCGGGCAGGATAAAGGGATTGTAGCTCTAGCCGGAAAATGTCTGGCCAGCCATGTCTACGATCGTGTAGCGGGGATAGTCGATGAAAAAATAGTAGTGGTACGAGATCAACAACAAGCCGAGAGTTATCGCAAGATTTTTCCTGACCTTGACGGCCTTGTTGTCGATTCTTTCTCCCCAAGGTCTGCTTTGGCAGGTATGCTGACCGGTTTCTCCCACGCTACAGGGAAGTACTCAATCGTTCTTCCCTGCGATTCTCCCCTTGTGAATCCGAGATTAGTCGACTATCTATTTGAGCAAGCGGTAGGAAGTGACGTGGCGGTTCCCCGATGGCCTTACGGTTATATTGAACCCCT
Source organism: uncultured Candidatus Bathyarchaeia archaeon (assembly GCA_964596985.1). GTDB lineage: Archaea > Thermoproteota > Bathyarchaeia > RBG-16-48-13. The sequence continues at coordinate 53,614 of CAZQWG010000006.1, forward strand.
ACACGCCGTCTACAGGGTCTCTTCTTCGCTTGAAACTGGAAAACGTGTTCTCGCTGAGGGAAAGAATGATTTTCGCTCTTTAATTGAGACGTTAAGAAATGTTCTCTATGTACCGATAGGATCCTTAGGATCACTCGCGCCAGGATTGAAAACTTTCTTTAACGTAAACAGTCCAGAAGACCTGGAAGAAGCAAGAAGAATGATCGAGGTAGAGACTCTTGGTAAACAAGCGAGTGGCGATAATCGCCGTTGAAGGCATACCTCTGGTTCAACCGGGAGATGACATAGCCAAACAGATCTGCGAGGCTGGAGAAAAGCAGGGTACCCCCTTACAAGACGGTGATATTCTGGTGGTCACACAGTCGGTAGTCTCGAAGTCGGAGGGATCCACTGTACGACTCAGCTCTGTTACCCCCTCTGAGTTCTCAAAGAATGTGGCCGAAGAACTCCACAAAGACCCTAGGCTGGTCGAAGTGGTTCTCAGCCAGGCTAAGAGCATAGCTAGAATGGGAAATGGGCATCTAATAACGGAGACAAAACATGGATGGATCTGTGCCAATTCGGGAGTAGATGTCTCAAATCTTGATGGCGGAGAAACAGTCACAGTCTTCCCTGCAGATATAGATAAATGTGCGGAGAAAATTAGGAAGCGGGTCCGTGAACTCTCCGGAAAAAAAGTTGCCGTTGTAGTGTCTGATACAATAGGTCGTCCCTTTAGAGAAGGCCAGATCAATCTCTGTATAGGCTGCTCAGGTATCAAACCGATCTTCGACCGCCGAGGGGAAAAGGACCTCGCAGGATACGAACTACACGTAAAACAGATTGCAGTGGTGGACGAGCTTGCTTCTGCCGCAGAACTTGTAATAGGACAGGCGGATGAGGGGATTCCCGTCGCCATCATCCGCGGTTACCATTATATCGAGAGCAACACCGCGAAGGCTACGGATATCGTGATGCCCTGGGAAAAGAACTTGTTCCACTAGGTCTCTTCCTAGAGAATCCCGTGTGCGCCCTTGAAGAATCGCTATTCCCTGGTGCCACTACGTTAACGTGGTGTTATGATCGAATCGGGCTTGCCTGCCTTCAGCTTAACGGGGTTGACAGGAGCCCAACCCAACCAGTGCGTCAAGAGTCTTTGTGTCGAGAAGGTGAGCAGGGACGCAGCCGTAGAACTCTCATGGACCCTAGAAGAACTCGGCGTCCTGATCGGGCTGAGGGTCATGGACCTCATGGAAGGCGAGCGGCCCCGCCTCTCGAAGAGGAGGACCCTGATGAGGCGCGACATCATCCTCGCCTCTGAACCCGTTCTCGGGATGGCGAGGGCACCGAGGGCGACCGCGTACGTGAACAGGCTGGCCGGCATCCCCCGCGAGTACGACGACCGCGAGATCGAGAAGCGGATCGAGTACGCCCAACAGCACGAGAAAGAGATGAAGGAATGGCTGTTGAGGAGGCAGCAGGAACAGTACGAGAAGAACAGGGCCAAACAGGAAGAAGAATCCAGGAAGATAACCCGGGAAATACTAGCCGCGTCATGAACCCGCCAGGAGCGTAGAAGACAGGCAAAGGCAGAGAAGACAGGAGCGTAAGAGGAAGAGACGAGGGAAGACCGGGAAAACCATGGGGCTGGAATATAGTATATTTCTAGGGTTTAGGGGGAGGATATTTTTCCCCCGGCCCCTACGCGCGGGGCTGTCTGGGGGTCTTCTTTATGGCGTGAGGTTGACGGTTAGACTTCTGCAAAGTCTGGAAGCCTAACTGCCAGTAAGGGCGTTCAGCGTTTGTAACGTTTCGCCGAAACACCCCAGAGGGCTCCCGTGTCCTGAGACTATCCTGCAGACGCCCCTGCCTTCCCCCTGGAAATGAAAAAATCGCCTGGGGGGAAACCCTGTATTCAGAGTAGAAGAGGAAGAGAAGGCATGAACCAGCTTCTTTTACTCTTACTGCAGCGGAAAATACGGAGAGATCGACTAAAGTGAAAAGCAGCTTCCATCCATATAGATCAGGGATAGATGTATGAGAAGTTATTCTCTCTGTTTTTCAATCCTCGGCATCCTATCTGATCTCGCAGCTTCGATAATCCTGCTGAACGGAGCCATGATATCGGATGATAAGATTAACGAGCTATGCGGAACATATTACGGTCATAACCTCTTCGCACATGCCAAGCTGATCAAAGACCGAAGAGACTCAAGAAGAGTACTAATCCTGATTACAGTAGGATCAATCTTCCAGGGGCTCTCGGTATTTTACCAACACCTCAATCTATAGCATGGGTTTCAGGCTTAGGCTGAATCAAGTTACACCAAGATCGTCCCCTTTGCCATAGTGAGAAGAAGCATATTATCTCTAGATTCTAAGGGGAGGAGGATTTTCTCCCCCTCCCCGCTGGATGGGGTAGAGTAGGCTTCGGCAAAGCCTCGCAAAACCTAACTCAACTCTTTCCGTTTTCCTCTCTGCCCTCAAGGATAGAGCCCCGAACAGAAGAGCAGGGTCAGAAATCCCCCCTGATCCCCCCGGGGAAGATATATTCTTTACAGTTTTTCAGGGAACGGAAATATTTCTGCCCTCCTGACTCGGCTTGAACAGCGAAAGTGAAAAGAATACGCAGGCAGTAACATCATCGAGGTATGAAGTGCGCTAATTGTGGCTCTGAAGTTATAGAAGCAGCGTTTTGTGGCGAGTGCGCGTCAGGCTTAATGAGGAAGTGCCCGAATTGCGGGTTTCTTAACTCGTTATCCGCGTGGTACTGCAAGCACTGTAATTACAGCTTCGAGGGAGTTGTACTGGTTCCCAGTCCGGCGGCAGCACGGGAGCACGCGGTTGTGTCTGAAATCAGATCACTCAGGTCAGTAGTTCAGAGGACCCCGACAGTCGTCTGGGTGATTGTGGCTATTCTATTCGTCTGGACACTTGCCCTGGGCTACTTTGTTTACTATCTGAATCAGCAGGTTATCTCTCTTGAAGGTGAACTGTCTGAGCTTAGAGGTATTACGCTGATCTTCAGGAGCGGTATGATGAGCTTCTTCAGTCATTTCACCTCCAATCAGGTTTAGCGTGGTTTAGGCTAAACTGAAACAGGCTCGGAACGGGCAGGAGGGGAATAATTATCGCTCCGAAGACTCCTAAAGAAATATTATTGGTTAGCTAGGCTCGGACCCAAAGCGTGCTAACTCTATTCGCTCAACCTCTTCATAGATTCCCAGATCCACGGCGTGTTCATGTACTTTCTTGAGATCCGCATATAGTTGCTCCCTGTCACTAATCTTTGGACATGTCGCCTCTGCAACTGTACGTGCTAATTTCGATCGTTGCCGTACAATTGGGATAGGTTTCTCTGGCTTCTGTACCAATAACGTCTCTAGATGGCGACGGGAAAGACCAATCGGGACCGATATGGGATTCGTATACCTACTCCCCAATCTCCTGTACGGGCTTCTCGCTCCATACTCTTCTGAAATAAGCAAACCTGAAACCTGCCAGTCCAACTTTCAGAAACAGGATCAAGGCGGCGGTAAGAACAAAGAATCTGAAATCCAAGAACAACGTCACGTCTCCCATGACAGGAAGACTCCTCTCCGTGAAACCCCAGCTGCTGGGGTCGCCTAATCCTACCACTGTTAGGAAGAGGTAGAACCCGAGAAGATCTGCCAACGCTGACGCGATAAGCTTCACGGCTGACCGATCTTCACTCAGATGCTTCGCAAAGGACAGCCCGACAAGCACTAATCCAATAAAAGTCACTGTTCCAACCATCGCCTGGACATCTATTCCTGCGACTTCTCTGGCTGCAGATAGTATCTCGCCGGGTATGAAAACCACAAATAGGTTCGGGGCCACAACAAGTCCCAGAATCACGGGGATGGAAACCAGCAGAGCCTTGACGACCCTCCGCATCTACTAGAGACCCCCCGACTCAAGCTGCACTTGAACCCCCACCCCAACCAGATCGAAGAGCGTCCTGCACTCCAAAGCCATGCCTAGGACCGGTGCACGTCCCCCATGCAGGTATCCTTCGAATACGTCCAATTGGAGCGGCATCGCCAATACAAGCCGTCCTATTGATCCAGGCGAAATCAGTTTCGAGTCCGAAACTCCAGTTATGACCCCGCCATCGGGTGAAAGTAGGCTAAGCTCTACTGTTAACCGGATATCCAGTAACCCCCGGTTTTCCACGTCCAAAGCAAACCTCAGGGTCACAGTTCCCGAAGAGGAGTCCACGGTCTGCTCCATTGAAATAGGTAAACCCTCCTCGGTACGCATGAAGATCCCTGCAACCGAGGTCGACATAGTATAGACCGAGACGAAAAACAACGCAAAGAGACATAGTTCTACGGCGACAATGACCGCCCCTACGATCCTAAACTCTTTTCCACGCAAACTCTTCAAACTTCTCTCATCCCCGTTCTTAAGCTATCGACTCTCGGATAGCCCTTCAAAGACTAGTGGAAGACACCAATCCTTTGAGGCAGTCTTTGACAGATGTCAGAAAAGGATTCCGTATCTTATTTACGTCTCCGATCTTCTCGAGTCTTGAGATCCGAAAATAGATGGGAGGGTGGGGGTCCCAGCTCAACCATTCCATAAGCCTTACCTGTGGGGTACGTTCGAAGACGAGTTTTCTGAAGCCGATCTTACTGAGAGCGCTTGCCATGGGTTTAGGAGACCCTGCTACTATTGCTGATTCGAGGTCGCATCTAGCCTCAAAGAACTTGCCAATAAAGTACACTCCTCCCAGCGCGAATAGAAAATAGAAGTATCCAAGCAGAATGAATAAAGGATACAGGACGTAGACGCGGAGCAGGTACTCCGTCGACGTCAACGCGAAAAGGGCAAGCGGGTCCCTCGACTTGATGTGGCTCATCTCGTGAGCTATGACGCTCAGAAGCTCGTCTTCCTCAAGCTGAACCATGGCTCCGGTCGTGATCATTACTGTTGCCCTTCCCGGGCTGATGCCCGTTGCTGCGGCGTTAGGTATCATTGTATTCGATACTACGATCTTAGGCACAGATAGACCAAACAGTCTTGATGTCTTCTCGACCAGTTTGAAGACGTTAACCTTCTTGACGAGCATGTTCTCAGGCTTGCAGTTTATACCGTAACGGACAAAGACAGGGTGAGCATCTTCACAGGTGATCTTTTTCCCTGCTCCAAATGTTGCTTTGAAGATCTCAGACTTCATCTGCTTCAGGGTATTTTCGTCGATTCTAGCTCTGAAATCCCCCATTTTCTCGTCGTCCAGATGATATTGCAGTAAGTGTAGGGTTGGATTATCGACAGTAAGTCTCCAATCCCCCATCCTTAACATGATCCGGTCAGAAAACGCCATTATCAAGGATTGGAGGACTATCATGATCAATGGTGTCAATACCCCAAAGACCAAGTAGAATGCCATGCTGACGAATATTGAGATAATAAAGAAGTTGACCATGCTGTCCCCGAATATGTTTCCGAGTCTCCCTTTTCCTCCAGGTTCATGAACTGGATTGACCTCTTCTTGAGGAGAGAACGTCAAGTAGAGGGTTCTTCTACGTATCTCTTCTTCGAAAAACTGTACCCCTATGACTATGTCCTCCCTCAGTTGATGAACAATAGTTTCCGGCACGTCGCCTACTGGCGTCAGCGAAATCCGAATGGGCTTCTTCACCTCGATCCTTGTTTCGACTCTCCCGTCTCCCTCGGGAGACCGTGTATCGAATTCTAAAATTTCGGTGTCTTCCAACTGGTATCTACGTATGTTCTCGAAATTCTGTGGAGTTTGACCGATGTATCTTCTGATCACGAAATCGGCGAACCCCTGCAGGAGGGACTCGGTGACCTCTGTGTTCACCGTGAAACTTTGAACGTTCTCACCCATTACAAGTCATCCCGATAGAATCCGCTCCAAGACCTCAGAAAATCAGAATTGATTTTACAGACACTAGGGTACGGCAAACGGTAAAAAGTTTAAGCTCGGGCTACACTACCTCAAAGGTGACTCAATATGTCTAAGATCACGGTCTACAGTACTCCAACATGTCCCTACTGTGCAATGGCCAAGAAATACTTGAAGGAGAAAGGAGTAGAATACGAGGATATTGACGTATCCAAAGACTCGGACTCTCTCGAAGAGATGGTCAAGAAGTCGGGGCAAATGGGAGTCCCCGTCCTGGACATCGATGGCGAAGTGATTGTGGGGTTTGACAGGGAAGCCATCGACAAAGCCCTGAGTCCTTGACAGTCAAATTGTCTTTGATGACCGAATGCCTCGCAGTATCTTCTTGTCTTATCGAGAGCCGTATTCTTCGACCAGACACCACAAAGAAAATGAAGGAACATGTGTTGTTTGACTGTTCCCGACTGTCAGTCGACGCCTATCCTAGAAGAGCGCGGGAATGAATACGCTGATTATCTCTAGAGGTTCTTGAACCGAATGAATTCCATGCTTCACGCCTCTCTGCGCGTACATGAACGTCCCCGGGCCGATCTCTTTCTCTCCAACGCCTTCGACAAAGAGTACGGCTTTTCCTGATGGATAGAACTCGACCTGAGCATTTTCTTCATGGTTGTGGACCTTGATCTCCTGTCCAATAGGTAGCAAACCATGTTTAACACTTAAATCTCCCGTGTCTATCTTGGAGAGGAGTATCCTTGCTGGAAAAGGGCCCTTCTCGTCTTCCGGGCAGTCTTTGCTGTCCCTAATCAATCCTGAACTCACATGCATCACCGAACCTTGTTATTCCATGAAAGCGAATGGTAATTCGATCCTATGATCGATTCGTATGCTTAAGCGTTAAGGTGAGCTCCACAGCCTTCTCGGATGTGTTTTTCAGGTCGAGATGCGACGTGAAAGATGTTGGCGTTCTTCATCTCCAGTAGAGTATCTTCCTGTTGTAAAGGTATTCCGGCATCAAGAGGAGACCTGATGAGGCGATTCCGAGAACGAGAAGCCATTCATACGGTGATAGTGGAGCCAGGTGGAACATTGCTGCGAGAAACGGAACGTTGACCAACGAGAACGAGAGTATCATACCCCCAAGCACGCTCGCAAGAAGGAACCTATTTGAGGTGAAACCGATTTTGAATGCATTGTGTTTGTCTGAACGAGAGTTCCAGACAATCATCAGTTCTCGGAAGGTTGCCTGCATAAAAGCCAGCGTTCTTGCTTTATTCAATGAATGTCCCATATGAAAATAGGACCAGTAGAAGAGAAAAGATGTCGCGATGGCTTGACTAATGAACGAGAAGAAGACGGAAGCCATCTTTCCCTGAAGAATCCCTTCTTTGGGGTCTCTAGGGGAGCGTTTCATAACATCCTCTGTAGGGGGATCCACGCTCAGAGCCAATGCCGGTCCCCCGTCGGTCATAAGATTCAGCCAGAGGACCATTGAAGGAAGAAGCGGTATAGGAATGTTGAGTAACGCAAACGTACCTATCACGAAGATCTCGTCGAAGTTGGAGCGCATCAGGAAGAACGCGAATTTTCTGATATTATCGTAGATTATCCTTCCTCCGCGGACCGCGCTCACTATGCTTGCAAAGTTGTCGTCTGCAAGAACCATGTCGGCAGCTTCACGTGTTACATCTGTTCCCGTTATCCCCATGGCGACTCCTATGTCGGCATGCTTCAATGCCGGCGCATCATTTACTCCATCCCCGGTCATAGCGACGATATGCCCCTTAGACTGCAAGGCCTTGACGATCCGCTGTTTATGCTCTGGTGAAACTCGCGCATAAACGCGCACATCCTCAACCATTCCTTCGAACTCTTCGTCACTCACCTTGTCCAGTTCGGCGCCGGTAAGGACAATGCTGCCGTCTCCCATCATACCGATCTCCTCGGCGACAGCTATTGCGGTAAGTTTATGGTCTCCCGTGATCATGACGGTCTTTATCCCGGCGTCTTCGCAGAGGCGGTTTGCTCTAATAGCCTCCTCTCTGGGAGGGTCGATCATCCCCGCCAGACCCGCAAAGATCAAACCCGTCTCTAATTCTTCTCTAGGAATCTCCGAGACGTCCTTCGGGAGAACTTTGTAAGCCATTCCTAGGACTCTCAGGGCCTCATTAGCCATCTGCTCATTGGCCTGTAGAATTCTCTTCCTCTCGTCCCTAGTAAGGGGGGTCTTCTTCCCGTTCCTTAGGGCGTGGGTACACCTTTCCAAGACTGTTTCCGGTGCTCCTTTATTACAGACCATAATCTCCGATTCTGGTGTGAAGTTGACGGTGGTCATTCGTCTCCTTTCCGAGCTGAATGGGATCTCCTGCAGACGCGGATATTCCTGACTCAAATTGTCAAGGGTCACCCCTCCTTTGACAGCGGCCACGACCAATGCACCTTCCGTAGGGTCGCCTAGTATGCGTGGCTCCGATCTTAGATCCAGTCTCGCATTATTGCATAAGGCCCCGATTCTCAGCACAAGCTCAAAGTCGGGTTCTCTGAGTGGGTCGAGAGGCGTGCCTTTCAATACGAATTGACCTTCGGGTTGGTATCCAACCCCTGTTACTCCAATCTCTCTTCCCCCTGCGTAGATCTTTCGTACGGTCATCTCACCCCTTGTCAGGGTTCCAGTCTTGTCTGAGCAGATTACGGTTGTTGATCCCAGGGTCTCTACGGATGCTAGACGCCTCATTATAGCGTTTCTTTTCGCGAGATCCCTGGCTCCTAAGGCGAGTGTGACTGTTAGTACCGCCGGTAACCCTTCCGGTACTGCCGAGACAGCCAGGGCTATTGCTATCAGAAACGATTCTACAAGAGCTTCGCCCCTGATAGCTTCCACTACGAATATGGCTGCACATATCACGACTATGATGGCTGCGAGTTTCTTAGCGAACTTGTTTAACTTCGCCTTGAGAGGTGTATCCTCCCACCCGGTTGTTTGAACAATTTCGGCGATCCTACCGAATTCAGTATTCATACCTGTCGAAGTTACGACCGCCTGTCCGCGGCCAAGAACAACGTGGGTCGCCATGAAGATCATGTTCTTCCGGTCAGCCACAGGTGTCTCCGGATCAACGGGCAAAGTCTCTTTTACTACAGGAGTAGATTCCCCGGTTAGAACGGCTTCATCCATCTGCAGATCTATAACATCTAAGAGTCTAGCATCGGCTGATACCCTATCCCCCTCCTCAAGGAGGAGTACGTCGCCTGGAACCACATCTGTCGCAGGAATCGTCTTCAGCTCCCCGCTACGAAGGACCCTAGCCTTGGGGGCGGTCATTTCTCTCATGGCTTCCAACGCTCTCTCTGCCCGGTATTCTTGAACAAAACCTACAACCGCATTCAAGGCTACAATGATCCCTATTGTCATCGCGTCGGTTGTTTCTCCGACGAAAAGCGAGATTGTGATGGCTGCCAGAAGCATGAGGATGAAGATATCTTTGAACTGGTTGAGAAAGATCTCTAATGGTCCTACCCTTTTCTTCGCCGTCAGCTCGTTGGGGCCGAAAGTGCCGAGTCGGATTTCGGCTTCTTCACAGGCAAGTCCCTGAGAACTACTGCCTAACTTCTTCAGGACCTCTCTTGCTTTCATTCCATGCCAGTTCTGCGCGTCCATTTCTATTCTTCCCGTAGCATTTCCCAATAGCTAATGCATGGAAAACACGTTCTTATGAATTGGATTCCTATACTGGGGAAGAATCCTACAATATTCTCTGCACCTGGGATTCCTATGGAGAATTATGCTAAGATATAACTTTTTGTAGCCTAACTCCTGTCAACTTCTAGTGGGTCACTGTTGGAATATAAAAAGAGCAGTATGGCGAGTTGACTACAGTCTATGCCAAGACTCCGTATCAGAGACATCGAGTATCTTGCACTGGCTGTACCCACTGCATACTGGATGCCTGGAGAAGACTTCGCCGAGATCATTATTGAAGCGGTTGAGGACTTAGTAAAGGACGGCGATCTAGTAATCCTTTCAGAGAAAGCAATCTCAATCGCGACAGGCAACATCGTCGACGAAGGAACCATAGAACCCGGTTGGCTGGCCTACCTAATCGGCGGAATATGGATGACTTGGGTCTGGGGTTATCTCCTTGGATGGCTTTGCCATCTGAAACCCAAGACAATCGAACGTCTACGTAAATACCCTCAACCTGAAGGCCCTAGACACAAAGAACTCACACTCAATCGTGCCGGTCTACTTCAAAGTCTTAGGCACGGATCCGAAGGAGGAATCGATGGCAGCAATGTCGCGTTCTCCTTTGTGGCACTTCCGCTTGAAGACCCTAACAGAATAGCAGAAAGCCTTCGCAGGAAGATCTCGGGTAGACTCGGACGGAAGGTGGGCATATCGATCGTTGACACCGACATGACCTACTCTCTCGGCCCGATTCATTTTACACCACGACCCAACCCGATGGAAGGCATCTTTTCTCTCGGAGGGATATTTGCATACGTTTTCGGCAGGATGCTCAAACTGAAGCCGCGGGCAACCCCCCTCGCCGTCGTTGGTTGGAACACTACTGTCGAAGAGGCACTCAACGTTGCTGAGTTAGCCCATCATTCGAGGAAAGATGGAGCCGGGAAAACCGTGTGGGATATGGCTGAAAGCTTTGGCACAGATTTGACTTCAGTCACTTGGGAAATGCTGAAGAGTGTGAAACATTCCCCCATAGTCCTAGTAAGGAAAAGAGTCAAATCCAATGACGTTTCAGTCTGCTAACTATAGCATAGAGAAGGTCTGGGGATTCTCCGGGTCGCGGTGAGAAGTCCTCTTCGGAGACCATTTCTCCTCGATCATGGTTTTGACATGTTTTTGTTCTGAAGATTGGTCGTAGCGTTTTTCTACCCCTCTAACTGTACACGAGAATTATGTATCCCGGGGATCTGGTGAGGGGAAGCCTGATTATCTATCTTGTTTTCATGTGAAGTCGGTGCTGTACAATCTCCTTTAACAGGAACTTGTCAACAGGCTCAGACACTAGCACACGTATGCGGGTTGAAGTATCTGCTTGTCGACCCTTCTATTCGCTTATCTCTCTGATTACGAGGATAGCCGGGGAGAACTGGCTTCTCGGGTTCGTCAGGGATGAAGAGACGAGTACATGTACTATTGACCCATCATTCTTGACCAGGCGCCGTTCATGTAGGGACGGCTTCTTGGATTTCAGGTCAGCATCTATCGCCCTTAAAGTCTCCTCCCTCTCATCCGAGTGAACCAGATCTAAGTACCTCTTATTTTCCAGCTCCCCTACAGCGTATCCGAGCATCTCATGCATCCTGCGGTTAGCGAAAGAGATGGTACGTTCTGGTCCCGTCGTCATGATGATTCCGTCATCGGTCAGCTCTACGATGGTACGGTACTTCTGTTCAGATTCTCGTAACGCCTTCTCAGCCTCTCTCCTCTGTATGGCTTGCCGTATCTGGCTTGAGAGCTGGGAGAACACGCCGGGGTTTCCCCTCTTAATCACGTATCCGTCAGCGCCCCTCCTGCACGCCTCAGCCGCAAGCTCCTCTCCACCCCTACCAGTGAAGAATATGAAGGGGGTTTCGCAGCCCAGATCCCGTAACTCTGCGAGAAACTCTAAGCCATCCTTCTCCGGCATCTTGTAGTCGGAGACTACCACATCATACTCTGCTGTCCGAAGTTTCTGTAACGCTTCGACTACAGATAGGACAGCATCTACATGGAAGTCTCCGTCATTCTCCTCCAGAATCCTCTTAGCCAGCTCGCATATCGCTCTCTCGTCATCAACGAGAAGAATGTGTACCACTGTTCTCCTACCCCCTCGCACAAGACAACGGTGTACGATGTTCAGTGTTATCTGCTATCCCATATTTACTATCTATGGAAGCAAGAAGTCGAGCACTTCTACCCCCGTCAACCTGCCTCCGTCAATCACCTTTCATCCTCAACATATGAGAAAAGTAGTTTAATATATTCGAAAAGAAGGTGTTCTCTGCAACAAGGAAGGTATTTCCATTGAAGAATGGTAATTATATCCTGACGATAGATCTAGGCACATCGGCTTCGAAGGCAACAATATTCTCGAAGAACTTTGAACGAGTCGCAACGGCATCACGAGATCAAACTACAATCCGACAGAAACCTGGTTGGGGTGAACAAGACCCGAACATCTGGTGGAAGATCGTCACCTCCGCTACTAAGGAAGCCCTGAAGAAGAGCGGAATCGACCCCCAAGACATCGCCGTCGTCGGTACAACGGCCATGATGCACGGCTCAGTCCCACTTGACAAGAAGGGTAACCCGCTCATGAACTGTATAATATGGGCTGAGGTCAGGGCAAGGACTGAAGCCGCAGAACTGAACGAAAAGGTCTCTCAAACCCCCTCGCTGAAAGGGCTATTCATCTGGCCCTACTACACCGCTGCCAAGATAATGTGGATGAAAAAACATAGACCCGAAGTCTACAAGAAGATACACAAAGTTCTTCTCCCGAAAGACTACATCCGATTCAAGCTTACGGGAGAACTCGCCACTGACGTTACCGACGCTGGCGGTTCACAAATGTATGATCCAGACAACAAAGGCTGGAACAAAACATTGCTGGAACTAATGGATATTCCGGAGTCAATTCTACCCGAGATTAAAGATACACAAGATATAGCAGGAGAAGTCACGAAGGAAGCCTCGCTCGAGACAGGTATTCCCGCAGGTACCCCGGTCATAGTTGGCGGAGGAGACGGCGGATTTGTTCGGTTAGGGTTGGGCGACATCGACGTAGGTGACGCATTTGTCTACATGGGAACCGCTCCCGCAGCATACGTTGTTATCGACCACGAAGTAAAGAATACGGAGAAAGTACTATGCAGGGAGTTCCCTGGACAATCTGGAAAATGGATGATAGGCGGATTTAATGGTCCCACGTCAGCCGCCATGTTCTGGTACAAGGATCAACTCGGGAATATCGAGGTTGCAGCTGCTGAGAAGGAAGGAATCAGCGTATTCCAAGTCATGGACAGAGAAGCGGAAAAAGTGCCGCCGGGATCTGACGGACTTATATTGCTGCCTCACTTTCAAGGTGAGAGAACACCTCTCTACACAACCGATGCTAAAGCTAGCATGTTCGGTCTCAGACTTGGCCACACGCGTGCACATATAATTAGGGCGATTCTCGAGTCTGTGGGCTACGCGGCTAGAAGCGTTACGGAGATAGCTGAGAAGGAGTACGGTGCGTCCTTCTCGAGAGTCAGACTCTTCGGAGGAGGCTCCAAGAGTAGGATCTGGCGGCAGATCATGGCAGACATATTCGGAAAACCCGTAGTTATCCCGAAAGAGTACGAGGCAAGCTCGCAGGGCTTAGCCTACGTTGCCTCGGTTGCCGCTGGATGGTACAAGAATGTCGAGGAGGTTGCAAGCAGGCCGAATCCAATAGTGGAGACCGTTCAGCCGAACAAGGAATCGGCGAAAGTATACCAATCGATGTTCGAGATTTATCAAAAACTCGATCAAAATATGCTCGAGATATATGAGATGGCAAGGAAAATCAAATTGGACTAACCCATCCTTCTTTCTCTCCTTTTTTCGATGAACGGATCATTTGGCAAGATCTAAATATCGATAATCCCAGATTTCTACTGAGTATAGTTGTCCTTGACTGGACCGTTCTGGCGTCTATACCGTACAATGCTCTTTAACCACGTGGTCCTGTCTCTGATAGTAGTTTCAACGCTAATCGTACTCCCTACTCTCTTTCCTGGATCCGCCTACGTCGTCATAGTCGCTATAGTGTTGATCCAACTCACTAGAATGATGATATTCCTCTCCCAGTCCAGTAACATGGGTGCGGGCACGCATGGTCAGTATGCCGATTGGTCGGAGAAATTCGGGAAAAGATTGGAGAACCTCATCGTACTCATAATCATTCTGACTGGTTACAGCCTCTCGTATTTCCACTGGGGGACGTTACCCTCTGCTGGAGCCTTCATGGTTTCGACTGCCCTCGCCATATATTACATTGGTAAGAGTGGCTTCAAACGGATTCGAATCTTTGGAGTACGAAATTATGGGTATACTTTCTTCGATCCAGAATGGAAGATCGAAGTTAATCAGGTAGGGAACGAGAAGAAATATTATCTGACACAACAAGGAAGGAGAGCCAACCTATATACGTCGGAACTCCCGGCTCTATACGAGCTGGGAGAACTCGCTCGTCAAGGAAAAACCCGAAAACTATCCAGCACACTCCATAAGGTTCATGCTCTCAGGACAAGTTTTAGAAAAAACGAATGGACGGTCATCCCCTCGAGTCAGCCTGGAGTATACGCAATGTACAGGGCGGATCTCGCGGATCTGGTGACTATATCTAAAAGAGATGCTTCTTGGCTTGTTCGATTCTTAACGAACAACCCTGAGGATCTCCTCCTGAAGATTCGGCAGATTGACTCACGGCTGAAAACCTACAAGAACGTGACGAGAGACCTGAAGAATGTAACGTATGCCGGAAATGACGCCGTGATCTCTACGAGCAACGGACTAATATACGTGGATCTTCACAGTGGCAGCGTCTACAAAGAGAAAGACTGGTCTGGACTAGACTTACGCTTCATCTGCATCATCCCCCGCCCCAATCAACTGAAGAATGATGGAAACCCAATAGTTCAATACGGTAGTCAGGAAGGACGCATCGACTCTCTGAAATGGGAAGACGCCATCATACTCTCAAAAATCTTTAATATATCGAGAGAAACTCCTTCAGTGAGGAAGGAACTTAATCAGGGTCTGGCGTGATCCTAGATGTCTCGACAGAAGATTGTTGTGGAAGAAGTCGAAAGACTCAACTCCCTTCTCAGCAGACTCGAGTTGCTCCCCGAGATCCAAAGCGGGGTTCTACAAGTATTCGTCAACGGTGAAGCTTTCTCAACCGTGGAAATCGGAGAGAAAGTAGTCGAGTCGGGGGATACAGTACTGGTTTTACCAGTTCTACAGGGAGGCTAGAAGAGAACTTCTGAGTCCAACCAACTCAGTACAGTACTCGAGAGTCGAAACGAAGTAGGCTGCACCCCCTCGGTGGGATATCGCATTCTCAACCAGCTCTTACTATTCTAAGAACACTGCCTTTTCTGTATCCCGGGCTATCCCGGGCGAGAAGTGTTTGCTGAGTTACGGCTAGATTCAGCCGTCAAATCAAAGAGCTCTCCGAGGAACGAGTCCCATAGTGATTGAGCAATTCGATAATCTTTTGCCTTCCGACAAGTTCTACCGGGAATCGACTGGCGATTTCGCTCGCTCTTGAAGAGAAGTTCGAGGTAGCGACGAAGATGCCCTGATCGGCGTTATGAACCTCTGTCGCCATGGAACAGAACACCTGAACCTGGCGACCCTTAACATTGTTGTACCAAGCATACTTCTTGCATAAGATGGCGTACTTCTGTCGACGCGTGAATGGGTCTTCTCGAAACGCTATTATATCTACTCCCATGTCTCTCGCTCTCTCCTCTATTTCGATGTCCTTGAATCCCATCTGGACCAGCATACGTGCAACTAGCCTGACGAACTGGTTTGCCGTCAGCTCATCAAGCGTTTTCCCAGTAATCTTGAGGGGTAGAGACTTCTCGATCTTGAAGCTTTCCGCGGGCACCTCCCGTTTCTCGACGTCTTCCCCCGGTCTAGAATAATACTCGGGTTTCGGTAGATACAAGATTCGCCGAGTTTTCTCTTCCGAGATCTCGTCAAGCCTAATCGAATACTGTCCGAGAAGGGACCGTATGTGATTGAACAGATTACTTAACAGCAGGAATATTTGGCGGAGCAGGAATAGAATCCACTCGAAGAAGACCAGAACAATCTTCACAAGCGATAATCCAATGAACTTTGGAATCCTGTATTTATCTTCGAATAACTCTTCCTCCAACTCGTCTTCTGCCATAGCTCTTTCCTCGGCGCACAGATACTGTCCCGGTATTGTATTCTACTAGTACCATTCCTATTCTTTTGTTTTCCCCTCTCAGTAGAAGGCATTCTCGAGTTTAAACCCGAGGCGACCAGCAACAATGGCGTGGGGTGACCGTAGGACAAGTCTTAGTTACTGAATGAATAGAAAATGATTAAAGAAAACAGTTTAATCAATTACTGAAAAATCTCTCTCGTTCTAGGAATGAATGATTGGGATTGTCTACTATATCGGGATTTAGGAGTGGTTGATGTCGACAGCGATCAGACACGTGGTATGTCCCTTCTGCGGTTGTTGCTGCGATGATGTAGAGGTAACCGTTGAAGAAAATCAGATCACGAAAGCAAAGAATTGTTGCACGATTGGTTCAGCGAAATTCCTCGACTACCTCTCCGAAAGAGAAGTGAAACCTCGAATCAGAAAGAACGGCAAGAGGGTTGAAGCTTCTCTTGAAGAGGCTGTCGATGAGGCCGCGCAGATCTTATCGGAAGCAAAGCATCCTCTTCTGTATGGCTGGAGTTCAACATGCAGCGAAGCACAGAGGATTGGTGTCGAGCTTGCGGAGAAGACTGGAGGAGTCCTCGATAATACCTCCTCGGTCTGTCACGGTCCAACAATCGAGGCTGTTCAGGATGTCGGAGAGTCTACGTCCACCCTCGGGCATATCCGGAATCGGGCAGACCTAATAGTATTCTGGGGATGCAATCCTGCTCAGGCCCACATCCGCCATTTGATTCGATACAGCACCCATTCGAAAGGCAGGTTCATATCTGGACGGAAAGACCGGCAAATCGTCGTCGTCGATGTCAGAAGAACCGCTACGGCTCGAACTGCCGACCTATTCGTGAAAGTAACCCCGAACCAGGACTATGAGCTGATCACAGCACTCCGTTTGGCAGTAGGATTCGAAGAAATTCTTGAGGAAGAAGTCGCGGGGGTCTCTGTTCAACAGATCGAGGAACTCGCCGACCTCATGAGAGAATGCAGGTTTGGGTCACTCCTCTTCGGACTGGGTCTCACGATGACCCGTGGCAGGGAACGTAACATCGAAGCAGCAATATCCTTGGTACGAGACTTGAATCAGTACACCAAATTCGTACTCCTACCGATGAGGGGGCATTTCAACGTAACAGGCGCCAACAAGGTCTCAACCTGGCAGACAGGATATCCATTCGCCGTCGATTTCAGCCACGGATACCCAGAATATAATCCGGGTGAGAACTCAGCCATAGAAGTACTGACTCGGAGTGATTGCGATGCCCTATTCGTGGTCGCCTCAGACCCTGTCTCAAACTTCCCTCAAGAACTAAGCAAGTTTGTATCAAGTATCCCGACAATAGTCTTGGACCCCCACCTGACTCCGACTGCCGAAATCTCCGACGTTTCGATCCCAACCACCGCGGTTGGGATCGAATCCGAGGGTACCGTCTACCGAATGGACGGCGTCCCTCTCGTACTAAGAAAGCTTGTAGATCCACCATCAGGCGTACCCACCGACCAGGAAGTTCTGAAGATGATTCTCGACAAAGTGAAGAAACTCAAGGAGGAGAAAACCGAATGAACCTGATAATCAAGAATGGATACGTATTCGATCCTCTGAACGGGATCAACGGAGAAATCATGGATCTGGCGATGTCTAAAGGCAAGATAGTCGAAGATCTGGAGGAAGGATCGAACGACGTCTCCGTCGTCGACGCCAAGAACTGTGTAGTCATGCCCGGCGGGGTGGATCTCCACTCACATATAGCGGGTTCAAAGGTCAACAGTGGAAGGTTGCTCAGACCTGAAGACCACCTCAGGGACTTCGAACGATTCACGAAACATGCGAGATCCGGTGTAGGACACTCCATTCCATCCACATTCGCAACAGGATACAGATATTCCAGACTCGGATACACTACGGTCTTCGAACCCGCAGTACCCCCCCTCAAGGCCCGACACACCCACGAAGAGCTCGCAGACACCCCCCAGATCGACACTGCATGTTTTCCGCTTCTCGGTAACAATTGGCTAGTCATGGAACATATTGCAGAAGGAGACATCGAGGGATGCGCTGCGTTTGTAGCCTGGGTTCTGAAAGCTACCAAGGGGTATGCCATAAAAATCGTGAACCCCGGCGGCTTAGAAGCCTGGGCTTGGGGACAGAACCTGACGGATCTCGATGACGAGGTACCAAACTTCGGTGTCACACCCAGAGAGATTCTGAGAGGCCTCTGCAAGGTCAGAAAGCTACTCGGACTTCCACACCCCATTCACGTTCACCCAAACAACCTAGGGGTTCCTGGAAACTATCTCAACTGTCTCAGAACGATGGACTGCGTCTCCGATCTGACCGATGGTACAGGTCCAAATCTTCACATGACCCACGTTCAGTTCATCAGCTATGGGGGATTCGATTGGGCGTCGATCAGCTCCAAGGCCGACAAGATAGCCAAGTATGTCAACGCTCACCTCCATCTAACCGTAGATATGGGTCAAGTAATCTTCACGGACACGACAACGATGACCGCAGACGGGCCCTTCCAATACCGGCTGCACACCTTAACGGGAAACAAATGGGTGAACGCGGATGTAGAATCAGAATGCGGCTCAGGAGTCGTCCCGATCCGGTACACGGCCAAGAACTACGTTCACGCCGTTATGTGGGCGATAGGCCTAGAGCTAGCACTACTCATCAAAGATCCTTGGCGAGTCTTCTTCACCACCGATCACCCAAACGGAGGCCCTTTCACCGCCTACCCCAGGGTAATCTCATGGTTGATCAGCAATCTGGCCCGCAGAAGAGTGTTGAAGAGAATCCCGAGGCTTGCACGGGTAAGGACCAATCTCTCATCGATCGACAGAGAATACTCCCTGTACGAGATAGCCATAATCACTAGAGCCGCAACCGCCAAGTCCCTTGGTCTGAGCCAGAAAGGCCACCTAGCGCCGGGAGCAGACGCAGACGTCTCCATATACGGCTTCAATCCTGCAGAAACCGATCTCTCAAAAGAATACCTGCAAGTAATGAAGGCATTTCGTAGGGCAAAATACACGATAAAGAACGGCGAAATCCTCGTCAAGGACGGCGAAATTATACGCACCGACTTCGGGAAAACCTACTGGATCAACCCTCAGGTCTCAGAAGACTTGATGAACTCGAAGACCGACGAACTAGCGGATAAATTCAAAGAGTACTACACGGTCCAGAAAGAGAATTACGAGATATCTGAGAACTACCTTGCGAGACCATACGCCATCAAAACCAAAGCCACAGTGTAGAGGTAAATAGAGATGAATGAGATCGCGTTCGCACTCAAACAGAAAACCTCGATTCCGGTAGAAAGTAAAAGCCTGTCCCCTGACTCGGTCTCAGGAAAAACCATCGAGGAGATCAAAAAACTCGAATGTTGGATAGGAAACCGTAAGAAACGACTAGAAGACGTCTTCCTCGTATCCGGATCCACAGGACCCACTGCCGAAGAGACGAAAATCAAGATACTCGGTGACATCGGCAAATTGAAGCACGTAGGATGGAAGATGTCTGCAGGAGAGATCGAGATAGAGCAGGACGCCGGATTATACCTCGGAGAAAGAATGTCCGGAGGGAAAATACTCGTAAAAGGCAACGCCGACGGCTGGGCAGGACTGAGAATGCAAGGAGGAGAGATCGAGATCCTAGGCAACGCAGGACACTACTTGGGTGGGGCTTATTGGGGGACCTCGATCGGAATGCAGGGAGGAACGATCATTGTCAAGGGTAACGCAGGATCGGAGACGGGTTGTTGGATGTCTGGAGGCTCAATCTCGATAGGCGGCAACGTAGGCGACTTTGCAGGGATACACATGCAAAAAGGGTCCCTAGAAGTCTACGGTGACTCAGGGCATCGTCCGGGCGCCGGTATGAAGAGCGGCAAGATAGTAATCTTAGGTGAAGTACCGTCCATCCTCCCCGGTTTTGTTATCGACGGAAAACGGAAGAGTGTGAAAGTCGGAAAGGAGAGGCTAGAATCTCCTGTCTACCTCTTCATAGGCGATTCGACAGAACACGGGGACGGAAGACTATTCGTATCGGTAGAACGGAACCCGCATCTCTCCAGGTATGAGAAATTCATAGAATGACCTGGAAACCTTTAGGCTCGAGATCACCAAGGGAGGTTGAACGTCTCGAGACTGTTCACCGGTGATGAATCTTCTCGACCACCTGCGTCAGATAATTCAGGTTTCTGGCTGCGGCGGCGACGGGGCGATCCGTGGCAGGTGTCTCCAACATCAGATAACCGTCGAAGCCGACTCTTTGAAGTGTATCTATAACTACTTCAAAGTCGACCCGACCCTCCCCCAACATGGATATCGACGGGTTGTCCTTCACATGAACCTGGACAATATGTTCCCCCAATCCCTCAATCTCCTGGACGAGATCATATTTCATACTCACCGTGTTGCCGGTGTCAAAATACGCTTGCACGTAACTGGAACCAATATCCTCTATGACTCGAACGACATCAACTGCTTTGAGGGAAGTCTCCAGAGCCAAACACACGTTGTTCTCTTCCGCCAGGGGCGATAAACGTTCCATCGCCTGAGTCATACGTCTAACCTGCTCTTCCGACTTCAAGACCGCGGTGCCAAAGAACGGAACGAGGATAACCGACGCACCGATACCCGCACATGCTTCTACGGATTTCCTGATTATCCCGTCTGCTACTTTCCTATGCTTAACCTCGTCGCTAGCCGGGCTATGCTCCCTATAGTTGAGGAGGTGGAGACATATCGACACCGGTTCGACCCCTGTCCTTTCTGCAGCGGTCCGCATCGTCTGATGCAAGTCGCCTTCCCCCGTCCACAACGGGTCTTCCCTATAGTCGAGTCCTACGCCGAACTCTATCCCCTGAAACCCTAAGTTTCTAGCCTTGGAGAAGAGCGAAACCCTATCGTCATCAGGGGTCAGACCATACTCGATCTGAGAACGATGCATTCGAAAACCCTCCATGATGCCAATCTTCATATAAATCCCTCAGCACCTCGGTGAGAACCTAAAGAGGGTTCCCTATAGAAACTATCGTCTCTACACATCTGGTTTTCCAGTCATGCATCTCTTTCTAGTCTGAGAAAGCGTTGAAAGAGTTGACGAGACCGACAGACAGACTCATTAACATATACAACCCTCTGACGTCCATGAAGAATTCATACCAATAGAAGTTGCCGATAGCGAAGAAAGGGCTAGCTATGCCTATGCCCCAACGCAAAAACTTTCGTCTCTCCTGCACCAAAAGAGCAAACAATGCCATCTGTGCGGCGAGGAAGAAGCCTTGAAATTGGAGCGCCGCAGGGGCTTCCCAGAAGTATGGGGTCAACATCACGACGAAGATCGCAACAACCCAGCCTAAATAGAATAGGGTCCTTTGACTGAACAACCAGTCTCTCCTCGTTTCTACGTTTCCTAGCCTACCACAATCTCGAGAGAATACGAGACACGATTCGATAAAACCTTTAGCATATCTTTAATCCAGTAATCCTTCTAAAGACTTTTCAAATCCTGTCAATCTTCTAGGACTTGGTGGAATTACGACATGGAGACTATTAGCGTTAACAAGTCTGCAATCCCCTTTTTCGATCAACTGTTCAGTCAACCCGACTGTTATAGAATAGTACCGAAGCGCGGCTCCAACGGCGCTCTGCTCGTTGACGCGGGTTGTCTGACTCAAGGGGGAATCGAGGCAGGTATCGCCTTGACTGAGATCTGTATGGGAGGTCTCGCCACGGTTCGCATCTCTCAGGAGACATACGGGGACATGGTCCTTCCAGCCGTTCATGTCTCAACGGATTTTCCCGCCATTAGCACGTTGGCTTCCCAGTACGCGGGTTGGCGAATCAGCGTGGAGGACTACTTCGCCATGGGATCCGGCCCTGCGAGAGCCCTTTCGCTGAAACCGAAAGAACTCTACAAGAAGCTCAACTACGAGGACAAATCCGATGTTGGAATCCTCGTCCTCGAGACTTCCGAGGAACCAACAGTAGAAGCGATAGAGAAGATCGCCGAGAGCTGTAAGATAGGTGCGGATGGTTTACGGATAGTATACGCTCCCACCTCGTCCGTCGCAGGGTCCATTCAGATATCTGGTCGCATCGTTGAAACGGGAATCCACAAACTGTTTGAGCTAGGATTCGACGTCACCAAGATCGTTTCAGGATACGGCTTTGCTCCAGTCGCACCGATCCACCCCAAAGCCACAAAGGCGATGGGGAGAACAAACGACGCAATACTGTACGGCGGAGTCACCTACTACACTGTAGATCAAGAGTCGGACGAAGAGCTGGAGGAGATTGTTAGCCGTACCCCATCGTCCAAATCAAAAGACTACGGGAAACCATTCGCAGAGATTTTCAAAGATTCGGGATACGATTTCTACAAGATAGACCCTCACCTCTTTGCCCCCGCAACCATCACAGTGAACAATGCAAGGTCTGGAAAAACTTTCACCGCGGGAGCATTGAACACAGAGATACTGAGAGAATCATTCAACATCAAGTGAGAACGCCCTCAACTTCCCGGCACACACTCTAAAGAGAATGCAACTACAACCTCCTGCCTCCTTCACAGCCAAAGACAAGAAATACAAGGAATGCCATATCAACCCCCTGGAGAGCGATTATGCGAGCTTCACTAGATTTCCTCGATGTCTTCTTCATTCTAATTGCAGTGGTGGCTGCATTCTACCTAGTCCCAGATGTCCGCGAAAAACTCGAAGACTTGTGGTGGGATGCGACACAAGCAGGAGTCTCAGAAGACATCAAAAGCCTACTCGCTGTAGTTGTGATCCTAGCCGTACTCGCCTACCTGTTTCTAAAGTTCTTCCTATAGTCGACGATGTATAGCACTCATACGCTTCTCCCAACGTCTTTCACCATAATGACTTTCTCCGGAGAACAGGAAAACTGCCAAAGTATTTCGCGCACCAATAGGCAGGGTTCCGCTGAAGAGACACACCTCACCACACGGAGTCCGTGTAGGGACTCGACCCCAGAACCAACGAAAATGACACTTAACATACCGTTAGAAGACCTCTATTCTCTCTATTTTGATGATAGACGTAATACGTGAGAATCCGGGCGAGGAGGACTCGAACAAGACTAATTACACATCCCCCTCCTAACTCTTCTTGAACTGCTATCAGACTGGTAATGTACTATGAAATGTAACGTTAGCGTTCACATTGAAACCGTGTGGAAAGACATGGACAAGGTCAGGCAGAGAAAGGACGTAGTCGTGGTTGTCGATGTACTACGAGCCAGCACTACGATAGCAAATATCTTCGCCAACGGAGGTGCACGCGTGTATCCGGTAGAAACAGTCCGTGAAGCACGAAACATGAAAAAAGAGAACCCTCAGATCCTGCTATGCGGGGAACGTGGAGGACTCAAACCATCAGGATTCGACCTGGGCAACTCTCCCTTAGAGTATACCCCTGAAACGGTTGGGGGGAGATGGATCGTGATGACGACAACCGACGGAACAAAGGCGATGATCCAAGCGAGAAGGGTACAAAGACCCGTGCTCGTCGGCGCCTGCGTCAATTCGACCGCCGTTGCCGAGAAGGCATTCGAATTCGCAGATAAGTTGGGTTCGGGGATTAGCATCGTGGCAGCCGGAAGAAAAGGCGAATTCTCACTCGAAGACTATCTCGGTGCAGGTCTAATTGCAAAGAAACTACCCGAAGACAGATGCGACTATTCGGATGCAGTCCTAGCAGCGATGTCGCTGACAGAAACCAAGCCAGAAGACTTCCTAACCCTCTTCGATAAGGGTTCTCACGCAAAAGAGCTGAGGGAGATCGGGCTGGGGGGAGACGTCGATTTTGCGTCGGGAATCGACCGGTTTGGGGTAGTCCCCACCATCAAGGGGAAAAACAACTACTTTGAACTAGGATGACTTGGATAGATAGACCGTGAGGATTGCCGAATCATGGGTGTGAAGATCTCGTCGGGAGACACGGGGTTCCTGAAGAAAGTCGAAGAACTCAGCGGAGAGAAGGTCTCCGATTGCTTCCAGTGCGGCGGCTGCGCAGCCAGCTGTCCCATGACAGCAGAGATGGATCTGCTCCCCCCAATGTTGATTAGATTAATCCAGCTGGGACAGAGGGAGGTCTTAGAGTCAAAGACTATCTGGCTCTGCAGTTCATGTCTTGTCTGCAACTCAAGATGCCCTCGTGGACTCAACGTCGCGAAGATCATGGAGGCGCTAAGGCAAATCGACTTGAGGAAAAACATCGACTACGTCCATCTCCGAGAGATTCCGAAAGAGGATTTGAGACGTATCCCGCAGGTAGCCTTGATCAGTTGTCTTCGCAAATTCACCGCTTAGAGGTGGCAGTCATGAGAATACCATACTTCCCGGGATGTGCGCTCAAGACAACAGCTAAAGGATTCGAGGAATCGGCCCTCGCCTCCTCCAAGGCACTTGGCGTCGAACTGGTCGGACTGCTGGGATGGAACTGTTGTGGGACAGTCCACTCGTTGACGAGCGACGACCTTATGCATCACGTCGCTCCTGCAAGGAATCTGGTCCGAGTTCAAGAGATGAACAGGCAAGGGCTACTGGAAGACGAGTTCCGCCTAGTCGCCCTCTGCTCCATATGCTATAACACTTTGAAGAGGACCAACCTGCTGCTGAAGAACAACCCTGAGAACCTGGAGAAAATCAACAAATTCTTGGAAGAAGGGGAGGGCTATGAGCAAAAGGTGCGAGTTCTATCCCTTCTTGAATTGCTGAAAGAGACAGGCTTCGAGACGATAGCGGACCGGGTGGAGAAACCTTTGGATGGACTGAGGGTCACCCCATACTACGGATGCTTATTGCTGAGACCACGGGAGATCGCGATAGACGACCCGGAAGACCCTACTCTCTTGGAGCAACTCCTCGAAGCCTTAGGCGTCGAAGTAGCGGACAACCCCTACAAGACGAGGTGCTGCGGCAGCTACCACACCGTCTACAGAAAGCAGGCGGTCGCCGAACTAACGTATGAATTCCTATCTTACGCGAAGAGGGAACGGGCTGACGCCATAGCCTTGGCCTGCCCGCTATGCGCCTTCAATCTTGACAGTAGACAAAGAGAAGTAACAGAGCTCTACCATGAATTCGAGGAGATCCCGGTATTCTACTTTACGCAGCTCATGGCGATCGCCTTCGAGATAAAAGGCAACTGGGGTTTCGACCTGAACTATGTAGACCCGATGAACCTTCTCAAGAAGAAGGGGATCGCAATATGATATGTGACATGAATGGGAGGGCGAGGATGTGACTGAAGAAAACCAAGTCATGCTGAAGATCTACGTGATGGGCAGAGAATACGAGGTACCGCCAGACCTCACTATCATGAAAGCCATGGAGTACATCGGCTACCGATTCGTTAGGGGAGCCGGGTGCAGGGGGGGATTCTGTGGTGCTTGCGCCACAATCTACAGACTGAAAGGAGACCACAGGCTTCAGATGGCGTTGGCCTGCCAGAAAACGGCGGAGGACGGGATGTACCTCACTCAGATTCCCTTTACCCCTGAGAATAAGGCAACGTATGACCTCGATGAATTGGGCTCGTCTGGGACACTTCTTCTCGAGTACTATCCTGAGATCGCGAGATGCTTGGCCTGCAATACTTGTACAAAAGCCTGTCCCCAGGATCTGGATGTCATGGACTACGTTCAAGCCGCGATCAGAGGGGACCTCGAAGAGGTGACAAGACTCTCCTTCGATTGCATTCGATGTGGACTCTGTGCTGTAAGATGCCCTGCGGAGATAACCCCTTATCAGGTAGCCCTTCTTGCCAGAAGGCTCTACGGAAGACATGTCTTGGGAAATGAAAAGCAGCTAGAGAAGAGGCTCAGAGAGCTGAAGGAAGGCAGCTTGGAGGGAGAAGTAAGGTGGCTCATAGAATTGGACGACAAGAAGTTGAGATCATCCTACGAGAAGCGGGGAGAGGTCGAGAAATGAGTAAGCTGATAGACGGGTACCCCGAGTACATGCGCGAATCGATCGAAGCCGTGGAGAAATCGAGGGATAAACGGCTGAAGGAGACGTTCCGTCTTATGGACCTCGAAGAGAGAGAGGAAATCCTTCGGAGATTCCACCCCGACTATAGAACCGAAGGAAAGAGGCGGGTGGCAATTGGACCCAATAAAGGAGACTTGATGCCAGACGAAGTAGTAGATCTCCTTGAAGCACACCCGCTCATCGATCCGCAGGAGATCGACCTTTCCACGGTTGACTTCGATGTCGACATCTTGGTGATCGGTGGAGGCGGCGCAGGGATGGTCGCCGCCCTCTGGGCAACCTACGAGGGAGCCAGCCCGGAAGACATCCTGATCGTGCAGAAGCTTAGGCTAGGAGACGCAAACTCGGTAATGTCCCAAGGCGGGATACAAGCAGCCGATAGACCCGACGACAGCCCGGCCATACACTACCTCGACACCATCGGAGGAGGGCATTTCGCCAACGACCCCCGGCTAGTGAAAGCCTTGGTGATGGAGGCCCCTTCGATAATCAAATGGCACGAAGAGCTAGGGGTGGTCTACGACAGGGGACCTGACGGAGCCATGACAACGCTAGATTGCGGCGGCACCTCCAGAAAGAGGTTACACTCGTGCAGAGACTACACAGGCCTAGAGATCGTAAGGAACCTGAGAGACGAGGTTGAGAACCGAGGCATCCCTTTAATTGAATTCACGTCTGCGATAGAACTACTCATAGACGAATACGGACACGCCGCAGGGGCCGTCCTCTACAACATGGATACCCACGAGTATTGTGTGGCGAGAAGCAAAGCGACGATTCTAACCACAGGCGGCTTCGGTAGGCTGCACATACAAGGATTCCCGACAACGAATCACTACGGGGCGACTGCCGACGGCGTCGTACTCGCCTACCGGGCCGGAGCTAGACTGAGAGACCTAGACTCAGTCCAGTATCACCCGACGGGTGCGGCTTATCCCGAACAGATAGTCGGTCTTCTCGTCACGGAGAAGGTGAGGTCTCTGGGGGCGCAACCTGTCGACAAGAATGGCGAATTGTTCGTGAACCTCTTCGAACCGAGAGACGTGGAAAGTGCCGCCATAATCAGAGAGTGCTACGAACGAGAGAACGGGGTTGACACTACAACCGGAATGAGGGGGATATGGCTGGACTCGCCCATGATAGATATCATCAACGGTGAGGGAACGATCAGAGCATCACTCTCGGCGATGTGGAGACTCTACAACAGGTTTGACATCGACATGACCAGAGCCCCTCTTCTCGTCTTCCCTACGCTACACTACCAGAACGGAGGTGTCGTAATAAACGAGAGGGGGGAGACGGCCGTCCCAGGTCTCTTTGCGGCGGGCGAAGTGACTAGTGGCGTTCATGGAAGAAACAGGCTGATGGGAAATTCCGTCCTAGACTATAACATATTCGGGCGAAGAGCAGGCATATTCGCCAAGAAACACGCCGAAGGAATCAGACTCGGGAAACTGACCCTAGACCATGCAATAAGATACAGGGAGCTGCTGGAGAAGGCTGGCGTGAAGACCTCAAGGAGATCCCCGCAGTTACTCCCCGACTACCGAGAGGAGAGAGTCCTCTCCCACACACTGAACATTCTCTGAGGGACGCTTCGGGGGACCGCAAGACTTGGGAGAAACAGATCGGGAAGCACGTATCGGCGTCTTCGTCTGCGAATGCGGCGGAAACATCTCAGACGTCGTCGACGTCGACAGAATAGTCAGAGAAGCCCCTACCTGGGGCAACGTAGCCTTCTCGAAGAGCGATAGATACTTGTGCTCCAAGCCAGGTCTCGAGATGGTCAAGCAATCGGTCAGACTCCACAAATTGAATAGGGTCGTCTTCGCTTGCTGCACCCCGAAGATGCATAGACCGACCTTTGAGGCAATCCTCGGAGAAGAAGGCTTGAACCCAGCCCTGCTCAAGGTCGTCAATATTAGAGAACACTGTTCCTGGGTTCACCCCGACGACCCCGAAGGGGCAACCCTCAAGGCGATAGACCTAACCAGAGGCGGAACCGCAAAGGCGAGGAAGGCCGTCCCACTCACACCTATGCAGATAAGGGTCGAGCCTTCTGTACTTGTTGTTGGAGGAGGGATCGCAGGGATCACGGCTGCACTGAACCTAGCCGAGAACGGCATCAAAGTCTACCTCGCCGAGAAGTCGGCGTCCATAGGCGGGCATGTCATCAAGTATCCTAAAGTCTTCCCTACCCTCGACTGTTCCCAGTGCATTCTGACCCCGAAGATGGGAGAGGTCGCCAGAACCCCGAATATCAAACTCTTCACCCTCACCGAGGTGAAGAAGATCTCTGGCGTTCCCGGAAACTTTCAGGTTACGATATCCCTCAAGCCTAGAGGCGTAAGACTCGAAGAATGCATCGCCTGCGGGGCTTGCAACCGAATATGCCCGATCGAGACAGAGAACGAGTTCAACGGGGGACTGAACATGCGGAAAGCCATCTACCTCCCCTTCCCACAGGCTGTGCCAACCGTCTACACGATAGATTTCGAGAACTGCTCAAGATGTGGAAAATGCCAGGAGATCTGCCCAACCAATGCTATCGACCTCAACGACAAAATAGAAGAGACCGAGATCGGTGTGGGTGCTATAGTCCTTGCAACAGGATTCGAACTACACGACCTGAAGGGGTTCGGCGAATTCCACTACGGAAAACATCCGAACGTGGTCACAGCCCTCCAGATGGAGAGACTTCTCGACGTCACTGGACCGACAGGGGGAAAACTGGTTCGTCGGAGTGACGGGGAAAAGATACAGAAGATCGCCTACGTACTCTGTGCTGGCTCAAGGGATACTGAAAGAGGTGTTCCCTACTGTAGCCGCGTCTGCTGCTTGTACGCGATCAAACAGGCCTTGATCGCTAGACAGCAGGATGCCGAAGTCTGGATCCATTACATAGATATAAGGACCCCGGGACGCAGATACGAAGAGTTCTACAAGAAAGCCCAAACGGAAGGCGTCAATTTCGTCAGGGGAAAGATCACCGAGATCATCCCTGACGGAGATCGACTGCTCTTGAAGGCCGAAGACACCCTCATTAACCGTATCGTCGAGAACGAAGTCGACCTCGTCGTTCTATGCCCACCTGTCCTCTCCGAGCCATCCACAAGGAAACTCGCTGACGATTCAAAGGTCCCTCTAGGTGAGGACGGTTTCATACTCGAACGGCATCCGAAACTCGATCCCGTGGCAACCCTCCGCGAAGGCATCTTCGCGTGTGGAATGGCTTCAGGACCTAAAGACATCCAGACGACCGTTGCCGAGTCGGGTGGCGCGGCGGCCAAAGCCTCGGGTTTCTTATCCGAAGGCGTGGTGAAGATCCGACCCGAGATCGCCTTTCTGGACGACCAGGGAGCCTGCGACAACTGCGGAGAGTGCGTTGAGGCCTGCCCCTTCGAGTCCCTAGCCATAATAAACGGCCATCTCGAAGTCAACGAGATGTTCTGCACTGGATGCGGCATCTGCCTGCCCTCCTGTCACGCCCATGCTCTGGATCTCCATGACATGACGGAGGAGCAACTCTCCTCGCAGATCGAAGCCACCCTTAAAAACTCAAAAGCCCAGGTCAAGATCCTTGCCTTCACAGAACAGGAAATCGCCTACACCGCTGCAGACATAGCTGGAATCTCCAGAATAGCATACCCCAGCAGCATAAGAATCCTTCCTGTACCCTCGACAGGCCGGCTAGGGTTGAGGAATATCCTCCACGCCTTCGCCTGCGGAGCCGACGGAGTAATGCTCATCGAAGCACCCGAGGAAGGTCCCCTCGGCAGGGCCCACGTGCTCGCAGAAGAGAAAGCCAAAAGGTACATAGAGGAATTGGAGGGCTACGACGATGCATTTACCTTTAGACTATGGTTCTCGAAAACATATGTACCAGACTGGAGGAAACTCGCTGAGACTTTCAAGACCTTTGATGCGATAATCAGAGGAGAAGGGCCAATCACACTTGAGACAAGAAGAAAGATAGGAACCGCCGCGACAAACGCGTGAGCCTGTCGGCGGGTTCTTGCCTGACCCCGTATCTAGATTGACTTCGATAACCGCCTACCCTGTATTCTGATTTTATTGATGCCTCAAATTGTAGCCTCTGGTGAAGGGGGATGCCCGATTGTCGCTTGCGTCGTCGAAACCTCTTTATTGAACTATTCGAATCATCGCTATACTGTCTCACCGTTTGACAATCGGAGGGAAGTCGATCATGGAAAAGGCATTCAGCGAAGTGTTCTTGCGATCCTTGAGCCGAGCATTAAAGGAAACGGTCTCTGACTCAGAGGTTCAAGACCAGTTTTCAACGGCAATCAAGAAATGTTTGAAATCGGGCGCCATCTCTCCCGAACTCATCAAGAAGAATCTCGACGAGGTGACCCTCTCCTGCCTTGGAACCTTGAGTGCAGACGTATCTCTCCGGTCGATGTACGAGAAGCAGGAGGACCCTCTGCAGGAAACGAAGAGACTGGTCTCGGAGGAGCTTGTCAGAATGGCTGGAGACAAAGCGCTCGGTCGGCTGCGTGACGGATGCAATATGGAGCAGGCGATGGGACAGTTCGGTCAGGAGAAACTTGAGGAGATCGCGGAGAAAGTCTCAACACAAGATATCTATTTGAGACCCGAGTTCGAAGAGAGCCTAGAGGCACTTAAGCAGATTATCCAAGACGCGATACAAGGTTAATACGTCATTTGATATGCTGGACTTGTCAAACGTATCTATTTCTTATCTTCGATGATGACCGTTACGTTCTCGTCTCCTGAGATCGTGGCTCCCTTCAGAGAAGAGGTCATGGCGAGTACCGCCCCTCGGATTATTTCTTGTACAAAGCCTCTCATCGCCAGTCTGGTCTCTCCGATTCGAATCACCAACGTTGAAGGCTCGTCCTCCACCGTACATTTCACTTCTCGATCCTTCTTGGTTGCGATGGCTTCAGCCATTTCCTTGCATGTCTTGTACCCGCATCTCCCGCAGTCAAGGTCCGGTAGAGTCTTCCAAATCCTGCCTGTCTGTATCAAAGGAACTACGATATTATCGACGAATTGTGTGGCAGTCTCCTCGTCTCCCAAGAGATTGGCTAGTTGTTCTTGTCCCACGATTTCTGTCTTAACAGGGACAGGGGTGTTCACGAAAAGGATGTTCTCTCGATCCCTCGACAGACTCAGAAGGTCGTCTTGGCTACGTACCGCCAGCACGTAGTATCTGTCTACTTCGATAGGTTTTATGGACTTGAATCCTTCGAGTAGGATGAGGTCGAATTCTTCGCCGAGCGTGAGAAGACGTTTTAGGTCTTTCTGCTCGAATTCCGCTCTTTCGATGATTACCCTCTCTTTTCTTGAGACAAGAACGACTCTCTCGGCTCCAGCTTCGGCTACTCTCCACGAGTCCTTTCCAGAAGTATCCAGGCTAAACCCGGGGTCGTGGATGTGTTTGAAGACGCAGGTTCTGTAGCCCTCAG
Organism: uncultured Candidatus Bathyarchaeia archaeon; assembly: GCA_964596985.1. GTDB lineage: Archaea > Thermoproteota > Bathyarchaeia > RBG-16-48-13. The sequence goes on from CAZQWG010000006.1 coordinate 84,928, forward strand.
AAGTCAACTTCCTCACGATCTTTTCGACGATACTCGTCTTACCTGAGTCTTTGTATCCGATGACGTCGATTACAGGGGTCTTCAACATATCCAGAAGAATAGTAGTCGTAGTTTTCTTTAACCTATTGGTTCTCAGATCGAGAACTGTCTTCGGTTTAAGAAATAGAAAGGGGTTGGAGTTTCGCTCCTCTCCCTGATTCAGGATTCTTCTCGGTTGTAGGTGTCAGTAAACCGCTGTCAACCATTCTCCGTGTTTCTTGTCTTCGCCTTTCACGATCTTCTCGAATTTCGTTCTGAGCTTCTGTGAAACCGGGCCGATCTCTCCGTTTCCGATGGTTCGGTGGTCGATCTTGACGACGGGAGTTACTTCGGCAGCGGTTCCAGTGAAGAACACTTCGTCGCTGTAGTAGAGTTCTGTACGTGTGATCGGTCTTTGAATGACTTCTATCCCCATTTCCTCGCACAACTCGATGGCGGTGTCTCTAGTTATTCCGAATAGGATTGAAGAGTAGTTCGGTGTTGTGTATACTGTACCATTCTTCACGATGAACAGGTTCTCTCCACTTCCTTCGCTGACGAAGCCTTGCGAGTCTAGAAAAATCGCTTCGTCAAATCCGTTCTTGACGGCCTCCATCTTCGCTAGAACCGAGTTTATGTAGTTACCGCAAGCCTTCGATTCTGGGGGAAGGGCGTCTGTGGCTATTCTTCTCCACGATGTGACGCAACAACTCGCTCCACCTTCAGCTTCAATGTACTTGCCAAACGGAAACGCGACGATTGCAGCTTGAACAGGGGCTCCGAACGGATTCAGCCCGAAGACCCCATAACCTCTGTAGACCAGGGGACGGATGTAACAGGTCTCCCTAATCTCATTCTTCTTCAGTAGGTCTATGGTTGCTTTGATCAAGTCTTGCTTTGACCATTTTATTTCCATGAAGTAGAGTTTCGCTGAATAGAAGAGTCGTTCCATGTGCTCTTCCAATCGAAAGACGTAGAGGTTGGATTCGGTTCCGTAGCCGCGTATCCCCTCGAAAACACCGGTACCGTAGTGTAGGCAATGGGTCATGACGTGGACTCTTGCTTCGTCCCACTTGACAAACTTACCGTCCATCCAGATGTACTCAACTTCTTGAAGCGACATGACAATTAACTTCTGTCCGGTAGCTTTTTGTCTTTTCGGTTCATTGATAAGCGATTCGTTCCTTCCTGTCCATGGGGAATATACAGTCTTTTCAAGTTGTGTACGCAGAATCTTCGGCCAGTATTCCATCTACTGGGCGCGTTTCGATTTCTGTTCTTTTTCTGCTTGAACCAGACGTATTCTTTCACGAAGCCAGTCCAAGTATCCTCGCGTGTATAGGTAGACTGCGACCATTATCGCAAGATACAAGCAAACGAGGAATCCTGTCCCCAAACCGATCTGAAAGGTCTCGAAAAAGACCCGTTCAACACGCCCCGGGACCCTCAGCGAGTCAAAGATCTCCCAGACACGGGCGAAGGCGGACACAACAAAGTATAGAACGAACACGGTGAGGAATGCTGCGAAGACCAGTGCCTTCTTCTTGGGCGTCACTTGTCATGCCCCTTACGATAATTGACCACAACAGGTACTTTGACATACTCCTTAACTCTTTTTCCTATGTAACTGATTCTGGAATTCGATCCTTGGCGTGTAGACTAAGGGATTCACGGCGAGAAGAAAAAGGAGTAGGTTCCAACCCGTTTAGCGACGGTTGACGACCCATTCTTGTCATCCGGCAACTATCGGACAAGAAGGGGTACGCCCAGCAACTCCGTCAACATTGCCGAGCTGACGCCAACCGACACCGCCATCACACGGTTGGGGGGCATGTCGACGAAACGGACGCCTTTGATCACGTTCCCCAAGATCTTGTTCCTACGGTGAATCTTGTCTATCCTCTTGTCTATGATATCTACGCTTTCGTAGCTCAGACATGCTACGTCGAGAAGCATAGATCGGACCGTGCGATAGTCGTAGTCGAGTAGTTTGTTGTTGAACGCGTTTTCCAGCGCCTTCTTCAGAGAAGTGTCCGAGACACCTATCCCAATATGCGCGAACGAGCCTACTCCGTTTTCAGCCTTACAGATTGTCCGGAAATCCTGGAAGTCTACATTGATGTCGCCTGGTAGACAGATCATCTCAATGATGCCTTCGATCATGTCGCTGAGTATCCGGTCTTCGATGTCGAAAGCAACGGGCATCGGAGTTTTTGGACAGAGTTGAAGCAGAATATCGTTGCTATTCACAATAACGATGTCGCTGAGCTCCCGTATCTCCCTGAGACCTAGCTGGGCGTTCTTCATCTGAACGAGACCTTCGCTCAAGAAGGGTAGAGTCACCATGCTCACTATGAGGGATTCCGGGGTCTCACTTCTCAAGGCGTTCGCAAGTGTCGGCAACCCGAGTGTTCCAGTGCCTTTGCCCAAGCCGCACGTCAAGATCAATAGGTTTCGGCCCTTCAGGAGGGGCAGGATCTCGTTGAGGGATTCTTCCATCGCTACCTTTCCGACACTAGCCCTCTCCCCTGCGCCTTGTCCTTTACACGCCTCTTGACCGATCAGTATCTTCTTATCGGCGACGGCATAGTCGAGTGCCAGCTTGTCGGTGTTGAGTGCTACAACCTCGATGTTCTTGTAGATTCTATTCAATTCAGTACTGCAGAACCGTGTGACCGTGTTGCCGCCGCTTCCTCCAATACCCACGATGCTTATGGTGATAGGCAGTTCTATAGAGCCGCCCATCGCTCTCTGCTCGAGAAGTTCCATTGAAACTCTTCTTGCCATTGGATTACCCTTCCTCCGCCTTAACGTAACGGCGTAGATAGTAGTCTCTGATTTCTCTGCTGAATTCGACTCTAGGGATACGTATATTTACGGTGCCTCCTTTCCATCCTAATCGGCGGCGTCTCGGATAGTAGGGTTGCGACGTCCATCCCTCAAGCGCTACAAGAACATTACGGATGATCCGCCGATCCATGGTAGATTCGATCAGACGCGTGGAGTACTTCCTCTTTCTCCCAAAAGGTAATTCTATTCCTCTCCCTGAGAGTACTCGATAAGTGGCATACAAGATCCCCGGGGTAGCTACGATCCCAACAACGGCGAGTAGTAGGGTCGTATTGTCCAATCCGAAGACGACTCCAGATTGTGGGGTTGAGGAATCCGTCCCTACAGGCTTGAGTACGAAGTTGCCTTCTACGTCGTAGTCTCTCGGTATGGTAATCTGCATTATCACATTATAGGCACTGACACCGTGTGCAAGCGGAAAATCCTTGATCTGTTTCCTATAGACTCGATTCGAACCTTCAATCGAGTTATCCCATTCTTCGAGCTTATCCCCGAAGACGCCCCAGTCCAAGCCAAGCGTCTTATACGGATAGAATTTCGCCTCATTCACCACTGTTCCAGCACTTGAGTACTGCTGGACTTTGATATACCCCTCAATGTACAAGGACTTCCACGTGAAGTCGAATCCAGTTCTATCCCTGACAGAACTTGCAATATTGGAGACATCAAAGCTCAAAGAAATTCTCGTATAGTGGCCGATCTCGCTTTCAACGCTAAGTTCGACGTCTCGAACTGCGCCTTGATTGCATTTCTCGTCGACGGCCTGCCCCAAAAGTTCTTCAAGTTCGTTTTTGACAGCCTCTTTGTCGTATTTCAGGCATGTCATCATGTTGTCAACTTCATCGGTCATGTCGGAAACGCTGTACTCGTAGTCTAGTTTCCACGTCACCTGGACAGCGCCGTTGAACTTGATATCCGCGCCTCTATCAACATCGCGTGCAACTGAAACAGAAGACGGTGTCAGCATCACGACCAGAACCAGAATCAAAAGAATTCTCTTCATGTCTCTTGGTCTGCTGATACGCCTTATGAGTCGGCTGGGCTCTCCCCTAATCTTGAATACGCCTCTTCGAAATATGGAATGTTTCAAGTCACTGGTAGAACACGTTTCCACTTGGTTGCTTGAAAAAAATGTCTCAGACTCTGATATTGAAAGACTCCTAATCATTCTACATCCTTTACTCCCCAAAAAATTAATTTCAGCTACGCGAATGTACTATTCGCTGTGGACATATTTATGAGTGATTCTAGTACTAGAACTCAAACTCCCTCAGGTTGTACGACGCGGCTGCAAGAAATCAAGGTTCGAAAGAAGATCCGCAAGAGCCTATTCGGCAACGTCAAAGTCTACGAGAGCAGACAATTCCTAATCAAGCTTCCCAGAGAGTTATGTAAAGAACTTGAATGGCGCAAAGGTGATCTTCTCAACCTGGAAATCTCCAAGAAAGCCGGAAAGAAGACGCTGAGAATCCGAAGAGAAACCAGAAGCAAAGCTTAGCCCGAAACAACGTTCTGCCCCCATACCCTACAGCAACAAACAGTATGAACACCTTTCAATACTCTATTCAAGCTACTCTGCAACCTTGAGGAGTCCTTGATGCCTCGCCTAAGATTACAAAACGGTCATATCGTAGATGGTTCCGGACGGTCTATATTCCAAGCCGATATCGCCATCAAAGACCGTCAGATAATTGATGTCTCAAGATCCTTGAAAGAACCCAAAGAAGAGACGATAGATGTCCAGGGTTTGATTGTCTCTCCTGGATTCATCGACATGCACTCCCATTCCGATCTCACCTTGCTGAAGAATCCTAAAGCAGAGAGCAAGATTCGTCAGGGAGTCACCACCGAAGTCGTGGGAAACTGCGGAATGTCGATGGCGCCAGTCGAAAACGACAACAAGGCAGAGCTGACTAAATACGTCTCTTCCCTCCTAGGCGTTGAAGACGTCCCTGTCGACTGGGAAAGCTTTGGCGAATACCTCTCATTCATGGAAAACTCTGGAAGCGCCGTGAATGTGGTACCTCTAGTCGGTCACGGAACGATAAGGATCGCGGTCATGGGATTCGACGACCGAACTCCGACAAGCGGAGAGATGGAGAAGATGAAGGTCCTGGTGGAGAACTCTATGAGGGACGGGGCGTTCGGGATGTCGTCCGGGCTGATCTATCCGCCTGGATGCTTTGCGGAGACTCAGGAGCTCATCGAACTATGCAGAGTGGTGTCAAGCCTCAACGGACTCTACTATACGCACATTAGAGGTGAGGGGGAGACGCTGTTGGACGCGCTCGGAGAAGCCATCGAAATAGGCAGGCAATCACAGGTATCCGTTCAGATCTCACATCACAAAGCATCAGGTCGACCCTTTTGGGGTCTAGTTCAGACCACGCTCAAAATGATCGAGAAAGCCAGAAAAGACGGCCTCGACATTACGTGTGATCAGTACCCCTACACCGCGTCCTGGACTAAATTAACAGCAACTCTGCCCAACTGGGTCAAGGCTGGAGGCATTCATAGTCTGATCGAGCAACTCAAAGACGAGACAACCCGAAACCGGCTCAAGAGGGAGATCAAGGAAGGTCTCCCCGGCTGGTCGAATCACGTCAAAGCGTGCGGATGGGACGGGATCATGATCTCTCAAGCAAAATACGATACAACCTTGGAAGGAAAGACGATCGCCCAAATCGCCAAAGAACGGGCAACGGACCCATACGAGGTTCTGTTCGATATTTTAATCAAGGAAGAAGCCGCTGTCAGGGCAATATACTTCACAATGAGCGAGGACGACGTCATCGCCGTCATGAGACATCCAAACACCCTGATCGGATCGGATGGAATCGCGTTGGCGCCGCATGGCGATTTAGGAAGAGGAAAACCCCACCCAAGATTCTACGGGACCTTCCCCCGGGTCATAGGACGTTACGTAAGAGAGAAGAAAATACTCTCCCTGGAGGAATCGATAAGCAAGATGACTTCCCTACCTGCTAGAAAGCTAGGACTCGTAGACCGAGGTCGAATAGCACCTGGCGCCAAGGCTGACCTCGTTGTATTCGACTACGAGAAGATCATCGATAAGGCAACGTACCAAGACCCTCACCGGTTCCCGGAAGGGATCGAACACGTTCTGGTGAATGGGGATTTCGTGGTTCGAGACGGTGAGCAAAATGACGAGTTACCAGGAAGAATTCTCAGAAAAAACATCCGGGAGGAAAGGTAATGGAACTGATGGAACGAATTAGGCGAACAAAGAAAGAGTTAGTGGATAAAACTTGTGAACTGGTCTCTATACCAACCATTGTTCCCCCTGGGGATAACTATGAGGAGGCTGCAGGATGGTTATCCTCCTTCCTGAAGGAGTGTGGTGCGAAGGTACACAAGATGACCGCTCCCCCCACTTTGAGTACGACTATAGAAGCGGAACTTTCCGGGCCCAGGGTGAACGTTGTGGGAGAATACGATCTCGGCGACGGACCTTCGATCATTGTCGCTGGACATTACGATGTCGTCCCGGTCAGAGAAGACAAATGGGACACCCCCCCATTCAAACCGGTAGAGAAGAATGGCAAGCTCTTCGGTAGGGGTACCGCGGACCAGAAAGGCTCGCTGGTATCAGCTATCATCTCGATAAGAGAACTCGTGGAGAGCCAATCGGAGTCGATATCGGGAAGAATAGTGGTGGCGGCTACACCTGATGAGGAAGTCGGCGGGAGAGGGGGATTCGGCTGGCTCATCGACGAGAAGAAGATATCGGGCGATGCGTGCCTGGTGACCGACGGGGGAATGGAAACCATGGCGATTGCCGCAAACGGAACGCTGAGGGCAAGGCTGAAGACCCATGGCAAGAGTGGGCATTCGTCTAGACCTTGGCTGGCAAAGAACGCTATACACGATATAATCCCTGTAATGTCTAGGCTACTGGAACTTTCAAGGAAGGTGGAGCAGAAAAGGTCGTCCGTCAAATTCAAGCATCGGGACGAGATAAGTAATATTCGTCCCAGCCTCAACCTGGATGTGATCCACGCAGGTGTCAAGGCGAACATCATCCCCGACGAGTGCACGCTCATACTGGACCGTAGAGTAGCCCCAGACGAAGACGCAGACATGGCAGAAAAAGAGATTATGGCAATCCTTGAAAGCGAGAAGAAGAGGGACGCCGAACTTGACCTCGAGTATGAACATCAGATGCTTCACAGCAACTTCGTGAGCCCGTCCGACTTCCAGTACCTGACAGCCTTAAAGAACGCGTACCAAAATGTATTGGGCCAAACGCCTTTTGTAGGCGGTGCGACTGGTGCACTAGACGCTTGTTACTCGGTTCAAGCGGGCATTCCCACAGTAACGTTCGGGGCTGCCAGCCCAGAAGCCAATGCTCACGGTCCAAACGAATCTGTCCAAATAGAAGATCTAGTGGCCTACTCTCAGATAGTATCGATATCGCTTGCAAAATATCTTGCAACGAACGGGTAGGAGGCGTGTTCGATGAAATCCTCACCAGAGTGTGTAGCCTGCATACTTGAAGATGTCTACGAAGCTGCAAGGACCGCGCGCGGCAAGAAACCCGAGGAGGATCTGAAACTACTTAAGGAAGTGGCGAAAATGCTCTACGGAGAATTCTCGTTTGAAAAGCCACCAAACTACTTCATAACAAATGCTCATAGGGTCTTCAAACGGTTGACAGGGATAGAAGACCCCTATAGGGAGACAAAGAGTTTCTGCAATAAAGTCTGTTTAGAAGTCGCCTTGAAGATCAAGGCTGAGACGGAGGACCTTCCGTCGAGAGAGCGGCTTTCCCGATTCATCCACTACGCGATAGCGGGCAATCTCCTCGATTTCAGGACGGCTGGAATCAGCTACGATTTTGACAAGTCGAAAATCGAAGAGTGGCTTCAAAATATGGCGAACCGCAAGCTGGGCATCGATAATATTGAGAGTATCGTTGAAAAAGCATTGAGATCTAAGAAAATACTCTACGTCGCCGACAATGTCGGTGAGATCGCCTTCGATAGGGTTCTAGTCGAAGAACTTGTCTCACAAGGGTCACATGTCGTGGTAGCGGTGAAAGGGATGCCTATAACAAGTGACGCCACGACCCAAGACGCGGAAGAAGTCGGAATGACGAAAACCACCAGCAAGATTATCCTCTCTGGAACCGATACCTTGGGAATACTCTTTGACGAGGCTTCTGAGGAACTTCTAGAGGAATTTGAGGAGGCGGATCTAATCATAAGCAAGGGTCAAGCAAACTACTACGCTATCTCAGAGAGAGAAGGACGCGGGGGAATAGCATTCCTTCTTACAACCAAATGCGAGTGTGCTGCTAAAAGCCTGGGAGTCCAAGGAAAGGTCAGTATCGCCAAATATATTCCCTCTCCCGGTGAATAATCACACTCCTAACTGGATCCCCCCTAAGGAGCCGTCGTACTGCAACAGGTGCGGATGTCCGGTGTGAAGAAACGCCGGCGGCACGAATTAATCGAGAGGCACTCTCTAAATCAGGTCTAAGAGAATAATATGCGAAATCTCGTCTTCCGAGGTAGATAGATAATGAAGGATTACGGTTTTTCACAAGACCGATTGACAAAAAGGGCCCGTCTTATCAGCTTTGGTGTCGACCCCTATCCGAGCATAAGTAGGCGAAGTCACTTCATCAATCAAATTCTGTCCAACAGTTCGCAGCTGGTATCCAAAGAGGTGGATCTGGCGGGCAGGATAGTTGTCATCGATAATTCCTCCCTCCCCAATTTTACCATAGAAGATGTATCTGGCAGAATCGATGTTCACATAGATGAAAACGTGTTTGCCAAGCACCAGTTGCTTCTAAATAACATAGATGCCGGTGATTTTGTGGGAGTGAAAGGCGTTGTCAGACAGTCTGCTAGTACTGACCCGTTTCTTCAGCTAACCGAACTTACAGTCCTAACAAAGGCGCTCATGGATCTCCCTGCTCCAGTGGATTGGGCTAAGAATAAAGATGGACAGAGAAGTCAGCGGTACGTTGACTTAGCAATCCGAAAAGAGGCACGAGGGATATTTCGAACTAGAGTGAAGCTCATCAGGAACATCCGACGTTTTCTAGATGAGCAGGGCATGTGCGAGGTTGAGACGCCTATACTGCGCTCTTGGTACGACCTTGTGTGCGTTGACCAATTCACTACCAAAGACATTACCGGACTTTCCCTATACATGCGTCTCTGCCATGAAGATCGCCTGAAGCAACTAGTATCTGGCGGTTTTGGGAAAGTCTACGAAATAGGGAAGAGCTTCCGTCGTGGCGAAGTATCATGGAAGCATAGCCCTGAGTTTACCCAGCTTGAGACGATCCAAGCATATACCGACTATCGAGACATGATGAAGCATGCAGAAGACCTGATTTCTATCGTTACTCAGCGCACGCTGGATAAAACAACAATTAACGGTAGAGGAGGAGACGCCATCAGTCTGCTACCGCCATGGCAGAAGATTACGGTCAGAGATGCTATTCTCAAGTATGTCGGGATTGACATCTATTCAGTGTCCACCCCGGAAGCATTTCGTCAAGAGATAGTAAAACGTGTAGGGGGCGTGGTCGACAGATCTGTGTCGAGTCCCAGGGTGGAAAGCGTAACGTTGCCACCAGCAGATATTCCTGCAGGTGCCAAAGCCTTGCCACCTGAACCATACTGCAATTGGTTCTGGGGTCTGGTAGAGCACTGCATCGAAACCTTTGTAGCGCCAAATCTGATTCAGCCAACGATCGTCTCTGACTATCCTCTCGATTCGAATTGGCAGGTCAAGAGAAAACGAGACAGACCGGACTATCTAGAGCGTTTTGAGGCTTACATCGATGGCATCGAAATTGCGAACTGCTATACTTTGGTGAACGATCCAGTTGACTATGTTGAAAGGCTTGAGGATCAGCTAGGTTGGTACTGTATAGCGTTTGGTCGGGGGGATTACCCGCTTGACTTATCGCTGATCCGGGCTAAAGCATATGGGTTGCCACCAATGTCGGAATCGAGCTTTGGAATAGACCGCTGGCTGATGATGGTCTGCGAGCAGGAGAGTATTCAGGATGTTATATGGATGCCATATCCGCATATTTAGCCTAGAAGCAGTGTTTAATAGAAGTTGCTTGTAACTTCCCGTCATTCTCCTAAAGATAGCATGAGTGAAGGCCATGTTAACGGAGAAGAAGCTCGTGGCTTCTTCATTTTTCACTGGTTTCTGGAAGTTAGGCTCATAATGGCTATCTTGATTCTATTCTCCTCAGTCGCAACATCATGTATCAGCTTGCTGCCGCAAAACTTGCAATGGTACGGGGGGGATAGCCATCGGATTCCTTTTTCCACGACGCAGTTCGGGCACACGTAGCTTTTACAGGTCGGACAGAAATAAAACACTGTGCAGCCCTCGTAATCGTCACCCTTTGGGCGTGCATCGAATCCGACCGTAAAGATCTGATCTTGGTGGTCTACACACGCGCATATTGGATCTGGTACTCTGAGGTTTTTGCAGCTATTGCATTGAAATAGGGAATACTTACCACAAACGGTACAATCTTCTTGACTCTGTTTTGCACAAGGAGGACAGACGTAACCATTAGGGGATTTGCGTGCACAGTCATCACAAAGACCAAGTCTTCCGCATCGAACACATTGTATCCCCTTCCCAGCTTCAATATGCCCACCACACTCTAGGCAATAATGGGCTCGGATATCATGGGTCACTACTTGGTCTCCAGGTCTCACGAACTTGAACCTAGCATTCAATGGGAACATATGTATTCGTCGGGAACACTAGTTTGGCTGCTCACTGAACCACAGTTTGGACATCTCACTAGCGCGGTTGACATTCTCCACCCTAATAAGATTCAGTAGGCTATGCGGTATAATACCTTTGTTCGGGATCTCCATCTAGCGTAGAATTATTGCACAAGTCTTCTCGAGTCAGTTCGATTAGTCAGAGGATAGCGCTGTTTTGGTTATCTGCAGTGTGCGTCGATCCACTCCTGTAGCTTCCTGATCTGTGCTTCGTAGGCTTCCAAATCGTCTTGCCGGTAATTCTCAGGGTCTTCAAGGTACATGACGTAGCCACGCATTCCTGCGTCCCGATGCTCCTCTGCACATTGATTGATGTGTATTTCTTCGTGGGTGCGAGCTGCATCCCAAACGATGTCTGGTTGATCACTGAAGTATTTGCTCTTTATATACGCCTCAAATCTCGCTGGATCTGAACCGTATTCTCTGTACTTCGCCCAGTCCTCAGCATATCTCGGGTCTCCTTCGGGGCCGCCCGGTCCAATACAACACCTCCAAGGGTCCACGCCCATCGGTGCTTGAGTCTCCATTCCCGTCTCGGAGCGAAGATAGCTGTGAAGTGCCTCTTTGTATTCGTCTGTAGTTCTCGTTCCAATTACGCTTGGAATCAGGGTCTGCAAGGCTCTCTTCACCTTCTTTGCCCATTCAAGGTCGCTCCTTGCCTTGTCGCATCCAACTGCTGCACGTCGTGGACGCTTTCCTTTCCCGGCAAAGCCAAGGACACCAAATATGATAGCAAGGAAGAGATATTCCGAGACGCGTGGTAGACACGACATCAAGTCTTGACAGGAAAAAAGGGTGTACATCGCGAGGAGACAGAAGACTACAAACAAAGCGGCGAATACTTTTCTCAAACTCTCGGTGATTGTTACTGGGATTCCCCTTAGAATCCCTTCGATCGTTCCCATCTCATCTGAACTCCACTTGACTCTTTTTTCTAACATGCATACAGAAAATACTAGTCAATATTGGTGCAAGCTAATTAGGTTCTGGTATCCAGTACAGCTACTGAGCCCTAATTAGATTTGATCTTCGGATTGATTTCAAATAAATCAAGATGCGTTGTCTGTGTTGACTCAGATTTCTTTGAGGAGGTTTGAAGGCGATATACTCTATGACTAGATATCAAGAAAGAAAACTGTTTAATGGAAATCGTTTCGTCGTTGCCGACAATTCGATTAAGGAAATGGTGTGTGCTGTTAGGGATTTGCGAAGCCTGCTATGATGACAAGTAGACCAATTGTCTTGAGTAGTTTGCTTACTATTCCGGTAAGCCGTGCTAGGTCACCGCTCAATTCTATCTTCTGAGATAGATAGCCTACTGCAACCATTCCGGCACCAATTAGGATTAGATTGACGTTCATGCATGGACTTTCCTGCTTTCGAGTCAGAAAAAGTTTTTGGTGTCCATCAGGCGATGTCTCACCCGGCAGCCTCTCTCACGTTCTTCAATCGTTTGGGTTGGAATCAAAAAAATTGGAGAATTAGCAATAACTCCAAAAAATCGAATGCATGCTAATCTCTATCTCCTAATGACTGTAGTACTCTAAGGTCTTATGTCCGGAACCCGTAGCTAGGACTACTACTTTTTCGCTGGGGTCGATGGTTCTCTCTTCAATCATTATCGGTAATGCTGCGAAAGCCGTTGTTGAAGACGGTTCCAAGATCAGCCCCTCTAAGCGTAGTATCTTACGCTGGAATCTTAGCAGTTCCTCCTCGGGTACTTTGACTGCTGATCCTTTCGATTCTCGTAGAGTCCCTAAGATTAGGGAACCAGCCAAGGGCTTCGGTATTCTCAATCCCATCGCGATGGTCTTGGGGTCTCTCCACTCTTCGACCTCATCCTTCCCTTCCTGAAAGGCCTTGACAACCGGTGCACAATTCTCTGGTTGGACAGCGATGATTCGAGGGAGTCTCTGTATCCAGCCGAGTCTCTCAAGGGTCTTGATTGCTTTCCACATTCCGACTATGCCGACGCCTCCACCGGTCGGATAGACCAAGACGTCCGGGCTCTCCCAATCCATCGCCTCTAGGATCTCTAGGGCCATCGTCCCTTTTCCGTCGTGCCTGTAAGGGGTTACGAAGGTTGCTGCGTTGTACCATTTGTTCCTCTGAATATCCTTGGATGCCTGTTTTCCCGCGTCTGCGATTGTTCCGGGAATAAGGTGTAGGTCTGCGCTTAGCGAGAGGAGGAGTTCTTTCTTTGTTGGATTGGCATCCGTGGGTATGTACGCATGGCAGGTGATTCCGGCCATTTGCGAGTAGAGTGCGAAGGCGCAGGCGGCGTTTCCCTCGGAGCTTACTCCTATCTCTGTCACCCCGAGTTCTTTGAGTTTTGAGATCGTTGTCGAGGCTCCCCTGTCCTTGAACGTGAGGGTAGGGTTTTTTGTCTCATCTTTGACGAATAGGCTCTTGACTCCGACTTCTCTCCCAAGCCTTCCCGTCTTGATCAGTGGTGTTCCTCCTTCGAAGGCTGAGACTATGTTTCTTGGGTCTGTCAGGGGAAGGAATTCAAGCCATTTCCACATTGTGTTGGGTTTCCTTTTCCCGATTGTCTCGCGGTCTATGGTCTCGGCTATCTTCTGGACGTTGTATTGCGGATCTAGGATGCCCCCGCAGTTTGGGCATAGCTGTAGGATGTCTTCGACTTGGAATTTTCTTCCACACTTCATGCAGGAGATATGTTCGATACAGGACATTGTTACGGCTCCATCGTATAGGTTGGCGCTCTGTCATGCCAGGGTTATCTTCTCCCCTTTCTCGGTCGTCTCGACAAGCTCGCCCCATTTCTCGGGGATCTTTCGAACAGAGTAGATCATGTCTTTGCTGAGCAGGTAGTGTCCATTTCTTCTTTCTATCAACCCGTTTTCGCGTAGGAGTTTAAGGCACTTTGTGTACATGCCTACGCTGGATTTGGTCACGTCCTGCCATTTCGCGGCTGGGAACCAGTTGTCGTTGTCGATGATTGTTTGGAGGATTGTTATGCACATGTCGACCTGATGCTCGGTTCTGCAGAAGCATCTCAGGAAATGGTGCCAGGAGGGGAATATTGGGCTTTTTGGGACTCTTATCTTGATTACCATGATCTCTCAGATTACGTTTTCTGAGTATGATCTTATAGATTTTGTGTATTAGGGGGCTTAAGGTATCCGGGGTCGTAACCGGGCCTGCTTGGCCTGATGAAGGCATGCCCAACACACGGCATTTGTGTACCGTTTTCGAGTTCTAAAAGAGGCGATTTTGGACTATACACAGTTTCCGTAAACAAGAAATTATACATGAAATATGTTGAGATGCTACGGAAAGAATTCAAATCGTGGGGTTATCCTCTGGTTGGAGCGAGTCCAGTATGAATTCGGTTGAACGGGTAGAACATCTGGGAAAGATATTGGCGATTGTTGTTAGATCGGAACTCGAAGAGGTTGGAACGACGAGTTTCACTCCAACTGATTTTCCTTTACAGCTCATGATCATGGTCAAGAAGAAGGGGGAATCTGCGAAGACGCATCTTCACCGCCCCGTCAGTCTCTGTCAGAAGCCAGGTGTTCCTAGGCAAGAGATCCTTCATATTATTGGCGGGCAGGTTAAGGTTGAGTTATTCTCTGTCGATAAACAGCCAGTAGGTCAAGTCGTGCTTGATGTCGGAGATACGATTCTGATCGCAGCAGGCCATAGGATAAGTTACCTCCAGGATGCGAAGGTTCTTGAGATTAAGGAGGGACCATATCCCGGATCTGAAGAGGATAAATTTTTCTTTGAATCCTAATCGCCTTAATCTGCGTCTACAAATACAGTTGTATAGTTGGCTACAGGAAATTTCCCGCGAACCCGAATTATTAGGTGAATGATAATCATCCAATACGAGAATGACACATCTGATCGCAAGTATAATCAATGTGTAAAAAATTGTGGTGGAATCTGGTTTTAATTCTGAAATATCGTTTTATAACAGCGTCTACCCAGCGTACCCACAGGTGTTGATGAATCCACGTTCAAGAAGTACGACAATGAACTGAATAAGCAGTATTACTCAAGGGCGCTGAAATATGTGAGAGGTGCTATGCCGTTATCAATCCACAAGACTCTGCTAGAGAATTCCTTCCTCCTTTTTTCCAATACATGTATGTGGGTTCACAATAATCATTTCAAACGAACCGAGGGAAGCAGCAGACATGTACTGCTCACTAGGAGTTATCCACGCTCGGTTCCTCTTAGGAGATCTTTCTCTTCTGTTGTTCCTGTGCAAGATTGGCGGATTCTCCCTCCAAGAAACAAGAGGTTCTCTAGAGAAACATAAGGCTTATATTGCGGAACTGTATGTATCTTCCCATTTTTACGAATTACATGAATATTCATGAAATTATACATAATTATATGAAAAATCATGTAAAACATATGCGAGTTGATTCGAATGGTTGACTTGAGAAGAGGGAAGCGCATCTACGGGATTGTCACCGTAGGGGAAAGAGGCCAGATATCGATACCCAAAGAAGCAAGAGCCGAATTCGATATTAAACCAGGAGACAAACTGATTGTCGCAGGTTTCCGCCGACGAGGCATTCATATTATGAAAGCCGAACACATGCGCGAATTCGCTCTAAGCGTCTTGGAGGCTTTTAACGAGGAAAGTATGAAAAACGCTCGTGGAAAGTCGACACCAACCTAGTGAAAAAATTCTTAGAGGAACCCTGATGAATAACCTGCGGCGGCTCCTTGGCTACTTGAAACCTTATGCCAAAGAGTCATTTCTGGCCACTATTCTCCTAGCCCTTGTTGTGATAGCCGACTTATCCATTCCTCGGTTCGTTCAGGTGATAATTGACGAGGGTGTAGCCAACCAGGATATGGAGGTCATTCTCAGAACCAGCCTATTCATGATAGGGGCTAGCCTCCTGAGCGCCCTCTTTATGGTAGGTAATACCATCTACGCAGTCAAGGTCTCCCGTTGTTTCGAGTCTGATCTCCGTGAAAGCATCTTCAAGAAGATTCAATCATTCAGCTTCGGCAATCTCGATGATTTTACTACAGGCCAGCTATTAACGAGGCTCACCAGCGACCTGAATCAAATACGGTTAGTAGTTGTCATGAGTCTTCGCATGTTTACTCGGGCACCGTTGATGTTCATTGGAAGCCTGAGCATCATGTACGCCACCAACGCTACGCTAGCCAATATACTATTGGTCCTTCTCCCGATCACTGTGGTACTCGTGACAGTATTCGTCCGGATAGCGCAGCCCCTCTTTACGGCAGTACAGGAACGTCTTGAATACCTGAACCAGGTTCTTCAGGAGAACCTTATAGGGGTCCGGGTTGTGAAGGCTTTCGTGAGAAGGGATTATGAGAACAGAAGATTTGATGAAGCCAATAAAATGTTATACGCTAAGGCAGTACGGGTCGCGCAACTACTGGGCATTTTCTTCCCTCTGATCATGACCCTACTCAACCTAGGTACTGTAGGCATCATCTATTACGGCGGCATTCAGGTATTCCAGGGAACCGCTACAGTAGGCCAGATCATGGCTTTCATAAACTACCTATTCAGCACCATGTTTCCAGTCCTCATGCTCAGCATGATGGCTGGACAGATTTCAGCAGCTAACGCCAGCGCCACCAGGATTATGAAAGTGCTGGACACTGAGTCCGAGATCCAAGACAAACCTGACTCTGTAGCTCTTAACGATATGAAAGGACGAGTAGAGTTCCAAGACGTCACCTTCAGCTATCTGGACGATGGAGGCGATCCGGTGCTCTGCGATGTCAGCTTCAAAGCCGAGTCCGGTGAAACAGTCGGTATCCTAGGGGCTACTGGTTCGGGCAAGAGCAGCCTAGTACACCTTATTCCCAGATTTTATGACACTTCAAATGGCAAGGTCACGATAGACGGTATAGATGTTAAACACATCAAGATAGACAGCCTAAGGAAACATGTCAGCGTCGTTCTTCAGGAGACCATGTTATTCAGCGGAACCATCCGCGACAACATCCGATACGGGAAACCCGATGCCTCCGAGGAAGAGGTTATCGAGGCAGCTAAGGCAGCCCAGGCCCACAACTTCATAATAGGCTTCCCTGACGGCTATGATGCTAAAGTAGGCGAGAGAGGAGCCAATCTCAGCGGCGGACAGAAACAACGCATCGCAATAGCAAGGGCCTTGCTAGTCAAGCCAAAGATACTGATACTGGATGACAGTACAAGCTCTGTAGACATAGAAACCGAGGTTAAGATTGAGCAAGCGCTAGAGAAGCTCATGAAAGACAGCACGAACTTCATCATCGCCCAGAGGATAAGCACAGTCCTGAACGCAGACAAGATCCTAGTGCTTGATGGAGGCAGGATCGCGGCCGAAGGCAACCATAGCGAGCTCATGGAGACAAGTCCAATCTACCGGGAAATATACCGCAGCCAGCTTGGAGATGAGGGGATGGTCAAATGAACGGGTCTACAGGATCTGAACAACAGAGGGAGCAGAGAACAGCCAGAATGGGCCACGGTCCCAGACACAGAGGTACCATAGAGAAAGCCAAAGACCCCCGTGGCGCCCTCGCCAGACTACTGAGCTACCTGGAGGCTTACAAACTGCATCTAGTAGTTGTGGGAATATTAACCATGACGAGTACACTGTTATCACTCGCAGGACCGTATTTGATAGGTGTCGCCATCGACCAGCACATTGTCCAAAGGGACATGGCGGGGCTTGTTAGGATAACAACCCTGCTCGCTGGAACCTATCTGCTGAGTCTTATTACAGACATGGCGGCCAGCTGGATAATGGCTACTGTCAGCCAGCGGAGCCTTATGAAGCTGAGAGGAGAACTCTTCGAGCATATTCAGACTTTAAGCATGAGATTCTTCGATAACCATCCGGCAGGGGACTTGATGAGTAGGCTCACAAACGATATCGACGCCATTGGCGCCACCTTGACCCAGGATGTGACCAGACTGATGCGAAGCCTTCTGACTCTTCTCGGCGTTGTGGTGGTTATGTTCAGCCTCAACTTTTGGCTGGCTCTGGCAAGCCTAATCATCTTCCCCCTAATGGTCATACTTACTGCAGTAGTAGGTAAACGAACTAGGAGCGCCTACAGGGGCCTCCAGAAAGATACAGGCGTGCTTAACAGCGTGATGCAGGAGACTATTACCGGCCAGAAAATAGTCATCGCTTTTGGCCAGCAGGACTATGTTAACCGCAAATTCAGCAAGGTAAACCAGAGGGTCAAGGACCTCGGGGTTCAAGCATCGACCTATGCAATGCTCGTACCGCCACTTATGGGCATTCTCAGCAACGCTAACATAGCTATAGTGGCGGGTATCGGTAGTTGGATGGCACTACTGGGCATGACTACCGTTGGCATCATAGCGGCGTTCATCAGCTACAGTAGAAGTTTCGCTAACCCCCTGCGACATTTCGCCGAACTCTACAACAGCATCCAGTCAGCCCTTGCGGGAGCAGAGCGTATCTTCGAGATTATCGATACTGAACCTGAGCTTATAGACAGTCCGGACGCCACAACTGTGAACGACTTCAAGGGTGACGTGATGTTCAAGGAAGTAGACTTCAGTTACGTACCTAGTATTCAGGTACTGAAAGATATAAGCCTAGAGGCAGAAACTGGTCAAACCATAGCCCTAGTCGGTCCTACTGGGGCAGGTAAGACCACTATCGTCAACGTCCTCACCCGATTCTACGACATCCAGAACGGCGCTATCGCCATCGATGGAATGGACATTAGACTGATCAGGAAAGATGACCTGAGACGACAATTAGGCATAGTGCTCCAAGACGTGTTCCTATTCAGCGGAACCGTCATGGACAACATCCGTTATGGGAGACTTGACGCTACGGACCAGGAAATCATCGAGGCCGCGAAACTGGCTAACGCAGACGACTTCATCAGACGGTTACCTCAAGGATACCAGACCGAGCTTAGCGAGCAGGCAGGAAACCTAAGCCAGGGACAACGGCAGCTCCTCAGTATTGCACGCGCCATCATAGCTGACCCTTCCATCTTGGTACTCGACGAAGCCACAAGCAGTGTGGACACAAGGACAGAGATGCAGATACAGGAAGCATTGCAGAGACTCATGGAGGGACGAACAAGCTTCATCATCGCCCACCGTCTCAGCACCATCAGAAACGCCGATCAAGTACTGGTCATAAACAACGGAGAGATAATCGAACGAGGTACTCACGATGATCTGCTGAAAAAACGCGGATTCTACTACGATCTGTATATGAGCCAGTTCAAAGGAAAGAATACGCAAGCCGAAGCCAAGGCTAGTTGAGTATCCTAGCCCTGTAAATTCGGATGAAAAAGTGCTAATTATATCCGAGGATCTAAAGAGTGTCCGGTACGGATAGTCTATGCTCTTCTCAGAGCTTTGCGAAGTAAGCGACAGGCTTGATTCCAAACCCGGGTACATCGTTTCAATAGACCTGGTTTCAGAGTGGCTTCAGACCCTAAAACCCGGCGAGGTCTATCCGGCGATACGGCTCATGCTGAACGACCCCACCCCAGTATGGGGTCAAGATTATTCTCCATTGAACGTGAGGATACTTGTTGATCTTACTTGTAAGAAGTCTGGATTGCCTGAGAAGAGATTGTCGAAGCTTATCACCCAAACAAAAGATCTGTCAACAGCCATCGAACTTGCACTTGAAAGTCGAAAAAGAAGACTTCAGAATACGCAGAAGATGGGAATAACAGTCAAAGAGATATACTTAACAATTAGAGAACTATTAGAACAAACTCCTGACCGTGACAATCAATCCTTCGACGAATTAGAGAGACTTTTTGATACAATGCGACCGAATGAGGTCAAGCATCTAGTAAGAAATCTCATTCTCGAGGGACATATAGGATCCTGTGAAGGGATACTCGAAGAAGCAATCTCCAAGCTCTCCTCGATTGAGCTTTCAGAAATTAAGCACAGGAATGCGCTTGTTAATGATATTGCCCTCATCGGTCAAGCGGCTCTATCCAAGGGAAAAGAAAGTCTTTCCGAATTACGTCTAGAAGTCCTTCGACCGATCAGACCAATGACCGCGGTAACCGCACAGAACATAGAAGAAACGAACAAGGAATACCAAGGGTTAGTAGGCTACGAGTTCAAGCCCGACGGTATCCGAGTACAGATTCACAAATCGGGGGACAACGTGAGATTCTTCGACAGGAAACTCAGAAACATCTCGCATCTGCTACCTGACCTGACCCGGAGAATAGTTGACAACATCGGGGTGGAGAATGCAATCCTAGAAGGCGAGATTATTCCTAGGGATTCTCAGGGAAAACCAGCACCCTACAGCGTCCTTGTAGGCGAGTTACGATCCAGAGAACTGGGTCAGAGCCCTACCCCCGGGGTGTTCATAGATCTCGAGCTTTTCGAGCTCTTGTTCCTCGACAACCAGAACCTCCTAGGAATAACCTACACATGTAGAAGACAGATCTTGGTGGAAACCTCAGGAAAAATACCAGTTATCAGCCAGATCCAAACCGCTGATCCTCGCGAAGCTGAATCATTCTACTCTAAAGCCCTTGAAAACGGATACGAAGGTCTTCTTGCCAAGCACCTCTACTCCACATATATCCCAGGAATAAGGACCCCTTTCTGGGCGAAGATCAAAGAATCCCCGAAGAATCTTGACCTAGTCATAACATCCGTCTGTCCCTTCCTAAAACGGAAAAACAATGGTCAGGTCTACCTGTTAAGTTCCCGTGATCTGAGAACAAACCGGTTTATACCGGTGGCAGAGTGCAGCGAAGGGCTATCGACAGACGAAAGAAGATGGCTTGACAAGAAGCTTGAAGAAGTAACCTTGGAGGAAACTAAGAAGGGAAGTTTCGTCCTTCCCAAGATCGTGTTAGAGATCTCCTTCAAGGCTATCAGCAGGGTTCCTTCTGCGCCAGGAGGCTACTGGTTGGACTCCCCAAGAGCCATCCGGGTCAGACTCGACAAGTCACCGAGAGAGATCGACTCCCTGCAATGGATAAAGAAGCTCGCAGAAGAAGCCTAACCGAGAAAGAGATTAATCTAAACGAGGTACCATTACTATGAGAATTCTCTTCTTGGGAGATGATATCACTATATGAGGATCAAGATCAGATTCTTCGGTTTCCTAGGGGTCAGAATAGGCAAGGAAGTCGAGATGAACCTGGAGAATGAACTTAAACTTGGAGACGCGATAGCCAAGATCTTCAGAGAATATGGTCTTGGAGATTTTGATCCGAAATCACACTCGGCAAAGGCACGAGTGACCCCCGGTTTCCTAAGGGTATTTCTAAATGGGAAGGAAGAATCGTTTGACTCTAAGCTGAAAAACGGTGACGAGATTCTAATTTTTCCACCACTCGTCGGAGGATTATACTGATCCCACAGACGAATCGATCACTCAGATTCGTCTCTTGTCCGTACACGCTTCTCTGTGCACATAATTTGCGTAACATCTCTTGTTCAAGGGACTCAGATAGGGACAATCTTTGTCCTGAACCAGACAGGCCTTCCCCTTGTAGTTGAAGACAGAATAATCGGGACTGAAACACGTGTCTTGAACCAATCTTCCATACTGACCTACTGTTCCTTCGTGTCGTCTCATTCTCTGTCGTTCCAGGTTCAATCTCGTTGGCAACAGGAGTACCCCAATCTTGTTCGCCAAACGCTGAAAATTAAACAGTGATGGTGAAAATCGAACAAGGCAGAGACTCAAATGAAAGTAATAAGGAAGCGACGAAGATGCGCGACGCATACTACTATCTTTGATGCTCTCTACGAGACACTGGCTTACTACAAATGTTAGAGGTTGTCCAGAAACAAAATATTCATCAAGTAAACAAAACGATCAAGAGCCTTAACATTCAAGCATACCAGTCATACTGCGAGTGATCCCATTGACGTCTTATCTCGACAAAGTGAAAGGGTTCTTCCTGGACATAGGGAGGGTAGTCGTATTCCTCCTCTCCCTGAGCTATGGTGCAGTATTACTTCTGCAACTCCTATTGTTCTACATTACTCCAAGAAACATCGTTTCAGAAAACCTGGCATTGCGGAGGCTACAGCTCACACTGTTTTTCCTGAAGATAACCGTTTCACTTGAGACTGTGGTGTTTGGAGTCCTCCTCTGCATCTGGCTGGTCTACGTGGGTTGCTTTGCCATCGCATGGCTGGGACCCAAGAGGCAACTACTGGATGCGTTTTGGGGTAGCAGAAAAGAGAACCGCTTACCTATTGAGAATACCCTCTTCGTGGCAGTCCTCCTCTCGTCCATGGTGCATTTCACTTCATGGTCGATCTGGCTTGTTCAACAGTTGGCTGGCATTCCGATAGGAGCAATCCCCTTCGAGAATCAGTTCGCGGCCCTCATAAACCTATCATCGGTCCCGATCATCGAGGAATTGTTCTTCCGGTTGTTCCTCGTCGGTGTTCCCGCCATGATTCACCTCGTCTGGTCCAGAAGACAGATCCTTCAAATGCCCGTGTCTAAGATAGTCTCCTTACTCTGTTATACTATTGTCTTTCCAGGGGCGACTCGAAGAGAACTTGAGCTGAGAGTGATTGGGCGTCTAGATTATCTTACTGTTCTCGGCTCTGCACTGTTGTTCGGCGTCGCTCACATATCCTTTGGGGCTGGATGGAAGATCGGTATGGTCTCAATTTCCTTCGTTGCAGGGGTCATCTATGCCTTGGCTTACATCGAATACGGCTTTCATATTCCTGTGCTTCTCCACTGGTTCTTCAACTCCTATTGGATCTGCCTATCCATGATCAACCAGTTGGCTACAATACCGGGAGTTGAACTATTGTACGTTCTACTGTTCTTGACATACCTCGTGGTCGGGTTATTCTCATGGGTGCTATTGCTGGTTGGCGTCTTGAGCAGAGAAGTACCTGTGTACTCGGAGATTGACTCATAAGAGCTGATAACCGGCATTTGAGGAAAGATGGGAGGAACCCGAAAAATGGCGTCACTGTTTTATGACGCGTTCCCAGAATCTTGAATATTCCCTCTTCGATATTCTTGGTTCAAATTTGCTGCATATCTCCGTGGCGACGCTTCCCTCGTCCCAGAGCAGATCAACTACAGTCATTGCCATCATTTTTGCCGACCCTACGTACGCAAGCTTCGGGTCGGTTATTCTGTAGTCTCTTGAATGCCCCCTACCTTCTACACCCCCAATGTATGGGTGCAGACTTGGGACTATGTGTGAAACGTCCCCCATATCGGTAGACCCGCCGCTATGTTCGCCGGTTCCGATGCTTTCTATGCCTATGATGCGAGCCGCATTGTCGGAGAACAGGTTCTCAAGATCCTTGTCCCCGGAGTACGGGAGATACCCGGGTATCTCTGTAATGTCGACCTTTGCCTCCGTAGCCACGGCTCCCGCTTCTAGAGCCCGGTTAACTTTCTTGCTTGCGGCAAGGATTGCTTCGATCGAGGCTCCTCGTACGTACGTCTCCAGCGAGACATGGGCAGGGACTATGTTCACAAGGTCTCCTCCGTGAGTGATTATCGGATGGACCCTGATGTGGTCTTTGTCTTGAAACGTCTCTCGTTGGGCATGGATCCCCATTATCCCCAAGATCGCAGCATTCAAGGCGTTGATTCCTTCGTGAGGCGCACCCCCGGCATGAGCCTCCTTTCCAGTATACCTGACTGCCTTTGCAACGAACCCATTGTTCGTTCCCTTCAGTATCGCCTTATGCGGTGGCTTCACTTCCCGCGTATGGAACATCATGGCAATGTCTACCTCGTCGAACGCGCCAATCCTGATCATCTCCTGTTTTCCTCCCAAGAACGTGATCTTCCCCTCCTTACGTAGATGCAGGCGGTATTCTATCTCCACGTATTCCTCTGCAGGAACCGCCATCCAAATCAGGTTTCCTCCCAGATCGTTGACTGCCCCCGACTTGACTAGACCAAAGGCGGTTCCTAGCATGCCTGCTATCTGGGCATTATGCCCGCATGCGTGGGCTGCGCCGGTCTCAGGGTTGCATCGAGGGTGATCAAAACAAACGACCGAGTCGAGTTCGCCCAGTATGGCAACCGTAGGTGTACTAGACCGATCGACTAGCCTGGCCTTCACTCCGGTTATTGCAAGGTTCTCCTGTACTGCCAGCCCGAGGTTTTCGAACTTCTCTGCGACCAAACGGCTTGTCTCGAATTCTTTGTATCCGAGTTCAGGGTTCTTGGATATTCTCTCCCCTATCTCGATTATTTCGTCAGAATGTTCCTCAATCGAGGAACAGACCTTTTCCTTTAACTCTTCCTTGTTCAACAGAACACCCCTATAGGCTCCCAGGTCAAGAGAAATCAGTTCACGGTTGACTGCCTCTTTAGGTTTGTTCTACTATCTTTTACGCTCAAGTCGCTTCCTGTTCGGTAGGACATGAAAGATGACGCTGACCATCCGATTTCCCAAAGCACGCCGATAACGCCTATTCCCTATGCGGAGAGTGGTGTTGCCAAGTCCGGATTCGGGAATCAGGATTCCTTGACGGAGGAAGCATCCACAACGTTTGAACCATTACTGGAAATCAACGCATTTTCAGACTACCCGCAATCCATTTCGAGGATAGGCATAATAATCCATTAGCCTTCATTTCCTTGAGAACGAGGCGATCTTCCAGATGGACAGATAAATCTATCGCCCGGCAGGGATAGATTTATCTTCTTGGTAAGCACCCACATCTCAATACAGACCAGATATAGATGATAGATTTGTCTGAAGAATTTGTGAAAATAGAAACCCTTCGACCGTACGCGAAGAACGTCAATGTCAAGGCAAAGGTCGTAAACGTAGGCGAGGTTCGAGTCGTCTCGATGGGTGAACGAAAAGTAGCTGACGCCCTGGTTGGCGACGAGACCGGATGCATACTAATGACGCTATGGGACGACGACACGACAAAGTACGCCGAAGGAGATGTTGTACAAGTTACAAACGGCTACGTATCGGTCTTCAGAGGATCGATGCGACTATCAGCAGGAAAATACGGAACCGCAGAGAAGATAGAAGAAGACATTCCTGAAGTCGACAGCGAGAACAATCTCTCAGATAGAGAGGTTGAAGAACGACGCCGGTTCGGTCGGGGATCCGGCTCCTATCGACAGAGAGGTTACGGAAGAAGATTTTAAGACGACCGAAACCGAGTTAGAATCTTTGGCGCAAGCCACAAGAATACCACAGCGGCCCTCTCTCCTTTTTGATATACTTTTATCCATGATATTCAGCACATATCTGAAGTGCATACTCCTATGCCGAAGTATGAGACGACCCTAAAAATCAAGCCGAGACGAGAAAACCATCTAAGAGTAAACGGGATCAGAGCGGTACTTGAACTTCTTTTCTATCGTGCCGGAGACAGCGACATCGTAGAACGAGCCTTGGAATTTCTCGAATACGTGAAGGAACGTAGGAAATCCAGAAGACCCTTCGTGAATTCAGAGTGGGAGACTTACATGGAGATGAAAGGTCTCACCCAAAGTCAATATTATAGCGTCTACAGCCGTCTACTCGGTGCGGGTCTGATCCGAATCGAAAGGGGTCAAGTCTGCGACTGCGAAGATTTCAGTTCCTTTCTCGGAGAAGTCGCCACGATCTGGGATAGGTGGAGGGCAATCTAACCCTCTCCGCCCAACCCAAGAATCGCCCTAAGAAAAGGGTTCGTAGAGCTATTTCAGTTCCTTTAGCGCCTCGTCGACACTAGCGTTCTCGTGAATTATCTTCACGTATGCCCTTGAGAGTCCTTCAGGGTTTTTATGCTCCCTAGTATTCCTACCGAAGCATATCCCTACACCGCCAGCCGTGACGCTGTCTTTTATCGTTTGAAGTACCTTTCGGTCATCGCCCAGAGCCGGTCCTCCCAGTATAGTAACCGGTATTGCACTTTCTTTGACAACCTCTTTGAAGGTCTCGATGCTGCCTGTGTAGGAGGTCTTCATCAGGTCTCCTCCAAAACTGGACCCTATGTTCACTGCCTGCTTTACGTGCTCTACATCCAAATCGTAAAAATCTAGTCCTGTCTTTCCAGCATTGATGGGAACTACCTCAGAGAGAAGAGGCATACCCAATTTATCGCATTCATCTGCGAATGGGAGAAGCTCTTCGGTGAGTTTCCGACGAACCTCCCGAAAGTCCCAAGGTAAGAAGTATGTCACTTTCACCATATCTGCTCCCATTCTGATTGCTGTATGCACGTATCGAACGTCGGTAGGAATGCTCAACACAAACGGGATTCTGCCAGCCATGACGTTGTAGTACTGCTTGGTGATCCCGTACGTGGGCATCACGGCGTCAACTCCGCCGGCGATCAGTTTCTCGCAGAGCTTATCCCAACCAGGCATTAATCTTTCCATCGGAATAATGATTGCTCTGCCGTCTTCTTTCACTATTCTACGAATTCTGATTCCTTTTCCGATTTGTGACATCGTATTTCTCCTCTATTCAAGGATAGTGGGTAGATAATGGCTTGCACGTGGTATTTGAGTCTTAACTCTGACCATAACCCGGATTCCGTCTTACCTGCTTCACATTAGAGAGAGTCGAAGAAGCCTCATGTGGACTAACTGGGGTGAAGCAGCTCTGAAGGGGGCCTCAGAAAGAGAGAGATTACGTCTTCCGGACTCTGGTTGCTCAAAACCTTGGGTGCTGCCATCTCTATGTCTTTCTTCTTGACTGTCAGTCTTCCAGCATATTCTGCGTATTCCCGAGCCTCCTTAGAGATGAGAATTCCAATATTCTCAAGAATCCTTGCGAGTTCTTCGGCTCCGTCTTTTCCAACCCTTTCCGCTCCTGCCTTCCGGATTAACCGTGCACAGCTTGCAAGTGCCAAGTTCTCGGACATCAAGACTACCTCAATATTTAATGTCGCATCGATTCATTCAACACGTGATATCCTTTAAGCAAATAAACCTTGTAGTCACAATGCCTTTGATAAAGCAGGAATAAGAATAATCTAAACTATCAATACTGGCCAATTGGGATAACCAATCTCAGCCATCTCAATATCGAACGTGAATCTTTCGGCACATGTTGTTCTGCATAGAATTGGCGAACCACATGATGACTATGAGAGAGCACTAACAATAGGAAAGAAAGAGGGTTTTTCCAGTCAAAGTAGATCAATGACGCCCCAGCGACCAAACAGACTCTGCTGAGACGTTTTAGAAGATGATCCTTTGACATGTGGTTCAAGAAGTATCTGTGGTGACCCAACGCATGATAGAAATTTTCGTCCCTCTCATTTTCGTCTATCTCTATTGTCTGAGTGTTGAAGATATACCCTCGCGACCCCTTTGTGAATTGTATTGATGGGACTGGAAGTGAGTAGGAGGAACAGAACTCCTTTGCGATTCTATAAAATCGAAGTTTTTTCTCAGAACTTTTCCTTCTAGACACATTCCTCTTTGACATCAATACTCAGCCTTATTGGAGACGGGAAACTAAATGAAACTTATGTAGTCCTGCAATCCCAGCTACGATATGTATCCTTACCGTACCCAACGATAGGATCAATCAATATAGTCCGACCTGCTCGAATAACCCTTTTGACGTTGTTTTCTTCACAATTCCTAGACCTCAATTCTGAGGGTATTTAAAGCAGACAGGGGTCTACAAGGACCTCTATCCCTCTCGGTTTCCTACCGTCTTCACAGTTGGAACGCAAATATCCTTCTCCCCCTGCACCCAGCTTGCACAGTTTCCTTCTAGTTTGCGTGATTCCTAGATGCTTAGAAGTGACTGTTTCAACGTTGTTTTTTACTGAAACCTTTGCAATGAAGGCTTCAAGAAACCTCTTTGAACATAGTAGAAGCGTGGAGTAAACAAATGCCGGCATGCTATATATGCGAGCACTGCGGATTCGTAATTCACGCAGGTTTCGAACTCTTAGACCCGATGGAGATCATCCGCCGCAACGATGGGAAGTGTCCTGGTTGCGGAAAACGCCTGCTTTTCAACCCTGAAAAAGTCGAGTTGAAAATGCTGCCAATTGCAATATGATCATTCTGGACCACAGAGTTTTCCCGGACCTCGAATTCTCGATGGCCCACATCGATCCTTCTCGGAGAGCTAGGATGGGGGGATCCCAGAGAGAGTTTTGGAAACGACGATCACTATTAGTGGAACCAAGACAAATAACAAGAATATCATCCACAGAAGTGGGGTTTCCAAGAACGTTCTCTTGAGCTCTTGTTTCAAACCACGAATACTCATAGATTGAACAACTCAGGCAGTCTTTCCCACCAAAGATAGGAGAAAGGTCTTTCTTTCGATGCATTCATAAACTTAACCCTATCACTATTCAACATTCTGGCATACGTTTGATTCTTAAGGAACGCGGCATGCAGACATGCCGCGTAGCCTCCCTCCTGGACTCATACGCGAATGATGCCTTAGAATTCTTTTTGGCTATTGCACACCGGGCATTTCTTTCGGCCCGTTCCGTCACATGCGGGGCATTCCTTAGAGTTTACTCGCCCTGTTCCATGACAGGTTGTGCAGAACAATTCTCCTTTTCCATCACACATCGGGCAGACCTCTGCTTTTTTCATGTGCACAGCCTCGGTCATTCGACCTTTAATCTCCGGGGTCTCAACACTGGTTTCAATAGGTGTCTCAATACTGCTCTCGCGGAGTCTTCTTAGGTAGAAGATGCCGAGTAGGACGGCGAATCCGACCAAGGAAACGATTCCAAGACCCACGTAGAGACCCGTCTGAGTGTACGTGGCTTCGGTCGAAGTTGTTCCAGAAGAGTCTCTTGGGACTTTGATGTAGTTTCTCTCTGCTGTAGCACTGCCAGGAACGGTGATCGTCATGTTTACTGGTTTCAAGGTTACATCAGGGATTATCTCCACACCTTGATCGTAGACGTTTGTAAAAGACGTTGAAACGACCTTCGACTGTTGAACAGAATGGTCTACACTCCAATTGTTCAGGTCAGAACCGAACGGCCATTCAAGCCCTAAAGACTTTCTTGGATAGAAGCTATGTTCAATCCGATCGTGTGTAATCCTTACCTTTCCTTTGACCGTCAACTCGCGCCAAGACATATCTACTATAAGGTAGTCGCCTTCAAGTGTGATTGCTCCCTCGACGTCGAATTCCAGAAGTATCTTCACCCAAGTGTTGATATCTGTCTCAAGAAGTATCTTGGAGTTCTTACAGACTAAATTCTCATTCGCCTTCTTGAGAGTCTCTGTAATCAACGATTCTAACTGGGT
Source organism: uncultured Candidatus Bathyarchaeia archaeon (assembly GCA_964596985.1). Taxonomy (GTDB): domain Archaea; phylum Thermoproteota; class Bathyarchaeia; order RBG-16-48-13. The sequence goes on from CAZQWG010000006.1 coordinate 113,804, forward strand.
CTCAACTGTACGATCATCATTGTACCTCAACGCCTCATGAAGACTGTCGACCTCGTCCACCATCTCGCTACTATCATATTCTAAGTCAAACTGCCAAACTACGTGGATAGTCTGATCCGTCAAGCTCAAAAGAGCTCCATTGCCCCCTGGCGAAGCCTCGACAGAAGATGCGGCGATCGGAGAAAGTATGATCGCGGTTAGAATAACGAAGAAAGAAATGCCTCTACTAGTTGTCCTATGCAAAGAGTGTTCAGCCTGCAATTAGAATTAGTTGGCATCACTCTTAATTACTTCTCTCTGGTGAGAGAAAACGAAGGAAAGACGCTTCTTTGCCCCGAAACATTGACGACCTATTTTCGCCCGTTTCTGAGGGAACGCGGTTTAGTGTAAGGGCTAAACCGAGATCTAGATCCTTCAGAATCGCCATCTCAGATCAGATAGTCATCCACTGCAAGAATCCGCCAGAAAGAGGCAGAGCAAACAGAGAGATTCTGAAGCAACTTTCGAAACTACTCAACCGTAGAGTAAGAATCGTCTCAGGATACAATTCAAGATCAAAGATACTCCTAGCTGAGTCGATCAAACCCGAGGAAGTGAAAGAGATCCTTCTGGCAAATCAATCGGAATCACTTGCCTGAAGCGAATCAGTTCAAGGATTGAGCAAATCCTCCAAGCGTATGTAGGAGAGTAACAGAACACATGGATCAGAGAGGCATACTAGGAAATTCCAGATTGCTTGTGGTGGAAGACAACTCGGCAAGCTGGCTGGCTCTCTTCTATCCTCACATAGGACAATCTCAGAACCTTAACGTTCTTCGAATCGCGATTCTCGCTGAAGAGTTGAAGTGGCTAACTTCAAAAAGCTCCACCGTATTCGAGTATGTCGAAGGAACCAATATCCTCAGAAACAAACATAGAATGGAGAAACTAGGAGTCGAGATACGAGATTTCATTCTTCCCAACGATGATGTTGCAATCAGGAGAATCTTGATTCAAAACAAGTCCCAGACGAAAGTCGATACGAAGCTATTGGTACATGGAGACTTGAATCTCAAACGAATCCTCCACAAAGAACCAGTGGCACACGACAAGGAGAATGAGAACGCCGTATATTCTGATGGAGAACTCTTCATCTCCTTCTCGGGGCTACCCCCATTCGACGCAATCGCGGTCAATCGACATGAGATCGATAGGCTCGCGAGTACTCATGGACACGTAATAGGCTGGAATCTTCCAGGCCTGAGGCCGGGAGAAAAGAAGGAGGTAGGATTGATCGTTGTTCTCGGAACCAGCCACGAAGAGATGCTTAATCGAATGAGAAGAATAGGTGCGAGACCACTCATAGAACTAGAGAAGGAATGCAAGAGTTTCTGGGAGTGTCGGTCTAGGAAGAGTCGTATTGACGTTCCTCTTCTCCCTTGGATGAGCAGACTGTTGACTCGTTCAAGCCTTCTGCTAGGTATGCTCGTCGATCATGCAGGAGGGGCTATAGCATCCCCGGATACCAGGGTACTAAGAGAGAAGGGGGACACCTACAACTACGTCTGGTTGAGAGATTCTGCTTTCACAGCAATGGCCTTAGATGAATTAGGATTTCATGCATCAACACGTCGCTTCTTCGATTTCGCCGAGCGATGTCAATCCCTGAGAGGGGATTTCCCTGAGAAATGTCTGCCGAATGGGGTAACCGAGGAGGCTTGGCGTGAGACTCCGTTCATTCAACTCGACCAAACCGGGTTAATCATACATTCTGCGTGGCATCACTACGTACATTCGGGCGATAAGAATTGGCTGTCACGAAAATGGGGGATGATAGAATCTGCCACCGTCTTCCTGGATGAGTTCAGGGATAGGGATGGGCTTCCATTTCCTTCCTATGATCTCTGGGGAGAAGAAAGAGGGGTTCACATCTTCTCGACGGCTTGTGTCTATGCAGGGCTCAACTCTGCCAGTAAGGCAGCAGGAATTCTACGCGAAGAAGAGAAGGAGAAGCATTGGCGTAGCTCGGCTGAGAACCTGCGTGAACAGATCTTAGAGTCAATGTATGATGAGGAGCGGGGATACCTCATACGTAGGCTTTCCCCTAGGGACCGCCGAGTCGACGCTTCCAGCCTCTTTGCAATCTTATTCAACATGGTAGCCCCTGATTCAGGAGTCGCAAGGGGCACCATCAAAGCCATAGAGGATGAACTTACCATGCCCGGAACCTTGGGAGTCGCCAGATACGCAGGGGATAACTTCAAGGGTGAGATGAATCCTTGGATAATTTCAACCCTCTGGCTGGCAGACGCACATTTGATGACAGGAGACTTAGATAAAGCAGAAACCCTGGCAAGGTGGTGCGCCTCCCAAGCAACAACTACAGGTCTTCTACCAGAACAGGTAGACCGATCCACGGGAAAACCGCTTCCACCGATCCCCTATACATGGTCCCACGCAGCCTATCTGCGAACAGCTCTGCACTTAACCGCGTCAAGAAGGGGCCTAGGACAATCACCACGCTAGCTGGAAAATCGACATCGCGTATCAGCACATACCAGCACAATTGTCATCTTTCAGATGCTACCTTCGCCAATCAATTGCCCTGCAGGCGGAATCTTCCGGAGACATCTCAAATCCGCCCTCTTCGCCTCATCTCCAAGGGTTCACGATGACTGGATGGGTTATGTCTCGATAATTGGGGGTTCCAATAAAAATGACATCCGATTTCCTCAGGCATTCTTCTTCGGTATCACAGAAATGAACGGCGCCTTTCAAGATCTGTTTGGCGTTCTCCTCTGCCAACTTATCAAAAACGTAGACCTCGTACCCTGCATCCAACAGGTTCTGAGCTATCTCTAACGATTGAGATTCCACAACATAGGGGACGTTAGGCTTGTATGCCACGCCCAGAATCCCAATCTTTCTTTTGCCATACGACTCAATCTTTTGAGTGTACGTCCGGATCGTCGCCTCGTTAAGTTCACTCAGAAGACTGGCAAATCTCTCCCCACCTGCGATATCGGTATTCGAGCAGATCACTCTAAAACATTCCACGTCCCTAGGAAAACACACGCCTCCAAAGCCAAGTCCTCTCTTGTAGTCGCGTCTATCCTTGTAAAGAAGGCTCAGGACTTTATTTGGATCTGCGTGAAACGCCTCACAGACCTCGCCGATCATGTTGGCAAATGTTATGCCAAGAGTACATTGTACGTTGAGGGACAGTTTGACGATCTCCGCCTCTACAGGTTTGAGAACGTGAATCGGCTTGTCGTGTATGGTCTTCCAGATGTCGACGGCAATCTTGGCATCCTTTTCGTCGTATGCCCCCAACAGGACAAACTTCGGATTCTCAAAATCGTGAATGATGGACCCTTGCTTGATGAATTCGGGGTTGTAACAGATTCGTCTATGGATCGTCCGTAGCTTTTCCATATCGCCAATATTGATCGTGCTTGAGATTACCGCCAGACACTCAGGATTGACATCGCGTAATACTTTCAACGCCGACTTCACATATTGTAGATCAAATTCCCCTGAGGGGAGTGAGGGGGTCTGTGTAATAATGAAGACAACCTCGCAGTTCTCGAGAACGGTGTAGTCTGTTGAAACCATCAAGTTACGGGCGGACTCTTCTAGATACTTGTTCACCTGCGGTTCAAAGAACTTCTCGCGTTCCTTTATCCGGGCAATTCTTTCTTCGTTTACATCTACGCCGTAGACCTCGAAGTATTTAGCGAATAGAACCGCCAACGGTAGTCCAAGCTTACCGAGACCACAAACCCCGATATTCAAATCTTGTATCACCGCCCAACAACAAGCAATATTCTTGAATGAAGATCTGTGATCTCCGAGTTTTTGAAGCTGATTCCCCTATAGAAATAGGCGAAGACGCTGATAGTTATCGTGCAGTCAGTTGAACCCCACACTCTCTTTCTTCATCCTTCTTCTTTCGTATAACCATCCGCGTAGGGTATAGATTCTGCTGTAGAGGAATACTTTTGCGAGGATTCTGAGGATGTTGTATCCTTGGCTTGCAAAATATCTCCCGTGTTCAAACTGTATTTCAGGTAGGTCCGCTATATTTGAGGTTAAGGTGATTCCACCAACATCTTTGAGACATACGATCCTATGCTTCTTCTTCATACAATCACGTAGATAAGTATCCTCTCCAGTTCTGACTTCCCCCAAGCTTCCTTGTTTTGGGTTTCTAAGTTTCTTTATCCCCTCGTCTTCACTGTCGAACCAATACGGCCTCCAAATACAGTAGAGTCCTGTGAACCGGGAGGGATAGATGAGTCTGACAACTTCGTAACCGATATTCCTCCAGAGCTCTTGAAACCCATTGATCGGATAATACTTGAAGCATGAAACCAAACCCACATTGTTCTTTCCCACCTTCTCAACCGCTTTTAGGACGTTTCTGTTGATTACTAGGTCGATGTCGGTTGTAAGTATCCGGTCGTTTCTCGCTTCTAGGAATCCTTTTCTACGTACCCAAGCCTGGTGGAATGCGTATTCTTGATTCCTTTTTACGAATAGGAATCTCGTTGGAATGTTTCTATGCCTTTGCGCTATCTTCTTCGCGATAGTGAAGGCTCTCTCGCCTGGAGGATCGTCGAAACATAATACGACTTCGCCGGGGTCTACTCGATAGAAGGACGGCAGTGTTGCCGGGATGAGGTTCCAATGCTTTCCCGCTATCGGGCATACAATGGAGAATTCGACCAAGGGCCTATTTTTCCTTCTCGAGTTGCTGTACTACCCAACTGTATGTTGCTTTCAGCCCCTCTTCTAGACTTGTTCTTGGCTGCCAGCCTAAGACTTGACTGACCAGCGTTAAGTCGGCGTTCCGTCCCCGAACCCCTTGAGGTTTCGAAACATCGTGGTCCTTCTCGATCTGTTTACCGCTGATATCAATAATAAGGTCTGCAAGTTCGTCTATAGTCACTAGTCTGTCAGTCCCAATGTTTAACGGTTCTACATAGTTGACTTGCATTAGTTTTTGAATCGCTTCAAGCGCGTCATCGATGTAGACGAAACTTCGGGTCTGCTTTCCGTCACCCCATATCACTATGACTCCACCGTCCGGTGCTTCGGCGACTTTTCTGCACAAAGCAGCTGGTGCTTTTTCGCGACCGCCCTTATAGTAGGAGTGAGTACCATACACGTTGTGGAGCCTTGCTATCCGAATTTCTAGTCCATAGTCTTCGCGATATGCTTTCATCAGGAGTTCTGTGTATAGTTTGCTCCATCCATAGTGAGTATCTGGGTGGGCAGGGTAAGCATCTGACTCTTTCAGAGGCTTGACTTCCGGGGTTGATTGGAGGGATTCCGGGTAGACACACGCCGAAGAAGGAAAGAATATCTTCTCGACTCTATTGAGTCTGCATGCTTCAAGAATATTTGTATCTATTCTTGTGTTGTCTCTCATGATATCGGCTTTCACTTCGGTGATGTAGTAGATGCCCCCCATATTTGCCGCAAAATGAAACACTTGATCCATATCTTCAAGTAGCCGAATGCATGTCGATGGGTTCCTCAAATCTGTTTGATGGTAGCTATCTGCTTCAAGGCTCAGAAAGCATTCGGATTTCGGCCTTATGTCTACTGTTTCAACATAATGTCCTCTGCGTTTGAGGTAGTTCACGAGGTGTGAACCTATGAATCCACAACCCCCAGTAACTAGAACCCTCATTATCGTTACATTCCAAACTTATCTGATAGAAAGATTCAGCCATCACACCGGGGCCTAACACATCTCTCGACAAATAGTTGAACCAAGCTACCTCCAAGCAGTCCTACTCGAGGTACTCGACATTCTTGGAGTCGCATTTGGGGTCTCCCAGATTTCTGTTCTTAATGTATCGGTAGAGTCTTGCCTCGGCGTTGAAACCTTTCGCCTTATAAGGATCATTCACGTTGCAGTAGATCAAACCCAATTCCTGACCTATAGATCCCTTAGTTTCCCATACATCGGCGAAGGGACAATGGGTTCCGTTGTCATCCGTGTAGAAGGTGAATCGGGGTAAATCCGATACTTCCCTCATACTCTGATCCGTCGTATCCAAACCCAAGCTCAAAGCATATTCTCTCATCGTTCTCCCTCTTTCTAGGGCAAAGTTCTTCACCGCTTTCGTAATCAAGGCTGTCCCTTTCTCTTCTCCAAACTCATCAACCAGGATCTTCGCGAAATGATAGTATAACAAGGCAAAGAGGTGTGCCATCTTACCCGCTTCCACTGCGACCTCTTCCTTAGATAACGTCTCTTCATTCATCTTATAGCTCTCCAAGCTCTCCTTCCTATGGGAGTACGACAGAAGAGTATTTGAGTATGGTCAGATAGTCGGCGATCATCGTAGGACTGAGTCTAGAACCGGCCAATCTAAGCACTGATCCCCTTCTATCCCTTGAACATCCTTGTTGGCTTGCCGGGTCTTAGAATCGATATGTGCGAAAAATCGCTATCCTCTGAAGCCCCATGCCAATGTTTCTCGCCCCTAGGAATGAAAAAAGCCATGCCTGGTGCTGCTTCGTACTGGCCTCTCTCGTCAGCAACAATACCTTTCCCACTCAATATCCATAGAACTTGGTCAAACTCGTGCGAATGAAAGTAGTTTCTGACCCCTTTAGGAAATGATATCACGGATACACTGAGATCACGCGCTCCTACATCCTTATTTATAATCCGCTTTGCTTTGACTTTTCCCGAGAAGAGTTCGTACACAAGCTCTTCTTCAGGTACCTCCCTGATCTTGAAGATCTTCAATCAGCCACCTCCACACTCCAATCCTTAGCACTTCGATTGGCATAAGAGTTTGTCTAGCATAGGGCTCTCTTCCATTCTTTCTCGAAGACTTTTTCTTAGGGGAGTTGAACATTCTGCTGAACGGAGTGACCTTCGATGTCTGACACAGTGGCGGGAAAATGGAATTCAGGTTCAGGTTCGTCTGGCAGAGTTCTGGTGTTGACTATCGAGCCGGAGAACGACCTTCTTCAGGGAATAGAGGCGGCTGTAGAAAAGAAAAAGATAGAATCAGGAATTGTGATTTCCGCTGTAGGTTCTCTGAAGAAAGCAGTGTTAAGAAACGTCAAGAAGTTTCCCGATCATCTTCCTATCACTGACGAAGACCGGTTGTACAAGACGTTCGAAGGGCCGTTAGAGATACTCTCGCTTTCGGGAAACATCTCTCACCAAGAAGGACAGACGATTGTTCATGGTCATATCACCGTTTCACGCGTGAAAGGAAACGAAGTCGAGGTTCTCGGCGGCCATCTCGTCGAAGGGTGCATAACCTACGTGAAAGTCGAAATTGCCGTCCTAGAAGCGAAAGTCGCAATGAAAAGGACGTGGAATCCTGAGCGGAAGACATGGGAACTCGACTTCAAGCACAACCCTGAGAGAGAATCTTCATAGAGAACATGTAAAAGTGTAGGGGCAAGACCAAACGCTCATCAAGACTACCCCCAAGTAAAAAGCCAAAGGAGAGCGGTACCGAATGGAGATAGAAAGAATCGCCTGCATCGGAGCAGGTTTGATAGGTCACGGTTGGGCGACGCTTTTTGCCGCTCGAGGGTTTTCCGTGAACCTGCAAGATCTGAACGAAGACATACTCGAGAGAGCACTCAAACGTGTTAGCTTGAACCTCGGTTTCCTCGCTTCAAAAGGACTCATGAAAACTGAAGATATAGAAGAGTCAAAACAAAGAATCAACCTCACGACCAGCATAGTCGAAGCCGTAAGAGACGCCGACTACGTTCAGGAATCTGTCTCAGAAAGCTACGAGGTAAAGAAAACAGTCTTCAAAAAGACGGATTCCGCAGCCCGAAGAGACGCCATACTCGCGAGTAGTTCATCGGCTCTCTCAATAACCGAGATACAGAAGGCTGCAACAAAACCTGAAAGGTGTCTCATCGCTCATCCTTGGAACCCTCCTTACCTGATACCATTAGTAGAAGTGATTCCGGGCGAAAGAACTTCTCAAGATACAGTCGAAGTCACACGTAGACTCATGCTCAAACTAGGCAAGATTCCTGTGGTACAAAAGAGAGAGACCTTGGGTGCCATAGGCAATAGGTTGTCTGCAGCATTGTGGCGTGAAGCCATCAACCTCGTTGATCAAGGCGTAGCCGACGTGGAGGATATCGACAGAGCCCTCGCAGCCGGTCCAGCTCTTCGTTGGACCATAATGGGCGTACACCTACCCTACCATCTTGGCGGCGGAGAGGCTGGAATACGGGGATTCATCAGGCATCTGGGTCCTTCGATGTCCTTGAGATGGAAGAGCATGGACACGTGGGACTCCATACCCGATTCCGCAGCGGAGAAGGTTATCCAAGGTGTAGAGAATTCGCAAATTGTACGAACAAGAACGATGGAGGAGATCAAGCATTCATACGATGATAACCTCGCAGAACTAGTCAAGTTCCTACATGGAAGACTGGATGGGGTAAACGTGCCTCGCAAGAAAGGCTGAGCCTCAGAGGGTTATCGCCCGCATCCTTTGCAAACAATTATCTGAAGTCTTGGTGGTTATTGGCGTAGAGAAGATATTGTATGACCTACTTTGAAACACCGGGCAGAGAAAATATCGACCGTACATTAGAGATAGTTTGGAAGCGGGCAGAAGAACTCGGTATCAAGAATATCGTCTTGGCATCCACGAGAGGATTCACCGCCGAAAAAGCCTTCGCAGCATTCAAAGAGACGGACGTCAAACTAACAGTTGTAGGAATAGGTAGAGACTCATTCCCGAGAGATCTACTTGGAAGACTCGAAGAGGAGGGGCACCAAGTCTGTTTCAGCAGAGAAACGGACTACGAATATCCTGACTTGGTAAAGGCTGCGTACAGAAGATTTTGCGAGGGGATAAAAGTGGCTCCCGAGATCGCAATGATCGCGGTAGAGAAGAGACTGATACCCGAAAATGTGAAGACGATCTCAATAGGTAAATGGGACACTGCGGTTGTCCTTGTACCGACGAAGTTCAAGAATTTTTCTGATCTGAAGATCAACGAAGTACTCTGTATGCCCGGCTAAACGAAATATCGACGATACTTGTCACCTCAAACTACACGTCGAACCCCCTTCCCCAGATATTTATCATACATAATTTCTGTATATTACAAGCTGGACTGTCAAGAATCTGTGTCAACTTTTCCAGTCAAACTCGGATAATCTCAAGGAACCAGGGTTTCCCTAACTGAAAGCCTACCGTTACACGGTCAATGTGTACTGTCTGAGGGCAGAAAAAACCGAGGGTTTCACAGATTCTTGTAGAAAATAAGATGGCTTGAAGAGAGCAACCTTAGAATACGGAAATTGTGTATGGCTGCTCAAGCCATGGAGGGTGACTCATCGAATCTCGTTGAAGATGTGTTCGTTGAAGAGTTCGAATCCTTCTCCGTCGGGTAGATCCTCGAATCGTAGTGTGTAACATGTGACTCCTAGAGGATCATATGCTTTGAGTCTTTGAATGCAGTCATCCACAGTTCCAACGATCGACCTGTTCTTGAATGTATTCACCCATTCCTCGAAGGGCATTTTCACCTCGCGTCCTGGGAGTCTCGATCCGCTGGCTTTGTAGATCTCCTTCAACCTGTCTTCAGCCTTGCGCCGGTTCTTGAAGAGGTATATCCTCGCAATCAGCGATTTCTCGATCTCATCAAAGTCTCTCCCAACTGCCTTACAATGTTCATTCAGGACACCTAGCAAGTGTTTGTATTGTTCGGGCGCACCATAGAAATTGCATCGGTCTGCTTCTTTGGCGACGACTCTCAAGGTTAGTTTCTCCCCCCATCCACCCACGGTGAGCGGAGGATAGGGCTTCTGGATTGGTTTGGGGTCACAGACGGAATCTTCTACCCAGAAGTATTTTCCTTTGAAGCTGGTTTTCTCTTCTGTCCACAGTAGCTTCATTACACGGATACCTTCTTCCAACTGCCTGATCCGAACCGCGGGGCGAGGATACTCGTATCCGTATGCCTCATACTCTCTCTGCCTCCACCCCGCCCCGACGCCCATCTCGAGACGCCCGTTAGAGATGACGTCCAAGGTCGCAGCCATCTTCGCAAGCAGCGCAGGATTTCTGAAGGAATTTGAGAGAACCAGCGGTCCGACTCTGAGTGTTTCCAACTGAGGTGCTAATGCAGAGAGGAGAGTCCAACACTCAAAGCGAGAACCGTGGAGAGCAATATGATCTCCAAACCATACTGAATGATAGCCGAGTTCTTCAGCTCTTAGAGCAAGCTTCTTTATAGTTCGCCAATCGTGTGTTGCACTAAGAAATAAACCGATCTTCTTCATAATCTTATTCTCCTGTAAAAGTAGGAAGAAACGATATGAGTTCTAAACTCGTTCTCTTTAAACTTGTCCTCTTTTGTCGGCTTCTTTTATTATTTGAGTGATTCGTTTTTGAGTGTCTTTCGGGATCGATGTGGGTTGGTGGGTGTCGATTATCTTCTTTGCTTTCTCTCGTGCACGTTCGGTGAGGGTTCTGG
>CAZQWG010000007.1:0-113665 GCA_964596985.1 uncultured Candidatus Bathyarchaeia archaeon
TCCGCAACAGATACAAGGAGCTCCTCAACAGCGTGGAGATCGTCATAAGACTCTAGGACCACGCCCAATCCACATCCCACAGAGCGGGCAATATCTGGGAGCGCGCGCGGGAGAAGGTGAGTAAGTGATGCCTGGGGTATTGAAGAGGGTTGAACACTGTGCTGAAGAAGAAGTCCCCATAATACTTCAAATGCTGGGGGTGAAGGTTAGGAAACCCGGGAAAACAGCCTTCACCAAGCAGTTCATCTCGCCTTGTCCCTGGAATCCGTCTTCCTCTCAAGATGTAGATCCAACCCTTTGATCAGATCCTTGTATCGGTTTCTTACCGTGACCTCAGTGACACCTGCGGCTTTCGCGATCCTTTTCTGGGTCACCTTTTCAGTCCCTAGGCGACCAGCAACATATAGGGCGGCGGCAGCAACCCCAACAGGATCCTTGCCCATGAGTATCCCCTTCTGCTCCGCCTCGCGAAGAATCTCTACAGCCCTGTTCTCCACCTCTTGGCTCGCGCCCGCCTTGGACCGGATCTTGGGTACGAACTTGATAGACCTATTGATAGGCATCTTCAGGCCTAGAGTAAGTACGATCAGTCTGTAGCATCTCGTGATCTCCTTTCTATCTCGACCGCTAACCCTGACAATCTCCTGAAGATGCCTAGGTGTTCGGGTCATACGGCAGGCAGCGTGCAGTGAGGCTGCGGCTATGGAGTCGATGGAACGCCCTCGGATAAGCCCTTTGGCTAAAATTCTTCGATAGATGTTGGCAGCGATCTCTTGGAGCATGTGAGGGAGATTCAGTTTTTCAGAGATGCGCCTGATCTCGTTAGTGGCCTTGCGGAGGTTACGGATCGATGAGTGATGCAGCCTTGCCCTTAGATTCAACCTGCGGAGGCGGAACATTCGTTGTCGAGTCTTCAGCGGGAGCCTCTTTCCTAAGGTGTCTCGGTACGGCCTGAAAGTTGTGGAGAGCATCTTGTCGTATGACCGGTAGATTGTGGGAGGACCGGTTCTCCTTAGTTTCTGCTTCTCCTCGAGAGTGAATGCCCTCCACTCTGGACCACGATCGATCATAGCTTCCCTGAGGACGAGGCCGCAATGGACACAGGAGATCTCACCTATCTTTGGGTCCTCGATTATCTCTAGACTTCCGCACTCGGGGCAAACGAAGGCCTGTTGCCTACTTTGCGGGAGCATGGGCTGTACTTGCCTAGACATAGAACTCACCCCGTGATCGATTAATCATCTCTGAGATTTTGTATCGGACTTCGAGCGGAACCCCATCAGTCTTCTGTGTGACTTGGATGTATCTGTTCTCGAGGGCATCTGCCAAGATCTCGCGGCGCCAGAGCCTGGAAGCGAGGTCTGCCCTCAGCCTTCCTCCAGTCCAAGTGAGCTTGAGTAGCATTTGGTAAGTCCTAGCGATTTTCGGAGAGATCCTTGGGGCGTGGAACAATCGCTCCACGAGCTTGAGCCCCTTCATAGTTATCACTATGAATCTGTTCCTTAGTAGCCTGCCAATCCTTGGGGACGGCCTCAATATGATCCGAATGGCCATCTCTCCTACACCGGTATGAAAAAGCCGCCTCACACTTAACATCCAGTCTGTTAGGGCAAATGGACGCTTCTCAGCCACCCTTCATGACGGAAGTCAGCTCAACAGGTCGGATGGCTGAAGATTTTCCCGCTTCACTCGTGGCGGACCGGTGTCAGCGACACTTATCTACAGGTTTGTTACCTATAGGTAACAAATAATTGAGCGGGGTGATATATAAGACTTCCCCTACCGACCTGGCAACCCCTTGAACCCAAGAAGCAACCAGGCTTTTCTATCTGAATGTGGGGATGATCTCCTCGGCGAACTTCTCTAGTCCTGGCTTGTTCTCGAATGCCGCCGTAAACAGACCTACGCCGAGGTCGATGCTCCTCTCTAGAGCCTCTATCATTGGACGTGGGAATGCTTCGTCTTCCAGCATAGGGGTGACGGTTGTTGCGATGGTGATAGAATCGGGGTTCCTGCCCACTCTCATGCAGTGCCCTCTCAGAACCTCGATCTTCCGAGCCAGCTCATCTTGGTTAAGACTATGACTGAAATGGCTCATATCGGTATACTTGGCTGCGATCTTGAGCGTCCGTTTCTCTCCTCCGCCTCCAATCAGGATCGGAAGAGGATCCTGTATAGGCCTAGGCAGGTTCACGAGCCCCTCGACACGGAAGTACCTGCCCTGAAAATTGGTCTCCTCTCGGTGAAGCATACTCCGGACGATGGCAACCGTCTCCTCAAGAATATCCATCCTCTCCCTCACACCAGGAAATCCTCCATAATACGCTTCATACTCGGCTCTATGCCAGCCTGCACCGATCCCAAGTATCAGCCGTCCATGCGACATTATGTCCAGGGTTGTTGCGATCTTGGCGAGGAACGCGGGATTCCGGTACCCGGCGCATGACACCAGAGGCCCCAGCCTTATCCTCTCGGTCACAGCCGTCAGCCCTGCAAGAACCGACCAGCACTCAAGAGGGAACTTTGAACCGCCCCTCATCGGGTAGAAGTGGTCCGGAACCGTGAAGAGATCGTAGCCAAGCTCTTCAGCTGCAAGACACCATGCTTTCATATCATCGAAGGTGAGTCCCTCAGGACACAGATCAACACCGAACAACACGTCCTTAGCCATCCCGGGCACCCCCATTCTTATTCGGATGGCTGGCTTATTGGTTTTTTCTTGTCGTTCCTAGATCCCTGATACTCCATCTCTATCTGAGTCCTATAGAGCTTTGGTCTATGGATTCCCTAGATCTCCAAGTCTAGACCACCCCCCCCACGGCATATGGAGGATCCTCGCTCGCCTCTCTCTGCCGCCTTCAAGAATCAACCTCAGACCCATGAGATGCTCCCGTAGAGGAGAGGACCCTTATTTAACGCCACGGAACAATCCCTCAACCAGCCACTTGCCTCTATCCATCGAACAAGCACAGGATTTGACTTCGATGCCGCCTCGACCTATCGAGAATAGCCGGTTGAGCGGCTTTCTACCCGCTACCTTTTAAAGTGACCCTCCCAGTGAAAAAAACCGGTGATGCCGTTGAACGATCGGAGAAAGAGGCACCGAAACGATCGAAGAAAGAGACGCAGAAGATATCCTTGGTGGTTCGATTCTTTCCTAGGATTTCGAGTAGGTGAAAGATATCGTGTGGCACCCCCTCGGAGAACTCTAATCCCCTCAAAGAGGAAGGGTGAAGCGTCCAGACCTCACAGGTTCTTCTTCATCTCCTTAGGACCGGATGGCACACCACGGATCACGAGATTCGGATTCCGTCGACCGTATATGCGTGGTAGCCCTTACCCTCACAAGATGAGGGAGCAGCGGGAACCCCTGCTGGATGTCTTGGAGGAGGAAGATGAGGTCCTCGTGGTGGCCGAACTTCTCGGCGTAGCCGAGAATGATATCAACACCCACGCATCTGAGAACAAGATAACCATCAGTGTAGACAAGCCCCAGAAGTTTTACCGTAGGGAGATGGATCTGCCAGTCGCAGTGGATCCAAAGACGGTGAAGACCTCCTACAAGAATGGCGTACTGGAGGTGCGGCTTAAGAAGCGGAGACCGGGAGGCGCGCGCGCTAAGATCCACCCACTCCACGAGAGCTAGCGCGCCAGAATCCTTAATGGTTCCAGATAAGCCTAAGTGGTGAGCATGTGTTTGGGGATACGATTGAAGCCGTCTACAGGTCTATCGCATCTAGGTTAGCCCGCATACGCTATTCAAGGCGCATGGATTGCCTTAGGCATCTTTTAGAATACTCCCCCATGGAGAATATGCTTAGAAACGCCATGCATTTTGCTTCCCGATCGAAGATGAACGGGGATTACTTAGAGTTTGGTGTCGAGGCTGGCAACAGCGTCATCTCGGCCTACCATCTCGCAAAGAAAGCAGGCCTCTCATCGATGAGATTCTACGCCTTTGACTCATTTCAGGGGCTGCCGAGAACAAGAGGGATCGACCGGGAATTCCAACAGTTCCGTGAGGGCGATCACGCCTGCACCGTCGACAACTTCAAGAAGAACCTCTCCAATGGCAGGGTCGATCTGGGCCAGATTAGAATTATACCCGGCTGGTATAGCAATACCTTGAATGAGGAGACAAAAGAAAAACTCGGGATCGAGTCTGCTGCCGTCATCCTCGTGGACTGCGACCTCTACAAATCGACCGTACCCGTCTTAGATTTCGTAACACCCCTCCTCGTCGAGGGAACAATCCTCATCTTTGATGACTGGTACCTCTTCAGGGGCAAACCGGACAGAGGCGAACAGAGGGCCTTCAGAGAATGGTTGGAGAGGAACCGGGAGATGGAGGCGATCCAGTTCTATAAGTATGGTTGGCATGGCAACTCCTTCATCATCCACAAGTGGCCAACAATTACATGAAAAACATCGGAACAGAACATCCTAGAAGAGCCGGCGAATATGAAGAGACAATAGTGTTCCATAGGCCTCGACTAGAAGCCATGATCCCCACCCCGAAAAAATTTCTCTACTCAAGGCTCTTGAGTTCGCTCGGCACCGTATTCTAACAAGAGCGACTGGGGACTGGGTCAAGGTTTGCGCGCCATGGATGCGTCCCACGGTAGGCGAGAGACCTGACAGCGGGGACCAAGGTGCCGATCAAGAAAACAGGGAAAGATAAGGCTTCAGAAGATGCATGTTAGCTAGATCGACGGCTCAGACTGCCCCCATCTCTGATCTCACGAGTTGTCCCGGATGTGCGCCGGGTGCTAGAGATGGATCGGAAGAATGCTTAGTCGATGATTTCTGGCAAGGTAACGCCAAGGTAAGGCTTAGCTTGGTGTACATATCGAAGAGCCTCGACTGGCTGAAGCGCCTCGACCCATCCACACTGAACACCCTCGGAGCTACTACGATAAGGTTGTCCGAATATTCTGAGTTTCAGCTCGAGGAGATCCTAGCGAGGAGGGTTTCAGGCCTGGGGCGATCTCCTGTGAGGAGTTGAGGTTCATCACTGACCTCGCCTTAGCCTACAAAGGCGGGGGTTCAAATCCTCGTGCGAAATCACCGAAGAGCGTATAGCGAAAAATCAATTTTTTGCGGTTAAACGGCGAAAAAAGAGCTTAGAATGAGCCGAAAAAGAGCTGGATTTGGTGGGGCTGAGGGGATTTGAACCCCTGACCTCTGGCCGATTTGATTCGGTCACCAGCACCCCAGGTTCCCCGCGAAGCTTCGCTCTGGGATCCTGTTGGCAGGAATCATGTTCCTTTGACCATATTCTCCGAGAAACGTTGCTGCCCTCTAGACTACAGCCCCTTATTGTCTGTCTAGCGCGCTCAGGGTGCAATTAAGGTTTTGGCTGGAATAGAGAGTTCAACGAGGCTTATAGTCGGTGATCGGCTTCTGCTCGGTCTCGGTTTCGGCATCCAGCTTCTTCCAGGAGCTCTCCGGGAATACCCCGCCCACTTGTTCCTTGATCTTCTTCGCTACTCTAGGCCCGATCGTCGGAATTCCTACAAGGGTAGATAGCGGAACCTTCCTGAGATCGGCAAGGCTCTTCAGGCCAGAGTTGAATAACATCCTCGCCCTTACCCTACCCACATCCTCGAGTCTAACCAACGGTAACAGTTCGCGTTTTACGCCGTACCTAACTCGCCTATTGACTTCGCTTATGATCTTTCTGTTTTGATCGTGCTCGAGGAGACGGGAGAGTCCATAGGTTGCGTTGAGGAGCCATTGAGAGGTCTCGACCAACCGGTAGAGGTCTCCAGGTTGCACCTGAAATCTCTCGATGATTCCCTCCTCGGATACCTCATCCATCCAGTCTTCTAGGACCCGCGCCGCCTTCAGTTCGGCAAGGAACGATTCCAATTCAATCTCGGACGACCATACCGGGTTCGGAGGATCAAAGAACAGTTTTTCATGATGTAATTCAAGGTACGTTAACATCTCTGCACTTTCTTTCCGTCTGAGATAGAAGTGGGGAAACATGTCAGGCGTGTGGCATATCAGGTGGAGGAAACTCAACGTGCAAGGTTGCCCTCTTTTCGTGGACAGTCCTTCTCTGATGATGACTGCCGAAACAGGATCTATGTACAGTTCTGAGACCCTCTTCCCGAAGGGGGTTGGACCCAGCCTTGGTCCATCTAGGTTCACCATACCTTCGTTCCTCAGATACAGGATCACCTTCCCCAGGATCGGTCTGATTGCTTGAGGCCCGTACTGTTGTGCGTATAGGGTGCGGTCGAAGAACCGGTATACCTCTTCCTCGGAGTGGGCGAATTCGGATGCTATGGTTGCGAGTACGTGAGACCTGATAATCTTCTCTACGGCTAGCTTGGACCAGATCCGCTCCGGTTGCGCACACACATAGCTCTCCATCAGGTATTCTTGTTCTTCTTCGCTCGAGGCGAGTAGGAAGGATTCGCCATACTTGTCGTACTTCGGTCTTCCAGCGCGACCGGACATTTGCTTGTATTCTAGGACCGGGATCGGGTAGCGTCCCAATCCCGATTCAAACCGGTGGTAGCTGGTCAGCAGAACCGTCCTAGCAGGCAGATTGACGCCTGCCGCAAGCGTCGGAGTCGCCGCGATTACCTTGAGTCTGCGAGAACGAAAAGAGTCCTCTACCAAGCGCCTCTGTCGTGCCGTGAGACCTGCGTGATGAAACGCCACCCCTCCTGAGACGAGTTCAGCCAGGAGGGTGCTGATACGGGTTCGTTCTCCGGCTTGAAGCATCTTCTCAGATACGGTCTTGGTTTGATTCAACTCTCTCTTGGTGAGGGATTTCCTCACCATCGGTAGGATTCGTCTTGCCAGGCTTACTGCGCTTCTCCGGGTGTTGGCGAATGCAAGGACTTGCCCTTTACTCAGGAGGGATTCGTAGATTACGTTCATTAGCGGGTTCTTGTATTCTTGGGGAATTCGTCTGGAGCTTCCGTCGTTGAATTCGACGAGCCCATCGTAGTATACTCCTTCCTTGAGCTTGACTGGTCGCCAGTCCAGCGTCACGCTTTCCGCCTCTAACCATTCGGCGAGTTCTTCGGCGTTTCGAATCGTAGCGCTGAGTGTGAGGATCTGTATTCTAGGGTTGATCTGCTTGAGTCTTGCAAGTGTTACCTCCAGTGTCGGACCCCGATCCGCGCTACCCACTATATGGATTTCATCAGCTATTACCAGGGTGATGTCGTTCATCCAGGGGACTCTGTGACGTAGAAGGCTGTCAGCCTTCTCGTTCGTGGCGATAATAAGGTCGTTTCGCCGTAGCCAGGGATCGGATGAGTCGTAGTCGCCTGTGGATATGGTTATCCGAATGCGTCTGCCGTTCGGCTTCCTTATCTTCGAGTATCTTCGGAATTCGCTGAACTTCTCCGAGGCTAGTGCACGTAGCGGACAGAGGTAAAGGACTTTCCCGTCGAGTTCTAGGATGTGTCTCAGCGCGCATAGCTCAGCAACTAAGGTCTTACCACTGGCTGTCGGACTTGCAAGAACCAGATTACCGCCTTCAAGAACCCCGGCGTCAAAAGCCTCGATCTGCGGAGGGTAGAACTTTGAAATCCCTTGATCGAGTAGGATCTGCCGGATATTCTCAGGGAACCCTAGGTCTTCGAGATCCAACCAGTCATGCCGCCGAGATTACCGGTTGCTACGTTCTTTTTAAGAATCCTGGTTTGGGAGAGTATATCGTTCCTTCCCGCTGTAGCTGGGAGACCAATCGTTCCGCTTCGTTCCGATCTATGTTATGTTCCGTCTCCAGATGATCCAAGAGGTCGTCCTGTTTAGCCATACCCACGTCCATCTCAAGTTCACCGATAGAGGAGAGTACCTCCAGTAGTTTGTCTCTGAGGGTCTTCGGTTTTCCCGTCATGATTATGTCGATGTCGTACTCGCCAGTTGACACATCTATACCCACTTGTTCAAGACACTTCTTCATCAAGGAGATTACACCCTCGGCATCCTCGACGGTTACGACGTCCCTCAGGCAAGCCCTCGCCCTCGCCTCCGACAGACGAATGAGCGCCTCGAGTTGCCTCGGAGTTATCGCTATGGAAGTGTCCGCCCCTTCTGAACGGGACCGCATCATCAAGTAGAAATCCTGGAATCTTTGAGTCGCCTCCTCGGTAAGCGCGGGTCTGATTCTCCGCGCATAGGTTATGTACTTCCTGAGCAGATCTGGAGGAATCGTCGCTTCCGCGGATACAGCTTTTCCCCCGTGTAGGGCAAGAATATGTTCAGACATTCTAGTGTCAAGCTCTTTCTCCGGCTCATCTCTCAGGATGAAGATCAAATCGAATCTTGAGAGGACCGTGACTGGGAGGTTGATGTTGTCTGCAACGGTACGGTAGGGGTCGTAGCGACCCATAGACGGGTTCGCAGCAGCCAAGATAGACGTACGGGCGTTCAGAGTCGCCACGATTCCACCCTTAGCTATAGAAACCGTGTTGTGCAACAAGAGACCGTGAGAGACGAAGTTATGATTAGGTTCCACAGTCACATCGTATGTCCAAGAGGTTCTTAGCTCACCGGCATTCTTGACTCGCTCAATCTTCGAGACCCGCAACCATCGGATGTTCCCATTCGATATTCCTTCAAGGCGATCCAATTCTTCCTCGACGGTTTCAAGTACATCGATAACACGATTTCTAAAGTCAGAAAAGATAGCTTCCCTCCGAGAGGAAGCGTATCCTCCCCGCTCAAGGTAATCAACACTACCTCTAGCCAACCCCAATAGATCTGCGGATACTGCTTGAGACCACCCTAGCAACTGCCGGAGAACCCGAAAGTCCTGGGTTCGGTGGATGTTGACCCACAGATACTGAAGTCTATCCCTAAGCTTCCCAATCCTCTCAATGGCTACTTTTCGGTTTATTCCATAGGAGTGTTTCAGATGGCTGTAGAAGTACCCATCGTAAGGTATTCCTAGCATCTTGTACAGTCTTATGAAGGATCTTGCACATTCCGTTGGAATGGTGTCATGTCCTCTAAGGTTCTTAATCCCCTTATCCACCAGTATTCTAGCAGCAGAGTACCCTCGATTCTTTTTATCCAACACCGTTCTGAGAAAGAGGGGAAGCGAGTCTCCAGTTATGTAGACCTTGTAAGATTGATTATGACGGTCTACAACAATCCTTGAGCAGATTCCAAGCCTAAGCAGAAGGTCTGCATAGTCTTCCGCTAAGCCTCTACAACTCGTACGGTAGCAAGCAGCTACACTTTCAACACAACCGTCACCGTTGAATGCGGTTCTCAGGAATTCAGCTATTCTTGATTCATCCGCAGTCAAGATCGATGCTGGAACACGCTTCTCTTTTGACTTGTTTAGAAGGGGCTCAAAGTTTAATGCAAGGTATCGATATAGACGTGACGAAACATAGCGTTGGGTTCTGTTTACTGAGGAGTAGTCCAACGGAACTATTGAGAAGCATGAAGCCATGAGGCCGCTCATTTCCTTGAGGAAGAGCGGTTCCGTATTTGCAAAGCCAACCTCTGAAGATGACCCACAATAGGAATATCCTTCACTTACTAAGTAGCCCAACGCTGCACAGAGATCTTTAGAGATTTCTTTAGGGATCTTGATGTACTTCTCGCGGGGGGAGATTTCCCCGTTTAGGCCGACGGCATCAGATGGCTCTGCTACTCTTAGAGCACGGACACCAGGTATAAAAATTCCAACATTCACCCGCTCTGCTGGAACAGTATCTATTCGTCCATTTTTGAATACGAATACTGGATGTTCGGGGGTAACAAGAATAGATCTTCCGTTCGAGTAGGATATTCTGATGAATTCATTGGGCGCCTCATGTCGACTAACACGGTCAATTGGTAAGATTCTGTCATTCGTCTCATTATCTAAGGATACGATCTCTATGTTCAAATCATTTACAGGAAGGATCTGGCAATCCCGCCCAAGCACCATTCGCTCTTTATAGTTTTGGAAGAGGGAGTCAACGAATTCGCCTATTTGGACTTTCCGTCCATCCGCTAGAAGTATCTCTACGCATGGATGATAAGACTGCTGTTCCATCGCTTCGTGTATGGCAACCCTGTCTTCGGCTCGCATTTTATCGAATTCGTCGATACAGCACACTCCTTTGTCTGCCAGTACAAGGGCCCCGGCTTCGAGAGCCATACCCCCTGCCCTCTCCCGGAGAACTGCAGCCGTCAATCCCGCGGCTGTCGTTCCCCTTCCACTGGTATACAGCCCTCTTGCAGCGATCCTTGAGACGTACTGAAGGAGCTGGCTTTTTGCGGTTCCTGGATCCCCGATCAGGAGGGCGTTCACGTCCCCCCTAATGGAAACTCCGTCAGGCATCGTCTTGTGTAGGCCACCAAACAGGAGGAGTGTAACTGCTTCCTTGATGTCGTCGTAGCCATAGATCGAAGGCGCGATCGATCTGATAATGTTACGATAGATCCATGGATCCTTCGCGAGATCCGTGATCTGCCTCTCCTCTTCCGGGGTGATGCGAACTATCTCCGCTTCTCGCCCAGCAACATCAATGTGGTTTCCTTCAAGATACATGTCGAAGGTTCTCAGTCTTGAGCCTCGTGAAGTAGACTCCTGATATGCCCTGACTACTCCGATGGCTGAGACTCGGTCTCCAGGACGAGCGACATCCACCAACTCATCGGTCAGCTTTACATCTAGGGTTCGAGGGAGTTGTCCGGGGGGAAGGTCTTCGGGCCTTTCCTGGATTCGGATTTCTTGGGAGTTTATGAAATCGGACTCTGATTCTACGAGTTGAGGTGGGGAACGTTCACGACATGAGGGGTTTATGCAGTTCAATGGGCGATTCAAGAAGATTCCGCTCTGTTCGACAAACTGAACCGCCTCGCACCTTCGGCAGCGAAATGCCGCCCGTGTTAGTAGAGGTTTGATCGAGGAGGCTCTGACGAGTATGCCTTCGACCATTATTAGATTGCCAATATGTGTGGACCCGACCTTCCTGAGCGGTATGCTGTGCGGTATGTCGCGGAATCGGACTGTCAGTTTCCCGAGTTTTTCAGCGTAGTCCGGGTCTTCCATTCGGAGTTGAGAGAAGGCTGCCCGATTGACGTTCTGAAGGTATCTGTCAGGGGATTCCAGTATGAGCTTGGCAAGGGACTCGTCGTAGATTAGAAGATCGCTGAAGTCTACTACGAGAAAACGTTCCCCGGATACAGCTGCTTGTGCCAGTTTCTGCCTATATTTGAAAGCGTCGCCTTTCTCGGTTTGGGTATCTCGCAGGAAGTTCTGGAATCGTTCCTCGGGGCTGATCGTTTCCAGTTCGGTCAAACTCAAATCCTCATTGGATCTTGATTATCTTGGACTCCCAATCGCGAATTGCGTCGCTTAGTCGGCGGTATAAATTTCTCTCTTCAGAGGTCATTGCTTCGAGTACATCCCCTGTCTGGGTGGGAGCCGCTGAGAGCCCGACAATCTTCTTTAGTCTACAGCTCAACATGTCTTGTGCCAGCCGTCTAGCTTTGCTGTATTCAGCCATCGAGGATGGGTCCTCGTTGTTCTTCTTCAGGTTCGAGAGAAAACGGCGTAGTTTCGGATAGAAGAATTCTGGTAATGACGATAAGCGTTTTCCACTCTGTATGCTCTCCTTCCAGTAGAGCTTGTGAAGCTTGACCAAGTCCAGTAAGTCTTCATCTTGGAAATCTGCGAGACCGAGCTCATTTAGGATGTAGCCGACCCAAAACCGGGTTTGAAACTCGTCTCCTTCTTCGAAGGCACCTACCGTTTCGCCCGCGATCTCGATCTCTGGGCAGGACCGTTTCGCCACCATTCTACTCGGCGAGTTCTCGAAGAGAAGTTCAACATCATCTACCGACAAACCAGACCACTGACAGAAATCTGAACTCAGATCTAGACTATGAAGGAGAGAGATCGAGGCGAGAGATAAAAGTGTTGATCCAAAAAAAGGAAATAGGGAATACAGAAAAATCGATCAAAAGACGGCGTTTAGAGGAAAGAGGTCTTGACGGTCGAGGCGAGTCTGCAGGGAATCAGACTTGAATCATATCTTTGATGGGGATAAGGCAGTGTGGGGCAAAGGTGTCGATTCCCGCCCCTAGCTCTCTTAAGGCCGCAGCAGGTGTAAGACCGCCTATCATGGATATTCCGACTCTGTCCATACCTACAGGCACACCGAGAATTGTTTCGTTGGGTTTGCCCAACTTCAGAACCCCGTGCCACTCCTTCCTTTTCAAGTCGGTGAGGATCTTCTCGGCTTTTTCCCTTGCAGCGGCAGGTATCTCCCTTAGATTGGCGGGCAGCATCCCCGAACCTGTCCTGAGTACACTCAGGATCGAAGTCGTATTCCTGTAGACGAAGACTTCCAGAGGAGGGACAGTAGTGCCTTCATACGAGATCAGGTCTACGAACCGAATAGGTTGTCCGTCTACGAACTGCACTGGACCACCGTACGTGTAAAGAATAGGAACACCTGAATGTAGGAAGACGCCGTCTATCGCGAGATTGCAGACCGTAAACAGCGCAATCTGACCTTTTGGGACGTATATCTCCTTATACTCCTCGTCTTCATCGAGGATCTTTATGTACGGTGCCGTCAGGAACTTCTTTTCGTGGAGAGAGTCGACGATGTCTCGAGTCTTCTCGTATAAGTCTTTGTCTATCACAGACACGTTTGCGACAACTTCTCCGCTATTCGTCTCAGGGCTATAGGTCACAGCATAGGCCATGGACAGGAATCGGGTTGTAACGAAACCCATCCGTTGATAAGCCATTGTTCTGGCAAGCTCTTTCAACCCTTGGGGGGTTATCGTTCTTCCACTCCGGTTGTGTCCTTTGACAAGCCCTCTCATCTCCAGCAACTGAAGATGGTATCTTACCGTTCTTTCACTGAGGAGAATGCCTCTCTTTCTTAATTCGCGTCCAAGCAATGTCGACCCTACAGGGTTATCGTACTCGCTCAATACCCTCAGGATTTCTATTTCCTTTCTGACGCTATCGTTCTCCGCTGACAGCAGTCCCCTCCCATCTTCTTCGGATGTCATAGTCTAAACCCTATAGCCTGGAACCCAGTTTTCGTCTAATGTGCATAAAGCTTTCCGTAAGGTCGATGAGAGACTGGGATTACTTTGCTGAACTCTTGTGCCATGATCTCGTTGATGTCCATATTGAAGTAACCGCAGAATTCACCGAGAATGTTGCGGAGAAGTTCTTGATCATCGTCATCGAGGGACATGACTTCAATATCCTTTCCTAGGTTGGGCACCTTTCCCCTGATGTACATCCTTCCACCGTGCATTCCGGTCCCTACGAACCTTGCATTGTGTTCTTCGTTTCCTCGCAAGGTCAAGCCGAGAACTATCAACACACCTCCCGCCATGTACTCTCCGAGGAAATCCTGAGCGGTACCACCCACTACAATGACTGGCCTGTTCTCACCATATTCTTTCATATGGATCCCTATACGATAGCCGGCATCACCGCGTACGAAGATCTTACCGCCCCTCATCGAGTGGCCGACGATGTCTCCGGCATCGCCGTGGATCACAATCGTCCCCTCATCCATAGTGTTGCCGCAACCATCTTGGGCGTTCCCGTGAACAACCAGGGTAGGACCTTTCATGAAAGCCCCAAGGTCATTTCCAGGTATTCCGTGAATCTCAATTTCGAGGTTCCCGTCTAGGTCAGTTCCGATGTATCGTTGCCCATACACGTTGAGGAGTTCTACCTTCTTTATCCCGCCGCCATTCAGGGTTCTTAGTAGAGAGTTTAGATCACGGTAGTATATTCCCTCAGCATCGATTCTCGCAACGCCGTTCTCGACTCTAACGTCTATGTAAGGGTACCTCGCGCCTGCCTCCGCGACCGCATTTTCTTGTTTGCGAGATGATTCGCCAGATCTTACCATCGCCTATTCACCCGTCATCTTCACACCGAGGACCGCCAGTTCGGTGTCGGTGAGTCCTACCGCTCGGAGATGCAGTCGGTTTCCTCTAAGGCTTTCAATAGCGTTTACCCCCATTCCCCCCATCATCTCCTTTATCTCCCAACTCCACGCCTGGAGGAGGTTCACCAGCCTTCTCGTTGCGATATCTGGGTTCAGTCTCTTTGAGATCCAAGGGTCGGTTGTTGCGATTCCCCATGGGCATTTCCCTGTGTGGCACATTTGACAGACGGTGCATCCCATGGCTACCAAGGCGGCAGTGCCGATATAGACTGCGTCGGCTCCAAGAGCGATAGCTTTCGCTACATCGGAACTGCTCTTGATGCCTCCTGCAATAACGAGGGAAGCCTTGTTACGAATACCTTCCTCACGTAAACGTTGGTCGACAGAGGCCAAGGCAAATTCGATGGGTATCCCGACGTTGTCGCGGATAGTTTTTGGGGCGGCGCCTGTACCTCCCCTGACGCCGTCCAGGGCCACGATGTCTGCCCCAGCCCGGACTATTCCGCTGGCTATTGCAGCCGAGTTGTGTACCGCCGCAATCTTGACCGAGACCGGTTTCGTATAGTTGACCGCTTCCTTCAAGGCGAAGATTAGTTGACGTAGGTCCTCGATTGAGTAGATATCGTGTTGAGGAGCAGGGGAGAGCGCGTCCGTTCCCACTGGAATCATTCTCGTCTTAGAGATGTCTGGACCCACCTTCTCGCCGGGAAGATGCCCCCCGATCCCTGGCTTGGCTCCTTGGCCGATCTTGATCTCGATCGCCGCACCGGCGTTCAAGTAGTCGGGATGGACACCGAATCGCCCCGAAGCGACTTGTACGATAGTATGATCACCGTACTCGTATAATCTTCGATCCAACCCACCTTCCCCAGTATTGAAGAAGGTCCCACACTCGGTGGCTGCTTGAGCCAGGGATTTGTGGACGTTGAAGCTGGTAGAGCCGTAGGAGATCGCGGAGAACATGATCGGGGTCCTCAACTCTAGTTGCGGTGCCAGCCGCGTCTTCAGCACTACGCCTCCATCTTCTACATCAAAATCGAGTTTGTCGGGTTTTGCGCCGAGGTATGTACGGAGTTCCATAGGCTCTCTGAGGGGGTCGATGGAAGGATTCGTGACTTGGCTGGCGTTTAGGAGCAGTCTATCCCAGTAGGTGTAACGAGGCTTGTCGCACCCCATGCCGGTCATTAGGACTCCGCCGCTTTCTGACTGTTTCTTGATGTCTGCAATTGCCTCCTGCGTCCAGTTGGAGTTCGCCCTATACATGCAAGGGTTGTGTTTGATGGTGATCGCTTGAGTTGGGCAGAAGACGACGCAGCGATGACAATTGACACAGTTCTCGTTTCTACTGTGGATCTTGTCATCGTCCGAATCGTAGTAATGGGTCTCGTAGGTGCATTGGTTCACGCAGACTTCGCATCGAATGCATCTGTCGTCGTCTCTTTCCACGATATAGTGGGGTTCGAGATAGCTCTTCATCGGATCACCCCCCTCACTAGAGAACCTTCCACCTTTCGGGACCCCAACTTCCCGATCACGGGTTGACCGCCTTTCGGGTGCCACACCCTATCGGGGTTACGAGCGACCAGATGGATTGGAGCCTCCTCAGAAGAGAGGTAGAACATGTCTCCCTTAATCCCCGCAGAGAATGGTCGGAGCTTGATTCTGTCTGAAAGTCCGATCATCTCGCCGTGATGAGCCACAATGATCGCAAATGGCCCGTTCATCAATAGACTACCATAGGTCTGGCGGAGTGTGATGAAGAAGGCACGTCTGTCTGGGCTCTCATTCTCGATCTCGGTCCACAAGGGGGGAGCGAGAATCTGAGCTGCGACTTCAACAGGTAAGCTGTGACGGCGTACGAGGAGATCGAAGGCGTAGGCCAAGACCTCCGTATCGGTCTGCATGGTGCATTTGTAGCCGTACATCTCAAGGTGGCGACGATTGATACCGTAGGATGAGATCTCCCCGTTGTGGACCACTGTCCAATCTAAGATATTGAAGGGATGCGCGCCTCCCCACCATCCTGGCGTGTTCGTTGGAAACCTTCCGTGGCAGACCCAAAGGTAGCCTAGGTACTTGTCCAGACAGAAGTATCGGGCGATGTCCTCTGGGAATCCTACTCCTTTGAAGACCGCCATGTCCTTTCCGCCGGAGAACACGAAGGCCTTCCCCGTCTGCGTGTTTATTTGTATGACCTTCTCGACTACGTAATCATCAGGATGCTTCCCTTCGAGCTGCCTCTGGCTGGGTTGGACGAAGTATCTCCAGACCAGCGGGGGGTCTCGGACATCGGCTTCCTCGGTAGGAACCTCTTCGTCCATGTGGACCTCGAAGTTCTCCCCGATGAGCTTGTCCGTGGTCTTCTTGGCAGCTTTGTTGGTATACATGACGTGTAGCGCGTAGTAGTCTTTATATTCCGGGTAGAGACCGTAGACGGCGAATCCCCCACCCAGCCCGTTCCCTCGGTCGTGCATATTGGAGATTGCTCTGACAGGTTCCTCGGAGGAGAATCTCTTCCCCTCCAGGTTCATCATCCCGAATAACCCGCAGGCGTCGATTACCTTGTCATCGCCGTAACGGTTATTGATCTTGGTCAGGTCGATCATGCCAATTCCCCTGCCAACATTTCCCTTCTCAACACTTCTGGAAGGTCAGCTAAGCCAAGATCCTCAGAGAGGAGTCTTTCCTTGAACCCTCCGACGTCTACTGCGTTCCTCATGAGATGGAACAATACGCCAGCTCGCTCGATGTCGTTCACCAAGATGAAGCCGTGGATCAGGCCCGTCCGCAATACCACCTTCTTGTATACGGCTCGTTCACGATCGTGAAATGTGAGCACTTCGTATCCGGCGCCTTCGTTCTGATTCGTCCTCCCGACGGCTATGACCGGGGTGTCGAAGTACTTCAAGGCGCTCATCGTTGTCCCGCCGGGATACTCGGTCCTCTGTCCGGCCATATTGTAGCCGGCGACCTTTCCTCCGAGGTAGGCGGTAGGCCATTGTGGTAGGACACGATTGTCGTCGAAAACGAAGTCGTATGCTTCCGAGACGTCCCCGCACGCGTAGACATCGGGGATGCTAGTGCGCATGAACCGGTCGACGACGATGCCTTTGTTGACCCTTATATCAGTACCCTGTACCAGCTCGGTGCGAGGAATGACACCGGCGGCTATGACGACCTTATCGCAACGGATCGATTCGCCGTTGTCCAGTACAACTGCACCAACACAGTCATCACCATCCCTCCCGGCTATCTTCTTCACAGTACGACCAGTGACAGCCTCAACGCCCTTGCTCTTCATGGCATCCGCGACGATGTCTGAAGCTGGGGTGTCCAGTAGTGCACCGAGAATCCTGTCTTGGAGTTCGACTATTGTGACTTTCACATCCTTTTTTGAAAGGGCTTCGGCTACACAGACTCCTATGAGTCCACCTCCTAGGACGACAGCCTTTTCTGCTTCCTTGATCCCTGTCTTCGCGTCTTCGGCATCAGTAAGTGTGATGAAGGTGAATACTCCATTCCTGTTCGTCCCGTCCATCTTGGGAATGAAGGGTTTACTTCCTGTGGCGATAAGCAGTTTCTCAAAGCTGACTCTCCCTCCCTGATCGAGCTCCACGTACTTTTTGGAGAAGTCGATGCTTGTAGCCTTTCTTCCAGTCAAATATTGAACCCTGTTTGCAGTCCAGAAATCGTCGTTTCGATACGTCATCTTCCCTAGTGTTGCTTCCCCGCTAAGATAGTCACCTATCATTGGTCGAGAGTATGTGGGAGAAGGTTCCTCGGCAACAACTGTAAGGCTTCCCGCAGGATCGACCTTCCTGATGGCGTCTACGGCACCGATTGCCCCTGCCGAACCGCCTAGAATAACATACTCAGGCACGGGAAGGCATCTCCTTGAAGACAAGCGCCTCGTTCGGGCAGTTGGCAACGCAAGCAGGGGTCTCTAAGCCTGCGCATAGATCGCATTTAGCCGCGATTCTCCGCTCTGAGGCATCCATCCTTATCGCACCATAGGGACACATCAAGATGCATGTCCAACAACCTATACACTTCTCCGTATCGTGTATCACCGAACCGGTTTCCTCATCTATGTGCATTGCACCTGAGAGACAAGCAGCGACACATAGGGGTTCCTCGCATTGTCGACATTGAATCGCAAACGCAGCGGGCTGGTTCACCTCAACCCTGATCCGGCTGACCGGTTTGGGAGACTCTCTGCGATACGCCTTCAGTATGTCTCCAGACCTAGAATGCTGGACTAGACAGTGGACTTCACAGAGCCCACATCCCATGCAGACCTCTTCTCTGAAGAGGATTCTCCTCATCGCGACCCATCCACCCACGGCGATCGGCAACCATATGCCGATCGTTGTTTATGAGGGTTTCGGA
This sequence comes from uncultured Candidatus Bathyarchaeia archaeon, assembly GCA_964596985.1. GTDB lineage: Archaea > Thermoproteota > Bathyarchaeia > RBG-16-48-13. Next base: position 18,297 of record CAZQWG010000007.1, read on the forward strand.
TACGACGATAAACGCGAATTGCTTACGCTGCAGAAAGGAGCCATCATCGAAGAACCGGAAAAAATAAAATAAATTGAATGGTGTATGGTTGCCGATAACCGTGAAGCATACGTGAAATGTCGCTAAGCGGAAAAAGAACGACAAGAGTTAGAGGTAATGATTGAATGCCAGAAGTGAATTTGAACGCGAAATCTACAACCGGGACGGCGACAAGGGTCAGAGATGTCAGCCCTTTCAACGGAATGTGCCCGATCTGCATAGGCGACTGCCCGATAATGTGCGAGATAAGCAAGTCCGCCTTCAGAGGCAGAGAAGTGCTCTATCCAGAGCCAGTCCGATTCGGACAGTCCACGGCAGCTTCGAACAAGGACTACGGACTGGACTGGGGCGACTTCCAGATCCAGACAACAGTGTTCGGAGCCAAGGGAATAGAGGCTTCCTCAGACAAGGCGCTGTTCCCAGCCGCAGACATAAGCACTCATGTAGGAGGAATACCCATGAAAGTGCCAGTCTACGCAGCAGGTCTAGGTTCGACAAAGATCGCCAAAGCCTACTGGGACAGCATGGCTATCGGAGCGGCAATCTCGGGAACCATCATCCAACTCGGAGAAAACGTGTGTGGAATGGACCAAGAATCAAAGATCGAGGACGGCAGAGTAACGTACTCGAAGGACTTGGAGCACAGGATAAACACGTTTAGAGAATTCTGGGACGGAAAGCACGGAGACGTCTCGGTCCAAACGAATGTAGAAGACCAAAGACTCGGAGTAGACGTCTACGCGCTTTCAAAGCTGGAAGTAAACATAATCGAAAGAAAGTGGGGGCAAGGCGCCAAGGCAATCGGCGGCGAAGTCAGACTGCCAAGCATCGAACGCGCATTGACACTCAAGAAAAGGGGATACTTGGTCATCCCAGACCCAGAGGATAAAGCGGTGCAGGAGGCGTTCAAGGCTGGAGCCTTCGAATCGTTCGAGAGACACAGCAGGGTAGGAATGCCGAGTGAAGAGGGCTTCATCGAAGATATAGAGTGGCTCAGAGAGCAGGGAGCCAAAAAGGTGTTCTTGAAGACAGGGGCCTACAGACCGGCAGCGGTAGCCTTCGCCTTGAAGGTGGCTTCGAAAGCGAAAATCGACCACGTCACCTTTGACGGAGCCGGCGGCGGAACAGGCATGAGCCCAGTGCCCATGATGAACGAGTGCAGTACGCCAACAGTATACCTTGAAGCCCAAGTGTTGAAATGTACCCAGATCTTGAAGAGCAAGGGAAGACACGTTCCAACGATCGGAATGGGGGGAGGACTCATCAGCGAGACGCAAATGTTCAAATCGATAGCACTCAGCAACTTCGGAGGCGGCCCCTTCGTAACGGCAATCGCAACCGGAAGGGCGCCAATGACCGCAGCCATGAAAGCAACGTATTTCGCCAAGCTTGCCGACGAAGGGAGGCTACCCAAAGCCTTTGCAGAACAGTACGGCGACAAACCAGAACAGTTCTTCCTCTGCCTATCCGAGCTGAAAGAGAGGTATGGAGCGGAGTTCAAGAAGATACCATACGGAGCGATAGGACTCTACACGTACTGGACCGACAGGATCGGAGTGGGGCTGCAACAACTTCTTGCAGGCGCAAGAAAGTTTAAGCTACATCTAATCGACAGAAGCGATCTCGCTTCCCTGACCGAACGGGCTACGAAGGTCACAGGCATACCTCTGCTCGAAGACATCGAGCAAGACGCAATGGAACAAATCCTTTCATAGACTCCTCCCCCAAGGGAGGAGCACCTCCCAAACACCTTCTTTTCCCCTATCGTACAAGAGATGTCTAACATCCCTTTCCAAGCACCCCTGAGAAGAATGCGGCGAGAAGCGTTTCTTTAAGGAGACGCAAGCAACGCTAATTAGAGAAGAACCGACATTCTCCTCAAGAACAAGAGGATGTGTTTCAGTGAGCTTTGGTCTCTGGGTCGAGAAATACAGACCGAAACACCTAGACGGAATCGTGAACCAGAGAGAGATCGTCGATAGACTTCGTACATTCGTCAAGAAACGGGCGATACCACACTGCCTATTCGCCGGCCCACCAGGAACTGGTAAGACAACAGCAGCACTCTGCCTATCAAGGGACTTATACGGCGACGGTTTCGCAGCCTCCATCATGGAGCTTAACGCCAGCGACGAGAGAGGAATAAACATCGTCCGAGAGAAGATCAAGAACTTTGCAAGAATCAGAACCTTAGGAGAGATCCCCTTCAAGATTCTAATCCTGGACGAAGCCGACCAGATGACCTCCGACGCTCAGCATGCGCTCAGGCGTACCATGGAGAGATATACGGAGAGCTGCAGATTCATCTTGATCTGCAACTATTCCGGGAGGATCATCACGCCGATCCAATCGAGATGTGCAATCTTCCGGTTCACACCGCTTTCAGACAGCGAGATAGCGGGACGAATCAAACACGTTTCAGAGAGCGAAAAAATCCAGCTCAGCGAGGACGGGGTAAACGCCATCCTAGAGATATCTAATGGAGACCTCCGTAGAGCAATAAACATCTTACAGACCGCAGCTGCACAAGGCGGAGAGATCAAGGATCAAACAATCTATTCAGTTACCGGAATGGCGAACCCCCCTAAAGTTAGGGAAATGTTGAAGACAGCTCTAGACAGGAGGTTCACCGACGCAAGGAACCAACTGCGAGCCTTGCTGATTGAAGACGGAGTAGCAGAGTCCGATATCATCAGACAGATCCACAGAGAAACTGTCTCTCTCGACCTGCCAGAGGAAGACAAGATGAGACTGGTCGAAGCGATTGGAGAAACCGAATACAGACTATCACAGGGATCTGACGGGGAAATCCAGTTAAGCAGCCTACTTGCAAAATACACGCTTCTTAAGTAACCAGAATCGAATGGATGAAGGACACGTGCCAAACCCCGCGATAAGGTCTTGGACCGAGAAATACCGGCCAAGCAAGATCACCGACATAACGGGAAATAGAGAAGCGATCACAAAATTCGTCAAATGGATTGACTCTTGGGAAACCGGAGATCCACCAGCCAAAAGAGCAGCCCTACTCTATGGCCCCCAAGGTGTTGGAAAAACGTCTCTTGTCTACGCCCTCGCAAGAGAGAGGGGCTATGATCTTGTCGAGATGAACGCCAGCGACTGGCGAACCGCCAAGAAGATCGAAAGAGTAGCAGGAAGAGCCGCGCAGAGTCAGACATTCAACAAGAAGAGAAGGATCATCCTGCTAGACGAGGCGGAAGGAGTTCACGGTATAAGAGACCGAGGTGGACTCGCCGCGATCATCCAACTGCAGAAAAAGACCAAAGCACCGATAGTCTTGACAGCAAACGACCCTTGGAACAAGAGATTCGCAACTCTTAGATCCCACTGCATGATGATCCGGTTCCACCCTGTACGGAAGAGAGAGACGGTAACTCTTTTAGCGAAAATCGCAAGAATCGAGGGGGTAACCGTAGACCCAGACGTCCCCCAGTTCATCGCAGAACGTGCAGCGGGAGACGTCAGAGCAGCCATCCAAGACCTTCAAACGGTCTCGGAGGGAAGAGAGAAAGTAACCATCGAGAACGCCGCCTTCCTACCTACAAGAGAAAAGAGGGAAGACGTCTTCAACACGTTGAGAGGAATATTCAATTCGAGAAGCGTACTGGCTGCACGGGAAAAAGTCAACGCCTCAGAAGTCAACTATGAAATGCTTCTCGAGTGGTTATACGAGAATATCCCGAAGGAATACGAGAGGAACGACGAACTCTCCCAGGCCTTGGATGCCCTTGCAAGAGCCGACGTACTCTTCAATAGAATGAAAAGAAAGCAGAATTGGAAACTCCTACCCTACGCCCTCGAAATGATGAGCGCAGGCGTCGCTCTCTCGCGCAAGGAGACGACGAGGAGATGGGTGAAATACGAGTTTCCCAGCAGGATCAGAGATCTTGGCAGATCGAGAATGAGGAGGAAGATGATACGAGAAATCGGAGGAAAGATCGCCTCGAAATGCCATTGCTCTACACAATCTGCATTGAAGTTCGAACTACCCTATTTCAGGGTCCTATTCTCAAACTCGGCAGAGGAGGCTGCAAGGATTTGTGAATGGCTTGGACTGACACCGAAGGAGATAGAAATCATCTCTGGCAACCGTTCAGTGGCGAAGAGGATCCACACCCTAACTGAAACGGAACGTAAAGGATAACCCTCATCAATCGGAGTAAGATATCGGATTAACAAGAAGTCGTGGTTACCTAGTTGCTCCGGAAGAACGGGGCTCTGGACTTCACTGCACGAACGAAGAGCCGCCTCAGTTCATCCGCAGTCGCCCCTTCCCGTAAAGGAGTCAGGATATCGATCAGATTGTCGTTTCTCATAAGGCAAGGCTTCAACTTTCCATCGCTGGTGAGCCGCAGTCTAGTACATCTTGCGCAAAACGCCGTGTTCTCCATGGGACGTACCACCTCGACCTTCACGTCGGGAAGATGGTACACCCTCCGATCCTGCATTCTCTCCCGGACCACGATTCTTCTCGCCTTCTTCTCGAGCATTCTCTCGATTCCAGAGAGGTCGAAGTGGTAGGTCCGATAGTACTCGTCGGTTATGTTTACCAGCTCAAGTTCCAGGACTTGGAGAATCACCCCAACCTTGCCACAGTACTCAATCATCGAGGGTATCTCTTGGTCATTGACATCTTTCAAGATCAACATGTTCACCTTCACCGGGTTCAAGCCGACTCGAATGGCGGTTTCGATACCTATCTTTGTCTTCTCCAAGTCTCCTCCGGTGTAGCTCCGATATACCGATGGGTCTAGAGAAAATAGATTGATGTTGACCCTCTGTAACCCTACATGGTACAAGGACTTTGCACGAGAGGCGAGGGAAGACCCATTCGTCGTCATCGAGACGTCTTTGATCTGCGGAGTCGAGGAAATCTGCCTAACTATATTCTCGAGGTCTACTCGTAACAAAGGTTCCCCACCGGCAAGCTTCACATCTGTGACACCGAATTCGGCGGCCAGACGAACAATCCTTCCGATCTCCTCAGGACTCATTTCTGTAGCCGAAGAGAGCATACCTTCCCGATGACAGTAGGGACACCGTAGATCGCATCTCTGGGTCACAAGCACACGGAGATTGATTACCGGGCGACCGAAGGAGTCACAAAAGGAAGAGGGAACAACCAGCTTTGCTTCACTCCCTGATATGTCTGATGATATGCCCGACCTCGGGCAACACAAGCTCGGGCAAAGCCAGTCTTACGGCATCAGGAGACCCGGGAACGCAGAAAATCACCTTGCCTTCAGATATGCCAGCAACCGCTCGGGAGACAAAGGCTGCCGAACCCATTTCCTTGTAACTGAGCATTCGAAAGATCTCCCCGAACCCAGGAAGCTCCCTGTCGAACAACTCTCTCACAGTCTCGATCGTCACATCAGAAATGCTAATCCCCGTGCCACCGCAGGTAATCAAGACGTCGATTGCAGGATCATGAAGCGCAGACTCAACCCACTCTCTTATCCTTACCTGATCGTCTGCGACAATCGACCGCCTCATCACCCTATGCCCCGCTTGAACCAAGAAGTCTGAGATCAGATCCCCAGACACGTCAGATACAGGAAGCCCCCTTTCTTTGTCACAATATCGTGACGTACTCACAGTTACCACCCCAAATCTGAGATTCATGGGAGCCCCTTCCTTGTGTTTCTTCGACGTACTACTCATCGAGAGCCCTCTTGACCTTCTCCTCGACCCTAACTTCTAGGATTCGCGTATGCGGGTACTGACCTTCCTCACTCTTCTCGTGTTGCTTGACCATATCCCAAACCGTGAGAAGAGCCGTGGTTGTCGCAACTAGCGCCTCCATCTCGACACCAGTCCTCCACGATGCCTTCACAACACTTCGAACCCTCACCCCCTCATCTAGTAGACGGAAGTCCACTTCCACACCGGTCAGCGGGACAGCGTGACACATCGGGATGATCGAACTGGTATTCTTAGCCGCAAGGATCGCGGCCACCCTAGCCACGGAAAAAGGATCTCCCTTCTCGATCCTACCTGCCTTAATCGCTTTCACAGTGCTCGATTTGAGGGTTATCTCGCCTACCGCCGATGCTTGACGGTAGACCACAGGTTTGCCGCTCACGTCGACCATTGAGCGTTCGATCTGTTTCTCAGACAACTCGCAAACTCCTTACTGACCCAACCGATCCTATGGATGAGGTTGGCAATCGTAGCTGTATCGAACTTGTTAATAGTCTTACCTCTCAAGCATCTAGAAGTCTTTGGCCCTTTCTGACGAATAGTTGAAGCGAAGAGGAAACAATCCTCCTATTTAATTGCTTTAGAGTGCCAAAGGTCTATCAGGGCTTTTATAGCCTTGGCTCTTGGATCTTCAAACTTGAAGCTGAATATTCTAATCTTTCCGAACGTCTTCTCTTCGACAAGCCTCATTTCTCTCAGGGCCACAAGATGCCGGTTTGTAGCGGAATAATTCAATCTCGTTCTTCTTGCTATCTCGGTAATGTTGAGTTCACCTACTTCGACAAGAAGCCGCAGAATCCTAACTCGCCCCCTTGAAGAGAACACGTTCTCGATAGATGGTTCCAGAGTCACCCTCAATACCATCAAGAAGTTTCTTTCAGCATACGGGAGAGTTCTCTCTCCAGGTCTCCAGCCGAAAAAGGCAGCCCAATCAGGGTTGTCTTTCCTCTAATACCGGAGCCAGAGATCTTTGTGGTGACTAGACCCAGAGAAGAAAGGGACTGAATGTATTTCCAAACCTGAGTGTGACGCCGGTTCTTTCTCCCAAATTCTTCACAGACAGCAGAGTACATTCTCTCGGCTTTACCCATATCGACGTAGGCTTCCTCAGGGTTGCAGGCTAAGATACGAGCAGTAGCCAGAAGCATCAGCTTCTCATGCTCCTTCAACGCCTTCAAGTCTCCGACTTTGATAGCTAGCGAAAGGTTCGGTTGAACCGTTCGGACGTGCATCGGTAGAACCATCGTCGACCCCAAGCCGTCGGCGCATTTACCTGAGAGGTAGGTGAGTTCGATGGCGGCCCTAGCGCTTCCGAAATCCGGTTGGGACGCGATGTCAGCAATCAAAGATACGGTCTCATCAAGCACAGCGTTTTCTTTGAACGCCTCCTTGATTCGGTAGTTCAGGATCTCCAATAACTCCTTCGAATCGTACTCGTCCAAGTCGATAACCCTATGACCAAGGGTGCCACGTGTACTCGGGTCCAGAGAACGGAGAGCACCCTTGCATTGAGGAACTCTAAAGATACAGATCAGAGAGAGCCTTTGAGCAGAGTCAGGAGGACGGCTCTCCTGTATCCTACTCAAACTATAGAGAGGCCCCGAACCTTCCTTCTCTATCAGAGACTCAAGTTCATCCAAGACCAACACTAGGTGGGCGTCTTCCTCATCCAATATAGATATGAGAATCTGAAGGGCTTCCTCAGACGAGAAACCGCGTTCAGGGAAAGTTTGCTTGAACTGGTCCCTGATGATGTTCTTCAGGATATTGAAGAAGCTACCGTCAATCCGGCAGTTAACATGCACGTATCGGATATTGGCGTTTCTAGTCTGAGCCACCCTCTCAAAATCTTGACCGAAACGTTTGGCTAGAGAGGTCTTACCGGTTCCTACCTTGCCTTTGATAAGTACCCTTTGACTCGCTTCCCCAGGTCTCTCGATCAGAGAACGAAAGAGTTGTGTTAACGTAAGAAGTTCGTTCTTACGGCATGGAAGAGAGGCTGGAACATATTCCAGAGAAATCTTGCTCTCATCCTTGAAGACAGAGGAGCTGTCTAATGCCTCTTCGACGAGGCCCATGGATCATACACCTTCGATACGGAGAAACGGGGTAGCCTCACGTAGTCTATATTCATTGCAGAGTATAAAAAGAATAGAGAATAATGAAAGTAAAATTCGTCGGCTAGATGTGAAGGGCGTCTAAGTCAACTCAAGATCTAGGACATCTTCCACCAAGAGGGAATCCCCTGGGCCAGATCGACCATACGACGCCCAATAGAGAAAGCTCAGGAACTAGATTTTAGGAGTTTGGGAGCCACCTAGACATCGATACAGACGGCATCAATCATATCGGAGGCATCCGTCTTCTACGCTTCGCCTTAGAGAGGGCCGCCCATTCTTGAAAGGCGTCGCTTGGCGGATTCTCTTGATACAATTCTCTTCTCTTGGCTTCGAGAAAATTATTGGGAACGCCGGAGAATTCTGCGGCCGTGACGATCTCATGCCCATTCTGCCTTGCAATCCGTTTTAGTCGAGATAGCCTATGCAAGCAGTCTTCGGACCTCGATGAGTGATGATCGTAGACGATCAACGGAACCTGACTTGCTGCCCTCTCCGCATTCCTTAAGGCCGAATCGATCGTATCTTCGCTGATTCTGAAGTTGGAGAGATAGAAAGGGGGACCCCCGATTATCGCGATGTCTGGTCTGAAGGAGAGTATCGCGTGTAGAGCCGTTTGTGATCCCGGTCCTTGAACATCCGAGCAGTGCATGACCCTTTCATCGTCGTGTTCCACACACAACATTAGGAGATAGCCTAGACGAGAACCATCCTCGCCGTGGGGTACAGGGTCAGAGAAAGACAGCGTCGTTGAACCCAACTCGTAACTTCGTCCATCAGCAACTTCCAGGGATTCAACCCATCTCCTGGCTGTATCCTGAAAGAACCACCCTCTCCTACGTTGACTGTAATTGATCTTGTCTCGAATATCTTTGACCAAGACCCTCTTCCCCCCGAATATCTCTTGGGATACCTCTTTGTTACTCCAAGTCCACACGGTTTCAACCTGTTTCCACGCAGGCGAATAGTGGTCATAATGATAGTGGGAGATGGTAACGATGTCAACCTTCTTGGCAAGATCTACTATCTGTTCACGTGCCTTCCTAAGAGCCGAGTACTCCATTGGATGGGGTAGAAGCCCCCATCTAGGCCCCAAAGAGACACCGGGGTCGACAAGTATCTTGACGTCCGGGGTCTCGATCAGCGTACACATCGACCGGACCCCGAGGCTCTCGAAAGAGGTCGGAAACAGTCTTATCCCGCTTAATTGGAGGTCGGCTTCTGATCCTGACAAATAGGTTGACTCCCATATCGGACTATGATTCGGCATACGCATGCCAAGGCTGGTAGAAAGCCCGAACTTGTTTCTTGTATTGCGACGAGAGTTTACGTCTGCGTGTTACTCTACGTTCTTTTTTCCGGATTCCTCCCTATGCAATCGCACCAAACCGAGCTTCAAAGGTTCCCCACCGATATTGAGCTCCTTCACATGGGCTCCTTTAGGGGCTCTACCTCTCTCCAGAGTCCTTGACAAGGTTTCTGCAGCAATGTATTCACCGAAAGATGAGAAAACATGTGTAAGTTTCTCTCCAGACTCATAGTAGGTCTCGATTCGGTCGTCTATATCGAACTCCGCCATCTTGCGTTGATTTTGGATGTGACGTACGATGTCTCTCGCAAGCCCTTCCTCCTCAAGCTTCTCATCAATCTCCGTACATATGCTCAAGGTGACTTCGTCTTTCTCGATGAAAGTGTAGCCCTTCTTGGGTTGAATCCGCAGATCAACATCTTGAGGATCTAGGGATATTATATTGCCATCCACGTCGACGTCCACGCTAAGGCCTTGTTGGAATCGTGACGCAAGACTATTTGAGTCCATCTCGCTCACGACTTCCTCTATCCTGTGAAGCATTGCACCGTACCGTCTACCCAGTTGTTCCGGAATCGGCCGAACAACGTAGTCTACGAGTTCCTTTCTATCGGTACAGAAGACTAGGTCTTTGACGTTGAGCTCGCCTTCGATGAGACTGGAAACCCTCTCTATTCGCTTCAGCTTACCTTCCTCAGCATAGACCTTTGCCACCGCCAATGGTTGCCGTAATCTGACCCCTGATGCACTGCGAAGGGACCGGCCCAGCTCGCTTATTCTCACCGCCAGATCCATGTCCTCCATCAATTCTTCATCGATCAAGGAGAGGTCCGGGGAAGGCCAGTCGTTGTGATGCACGCTCTCGGGCGTGTCGGGTGTAACCTCGCGTACAAGGTTTTGATACACCTCCTCTGTGACAAAGGGAACGAAAGGCGCGAGGAGTTTCAAGAGCGTCGTCAGACAAGTGTAGAGCGTTGTGTAGGCTGTCAACTTGTCGAGATCTTTCGTGCTCTTCCAGAATCTTCGTCGTGACCGGCGAACATACCACTTCGATAGTTCATCTACAAACTGCTCCAATCGAGAGGTTGCCTCAGGAACGTTGAAATTCTCCAAGCTGTCCGTTACCTGTTGCACGAGTCTTTGAAGCTTGGAGAATATCCAGCGGTCCAGCAAGGAGAAGTCGGTACTGGTATTCTCGGGGGTCCACCCATCTAGTCGTGCATATGTAATGAAAAAGCTGTAAATATTCCATAGCGGAATCAGGAACCTTCTCATAGTTTCGCTGGCCCCCCCATAGCCAAAGCGCATATTGGTTTCAGGATTGGTTCTGCAGTACATCCACCGCATGACGTCGGCTCCCATACTCTCGACCGCATCGTCGAACCATATTGCATTTCCCCATGACTTGTGCATCTCTCTCCCATCCTCCGCGAGCACCGAACCATAGCCGATACAGGTCTTGAAGGGGGGGCGACCTTCTATGATCGTACTCATCGCCAGCAGGGAGTAGAACCAATTCCTGAATTGACCAGGCAGGGATTCACATATCAGGTCGGCAGGGAACCATTTGTCCCAGTATTCTCGATCATTGAGGTAGTCCAGCGTAGAGTACGCTACTATTCCTGCGTCTAGCCAAGGATTGCCGACATCGTGTATGCGAGAAGCATCCTCACCGCATTTCGGGCATGCTATCTTAACTGCGTCTATCCAGGGACGGTGAGGGGAGTGCCCCTTGAATTCCTCCCAGCCAGAGACTGCCCGGGACTTCAACTCTTCCTTGCTGCCTATCACATCGAAGGTACCGCATTTCCGGCATACCCATATGGGTAGGGCGAGACCCCAGTACCTCTTCTTCGAGATCATCCAATCCTCCATGTTGAGGAGCCAGTCGATTTCCTGGCGTAGACCGAATGGGGGAACCCAACTCGTCTCCTGTACTACATCGATGATCTGGTAGCGTAGGTTCCTCTGCCTCTCTTCCTTCGAGATCTTGTTCAGGGGTTTGCCGAGTTTTTCACCCATACTTATGAACCACTCGTCGACGAGGCGAAAGACCAGCTCATTTCCACAACGCCAACAGACGGGGTAGCGGTGAGTATAGTCCTCCACCTTGTAGAGCAACCCCTTTCGACGTAGGTCCTCAACGATCTGTTTGTGTGATTGGTAGACCGAGAGACCAGAAAGCCATCCAAAGCCCTCGATGAAGACCCCGTATTCGTTCAACGGGGATATCGCAGGGAGGTCGTACTCCATACTCAACTCGAAGTCCTCCTTACCACAGCCAGGGGCCATATGGACGATCCCCGTACCTTCTACCTCACTAACCTCTTTCCACGGAATCACACGATGAGAATCTACAGCACCCCCCTCTCTTTCGGCCGGAAGTTCATCAAACGGTCCATCGTACGTCCAATTCAGCAGTCTCTCTCCTGTAAACTCCTCAACCACCTCGTAGTCTCCTTCTAACGTTCTAGAGACTGCGGCTTTAGCCAGATAGAATACCTCGGTTCCTTGGCGAACCCTCACATAGATCATTTGTGGATGCACGGCGACCGCAACGTTCGAAGATAGGGTCCAAGGCGTCGTCGTCCAGACTAGTAGAGACTCCCCTTCCCGGTCCCGCAACGGGAACCTCGCAGTCAATCCGAGATGTGATAACTCCCGGTAGCCGTCGGTAGTAATTTCATGTTGCGAAAGTGCGGTGGAACAACGGGGACACCAAGGCATGACGTCTCTGCCTTTGTATATCCAACCGTTTTCGTGGCATTTCTTGAGAAGCGCCCAGATCGTGTAGTTGTTCTCGTCGGAGAACGTGAAGTAGGAGCCACCTATGTCTCGTGACCCCAGTCGACCCACAACCTTTTCGACCCTGCCTGACACGGGGCCTGTTCTTCCCTGGATCTCAACAATACTCTCCGGGTCTTCCATGCGGCTCTCCAGTTTTCTCAGGGAATCCGGGTTATTCCAGTCCATCCAATAGCCTAGGCGAATGGATTGTTCGGTCTGTATCGCACTATAGTGCAGCACCCTCTGTTTGCAGCGGTTGACGAATTCGGCGATTCCGTAGGTCTCGATGTCTTTCTTTGATTTGAAGCCTAGTTCCTTCTCCACCTCTACCTCGATCCAAAGTCCTTGGCAGTCAAATCCGTTCTGATAGCGGAGATTGAAACCGCGCATTGCCCTATAGCGTTGAAAAAGGTCTTTGTATGTGCGTCCCCACGCGTGATGGACACCCATAGGATTGTTTGCCGTGATCGGGCCGTCAAGAAACGACCAGGGTTTCTTCCCTCGACTGAGCTCGACACGTTTCTTGAAGGCACCAGTATCGACCCAGAACTTGAGGATTCGATGTTCTAACTCAGGGAAGTCTACTTGATTCTGAACCTCTTTGAACATGCTTCTTGATCCTCCATTTTGGGCGTGAATCTTCAGATAGAGTATCCGCCAGTTCTGAAGAGTGAATTGTTATAAGGGTTTGTAGGGATGGAATCGAGAACCATAGATTGTCTAGCAGCGAATTTGACGATCCCTCAAGATTATTCCCTACCATACAGCGGTTTGACCATAGCAAGATTATAAGTTTTTAAACTTGTGGAGTGCCGGCAGCATATCTACTTGAGTTCATACTAGTATCTAATTGATATTGGAGACTACGAATAGAGCAATCCAACAGATTAATGGTGCTGTCGTCGAAATTCGTATCCCACTAGGACCGCTAGTTACACCTCCAGGATCTTCTAAGCGCGTTTGGTATTTCATCGAACCTCAATCTATACTTATATGCGGGAATCCATTCTAACGGATCGGGGCGTATTTTGAAGATTCTAATCGTCAGCAGAAACTTACTTCGGCGAGGATTCTGGGATCCTATTATAGAGCTGAAGAAGAAGGTACCTGATAGCTGCGAGTTTGTGGTCCCCAAGACTGGCTCCGATGAAGAGGTAGCGAGGCTGGCGCGTGACGCGGACGTGATAATCGGCGGTGGAGTATCAGATCGCATTGTGAAGGGGGCGAAGAGACTTAGGCTCATCCAGACGACAGGGGCAGGAGCCAACCACATCCCCTTCGACTCTTTCAAGGACAGGGATATCTATGTAGCTAACACGTCCGGGGCAGACCCGTCCCGGCTCGCTGAGGGCGCCTTCACGCTTGTAATGACTCTCGCCAAGAGAATCGTACCTCGACACACCAAGTTCCAGCAGGGGATCCCGTACAGGGAGAGGGGCATCAGGCTTAGAGGGAAGACCCTAGGCATCCTAGGGTTAGGCAGCATAGGCACAGAAGTCGCGAAGATGGGACTGGTCTTCGGTATGAATGTCGTAGCCACAAAACGTCACCCATCAAAGGAGCTTGAAAGGGAGCTCGGGTTAGGCTTCCTCGGGGGACCCGGAGACCTCGAACAAGTACTAGAGACCTCGGACTTCCTCGTAATAACACTGCCACTGACACCTGAGACACAGGAATTGATAGGGGAAAGCGAGTTACGTAAAATGAAGAAATCTGCTTTCCTAGTAAATATTGGTAGAGCGGAGATCATCGAGGAGGAACCCCTATACAGGGCGTTGAAGGAGGGCTGGATAGCCGGCGCCGGTCTAGACGTATGGTACAATGAATACTGGACCAAACCGGGTTGGCAAAGCGAAAGCAAGGGGGCTGAGCCGTCGCGGTTCCCAATCCATAGGCTTGAGAACGTGGTCGCTACACCCCACTGCGTAGGCATCACGGAAGAACGTGGGTGGAGGAGGCTGGAGATCATAGCGGAGAACATATCGAGAATATCCAGGGGAGAAGAACCGATTAACAAGGTAGATCCAACCCTTCGCTACTAGTCACATACAACATCTCAAACCAGAGATAACACACATCATTTTGATCAATCAGCTTAGACATTTGCCAAACGGTATAAGCCATCCAGCCTTTCATGGTGACGGCGGAGACCCCCATAACATCATAGATTAAGGAATCACCGTGGTCTGAAGAATCCTAGTCCGCACTACGGTAGAACCTTAATCACTTTGACTTCGCCTTGCACTATAGGTTTCTTTAGCGAAGACTCCTACAAGAACAGTGTTCACAAGGATCAGGGCAGTCATGAAGTAGAATGGAGCCCTCAAGCCATGGCTATCGGCAATAAGCCCCAGAATGATGGGGCCGACAACGAATCCTAAATCGCCGAAGAGCCGGTAAAGACCCATGGAGAAACCGTGCGGCTCATCGAGGGTAACATCCGTTGCCAGTGCTAGAGGTGCTTGACCTGCACCACTTGTGCCAACCCCAAGCAGCACCGCGGCGAGAGAGATCTGAAAATAGTTCGATGTTGAGGGGAATAAGAAGGCTGAGATAGCGGTAATTGTGAGGCTGATGATTATCGGTGGTTTTCTGCCAAAGTAGTCTACTGCATAACCCATTGGAATCGTCATAATGAGATTTGTAATTGTGGCATAGCTGATGATCGTGCCGATTGTCAGCTCGTCGAAACCTAGGATGACATTAGCATATAATGGAACCATTGTACCTCGAATGCCGGTTCTCATGAAAAAGACAGTGAAAGTAGCGAGGCACGCCATACTATAACTCCTGTTACACATGAGTCTCCTAATGGTTTCATACGAGAAGTCGTGGTCGGTATACCTCGTCTTTACATCATGCGGTTCCCGTATCCAGATGACAGTAATGATCAGACTGACCAGACCAGCCAAGGCGTAGAAGTAGAATGGTGCACGGATACCCCAGCCTGTTGCGACTATGCCCCCTATAACGGGGCCTGCCGACGAACCGAGCAGCATGAAAGCCTGAAAGTAGCCCATCGTCCGCCCCCGGTCCTCAGGCTTAAGGATGTCCGCGAGGAGTGTTGTCCTGCTTGTCATCCACATCGAGGATCCCACCCCTTGGATCAGGCGGTAAACGAGGAACTCCCAGAAATTCGAGGCAATCGCGTTCAGGTAGGCGGTAACCGTGAGTAGAACTGTCCCTACGATCATAAGCGGCTTCCTACCGAACCGGTCAGCAACCATGCCGACAGGGAGATCGACGATTAGCCGGCCGAAAGCGTACATCGAGATCGCGAGGGAGACGAGGGTATAGGAGACTTTGAAGGACTTCGCGTATATAGGAAGAATAGGACCGACAATCCCCATCCCTAGGAAGATGAAGAAGGCGGGAACGTAGATCGACAAGATGTCATAAAAAGTCGAGCGCAATTCCATCCAACCCCCGTCTACACGAAACGGCTCATTCTGAAGACTCTTCCATAAAAACTATTCCATGGTAACCTACGCTTCTTGTTTCTCTACTGGGATCGAACCCAGGTTAGCTCCCTAGCCCCCCAAAGCCAAGGATGAAGCAGATTTGAGAATTGGAGTGTCCCTTAGAGACAAAGCTTATTATTTAGGCTAGCCTAAATTATGACGGTGTCATGTGGATTCATCCCGGCAAATCATCGAAAACACTCCAAGAGAGGGCAGGACGTGACTGAACTCGTGGGTTTGGACAGACTTCGTCTCGGCAATGGCGGCAATTCGAACTCAGAGATTCCAACCACCCATCCAAGAAAGATAGCTCTGGTTGGGAGCCCAAACACGGGTAAGAGTGTAGTGTTCCAAAACCTGACTGGTTCGTATGTCACCGTATCCAATTATCCGGGAACCACAGTAGAGGTTTCTAGGGGCAAGAAAAAGATCGGAGAGAAGGAATTCGAGGTTATCGATACACCAGGCATATACTCGCTCCTCCCAATCACTGAGGATGAAAGAGTCGCCAGATCCATACTCCTTAATGAGAGACCTGACGTAGTGATCCAGCTGGTTGACGCCAAGAACCTGGAGAGGATGCTTCCCCTGACTCTACAGCTGATCGAGGCAGGGCTTCCAGTCATTCTGGACTTGAATATGGTGGACGAAGCAGAGAAACTGGCGATAACAATCGATGCAGAATCTCTGGAGGATGAACTCGGTATCCCCGTTGTGGCCACAGTTGCCACCACTGGCAGGGGGATGGAGAACCTCAAAGAAAGAATTGTTAACTATTCTCCAAGACTTGACCGGAGGAGAGTCCGCTATCACCCTCACCTGGAGAACTCCTTGGAACAAATCTCCAGTCTCTTGAAAGGGGAATACTTGCTCTCAAAGAGGGCTATCGGACTTCTACTCCTACAAGACGACCATGAAGTATGGAGCCTCGCCAAGACAAGAGAAGACGAGAACTATGCACTCATCAAAAAGATTGTAGACGAAACCCGACAGAGGTACAGCCACCCCCTCAACTACATCATCAACAGGAAGAGACAGTGGGAATCGAGACGCATAGTTGCAAACACGTTGACTTACACCTCAAAGCTCAGGCTCACTTTCAGAGAGAGACTCAGCAGGCTGATGATGAGGCCTTTGACAGGGGTCCCGATCCTTCTCCTAATTCTGTACTTCGGCCTGTATCAGTTCGTGGGCGTATTCGGGGCTCAAACCCTAGTGGATTTTCTCGAAGAGATTGTTTTCGGAGAGTATGTAAACCCCCTTGTGGTAGAGTTGTTCTCCACTTACCTCTCGTATACTCCTCTTCGGGACCTATTCGTCGGAGAATATGGCATCATCACCTTGGGAATCCGCTATGCCATAGCCCTCATCTTGCCCATCGTGAGCACCTTTTTCATAGCATTCTCAATAATAGAGGACACCGGCTATCTGCCCCGGATGGCTCTCCTCATCGACCGGGTCTTCAAGAGAATCGGTCTAAATGGTCGAGCCGTGATCCCTATGATCCTCGGTTTTGGGTGTAGCACCATGGCCACCATAGTCACTAGAACCCTGGAGACCCCTCGGGAAAGGGTCATAGCGACTTTCCTTTTAGCGTTGGCTATTCCCTGTTCTGCCCAGATTGGTGTTCTCTTGGCTATCCTAGCGGGCAACCCCATGGCAACCTTGATCTGGTCAATTGCTCTGGGCGGTGTTTTCTTACTGGTGGGTTTCCTTACCGCCCAACTTATGCCCGGGGAGAGCCCTAGCTTCTACATGGAGGTGCCTCCGTTGCGGGTGCCGAAGATAAGCAACGTTCTAATGAAGACATACACGCGGGTGGAATGGTACTTCAAAGAGGTTTTCCCCTTGTTTATACTTGCCAGCATCTTCCTTTGGGTTGGTCAGATAACTGGGGTGTTCGATCTGATCATAAACATTCTATCCTACCCTGTTCGATGGATCGGACTTCCCAAGGAAACTGCAGTAGCCTTCCTCTTCGGATTCTTCCGGAGGGATTATGGAGCTGCTGGTCTTTACGATCTACATCGCTCGGGTGTATTGTCTGGTATTCCCTTGGTAGTGGCTGCCGTGACCCTCACACTATTCGTGCCATGCATCGCCCAATTCTCTGTAACCATAAAAGAGAGAGGAGTGAAGACAGCACTCGCCATAGCCTTCTTCATATTCCCCTTCGCCTTCCTTGTCGGTTTCCTCCTCAACCTTACGTTGATTGCCTTGGGGGTTCAGCTATGAGGTGCTCCCTCTGTGGATATCAATTTGAAGAAGACGAGAGCGTAGTCGTCTGTGCTGGATGTCCGCTCTCAAAGAACTGTAACATGGTTCGATGTCCTAATTGTGGGTTCGAGGTACCCGCCGAGTCAGAACTAGTTAGAATATTGAAAGATCGGAGGAAAGAAAAGAATGAGTCTGAGTGAAAACGCAGAGGAAATCCTGGAGGCATTATGGACCCGTATCGAAGAGGAGGGAAAAACGGAGTTTCACCTCGACAACCTGAGGATAGATACAGGGGAGGGGGGCATCAAAGAGCTCTCAGACTTGAACCTAATCCTCCTGTCGGATGACCGGATCTCACTGACAGCCGCAGGGCGGTCTGAAGCAGAGAAGGTCGTGAGAAGACATAGGCTTGCAGAACGTTTGCTTGTGGACGTTCTCGATACTGAGGCTGGACTATTAGAGGAGACTGCCTGCAAATTTGAACATTTGATACGGGAAGGCATAGAAGAGAATATCTGTGTCCTCTTGGGGCATCCGAGAGTTTGCCCCCATGGGAGCCCAATACCGAAGGGAAAATGTTGCTTGGAAGGCTACGATAAGACAAAGGGGATCGTAGCACCCCTCGCCCAACTGGAAAACGGACAGGAAGGAAAGATCGTCTACATCCACTCGAAGGGAAGAGAGAGACTTCCGAAACTAATGGCGCTCGGCATTACACCTGGAATGCCGATCCAGGTGATCCAGAGATTCCCTTCACACGTCTTCCAGGTCGGACAGACACAGATAGCGGTGGATGAAGAGATAGCAAACGAGATCTTTGTACTCCAGACCAATTCCGAAGAACCCAGCCATAGGAGGTGAAGGGATGATCATTGACGCTCATAATCATCTCGGAGGACCTGATCGTGGAGATGGCGCGAGCCAGACCGCAGTAGAGATTATAAGAAATATGGATAGGGTGGGAATAGACATGGCTGTAGTCTTCCCCTTCAATGAGGTAAAACCTGGGATATCATTCTCTTTGGCGAATAATTACATAGCAAAGGCGACAGAGCAGTATCCCGAACGGTTGATCGGTTTCGCCAGGCTCGACCCCAACTACGGAAAAAAGGCATTGACGGAGCTAGACCGTGCGGTAGTAAGACTTGGACTTCGAGGGGTGAAACTGCATCCGAGTAGCCAGAAATTCACGCTTGACAATCCGATCGTGACCCGAATCATCGAGAAGGCAGCCGAGCTGCGCGTACCCGTAGTTTTTGACTCCGGGAAACCCGTCTCCTCTCCAGAAGGAATTGGGACTCTTGCCGCCAAGGTTCCTAAGGCGCCAATAATCATGGCACATATGCAGGGCTCAAGATACCTAGAGGTTTCTGAGAGATTTGAGAATGTTTACCTAGGCACTACCGGAATGTTTGATCCCCCCAAGCTTCAGGAGGCCCTTGAACGGCTGGGAGCAGAAAAGCTAGTAGCAGGATCAGACTCGCCTTACATAGCCCAAGAACGAGAGGTCAGTAAGTTTGATACGATTCCTGGCATTCGGGAGAAGGAGAAGAACCTGATTCTTGGAGGGAATATTCGAAAAATCTTAGGATTATAGCACTGACCATCTACTCAGACAAACATTGTCTTTCAGCCATTAATCCACACACATACTTTATGACGCCATCATAGTAGATGGTCTTGGCGATCATGACGCATCAACGACTTAACACGGACATGTAAAATCATTAGCCTCAAGAGACGCTGTTCATGGTGGCGGCTGCTCTGATCATGATTATCGCGCATCCTGCCAACCTTTCCCGTTCTGGCAAACACACTACCTAACTGTAATAGTTGACCGTACCCTTGTGGAGAGACTGAAAGAACTCATATGATACTTCATTTTCCCAACAAGGTCGATAGCCGATGGAAGACTCGTATCGACGAAGAGAAACCTGCTTCTTCATCAAGCGATTGGTGCAGCCGCCGAAAGATTCGAAGCCCAGTAACACCACCAGAATTTAGAAATGAATCTTGTGTACATGGTATGGTTCGAAGGATGCCTTGTATTCGGTAAGCGTGCATCATGAGTCTGAACAATAAGATTTGAATTGAATTAGAAACCAAAGATAAATGAGACCTGGTTGGTGTAAGATGGCATCTCCTGATAAGACACTCCTAGTAGAGAAAATCTCCTATGCTGAGGAGGCACTTGGACGTCTCAAAGAGAAATTACACGAACTACTCAAGCACATCGAATATGAACACCGAAGAGTGCTTAAAGAGCTCGAGACCCTCGAGGAGAGCGAAGCCAAAGTCGATATTGAGACCTTTGACCGTGTCAGCCAAATACTTCAAGATGCTTGGACCAAGGCAATGTCCGCTTCATCTCGTCTCCAAGAACTTGACGAAGATCTCAGTGAATGTGACGCCATCATGACGAGAAGTATCGCCAAACTTCAAACTAGAAGCGATCTTAGGAAAGAACAATCTGATTCAGAAGAATCCTAGCGTCAGGCTGCTTTGGAATGTGTTCAGGCAGTCCTGCATTACGCTACCCTCTCAATTACCCATGATGGTTGCGACTGTAGGTAAGAGAATCCTGCTTATGATGGTAGGGAATACTCCTAACAACACAGTCGCAATTGAGAGAACTAGGAGAGGAACGGTAACCTCTCGTGGAGCTTCCTGAACATGTTCGAGATAGTCTGGTCTCTTCCCGAAAAAGACTCTTCGTATAGTCCAGAGGCTGTAGCAGGCAGTAAGTATTGTAGCTATGATGCCCGTGTATGCTGTGATGAGTCTTGACACAGAACCGCTGGTAATGGCTTCTTGGAACACACCACTGAAGAGCATCCACTCCGACTGAAAACCGTTCAAAGGTGGGATCCCCATGATTCCCAGAAAGCCTATCAACGCCGCCATTGTTGTGATAGGCATTTTCGACGCCAAGCCACCCAGAACCTTGATGCTTCTTAGACCCCCTGCCTGAAGAATAATCGAACCCGCAGCCATGAAGAGGAGTCCCTTACACGTAGCGTGGGAGACGTAATGGAACATCGAACCCGACACCCCTAGGACACTATGCGAGGAGATGCCCAAAAGCATGTATCCCATCTGACTGATGCTAGAGTATGCAAGAAGCCTCTTCAGGTCGTCCTGCGCCAAAGCCATCATACCCCCATAGATGATCGTTGCCAAAGCCCAAACAGACAGGATGGTGCCAAATGCTTCGAATACTGCAGGAAAGAACATTAAGGTTATTCTGACAGTCGCGTACCCCCCTATCCCGATCATCGCTGGTGAGAGTAAGGCGCTGATAGGCGTCGGGGCCTCAGCGTGAGCATGAGGAAGCCATACATGGAGACCAAAGACAGCCATCTTGACGAAAAAACCGATGAGCATAAGAACGGAGATCCCCACCGTCGACTCGAAGGAAGGGTTAGCCTGCTTCAGAAGCATCGGTATCTCGTATATATCCAATGAACCTACTATTCCATACGTGGATAGAATGCCTGCCAGCAATGCCAAGGCGCCCAGATGTGTCCAAATAAAATACATGAAGGCTATCCGCTCCCGCGCCCCATAACCCCACTGAACTATGAGGAAGTACGAGGGGATGAGCATAAACTCGTAGAATAAGAAGAACTCAATGAGGTTAGTCGCCAAAACCGCCCCCACCATACCTGCCGTGTAGAGAAGGTACAAAGCGTAGTATACTCCATACTCCTTCCTCTTGCCCCCAATCTTCTCCTTCATATATGGAATCGAATAAACAGAAATCGTTGCAGACAAGATGTTTATGGTCAGAACAAGAGGGAGACTCAACCCATCCGCTCGCAGACCGAAACACAGACTCATACTCGGTGCCCAATCGTAGACCTCCACAAGAGGCTCCCCGCCGGTTACCCGAGTTGCCACAACCAGACTCAACAGGGTCGTGTAGAAGACAGCGGCGAAAGCAGCCCAACCAATCCTATGTGCAAACCTCTTGCTTAGTACATAGATTACTACCGAAGCGACTACGGGAACAAGAACGATCTGTAAGAGTATTGAATCCAGCAATAGAGGACTACCTGTCAAGAGTTAGAGACCATTTATGCTTTTCGCATTTTAAGAATCTTGATAAACCAATTTAACGGAGAGCAATAGACCATATTTCCCTCATCCCCCATGATTGGGAGTTGATCTCAAAGATACAGTAAGATCAAAGACAAGAGAAGACAAAATGGAAGAGCTAGCATGTTGAAGTTCAAATTTCCCGTATGACTCTTTCGGAGACCGCTTGAAAAAGACACAAAACCCTCCGCCAAGCCATATTGCAGTCTGTCAAACACGCCAACCTCTAAGAGTCTATAGAGACCGCTTGAAAAAGACACAAAACCCTCCGCCAAGCCATATTGCAGAACTATTGCACAGAGGAGGAATGTAGCGCTGAACATCATGTGACTTGACAAGTGCGCGAGATCAAGAGCATATTTCGAGAATAGGTCCGGGACAACTAGAACCATGAGGCACATCATGGCCAAGCTGATGGTCACGGTTATTCGTTCTCCTAGCTTTTTACGGAATCGTATGACAGCTGACATCAAACAAAGAGAAGATACTAGAACTATGAATGTAAATGACGAGCTATTTAGGACTGCATTTGCGATACCTAGGATCATCGAAATCATCCGTTTCCATATTCCAAGGTTCATTCTGTTGTTTCGTCGACTCTATAGGTCAGACTCCAAGACAGGCACCTCATTAGAGTACCCTCTCATATGTAATGATTAATGCCTCCCCTCCAAAAAAAGCTTAATACCACCTATCTTGTTATGTTCTACACCTACTTAATTCACCGAAGTCATCCTACCTTCAACAGATCCATACCACCCCACTATTGGAGAGACGATAGCAGGTGAATACCTTATGCATTACCTCCTCGTATTCAGTCTCGCACTAGCCTTCAGCATTCTAATGCATCTGATTGGATGTATGGTAGCTCCCAAGACAGAGGAGACTTTAGGCAAGCTTGCGCCCTACGCTTGTGGTGAGGAATACCCAGCAGAAAAGATCCAGGTAAATGCCGAGAGATTCTTCCTCTATCTCACATTCTTTACTGTCTTCGACATTTCCGCATTCATGCTAGCTATTTCCTTCAGTAATCAAGGCCTATATCCAGCCATCTTCAGCACGATCATACTTCTTGCTACAATCACCCTACTCCCAACATGGAGAGGGACATGAAGTGAGCTTGATTGAATGGTGCAGGAAGAAATCTCCCTGGGCCCTTCATCTAAACTCAGGATCATGCAATGGATGCGATATCGAGGTCGTAGCCGCCTTTACTCCCAGGTTTGACCTTGAGCGTTTCGGCATTCTCCTTCAGGGAAGCCCCAGACATACCGACGTCTTGGTCGTCACCGGACCCGTGACGAGACAGGCCAGAGATAGACTGTTCAGAATCTACGAACAGATACCGTACCCAAAGCATGTTGTTGCCGTCGGCTCGTGTGCAACGAGTGGAGCGCCGTTTACTGGTTCATATAATATCTTTGAAGGGGTTGACAAGGTCGTTCCAGTCGACATCTACGTCCCAGGTTGTCCACCCAAACCAGAAGCCGTTATCCAGGGCATACTCAGACTTCTCGGAGACGAGAAATAACCGATGACTGCGAATAAAAGAAAAACTTTGGAAAAGTGGCTCCAAGAATCGACTCTAGAATTCGAGATTCCTCGTGACCGTAGGATCTTCGTGATGGTTGCCAAAGCAGGTTTCAGGAAAACCATAGAAGAACTAACCAGTTACAAACTCTTCACCAGCATTTCTGCGATTACCGGGGTCGACAATGGAGATGAGATTGAAGTAATCTACCATTTCACCTGTGGGGGATTATTGTTCTCGGTGAGGACTCGGGTTTTAAAGGATGAACCAGTCCTACCGACCATTACTGATCTTATTCCAGGCTCAGAGTTCTATGAGAGGGAGGTTCATGACCTCTTCGGAGTGAAATTTGAAGGTAACCCAGATCTTTCCCCATTAATCTTGCCTGACCATTGGCCTAAAGGGGTCTATCCCCTAAGGAAGGAGTGGGATGCCAAGAAGATTCGAGAAAGAATAGGGGAAGCTTGATGTCGGCGATCCGCATTCCCTTCGGGCCTCAACATCCAGCGCTGAAAGAACCCCTGAACTTCACCTTCGAAGTGGATGATGAGAAAGTAGTCTCTGTCAAACTTCGCATCGGTTATGCCCACAGGGGAATCGAGAGGCTAGCTGAAGAACGAACATATGTTCAGAACCTTTACCTAGTGGAGCGAGTGTGTGGAATCTGTTCCCAAGCCCACTCGATATGCTACTCTCAGGCAGTGGAAGAAATTCTAGGGGTTGAAATACCCGCTAGAGCCCGGTTCCTTCGTACTATCATAGCCGAGTTGGAACGAATACAAAGCCACTATCTTTGGTTAGGAGTCACTGCCCATGCGATGGGTTTCGACACACTCTTCATGTACCTATGGCGGGATCGAGAAACCATAATGGATCTAGTGGAGACCATATCGGGGAAACGCGTGAACTACGGGGTGAATACCATTGGTGGAATGCGTAGAGATCTGACAAACACGATGGTGAACCAAATAAAAAAGGGACTTGACACACTGACTGAGAGGACGAGGTACTACAAGAGACTAGCCTTGACAGAACCTACAATCCTAAAGCGCACTATCGACATAGGGAAGTTGAGTCCTAAAGACGCCTTAAAACTGTGTGCCGTCGGTCCCACATTAAGGGCAAGCGGAATCATACAGGATGTCAGAGCTGACGATCCATACGCTGCCTACGACGAGATAGACTTCAACGTAGTAACACACGATGGTTGTGACGTTGCCAGCAGGCTGTATGTCCGATGCGATGAAATCCTAGAAAGCATAGAAATAATCCGTTCCGCGTTAGATCATCTTCCAGGAGGAGACATCAGAATCAAGATTCCGAGAGTGACTCCTGAAGGAGAAGCGGTGAGCCTGGTCGAAGCGCCCCGCGGGGAGGACCTCCACTACGTCAAAGGGGATGGAACGGATAGACCGACTAGACTGAAGATTAGAGCGCCCACACTTGCAAACCTGTTGCCATTATGCACTATGCTGACTGGGATGAATATCGCGGACATACCGGTCGTCATAGCTGGAGTAGACCTCTGCATAGCCTGTGCTGAGCGTCTTGCCTTCATTGATGCGAGAAAAAATAGACGATGGACCTTGACTAGAGACGAGATACGGGGGTATTCGAAAAGATGGTATCGGAAGAAATAACCTATATCGTCAATCTGTTATTTTTCCCGGGTCTCTTCTTCTTACTTTCCCTAGCATTCTTCAGCGAATGGTTGGACCGAAAAACCGTAGCTAGGCTCCAGAACCGTTACGGACCGCTATATGCCGGTCCCGGAGGGGTCCTACAACCTTTCGCAGATTTCGTCAAACTATTATCGAAAGAGGATATAGTGCCTGCTGCCGCAGACAAGTCTTTCTTCACCTTGACCCCGATTCTGCTTCTCGCTCTATCCTTAGCACCCCTATTTATGATTCCCATGGCTGATAGCACAGCCCTTGTCTGGTTTGAAGGCGACCTTATCGCTATCCTATTCATGACAACCCTGATGGCCTTGACTATGTTTGTGGCCGCATGGTCCTCAACAAGCCGATTCAGTGCCATCGGTGGGATGAGGGTTGGACTCCAGATGTTCGGATACGAGATACCTATGACAATCGCCGTGATCGGTCCAGCCATATCATCTGGAAGCCTATCCGTAAGCAGGATTGTCCAGATACAGAGCCAAGGACCTTGGTTCTTGGCAACTCAGCCCATAGGTTTCACCGTTCTCACCATATGTTTGCTGGCGGAGCTTCAGAAAGTACCTTTCGACATTCCAAAAGCTGAAACTGAGATTGTGACCGGTTGGCTAGTGGAGTTCAGCGGCAAGAAGTTGGCCTTGATTAGGTTAGCGAAGAACCTTGAAACGGTCCTTGCAGGGTCTCTGATGACCTCCTTGTATCTAGGAGGACCGTTGGGACCTTGGGGATTGCATCCGGCAGTATATTACTTAGTAAAGCTTGTTGTATGCATTCTGATTCTCGCCAACCTACGAGCATTATTCGCGAGGTTCAGAATTGACCAAGTACTTATAGTAGCATGGAGGTATCTGACCCCACTGGCACTCCTCCAAGTACTCTTGATAGAGTTGATGTCTAGGTGATCCTATGACTATGGAGAAGGAATTGTTGAGAAATGCTTTGAAGAAACCGGTAACATTGCTGTATCCCTCTGAGAAAGTTCTGCCAGTGGAGAGGATTCGGGGCAGAGTCGTCTGGGAAATTGAAGAATGCATCGGATGTGGTCTCTGTCCGAGGATCTGTCCGTCGGAAGCGATCGAGATGATTGGCAAGGGGCTTGTAGCGGATATCATATACCATCTCGATAGATGCATCTTCTGCGGGGAGTGTACCGATATTTGTCCAACCAAAGCGGTCAGGACAACCTCTGATTATGAGCTGGCATCGGCTGCTCGTGAAGAGATGGTGTTCCAGTATAGGCGAGGAGAGAGGGAATCTCAGTCAAGAAAAGAGAAGAGCAGAGGAGAGTAGAAGACTTCTATCGAATCAGTGAATAGGGTGTGCGAAATGATCCAAATACTATTGATTCTGGCGACGTTAGTTTTGGCTATTCTTAGTGTAGAGGTTAGAGACTTGTTATACGCGGTTCTTTGTCTAGGGGGGATGTGTATTACCATCGGGGTTCTTTTCGGATTTCTGAACGCCTTTTATGTAATGTTATTTCAATTCATGATTTATGCGGGAGTCACAATCGTCCTGTTCGCATCAGTAATCATGCTAACGGAGAGAGGGAAAGATTGAGGATTGGATTGTTGAGGATTATTGGCTCTGGGGCTGTCGTTATCGTAGCATTTTTACTATTTGTCACTCTTCAACAAGGATTTGCGCCTTTCGAGTTCTGCCAGTTTCACATAGAAGAGACATCAATCCCTATTGAGGGAGACATAGGTCGTGAGGTTGGCCGTGTTCTTTGGGGCGAACGCCAATTGGATATGGTCGCCATAGGATTCTTGTTGTTCGTGACAGCTACTGGCTGTACATGTATCTTGAGGTCTGAGAGAGAAGACACATGTTGACATCGTTGAACTACTACTTGGCATGTTCTCTGGCGCTGTACTTGATAGGTATCTATTGCCTTGTTGTCAAGCGGAATATGATCAGACTCCTGATTGCCTTGGAGATACTGATGAATGCCGCAAATCTGAGCCTCGTAGCCTTCTCAAGCTATGGTGTCCCCGGATTCGTTCATCCTCTTGCTCACGCACTGAGCATTTTGTCCATTGGGGTCGGCGGATGTGTTATCGCGTTAGGGTTAGCCCTCACGCTCAATGCTTACAGGCATTATAAGACTTTGGACGTAAGGAAGCTGAGGAGGCTCAGGTGGTAAGTGCTCACCCCCTTGTTGGATGCGATGTTATTCTTCACCATTATGACTCCAACAGTTGGGCTGATAGCTATCAGGATTAAACAGAGGAGACTCGCTGGGTTACACGCACTGGCAGGTTTTTCTCTTGCTCTTGGATTGCTCTTGCCACTCTACAACGAGGTCGAGGCTCAAGGGGCAGTTATAATTGTCCTGGGATCCCCTACCAGTCTGCTAGTAGGGACATCTCTGGTGATCGATCTTCTCAGCATTTTCTTAACGTCCATCTTTGTAGTCATCGGTCTTATGGCTACAATTCACTCCATCGAATACATGGAGAATAGCACCGGGCTTGTTGGATACTACACGGCATTGTTGGGGATGGTTACTGGTATGATCGGTGTTACTATGGCGGGAGATTTTTTCACTCTGTTTATCTTCTGGGAGATCATGTGTGTATGCAGCTATGCCTTGGTCGCCTTCGGCAGGGAAACCTGGACGCCAGCTGAAGCCGGATACAAGTACCTGATTATGAGTGGAACTGGCAGTGTAACAGCCTTTTTTGGCATGTCCTTGCTCTACGGAATGACTGGAACCCTCAACATACCATTCGTCTCTATGAGTCTGGCTCAGTCGGTGGGCGACGTCTGGATGCACGTAGCCCTTACAATGTTTGTGATCGGTTTCGGTCTGCAGGCAGGGATGGCACCTCTGCATACATGGCTTCCGGACGCCCACTCCGCTGCCCCAAGCCCAGTTAGTGCAGTGTTGTCTGGAGCTATGGTAAAAACTGGTGTGTATGGGTTAATCCGAATCCTCTTCGCGACTCTCATACCTATGAGAGCGGTGTGGCAGACAATGATAGCTGTGCTGGCTCTTGCAACCATGTTCACAGGGAATTTTATGGCTCTGCTACAGGATGATATTAAACGACTTCTGGCTTTCAGCACAGTTTCGAATATGGGTTACATTCTCTTGGGGATAGCTACCGGGACAGTAACAGGTTTGACTGGGAGTCTCTTTCACATCTTGAACCATGCCGTCGTGAAAGGACTACTCTTCCTTTGCGCCGGTTCATTTATCCGTGGTGCACAGACGGGAAGTCTCAAAGAACTCAAAGGCATAAGGCACAGAATGCCTGTAACGAGTAGCTTATTACTATTGGGCACCCTTGCGATGGCAGGAATTCCAACCCTGAATATTTTTTGGAGTGAAGCGGCAATAGTAACAGCGTGCCTCAGTGCCGATATGCCCGTCTTCTCGGTCTTGATGATAGTCAACCTAGCGATTTCCGGGGTGTACTGTCTCCGCCTAATACAAACGATAATGTCGAAGGATGAGACGAAGAACGCAAGGGGAGCAACTAAGACGCCGCCATCGATGCTTGCACCGAAGTTGATCCTGGCTTCGATCTCTCTCATAATAGGTTTGTATCCCGCACCGTTTCAATCGATCGCAGAAGAAGCTGCTCGCACAGCCTTGGATGTTGAAGCCTACATCAGCGCCCAGCAGTTGCTCCAGCGCGCATAACTCAACAAAAAAAACTGTAGAAATGGATTCAAACAGCTTCTTTTCCCGAAATAAACCCGAAATGAGGCGTTATTGGTGCGGCCGCCGAGATTCGAACCCCAGAAACACCCCCAGTTAGACCCCCAAGCTTAGAGAAAGGAGAGTTGGCAACAGGATCTTGATACGAATTTGCTGGCAAATGGCTGTGGCGCTAATTCAATTTGCTTGAATGGTTCTCACGGTTTATTCATTCATTTCATAATTAATCGGTGCGCTATGCAAATACTTCTGAAGATTTGATCTTGTTTAGCGCTACGCATGCTTCTACATCAAGAACCCCTTCGATGCTTTGAATTTCTTTGATACACTCATCCAGTTCTTCGATGTCTCCTACCTGTACGATCGCTAGGATCCCACATTTTCCAGTCATATGGTAGGCTTCTATAATACATGGCATATTCACCAAGAAATCGGTCACTCTTTCTAAGCGTCTGCCTGCTGGATGAATCTGCAGTGTGGCTGTCAGATTCTTTCCCACCTTCTTTGCATTAACTACAATCGTGAACCTCTCGATCAATTTGTCCCTCAACATCTTCTCCACCCTTCTCCTGACAGCTGAAGGGGATCTGCGTACCATTCTTGCTAACTCCATGTAAGATATTCTTCCATACTTGCCTAGAATTTCTAGGATTTCCTGATCGATCTTGTCCAATCCTGTCCTAGACAACGAGTCTTCCCACCTTTCACGATGCTAGATATCACATCTTTCAGTGTTAATTAATATGGTGCTGATTCCACAATAAAAATGATCGTTCCCACCTATTTCCGTATGTATTATCGAAAAAAATGATTGTTCATACACCGCAAACCTTAAGAATAGAGGGGTTGACGGTGTGGATCTCTGCATTTTCTTGACAATGTTTTACGATTTCGATCTTCTCCCAACCAAGAATCAGCATTCCCCATATATTATTCGATTCTTTTCGACAACTCCAGCCTCAACCCATTATATGTTACATGGAGGTGGTAGAGATGGCCGTATTCTACATATTGGGTGACAAGGAGACAGAGTGTGAGGGCAGTATCGCCTCTGTCGGATACGGAGAGGATCTGGCATTCTATGCGATAGCAGGAGACTATGATGAACCAACTCATGCTGTGAAGAAAAAATCCTCGCTTCATTACCCGGATCTATTGCGGATTGTGGAGAAGAAAGCCTCATTGCATTTCCCAGGTCTACTGGACACGAGGAAATCTTGGTTGAGAATCATAAAAGCACCTTTGAATGAAGTAGTGATCCCTGACCACATATTCAACCAAGCACTCAGAAGGCTCCCAGGAAGGAAAATCGGGGAAAAGGAGATCCCAGCGGAGATCGCTGTTCCACTGGAGATCGAACTCGCTCCCATCGTCAGCTTCGGTAACGAAGAATCTGAAATCGAGTATCGGGGCATCCTCAAGAAAAGAACCCTATTGTGCAAGAGGGAGGTCTGCGCTCTAGAGAAATGCAGCTCCACTGACGCCGTTTTTGTAGAGCTTAATGGAGAGCCCTTCTGGAAGTTTGTTCCCGGAGGGAATAGAAAAAAAGCCCAATTTGCACCAGCACGAATCGCGCAAGTGCAGCCACTCATCGAGATACCTGTCCGAGTGTGATGGGGAGTGATAATAACTGCTCCGAAGCCTTTCTTAAAGGTCCTCACTATGCTCCAACCTTATGGCAAGGTCTTCATTGTAGGCTGCGGGAACTGCGCAACAGTCTGCCAGACAGGTGGCGAGAAGCAAGTAGAGGAGATGGCAAAGAAGATAGGAGAGATCAAGAACATCATTGGAATTACCGTTATTGAAAACCCCTGTGATGAGAGACTAGCAAAGAAAGAGCTTAGCAAAGAGGTCATAGAAAAACAGCCCGACGCTCTCCTAGTTATGGCGTGCGGTGTCGGCGTACAGACGCTCACCGAGCTTTTCAACATACCATGCATCCCTGCCTTAGATACAGAGTTCCTCGGAAAGGTTGAGAGAGTAGGACGATTCTTCGAGAGATGCAGGGCCTGCGGCGACTGCCTACTCTATGAAACCAGTGGCATATGCCCTGTAACCAGATGTGCAAAAGGGCTTCTTAACGGTCCCTGTGGAGGTCAAGCAGACGGCAAGTGTGAAGTAGGAGGCTGGCAGAATGACTGCGCTTGGGTCCTGATATTCGAGAAGCTCAAGAAGCAAGGTCGACTAGACCAGTTCATGAAGTTTAGAGAACCACGGGACTATAAGATCAAGGCTGGTCCGGGCGAACTTGTATTGGGGAGAGTGAGATGAAAACCCTTCAGAGCAACCTCATGTTCAACCTCGTAAAAGGCATCTTCACGATCACAGGGGAGATCGAACCGGAGAAAACAACAAGCATACACGATATCCTGTCAACAGCCATGACTTTGAAGGGGTACGTTACCGCGGTTAACGTGACCGACAATCCCCAAGGCTTCGCGTATATGAGTGGCTTCTACCCCTGCCATCTCATCCAAGAAGAGATCGGCTTAGAAGTGGTATACCAACTCACCTGCCGTGACAGGAATCGACTCGCCCTATTCTCAGACCTCTTGGCAGCCGGGGCCGGAGGAATAAGGAATGTCCTCGCCCTGACCGGAGACTATACAAGCCTCGGCGACATGCCCGAAGCAAAGCCAGTCTTCGACCTCGACTCAGTCCAGCTTACCCGCATGATGAAACGTATGGTCGAGGAAGGCGTAGACCCCAATGGGAATCTAATCAAACGTCCACCAAGGTTCCATATCGGTGTCGCAGCCAACCCCAACTCTGATCCATTGGAACCGGAGATATTGAAGCTGGAGAAGAAGCTGCTTGCAGGAGCCGAATTCATTCAGACACAGGTAGTATACGAGATCGAGAAGGCAAAGAGATTCCTAGCAGAGACCTCGTACTTAGATGTCCCGATACTGATCGGGGTTTGCCCCCTGAAGAGCATAAAAATGGCAAAGTGGCTGGACAAAGAATGCCCGGGGATAAACATTCCCCGTCAATTCATGGAGAGGCTTGTCGTAGCCAAGGAGAGAAGGGGTAAGCCCGGGGTTCTTGAAGAAAATATAGAATTCTTCGGCGAGTTCTTGCGAGAGTTGAGGAGAACAACGAGTGCCGCTGGCTGCCACATAATGGCTGTCGGATTCGAATGGATCGTGCCTAAGATCGTGGAGAGGGCCGGGTTGAAGAGGGTCTTCGACTGGCGAAGTATACTTGAAGGAGAAATAGTTGCCTCATCAAACCCTCAGATCGACTTTAAAAAGCGAGCTGAGTGAATGTCTCCCCTGGAAGCGCAGGATAAGCTCCTCCAAGAAGCGTCACAGGTCCATCCTCCCAAAACAGATTCATAGACAGGAGAAATTGGGATGTGGTGAGATGAAGAAATGTCCTGTCTGCGGTTGGATGCTAAATAGAGATGGAACATGTCCCTTCTGCGAGTACACGAAAGTTTGGATAGCAAGATATGGGCTCAACCCACCCAGCGTGCTAAGAGGTTCAATCCTTGAAGAGGGATCGGAGATGAGCCGGAACAGGCTGATATGCGCTAAGTGTACCGGTCGGGTCCTGGAGTGTTATGCCAGAACGGGGGGAAGTATCTGGTGGAAGGTGAGGGTCTGCTTGAATTGTGGTTGGATCCAGAAGAGACGGAGCAACTTCCAGGAGGTTTCAAGCTATGCCTAGTAAACGACCTACTCCAAGCAAGCGCTTACGCACGAAGATGGTAGCCGCGACAGCCCTAGAGAGAGAAGAGCACGGGAATCATGTTGTATCTATCCAATCAGTCTTGCGACCTTGAGCCAAAATGTGATTTCAATCTACTCCACAATTAATACATAATAGAGGATGGTTATGATCCCCCTTAAAGAGGGCAAGCATGATTCCTAGCTCAAAAATCTTGATTGACAAACTCGGTGTAAAACCAAATTCCAAGGTGAGTGTCTTAGGTATTCAAGACAAGGATTTTTGGGAGCAACTTGAAGGCAGAACATCAGACGTATCGAACGGCAGTATCAAGAAGGATTCAGATTACATATTTTTTCTGGCGAAACAAAAAGAAGACCTTAGGAGACTGAAGAACCTACAAGAATCGATCAAGATGAACGGCTCGATATGGGTGGTCACTCCGCGAGGTAGACTGCAGATCAAACAAACCGACGTCATAGTCGCAGCCAAGGAAATCGGTTTAGTTGATACGAAAGTAGTGCGGTTTTCCGAGACCCATACTGCACTGAGACTAGTAATCCCGTTGAGTCGCCGATCGAATTTACCAGAGAGCTAGAGATCACGACTTGATTCGCATCGTGCAGACCCAAGAACTCTTCTGAGATCTCTAGGTTAAACTTCGGATTCGAACCCCTGTAACAGCCCCAGTTAGACCCCCAAAATCCAAGTACCGCGTTTGTGGGTCCCGCAGGGCAAACGTGGAATGTTATGATCTTCTGATCAGTACGTACGAGATTTCATCCCTGATCTCTAGTAGGTGATAATGGTGTCAAGAAAGGGATCATGGGACGAATCTACCAGCAGATCCTATAGGATGCTGAGGCAAAGCAGAGGAATGGCTCTGCCAGCGCGCGCTATTGCTCTTAGGTCCCGCTGGTGGTTGATTGGTTGGGTTGATGTGATTTTGTTGGTGGTTTGCTGTTTTGGTGCCTCTTGTCTGTGGTTTCCTTGGCGTGTCTGAGGCATCTTGGGCGTAAGAGTTTAGAGAATGCCTGTGGAGGAATAATAGAAGCGCGTGGAAGGCGGATTGATGTTCTCGTGTTTGAGAGGTTTTTGAAGTTCTTTAGAGGGCTAGATAGAAGGGTTAAAGTCGCGATTCTTGGTGCTGGGGTGCAGAATTGGAGTCAAGGGTTTTCCAGCCAGTATAATCAGCTTTACGCTAGAGGGTTGGGTGCAGAGTATGTTGAGATAGGATCATTGAACAGCATCAGTGGAGCGGTTACTTCAATCGTTTCGGTTCCGCTCGGTTGGATCGCTGAGATGTACGGTGTGAAGAGGGTTCTGCTTCTTGGATTTGCCTGCTCTATTCTGTCTGCAGTCATTTATGGGTTGGCTGGAGACTGGTGGATTCTCATACCTGCCTTCGTTCTGAGTGATCTTGCAATGCGTATAATCTATCCTCTGACGGATGTGATCTTTATCAACTGTACGAAGCCGGGGCAGAGCGGTACGGTAATGGGTTTGTCCCGTGTAGTCTGGGGTTCGCTGAACATCTTCGCGCCGATGGCAGCAGCCGTGATGGTTGCGAGTTTCGGCGGGATAAACGTTGAAGGCATCCGACCGTTATACTTTGTTCAATTGTTTTTGGCTGTGTTTGTCTTCCTTTTTGTAGCTGTGAAGTTAGAGACTCTGCCAACTAGGGTCGACCGGGGAGAGGAGAAGTGGGGGTCGAAGGCAACCCGTTTCGTTCAGGATTTTCAGGAGTTGTTTGAAGGTGAGAGATGGCTTAAGAGATGGATGGTGGTGAGGATGGTCCAGCAGTTCGGGATGCGCATGGCTATGCCGTTTGTTTCGTTGTGGATGGTGAACGTGAAGGGGGCGGATCCGTACGTCCTCGGCGTTGTGGGTGCTGCGTCTGCGATGATGTCGTCGCTTCTGCAGGTTCCAGCAGGCAGGCTGGCTGATAGGGTCGGTCGGAAGAGAGCTTACTACGTGTTGCGTCCGCTTTCGTATATAGGCACTTTCCTGTTGATATTAGCTCCACGCCCAGAGTATTTGATCCTCGTGGGACTCCTGGGAACTGTAGGGACAGGAGGAGCGTTGGGGGGAGGAGCAGGCGGTGTCAGTTTTACGCCGTTTATCACGATGCATTGGGAGATGGTTCCGGGGGAGAAGAGAGGCAGGTGGTACAGCATGGAGGGGCTTATTGGCATTTCAGCGATACCAGCAGCCATTTTGGGGGGCATCCTGTGGCAGTACGGTTTGATGATTGAGGTCTTACTACTTCCAATTCTGTTAGAGACCCTCATTGTTATTCCGATAATGACTACGGTTCCGGATACACTGAACAGAGACGATCGATAGCGTATTTTCAGATACATCTGCAGCAAAACTCACAATTTTTTCGTCACCTCAATGATGAGGACGAAGAGGTTGGTGGAGAGTGAAGGTCTGCTTGGATTACGGTTGGACCCAGAAGAGACGAAGCAACTTCCAAGAGGATTCACGAGCCTATGACAGCCTTCCATGGACCAAACTGTAGAGGGTCTAACTGGAACCCGCAAAAACAGTACAAGAAATACGCCAAAATGATCTTATTTCTCCAAAATATAATAGAGAACTGACCTATCACAAGGCATTTGAGGAAGATATTTGGTCATTGGTCTATTCGAGATCATATCTGATCGTCAGTCTCTATAAAAGCAACAAGTTTGATAGCACTGAGCCTTCATTTGAAATAATTGATGAGTGCAGGATAACGTTCATACGCATCCCAACGCCATTTTTCTTCTCGGATTTTCAGACGCATTCTTTCCATGAGTCCTTGATCGGATACACACCTCACAATTGCCCGAGACAGGTCTTTAGGGCTGTAGGTATGCATCTTGAAGTCGATCCGGTTCTTATAGTTGAACCAGCATACACCGTCTGACGGTACTAAGACTCCGTTTTCCATTTGTTTTATGATTTCATTGAATGGTGGTGCATCTACTGCTATTACTGGCTTGTCGAATCGGAAGGCTTCCAAGATAGGAAGTCCAAACCCCTCTGAAAGGCTCGGCTGAACATAGACAGTACAAAGTTCGTATAGTGCCTTTAATCTGGATAGAGGCATTTGTCCGAAGAGGTTTGTCAGCCAGATCCTTTCGAGTTCTAGGCTTTCCACCTGTTTCTCTAAATCGTAGTAACCTCTGGGTTGAGAGTGTATAATTAGAAAGCAATCTTTGTTCTCCTCCTCGACCATCTTGTAGGCCTGTAATAACTTGTCTAAACCTTTTCTAGGATCATTGAATGAAACTGTAAGAATGATTTTTCGATTCCTCATCTTTGCCTTACATTTCTTGTAGAATTCAACGTCGACCTCTCGATCATTCATATCTATAGCATGATGCAATACTCCAGCTACTGGGACTCCGATCTCTTCCAGCATTTGCCTGACGAAATTGCTAACTGCAACTATCTTGAGCTGTTTTGTGATAGCAAGACTTTCATTGTCTATGCGGCTGTGACCTTCAGTAGTCCCATAAAATACTACGTTGCTTTCTGGCAGAAGTTCTTTGAGAAACTTGAGGGCCGGGTTGTGAACTGTATCTATGAAGAGAATATTTCCTCCAGGGGCGACTTTCTTCCAGTCATGAATTGTGCAGGTACAATGGGATCTCAAAGCTTCATGTATGGTTGTCGCAGTATTTCTGAAGGAGGGCCACCTCATTCTTGCGACTATCTTTATCTTCATGTCAAACCCGACTTACTCGCACCTGAAGTAGGTTCACCAATCCTAGAAGGTCTTCTAATACAACCTTTCAACCTTGTTGGCGGTTTGGAGCTTCGCTACGAGTCTCCGAATCAACTTCTGTAATGTGAACTCCTGAGCTCGCCGCCTGGCATTCTCAGACATCTTATTCCGAATTTCTTGATTCTTAACTAGATGCCTTATTGCCTTCACAGCTCCATCTATATCTACTGGTCCGTTCACGTGAATACCTTCAATACCGTCTCTAATCAGCC
Source organism: uncultured Candidatus Bathyarchaeia archaeon (assembly GCA_964596985.1). Classification (GTDB taxonomy): domain Archaea; phylum Thermoproteota; class Bathyarchaeia; order RBG-16-48-13. The sequence goes on from CAZQWG010000007.1 coordinate 54,591, forward strand.
ACCTTTGTCCTCCTACAGCAGACGTGATTACTGGAACTCCACCATACATGAACTCAAGCTGCACCAAGCCTAGGGCTTCCATACGGCTTAGGAGAATGTTCAGAAAAGAACCCTTGATCAGTTGCACCTTCTCTTCGTCCGAGATTTCACCGACGTAGCTCACATTCTTCAGATTCCTCGCTCCACCCCTAACCTGGAGAACCTGGGTTGATCCATGTCCTGCTATGACGAAGTGTACTTCACGTAGATTGGTTAGGTTCTTTGCTACCTCGATGATGCCGAGAGGGTTCTTACGATCCTCTATCGTCCCGACGTAAGACACTATCTTCTTGTTTTCAGGAATTTGGTATTTCTCTCTGAATTGCTCAAAATTAACTTTATCATAGTTTTTATACAATTCTTCGTCGACACCCCCAGGGAAAATGTGGCATTGATCTTTCTTTGCCCCAAATCTGACCATGTATCGCTCCTCTATAGGCGTAGTAACAAGAATCAGATCGGCAGTCTCGACTATTTGAGGGAAAACAAGTCTATTCCATGCTATACGGAATGATCGTTCTACTGCAGGGTATCGGATCGGTTCAGGTGGCTGATAATGTGGCATATGACAGTACACTATCTCTCTTTCAGCGAGACCTAAATCACTCAGGGTTCTTCTCCACTGGATGAATTTCACTGTCTCCTCAGGTCCATTCCACAATGTGCTGTGGGTAATCAACACATCTATACTGAATCTATCTACGATATTCCGCAGTGAATCAACGAAATTGCGGAACATTATCCGTCTAGGTGGCCATTTGCTGATGTACCCATCGACCCTTAGAATTGGCATTTGATCATCTTTGTCATCTTGCTGATATCCCTGAAGAGACGTCTCAAAAACAGTACTTGGAAGAATCCTCTTGCCGTCATCGTAAGGACCCGCTATGAGATATGCTTCCACCTGACCTTTCCTGAACGCTCGAGTCATCTGCTGTGCGACGAGTTCCTGTCCTTTACTTGAGCTCGTCTGATACATGATTATCCCTATTCTCATTGTCTGCCTCCGTGAATCCAATACGAGCGTTTCAACTCATTTCTATCAACTGGCTTCCTAGGAACTGAGACTCTAGGTCAAGCACGAGATCCCTGTACTTTCCTAGGAACATCAAGAGGACTGGGCGTCAAGTCAGATCTAGGAATTGAGTCAAGCCCCTTTTCACTCAAACAGAGTCTCTCCTCTTTCTCGTTCTTTTTGGCTGGGGAAATATCTGCTCTATCCAAGGACCGATCCGATCCTTAAGATGCCAACCGAATGCAATGGCTACTGCTAGAGCGGTTGACCAAGCAAACGCCTGCGCGAAGATGTAGAGTATCGTTACATCGACTCCCATCTGAGTCAAGGCCATTACAAGGGTCACAAAGTAGAGGAAGATCCGGATTATATCTCCGAAGGGGTTGTGGTACTCAGTTTTACCACTTCCACCACCGGCTTGTCTTGCAATGTTTCCTACTGCATCAGAGAAGATAGAGCCTACTACGAATATTAACAGGCCGGAAATAAACTCGGGGAGTTGAAAGACGACCTCTCTCATAAGGGTGCAAAGTGTTTGTATCGCCAAGACCTCAACTGCAATATAGACGGCAACTATGTAAATACAGAATTTTGTCACACTGCCGAAGAATTGGGCAGGCGTATAACCTGAAACCAATATCGCCCTGCCAATCGAAGTCCTCTTGAAGACTACTGAAAACCCCCCTCTACGAGCCATACGTTCTACAAGCCAAGCGAGTACTCTCCCCAACATCCACCCGGCAAATAAGACTGTTAAAGCCCAAAACATCCTAGGACCGTAAACTTCCAGCATACTTCTTAAGAAAGAAGTCAAACCTGCGGCAGCAATCTCCTCTATTATAGAGACAAAATCCACGTCAATTCATCCCTGATCATAATCCAGTCGCATTACTGTTTTAAGACAAATCCTTCTCAAGCAGCATCTTTTCGCGAGAGAAATTATATAATACCCTCCTTTCCTGAAGAAACAATCACACGATCGATAATAATATTCTTATAGAATTTGTCAGCTTGAGCGAACAAGGAGATATTCTAATCAAACTAGGTGTATATTGAGGAAGAGAAGATCCTAAAGCGTCTCGTCTTATGCAGATATGTATTCTCTAAACGGCGTAGTGGCAAACGTATTATTCACACATAAAAGAGAAGCGCCCCCGACATCAGATAGTACGCAGCGAGCTGGAGTTGTTGGGGAAAGAGTGTCGTAAGGAGGATCGATGAGGGTTGCAGATATGGCTGTTTCAAGATCGCATATTGCGAGCACAACTGGTCAAGAGGTACGCCTTTCCTTTGCATGCCAATATTTCAGCACATGGGTTGCGATACCCAGTATAGTGATCAGAAATAATATTATAATAAAAGCCCTGAAGTCGATTGTCAGCTCGACGGTGTCAAAGGGAATACGCCGATTGACCAGTCCGAAGCTCCAAGGATCGCCTACTCCAAAGCCGTAGAGGGCGAGGTAGAAGCCTAGGATCTCTAGACCTACCGTGGCTAGTATATGGCGGACAGTCCACTCATCACTGTCGGTTGATATGAAAGCCAGAGCCGCCATGAGGACACCTACCAACACCACTTGGTTCAAAGATGTCTGCATGTCCAGCCCCACCATGCTCATCATCTCAACTATCTCAGGCGGTACGATACCTGAGGCGAGCATAGGCAGTGCCACGAATCCAGCTAAGACCAGACCGGTGTAGAGCACCGCCTTCAACCGTCTCTTCATCCCCCTCAAACCTCCATTCGGATACCCATCCCGACGAGACCGTAGAGTGTTCTGTACTCAAAGAATATGCGAAACCGGGGTTGTGCACCCCCTGATAGATACCTGCGCGCATCCTCCCTAGTGACGATGATGTTGACGGTGAGATTGTCGGTAGATCCGGGCGGCACAACCTTCGAGCTCTCATCCCTACCCATCATCTCTCCATCAGGAGTCAGGACCTCAACGTTAAGCCTCATCCGCGCCTCAAGGATACCTTCGTTCCTCACCAGCATTGAGAACCTGAGATTGACGTTCCCCACTGGGTCTTCAGTATAATCCATAGTGAAGGGATTCTCGCCTGCTTGCAGGCTGCCCATGAATGAGCCGACCACGGCGTGCATGGTGACTGCCATCACAACGAAGAACGTTATGCCCAATACTGTACCTGTAGTCTCCAACGCCTTAAGGTGGCGCTCTTCAATCCTCACTTAGAGAATACTCCCCAAGTCACAGTCTCAGATAGGATTATATATAGAATTCTCTCGGTGTCACCTCAAAGGCCTCAATCGAGTTCGGAAGTCTGTCAGCATGTTTGGTGTTTTCTTGAACCGTCTTCGACTCGAACGTACCTGTAGGCCTCGAAGGTGTTCACACTGCGGTCGAGACCCTCCCCCCGCTTCGTAGTACTCCTTAACCCTTTTCACAGCTTCTGGATGATTCCTTAATGCTACAAGAAAAGCTGTTTCCAAGCAGACTCTCTTCATATCTCCCTCGCAACCCCGAGATCCCGTAGAATACGAGAGAATACACTATTCTGGCAACCACACTAAACATGCAACGGATGCTATAGTAATGGCAGGGATTCCAGCCGATATCTCGGATGAGCCAACCATACACGCGAGAAGAGGCTAGGATTCCTTGTCTTAGGCGTACGTGCAGGGTTAAAAGTACAAGATTTGAACCTCACCAGCCTTCTCTGCACGCTCTTAATGCATTTAAACCAAAGAATTGTATTTTCGGATTTGAGGTTAATATCTTGCCGATCTTTGCCGTGAATTCGAAGCATACTCCTGAGTCCTGCCCGATGTTCAATAGCGAGGTTAAGCAGAAGTTCAAGGATGTCGTTGGGAAGAGAGATGAAGTCGCCAAGAAACACGGAGTTAAGGTTGTGAGCGCCTACACTTCAATCTTGGACCATTTGATCTTCCATATAGTTGAAGCCCCATCACAACAAGCCGTGGAAAATTATCTCATCGAGATAGGCTTCGCATTCTGGAATGACATCGAGATCCGACAGGTCAAACCCGTCGAAGACGTAATAAAAAAAGTCGTAGGGTAGAACCCCTCACCCCTCTTTTTTCTATGTACACACCACTACACGCACACACGATACATAAAGATTCGAATTATAGAGGAAACGAGGAACTGGTGGTGGTGATCTTGATGGGTTGCGGATCATACGGAAAAGGAGGAGAGGATGCTTTCGACACTCTAACTGGTCTCTGTCCTCTTTCCCCGCGAATAGACACGCCAAGCAAGCAGCCCGCAGAGTATTGTGCTAATCGGTGTAAATGTACAATGAGCGTAGTAGCCTAGGAAGCAGGGTTTGCTGGCAGCAGCAGGAATCAAGGTTGAAATTCCCGCAATGATGGCGATGACAACCCCAACCCAATAATACCACTTCAACGACTTAACCCTCTCACAGATACTGTATTCCTAATTCACAAATTACTTTTGCATTCGTTACGGTGACAGCCAGATCGATTCAATAAGAATACAGTAAACTCGCGTATACTATTCGATTAGCAAGCAACTATCATGATTCAACAGGTTTCTTATTAGGGGGACTGACTGGAACCCGGTAAAACAGTACAAGAAAATAACGCAAAAATAATCTTATTTTTCCGAAATAAACCTAAAATGAAGAGATATTGGTGCGGCCGCCGGGATTCGAACCCCAGTAACACCCCCAGTGAGACCCCCATTTATGAGGGAAGAGAATTGGGAAGAGACTGAAAATTTAGAGACCGACGGTCAGCTATGATCTCAAATAGACATTTGAATCACTGTGACTTACACAAATTATGAGGTGTTCCGAGAATGGAAAATTTGAGATTTGGGATCCAATCAAGTGCTCGATACTATGCAACTGGAGACTGGGAAGATCTGAAATCAACCACCTTGTACTGTGAAGAACTGGGGTATGATTCAATATGGTTTGGAGACCATCTCATTACAGGTGGTTCGAGATTCGAGTGTTGGACTATCCTCTCAGCCCTCTCAACAATCACTGAGAGGATAAGGCTTGGGACATTGGTTCTCTGTAATAATTGGAGGAATCCTGCACTACTAGCGAAAATGGCAGCAACGTTAGATGTTATTTCTCAGGGTCGTCTCGAATTCGGTATTGGCTCTGGATGGAATATGGAAGAACATGAGACTTATGGTTACACTTTTCCAAAACCTCGTGTTCGAGTAGAGATGTTGCGAGAGGGCTTAGAAATTATAAGAAGGATGTGGACTGAGGAGAATCCGAGCTACAAAGGAAAATACTACCAGGTGAGAGATGTCATCTGTGACCCTAAGCCTCTACAGAAGCCTCACCCACCCATAACGATAGGAGGTGGTGGTGAGATCTATACCTTGAAGGCTGTAGCTGCCTATGCCGATCGATGGAATGCAGGAGGTCTCCCGGAGGATTACAGGCGAAAACTAGGTATACTGAAGAAGTACTGTTCTCAAATTGGACGAGACTACGAAAGCATAGATAAGACCTACTACTCTTCAATGGACCTTTATGATAATGAGGATGATCTTCTAGAGGCGATGAAAGAGCTTTATCATACAGGTATGGAGCGGAGGCCCCAATATCAAGGCATGTCTTTTGAAGAGTGGTTAGACCTATATCGAACTCGTCATCTAATTGGTACGCCTGAGGAATGCTTGAAAAAGATTAGGCAACTCATGGACTTCGGTGTAACATACTTCATCTTTAGTATCCGAGCAGCAAGACGAGTACCGAATCTAGTGGAGAGAAAGGAGAGTCTAAGAATCTTCGCTGAGGAAATCATTAAACAACTCAAAGACTGAGTAAAATGCTTCCAAAGCGCGAGCTTATGTTCGGTTCTGTTTTCTTTTTTATTGGTTAATCAGCCCTTCTAATAGCTTCTACTATGTCCAGACTGATCGTTTTATAGAGAGGGTAGAGGACACTCACGACTGATACTCCTAATGAAAGTATAGCAGCAATTTTCATTGATTCCAAAGGGACCTTGAATACAGCTGGGAAGCCAATTCTATTCATGACATGTACAATCCCTTCGTAATAAGTCAGTCCCGCGATGACCCCCAAAGTTAACCCTAAGACCCCGATAATAATCGCTTCCCCACTTATCATCTTGGCGACTTGGAATCGGCTCATACCTTGTGATCGAATAATGCCGATCTCTCTCCTCCTCTCCGAGATATTCATGATCATTATGCTGGTCATACCGATTGTGGATACTATTACAGAAAAGAGAATCAGGCTATTGAAGAGATTAAAAATTTCATCCACTCTCTCCTGTATCGCGTTTAATATATCTATTCTAGTAACCACCCCGATGCCACGACTTCTTCCGAACTTCCCCAAGATTATATCACGAACGTACCCAAGATTCTCACTGAACCCCGGTTTCACGACAACATAGAATAGTGTCGCTTCGTCCTTGAAATGTCCCCACTGCAAGTTCAAAGTATGATATGAGATATAACACATCTTAGTCATTGGCAATAGTTGTACCATAGGTATATTTTCCATTCCTACTTCAACTATTCCAATCACATCGAAGACCCTCCAAACTGGTTGATGGATAAGAACCCCTGGTGCAATCTGGATTTCCAACAAGGAAAGGACATCCACCTTCGACCCAACTTCCGCATTTAAGGTCCTTGCTACTCCACTTGAAAGGATGATTGTGTTGAGATCGTGAAGTCTTTGGTATACATTGGAAGGCGTCTTGGGAGTGAAAGTCATGTCTACTACATCAGGGTAAGAACAATAATTATCAGAGTATGCCCCATTCGGGGTATGAATTGCGGTTACCGTGACAGAGACGTTCTCATTTGTTGTTAGAGCCCTCAACTTGGTTCCAATCACTCGTACAGGCGAAGCCTTATCGATTAGGGTCCCATCCTCAAGACGTACGAGCTCTTTCCAGAACTCTCTCTCTATCGGAGAACCCCCAGAGGTTACAATCATATCTGATGGGAAGAAGCCAGTAACAGTCTTTTCAATTCCAGCACTAACACTGAACTGTATGCCCCCTAACGTAACTATGAATGATAGACTCATAGCAATTAGCATGAAGCAAATCGTGGTCCTCACTAGGTTTCTCGAAAAGTTTCTTGAGATAAGTCTGCTTTGTCTTCCGAAAAACGGATAGAACACGTATTCAAAGACCTTCTCGGTTACCCTAATAAGACCGGCAACTGTAAGAACGAGCCCTAGGATAATCGGAGGAATTGAGGCGACACCAGCTCGCTGCATGACTATAATGTTTGGTGTGAAGAAGTATCTCCTAATATACACCCCGGAGAGGAAAAGAGGAATCCCCACTATAATTAGGATCCAGTGAAGTCTTCTATGGGTTGTCATCCTCATTGATGGTCGAAGCGCTTTCAAGATTTTCGTCTGTCCAGCCAAGATTGAGGGGATCAACCCACCGATCAATGTGGTCAATAGTCCAGTTAAAACACCCAGCGCAATTATTCTTAAATCAGAGATAACTAGAACAACCTGCGAAGAAAAAGAGAGGTTTAAGTTGCCTATAAAATAATTCGCTAGCGTTGATCCCCCTAGTAGACCGAAAGTTGTCCCAATTAGCCCTAAGAGCAGGTTTTCCAAGATAAACATCCAGAAGACCTGCATCTTCGAAGCCCCAATAGATCTGATCACACCGATCTCGTACATTCGTTCCTTGACGTTCATGTAGACTGTATTGAACACGATGACAAGGGCGACCAAGCTTGTCAAAGAAGACATAATAAAAAGTCCACCTTTGAAGCCTTCTAGCGATTCCTGCATGCTATCGAGAATCCTTTCCTTCTCGGCGATTACCTCATACTCTCCACCGAGCTGGCTCTCAAGCCTCTTGACTACATCACTTGTCTTAGATGCGTCGTCAACCCGAACTATAATCCTGTTGAACTTACCCCAAGTCTTGAACATCTTTTGAGCCATAGGAAGATCTACATAGGCTGTATAGCTACTGACGAAATGGAGCCCAAAAGTCTCAATTGGCAGATAGTAAAGTCCTACAACCTGTAATTGGTAGTAGTCCGACTTTATGCGGATCTTGATATTCTGGCCGATCGTGTAGTTGAGCCTCGAATCTATAACGATCTGCCCGAAATCGAGTGATCTGCTATGAGTGATGTTTGTATATTCAGGATTCAAGTAATCGAAGTCGTTGTTGGGGTCTATCCCCTCGATCATGAGTGATGCCGAACTCTCCCCTGTAACATTCCAGAAGATTGCGTGCCCTGAACCTGAGACTCTACCTGAAGCCTCAACGACGCCTTCAACTTGTCGGACCTTTAACAACAACGATTCGCTCAGGGATACCCCGGTCGCAGATCGTATACTGATATCGACAGACCCCGATGATCTATTGATAGTCTCAACGAAATGTGCGTAGACGCTGTCAAAAGTAATATTCACGCCCGTTAAGAGAGCAACGCCTATGATGATAGATAAGATGGTTAAGGAGTTACGAAGTTTCTGTCTTGATACGTTTCTCAAGGCTATTCTAACGAGTGACAACAGTCCACTTCCAACAACACGACGTCTTCAAGGTGAAAATAATTACTATTTATTGGGAATTCCTACCTTTAAGAAAAGATTCTATACACGTCTTTACTATGAGCATAAGCTAGGGATGACAATTGCGTATAACACGCGCTACAAGAGAGAAGCATTATCATTCCGTTTACTGGCTCCGACATGACTCGAAAAGTCATTCCATAATGTATTTGTGATTTTATTAAATCCCGTATATTGAAAGAGTATACACGTGTGTACTATTCAACCAACTGTTGACTATCATGACTTAAGCAGATTTGTCGTCGGGGGGTCTAACAGGAACCTGCAAAAACGGCACAAGAAATAACGCCAAAATGGTATTCTTTTCCCGAAAAAAGCCTGAATGAAACGCTAATGGTGCGACCGCCAGCATCTTCTCAAGTATTGAGGGTAGATCATCGTTTATGTGACATTTTCCAGTCTGTCTGCAAGATCGGCACACATCGCAGGGCTTTATCTCCTTACCCGACAGAGTTATGAACTCAGTCTCCACGCCTTCTTGCTTCTCTTTTAATGTGTGTGATTAATATGAGAAACTTAATTTGAAAGCGAACTTTCTTGTTAAGTATGGACTTTACAAAGGTAGTTGAGAAGAGAAGGAGTATAAGACGATATAAACCCGATCCTGTTCCTGACGATTTGATCAAAGAGATACTTGAATCTGCGAGGGTTGCCCCTTCCGCGAGCAATCGTCAACCCTGCCACTTCATCATCGTCAAGGATACTGAGAAGAAGAAGGCACTGGGGCTCCGCGAATGGGCTGCAGAAGCTCCAGTGATTATTATTGGTTGCACCGACTCATCCTTATCACCCACATGGCACTTAGTTGACTTTGCTATCGCCTTCGAACACATAATCCTAGCAGCAACAAACCTTGGTCTAGGAACATGTTGGCAGGGAAGACTTGAGAACGAGACGATAAAGAAGGTACTGAACATACCCGACCCCATCAAGGTAGTTGCTGTTACATCTCTTGGCTATCCAGCTGAGTCACCCGAGCCAAAGCAAAGGAAAACCCTTTCAGAAATGGTTCACTATGAAAAATTCTAGCAGTGGTGTCATCTCCTTTACGAAGGACATTGAATGGTTTGGGCATGACAATTCATCAATTAGAGCTTCATCTGAAGTATGAATGTTATTGAGATGCTAGCTAGCTTCTCAAAAGATCGCAAAGAGATGCATTGGAATGGGGGTCTACCTCTCCATCGGCTTATCAGGCATCTCGGCGCCTAAGAATCAGGTCTTGAAGGAATAGTTGGACAGCTCCCCCTGGAATGGATGCTTACCGAAACCGATTTAGGAAGCCCTGAAGGAGTTTTCACCGTTGCCGAGCTTTTTGACGGAGTGAGTTGAAGAGGTTGACCTAGTCTCTTCATCCATTATGCTTCATGCACTGGAAGAAGGGGTGACTTGAAGCTTATTTGGGCAAAGACGAAGATTGGAAGCAAATCGTTATAACAGGAAAACGAACGAATTGCATTATTGACTTTTTTTAAGGAGTAATATGAATGCTTTCTTCTCCAGGAGAAATTAAACCGGTCGTTCCAGAGAACGACTCTCGTCTGGTTGTGAACGATATGATGTATCCTGATGAAACAGGTAGTATTCGTGCATATTTTGCCAGGCCCAAAGGAGATAGGAAACGAGCGGGTGTAGTCGTTATCCATGAGAATAGGGGTCTTGTCCCACACATTAAAGACGTTGCCAGGCGTGTCGCACTGGAAGGCTTTCTAGCTATTGCGCCAGATGCCTTATCGCCTGTTGGAGGAACTCCAGAGGATGTCACCGATGTTCCGACGCTGATACGGAAGCTTGACAGAGAGGTGACGATAAAGAATTTCGTCGCTGCAGCAAAGTACCTGAAGACTCATCCTCAGTCGACTGGAAAGGTGGGAGTCATGGGCTTCTGCTGGGGCGGAGGAATGGCAAACCAGGTTGCCGTCAACTCTCTAGACCTGAAGGCAGCAATCCCATTCTACGGCAGGCAACCCGCAGCTGAAGACGTCTCCAAGATAAAAGCCTCCCTGCTTCTGCACTATGCTGGTAATGATGAGCGGATCAACCAGGGCATTCCCGCATACGAGGCAGCACTGAAGAAGGCAGATGTGGAATACAAGTTATACATGTATCCGGGTGCTGAACATGCGTTTTTCAACGACACAGGTCCTCGATACAACCCAGAAGCGGCCAAACTAGCCTGGGATCGGACGATTGCATTCCTTAAGCAGAAGCTAACCTGATGGATTAACAGGATCTGCAGGATCTGGTTTGGTTTTCTTTCCCCATTGGGCGGCTACCATTGAGACGAATGGTTGGCAGTGGGTGAAAAAGCGTTTATAGCCCGCACACAGGTAGTTCAGTCCTTGTTCTCCATCTCTTGTCTTGAGGAAGCGGTCTTTTGGACAAGCGCCGTTGCACATAGCCTTGACCTCGCATTCCCGGCAATAGTGTGGCAAAGTCTTCAGTTTGGCTTTTCCGAATGCTCTTTGTGCTGGACTCTCGAGCAGCTCGACTAGCTTAGTCTCTTTTATATTCCCAAGCCTGTGTTCAGTATCTACGAAATGGTCGCATGAATAGAAGTCTCCGTTATGTTCGACGACAGGAATGTCGCCGCAGGTCGGTCGGAAGATGCAAAGCGAGTGCTCCTGATTGAAGGCTGTTCTGGCAGCCTCTTCGAATATCTGCACTTTGACCCGTCCGATATCTCTGTCTATCCACTCGTCGAAGATGGTGCAGAGAAATGTTCCCCAAGCTTGACTGGGGACGCTGAGGGGGCTGACTCCGCCTTCGGCGTTAGGCTGATGCTCGACCATAGGGAGGAAGTTTATGTATTTGGCGTTGATCTGCTTGAAGAATCGGTAGACCTGGAGGGAAAACCTGACATTATACGCGTTTACCACGCATAGGATATCGGTGGAAATATGGTGCTTTCTCAGGAGCTTATATCCTCGCATCGCTTGCTTGTGAGTGGGCTTCTGGTCCTTGGTAACGCGGAATCTGTCATGAATTTCTTTGGGGCCGTCCAGGCTAAGTCCAACAGTAAACCCCTCTGTTGCAAAAAAGCGGCACCAGTCCTCATCGAGGAGGACCCCATTTGTCTGAATGCCATTGGCGATAAGCTGGTTAGGCGGCTGATGCCTGCGCTGCAAGGCCACAATCTTGTGAAAGTAGTCTAAGCCCAGCAGAGTCGGCTCTCCACCATGCCAGGAAAACCTGATAACCCTTTCAGGGGAAGCCTCGATATGCTGGATAATATACTCCTCAAGGATTTCGTCGGGCATGCGGAACGGTTCAGCCTTCGGATAGAGATGTTCCTTCCTCAGATAGTAGCAGTAGCTACAGTTTAGATTGCAGACTGGGCCAATCGGCTTCACAAAAACCTGGAATTCACGAGAAGCTCTGACCATGGCCTGATCCTACTGTCCCCCTTCTCTCCATTCTCAGTCCACTGACCTGAATGCTTTACGGTTATGAACCTATAACTATTGTTTCTCACGCAAATTTCACAGGATCGATTAGGCTTTGCCATATCTGTTTTTATGTACACGCGCAGAAACACGAAGTCCTTTTTACATATACCATAGAAGGATGCTCTTGGACTGTTCCTAATCCACTAAGACTGCGGAAGCCTGTCGATAGTGAGAAGGTACTTCGGGATCTTACTCTTCATCTCGCTTATTCTTGTGGGTTGTGCTGTAATTGCAGCCACCCCGGTCACAATCACGGGCATCGTAGCTGATGCCCGATACCCATACGGCTCACTAGTCGGCATCCCTAACGCCACTGTTAGCTACCATAGAACAAGTGTCACCACCGACGAACACGGCCAATTCAACCTCACTGTACCGCGCTATGACGGTGATCCCCTTCCTGTCGCTTATAAATAAGAACAGCAACTCGTTATCCGCTATCAGCCTTTCGTGTTTGTTACGGGGAAGATTCTTAGTTTCTCAGCTCTAGCTAGGGAGTTGAGGAGAGATAATCTTATTATCAGACGGTACATTTATGCCGAATCTGTGAATGTTATGAAATGGGTTACTAGGTGGCATGTCCATGTGGATAGGGTTGCATGTCCCTGGCTTATCACCAAGTTCGTCGATAGAGATGCCGATTTTGTTTTCGTCCCTTGGCCGGGATCTCTTCCTTCCCGTGAGATGGGTACACCTTTCGATTTTCCTGAATCTAATTTTGAGTTGGGGCATCGTGAAGGTAAGTGCACTTTCGAGGCGATAATTGAGAAGTATGATATTAAGGATCCTTGGGTTCTGGAGATCGCCAAGATCGTCCATGCGGCGGATATAGCCTCAGACATAGATACAGCGCCTGAGGCACGAGGTATCGAGGCTATTGCTGCTGGAGCGATGTACATTGTGGAGGATGATTATGAGGCTCTTGAGAAGGGGTTCTTCGTCTATGACGCTCTCTATGCCTACGTCCAGCTTGAGAAGATAAGAGAGGAGTATAGGGATGACCTGGCGAATATGGACCATAGTAAACGCTTCGATTTCATCAGAGCTCGAATTAGAAAGCCGCCTGAAACCAAAGTGAAGAGACCCTCGAAATGAAATGGGTTACGCGCCACAACCCGCATGTGGATAGGTGTGCATCTATCTGGCTCATTAAGACCTTCATAGATAGGGACGCTATCTTCGAGTTCATATCAGAAAAGGAGCTTATTCCTAAAGGTGCAATACCATTCACTCTACCCGGTGCAGAGATTAGACCAAGAAACGGACGAACCACTTTCGACGCCCTGATTGAGAAGTATGCAATCAAGGATCCTACCGTCACTCAGATCCAAGGGATTATCAGGGATGCTGAGCAGGCCGAGGAGACAGGTGTGTACCGACTCCCCGAGTCTGCCGGCGTCTTTGCTATCCTAAGGGGTTTGGATCGGATCTCGAAAAGCGACTGGGAGATAGCCAGCAGAGCTGTTATCTTGATGGACAGTCTCTACGCTGAGCTTGATCACCGTGCGGGTTCGGCGGTGTAAGAACGGAGCCTTCCCATCTTGCCATCAAAGAGTAGGTAAGAATCCAAGATGCCTAAGTCTCGTGATGGAGTGGAAGCCTATTTGGGGAAGAGGGATCTATTCTCAAGCAAGAACCTGGCATTCCTAGGTCTTTGCATTATCGGGGCTTTTGCAATCCTTAGTTCAACGATGTCAAAGAACCCTGTCCTTCCTCTTTTTGCAAGGGGACTTGGCGCTGAAGGGGTAGAGTTGGGACTCATAGCTGCCGCATCGACAATTCCTGGGATCTTAGTGAGTCTCCCGGCTGGGACGCTCTCCGATATCTATGGCAGAAGGAGAATCATCTTGTTCTCCCTTCTTCTCTTCGCTACGGCACCTTGGTTCTACCTTGTTGTCGAGACTCCTTGGCAGCTTGCCTTGGTGAGGTTCTACCATGGTTTTGCCACTGCTATCTTCGGGCCGGTCTCAAACGCCGCGATCGCTGAACTCTTTCCCCAACGTAGAGCAGAGAGAATCTCAACCTTCTCTTCTGCGACCATTATAGGGCGTAGCATCGCACCTTTCTTAGGTGGATGGATACTGTTCAATACCGGTTCTGACTTCAAGAGTGTCTATTTGGCTGTCGCCGCGAGTAGTGCAACTGCACTCGCGTTGGGACTCCTCATTATGCGGAAGACCCCATCGGAGAGGAGTAGAGGAGAAGATCGTAGCCTAAGTGATGGAAAAGATCTCAAGCTACTGAAAGAGGGGTGGAGGAGAGTACTCGGTGAAAGAAGGGTGCTGGTTGCAGGACTTGCTGAGGCAGTTCAGTACCTTACATACGGGGCATTTGAGTTTTTCTTCGTTTTGTATGCCAGCTCTAAGGGGATCAACGAATTCCTCATAGGGATTATCGTAGGTATAGGACTTGTCTCTGTGACTGTGACCAAGCCGATTTTTGGCTGGTTGTCCGATAGATTAGGGAGAAGACCGATGATACTTGGAGGGTTCATTCTGGGGGGCGGGGCTTTAGTTGCGGTACCCGTGATGAGAGAGTTTCTCGGTTTGGCGGCGGTATCGTTCTTCTATGGGTTCGGTTTCTCAGCAGTAACCTCCTCGACACCAGCGTTTGTCTCCGATATTACAGATAGGAGAGACTACGGTTCCGCTATGGGGGCACTAAGCATGATAATGGATATTGGACAGACATTTGGACCTGTCCTGACAGGTTTCATCCTAGCAGCATCCAACTTCACCGTAGCTTTCGACACTCTTGCTCTTCTCCTACTGTTATTCGCATTCCTATTCTATTTCACTACACGAAGTTAAGACATGAATTCTCAAGATCCTCATTGGATAGCATTTCTCGTCTCGGATTTGAATCCACCAGACCACAGGGATTTCATAGTCTACTGATGGACACAGAGGTCTCTGCTGTCAGCCTTCGTATGTAAAATTGTAGAGAAAATAACGCTAAAATGGTCTTTTTTTCCAGAAAGAAGCCTGAAATGAATCGCTAGTGGTGCGGCCGCCGAGATTCGAACCCCAGAAACACCCCCAGTGAGACCACCCAAAAAAACAAAATGAAGGGTATCGCTCTTCAACTTGACCAGAAGTGTGTATAAGAATGATGGAGAAGAGAATGTTAACTTTACATTAAGCAGATGATGAAGGACCTTCTAATATTTTATCTGAGGAAAATCAAAGATGCTTTAATGATTTCAGCATCTCATTCACTGTCACTATTCTTACCCCCTTGAATTCCCCTAATGAGAGTAGGTGTTTATCCCCCGATACTATGTAATCGGCTCTACAGTCATAGGCAGTTCTCAATATGACGTCATCATCGGGGTCTTCCTTAACAACTTTGAACCTAGACTTTACTCTGACTATCTTAGCAACGCTTCCGATAGCTTTTATGAACGCAATTACGTCGTTCTCGTCAACGTACCTTCTTATCCTCGGATCGTTGGCGACTTCGAGTAATTCTTCTAAGATGCTTCTGGAGAGAACCAGCTGAACTCCTCCTTCAACTATCTCGGAGAGGAGTTCTCTCGGTTTTCCGGGCTTAATCAGAGCGGAGGCTAAGACGTTGGTGTCGAGCACAACCTTCATCCTACGACCTTCACGCGGAAGCTCGTTTCTTCCTTCTGTAGTCTTGGACTATCTCGTTTACCTCTTCGTCCGTCAGCTCACCGTACTTGACAGCCTTGGCATCAACTCGTCTATAAATCTCCTCCAGCTCCTTCGCCACATCAGGTATCTCCAGCTTCTTCATGACAACCGCATCTTGATAGCCGTATACGAGGAGCTTTGTCTTAGGACCTATGCCCAGCTTCTCCCTTATGGCTTGAGGTATCACCACCTGGCCCTTACCGCTAACTACAGTGATGTCGGGTTTTTCATATCGAACCATAATCCCACCATAATATATTCTTACTTTCTTACAATAAATACTTGACGCCATTTCCAGTCATACTCAAACCTTCTGAGAACAGAATTTACTCAAGCTATTCAATCCTTAGCACGCGTGTTCAGGTCTCAGCACTTGTTTATCAACTGCAGACCCAACAAACCCGAAATGAGGCGTTTCATGTGGTGCGGCCGCCGGGATTCGAACCCCAGTAACACCTCCAGTGAGACCCCCCAAACCCACGGAATAGGTAGTAAGCAAGCGGATTCATAACAGAGTCACGCTCCTAGTTGTAGGGTTGGGAAGGGGATCATGACGCGAAAATGCCAGTAAATCGTGCTCTGGCGATTGAGCAAGTACTTTTCTGACTTTCAGTCTACTCGTGTCGGTATGAAGCTGAATTCGATCCATAGTTGGGAATAGGCGTTTGTCGAGGGTGACATACTCGTACATGTGTTGAATTTGATCTTGGCGTGTGTTCTGCTGGTCTGTCTACTACGAAGGAGGATACGGGTTATAGACGGTTTGGCTGACGGTATAATATTGCGTATGACCTGTACTTGTCGTATGGCTTAGTACGGCCTCTACGACATAGCCTGCTGTGTCCCCACTTGTACTATACGTGGAAGTTTGGCTGACGGGAAAGACTCCTCCCGTTGTGCCTGGAGGGAGGCGTTGACCTACCGGGATCTTCGTGGGGATGGTGCTTGTGCCATCGTACTGTAATACGAAAACGTCGTATCCTTGAAGTCGATACACGCTAGGATCGAATTGTGGTTGCTGCCAAGTTAGAGTCACTTGACCTAGAGCCCAGGCTGCCTGCAGGTCTAGCGTGGAAGGAGGAGGGTGACCAACGGTTATTCCGACTGGCGGGCTCGCCGGCGGTGGCGGAACACCTATTGTACTTGGGGGGATTGCGTGAACCGCGGAGGGGGGAGCAGGCTGTGAGACCTGGTAACTACCTGTTGTTGAAGGGGCTCCTTGAGGCGTGGGAGACGGAGCAGGCTTTTCAGCAGTGAAACTCTCCTCTTCCTTCCCCGACTTTCTACTCCGCATACTCCCGATACCCACCGCTGCTGCCGCTATCGATAATCCGCCGACTATTATCGCCAATGTACCAAGATCAGATGACCCGAAGATGTCGCCAAAAACACTGAATATCCCTGGACTCGAAACTCTCGTTACGGTCCATCTCCCTCCAGGGTTAGGATGCCCACTATACCCGCATCGATAGTAGCCTTCTCCAGTTCCACTGGAACTAATTGTGCCAGTAAAGACGGTTCTATGTCCTCCATACGGACAGGGTCCTGTAAACCGTGTATTCCCATTGGAGTCTACCCATCCACTCAACCCAGACGGATTACTCGATATTTGACCATTCTTCACGATAAAACCAGAAGAGACTCTAACGGTTCTCCATTCGCGAGCTGGACTGTAATACCAATTGTAGGCGTAGTCGTAGGTGCCATCGTACGTAGCAGCACGCACGACGGGGATAGATGTAAAGGATGCAATACAGATACTGAGCAATATCACCAGTAAGACGCGTGCTCTTGGCAAATCGACAGCCATCTCTATCTCCCCGACAGCGATATTTGATTCTCGAATTCTTAAATTCTTCTTCTGTGCTTGAAGGAGGATTTACAAGCGCCTATGTACGGACTTCCATAGACCAATCTATGGGGGGTCTAATTGGAACCCGAAAAAACAGTACAAGAAAATAACGCTAAAATGGTCTTTTTTTCCAGAAAGAAGCCTGAAATGAATCGCTAGTGGTGCGGCCGCCGAGATTCGAACCCGGGTTAGAAGCTTGGGGGGCCTACTGGGAACCTCTTCCAGGGGGTTCCTTTCCGTCCTAGACCAGGCTAGACCACGGCCGCTGGTAGCAACATATCGATAGGCATAGAAAAGTTTTGCATGGAAATCTATGCCAAACCGAAATGCTACGCGTACGAAAAAAGCTTTGAAAGAGAAAAGAGAACAACATCGAATCAGGGATAACGGTAATGGTTTATCTGAGATGGTTAGGGCATGAGTGCTTTGAGATCAGAGAGGAAGGGGTTGTTATAACTGATCCCCACGATGGAGAGGGGATAGGACTTCCAAGACCAGATGTAAAAGCCGACATAGTGACTGTATCTCATGGGCATTTTGACCACGCCAATGGGGTCGATATTGTTTCTAAGCCGGATACAGTTGTGATTAAATCGCCTGAAGAACGGTCAGTGAAAGGGATTACAGTCAAAGGTATCGCGACGTTCCATGATAATGTGCGAGGAGGAATGAGAGGTAATAATGTCGTTTTCACGATCCAGATAGACGGGCTTACATTCTGTCATCTCGGAGATCTAGGTCATACTCTTTCAGAGGAACAGTTGAAAGAGATTGGGAGGGTTGATGTGCTTCTTATTCCTGTAGGAGGAAACTATACGATAGATGCAACTGAGGCAGCACAGATCGTAGAGAGTATGAGACCGAGAATAGCGATTCCAATGCATTACAAGACCAAGGGACTCACAGTCAACATAGCTGACGCAGAGGCATTTCTGAAAGGCAGGGAGAACGTAAAGAGGTTCTCTGAAAGCCAAGTTAAAATCGAAAAAGATGGGTTGCCAGAACAAACTGAGACCTGGGTCCTTTCGCCTCCTAAGTAGCCCAACGACAGACAATCCAGAACAATGTATTCTAGAATGAGACCCACGGATTAAACCTGACAGTGAGGACGCGAGAGAGTACTCTCGGTCCTAGCTGTATAATGCGAGAACCGAGAGGTACTGTATCCAGGCAGTAAAGAAACCGCAGTCGTAGTCGGAGGCGAAGGGTTTCTCTATTCTTTCCGTGAATTCTTTTCGAACCAAACGCAGTCCTTTCCCATCGTGTTCTTGAACCTTCATTAGGAATGGGAGATGAGTCCCGTTATTACCAAGAGAATTGATCATTCCCGTTAAGGCACTAAAATACCCTCTAGACCATTCCGACTTCTTTCGTATACTGTTGAACTCGGAAATAATCTTCTTTGCGTTCACTTTAGAGTTATTCGAGATATGATTGAAGAATTCGCTGGTCTTCTCAGGAGTCAGAGGGAAGTTCTGCTTCGCTTTTGCACTCCTTCGGATCTTTCGGAGGCCACGAGGTTTTTTTAAGGGCATAGGCGGTTCTCCAGTATGCTGCACCGCATCTGACGAAGCCACTCCTTCGCGGAACATCACCAAGCCAGCGGCTGTCTCCTTTCTTGCCATAGGCTCACCAGATGCGCTTAGTTATCCCATTGCCTACAATCTATACGTTTTTTGGAACAGGATTTAAAAATGGACTAGAATCAAGCATAATATTTAACAAAAACGTGAAAGAGATATAGGATCCTGATAGAAAGAACTGTCTCTGAGACTATAGCCTAAGACCCAAGAGAGCATCAACAAGGTAAAACTAGTTATATAATAACGAGCTCTGTCCCACATTTACCCCTTCAAAGAATATGAGTTAAATCTTAATTCGAAGATAAGAAGGGATGGTTGAAATAGCGGATGAAAGAACCCTTCAGGTTCCTCGAACATACCAGCGACGCCTTCATAGAGGCATATGGACGAGACCTTGAGGAGGCTTTCGAAAACGCAGCACTTGCCATGTTCGAGGTCATGACCGACACCAAGACGATAAACCCTAGAATAGAAGAGCAAGCCGAAACCCAGGCCGAAGACGAATACGCCCTCCTCTACGAGTGGCTTCAACTACTCCTAGTCAAACTGGAGGTAGAGGACAAACTCTACTCGAAATTCAGCATAAAGAGCATAGAGAAGACCCTGCAAGGATACGAACTCAAAGCGGTTATTACAGGAGAGACCTATGATTCGAGGAGACACTCGACAAAGACCGCGGTCAAGGGAATCACATACCACGATATGAAGATAATCCAGAGAGAGAACTCGGTCATCGTGAGAGTCTTACTCGACATATAGAACAGAGAACAGTCGAATACCTCCAGGAGAGAATATAAGAAACTACCCAGAAATTATAGGAGAAAACAATATGTCTCCGAAAATACGTGAAGTTCCTCTAGAAAAAGTCAACACGAACATATGGACAATACCCCAGACCTACAAGACAGAAATGAGGGTCCCCTGCCTTATTTTTGCAAACGAACAGCTATTGCAGAAGATGAGAACCGACAGGACCCTAGAGCAATGCGTCAACGTCTCCACTTTGCCCGGAATCCAGAGACACGCCATAACTCTCCCAGACGGTCATCAAGGCTACGGATTCCCGATAGGAGGTGTAGCCGCTTTCCACCAAGAAGAAGGGATCATCAGTCCAGGGGGTGTCGGCTACGATATCAACTGTGGTGTGCGCTTACTCCGAACCAACATTACCGTCCAAGACATCAAAGACAAAATCAGCAAACTCATCGAAAACCTATTCAAGCTTACACCCTCTGGGCTGGGTTCTCGCGGAGAATTGAGGCTATCGCCAAACGAGCTTGACAAAGTACTTGAAAATGGTGTTTCCTGGGCCATCGGGAGAGGATACGGATGGTCTGAAGACGCAGAACACTGCGAAGAGAGGGGATGCATGCCAGAGGCAAATCCCCGAAAAGTCAGCCAAACCGCCAAGAAGAGAGGAGCCAGGCAACTTGGAACACTAGGCTCGGGAAACCACTTCCTCGAAATCCAGGCCGTCGACGAAATCCACGACCCCAAGGCATCCAAAGTCCTAGGGATCACCCAGCGCGGACAGATAATGGTTTCAATCCACACCGGCTCCCGAGGATACGGACACCAGGTCTGCGGAGACTACCTGAGAATAATGGAGCGGGTCGGTCACCGACATAACATCGTTCTACCCGACCGAGAACTCGCCTGTGCTCCCCTAACGCAGCCAGAAGCCGAAGACTACTATCAAGCCATGAGTACTGCCTGCAACTTTGCATGGACCAATCGACAGATCATCACCCACCAAGTACGTCAAGGCTTCGAACAAAACTTGAAGACCACCCCCGAAGACTTGGACATGCACTTGGTCTACGACGTAGCCCACAATATCGCCAAGAAGGAGGAACACACGATCGAGGGAAAACGTGTACCAGTAGTGATACACAGAAAAGGTGCAACACGAGCCTTTCCTCCCGGCCATCCGAAGATCCCAATAGATTACAGGGATATCGGGCAACCTGTCTTAATCCCCGGGTCCATGGGAACCAGTTCCTGGGTTCTCGTCGGCACAGCGAAAGGGATGGAGTTGAGCTTCGGATCTACTGCACACGGGGCAGGGCGGGTCCTATCCCGGCGAGAAGCCAAACGACGATATTTCGGGAGAGACGTCGTTAAACAGCTTGGGGAACAAGGTATTGTCGTTCGGGCGATGGATTCTAGAGTGGTCGCCGAAGAGGCACCGAAAGCCTACAAGGATGTGGACACAGTAGTCGAAGTATCCCATCAGACAGGCATTGCCACCAAAGTCGCAAGACTAGTCCCACTGGGCGTGGTAAAAGGGTAAACCCTCTTTGCCGAGGAAGAGTCATTCCGACCCTAGTTGTTACGAAAAGGATTTTTGAGAAGACCCATAAAAAAGAATTAGAGTACAAGCCACATTGGGAAGATAATGGTATGAGAAGAGAAATGTTTGCGGAAAGAATGGGAAGATTGGGAACCGAGAGCGCCTTCGAAGTCCTTGCAAAGGCCAAAGCCCTTGAAGCGAAAGGGGTCGAACTCGTCCATTTCGAGATCGGAGAACCGGATTTTGATACACCAAAACACATCATAGACGCAGCGGTAAAAGCAGTTAGAAGTCAGTGGACCCACTATACGCCCAGCGCGGGAATCGCCGAATTGAGAGAAGCGATAGCAGACACGACCTCAGAGAGCAGGAAGATAGACATCGATCCCAATAAGGAGGTTGTAGTACTGCCCGGAGCCAAACCCGCAATATTCAACTCGTTGATGGCAATGGTCGACCATGGAGACGAGGTGATAGTCCCGAACCCGGGATTTCCAATATACGAGTCCGTGGTTAGCTTTGCAGGAGGCAAACCAGTCTATGCTAGACTGAAGGAAGAAGAGGACTTCAACATGAAGGCGGACGATATCGCTAAACTAGTGACGACGAAAACCAAGGTGATTATCATCAACTCCCCTCACAATCCATGTGGGTCGGTTCTCGAGAAGAGCGACGTTGAAGCCCTCGCCGAACTAGCAGTAGATAACGATCTTTTCGTCATCTCCGACGAGGTCTACTGCAAGATATCCTATGAGGGGGGCAAATGCCCGAGTATAGCCTCCGAACCAGGGATGAAAGATAGAACCATGATAATCGACGGGTTCTCGAAGACGTACGCCATGACAGGGTGGAGGCTCGGATACGCTGTCGGACCAGCACAGCTCATCGAGCATATTACACGACTACAGACCAATTCGACATCGTGTGTAAACGCATTCGTGCAGAAGGCAGGAGTCGCAGCATTAAGAGGCCCGCAGGACTGCGTAAAGGAGATGGTTGCCAAGTATAAGGAGAGAAGGGACGTCATCGTCAAAGGCTTGAACGAAATCGACGGATTCTCTTGCAGAACGCCGAGAGGAGCCTTCTACGTGCTGGCAAACATCACGGAGTTGGGAAAGAAGTCGAGGGAATTGATGGAATTCTTGATGAAGGAAGCCCGTGTTGTCACCCTTCCAGGAACCGCGATGGGAAGCTTCGCTGAGGGGTACATAAGATTCTCATATGCAACATCCGTTGAAAATATTCAAGAAGGAATTGAGAGAATAAGAACTACAATGCCGAGGCTCTAATGAGCCCCCCGGGTCTACTGTCTTCAAACATCACCAAAGGAACGTTGTTGAATTCAAGGATTCAACAACAATCCACAGCTTACTATTCTTTCCCCACACATTCTTTGAGAAGCCCATGTCTTGAGATAGTCTTATTATCGAAGGCAATTATTCGAATTGGAAGGGAGACAGTATGGTCAAGGTAGCCGGAATCTCAGGCAGCCCAAGAGCAGGCGGGAATACCGAGTATCTAGTAAAGGAAGCCCTCGCCGCAGCGCAAGAAGTCGGAGTTCAAACGGAATTCATCAGCCTCGTCGGGAGGAATATCCAACCATGCGATGCTTGCAGGTCATGCAAGCAAACAAAGAAATGTCATATTGAGGATGATTTTGAACCGATCTACAATAAGATGGAGGAAGCCGACGGGATAATCATAGGCTCACCGGTTTACTTCGGTTCCGCAACACCACAAGTCAAATCTCTGATCGACAGGGCTGGATACATACAAGGGAGACGCGGAGATACATTCAGAGGGAAAGTCGGGGGACCGATTGTCGTCGCACGGAGGGCAGGACAGAATTTCACTCTAGCCCAACTCTTATTCTTCTTCTTGGTTACCGAGATGATAGTTCCCGGGGCTAGTTACTGGAATATCGCATTCGGAAGGGAGAAGGGAGAAGCAGCACAGGACAAGGAAGGGGTTGAGACCGTCAGGGATTTCGGTAAAAAAGTAGCAGCCTTGGCCAAGAAGCTTTCAGGGTAGCAACCCCTCAATCGTATCAGCGAGACATGCAAACCATAGAGTTTGATGAGTGGAGACCATGCTCGAAGTGAACGGTCAAGAGAAAAGTGGAAGCGGCACCATACTTCGTCTTGCCGTTGCTTTCTCGACCATAATCGGGGAAGACCTGCACATCTACAATATCCGCAAAAGAAGACCGAAGCCAGGGCTCAGACCACAGCATCTCGAGGCTGTTCTGACCTCCGCGAGAATATGCGATGCTGAAGTAAAAGGTGCTGACTTGAACTCAACTGAGCTATGGTACTCGCCAGGAAAGATCCGGAGCGGGGGAATTCGTGCAAGCATCGGTACAGCGGGCAGTATCCCAATGCTTCTGATGACAGTACTACCGATCTGTGCACATTCCAAGGGACGGATCGTCCTAGACATCTCCCAAGGAGGAACAGACGTCAAACACGCACCTACAATCAACTATGTAGACTGGGTTCTTCTACCAACGCTGAAGAAGATGGGGGTCGAAACCTCGCTTGAAATCAAGCGATACGGCTACTACCCAAAGGGAAACGGAGAGGTCTCGATCACGATCGATCCCCCCCGTAAGTTAAAACCGTTAAGACTCGAGAAAACCGGGGAAATTTCTCTGGTTGAGGGAATATCCGTGGCAACTTTTCTGGAGGATCGAAGAGTGGCTGAGAGACAAGCAAAGGCAGCAGAAGAATACCTAGCAAAGAACGGAGTTGAATCTAGGATACAAGCAGTGAACGACCGATCCAACAAAATCCAGAAGGGAAGTTCGATACTGATTCGAACCATCACCGACGCCGAAGCCTACCTGGGTGCCGACTCGATAGGCGAGGTAAGAAAACGGAGCGAACAGGTTGGACTTGAAGCTGCCAGACTAATGCTGAAAGAGATAGAACTGAAGACCACAGCAGACGTCCACCTCTCGGACATGATTATCCCCTATGTCGCGTCTTGCGATGAGAGCTCTATATTTCTGTGTCGAGAGATTACCGAACACCTAGACACCAATATGTGGTTGGCACAGAAGATACTAGACGCAAGGTTCAAGGTAGAAAGGACCGGGAGACTCTTCCGAGTCGAATCCCTACCTAAGGGATAACGAATAGCCAAGAGCCAGGAGAGACCCAGGACCTGTGATAAACAACGATTCTACGATCAGTCCTTTTCGTGCTTACAGAGAACTACCCCTTCCTTTAGATCCTAAGAAAACAGGACGATAACACTACAGGATATTCACAGGAATAATGCGTACGGACAGATACTGATAAGAAAGGGAAGATCACTCTAGATATGGTTGAAGAGGAGATGAGGAATATGCTTGAAGAAGCCCAAACCAAGGTGAAGGAAGTCTCTTATAATATCCATAAAGAGAAGGTCTACACCTCTGCGTTTTTTGTGACCCTTCTGGCAGAGCAGATTGGACAAGTCGCTGAGAAATATCTAGAGGAGGGAAGACGGGGAGAAGACATTGAAGTAGACATAACCGACGTGATTCTAGTATGCCTTGCGTACTTGAATTGGCTAGGGAAGGATGCTTCCTCCGGCTTTGAGAGATCCCTTGAAAAGCACAAGAAAGCTATCGAGATCTTTGGGAAACAGCCGAAGAAATGAGCTAGACCTTTCTATTTCATCGTCCGCTTTCCTATGGATGCTAAAAGGTGCGTGTCTCGCCTGAGGCGAGGCTCCTCAGTACCTTCTCTCCCTCAGGCACACCTCGAGCGATCAGAATATCACCGCTCTCTACACCTGTCTCCTTGTCGGGGGCGAAGACCCAGAACCTGTTCCTCCGAATTGCAATTACGCGCATACCGGTTCGATCTTCGAGTCTCATGGAACCCAATGTCTCCCCGCTCAAAATAGAGTTCTCGGATACTCTGACAAGAAGTGTAGTCTCGTCTGCTTCTTCTATGACAAGACGATAAACGGAGTGAGGTTTCATCCCACTCAAGATCACATCAGTCATCGCTGCCGCAGCATCTGCCATCCTTTCAGCAGCCTCACCAAGCCTGAGTAGCCCCAGATACTTCGATCTGTCTTCTCTCCCTCCTATCGAAGAGAGAACGCGAAGCAGATACTCGGTCTCCAGATCGTCAACCCGTTCCTCCAACATCCTGACTTCTTCGGCTATCTCTTCGCTGCTGAAGAGCAACGCGGAATACGCCAGATCTATCATGAGCTCAGAAGTATCCTTCAGCTCGATGAGAAGATCTTTTGCTTTGGATAGGTTTTCTCTCTTCGCCAAAACATCAGCACTCTCACGGGAACTCTTGCCGTTTCCCTTCTGCAATCTCCCTCAAAACAGGAGCACTCGTTTCAGTGGTTCTCACGAGCAACGCATCTTCAGGCTTAAGAACAACCTCTTCTCCTGGATCGTATATTCTTCGAGTGCCTCGACGAATATGTATTATGACCGCCCCCAGTTTCAGAGGCAATGCAAGGTCTCCGATGCTTTTCCCCGAAAGGATCGAATTCTCCTTCACCCGCACCCGTATAATTCTTTCTTCCGCAAGCTTCAACGCTTCCAGTATGATTGGGTGAAGTCTAAGGTCGTTGACGACAATCTTGGCGATGTCCCCTGCAGCGTTCGAAATCTCCGAAGCCGCGGCAGCCACATGAAGGATTGCCGTGAGACTCTTCGCTTGTTCGGGATTATCGGCGGCAAGAAGTATGTGTTGTTCTAGCTCATACCTCAGGTCGCTGATCTCTTCTTCAAGATTCAGCACTTCTTCGCCGATATCGTCAAGGTCGAAAAGAACGGAGGAGTATGCCAGATCGACCATTAGCTCCGAGAGATCCTTCATTTCACGAAGAATTGTTCTTACTGAGCGAGGGCCTTCTTCAACTTCCAAATAAGATTCCCTTTCAGAGCAGATTATGGGATTCCTTCCATAAAAATCATCAGTAAAGCTTTTACTCGACGAATATGACATGCCTTTCACCAAGATATGTAACGTGAGGAATGGAAGTTGAAGGCGGGGGATTCTTCGGATGGAAGTTCAAAAGATTCTCCGAGAAGGACTGCCAGCCGAGATCATTGCCCTTACAGGGGGAATGTTCGCCGGACTCGGGCTGGCTATGATGTTGAATGCTTTTCAACGGGTTCCAGGACTCATCGTCATGATACCAGCATTCTTGGATCTACGTGGCGATATAGCTAGTTCTCTCGCCTCTAGAATGGGAACCGCACTTCATTCAGGAATCATAGAACCTAGATACAAGATCTCAGATGAAATAGCGCAGAATATAATCGGTGCGTGGACTCTGAGCACAATAGAGGCTGGGCTAATCGGGATTCTAGCTTATTTTGTGACTATTCTATTTGGAATGCACACGTCAAACCTTGTAGTTCTCTTCGAGATAGCGGTATTCGCGAGTCTGCTATCAAGTGGATTGATGATTCCAGTAACCGTTTTCTCAGCGATATTCTTCTACAAGAGGGGGATTGACCCAGACACAGTAATGAGCCCGTACCTAGCAACCTTCGGGGATGTTATCAGCATCTCTGCCTTGATCGTCGCAGCACAAATAGTAACGGGGAGTCTGTGAGATGCCAGTCTACAGTGCTCGGAGAATCGTCAAGGAAGGATTATTGTCTGTGACCCTTTCTGTGATTCTGAATATGACCTCAGGTTCGGTTCTCAGTCGAGGATCGGAGCTTTTCGTCGCCGTTCCAGTAGTGCTCGCCCTTGCCCCGCCTCTAAGTGGAATGGCCGGTGCAATCGGATCAATGCTTAGTGCACGTCTATCAACAGCGCTTCACCTAGGGTTAGTCAAGCCTAAAATTGAGCAGAGTGATGTCTTGATGGATAACCTTGTGGCTATCGCGACGATAGCAGTTTTTTCTTCACTCTACCTGAGTCTTGCAATGTACTTGCTCGCAGAATATTTTGGAATAAGAACACTAGGTCTCTTCGATCTAACAAAAATTACTTTGTTGGCATCGGTGTCGGTGTCTACAATCACGATGATAGCCTCGCTGCTTATTTCATTTTTTAGTTTCAAGAGAAACCTGGATCCGGGTAGTACGACTATCCCTTTGGTCACGTCGATCGGCGACCTTGCTGCGGTTTCAAGCCTAATCGTAGTGGCAGTCATACTAGGAATAGTCTAGGGTAGAAGCAATATCTGGGCAGCTGAAACGATGAGACACGATGATGAGACACATTAAGCGAGTGATTTCAATATGCCTCAGTGAATCACTGGGCGCTGGAAGATTCAGGGTAGTAGCTATTGTTGTATCAGAAAAAAAGGGAAGAAAAAGGGGATTAATCGACGCTTATTGACTTACCTTTCTGTTTCTTCTTCTGTACTCCGATGATTACTTCTAGTACTCCGTTCTTGTAGGAGGCCTTTGTACTGTCCGGATCTACCGTTTGAGGTAAATCAAGTTCTTTTCGGAACTTCCGAGATGGTGTATCAACGGATATGCTCATGGTATCTTCAAAGACGTTAAGGTTGATATCAGATTTCTCGACACCAGGAAGCTCAGCAACAATTCGAACTTCTTCGTCGGAAGGTATCACATCGATGAGTGGTTCGCGTTCGCCTTGAATATCAAAGGCAGGTTTAGTTTGACCGAGTTCACGTGTCGGTCTGAGATTCCCGAATTCCCGGATCTTAGGCTTGCCGTCTGGCCCAACACTAACGGAATACCCGTAGACGAAGGGCCCCATTTCTCTGACAACACTGCCATCAGGAAGCTTCTTCTCTCTAACTAGGTTCTCAGGAACTCTGGTGTCTAAATCCTTGAAAGCGTCTTCCATCATTTCGTCCATCTCTTGCATAGTCCTGTCGAAGTCTTCGAAGAATTCTCTTCCGAAGAATGGGAAGAAGAAAGGATGTCGTCGGCGTCTTCTAAACCAAGAGGGATAATCATCCCAAGACAATGTTTTTCACCTGGATTAGATTGGGGAGAGGGATGTATTTAAACATTGTTACCAAACGGTAACATTTATAATGGCGTCGAGAGCTGGTCGGATGGAACAGGATACGGGGTCGCTCACAGACTACCAGTGTATGGCGGATTTGCCACGTGAACCCCAGTTCTCTTTTGGAACATCAGTGATCACTATGGTCAGAGCCTCTGGCTTGGTATTGAGAACGTCCTCGAAAGCCTTGGTTACTGCGGCTATCAGTTGGTTCTTCTGCTCGGCAGACCTACCTTCCCACATCTTGATCTCAACAAAAGGCATTCCAACATCACCTCCCAACCTCAACTTGAAACTCGCTACTCTTAGGTCACGAATAATGAAGATAAGGTTTTAAGATAGAATCAAACAATCGCAGGGGTACGTCCAATCGTGGAGAAAGACCTAACGAGATTTGCAGGTCACATCAAACACCTAGAGGAGAGAAAAAGATAAAGAAGAGAGATGTTGACCAAACAATCCTTGATTGATGCCTACAGTTGAGCAGTCTCGAAATGAATAAGAAGTGGAAAACGACTACGATGTCAACAGAATTCACGAAAACAGCAAACGACAGCCCCCACCGAAAACTGTTCCACATATAAAGAACGTAGGAAACCCTTTTCGACATTTAGCCAAACAACATATTTCGGGGATGAAGACGAGTGAAGGCGGTGATTCTTGCAGGCGGTTGCGGCGTTCGACTAAGACCGCTAACATACACAAGACCTAAACCAATGCTTCCCTTGGCAGGGAAACCTGTACTCCACCACATAGTAGAGTTCCTCAGCAAACAGGGATTCGACGAGATCATCGTCACGTCGAATTACCTGAGAGAGCAGATAGAATCATACTTTGGAAACGGCGCAGACTTCGGGGTTAGACTCATCTATCCCAACGAGCCCAGACCGTTGGGCACAGCTGGATGCGTTAAAAACGCACAAGAATTCTTAGACGAGGAACCGTTCGTTGTGATCCAGGGGGACAATATCACAGACATAGATGTTAACAAGGCAGTTCGATTCCATCAGGAGAAGAGGGGGTTAGCGACGATTCTCCTAGTAACAGTGGACGACCCCTCGGAATTCGGCATAGCGGAACTCAATGGAGAGAGCAGGATAACAAGGTTCGTAGAGAAGCCGAAATCAGAAGAATGGTTTAGCAGCCTGGGCAATACTGGACTCTACGTACTTGATCCTCGGGCATTAGACTATATACCAGCTGAGACAAGCTTTGACTTTTCGAAGGATCTGTTCCCAAGGCTTATGAAAGCGGGAGAACGCGTGATCGGGTATAAAGCCTGCGGAACCTGGTTTGACATAGGCAGGCTTGAGAACTACCTTTCAGCCAATCGTTGGGTGCTTAGTAGACTGAGAGGGAAAGAACCGAAAGCGACAACCGCACACGGCGAGGCAATAGTGCGAGGTCCAGTATACATAGGTGAGGGAGTAGAGATCGAGTCAGGGGTCAAGATCTATGGACCGGCGATCATAGGAGACAACTCTCGAATCGAGCGTAACACGACTATAATATCACCCACAACCATTGGTGAAAACGTCGACACAGAAAGAGAAACCAAGATTTCGGGCTCGATCGTATACGAGAATACCGAAATCGGTCATGGGTCACGCCTCGCCCACTGCGTTGTAGGCGAGAATTGCGAGATCGGACCACGAACCACGCTTGAACACGGGGCAGTAATCGGGGCAGCATGCCAGATTGGCAGCGGCACGACAATCAACCCCTATGCGAGGATATGGCCTCAAACGATTATCGGAGAAAACTCGGTGATTCACGGAGTAGTGAAATAGGGTCCAAATCCAACAGGAAAAGCAGAGCAAACACGTTTTTCATTGGACCCCCATATAAATCATGTAACGCAAGGAATAAGACGAGTATCAGAGAAGAGCACCACCCATGCTTACGTAGAGATGGGATTTGGAGTCTATGGGTGAGACAAAGAGTCTTCATTCACAGAATTCTCGAGAAGAACTAAGTAGCCTATACCTGAGTTTGAAAGGAAGGATTCGAAGAAGACTCAGAAATTTCAAGGCAGTCTACCGAGACTCTGAGGAGAGGATCTTCGCCGAACTATGCTTCTGTATCTGTACACCCCAGTCCTCCGCGATAACCTGCTGGAACCGCATACAGGATCTTTCCGACAGTCGAATCCTATTTGAGGGAGACGAAAAGGAGATCGCAACTCGTTTGAGAGGAATCCGATTCAAAGAGAACAAATCCAGATTTATAGTTGAGGCTAGAGAACACTTCTCCACAGATGGGAGGATAGAGGCCAGATACAAGATCGAACAAATGGTCAAACAAAGCAGCAAACAACAATCGAAGATACCCCATATCGATGAAAACGGGAATAGAAAAGATTCACGTCTCGACGAGACAGCAAGCCTCAGAGAGATTCTCGCACAGAAAGTGAAAGGACTTGGGATGAAAGAGGCAAGCCATTTCTTGAGAAATATTGGAATGGGCAGGGAACTGGCGATTCTGGATAGACATATTCTCAAGAATCTCGCAAGATATAGGATAATCGACGAGATCCCGACAACACTTTCGAAGAAGACTTACAGAGAGATCGAGCAGAAGATGCGCCTCTTTTCTCGTGAAATAGGAATTCCTATGGACGAACTAGATCTGCTTCTATGGGCAAAAGAGACCGGAGTAGTCTTCAAGTAGAACTACCCCAGGACACATCCGAGAAACTGGAGGAGAATAGGAACAGAATAACAAGGTCTTCCGCGTCATCAGGACCATTCATGCCAACGAACTATTCAAAAAATTAAAGAAATGGTGAATGGTTCGAATTCCTCATCGGTCTAAAGGGGTAAAATGGCTAACCGCACCGAGTCTGAGAACCGTCAAGCACCTGACAGATGAAATATCAGATAGGTACTCGTAACAACAGCTAGCATTAGATCTATGTTTTCCTACTTCTTCTCCTTCTTCTTTCCGAAGAATAGATCTGCCACCTTTTTCCCGAGGGTTCCGTTGACTTCAAAATGTTCCTGGTCCTCGAACGTGGTCCCACGTTTGATTCCGGCGACCGGTTCTTTTGAGATTCCCTCGGCTGACGCGGTTACTGAAGACCTGTCGAGTTCAGAGGATTTCAAGACCCCCTTCGCTTGGAGAAGCTTGAGTCCCTCAGGCCCATACCGTCGAAGTACCTCGGTTTTTCCGTGTTTTCGATAAACCCTACCGATATTTCTCTCTAGCCGTTCTCGTTCCCTTTGTTCCTGCCTTGCTTTGGCTGTCTCACTACGCTCAGGCAAATAAATCACCACGAACAGAGACTACAGCCCCAGGATATATATTGTCTGTCGAGGCGAATTTGCGAGAACAGGAGAGAAAAGTGGACGCAGAAGTGCAGATACAAGTCATTCAACTAATTCGCTTCTGAACCTACCATTCTCCTGGACGATCACCCCGTCGAGTTCTATCCGCCCAGGCTTCATAGTTTTTATCATGTCCCAATGGATAGCGCTCCTATTCTTTCCTCCGCATTCCTTGTAGGCGTTGCCGATTGCCAGATGAATGGTTCCACCAATCTTCTCATCAAAGAGAATATTCTTCGTGAATCTCGTTATCCCCCAGTTCATGCCTATCCCCAATTCGCCGAGGCGACGCGATCCCTTGTCGGTCGCAATCATCGCTTTCAGGAGATCTTCGTTCTTTCCAGCCGAATAGTCGACGACTTGACCTTTCTCGAATTCTAACCGGATGTCATAGACCTCCCTCCCGTGGACAACGGCAGGCAGGTCAAAATATATTCTTCCTTCCGCGGAACGGTCAACTGGGGCTGTGAAGATTTCGCCTCCAGGCATATTGTGGGTTCCATCGTCAACGATTGTTGTTCTACCTTCAACGGATATTACAAGATCGGTCTCCTCGCCGACAAGGCGTACTTCCTTGCTGGCATCGAATAATTCTTTCAGCTTTCTCATCCCAGCTCCTTCGCTCTTCCAGTCTCGGAGCATAGCTGAATATACGAAGTCCTCGTATTCGGCTAAGGACATCTCAGCATCCTGTGCGTAGGACGCAGTCGGATACTGAACCAGACACCACCGTTTCTTCAGCCGCTCGTCGGCGATTTTTCTGGTGGCAATTCTCCTTTTGCTGATTCTATTTGCATCTACACTGGACAAGGCCTTCGTATTCTGGTTCGACCTAATGGATATGATTACGTCGGAAGACCTCACCAGAGCATAATAATGGGAAGGGAAGTTTTCGAGGTATCCCTCAGGGGTCACATCATAGTAGGACTTCACAACCTCGATGGGGGTTGTAAGGATAAGTGTATTAGCACCTTTACGAGAACATTTTTTATGGATTTCAGCTCCAAGATCCATGCCTTCATCCGAATACTGGATGAGTACATTGTCTCCGACTTCTACCCTTGTTGAGTGATTCACCAGTATTGCAGCCAGTTCGCCGATCCTTGAATCCATCGCGCTATACCTCACCGGAATCTTTTCGACTAGAACAAATATAAACTGAATTATGGGAGAGAAGAGCTAACTTTACGATAAAGCCTCCAATACTGAGGAGGGAAAGAGAATGAGCCGGACCTTGATCGTAATACCAAAGATGTTTTCGGAAAAGGAGCTAGAGGACATGGGTTTTGAGGTTCCAAGCGATTTTAACGATAAATCTAGAGAGTTCTGGGAATATGTGGAGGAACGACTCAAGGTCTTGTCTGCGAGAGTAGCCAGAGTATATGTAGAGTCTGCGTGCAGAGGAGGCGTAGACGACCTCGATGAGATCCGAGCTGGGAACGACGAGTTACACCGAATTGTCAGTTCACTTGTCGATCATGGGGCAGAGATGATGATGACCGAGGATCGGCTACTCGTGCTCGAAACAGAGTCTTGGCTAGAGTTGGTTCGCCGAGGCATGACGGGGGCTGAGAGCGAGATGTTGATGAATAGTCTAAGAGACAGAGAATCTTTTCTTTCAGAGAGGATCGGAGAGACCCTAGGCGACGGGGAGACAGGGGTACTATTCATCAGTGCACTACAGACACCCGATTTCCCTTCAGACATACGAATAATCAAGATGATGCCTTTCGACCCGAAAAACTATTTACAAACCTGGTTGGTCGCCAAGAGATTGCAAGAGAAACAGAAGACAGACCCATCCAGCTAGATTCCCCTAATCAGCAAGGAACCATACAAACTACATAGTCTAGGCTACTAGCGGAAAACCTACGAAAGCCGTCAACACCACAGTAACCTGAATACATCCGACCTGCATGATTTTATTATACTCTAAGAGAGATCTATCCTCTCGGGGTTGACAGTGTCAAACGTTGAGAAGATCTGTGAACAAGTTGAAGAGAGAAGAAGAGAAATTATCGAGCTCTTGCAGGAATTAGTCAGAATACCGACTTTCACTCCGCCAGGACGCAACTACGACAAGATCGTGGACTGCATGCTTCCAATGATGGAGGAGACTGGGTTTGAGACAGAAAGAATAGATCTGCCCGAGGACATTTTCGAAGAGAGATGCCGATCAGTCTACCCTGCGATGGAGGGGGTTAGAAGCAACCTATTTGCAAGGAAACAAGTCGGAAAGAAAACAGGCATTCTCTGGTACGCACACATAGACACAGTACCAGTAGACGAGAGTAAATGGGGCGTACCCGCCTTCGACGGAATAGTTAAAGACGACAGGATTTGGGGAAGGGGAGCAGCCGACGACAAGAGCGGGTGTGCAGCAGTCATCTCAGCCTTCAGAATCCTGGACGAACTTGGAATAGAACCATGGTGCGACGTCACCGTTGCCCTTACCTCCGACGAAGAGATAGGACCATACACAGGCCTCATGTATCTGACAGACGAGGGATACCTCAAAGACTGCGAATTCTTCCATTGCCTAGATGGGTCCAGCGAAGGCCTAGGGATCGGAGCCAACGGGATAATGACTTGGTCCATCAACATCAAAGGCAGAAGCGTCCATTCCTCAACGTCGTACCTTGGACTCAACCCAATCGAACATAGCCTCGTCCTTCTTGAGGAACTTACCAAGCTGAAGAAGAGAGTCCAATCGAGAAGAAGTAAGACCCCTATAAGCCCGAAGATCACCGAAGAGACAGGGTTCGAGACAATAGTGCCAGTACTAAATGTAACAATGGCCAGAGCCGGCGTCAAACACAACATCATCCCTCCCGAGTATGTCATAGAAGGAGACCGCCGATTCATCCCTGAAGAGAACCCCGAGAACGTTGTCGAGGAACTAGAAAGAGCCGTCGAAGAGGCAAGGAGAAGAGACCCGAAACTGGACTGCCAGTTCAAGACCAACCCCGTGTACGAACCCTTTTTTCAAAGCCCAGAAGACCCTTGGGTGCAAAAAATCAAAAAGATTGCCGAAGAAGTCTCCGGAGAGAAGAAAGGTGTCTACGGACTGTCGGGGTCGACAGATGTTGCATACACCGTGAATAGAACAGGTCTCCGAGTAGCGATGTACGCAGTCGGGAGACAACCCGAAGGCAACGTACACGGAGACAACGAGAATGCCAGGATAAAGGATCTGCTAGACTTGGTGAAAGTCATCTGCATACTTGCCTCGGAAGAAGTGAAATGATCAATATCCCCGGAAAACAAACGTTCCAAATGGGAAGAGAGGATGACCTAGGATGAAGATAATTGACTTGAGAAGCGATACAGTAACACTACCCACCCAGGAGATGCTGGAGTCCATCTTGGATGCTGAACTAGGTGACGATGGACGAAACGGGGATCCCACAGCGAGAAAGCTGGAGAAACTCGCAGCAGAAAAATTGGGGAAGGAAGACGCCCTGCTCGTTACGAGCGGCAGCCAAGCGAACCTAGTCAGCCTACTCTCCCATACGAAACCAGGGGATGAGATAATTGTAGAGGCGGAATGTCACATAAACTACTATGAAGCCGGTGGGCTCTCAGCAGTCGCAAACCTAGTGCCCAGAGCGATAAGAGGCGAATTAGGGGCTCTTGAGCCGGACGAGGTGGAGGAAACCATCCTGACCGGGACCCCGAGATCCTCTAGAATCCGGTTGATCTGCATAGAGAACACCCACAATCGAGCCGGGGGGACATGCATCTCCCCCTCTCAGATAGGTAGGTTAAGGGAGGTCGCCGATAAATACGGACTGGCGATCTACATGGACGGGGCGAGGATCTTCAACGCGGCAGTTGCCCTCGGGGTCGATGTGAAGGAGTTGACGAAAAACGTAGACTCTCTGATGTTCTGCCTCTCAAAAGGGTTGAGCGGCCCCGTTGGGTCCCTGGTGTTAGGTACGGAGGAGTTCATCGGATCGGCACGAGAATGGCGGAAGATACTAGGAGGGACACTAAGGCAGTCAGGGGTTATCGCAGCACCAGGAATCGTAGCGTTAGAGAAGATGGTCGACAGGTTAAGGGAGGACCATGACAACGCGAGAAGGCTGGCAGAAGGACTGATAGCGGTCGAAGGAGTCTCTATCGATATGAGAACCGTCCAGACAAACATTGTTAAACTCGATGTAGCTGGCTTGGGATGTAGCGGTAGCAAGTTCGTGAAGGAACTGGAAGAGAAAGGTGTGAAGATCTCAAGACTCGGAGGGACAATGGTCCGAATGGTAACCCACCGAGGCATCGATTCCCCCGATATCGACGTTGCACTCGAGAGGATAAGATTAGCCGTAAATGACTTGAAGACATGAACCGCACCACCCCAAGACGCAATCAACAAACCCTGACCTGAATCGACGGTGATTCAAGCTGACTCAGATACTCATAGGGACAGGTGGATGGGCGTATTTCAACGTCCCAGGGGACCCCCTGAAAATCTATTCGGGGATCTACGATATGGCGGAGATCAATTCCACCTTCTACGAGTTCCCTGAGCTCTCGATAGTTAACTCGTGGAGGGAGAGGGTACCGGATAAATTCGAGTTCGCGGTTCGATGCCACCAGAACATCACCCACAAACACAGGTTCCAACCCGAAGAGGACGCGTACAGAGACTGGGACTACATGGTAGAGGTATGCAGAAAACTGAGGTCTAAGATACTCATCGTCCACATCCCCCCTGACTTCGAGATGTCAGCGGAAAAGGTTGACGACCTGAACGGTTTCTTCTCCTCAGCAGATCTAACGGGGATATCTCTAGCATGGGAGATCGGAAAACAGCATGAGAGGGACCGGAATACACTAGTAAGATTCATTCGAGACAAGGGCTTTATCCAGTGCGTAGACATATCGATCGAAGAACCCTACGCTGAGAACAGTATCGTCTACTCCCGATTGTTTGGGAGAAGCGAAGATAGCGGGCACCAGTTCTCTGACGAAGAGCTGGTAGAGATCAACCGGAGAGCCGAGTCAATAGATGCAAGGAAGATCTACCTGAGCTATCATGGGATCAAGATGTACCAAGACGCCGCAAGGATGAAGATCTACAGGGAATCAGGACAATTCCCCCCGGTAACCAGAAGCAGAGGGGTGGATTCAGTGATCGAGGTCCTGAGAGAAGATATCAAATTGCCGACGACAAAGAGATCGCTTATCCAGGATCAAGGATGGAAAATCTTCGACCTAACAGACGAGAAGAGGACCAGGATGAGACAGGTCCTCCAAGCCTTGCCCGACAAACCGTACAAAGAATTCCGGGAACTTGTGGCAGAAATAAGAAGAGTCGACATCAACCGGGCACTCGAAGACGAGACCGTAAGACAAAAGAGACGAGAAGAATAGGGACAGAGGCTTCCTGACGCACCCTCCCAGGTTCAGCAGAAACTCGTCATCTTCGTCTGTGTTAACGCATCCTTCAGGAGTCGACTATGCTCTATCCACACCTCAAGGCCGATATCAAGCTTCTCTTTAATCCTCGCCAACGCGTCGTTAAATCCCTTGAATACTAGGGGTCTGTTTCTCAAGGCATTCCTGACATTCTCCCTTACCTGCCAAACACCAACAGGCATAGTATAACCGGGGTGGGCCTCACGAAGGATTAGGACCGCGGCTTGTCTCCCTTCCTCCCGAAGCTTCTCATTGACAGCAAGTCGTGCAGCATAATAGCATCCCCCCATCCCAGCATACCTTGTCCTTCCCTGATACAGTTCCCAGTCGGCAAGCATGAAGACCCGCCTTGTTGTCGGGTTCCATATAGTCCCAGGGTACCAGGCCTCCATCGACTCGTACTTCCAGGCTTCAGGCATCATAAGGATTTCAAAGCGGTTGTCAAGGTATGAAGACTCGTAGAGTCGGAATTCATTGATGGTAGGAAAATCCCTGATCTCACCCATCATGTGCTGAGAAAGGAGGCTGTCAACCGCCGTTATACTCCAGCGGGTTGGGACCAGCCGACGCTGATCCCTAACACCGAAGATACCCATGCTAAAGGCTTTTTGGATCTTTGAGACTGCAACACCGTCGTCGTAAACACTCAAGACCGCGTCGCTGGCCTTGAGGTCGGTATCATAGTAGGCTTTTTCGATTCGCCGATCCGTCCTACCATTTGACTCCACACGCATCCTCCTGACCTTTGCGGAGGGACCCATAGGTTGTACTTGAGAACTGAGAACAAAGGTTCGACTAGGCTTCTCCTCAAGAAGGAGGTCCGTCTCCGTTGAACCTCCGAGGAGAGCTAAGTCCCGAGTGTCATCCAGCATCCTCCCCCCTACTTCAGGCACCCTCACATCAACGCGGAATTTCCCTCGCACCATCTTGGACCGCAGATCGACGATCTCCTCCATGCTCTTGCCAAACCAGCATTCCGGGAGATCCATCGCCTCCGTGTCACCGTATACTGGGGGGACCATAGGGCCAGCGTAGACATATGGATATCCTATCCTCCCAACGAATACCCCTGGAGGGCTGCTACCAGAGATCTCCTCCTTGTCGAAGAGGTGCCTGCTCCTAAGATAAGCAGAGATCCTAGCGAGAAGAGGGCAACTACTCTTACCGCAGAGGAGGCGACTCCCCTTACAGTAATGACACCGATTTCCCTTCGACCACCTACGGGTAATCTTGATTTGAGGGGATAGATCGAGGGCAACACCTGCCTTATCAATGGCGTGGGAGATCCATGGAAGCCTCTTTTGAGCCTTCCTTACAACCCTCGGATGCCCGCGGCTCGTCGTCAATATCCTCGCCCAGTCCTAGTAGATATGAGAAATTATACCTTGCTGTAGATTCTTGCAGGTCCAGATTCTTTACAAGCCTATTAAAGGGGAAGTATAGTATGATTTCTGCCACTTGAAAAAGAGAGTAGAATGGATAGTCAAGGAGTCCAGTGAGAAGGCGTCCCCGATGCCGGTATACAGGGAAGTAAGGTGTAAGTCCATCCTAAGCAGGAGCAAGATTGCAGACGTAGACTACTCGATAAACCCGTACACCGGATGCGAACACGGCTGCGCCTATTGTTATGCCCGGTTCATGGGACCTAGAACAGGGCACCGAGAAGAGTGGGGAGGGTTCGTCGACATAAAGATCAATGCCCCCCAGACTCTATCCAAGGACCTTACACGATCGAGAAAGGGGCTCGTACTCCTCAGCAGCGTAACGGACCCGTATCAACCACTGGAAGAACGATACGAGCTGACTAGACAGATACTGAAACGCCTCCTCGAACAACGATACCCGGTATCGATCCTCACAAAATCAGCACTCGTAGAAAGAGACCTAGACCTGCTACGTCGGTTTGAGGACTGCCAAGTCGGCTTCACGGTCACCGCTCTAGACGAAAGGGTAAGAAAAGCGTTCGAACCCCATTCATCCCCGCCAAAAGACCGGTTCAACGCACTGAGGAAACTCAGCAGAAACGGAGTACAAACATACGTCTTCATCGCACCCGCGTTACCCGGGTTCACAGAGGGAGACCTAGAAGAGATACTCGACCGATGCAAGCAGAATGGGGTCAACCACGTCCTAATCGATAAACTCAACATCAAATACGGCAACTGGTCATCGATCACAACGGTCCTCGACCAGCAATTCCCAGAAAGAAGAGAAGAATGGAATGAGACACTCTTTACGAGGAAAGGGTATTTTAGGCGGCTTAAGTACAAGGCTGTAAAACTTGCTGCAGAGAAGAGTATCCCCCTATACCCATGTTATTAGAGAGGGAAAACATACCTGCAGAGAACTGAGGAATCGGAAGGAATAGTAGCAAGATGGGAACACTCGTCAGACTAGCGAAATACGCTACCAAGTACTGGCATCTCGTCCTCCTCAGCATGCTATCTGTTGTCATCGCAACAGGTCTGGGATTAATAACCCCGCTCATTATAAGAGAGATAATTGACGAAGTCCTTGTCGAGAAACAGTATTCAATCCTACCTCTCCTTACCCTCGCCGTCGTAGGCGTGAACCTTCTGAGAGGGGTATTCAGGTTCACCCAGAGATACGTCCAGAGCTATATCTCACAGAAAGTCGTTTTCGACATGAGGACAGATCTATTCAAAGCCCTCCAAGAAAAATCCTTCAGCTTCTACGATCATAGGCGAACAGGACAACTGATGTCGCGGGCCACAAGCGACGTAGAGACAGTGAGAGTCCTGCTATCCTGGTGGATATCTGCGGTCACCACGTCCACATTGACAACAGCCAGCATAGCCGTGATCCTCGTATCACTCGACACAAACCTCACACTACTCTCGATGACCATAGCCCCACCTGTATTCGCATGCGCCTATTTTCTATCCAAAAAAGTCCGCCCAAAGTGGAGGGCGATACGCGAGCTCACAGGCACAATGACCTCAATCCTCCAAGAGAATATTGTTGGGACAAGGGTGGTACGTGCATTTGCCAGGGAAGGATTCGAAGAGGAGAAATTCAGGAGGACAAATACGGAGTATCTTGAAACCGAGCTAGAGGCAGTAGGGCTTCGCGCCACCTACGGCCCCCTGATGAACCTGATGTTGAACCTGGGGATAGTCACTATTTATTGGTTCGGGGGTGGCGAAGTCATCGCAGGAGAACTGAGTATAGGCACCCTGATCGCCTTCGCTTCCTACCTCTCAATGCTTGTCAACCCAGTCAGATACCTCGGATTCCTAGTAACCTTTTACACCAATGCAATGGCAGGGGGAGAACGGGTCTTCGAGATAATGGATTTCGAATCAGAAGTCTCCGAGAAGCCAGGGACTATCGAACTACCACCGCTGAAGGGAGAGGTTAGATTCGAACATGTATACTTCGGATACAACCCAGATAGACCCATCATCAAGGACTTCAACCTGACCATCAAACCCGGAGAAACCGTTGCCTTCCTCGGGGCAACCGGATCAGGAAAGAGCACAATCACACACCTCATACCAAGGTTCTACGATGTTACTTCGGGCCGAATATTAGTAGATGAATATGATATTCGCGATACCACTCTCAGATCCCTTCGAGACCAAATAGGGATCGTACCCCAAGAAACATTCCTATTCTCAACCACTATCCGCGAGAACATCGCCTACGGAAACCCAAACGCCACAACAGAGGAGATCAGAGAGGCTGCAAGGATGGCAAAAGCCGACGACTTCATAATGTCGTTCCCAGACGGGTATGAGACAGTGGTAGGAGAGAGGGGGGTCACACTCTCAGGCGGACAGAAGCAACGAATTGCCCTAGCCAGGGCACTCCTCAGAAAACCTAGGATACTGATCATGGACGATTCGACCTCAAGCGTCGACACCGACACCGAGCAGGAAATCCAAGAAGCCATCCGAAGTGTACTGAAGGAGAGAACAGCATTCATTATCACACAGAGACTCTCCACCATAAAGGATGCAGACCGAATCATCGTATTAGATGACGGGAGAATATCCGAACAAGGAACCCATGAGGAACTGCTGACAAAGAAGGGGATCTACACAAAGATTTACCGAACACAGTTCGACATCGAAACACCTTCAAAAACGAGGAAAGACTCTAAGGGCGACCGCCCAGAAAGAGGGGGGAGGAGCTAGTGGCACACTACCACCTCTCAGGATTATTCAATGAAGAAGAGGAACTCAAACGAAAAACACCTGACCGAGTTCTCTTAGGGAGGTTGCTGACATATCTCACCCCCTACAAGAAAGGGCTAATCGCGATAGCATTCCTAGTTTTCCTGTCTTCCCTCGCCAACCTGCTCGGCCCTTACATCCTTCGATTCGCGATAGATGTCTACATCTCCAACAGGGACTACCAAGGACTCCTCTGGTCAGTCACAGCCTACACTATACTCTCGGTCGTCCAATGGTTCTGCGGGAGAGAACAGACAATAAAGATGAACACGATCGGACAGACAGTAATATACAAGATTAGGGAAGACATGTTCTCGAAACTACAAGCACTCTCCCTAAGGTTCTTCGCCGAACAAGAGACAGGACGAGTAATCTCTCGAGTAACCAACGATGTCTCATCACTCGACGAGGTCCTAAGCAGCGGATTGATGATCATACTGACCGACGTGGTCATGATAGCCGGAATACTAGTGGCAATGTTCTCACTGAATATTGAGCTTGCCATAGTCTCGCTTATCGTCTTCCCCTTGATAGGGATACTAATATGGTTCTTTCAGAGCCAAGCCAAACGCGCATACCTCAAAACAAGACAGAAGATTGCCGGCGTAACGTCAAGACTCCAAGAGAGCATATCAGGCATCAGGGTAATCCAATCCTTCACCGGGGAAACCCGCAGCATGCAGGACTTTGGACAAGCCAACGTGGAGAACCTTCAGGCAAACCTACAGGCAGCTTGGGTGTTCGCGACCTTCATGCCCGTAATAGAGATCATCGGAGCAATAGGAACCTGCACCGTCCTCTGGTACGGCGGTCTCCAAGTCATGAGAGGGGAGCTTACCATTGGAGTCATTGTCGCATTCCTACAGTACATCGATATGATTTTCAGACCTCTACTAACTCTTGCAATGTTCTACAACAGTTTCCAAGCAGCCATGGCAGCCTCCGAAAGGATCTTCGAACTTCTGGATACCCCGATCGAGATACCCGAGACAGAGGGATTGACGGCACTCCCACCAATAAGGGGAGAAGTGGAGTTCAAGGGAGTAACCTTCAGTTACACCCAAAGACACCCAGTACTGAGAAACATAGATCTGACCGTCCCAGCCAAACATAACTACGCGATAGTAGGTCCAACCGGGGCAGGGAAGAGCACCCTAATCAACCTCCTATGCAGGTTCTACGACCCGAATAGAGGGGCAGTCTTCATAGACGACCATAATCTCAAGGAGATTTCCCCTAGATCCCTCCACGCCCAGATGGGAATCGTACTCCAAGACCCATTCCTATTCTCGGATACCATCATGGAGAATATCCGATACGGACGGCTGGATGCAACAGACGAGGAGATAGTTGAGGCAGCCAAGGTTGTGAACGCCCACGAATTCATAACACGTCTACCTGAGGGGTATAATACCGAGGTGCTGGAGGGGGGAAGCAACCTCTCAATGGGGCAGAAACAACTCATATCCTTCGCACGGGCACTCTTAGCCGACCCCAAGATCCTAATCCTAGACGAGGCGACATCGAGCGTAGACCCATACACCGAGCTACTCATCAAGGAGGCCCTAGAGAGACTACTACGGGACAGGACATCCTTTGTAATAGCTCACAGACTCTCCACCGTCAGAAACGCCGACCGTATCATCGTCCTCGACAACGGGAGAATAGTCGAAGAGGGCACACACTCCGAGCTCCTCAAGAAAGAAGGGTTATACAGCGGGTTATACACAGCCCAGTTCAAGACCATCCCAACTCCCAAGACAAGATAGACAGGGAGCCAATCCGACGGTTCATAGCACAGGGGAATCTTTTGCGGACACATTCAAATAGGTCAAAACAGACCAATTGAGAATAACCTTCCACGTTTGAGGGGAAAAAAGAAGAGAGAAACTGCACGACGGTGGTGGATGATGGAAACCAAAAGACTCCTCGGAATTGCCGTCGCAGCCGCACTCATTATCCTTGGCGTGCTGTTCGCCATCGCATCGATAACGCGTTCACATACATCGAGGCTACTGGTAGGAGTAGTATTGATGACCTGCGGGTTCAGCGTAATCTACTTCCTCAGGAAGAGGGACAAGACAACGATAGCCGAGCCAGCCGAGATAACACTACCAAGGAGAGTAAACGTGCAGTCACTGAATTGCCCGAACTGTTCGGCGCAGCTTGACGCCAGCCAAGTGGAGATGCGGGGAGGAGTCCCGATCATAGAATGCCCGTATTGCAACGCATCCCTCGAACTCACGGAGGAACCGGCATGGTGAAGGGGAGGAACACCCTCCTCATTCTCCTCGTCATCGTACTATCCTCAACCCTATCCGGCGGTCTCGTAGCGAATCGAGAGGCGACTGGGGACACCATCGAGTACCACTTGGAACACCAATGGGTGATGATCTGGATACTTACCGACGGGACGATCGACCTATTATACGACATAGAGATCAGCTGCGACCAAGGAGAAATAAGACGGGTCGACGTCCTCCAACCGGTCGACGATTTCACAATCGGCGAGGCGAAGGATGAGAAGGGACACACCCTAAGAACGGAGAGCATAATCGAGACGGACTCGTACGCCGCAAGGGTATGGTTGAGCGAGCCGTTAAGTGCCGGGTCGACCCTGAGATTCACCGTTGTATCCAACGTCAGGAAGATGATCTGGGAGGACGAAACGAACGAAGGCAACGTCGGAATGCTGTTCATCCCCGCAACATGGCGTGGGACGACGACAAACACCAACCTGAGGATCTCGATCGTCCTCCCAAGGGGCGTAGGGAAGAGCGAGGTCAAGACCACGGAAACCCTCTGGGATAACGCCTTCTACGACGAAGCCGAAGAAGGCAAACTCGTCGTATACTGGGAGAGAAACAACTGGGATCCAAGTGAACGATTCGAGTGTGGAGTCTCGTTCCCAAAGGAGTACGTTGAAAACTACGAGAAGAAAGACATCTTCGACACATTCGACATACTACTGATCTTTGGTGTAGCAATCCTTGTCATAGGTCTAGTGGGCACAGCCATATTTCTGGTCATCGTAGCCATCGTC
Organism: uncultured Candidatus Bathyarchaeia archaeon; assembly: GCA_964596985.1. GTDB lineage: Archaea > Thermoproteota > Bathyarchaeia > RBG-16-48-13. Next base: position 98,994 of record CAZQWG010000007.1, read on the forward strand.
AGGAAACTGAGGAGGGGGTATTCACGGCCGATCATGGCAGTGGAGTCCCTCGGCGTACGGCGTGGACTCACGGCCGTCGAGGCAGCCCAGCTCCTCGGGCTTACGCCCCAAAAGATTGTCGTCATGACACTTTACGGCCTAATGAAGAAACATGCGGTCTGGGTGAGAGCGGTAAAACCGACGCTCAAATTGAAAGTAACGGATCCTCGACCCGAATCCCTCCACGACTATGAAGAAGAACTGATCAAAGCCATACGAAAGGACGGGACGCTGAGCGAGAAGGGACTGGCCAAAGCGATAACGGTGTTGAGGTCCGGGGTTCAAGCAAAGATGAGGGGGTACCACAGGAGGGATACAATCGACTACTATCGGGGCATACTCAATAAGGCGTGGGGAGAGGTGCGGAGGGCGGAGACGCCGGAACTGATGTCCGACGCCTACGACGAGCAATTGCTCTGGCTCCTGCTCGACGAAAGGTACGAAGAAAAGAGCAGGGAACTGTTCCAAGACACTGTATTCTACCCCAGACCCGGATGGTGGTGGTACCAGTACAACGACGGTTACTTCTCAACCACGCCCAAGGGCAGGATACAGAGCCCACGGGAATCCCTGGATCTCAAGGAGATACCCGGAGTAAGATTTGCCGATACTGTAGCCTCCGCCATGGAGCAGACGACCCACCGGTTCGTATCTGACGTCGAGAAGTTTGCCGACGCAATAATCCCTGAGCCCCCACCCTCCGAGAGCACATCTCATGAACCAATACACGGTGGGTCCAGCTGCGTCTGTGCTTGTGCCTCCTGCGCGTGTGCATGTGCATGTGTGTCATGCGCATGTGCGTGCGCCTCAGGAGGCGGGGGCGTAGGGTAAGGAGGAATCGGATTGAAAATAGGGGAAATATGGAATCGACTGACAGAGAAGAAGCCGGAGATAACGAGGGGGATCTACAACTACAGGGGTGAAGGAGGGTATTCCGGGCTCTCCCTGCAGCTGAGGGTCGAGAAGGGGGGAAACGGACTCCTCTTGATCAACGCAAACACGGTTCTCCACCTGAATGAGACAGCCACCGCCCACGCCTACTACTTCATGAAGGGACTATCCATCGAGGAAGCGGTTGAAAAACTGAAGAAAACATATCGAATCAGCGGGGAAAAGGCAAGAGAAGACCACGAGAGGATCATATACACGGTCAGCACCCTTGCCCAGACAGAGGAGGTCTGCCCCTTATCTTACCTAGACGTGCAACAGGTCGAACCATTCAGCCAAGAACTTTCCGCACCGATAAGAGTAGACCTTGCACTCACATTCAGGTGCCAGAACAAGTGCATACACTGTTACACAGGAGGATCTAAGGAGACCACTGAGCTGACCGCCGAAGAATGGAAGAAAGCAATAGACAGACTCTTCGATCGAGGCGTTTTCATCTTCACGTTCACAGGGGGAGAGCCAACACTGAGGGAAGACCTCCCAGAACTCCTCAAGTATGCGCAGAAAACCGGAGCCGTTAGCGGTCTAATAACCAACGGTCGTAGACTATCGGACAAAAGGTACGTCCAAAGACTTGTAGAAACAGGGCTCGACTTCGCCCAAGTCACGATCGAATCCCACGAACCCGAGATACACGACCGGATAACCGGGGTTAAGGGGAGTTGGAAGGAGACAGTCAAGGCCATAAGGAACCTCATCCCCACGCCGATATATCTCACAACCAACACCACTCTGAACACCTATAATGCAGGGGGATTCCTCGGAACAATCAACTTCCTGAAGAAGCTAGGGGTCGAAAGATTCGCGGCTAACAGCCTCATATACTCGGGGAAAGGCCCAGAGGTCTCCGGCGAATTCGCACTACCGATAGAACAGTTGAAGAGCCTCCTACCGAAGATAAGAGCGAAAGCAGAGGAATACAACATGAAATTCACTTGGTATACCCCGACCCAGTACTGCGAGCTGAACCCACTCTCCCTAGAGCTGGGGATTAAGTCGTGTACAGCCGCACGGATCAACCTGTGCGTCGGACCCAACGGTCTAGTCTACCCGTGTCAGAGCTACTTTGAGAGCCTAGGGAACATCCTCACAGATCCCTGGGATAAAATATGGAACCATCCCCTAGCAGTCAGCATAAGGAACAGGGATTATGCCCCAGGGGAGTGCAAGGATTGTTCGCAACTCACAGTTTGCGGTGGAGGATGCCCGTTGGAACTAGAGAATCAAGGACCCACCCCGCCCAAGTGCAGCTGAAATCCAAGAAGCCATTTGCTAGACTTCAACTCAAATGTGGGTCAAGTACGCATTATACTGGCGAGACCCTCCGAAAGACGTAGCCGTCACTCTTAAAGAGATGATAAAAAGAAGAGAGAGTAGAAGATCCGACGTTTTCGCGCTAGATCTTCTCCCCGCAATTTGAGCAGAACTGGGCTGCAGCAGCGTTTTCGAAGCCGCACTTGGAACACTTCCTACCCTGGACTTGTTGGGGGGTTGCCGGCGTAGCCGAGATGCTTGTACCACAGTTGGAACAGAACTTTGATGTCGATGGAATCTGCGCTGAACAGTTGGGGCATATCACGAGCGCGACCGGGGGTGCCCCAGCCGCCGTCGTCGGTTGTTGGAATATCGGGGGGATCATCACCATACCAGTACCGAAACCGGCGCCCGGTGACTTACCCAGCTCCTTGGCAGCCTCCTTCACGGTCTCCATTCTCAGAACCTCTGAGGGGGCCGCTCTTCCAGATTTCAGCCAGAAGAGACGCTCACGGTACTCGGGTGTGGTGTCTATACCCTCGAACCTCAGGTCAACGAGCTCAAGCCCCAAACGGGCAAAAGCGTCGACAATATTGTTCTTGACGATGACCGAGGTTTCGTCAAGCTGGGTGAATACCGATAGGAGATCGTACCTAGATAGCTCGTCGATCATCTTCTCGTTGATGAAACCCCTAAGGAAATCGTTCACGTCACCGGTTACGTATGCGCTTTGCCCTCCGACAACCTCGTTGACGAAGACCGAAGGGTTGTCTACCTTCACCCAAAAGGACCCGTGAACCATTAGGGGGGCAAGGTCCGTCGTCTGTGCCTTGGCCCCATATTTCCCTGCGAACTGCTTCATGGAGATGAAGATCACCCGTGCCTTGAACGGGGTTTCCCCGAAACCTACCAGTCTAGATAGGATCGGTGTGATCAACGGGAGATTCATGGTCGTCATGGTATGCCTACCTGGGCCGAAGACATCGTAGGCCTTCCCGTCCCTGAAGAAGACCGCGACCTCCATCTCGTTAACTATGAGTTGTGCCCCCCATGTTATGTTCTCGTCTGGATACCTCCAGACGATATCGTTCCCCCCAGGGTTCTTCCATTCTATTACCTGTGGCATGGTTATCTACCCCAAATTCACTCCTTTTATTACATTGCATCGTTCACTAAAAGCGTCGTCGATGACCCCGATCGTGGATTCGATGTTACCGATCCACTCGCCAACCTGATCGTCTGCGGCTTCCCCAACGATCTTCTTGAACTTCCTGGTTCGGGAACCAAGATCCTTTACAAGCTCGACTAGACGCATGTCAAATGATAACATCGAATCCAGCTCTTCCTCCCGGATTTTCACTGCATCGAAGAAACCGCCGTACCCGTATGACGCATGGTTGATCTCCGAGGAGACCTTGTCCAGATTTGCTATAAGGCTGTCCATCCGATTGACAGAGGAGGTGCTCCTCCGCTCCACCAGCTGTTTCTGGACGTTCCTCAGGTCGCTCTTACATCGTTTTAATCGTCGATATAGGGTATCCCGGACGAGGCGATCAGCTTCCCTGCGTAGTTCCTTGTTCTTATAACCGCTGAATCCCGGAATCACTAGCATGACCTGTTCTAGAAGACCTGCGTCTTCCTTAACTTTCCTCAATGGACTTTCCGCCATTCTCCTTCTCCTTCCTTTTAGGGATCAAGTTGAAACATAGGTTTTTAAATTGTATTCTAGACCAGAAATGTTTGATTCCTAGAGGAGTTTGAATTCCGTCGGGGGAATATCGCCTTTGACCACCGAACCAGTCACCCCCTCTAAGAGTATTCGGTAACTACTGCCATCGTATTCGTACGAGAAGAACCATATCGGGGCGTGAAGGAAAGTAGATTCCTCGACCTCAATCTCGTGGTCTATCTCGATGATTTTATCGACGTCCTGTTTTGCCAGGTACTCATGGTGGAAGCTCACTTGTTGCTTGGCTATATCTACGGCTTCGGCTTGGGACAACTCGCTGTTTAAGACGTGAGCGAAGGACTCGATCCGCCTGAAGTCAAAGGGGATCTTTCCGGCCAGAGGAACGTCAAACTCTCTTGTCGGAAACTCAGATCTTCTTCTGCCTAAGATCAGCCAATTGTAAGTCTTGTCCATATGGTCCTCCTTGACTAGCCCTGGCCCCATCCTCTCGAAGACGCCTTTGAAGCTTGTCGTGACTTTCATGGGTACTATCCAGAAAGGCAGGTATCTCAAAGTGTTCTCCGTGATTTTGGATCTTCCTGCAAGATCGTTTGGTTTCAAGAAGCCAGACTTCATCCAGCTCCGAACTAATTCGACAGCCTGATCGGGGTTGTATCGATTCAACAACATCGCATGTTCGAGGGAAAACGGCTTCCCCGTGTCGATGACACTGGTGTATCCGCAATAGTTGCAGAGAACCACGATCTCTCCAGGATTATGCCTGAGAGGAGCCCCGCAATGGGGACAGTCGATCTCCCGGATGATCGAATTCACAAGGATCACTTCGAATAATAAGAATAAGGAGACAACGCATATATCTGTGAGCCCGTAGAGGTGGATTCGCATTGGCTTCACTTCTGAGACTAAGAGGAACGATGGTTACAGCCTTACTGTTGACATTAGCCTTTTTCTCGATCTTGTTGGCTTCTCTGGCCATGTTTCTGGGCATAAACCCTGCCCTGTCGATACTGGCATCGTTGCTCTTCATCTTGTTTGAATACGCGATCGGACCTTTCATGGTGGTTCACTCAACGGGACTAAGATACTTGCAACGAGGGGAGAATCCTTGGTTTGAGACGACGGTAAGCGAACTCACATCGAGAGCAGGGTTACCGATGCCGAGGCTGGCGATAGTGCGGGATGAGAGCCCAAATGCCTTCGTCTTCGGACACACAACAGGAAGCAGCACATTAGCAGTACATACAGGATTGCTCAAGAACCTTAGCGAGGAGGAGATTAAAGGGGTGATAGGACACGAGTTGGGACACTTGAAACATAAGGATGTCATAGTGGTAACGATGCTCTCCTCCCTGCCGTTGATCGCATATCTTGTGGCAAGGGTACTGTTAAGGCAGGGAAGAAGCGAAGCAAGGGATAGAGGGAAGAAAGAACCCGCAGCCATGCTTGCGGTAGGATTCATCGCCTATCTAATCTACTTCGCAACATTGTACCTTGTCAGGCATCTAAGCAGAATGAGGGAACACTATGCCGATGCTTACTCCGCGTACCTGACGGGTTCACCGCACTCGCTGGCCAGCGCATTGACAAGGATCGCCTATGGGCTTTCCTTGACACCCGAAGAACCCCATGGAGCAAGAGCCTTCTACATTCAAGATCCTGCACAGTCCGTTAACGAGGTCAAAGGAATACTGAAACGAAAGGATAGATACGATCTCGACAGAGATGGGGTCCTTGATCAGAGAGAACTGGAGATCGCAATGGAATATGAAGCAAAATCGACTTGGAGCAAGATGAACTCAACATTCAGCACCCATCCCCCCACATACAGGAGAATACTTCTTCTAAGACAGATCGAACAAGAGATGAGAGCAGGGAGATATTCGTCTCGAGAGATATACAGGCACGTATAGCACGGTATTGTAGGTACTGTCTTTTCTTGGCTACAACACTGTGTCTATTGTGTACACTTGCACACACGAAGGGCATACTATTGAGCGAAAAAGGTCAGAAAGACACTATCATACCGGGGCGCGGTTTTCACTAACATCATCTCCGCTTGCCGGCGAATCTACGAAGCATCTCTTCAGGGAATATATTCTGAGCCGATACTTCTAACACAGGAATGTATCGAAGTCCGGTGTCTGTACTCATAGTGTTGCTGAACTCGATACTTCCCTTAAGAATATTGTATACAACATATTTTCCAGAAGCGACGCGGTCAGAAACGACGTAGTAAATAAGGGTAGATCCGCCTCCGAGCCCAACTCTGGCGAAGTACATATGATTCTTCTCGAGTATGAGATGGTGCAGAATCGGTGTATGAGAGAAAGCGACTAGACGTATCAGGTCGTCCAGTTCCTTTACTTCAATAGAGTATAGATCTTTGGATTCTTCCAAAGCACCGCTGACCTCAGAGAATCAAGTATCGAGATCGATAGATAAATGTTCAGATATCGGCTTCAGTCTTGAAGTCAACAATACGGGGGCAACATCCTACCTAACAATTTACAGCGCAGTCCAGCGCGTAAAGAAGAGGTCAGAATGACTGAAAAGGAGTCGCAGGTCCCGGTCTTCCTTCAACATCGTTTCAAAACTATATTATTGAGACAATAGAAGGCTGGTAAGTCTAAGCGTCTACACCCCGATTTTCTATTGCTCACTGAAACCACGGAGAGACGATCTTCTTTGACACAGTTGACATGACTATCGAGGTCTTCACTTTCTAGCGAACACCCCATAAAAACGCATGGACCCTCCCTAGCATGGGAATCCGACAATGGATGCCCCAGTATCAAATCTAATAAGGAACCTCATAGTACCGTAAACTTCACACAGACAACCAGGAATCGGAAAGGGGATAAGAGTGGCAAAGACTTGTTTCAGCTGTCGTCACTACGACTCTACATCGAGCAACTGTTCGAATGGAGGCGGAAACAAATCATGGAACGACAGTTGCGAAAAGCATGAACCGAAGTCGTACAAATAAGTAACAGCACGCACCGACTCGAAGACTTTGAGACAGGCGTGCTTCTTTTTCTTTGAAAGATCACTGCTCGTGTGGAATGTACGTACAGGCTGGTGACAGTTGTGCGATTGTATTCAGGCAGTCTAACAATTCTCTTGCCTGAATTAGGTGTCAGAGAGTACATGTGTTGTTTTATAGGAATGTCTATTCTGGATCCGAAATCCCGGACTCATCGATTTGGAATACAGCCTCGCCTTCGGGCAGGTAAGGGCTGTCCATGACCCGGGCGATCCGGGTACTTCCCCGAGACTTTCTGAGAAAGAGACGGTGTGTCGTTGCATGCGCAATAACATGGCCACCAGCAGGTCTGTTCGGGTTACCGAAAAACGCCTGAGGATTGGCTTGGCACTGGTTGGTCACGACCACGGCGATATTCTGGATCTCTGCAAGACGAAGTAGTTTATGCAGATGACGATTCAACTTTTGCTGGCGTTCACTTAGAGTCTCTCGACCAATGTATTCACCTCGGAAGTGAGAGATGAGCGAGTCTAATATCACTAGCTTCACACCCTCTTCCTGACATAGCTTGTACAAGCGATCCGCGATCAGCATCTGATGATCGCTATTGTATGCCCTGGCGTAGATAATATTCTCGAGAATCTGATCCGGGTCCAAGCCAGCATGTTCAGCGATTTGATAACACCTATTGGGAGAGAAGGTTCCCTCGGTATCGATGAAGAGCGCCTTTGATTCCAGACCTCCCTTCTCTACTGGTAATTGAACCATGACAGAAAGCTTCATGCAGATCTGGCTCTTTCCAGATCCGTATTCTCCGACAAGCTCGGTCATTGCTTGAGTCTCGAACCCCCCACCCAGAAGGTCGTCTAGACTCTTGGTACCAGAGGTTATTCTCTTCAAGGCACGCTTCGTTTCTAAGAGCTCTGCAGCAGTAGAGAAATCCGCTCTCAGAATGGATCGCGCAGTCTCGCTTATCTTGGAGGCTGTCTGAAGTCCTATGCCGGCGAGCTCGACGAGTTCCCGAGCAGGAGTGACAGCGACAGATTCAATTGTTGAGAAACCGCCAGCCCTAAGTTTTGCGGCAGTAGCTGAACCTACACCGTTAAGATCTTCCAAGCTCAAAGTTGAAGTCTCACCCAAATCGGTCATGCCCCAGCGGAAGTAATTAGAATCCTTTCGAAGTTCAACGCCCAAGCGAGGCTGCGAATAGTCTTATAGATCAGGTCTTCATCCCAGTCTTTCTTCCAGTCTGAGTAGACCCAGTTCTCTTCGTTTCTAGTCTTGAAAACGACGCTAACCGATAGAAGGTTTTGTTTGTAGACGCTCCCAATACTTAAGCCGAGCTCAGCGGCGGCTCTCTTCATCGCAGACGCCACTATCTTCAGCCTGCGGTTCCTAGAAGAGTAGTGATGCGGAACACAGAGAACCAAACTTCGGGGTTCTAGATTGAAGGACATCCTTGTACCTGACTCAGACTCTCCCACAAGAGAGTATTTAAGGGCTGGAAGCGTTCTGCGGTAAAGGGAGACAGATCACCGAAAGTAATCGCCAGAAAGGAACAGAAGAAGATTTCTCGAAGACTGCAAGGGCACAGCGAAACCATTCTCCGACCAATAATAAGACGAAGCACCTTCATAGTTTCGAAGTGGAAAAGAATAGTGGCACGTAATTCATAGATTAGAGTAGTTAGAAGAAAGAGATTGAGCGCATAAGAGATGGGTATTCAAGCCGGAAAAAGCGGGATTCGAACACTTGGCATCTCCGAGAGCTTTGTCAAAGGAGAGAGCAGGAGATCGATTCTAGCAGGCGTGGTCATACGAGGAGATTTAATAATAGACGGATTCTCCTTCTGCCACGCAACAGTAGGAGGCATGGATTCAACAGCATCGATACTTGATCTCTACCGCAAACTGGATCGTAGCGACATAAACATTCTCATGCTTAACGGCTGCATAATAAGCTGGTTCAACATCATAGACCTACACGAGTTACATAAGGAGACTGGCAAACCCATCATCTGTGTAACCTACGAGGAGACCGAAGGAATCGACCAGTACTTAAGGGAGTACTTTGAGGATTGGCAGTCTCGACTCAAGGTATGCAAGAAAAACGGGGAAAGAAAAAGAATCACAATACACACGGGCCACCAGATATTCGCAAGATTCATTGGGATCGAAGAAGATACGGGGAGAAGAATCCTAGACAAGTTCACTTTGGAGGGGGGAGTCCCAGAGCCCCTGAGAATCAGCAGAATACTCGCAAGAGCCATCTTAAAGTCGGAATTGAACACAGAGATATAACCTGCAGATCGAAGAACCCCCAGTCGGTAGAAAGCAAAGAGACTTGAAGTAGGGCTGAGGATAAGAAGATGACTCTTAGACCGAGCGGATTGACGATAGCGCATTCCCAATTCTGATTGGAGAAAGAAACTTTTTGATTGACCTGAGCAAAGCAAGGAATAAGACAAACATCAAGATCCCTGGATAGTGGGGGACAGACCGGATAAAAGACAGCATGCCAGAGTTCTACACCGAAATCACTCAAGTAAAACAACGAATAACAGGCCATTCAAGGAAAGAGACAAGAATGCAAGAAGAATATCTCGGAGGAATCAACGGAGAAAGGTGACAACATGGTCGAATACACCGACGAACGGACGACGTACGACGACCTCGCCTCCCTCCTCCAAAGCATGGTGGAGAGAACAGCAGGAAACGAGAACAAGAACAAGTACTTGGAAGCAACGGAAGCATTCCTCTCATATATGCAGGAAAACCCCAGGACCATGCTTCAAAAAGTCAAGGAAGCGAAGAGCCTGAAAATAAGAGAGGAGCTGAGAGAACGTACGGTTCGAGAGGCAATCCGGTATCTAGACATGATCACAAAAAGAGAAGAAGTGCCGATGCGGGAATTCGCGTTCAGATCTGCAGTTGTTGGAGACTTCATCAGACTGCTCGGGAACTATGTAGTCAGAGGAATCTGATGATCTAGGAGAACCCTTTCTCTAGCACAAATCATTCACCAAGTGAGTGGGATTCTGAACCGTCAGGCCCAAACCGTCACGTATATGATCGTTAACGGTTCTTCCGTTTCATTCTTTATGCCATGAGCTGTTTCACCAGATATATGCAAGGCCATACCAGGTTGAGCGTCAACGGGTTTTCCTTCAACCTCAATTACTCCAGATCCCGACAGCACATAGTAAATCTCCTCACGTTCCGGATGAACATGGACCTTGAATTCCCCGCCAGGAGGGACCTGGAGAAAACCGAACCCTGAAAACCTCATCCCTTCGAGTTCATCCTTTCCTAAGACCCTCTTGATGTTGACGACTCCAGTCTTGTAGGGGGAATAGGAGATCTTTTCGGCGTCCACAATTTTCCACATAGTAACCCCTCTGGATTTCTCTTCTAGGGAATAAATATTTTCCAGTTCTCGAATATGCTGCGAACTGAAGCGTTTCAACTATCTCAGATAGAGGTCCCTCGATCGGTATCTTCATTTCGGATCTTTGACCTCAACTGCCCAGCACGCAGAGAACAGAGACTCATCAATGTCGGCTTCAACCAGACCCCAGCAAGATGCAAGAGAGACCAACCGACCATTGTAACCGACACAAGCAGCCCATACGTCTTCAACCCGATCGGCTCGAAATCGAAGTCTCGTAGAGGAAAGTAAGTAGAAAGGACGAGCTCGGGGACGAGCCAAGCGTAACCACGTCCATGTATGCCAATGTCCACAGAAGAGAAGGCCATCGGAAAGACCAAGTACTGAGAGTTTATCATCAATCCAACTAGTGTGAATACCATATTTGAGCCTAGAAGAGCATCGCTCAGAGCAGTAGGCCGCTTCCCATGGAGATAGCATAGAGCTATGAAGAGAAGCATCGAGAAGGCGGTGACGGGTTTGTAGAAGTAGAAAGCGTCGGAGGGTATATGAAATGATTTGTCAAGAAGATACCAGATTCCCGCGAAGAAAAACCCCGTGAAATGCTGGTATCGAGTACACAAGGATGTCTCCAGCCTGCTGGCGATCGTTATGGACGCAAGATACTCAGAGGGGGTCACCAAAAAGAAGGGGAGAGAAAAGCCGGCAAACAGCAGAGTGGATGTCGTGGAGAAGAGGAGAATACCCCTGTAGAGTCTCCTCCTAAACAAGACCGCAAGCAGTGGAAAGAGGGCGAGATATGCGTATTGTTTCGTTAGTAAAGCCAAACCAAACCAGGCACCCCCGAGGAGGAATCGATCTCTTTCAAGCGCGTACACGGTTAGAAGAAGGAAAAGGACACAGATACTGTCGAACATTCCTTGGATTGACGAGACATAGATGACGAAAGGGTTGAACAACCAGACCATACTGGAAAAGACAGCCTTACGCTCATCGGAGGCCCACTTTCTCACCTGGAGGAAGATTACCAGCCCCACAAGGATATCAGAGATAATTATTGGGAATTTCACAAGAAACCTGAAAGCGGGTGAGAGCTCAGATCCATACCATCCTAGCCTGTAACCTGCCATAACTAGGGTTAGGAGGAACATCCAGACCGGGGGATACTCGTACTCAGCAGGTTTAGGGTATGCAAGTCTATAGAACTCAAGAAAGTTTGATGTGGAAAGAATCTTGACGGCGTCGAACCAGCATCTTACGTCGAATCCACCAGTCGAGTAGGACAGCCAAAGCCTCAACATGCCCCCGAAAAGTGAGAAGAGAAGGAGTTCTCGAGGAAACGAGTCGAGAAACCCTTGGGGATTAGGCGTATCGGCCAATTCAGATCGGTCATCCTCAATATGCTTTAAGATCGGTCATAGCGTGTATTTCGACAATCTTCCTTGCAGTTGCCACACCCCAACTACTCACGTGGACTTGGATATAGCATTTAGTGAAGTAGACATTAAGGAAGAGTACGGGAACCCTCCAGTTCAAGACCTAGTAGATTCCTGTTGTGTTGTAGTACTCCTCCATAGAAGATAAGTGGAGAGACTTCCATCTTAATGTCCTAGGAAATAGGGGGTGAGTAGATGGGTGAGACGGAGATATTCAACATACTGGGAATCAAATATTTCGATAAAGGCTACGAGAAATCCTCGTACCAAGAGTTGGCTGAAGCACCGATATCTGGGATCAAAGGGGTAAGCGAGACCGATGCAACCGATCTGAAGAGGGCTCTAAGGACCAAAACAGTTGGAGAGCTTGCAACTAATAAATACGTGCAGATTGCGCAGGCCCTCACCGCTTTCTCCAACGTCTCAACGAAAGTACTAGACAAGAAGTTCGAATCCAAAGAATTCAAAAAACTCAGAAAGCAGCCTGTGAACAGTATTTCAGGGATTTCGGAGAAAGGCGGTACACTGCTCAAGAAGGCGCTTGGGATAGACACCGTAGAGGAGTTGGCCGAGAACAAGTATGTAAAGATCGCACAGATAGTATCCACAATGGCTACACTAGAATCCCTGCTATGAGCACACAGGGAACACGAGCCTGGCACTACGAGTTTAATACACTAGGAAGAGAGTCTTACAGCCGACGGAGATCATTCTCGATCAATCGGACGACCTCGAGATGAAGTTGATCCCTATTCTCTTTTGTTACTTCCAACAGTTCAACGTTGGGTCTCGATTTGATTTCTTGCACAAACGTATCTCGGGCTGTTTGATGGATGGTAGCCAGAAAAGGCTTGGAGGACTTGACGGTCCTCCTGATAGCCTCCCGGAAGAGGGGGCTGGCGAGTTCCATTGGTGCGATTTCGTCACAGCATACGATTTCTGCTTCTTCCAGAGCCTTCTGAATAGCTCTGACTCCGACATGCTCTAAGTCCTCAAGGTTCACCCGGTACTTGCCGACTCGGGGACCGTGTTCTTGTTTGACGTGGGCCAGTGTACCGGAGTCGTTGGACATGAGATCCGATACGCCAAAGCCGATCCTTCTGTCCCGATGGCGGATCTCAGATGAGACCATACCGCCAACAATCCGCCCTCGAGCCTTCAGCAAACCTACAGCATTTCTAAGGACGGTGGTCTTTCCAATTCCTGGACGACCCGTGAGGAGAACAATCTCACCCATACGTCTACCCTTCTGGTTATATCATATGTATGGGGTGGATCAATGATAATGACCGGAGCACATCAGCTTCACGCCAACTTGAGTCGGCATTGATTGGATTTCACCCTTGTACTGGGCCGGATTTCCTGTGTTCTTGCCAAATACTTGCTTCAAGGGTTTCAATCAGAGGGGGGACAGCAAAGGTTCTGGTTGAAGCAAAAATACTCGCCATTTATGTGTAACTCTTAGACTACATAGCGATAGTAGGTATGTACTCCTGCCGTGGAGTCTTTCCTAGTGATCTTTAGGACATCTCCAGGTCTTGCTCCAATACTGCGAGCCGCAGGATCGCCAGACTTGATATGAGGAAGTTGGTACGGTTCGACTTTGAACCGCCCCAGCAACTTTTCTACCTCTTCTTGAGAGAGGATTTCGTGTCTTGGTACAAGCTCGTGGTCGAATATGTTGAATGAAGGAAAGTCTGCTGGAATGAGTTCGATACCCGTTTCCTTGGCGGTCTTTCTTGCCACGTAGGAGTATTTTGCTCCTCCTACGACCACAACTTTACTTATTTCTCCTTCCTCTATTTCCTTATTCAACGTCCTAATTATCTTCACCCCGATAGTCTTCTCACCAGGGATACATTGGAAGAGTATTTTCGTTCCTTTAGAATCTTGAGTCATAATGTTCACGTAATCATCCAACGCTTCTTCCCCCAAGATCTCATATTTTCGGAGCCCTGCGAGCATGTACGCCTTCTTCTTCAGGTTCTCGACATGTTCGGTTATGTTCTTCAAAATACCCACATCAGACAGTGAAATTACTAGTCTCTGCAATAGGGTTGCTGCTTATAAAACTCCCGAACACGAGTCTCGCCGTGTTGTCGAAAGCTAGATGCCGAGGCTTCAAACATCGGTTTCCAGATCCGGAGTCATCCCAAGAATATCAACTACACTCACACATGTGCTCGCTGACGATACTCCATACCAGTTAGATAGCCGAGTATACGTTGTATCTTAAAGACGAGTCGGGGAAATCTCTAAAAGACCCCAACTGGAGTAAGACTATGCCACATCAAGACCTAAGTCCATCAGATTTCTCTTTACTGTTCGCACTTTCTCGCGATATTCATCTGTCGGCTTGTGCTCCAGAGGATCATAGAGATCCAAGAACTTGGGATAGGTCTTCTCTGCAGCCCTGTCGATCCCTCGATGTTTCTCCGCAAGCTCAAGCAAGATTGGCTCAAACTCTTCTCTACTCATACCTGATCGGATCGCAGCCCTAGAAACCGCGTGTGTAAGCTCAGTTTCCACAGGGGTGCCACCCAACTCGACTGCAGGATCCGTTCTGAAGATAACTCGGTCGACATTTATGTTACTCCCAAGCATAGTTGAAACGACAGTCTGGAAAACGACGTCAACCAACATCGACAATGTCCCCGGATTGCCATGACCGCTCCCCCCCATTCTGATCATGTCCGTGTTTCTGTCGAGGGCCATGTTTACTACGGAGCTCGGCCAAACTCTATCCGATATCCTTCTATGAGGGGCTGAAACTCCAGGTTCAGATATCCCCGGTCTTCCTGCTCCACAGGTGATCATCGAATCTCGGTAGGCGATCCAGGAGGCTATGCTCGAGGCGATTCCACCGATAATGCATCCCCCAACGCTGGCGAAGAATGTACCCCCACCTCCTCTGTTCTCTTTGAATGCCCCGTAC
>CAZQWG010000008.1:0-111799 GCA_964596985.1 uncultured Candidatus Bathyarchaeia archaeon
TCCGCAACAGATACAAGGAGCTCCTCAACAGCGTGGAGATCGTCATAAGACTCTAAGCCACGCGCGCTACTCCCGTTTAGGGTAGGTTGACGGGGATTATTCTTCTTTTAATTCTAGGGTTATTGGCCCATCTTTCACTATTTCGATTATGTTGATGGCGTTTGATCGCAGTATTTCTTCTAACTCGTCGGTGCTTTCTCGATGCCACAGGAAAATCTTCCTAAGCGTATCCGAGACGCCTACGCTGGCGTATCTTCCTAGGCTTGATCGTATGGGTATGGAGACGTACTCGACGATGCCCTTGCTGGTTTTATATATGGTCTTATGGGTTGTCCTATCTATTCCCATTACGATTAGATCAAAGGCTTCTCTAAGCTTGGTTTCATTCAACGTCCCTTTGACAATAAACCTCTTTCGCATGTAATCCCTTTCCCCAGATTTTACCACGCTCTGGACAACGGTAATTCTTGTATATCCTAATTTTCTGTCCTTTTCTCACGAGCAATTCAGACCACACAATATGGACACTTGGCCACCTCTCGCATCCTCCACTTCTAGTATTAAGACTACCCTAAGTTATTCCACCGCTTTCTGGGTATACTTTGTAGGCAACAGAATTTCATGAAAGAGCGAAGACTAGAGCTAGCTAGCGTGCATGGATTGAAGCTTGTTCTTCTGCTCTTCTTCTATTGGTTCCCTTTTCAGAAATGGGCATTGTTCCCACTGTGCTTCTTCGTTACATGTGAGTTTTACTGTTTTTTCTCTGAGTGGTCTCTTCGGGAGATTAGCTGTGCAGAAGTATCGGAGGGCTCGTTTCCTTCTTCTCGGCATCTCTAATTGAAGGTATGGACAGTCAGTCAAGTATTAGACTCCATCTCGGCTGTATTGGTACCCTCTCTCATATATTTGTGTACGTGTACGATACTATCTTCGACTGAATATGTGCTGTCCTTAGACCTCTCTCTCGGAGAGATTGTTCTCAGTGTTGACTTCAGGATGTCTTCGTCCATCTTCTCTGCTGTCCCGTATTTTCCTGTTAGCTAGCTGCAACTTTGAAGTGGCGGGCCCGGTGGGATTCAAACCTTTAAAGGTTCAACCCCCTTTCCCGAGTTTTTTCAGCTCAAAGTACGGAACAATCGAAGTCGAGCTATGCCATACGGATGTTCTCGGAGAATCCGGAGCATAGACCAGAGATCAGAGAGATCATAACCATGCCCCTGAAGAAGAGAAGGGGATTAAGCAGAGGAGTCAATGCAGACGCGGGCTGTTTCAGATGGATCTCTCGTCCCAGTGTTTGGGTACGTACCATTTAGTCTTACCGCCACGGTGGCTAGATATTGTTCTGCTCTCAGTCTGTTCGCCGACAGTGAACCTGTGACCGCAACCACAGGTACAGTAGAGACCCTGCTCTCCGTAATGGTTCCTCCTCCTAGTGAGAACTCGCTTTGTCAGGGTTATCCTAGTCATAATCTTCCCCAGGTATGAAGCCGATGATCCTCATGCTTTCACCTTCTCCATGAAGATCTCCTCTCCTCCCTCGATCATTTTCAAGCATTCTGGGCAGAGCGATCTCATCCTCATCCTATTCCACCCCTTCAGAAAAGCAGTCTTTCTCGTCGCGAGTCTACTCATAGAATATTACTCCCTCCTCCTCAAGCCTCTGCTGGAGCCTCTCTGTAGCCTCGTAGACCTGTTTCTCCGTCTTGGCTCCGGTGACCACGAGCTTTCCCGAGGCGAAGATGAGGATCACCACCCTCGGATCAGCCATCCGGTAGATGGCACCAGGGAACTGCTCCGGCTCATACATACACCTCCCCAAGATGTACACGGCCTTCTCTTGGTCCACCTTCCCGCCTAGGTTGACGGATGCGACGATGTTCTGGATCTCTATTGAAGGCCTGCCCCTGACGGGTATGCCCTTAGCCTTGAGTTCCCGCACCACCTTGTGGACGGCCCTTTTCGCCTGACGCACAGATGTGGCACCTGTGCAGATCATTCGACCAGAAGTAAAGATCAGGGTGGCCGTCTTCGGCTTTTTCAATCTGAAGCAGAGGCCCGGAAACACCTCAGGTCTGTACACAGCCTGGGGGAAGGCCGCGACTATGGCGTTCAATTCGAAGCCCGGTTTGGTGATAGCAGAGGCGACGACGTTCACGATGCTCACGTCAGCCTTCACCTTAGGCAATCCAAATCACCCTTTGAGTCGTCTACCCACACTTCCACGAGGCCCAGCCTGTGCTCCAAGTGATCCTACGCCTCCCCTAGAAGACGCTTCAAACATGCAGTAGAAGACGATCATTCTCTCGCCGTTCTTTCCATCCGTCTTAGCCACTCTGGAACGATAACTGTTACGGTGAGATGATCGACCGGCCGGATAAGCTGGGTTGGACTCCGCCCCACTGTTCTTCTCGACAGAGCCAGAGATTCTCAGTCTGCGCTCAACGCAGACGTATTTCTGTCATCAACATCAAGAGCCTATAAAGAGACGGGGTAATCAGGATGCTTTCCGACAACCTTCTTGTAATGATATCCCACTATCGCTAGGCAGGAGAGGCGCCCACCACCGTCTTCGACGTTTTTCTGTCACTGTTTGCCGTGCGCGCTCGAAACCAACTGTGGCGTGTCGGTCAAAGAGGCGAGAGACAGCCAGCCGGCAACTTGCCGGCTACTATGGAACCGTAACAGAAGTTTTACATTCCTCTCTGAGATGGGAGGAAGATGGATACCGTACAGGTTTTAATGTGGCGGGCCCGGTGGGACTTGAACCCACGACCTCCGGCTCCGCAGGCATACGCAAAGAGCTCGTAAAAGCCTTCTCAGCGTCCTAATCCAAGCTAAACGACGGGCCCTCATCCTTACTTTACCTGTCTTGTTCCCCAAACCTTTTTCAGATACACGTCTGTTACAACCCTTAGGCTGGGTTACTTGAGGCAAATTGAGACCCACTACGATCATTGGATTAAAAAAGTTGTTGAAGACCTCAAGGAACGTTCAGAGAAACCCCTGGTTCTGAGTACTGGAAAGACGCCGAGCGGCCCGATCCACATAGGCATATGCCGGGAGTTGATCTACTGTAGTGCTTTTCAGCAATTATTGGCGAAAGACGGGTACGAATCAAGATTCATCTTCTTCATCGACGACTTCGACCCGATCAAGAGTTTTCCCCCGAACATACCTAAAGAATTCGCGAAACACAGGGAGTACCTAGGTAGGCCGATGAGTGATGTCCCCTGCCCTTACGGCGACTGTGAAAACTGGGCTGAACATTTCGCACGTGAACTACTGGACTCCATCGTGGAGTTCGATGTTCATCCCGAGACTATCAGAACCCACGAGTTCTACGAAACCAAGAAAGCCAAGAATGCGATCAGAACCGCCCTCAGGGAAATCAAGAATCTCCGCGAGATCTTAGGGGGGGTCATCGGTCCTACGCTCAGCCGGGATAGGCGGCTGAAATTCGAGAAGCAACTGGAGACCTGGACACCTTGTACAATCGTCTGTGGTAGCTGTGGCATGCTGAAAGGGGTGAACGTCGAGAGCTTCGACCTTGAAAAGGATATTGTGAGGTATACGTGTACGGGCTGCGGGGACAGCAGGGAAGTCCCTATCTCGAAGGGAAGGATCAAACTCAAGTGGAGGATCGATTGGCCTGCAAAATGGGCAGCCCTCAAAGTCGACTGTGAACCGGCTGGGAAGGATCACTGTGTCAAAGGCGGGGCTTACGATACAGGGGAAATCATCTGCAAAGAGATCTACCGCCGGCATCCACCGTACAAGGTAGCGTTCGAATGGTTAACCCTCGGAAAGCGTGCCATGAAGACGCACAAGGGGATAAGCTTTACCCCCTCAGAATGGTTGAAGATCGCAGATCCAGAAGTGCTGAGACACATCATTCTACGCGAGGAACCTGCAAGACACATCAGCTTCACCCCTGAAAGAATTGCCTTCTTGGTGGACGAGTTTGACCATCTCGAGGCGGTATTCTTCAAAAGAGAAGAGACTAGAACCAATGAAGACGGGGATACGCTCAGATTCCTGTATCCCCTATGCAGACCGTCCATCGAACCTGGTGTAGTGCCGAAAAGGCTGCCTTATAGGCTTGCAGTCGTTCTGACCCAGCTTACCCCCCTGCTGGGTAAGAGGGGCGTTGCCGAGAGGTTGAATAGTATCGTGTCCTCCATCTATGGGGTAGATACGCTCTCGTCTGAAGAAGAGCAAACGATCCTCCAAAGGCTTTCGCGAGCCGGCTATTGGGTCGAGAACTATGCCCCTGACACGGATAGATTCAAGATCACCGAAGGAATCCCCGACACTGTGAAGAGCCAAATCGGCGAAAGAGAACGAGAGGCACTTAGTGGTCTCAGGACTATTATGGCTTCAGGAGAATGGGGTGAACAAGAGCTTCAGAACCAGATATTCTCGCTGGGAAAGGAGATCTACGGATCCGAGACGAAGAAGATCTTCGAGACCGTGTATACGGTACTTCTCGGACAACCCTTCGGTCCCAGACTGGCATCGCTCCTGTTATCTCTGGATAGAGACTGGCTATTGAACAGACTTGAGAAGGCAACCCTCAAGTAACAGGCTGCAAGATGTTACATAGATTACTCGAAACCATTCCGCTACGGGGAAGCACGTTAGTCTGCTGGACGCAAGTGAGAGTACGGGAAATCCCTGTCTACTGCTTGCTTGTCAGGTAGTTCAACATAGATTCGAATATCTGTCTTCCGTCCGCATAGGCCGGCATCTCTTCTCGCGAGGTCCACTCGGGGAGCTGCCATCCGTAGTATGCTCGTTCAGGGTGGGGCATCAGCCCAAAGACCGTCCCTGTGGGGTCGCATATCCCGGCGATGTCGAAGGTCGAACCGTTGGGATTCTCAGGGTATCTCCCATTCGCCGGGCTCCCCTTTTCATCGCAATACCTGAAGACGATCTGATCGTTCTCAAGTAGACTGTCGAGACGCTTGGCTTCATCTTCTTTTGGTAAGGCGAAGCATCCCTCGGCATGTGCCACAGGCAAGTACAATACCTGGTCTTTTGCTATGTTCCGAGTGAAGATACAGTTCCCACGGTTTTCGTGTCTAAGATGAATCCATCTACATTCGAATCTTGCTGAGAAATTCGTTGCAAGTGTGGCTGTAGGGAGCCGGGTCGGTCCATGGATTCCCGGGAGCAACCCTGTCTCGACGAGAACCTGGAATCCGTTGCAGATTCCTAGAACTGGTCTTTCGTCATCCAAGAAGAGCCTGAGTTCTGTACCCATCTTTACAAGGATCTCCCTTGCCCAGATGGCTCCAGCTCGAACATAGTCCCCGTACGAGAAGCCTCCCGGAATCACTAGCGCGTCATACTTCTCAAGGGTTCCTTTCTCGACGATCTTATTCATATGGACTACCTCGGCGTGAGCGCCTAGTTCCAGGATACTTCTTTGCGCCTCGGCATCGCAGTTTGTGCCGCCAACCCTCAAGACGCATACGGTAATCTCGCTCTTATTCATCAAGACCACCTGAAGTTCTTCCAAGCCTCTCGAAGACTGTCCAGGCTTGAAGCCACCACTGTTGCTCCGTCGACTCCTTTGACGGTAAAGTCGTTTCCCGACTCGACTCTACCGATAGTGGCCATCGGTATACCGGTCATCAAAGCCTCAAACTCGTTCCTCTTACTTGGTGAGACCTCGACAAGGAATCTACTGTTCGACTCGGAGAAAAGGATCAAATCGCTACGGTCAAGCCTTTCCCTGACTATCGCGGACAAATCCATTTCGACCCCGAGCCCACCGCTGAACGCCATTTCTGCTGCCGCAACACCCAGACCCCCCTCAGAGAGATCGTGACAGGCAAGAAGAAGTCCGCTATCAACGGCTGCACAAAGCCGATCAAATGTCTTTCTAGCTAGAATGCCGTCAACCCTCGGGGCTTCTCCCCCGAAGACGCCTCTCTCCTGATAGTATGCAGATCCGCCCATTTCGCGCCGAGTTACACCGACGAGATAGATCAGATCCCTTTTTCTCTTCACCTCCATCGAGACGACTTTTCGAATATCCGGTATGATACCTACTGCGGTTATCAAGAGAGTCGGGGTTACAGGGCCCATAGGTGACTCGTTGAAGAGGCTATCCTTTCCGGATACAAAAGGTGTCCCGAAGACTTTTGAGAACTCGTAGCAGGCTCTAACGGCTCTTACCAAGCCTCCCAGCCGATCCGGGATGTCCGGGTTTCCCCAAGTGAAGTTATCGAGCAGTGCGATTCTCCTACCGCCGACAGCGACGTTATTGCGGATCGCCTCGTCAATGGAGGAGGCAGCCATCCAGTAAGGATCTATCTTCCCGTACTCCGGGTTTACCCCGCAGGAAACCACTATCCCCCTCCAGGAATCGTCCATGGGCTTGATCACCGCCGCGTCGTTTGGACCTGCAAGCTTTCCTTGGAATGGTTTGAGGGCGGTGTTTCCCTTGACCTCGTGATCGTAGGTCCTGACGACAGACTCCTTGCTGGCGGTGTTCGGGGCATTGAGAAGCTTAGTGAGAATCGATGTGAGGTCTTTGGGCTCTTCTAAGCTTGGCTCGGGGAATACCTTCTTCTTCCATTCAGCCTTGTACCTGATCTTCGGCGGGGAGAAGAGGAATTCCATGTCGAGATCCGCGACCGTGTGTCCTTTGTAGTGGACCCTCAGTCGCTTCTCGGAAGTGAAGACCCCTACAGGGTTAGCCAGTACATTCTCTGACTTGAAGATCTCCAAGACCTCTTCTAGGTCTCGTCTTCGCACCGAGAGGAGCATCCTCTCCTGAGACTCGGAGATGTATATCTCCCAAGGGGCTAGGCCGGTTGCCTTCAACGGGATCTTATCAAGGTCGACTTCGACCCCGCAGTTCGACCGATGAGCCATCTCTCCTATCGCAGAGGATAGGCCTCCACCACCCAAGTCTGTAATCCCGGAACCCAGATTGCGGTCACGAACCGATAGGATCGCGCGTTTCATCCGTTCCTCTTCTATCGGGTTAGGTATCTGAACAGCTGATCTGGAGGTTTCCTCCGATTCTCGGGTGAGCTCTGCAGAGGCGAACGTGACACCGTGGATGCCGTCTCGCCCGGTCCTCCCACCAACAAGAAGGGCTATGTCTCCTGGCCGGGTATCTCTGACGTATTTTCCGGGGGGGATGATCCCGATACACCCGCAGTAGACTACGACGTTCCCGACATAGCTCTCGTCGAATACGATCGCCCCGTTCACTGTTGGGATCCCCATGTTGTTGCCGTAGGTTCCTATCCCTGCTACGACCCCTCTCAGAATGTACGTGGGATGCTTCACTCCTAGAGGAAGCTTCGAGAAGTCGTAGTCCAATGGACCGAAACCGAGGACGTCTGTACACACTATGGGTTCCGCCCACACCCCGAGAGGATCCCTTATCACCCCTCCTGTTCCCGTTGCAGCACCGCCAAAAGGCTCTATGGCGGAGGGATGGTTGTGGGTCTCGACCTTCGAGGCGATCAGAACCCCCCGCTCAAACTCGATGATCCCTGCGTTGTCCTCGAAAACCGAGTAGCACCACGGGAGATTCAGCTCCTCGGTCGCTTTGGCGATGTAGGACCGTAGTAGACCGTGGATGACTCCTTCGTCGGTGACGATGTCGCCCTTGAAAGTCTTGTGGTAGCAATGTTCTGACCAGGTCTGTCCGATCGTCTGTAACTCGACGTCGGTAGGATTCCTAGACTCGCCTGCGAAGTATTCCCGGCAACGTCTTATCTCTTGCAGATTCAGCCCAATACCCGTCTCGTTGCTCATGGCGAGGAGAGTGTCGTCGTCTGCATCGGTCAGGTGTATCTCGAAGAACGGGAAGGGGGTTGCCCGCTTGATGTATCTGTCCTCGTTATTCATTTGATCTCCTCGATCTCGATGGAGTAGTCGTCTTTCACGGGGTTGGATAAAAGCCTCCGTGACATCTCTTCTATCGAGGATCTCGCAGATTCTAGCGAGTCTGCTTCGAAAACGACGTCGAACAGTTTACTCACTCTAACCTCTTCGACCTCGTACTCCAAGCCGAGAAGCGAGTTCTTGGTGGTTTCTCCTTCAGGATCGTAATATCCCTCTTTCAGGCTGACTTCCACTCTGGCACGATATCTCATGAAGGGATAATGGGTCTCAAGATGAATTAATAGTATTGCGGATGGTTTGCTCCAAGAGTGCAGTCTTGCGGAGGGCTGATTGAGGAAAGATTACGATTGTAGAAGCGCCTGCTGAATCATGCATCGGTGGTCCTCGAAGACGCTCAATATGTTGACATATTCATGTATAATAATTGTATGAAGTTTGACGGTTAGAACACGTGAATATAAAGCTTAAATCGTCTTTCCCGCAATGATAACACGCAACGTTCACGAGAAGATGTAGGTTGTCGAAGAAGATCAGTGAGGGAAAGACAAAGATCGTCTATGAGACCCAAGACAAAGACGTCGTACTCGTCGAATTCAAAGACGATATCACGGCGTTGGACGGGGAAAAACACGACATACTTCCAGGGAAAGGAGCCATAAACTCAACCATCTCGGCAAGACTCTTCCAGACGCTTCAGAATGAAGGGGTTCCTACACACTTCATTTCCCTTGACCCTTCCAGACCCGTAATGCGCGCGAAGAGACTAAGGATGATCCCCGTTGAGGTCGTCTGTAGGAATCTAGCAGCGGGACACTTCTTGTCACGTTTTACCATGTTCAAGAAAGGCGAGAAACTGAAGTTCCCCGTCGTCGAATTCTACCTGAAGAACGACGAACTCCATGACCCAATGCTCGTTGAAGACCATCTGCCTGTACTAGGGCTGGCAAGTAGGGCTCAAACAGCGACGATGAAAGAACTCACCAGGAAGTCCAACACGGTCCTCTCGGAATTCTTTCTCAAGCTGGGTCTCACGCTTGTCGACTTCAAGCTAGAATTTGGGACAGACGCCGAAGGAGAAATGGTGCTGGGCGACGAACTGAACTGTGATTCCATGAGGCTCTGGGAAATCGACACCGGAGAAGCCCTAGATAAGGATGTATACCGAAGGGGTGGGTCACTCGATCAAGTCAAGAAAGTCTACGAAGATAGTCTGAGGAGAATAGTCGGTGGAAGTCCGGTTCCCAAGAATAAGAATGACCGGACCTAGTTGCAAACCAACAAAGCCCTAGAGGAGTGACCTCGTACTATGAAAGAAAGATGTGGTGTGATCGGTCTTTTCGACTTCGACGGGAATACCGTTTCGCCACGGGTATGCGAGGGTCTGTACTCGCTTCAACACCGGGGCCAAGAGGCGTGTGGGGTCTACTCGTATAATGGCAAAAGTATAGGAGGGCATAAGGCTCCTGGGATGATATCTCAGGTCTTCGACTCGAATTCTCTAAAGAAGATCAATGGTCGAGTTGGCATTGGGCACGTCATGTACCCGACAACCAGTGTGGACATGGCTCGGCATACGCAGCCCGCGTTTTTCAAGTCGGGTGGAAACGAGTTTGCCTTGGCCTTCAACGGTACCATCACAAACTTCGTCGAGGTCAAGAAGAGGCTGGAAGGAGAGGGAGAGCATTTCATGCTGGGTACCGATACCGAGGTGCTGACTCGGCTGATAGCCAGGAGAATCACTCGGGGGGGAAGCTACTTTGATGCATTTGAGGAATGCTTTGAGGAGTTGGACGGGGCCTACAGTCTGGTTCTTCTCAGTGGTCAAGGCGATCTCTACGGAGTGAGGGACCCTCGAGGTTTCAGACCGCTCTGCTTCGGAAAGACTCCTGAAAACACTGTTGTCGTCGCCTCGGAGAGTGTGGCGATAGAGACCTTAGGCGGAGAATTGGAGAGAGACATCGATCCCGGTGAGGTCGTCAGGGTAAGCGGGGACGGCGTGGAGAGCAGACATCTGCTCTCGCTAGAAAGACACGCTCTCTGCATGTTTGAGTACGTATACTTCGCTCGCCCAGATTCAACTATCCAAGGAAAGAACGTATACGAAACAAGGGTCAGGTTGGGGCGTATCCTTGCCCAGACCCATCCTGCAGATGTCGATATAGTGATACCGGTCCCGGACTCAGGTAGGTCAGCCGCCTTCGGATACTCCGAGGAGATCGGATGCCCGACGGGAGAGGGGTTGATAAAGAATCGATATATCGGCAGAACCTTCATCCAACCGGGCCAAAAGGCCAGAGAATACTCGGTTAAGCTCAAGCTGAATCCGGTCAGACAGGTCGTCAAGGACAAGAGGATCGCGCTGATCGACGATTCTATCGTTCGCGGCACCACGATGAGAAGAACGGTCAAAATGTTGAAGGAAACCGGGGCGAAAGAGGTACATGTCAGACCAACCTGCCCACCGATAAAATTCCCTTGCTACATGGGAATCGATTTCCCCACTAGAGAAGAATTGATCGCGTCAAGCAGAACCGTCGATGAGATTGCACGTTTCATCGGAGCAGACAGTCTGAGATATCAGGCCATCGAGGGGCTTGTGTCCGGCATCGGGTTCGACAAGTATGAACTATGTCTTGCGTGCCTTACAGGGGAATACCCGTTAAGAACGGAAGTAGACTTCAAACTGCTTGAGTCAACGCTGAGAGGCAGAGGATAACCTTGGAGGGGAAGCAGGACAACCGGCAAATATCTCTTCGAGAATCTATGAGATCGAGGCCCAGAATATGAGGAACGTGTTGATCATAGGCGGCGGTGGGAGAGAGCATGCCCTCGGGTGGAAGTGCTCCCAGAGCAAGATAGTCGGCAAGGTATACTATGCCCCCGGAAACGGAGGGACCCAAAAGAACATCTCACTCAAGCCAGATGACTTCGAAGGTCTCGCCAGGTTCGCCGAAGAAAAGTCCTGCTTCACAGTCGTGGGTCCGGAAGGCCCTCTGGCCGCAGGTATTGTCGACTATTTCCAAGATAAACACCTACCCGTCTTCGGGCCCACAAAAGGCGCGGCTAAGCTCGAGGCTAGCAAACGCTGGGCAAAAGAATTCTTCAAGAAACACGGCATCCCCACCGCCGACTACTACACGACCACAGACCCCGAGAAGGCGAAAGACCACCTGGTCAAGAAAGGCGCCCCCATAGTTGTGAAGGCAAGCGGATTATCGGCTGGAAAGGGCTCGATAGTCTGCGAAACCATCGATGAAGGAATCCGGGCAATCGAACGGATAATGGTATCGAAGATCTTCGGATCGGCCGGCGATGCCGTTGTCATCGAGGAGTTTCTTGAAGGCGAGGAAGTCTCCTTCCTCTCGCTTACCGACGGCAAAGAGGTCATGCCTCTTGCAACCTCGCAAGACCACAAGAAGATCGGCGAAGGAGACACAGGATTGAATACTGGGGGAATGGGGGCATACTCCCCTGCGCCAGTAGCTACCGAAGAAATCTCCGAGACCATCATAAACTTCACCCACAAGATCGTAGACGGAATGCGTAGTGAACGCCTCGAATACCGTGGGGTTCTCTACGACGGCGTCATCGTCTGTGACGACAAGGTCTACTGGCTCGAAGAGAACGTCAGATTCGGGGACCCAGAAGCTCAACCGATCGTGATGAGGATGAACTCCGACCTCTACCCCTACCTCGTTGCCTGCTCCGAGGGACGGTTAGCCGAGATGGAACCAATAGAGTGGAGGGAAGAGGCGGCTGTCTGCGTCGTTATGGCTTCGGGAGGTTACCCTGAAAAATACGAGACAGGCAAACCCATTTCTGGTCTTGATCTGGTGAAGCCGAAGCGGATGAGGGACATCGTTGTCTTCCATGCCGGCACTACCAAGAAGGAGGGACGGATCGTGACCAGCGGTGGAAGAGTCCTTGGAGTGACGGGTCTAGGCCTCGGAATAGAAACTGCAATCAAGAGGACATACGAGGCTGTTACAGAGATAACCTGGGAGGGTGAATATCACCGCAACGACATAGGGTACCGCGCGTTGAGGCGTGACAGATGAAGCCACGGCTTTCAGCTGGGAAGTCTTCGAAGAACCCGATGAGGGTATGCGGCTTCATGTCCGGCAGTGGAACAAATCTAACCCACATCATCAAACATCAATATAAACTACGAGAGATGGGGCTTGAGAACCGGGTTTATGAAGTCGTCTTGATATTCACTGACAACAAAGACAGCCGGGCAGGAGAAATCTCATCGGAGTATGACATTCCTTGTATGTGTCGGGACATCAATGATTTCTACCGGAGTAGGGGACACGAGGGCAAACGGGATCTCTCGCTGAGACCCGAATTCGACCAGGCGACCGTAGAAGCTATCAGAGAATATAGGATTGACCTGATCGCCCTGGCCGGTTACATGAGCATAGTTACTCAACCGCTTCTCGAAGCCTACCCCGGAAGAATACTCAACGTTCATCCCGCGGATCTCTCTATTAAGACCGAAGACGGGAGAAGAAAATTCACGGGGCTTCACGCAGTAAGAGACGTCATCCTTTCTGGCGAGAAGGAACTACGGGCGTCGACACACGTAGTCCGGCGGGAGGTGGACTACGGCGAGATCATTCTGATATCGAGGCCGATCCCGGTTGATATACCCCAAGATATAACTCTGGACGAATTGAAGGAGCCAGCGAACGCTGAATACCTCTCACAGCTGACTTCGCAGCACCAGGACAGGCTGAAAGCCGCCGGAGACTGGGTAATATATCCCAAGACCTTAGAACTGTTCTCCGAGGGAAGAATCAAATTAACCGGTACGGAAGCGGTCTTCCTCGACGGTCGCCGATTTGAAAACGGAATACGCTGGGAGCTCTTAAGTGCAGACGGGGTGACTTGAGTAGGCCGCATAGAAGAGGCTCATAAATGATGTTGACCAAGAAGAAGGAGGAAGATTGAGATGAAGAATAAAGAAGAAGCCCAAGTGGCAGTCGTATCCGGGAGCAAGTCAGACAAAGAGATAGTTCGGAAGGTGCTCGAGGTACTTGACCAAGCCGATATAAGATACGATACCCGTATACTGTCTGCGCACAGAGATCCACGGGAATTGGAGGAGTTCATAGATGGGTCGCCGGCAAGAGTCTTCATCGCGATAGCCGGTCTCTCTGCCGCTCTGCCGGGCTTCATCGCATCGAGAACCGAGAAACCCGTCATCGGGGTGCCTGTCTCAGCCAAGCTCGGGGGGTTAGATGCATTATTGTCGATTGCTCAGATGCCGTCCGGGGTACCTGTTGCATGTGTGGGGATAGACAACGGGAGGAACGCAGCCTACCTTGCGATCCGCATATTGAGAACCCGGGGAGTAGGGGTTGAGGAATGATGCCGGTTCACCCAATCGAGTTCAGATACTACTACCCCGAGATGAAGGGGATCTTCGAGGAAGAGAGCAAACTCAATTACTGGCTCATAGTAGAAGCTGCCCTAGCCTACGCGCAAGCAGAAGTAGGGAACATCCCACAAGGGGCTGCGGTGGAGATAGAAGAGAAGGCGAACACCAAGCACGTGAAGCTGAAAAGGGTCAAGGAGATCGAGGCTGAGATCGACCACGATCTGATGGCCGCGGTCAAAGCGCTCAGCGAGGTCTGCAAAGGCGACGCAGGCAAGTATATCCACCTAGGCGCAACCAGCTATGACATTGAAGACACCGCACTCGCCCTGCAACTCCGAGAGGCAATCGAGATAATCTCAGAGGACCTCAAGAACTTGGAGGACGCCCTCGTAGCGCAGGCAAAGAAACACAAAGACACCGTATGTATTGGGCGCACTCACGGGCAACACGCTATCCCAACCACCTACGGGCTGAAGTTCGCTGTCTGGGCGTGCGAGATCCGTAGACACCTGCAACGGCTTGAAGACGTGAAGGGAAGAGTCCTAGTAGGGAAGATGACTGGAGCTGTGGGCACCCAAGCAAGCTTCGGAGAGAAAGGAATCGAGATCCAAAGCTTGGTGATGCAGAAACTCAAACTGAGGCCTGCAATAGTCTCCACACAGGTGATACAGCGAGACAGACACGCCGAACTGACAATGATGTTCGCGTTAGTGGCTGCAACCTTGGATAAGATCGCGAAAGAGATCCGTAACCTCCAGAGAACCGAGATCGCGGAAGTATTCGAGCCGTTCAAAGCGAGACAAGTCGGATCTTCCACGATGCCCCAGAAGAGGAATCCTCATAAGAGCGAGAGGATATGCAGCCTCGCCAGAATGGTGAAGTCATTTGTTCTTCCAGCACTGGAGAACGTCTCCTTAGAGCATGAAAGGGATCTGACGAACTCTGCGAGCGAGCGGATAATAATCCCCGAGTCGTTCATTCTCCTAGACTACATGCTCAAGCAGATGCATATGATTGTGGAGAAGCTGGAATTCAACCCGGATATGATCCGGAGAAACCTGGAACTGACACAAGGTCTCTGTATGTCCGAGAGCGTCATGATCGGACTGGTGGAGAAAGGAATGGGAAGGCAGGAGGCCCACGAGCTGTTAAGGCAGGCTGCACAAGAGACCTTGAAGTCTGGCAGTGCCCTTCGAGAGACCCTGACGAAGGAAGGAACGGTTCTGAAATATCTCACCGAGCAGGAACTTGAAGAACGTTTGGACCCCGAGAACTATCTCGGGACTGCAAAGGCTCAGGTAGAGAAAGCGATACGATCTCTGACCCGTGGGGTAGAAGATTGATGTCTGAGGAAGCTACCTACGCGAAGTCAGGAGTAGACCTCGACCAGGTGTCGAAAGCCAGAAGAGAGATCCTCAACCTGCTCGCGTCAACCTTCAAGACCCGTGCAGGGAGGATCGGTACCCCCCTAGAGATAGAGGGACATTACGCTGGGCTCATCGAGCTTGGAGACAACAAGCTACTTGCACTCCATGTCGACGGCGTCGGTACAAAGGTGTTGGTCGCCCAGATGATGGAGAAGTACGATACCGTAGGTATAGACGTCGTAGCGATGTGCGTGAACGATCTGATTTGTGTAGGGGCTGAACCGCTCGCGATGATCGACTACCTCGCTGTCGAGAAGCCAGACGAGGAGATGTCGAGGCAGATCGCTAAAGGACTTGCAGAAGGAGCATGCGCCTCAGATGTAGCAATAGTGGGCGGGGAGACCGCGGTCATGCCTGACGTAATCAAAGGGGAATCTCCTGGAAAGGGTTTCGATCTCGCGGCGATGGCGATAGGAATCGCAGACCAGGGTAGACTTATCACAGGCTCAAAGATGAGGCCCGGCGACATTGTTGTCGGGTTGGGAAGCAGCGGAATACACAGCAACGGTCTCACGCTCGCCCGAAAGGTGTTCTTCGACATAGGGGGGCTAGCCGTCGACGATCCCCTACCTGGAACTCGGCGATCGGTGGGCGAAGAGCTATTGGAGCCGACCAAGATATACACGAAACCGGTTCTCGAGGTGGCGAACCGTACAGGGGTCTCGGCTCTCGCCAACATCACCGGAGGGGCCTTCACGAAACTGAGAAGATTCCAGCGGTTCTCAGAAGTCGGCTTCGACTTGGACAAGATGCCGGAACCCCCCAAAGTCTTCAAGGCGATCCAAGAGATCGGAAAGATCTCGGACAGGGAGATGTACAAGACCTTCAATATGGGAGTAGGCTTCTGCGTTGTCTGCCCCTCGAAATCTAGACAAGAGACACTTGAGATTCTGGCGAGCCATGACTGTAAGCCAGAAGTCATAGGAAAGGTAACCGACCGAAAAGGAATAAGAATAAGAACCTCTCGGGGAAAACTGTTGGATTACTAGGACCTACAAGAGACGTTATGGCGCTTGTCTTCCCCTAGAGGGTTGATCGAGGAAGGTGAACGGTTCGGATGGGCGATAGAAGAAAGGCTGTCGGAATAATAGAGGCGGCTCCAACGCTCTTGATAGCCGCGATAGCCGAGGCCTTATCGCTATTGTACTTCTATCCGGAGATGGAAGGCGGGATGTTGATCCTGCTTTTCCTTGTTCTAGCGGGCTCACTCTTGGTGATCGGGATATCATGGATGCAGATCTCATTGCTCCCTACGAGATTGAGAGTCAGAGACGCGCATAGGTCAACCGCCCGGAGAATTCGAAGAAAGCGTGGCACTCCGCTGGCTGAACGTGTCTTCGGATGGTTGTACTCTCGTCGAGGTGGAAGAACGGCGACTATGATCGTGCTGCTAATTTTCTTTTTGTCCCTCTCTCTGGTTTTTCTTATAGCTTCTGATCTGGCTCTTTCGGTCTACCGGGAGATCTATGTCTCGACCCCCGACTCTATTCAGTCAGGTCTTCGCACGGCGTATGGTCTTATAAGACCTCTTATGGGGCTGAGATCGGTAGAGAAATGCCTTCTCGCGCAGAATCTCCCAGCCTTCTCGGTTGCAACCAGTTCCCTGCTTATCCTAAGACGGCGCAAATAACGCCGGAGAATCCCTGACCTTCTCTGAAGAACCGGAGAGACGTTAATGGTCCTTGTCGGATGGGAGTTGATCCAATGGAGGATTCAGGTCCGGTGGAAGTGCTGATTTGTAGGGCGTTCCCCTTGTTCTTTCGGCGAATTCTTGTTGTGCCCTCTTCACCAACTCGGGTTTTGTCATGAGGTCAAGTGCCGAACACGCGATTGTTCTCGCTGCAAATAACAGTGACTTATGTCCTATGCTTGACTTCGAGAACACCACGTTCTGCCAAGAATGCCCTGGGGTTCCTAGCGCGAAAGTTGACGTCAGAAACTCCATCGCAGGGGCCTGCCAGCTTACGTCTCCTACGTCTGTAGACCAAGTCCAGACCATCCCTTCATCCCAAGGGTCTGGGATGCTCGTATCCATGTCGATGTCCAACAACTTCTCCCAGCCTGGTCTCTTCGAGCGTTGAAGCACGTTTCTTTTTTGCTCCTTGGGAATACTCTTCGAGATCTCTTCTGCAAACCGTAGCTCTTCCTTGCCGTATTCGGGGGCACCGATCTCTCGCATATTCTTGGTGACTACTTCGCCTAGCACGCGATTCGGTAGGGTGTTGTAGCAGCCGGTCAAGTATTCGATGTCGTGTTTTGTATTCGCCATAAGGTCTGCACCGTCGGCAATCCTGTATATCCACTTCGTGGTTGATTCGACTTGTCTCCTCTCAGGGGCCCTGACATAGTACCAAGAACGTGCGTAGGGAGGAACGACGTTCGGTTCGTGCCCCCCGTCCTCGATCACATAGTGGATTCGCGTTTCCTGTATGACGTGTTCACGAAGGTAGTTGACTCCGACGTTCATCAGTTCGGCAGCATCGAGTGCACTCCGACCTTGATCTGGGGTTGAGCCGGCGTGTGAGGCAATCCCGTGGAAATGAAACTTGATCGAATCTAAGGCGTTGGTGCTCCCAAGCCTGGTGGTATTCATGGAACCCGGATGGTGGCTGATGATGGCATCAACTCCTTTGAATACGCCGTCTCTGACCATGAACACCTTACCGACGAGGGTCTCTTCTGCGGGGCACCCGAAGAACCTCACTGTTCCTTTGATGTTCTTAGCCTCCATAGCATATCTTGCGGCAACAGCGCCAGCCATCCCTGATGTACCGTGGATGTTGTGTCCACAGCCATGACCTGGGGCACCTTCGACTAAAGCCTCCTTCTGCGGTATTGGCTTTTGGGATAAACCTGGGAGTGCATCGAATTCACCCATCACTCCAATGACAGGATTGCCTTCTCCCCAGGAAGCAGTGAACGCGGTCGGCATCCCTGCGGCGCCGCGTGTGACCGTGAACCCGTGTTTTTCCAGTTCGTCCGCCAGCAGCCCCGAAGACCTGAACTCCTGCAAGCCGACCTCCGCAAAACCCCAAATCCTATCACTAACCTCGACGATCGCAGCCTCGTTCTCTGATATCCACTTCAAGGCGTGGTCTTTCATGGTTGGTTTTCCTCATCTTTCAAGTATGTAGTTGAAGAACTCTATACATCTTGTGCATTATCTTGTTGGTGTCTTGGGCTATTACAGTCCTTTCAGACTGTGCTATCTGGTTGATGTATATCTATCGATATCTGATCGAATAGACACTTGAAGGCTCATCCTCTTGGACTAGACCAGTCGCCGGTGTTTACCTCTCGCGTGGAATCGAATTTATACATGTGAGCCCTCTCCACTAGCTAACGAGGTATGTTGTTTGTCTTTATCGAGGTTCGATAAGATCGAGTCCGCCATGAAGGGTATAACTATGGATGAGGTTCCAATCGCCTTGTGGCGGCATTTTCCTAGGGACGATCTCAAAGCCGAATCCCTGTGTAGAAGGCATGTGGATTTTCAAGAACGATTCAACTTTGATCTCGTGAAGTACTCTCCAAGCGGCGGCTATCCGACAGTCGCCTTCGGGGCTGAGATTGAATTCCACGAGAACTTCATCGGTGCACCCAGATTGAAGAAGCCTCGGGTTACGAGTTTGGAGGACTGGCAGACTCTCGAGAGACTTGATGTGAATAGTGGAATGCTCGGGGAGATGGTGCGATCGGTGGAACTGTTGGCAGCGGAGTTCGAGAACGAAGTCCCGTTCGTAGAAACCGTGTTCTCTCCCTTGACGATAGCCGCCAAGATCTCTGGTGAGAGGTTGATCAGAGATCTCAGGGCGTATCCTGAGCTCTTGGAAGAGGCCTTGAAAACAATACGTCACACCATGGTGGAGTTCTCCAAGACCGTAGTTGATGCGGGAGCAGATGGAATCTTCTTTGCCACTCAATTTGCTTCACTCGACGTTATCACAGAAGAGGAGTACGAACGATTCGGGATGAAGTATGATCTCCCGGTTCTTGAAGCGGTTAAAAACTCATTTTTCAACGTCCTTCATATCCACGGGAACAATATAATGTTCGATACCTTGGTTCAAAACTACCCAGTACACGGAGTGAACTGGCACGACCGCAGGACACGCCCATCGATAGGAGAGGCCATGGAGAAGGCAAATCTCGTGTTGCTCGCCGGTCTGAATGAGCGAGAAACACTGGTTAACGGTTCCGAGGACGAAGTGGAGAGCGAGGTAAGGGATGCGATATTGCAGTCAAAGAGGAAACGCCTCGTAATCGGACCCGGATGCATAGTCCCTATGCCAACCCCTGAAGCAAACTATGACGCCGCGATCAACGCAGCCAGGTCGTCTTGATTTTTCAGAATTCTTTCCTGCTGGGGTAAGGATAGCAACTGTGCCTATTGCTGTAGAGTCTCGTACACTGCATGTGAGTCAGAAAACCTTTTCTTGGAGTCCACTAGAACAAGGGTTTGAGGGATGATCATGGGAAAGAAAGGTAGAGAGATTGTAACAGTTGATATCGAAGAGCTATTGAAAGATCTGAATAGTGCTTATGCCGATGAATGGATAGCGTATTTCTACTACACTTGGGCAGCGGACTTCATCGAAGGACCGTACTACCCAGTGGTAGCCGGTGAAATTGACAAGATTGCAGGTGATGAGCTGGAGCATATGTCGGAGCTGAGCGATAGGATCTACGAGTTGGGTGGAGAACCCGAGAGAGACATAGAAGACCTCCAGAAAATCGCGAACTGCAAGAAAGTGCCGTTCCCAAAGGACGAACGAGACATCGACAGTGTAATCAATGCGCTGGCCGAGGCGGAAGGATGCGCGATCGATGTCTACACCAAACTTATTGCGAGAGTTTCTGCCTGTTACGAGAAGGATGTTAGAACATTCCACCTGATCGAGCACATATTATCAGAGGAGATCGAGCACGAAGAAGCCTTCGAAAACCTGCTGAAACAGAAGCGCGAATAGCGATCTGATAAGACTAGGATCCTGTCCTCCTCTTTTTTTTCAAGAACCGTGAATTCCTTTTTCATGTTCCAGTAGCCAGAATGAGGAACGCTTGTGGGTGACGAGACGCCATCCGTCTCTAGATGGATAGTAGAAATGACCGTCGACGTCCGAATAAGGACGGACAAGAACATCTGCCCCAATCCTCTCGGCTAGGTCATACATTCGAGGAAGAAGCTCGTCAGGTGGACGAATCGCGTAGATTAGGGCTGCCCCCTCATAGATCTCGAGTCTCGGGTCAAGGATATCGTCTTTAACGCCTTTCACCTCAGGGCAGACCTGCTTTATGTAATCGATTGTCTCCTGATAGCGATCAACGACGACTACCTCGGTGTTTGAGAGCTGTTTCTTCACAGCGGCGGCTATCCAAGGATTCTTGCCCACCATCACCTCCACGATCTTACCGACCCGCTGATACTTTGAGGCGATGAACTCCGCGATGGCATCAGTATCCAACAGCTTCAAACCAGACCCCGCCTTAAGCACACGGTCTTTTTCCTACCAACGTATACTCCTCATCACAAGTACTCGGTGAAATCTCTAGGTCTCAACCGATGACTTTCGCGCCTCTCGTCGGTCTCCCGACATATCCCTCACAATCTACCCCTTGGGTGACGAAAGCCTCCCTCATCGCATCCGCTACCTCGTGAGGATCGGCGCTCTCAGGATCAATAACCGCAATCATCGTTGGTCCAGCACCGCTCAGGGTAGCCCCTGAGGCTCCTGCATCCATCGCGGCTCTCTTGGCTTCAACACAACCCGGATATAATCCGATTCTCTTAGGTTCGACGATCACGTCGCCCAGCATACCTTCTCCGAGAAGCCTGGGGTCGGAGTGGAGGAGCCCAGCCAGAACCAGCGAGGAAGACCCAAGGTTCCGTATCACCTCCGGCATTCCCACGTTCTTGGGTAGGACTGCCCTTGCCTTCCTCGTCGTCTTCCGTATCCCCCTAGGAAGGGCGATCGAAAAGACTAGGTCTCTTGGTGGCGGAAACCAAGTGACTCTCAAAGGCTTATAGGAGCTCACAATAGTCAATCCCCCGCATATAGAAGGGGCAACATTGTCCGCATGAGGGACGCCTGCAGCCGCTATCTCGCCTTGCGCTGCAATCTCGACCAGATCCCGGTTACCCAGATCTGTCCCTAGAAGACGATTGATGGCAACGACAGTTGCCGCCGCACTTGTGCCGGTACTACCAAGCCCGGAGCCGGGTGGAACCCCTTTCCTCAAGTTGATCTTCAACCCTTGACCATTATGTCGTTTCAGAAACTCGAGCGCCGCTTTCCCGGCGCTGTTCCTCTCAGGATCGGACGGTATCTCTCCAGCTTCGGGCCCTTCAACTCTAAGGAAGATTTCCTTCTCCTCGATGAGTTCGACATCAACTACATCGTGTAGAATGTCAAGTGCAAGTCCGAACACGTCGAAGCCAGGTCCAAGGTTGGCGGTTGAACAAGGAGCTTCAACTACTACCCTCCTCATCTGTTCGCCTCCACGCAATAGGTTTGACCAATAGTTGATTGATTGCTATTGACCCTGTTGCCAAGCCCATTAGGACGCTATTAAGTATTAACTATCCCAAATAATGCCAAAGCCGTCCTTTTTACAGTATTCCCGATATCGCAGTATCCTGCAAGAGTATTTCTACGTTCAGATGGTCGAGGCATTGCCAAATCTATGTCCTGAATGTCGAGAGGTTCGGTTGGGTTAATGCATTCGAGGGTACCGTTTTCACACTAACACCGCTCGGCCCGGTCATATCTCAAGATATTTATCTTAGACTCAAAGAGTTTGAACAGATACACTCACAAGAACTGCCGGGGATGTTCCATCGAGAATAAGGCGTCAATCATTGCGGTCATTTGGTAAGATATGGCGTATTGTGAAACACACATCACGATTATGCGAGAGCAATATGAATAGAATGTTATATCTGGATTCTTCTTGTCCAATAAACCGCTGCCGGGATAATCAGAATTAATGCCGTAATCGCCAAGGAGTTCCATGAGAGTAGGGGAAAGAAGACTAGTGATAGGGAGAAGTACAGAGTTAGAATGAGAGTTACAAGACCAAAAAGTGCGAATCTATGACTCCTAATGTAGAACTTTCTTTTCTCTTCTGGGGTGCCTGGATACCCTTTGGAGTGATGATATACTACGGGAAGGAAAAAGATCATAACAGATGCTGCGGAGAATACGATGGCTAGTATTAGAAATATAACTTCTTCTGACATTTCCATTGCTTTAAAGACTGAGACGTTGAGAAGGAAACCGAACAGGACGCCAGATATCGCAATCAATAGGCGGAACTCGCCAAGGACGTCGCCCACATCTACATTGAATACGCTGTGGTCGTATACACCCCTTCTTATCTGGCTGAAAGTCAGAGCACTCAACCCCAGCATCATATATATAATATATACTAATATATAAATCCGTCAAGTCTCAAGGCATAAGCGGTTTATTCCAGTCAACGCGAGAAACACGGCCCCCTTCTATTACACTCAGAATTCATTAGAGATAATGCAACGCTGCCGCATCTTAAGACACAAAAGACATTTCTCGTCTGCTGGAAACTATTAAACAGAGGAAAAGAATTGTCAACCGCTCTGGTCAGATGCCCAAACTGCGGGTCAGTTAGCAGCCAGACAAGTGTACCTGACGAATATGTCTGCTCCCACTGTAATGCCAGATTCAAGTTCGTGAGACCTGGAGATCATGTAGTAACGCATGATGTTCGAGCTCACTATTGCCCAGTTTGTGATAGACCGGTCGAAGCTGGAAAGGGATTCCGGTGTAAGCGATGTCTAAGAGTCGATATCTGCACCGACTGTATCAAGGAGGCACCAGAAGGCTACATTTGCATCTCCTGTCTTAAGCGCGACGGAGACGACTGCCAATTCCAGGTTTACACTATGGATAGCCGGTGTGGTGAGTATGCCCAATACAAATGTGTGGTCTGCGACAAGCCCGGAGACACTCCTCCAGACCACTTCAAGCCTAGCACACACTCAACCGCACAAGTAGGCAATCCAAGTCGTGTATGCGAGAAACACAAATGGGACTGGGGTATTCGATGGCAGTCGAGTGGAGGCGGCCCACATGGCACAGTCTGGTTATTATACTGCGAGACCTGTGGTGGTAGAATATGTCCTATGTGCGCCAGCAGAGTTTCGGAGGGACACTACAATTGCCGGAAATGCGGCTCGCAATTAAGGATATTTACAGAGGATGCAGATTGGGGCTAACAGTACGAGCCACCATTCTTAATATTCAAACATCTGATTACCCAGTTCCAGTTACACTCTAAATACCCTAGGTAATTCCAACCCACTAACAAATCACCCAAGAGAACCGAAATACACCAGTAATACGGGAATACTGTAAAAAAGGTAAAGTACTCCTTTTAGGTGGCAATTACGTCAGTGCAAGAACGAATCTGTTTCTGGAGATCGTACGCCGCGGATGTTTTGAAATGCACCCTATCCTACACTTCGCTGTAACCCTCATCGTCGCTACATACGCGTACTTTCAAGGAAACGGTCTGCTGACACTGCTCTCCATGTTCTTCTTCGGTTTTCTGATAGACCTTGACCATTTCTTGACTTACTGGCTAGCGAACAGAAAACTCTCGCTTAATCCCGTAACCGTATATCAATGGAATAACCAGACTTTCAAGAAGAAGGGCTTGGATCTGAACGATTATCTGTTCATCTTTCATGAAGTCGAAGTCATCCTGCTTGTTTCGGCAATCCTTGCAGCTGCCTTCAAACCACTGCCTTTAGTTGCCTATCTGATCCATCAAGGAATGGACTGGGTGCACAGACAGATCATGAATTATAATAATCTATTCGTCTTCAAATACGTCTCGAGACTCAACCATAGAAGAGTCTGCTGATCGCATTAGGAGTGCGAATGCCGGAGTCTAGTCTCAAAAATCTTGAAGTAACCTATTCAGAATTTCCTCAAGCATGGAAAACCTTTTGATCGATGTCCACTGTCCTTAGAACAACGTAGAGGTCTGCAAACATGGATAAGTGGAAATGCACCGCATGTGAATACGTATATGACCCTGAAAAGGGAGACCCTGAAAACGGTATAGCTGCGGGTACCGCGTTCGAGGAACTGCCGGACGACTGGGTTTGTCCGATGTGCGGGGTTCCCAAGGATCTCTTCGAGAAAGTCGCCGATTAAAGATCCTACTATTCTTATCCCTGCGGTTACCCGTTCGTTCCCTAGAGGGTTTCGATCAGCTTTTCAACTCTTCTCTTGATCTCGTCCCTTACCTCTCTGAATTTTTCGATAGGCTTCCCGGCTGGGTCCTCCAATTCCCAGTCTTCTGTCCGTTTCGGAACTACCGGGCAGACCTCGGCTCCACATCCCATCGTTACTACCATATCTGCTTCTTCCACCATCTTCATGGTCAGTGGCTTAGTTTTCTGTCCAGATATATCGATCCCGATCTCCTTCATCACTTCTACTGTTCTCGGATCAACCTTTGACGCCGGTCTTCCACCTGCACTTACAGCGACGGCTCGACCATCGGCTAATCTGTTCAAGAAACCTTCTGCCATCTGGCTTCTTCGAGCATTCTCAACGCATACGAACAGGATTCTCTTCATGGCTAGGCATCTCTCGGCATATTCATCGGGATCGTCACTTAATACGCGTCTATTCGTCTTCTTCCTGCGTGTGTGAGTTGACACGGACGATTAGCACTCCGACTCTGGAGGATTGCTTGACCTTTCACGTAAGTACTTGGACGATATCCTTCACCTTAATGCATAGGACTCTATTCCCTTGCGGAGAGTTCTCATGATACAGTTCTCCTCTTGCAAGGAATCTCGTATTCTTCTTCACGAGATTCGAGGGTCCTTCGAAATTCCACATCTCCATTCGAGCCCTCCACTTCTCGTCAACCCAGACGACCGCCCTTTCCGGGTAGACCTTTTCTATTCTGATCTCGTGGACGCCGCGTCCTCTCTCTCCGTTCTTCTCCCCCTTCGAGACCATACTTGAGGGGGATACCACTCTTCCCGGGCTTGGTCTCGTCAGATCTCCTAACAAGGAGAGGTGGGAGATCGCCGCCTTAACGTCTGAGGCCTTCCAGCCTTTCTCGCCCGCTCTCCTAGTGAGGTGCCTAACACTGACTCCTCGCCCACCGGATCTCATTACCTCGGTCCAGACCCATTTCTCCACACCACCGAGTCCTTTCACTCTTTTAAGCCCATATGGCCTCTCTTTGGGTGTTTTCCGGGGGATTGCCGTTCGTATGCTCAGTTCTCCCCCCTCCTCTTCGATACTCTTCTGTTCTTCCTCCTCATCGGACGAGGGTTTGAATAACTCTGGAGTCGGCGTCGGCTTCACCCCGAGCCTGAGGACTGGGGTAAGCTGCTTGTTTAGTCTTTCAACGGTCTTCCTCATCCTATCGACACGACGCGTACTCGCCATCTGGTATGCAATGTCTAGGGTGTCTTCAGCAATCAGGACGATAGTTCTTCCAATGTGCCGCCTCCCTGTCCTACCTTTCCTCTGGATGTATCTGATCTCACTTGGTATCGGCTCGTAGAAGACTACTAGGTCGACATCCGGTATGTCCAGACCTTCTTCGGCTATGCAGGTTGCAACGAGAACGTTCAGGTCCCCGCTCCTGTATTCGGATAGGATACGAATCTGATCCTTCTGGCTCAGTCCAACGTCTTCCTCCTTTGAGGTTTGACCGACGAACCTCTCTCCCTTCAGGTTAGGGATAGAATTCAGTTTTTCAACAAGGTGAGACGCTGTATCCCGGTATTGGGTGAAGACAAGGACCTTCGATGTCGACGAGGCTTCTATCTGCTCTCTGACAGCCCGCAGCAACTCGTCAACCTTGGGGTGTTCCTCTTCCTGTAGCTCCCTCGCTCTCTCCAGGAGAGAATTGAATCTCGAATCCTTTTTCAGTCTCCTGTAACTGCTCTTGTCGTCGACGTTCTTGTCGATCTTCTCCAAGAAAGCCAGCAACGTGGTTATTCCCTGTGTTTCCAAGAGTTCTTGTGCGTGGAACAGGGTCAGAGAAGTTGCCTGTCTGACCAAAGCAGTGTAGATAGGGCCCCTCCTGTCCTCGGGGAGTTCTCTGAGTCTCTCTCCGAGCATATTCCCCAAATTCAGTAGCTCACGTCTGGAGACATATCTTATCGGCGTTTTGAGGAACCGGTGTCCGCGTAGCCATTCTAGATTGTCCTGGAGGATGCTTTCGATAAGTTCACCCAACTCCTTGTACGATTCGGGAAGCTCGACTCTCCTCCACTCCACCTCTACACGGTGAACATATGGTTGTACGTCGACGTTTTCCTCGCTTCGCCATTCGATCTGCTCGATGTAGAGCTTGGAGCAGACCTCCTCGATCTGTGCCTTACTAGAACCCGGACTCGCAGTCAACCCAAGTATGGTCGGCCAAGCCCCTTCCTTCATGAACTTATGGGCTATAGGGACATATGCATAGTCTTTCCTCGCGCGGTGGGCTTCATCGAAGATCAGGAGGCTGAAGTCTGAGAGTCTGACTCTCCCCTCTCGAAGGTCATTTCTCACAGTTTGGGGCGTAGCAAAGAATAGTCTCGCGTCGCCCTGCCATAATGCCCGTCTCTGATCGGCGGGGGTCATCCCTGTTAGGATTTCAATATTGTCTCTACCCACCTGTAGGAGTCGATAGAAAGAGTCTAGGTGCTGGAGAACAAGTGGTCTTGTAGGAGCCATCATGAGGATACACATCTTCGGATACTTGTATAGGAAGTCGGCTGCAACCAGAGCCGCGATAACTGTCTTTCCCAGAGCTGTTGGCAGAACGACTAGAGTGTTCCTCTTGGAAGATTTCTCAGCTATTTCCTGCTGGTACGGTCTAGACTCGATCTTCTCAGCTCTTATCGCAGGATGGTCAATATAGACGACGCTATCGGAGCTCAACCTAGAAGTCACATCACTCGTAGATGAGTACCCTCGTTCAACTTCGAGGGGGAAGAGTAGGCATGCACTACTATAAGCGTTTGGAGCAGAGATCTTGTGCTGAGAAGCCAAAGAGTGAAGCGGGTGCAAGGAGTCTTCGATTGGTGGCACATTTAAAGGAAGGTTGGAACTAGAGAACCCGCGAACGTGTATTGAAATGGGAAAAATGTACGTTCCAGAACCTGTTTCCGGAGGCATATTTCTCTCATACAAATGCAATAGCGAATGCCAGCATTGCATGTACGCCTGCTCCCCTAGTTGGAAAACGGATTGGATCTCGGAGAAGGACTCGGAGAAGATCCTTGCGCAACTGGCTGGGAAGATTCGAGGGAGCCCTCTTGGGTCAGACAGAATCGGTATAAACTATGGGCTTCATTTCACTGGTGGAGAACCCTTCCTGAATTACAGGCTTCTCCTGAAGATTGTCGAGACAGCACACAGACTAGAGATTCCTTCAATCTTTGTTGAAACCAACTGTTTCTGGTGTGGAGACGACAATACCACAAGAGAGAGACTTGTGCAGTTGAAGAATGTAGGGTTGCACGGCATCATGATCAGCGTGAACCCATTCATACTCGAGTATGTGCCTCCTCGGAGAACCAAGAGGGCTATCAGAATAGGTAAGGAAGTCTTCGGCGAAAACGCAATAGTCTATCAGGAATCATTCTACCGCCAGTTTAGGAGATTTAACATAGAAGACATTCTACCCTTCGAGGAATATATACAAAGAAATGGGCTCTCCAGTCTATCCCGCATGGAACTACTCCCGATGGGTAGGGCGGTCTACTCGCTTGGGGGCTTCTTTGAGAAATACCCGGCTAAACTCTTTTTCAGTGAATCCTGTGTAACGGAGCTGACAAGAGACTGGCATGTCCATGTTGATAACTATGGGAACTACATTGCCGGATACTGTGGAGGCATCTCTCTAGGAGACGCAAGGGATCTTAACTCGATTTGTGGAGGAATCGACTTAGACGACAAACCGGTCATTGCTGCTCTGGCCACTAATATTGGAAGGCTTTTCGAACTTGGCAAGCAATTTGGCTACGAGGAACGCGGCGAAGGATACATCTCTAAGTGCCACCTGTGCGTTGACATAAGAAGACACCTCGTTCAACAGACCGATAAGATAAATGAGCTTGCCCCTCAAGAATTCTATCGTCATCTGCAATGAAGCTCCTCGCCAGCGGTATTCCGTACAGTGCAATTAGCATTGATAATATGCTATTATGTTACATACTATTGGAGCCGATGTAGGAGACCAGTGTGTACGGAATGTCTAGTCAGGCGTTAAGGCTAACTTGTCTAGCCACTCCATAACCTCCCCGTCTGAGAGGTCGCGCCATTCCTGGTAGGCATCGGCGACAGCGAAGACCATGCTGCTTCTTATGTTGAGGCACAGTAGTTCATCGACT
Source organism: uncultured Candidatus Bathyarchaeia archaeon (assembly GCA_964596985.1). Classification (GTDB taxonomy): domain Archaea; phylum Thermoproteota; class Bathyarchaeia; order RBG-16-48-13. Next base: position 28,082 of record CAZQWG010000008.1, read on the forward strand.
TCTTGTGCCACAAGCTCCACTGAACTTGATGATCCTGTTGGCACGGCGACAACGATCCTCTCGGTACCGTGTTTCCGGGCGGATCTCACTGCAGCCAGCATAGTGAATCCCGATGCAACCCCATCGTCGACAAGTATGGTCGTCATTCCTTCCAGATCCGGGAACGGTTTCTTGTCTCTGAACTTCCTTGACCTTTCCCTGATGTTTTCTTGAGTCAAGGAGATCGATTGATCTATTGTTTCGCTTGATAATCCCAGCTGTTTGACCAACGATCTATTCAGTATGACTGTCCCATCCCAGCTCAAGGCACCGAAGCCCGCCTCGGTGTTCCAGGGGATCTGGATCTTTCTGACAATGATCACGTCAAGGGGAAGGTTGAGCTCTCTTGCTATCGCGTATCCTACCGGAACACCGCCGGCAGGGATAGCTAGTAAGTATGCGTCTCTTCTCTCGGCATACTTCACAAGTTTGGTTGCCAGTGATTCGCCGGCGTGGAGGCGATTTTTGAACACAAACCTCTTGTCTCTAAGCATAGGCTCATCCACGATTCTCGCGGGCATGTCATACCCTCTTCTAGAAGACACATCCTACGGAGTTAGGCAACTCAAGCTCCCGCCGGCGGGGAGGAATATGGCGACGCTTTTGATTGGTTTCACTTTTTCAGTATCCACTTCTCTCTTACGTGGTCGGTCTCTTCCTCGGGGATCTCTATGTCCAAGTGTGTGATCTCAGCTTGGATCTGGAAAAGGTCTTTCAACGCGGCGAACATCATGTTCGTCATGTAATGGGATGGAGACTTCTCTTCATCGACAAGCCTCTTGGATGATTCTACCACAGAAACCCCGTACATGTCGACTATGACTTCGTTCTCGGTGACTTCGGTTAGATCTATCTTGTTCATATAACCTGAGTTCTCAAGATAGGAGGCTACGCTTCTCAACGCATCGATGGGACTCGAAGAGTCTACTATGCCTTTTCTCTTCAATTCTCTATAATTGAATTTACCCGCAAGCCTAAACACCATCTCAGCAGCCTCGCTCCCATGGAGCGTCGAGAGCGCGCTGCAGACACCATAGTTGACCAGGTCCAAGAATTCAGGCTCGATTTTCTTGTCCGAAGCGCTCATCTTTCCTCACCAATCAAGTTACGATATCCTTTGTTTATCCGGCAATCGTTGAAATGGCTTTTGACGCCTTCTTCTGTGTGAAATCATCCGCTTTTAGCTCGGGCGAATATCTAAAGACGTTATTCAATTCAACCGGCAGCGTGATGGCGGGTTCTACAAATCATTCAAGAGACTCTGTCAACGATATCCTCTATCCGTTCCCTCCCGACAACAAGATACACAATGACCGCGGCGAGGAGGGTCAGAGTAACCGCGAACGCAATCCAGTACTGCTGTATCAGGTTGTATGCCTGCGTCAGCGGGTCAGGTGCAACGGTTACTCCTTCCACGAAAACGATGTCGGGTTCGACTGTCACCCTTTCTACGTGAGGGATGGCGATCGTGAAGCTGGTAGAGACGGCAATATCTGGGTAAAGTTCGATTTCCGTGTCTCTTTGGAGGATCGTACTTGCATCCTGAACACTCTTATCCCATTCATCAAGCCCCACCCCGAAATGCTCGTCGTAAGCGAAGGCGAAGAGATCAGGGTCAACTATCACGTTTTGGCACAGAATATTCTCTTTAATCCTGAAGTCCCTCCATGAAAGGTTGCAGATAATGTTCGAATCTTCTGTGTACACCACGCCTTCAACGTGAAAGCTAAGTTCGATCCGAGCCTCCGCTCCACTCATACTCATATCGAGATAGATCTCGTCGACTTCCAGCTCCCAGAGTTCATGCCCTGAGCGAGGGGCGTACGTGTCTCTCATCGCTTTCTCCAGTGTTTCCCCTAGTTTTGACTTCAAGTCGCCGGGAAACTTATGCTGGACATCCCTAAGCGCCTCCATGTCCTCCATGGCTTCTTGACTGCTACTCAACCCGTAACTCAGCTGTATCTTGACAAAACAGTCCTCTTCCCCCATCTCGACCCGGGTCAGATCGGTTCCATTGCCTAGAACTTTCTCGATAGGAAGAATCGAAACAGAAAAGAGGCATAGAAAAACAAGAACCGTCGGGAGCAGACTTTGCTTCTTCGAACTCATACTTAACAGACCCATACAGCCCTCTGTCCTATTAAGCGTACTCAAATGAATACCCCTTCTAGTATATACTTGACTCAAGCCGAGGGTTCTGAGAATGTTCAAGAAAGAAATCTACACTGAGATCGAGATAAAAGCATCTGCCAGGCGCGTGTGGAATGTGCTTGTTGATTTCGATTCGTATTCGGCGTGGAATCCCTATATTCGTCGAGTAATCGGTAAAGCCAAGACTGGGACTCGGCTTGAGATATTCAACCAACCCCCCGGCACAAGAGGCATGACCCACCGACCCGTAGTGGTCAAGGTTAAGGCAAACCAAGAACTTCGCTGGCTGGCCCACGTATTCGCACCCATCTTATTCCAGGGAGAACACGTTTTCGCGATCAAACCAGTTGGCTCCAACCGGGTACACTTTATTCAGCGTGAGATCTTCACTGGCCTTCTCGTCCCTCTCGTTGAACACCGGTTGGAAACGAATACGCGGTGTGGATTTGAAGAGATGAACAACGCTCTCAGACTACGGGTGGAGCAAGCATACGCACGGTAGTAGCCGGTCACGTCCTTTTGCACCCAACATGCGATGTGACGACAATGGGTCGCCGTCATCTCTTTTCTCTTGGTGTAGACGACGGCGATGAAAACCGCCGCTAGCCTAAAGATGATGTCAAGCCATTGCCACGAAACTCCAGGAGGCCAGGTGCCTGCAAGAAATACTGCCAAAGAAGCGATCGACATGATGAGGCTGACAAGCCGTGTCTCCTTCGACCCGAAGATCGCCACGAGAATGAAGGTGAAGAAAGCTGTGTCGGCTATCTGGGCGGGGGGAACCGGATCAGTTCTGAACGGTAGAATTTTAATGCTATACCCTTCTATTCCCCCGCTCAGGAAGAGACCGAGCACAAACACCAAGTATAGAGTTGCCAGCGCGTAGAGGAGACGTTGGAAATTGAATCTACTCATCTTCATCACTCTTCCCATGTTCAGGCTCTTCAATTCTGCGGTGCCATGTGCATGGACCATATACTCGCGAAGTTTCATCGTTCTCGCTGACATGGTGTATAGGTCATTTCGGACAATCCTTATCAGATAACCTCGGATCAAGAGGAGGACGACCCGCTTCAAGCGGTCATCCCTATATCGAACAATATTCACGTCAATATGCGTGGTGGGCAGGCGATTATCCTGTGGTGAGTGCGAGGATTCGGGGGATATATTCAACCGCGTTGACCAGTCTCCTCCTCGAGCATGGCTTTGAGATCGTTCAGCCATCAGTACCCGTGGCATTATGTCTCAAACTGAAGGAGAATTCACGAGATCACGACTTGGATGTCCTCGACCGTAAAGACAGGCAAGGAGTTTTGGCTTTTGGAACTTCTCCATCGATTCAAGCCTTTCGAACAATTCTATTCGGGAACCTGATCGATGTGATCGCTAGAAGTCCTTACACCCCCCTTCCCGATACCCACAGATTCTCCATAGACTTCGAATTCCCTGGTTTCTCGAAATCACAGTTGGACAAGATTCGTGGATCCGTAACGCCGACCATACGTGGTCATCACTTCTACAAGGCCTGGGGGGGAAAAATCTCGTCGGCAGTGGACATGACCGAGAATCTGTTGACCCGAGGAGAATCTCGAGGTGAGATTGAAAGAGTCTTCAACAGGACCATTAGTCCCTTTTTTCCCCTCGAAGGATCGACAGTGGAGCTGGATCACGTAAAACTCGTTGGCCCCCCGCTTCTTCTAGGCAAGGCTGCAATAGACCGATTCGATGAAGACAAAGGTAAAATCACTCTCCTTCGCCGCCTAAGAGGCAGAAGCGTATACGATGGTCTCGGAGTAAAGAAGAGCCCTGGGGACTATGCGATCACAGAAACCAGCTTGGGGGAATGGTATTTGATTACACGATACTTCTCCCAGCAAGGGGTTCTAAAAGGGATTTACGTGAACCTGAACACCCCCGTCGAACTCTATCCGCGCCGCCTTCGGTACGTGGACTTGGAAGTAGACATATGTGTCTGGCCTGACGGAAAAATGAAGATCCTTGACGTGGAGGTCCTCGACAATGCTGTAGCCGACGGCATAGTGGGAGCTGGTCTCGTGGAGTTCACACGTAGAAAGACGGATGAGTTGATAAAAGAACTGAGGCACATCCCACATGACCCTCATCAACCTGTCAAATAGCCAACTGTGAAACCATGTAAGAATCAATGTGATTTCTAACTCAAAGAACGGAATACATAATGCGACCCGAATCCCATTAAGGCGGCGAAGATCGAAACCAACTTTATGGGCAACCAGACTGGATCGTAGATCGGTTTGAATACGCTGAACCGTGTTGAGGAACTTAGAAGACTGAAGGGAACGATCATCTCTTGCCGAAGGTGTCACCTCGCGGAGACGCGGACAAACGCAGTTCCTGGAGAAGGCCCACCTTCAACTGCTCTCATGTTCGTAGGAGAAGCTCCAGGAAAGTCAGAAGATGCCCAGGGAAAACCCTTTGTCGGCAGAGCCGGAACGATCCTTGATCGACTCCTCAAGTCAATCAACATCGTGCGAGATGAAGTGTTTATAGGTAATGTCCTGAAGTGTCATCCAATCTCACCCTCAGGCAGGGACAGGAGACCGAACAACGAAGAGATCTCTATTTGCAGTCCATACCTTGATCAACAGATCGAAATCATAGAACCAAAAGTCATCTGCACCCTAGGTGACACAGCAACACGATACATTCTTGAGAAGTACGGTATCAAGCCAAGGAGGATCTCGAAACTTCGTGGGAGGATCTTTGATACTGGCTCGTTGAAAATCATTCCTGTATTCCATCCTGCAGCCGCTCTATACAGAAGAGAGCTGGAAGATACGATGAGAAGAGACTTCCACAAACTTGCAGATCTGCTCAAACACGTGACTCGGGATCTTCCCTAAACAAGGAGAATAGAAGCTCATTGTATGCGTATCGTCACGTGTCTGAAGCTCGTTCGATCTGCGTCTCCAATTGTCTACAGTCTGACTTCGACGCCATGTTTTAACAGATATCTCTTGACATCTTGAATCGAGTATTTCCCGTAGTGGAATATGCTTGCGGCAAGCGCCGCATCGGCGTTTCCCTCTGTAAAGGCAGACAGTATGTGTTCCAGTTTCCCTACACCACTGCTAGCCACTACCGGGACCCTGACCCTGTTCGAGAGTTCCCTCAAGAAGGTTATATCGTATCCTTTTCCTGTCCCGTCAAAGTCCAGCGATGAGACAAGAATCTCCCCTGCCCCATTTCTCACTACTTGTTCAGCCCACTCGAAGGCATCTACGTCCACTGGCTTTCTTCCTCCATAGATACATATTCTCCACCAGCATTCTCCATCGTCTGTTTTCAGCACCGTCTTACCTCCCAAGTCCTCGTTCTTGTCTCTAATGTATACTCGTTCTATATCTATCGAAGATACTATGCACTGACTTCCGAAAACCTCTGAGCATCTCCTTATGACGTCTGGGTCGTTGACTGCCGCCGTATTGATGGAAACCTTGTCTGCCCCCGACGCCAGAATCGTCCTGACGTCTTCAACCGATTTGATCCCTCCCCCTACAGTGAGCGGTATGAATACAACTTCAGCAGTCTTCCTAACTACTTTCAACAAAGTATCCCTGTTCTCATGAGACGCGGAAATGTCGAGGAAGACTATCTCGTCTGCACCCTCCTTATCGTAGTAGGATGCCCGCTCGACAGGGTCCCCTGCATCCACGAGCTTCCGGAAACCGGTTCCCTTGACCACCCTTCCCTGCGAACTCACATCAAGGCATGGGATAATCCTTTTCGCAAGTGTCATACCGTTCTCCTTATCTTAACCCTTCGTACCCACATTTTTTTGGGGTTTGAACCTACTTGTCTATGTCTAAACTGTGCGAACCTGTCTATAGTCTTATCGTTGTTCCTCAGCTCGGGTCATGTCCTTGCCTGGCCGGTATTCAAGGCTTACCTATGTCCCAGTTCCCGGGCCACGTCACTCAAGCCAAGTTCTTCAAGCTTTCGTCTATCCGGTATTCCTGTGGTGTCGTCCCATCCCCTCAGCTGGTAGTACTCGTCAAGCATCGGCTTCAACTTCACCACGTGACCTCTTGCGGGTCCTCTTGGAAGCGGCTCATCGAGCAGTCTTCTTGGTAGGTTATCGTTCTCCCTTGCGAATCCCTCTCGTATATTGAATGCTCTTTCCAGGTTGTATACCCGTTCACCGGCAAGAAAGATGCTATCAGCAGTGAACTCGATTCCTGTCGCTGATGTCAACAGCTCGTCCATCACTGGTTCTGTCCCCCAGCCACCGAACTTGCATAGAATAGCTGAGTTTCTCGCACAGGTCTCGTTCTGTCTTCTGATCACTAGTTCTGCTTTACCTGTGGTTGTAAACCTGTCCAGTGGGCCGGTGACTTCGTCGTAGGTGGTGTAACCTGTGGTATGGCATCCGCCTCTGTTGGCGGTTGCATAGTTCAATCCCATACCGTATTGTCCCCTTGGATCGTACGCTGGTAGCTCAAGCCCCTTTACGTGCATGGCGTATTCCTCGGCTCCTCTCCCGATCCTCTCTGCGGCACGTTTCACGCCTTCTGCTAGGGTGTCGCCGATTCCGGTTCTTTGCCCGATTCGACGAATCATCTCCACCATTGCCTCGCCGTTGCCCCACGTCAGCTCAACCCCGTCAAGATCCTCCTTCTTAATCAATCCCCTCTGGTAGAGCTCCATAGCAAACCCTATTGTGCTACCGCAGGATATCGTGTCGAGGCCCAGCTCATCACAGTACCTGTCTGCAGCCGCTATTGCTCTCGGATCGTCGTTGGCGCACTGGGCACCGAAAGCCCAGATAGTCTCGTATTCCGGTCCTTCGGATACCATGCCGGCAAACGGTCCCTCAACCCCTCCGAAAGAGACTTTCCTACAGAATACTGGGCATAGGATACACGCGATATCCTTCTTCACGACGCTTCTTCTCATGGGTCCAGAGTACAGCGTCTCATCTGCCCCGGGGAACACGCCTTCCTGCCAGTTTCTCGTAGGCCAATTGCCATGCGACTCTATGATGTCGACCATTCCCATCGTCCCATAGAGTCTCCAATGCTCTGCCTTTGCCTTCTCCTTGGAGAAATTCGAGTACGCCTTCTTGACAGCCTTATCGAAGTCGTCTGGATCTTTCAGCTCAGGTTCCATCGTACCATGTACCGCGATCGCCTTAAGGTTCTTTGAACCCATGACCGCCCCTGCCCCCCCTCTGCCGAATGCACCTATTCCAGCGATTATACACGCCATTCTCGCCAACTTCTCGCCCGCGGGTCCAATGCAGAGTACCTCGGCTTTCTTGTCGGTGTAGTTTTTCACGAACCTCTGGGTGTCTCCTGTTCCCATGCTCCACAAGAACTCGGCATCTCTAAACCTGACTTCGGAATCCTCGTCCCCCTTGATCCAGAGATAGACCGGATTCTCCGATCTTCCTTCTACGATTATCGCATCATAGCCTGAACGTTTGAATTCGTAAGCAAAGTCTCCGCCCGAGAGAGACCTCGCAAACCCGAGAGTCAACGGTCCCTTGGTTACCACGCATGCTCGGCTTGCGCTTGGACACTTGGTACCTTGCAAGGGACCTACTGCGAATATGAGCTTGTTCTCAGAACTGAAAGGGTCAATGCCTGGCTTCAACTCTTCCCATAATATTCGGGCTCCTATTCCTTCACCGCCAATGTATTCTTGAGCCAAGTCTTCCCTGAGCGGCTCTTCCTTATAGGTACGACTCGTCAGATCTAGCCTCAGTATTCTCCCAGCGTAGCCTTTCGGATCTACCATTCTACTTTCCCACATCCAGCTTCAGAATCGATTCGAGATCAACTTTGTTCGATTGCCCTATAGGATTTATCTGAATAAGGAATTCTAAAGGTCATAGAGATCGGTCGTCCATTTCAGGAAGGAACCGGATTTTCTGTTGCGTCGTCGATTGTTGGAGAGTATTCTCTATTAGAGATTTCTATCCTTTGTTTTGACGAAACACGATTGGCCGCCATTTTTTCTGCCAACTCTCCCAACCAGTCTTCACGAATCTCTCTCTGAATCCCGGGTCTTCTTCAACCCATTCCAATAGATCCCTGAAGTTCCTCTTCTCGCCTGGGATCCCTATCTCTTCGCACCAGTATCTAAATCCCCTTTCCACCTTCTCTTGCAGTTCACCTGTAACTTTGATCTCGACGGCTTTCAGTCCTTTGGATCGAAGAAATTCTACTGCAGTCGACAGTATGTAACCCCTGCAGACTTTGAAGATCGTCATATCGTCCGGTTTCATGACCTTGCAAATCTCGCCCACAATCTCTACGGTCTTATCCAAGTACTTCTTCTGGGCGAAGAGGGGTGGCTGGAAGTATCGGATTGGGATTCTTCGTTCCATATACCGCCCGGACTCGGTATCGAGGGCTCCGATTAAAGCCCCGAGAACGAGGTCTCCCCAACCACTATCGTCTATCATGATTTCCCTGTACTGAAGGAAACTGTCAAGTGAGCTCAGATACGATCCCTCCGATTCCTCAAAGTCTACTCTCTCTCAAGGAAAACCGCTGTCTGTTTCTATTCCTCGGTTATCTTTTCTTCTGTCTTCGGTTCTGCTAGGTATCTTACCAAGATGACCGCCTGAGGCTGGAGCGTCTCCCAATCCGGTTTCAGCAACGCGCAATCCTTCGGTTTGTCCGATCCATAGAGAACCCAAGAGATGTAACTCATCTCCAACTCGTGCATTGTGTCGAGTAGGTCTTCAAACCACACCAAGTTGTGCTCCTCGTAGACCGGTGTTCCGAATTCCCCTGTCATGACCGGTGCGATCTCCTGGTTCATGATCGGCTCCCAATTGGTCCTGATATACTCTCTAAGCCGGAGATAGCCTGCCTCGTACTCCCCATTCTTGTATAGGTAGCTCCAATCAAGCCTTGATAGGGGATAGGGGTAGATGTGTGGGCTGTAGACGACGTTCGGCTCGTCGAGCGGATTCGTCTGAACCCCGAGTAGGTCCCATCCCCATCCCACTCCTTCAACGATTATGAGTAGCTTCGGGTTGACATCGTGTATTAGCTTCGCACAGTTCTGGGCTGCATCCCTCCATTTCCCCCAGCTCACATCGCGAGGTTCGTTCCACAGGTCAAATCCGACTACAGTATCCTCGTTCTTGTATCTCTCTGCCAGAAACATCCATTGCTGCATCCAGTAGGTCTGATTCTTTGGGAATCCTTTCTGATACTTATGTATCGGTCGGTGCATGTCGAGGATCACGTACATATCTCGCTCTTTACACCATTGGATCTGCATATCGATTCGATGAAGATAGTCCTCCTCATAGATCCACTCCATGGTGTACGGAATCCTTACGACATTCGCCCCCATCTCTCTCATTATCTCATAGTCATTCTCGACAATATGATATCCCTCTTGGGTGTATTCGAGGCCCATCTTCGAGATTCCGCGAAGATGAATCCTACGTCCCTGCTCGTCTCTGATGTACCTTCCATCAGTATGGAGCCACTTCTCGTCATTCTGACTGAGATCCAGAGACTCGGTAGCATAGAGGAGTGTCGCCCCGACAACTACTGCTGCAAGCAGGACGATCCCTGCTATCGCTCTGTTCCTTTCCATTATCGGATTCACTCTCGATTAGGCTGAACAAAATTGTTTGTTACATTGTATTCTCTGCGGGTATTCTGGAGATAGAAATTCCACATCTTTCTTTTCTTATGAGTATTTCCTTATATTGCCTCTGCTGGATGCGGAACTTTGAAACGCTACTACTACCATTCTCTCTTGTGGTTGAATTGGTTACTGTAACAGGTCACCGAGGTGCTGCTGCACTAGAACCAGAGAATACCCTTCGGGGAATACGAAGGGCAATCGAGTTAGGGGTAGATCAGATAGAAATCGATGTTCACCTCACTCGGGATGGGCGGCTGGTCGTCATCCATGACGAGACGGTTGATCGGACGACAAACGGTAGTGGCAGGGTCCGAGACTTATCTCTCGAGGAGATTAGGGCGTTGGATGCTGGGAAAGGAGAAAAGATACCGACTCTCGAGGAGGTAATCCGCCTTGTCAAGGGGAAGGTGATACTCCAAGTCGAACTGAAGGGACGGGGGGTGGAAGAAAAAACCGTGGAGACCGTGGAGAGAATGGGTATTGTAGACGAGGTTGTCTTCACCTCGTTCAGGCATCCTGCTATTAAAACTGCAAAGGAGTTGAACCCCGACATAGAGGCTGGCGTGTTATTCTACTGTCTTCCCATCGATCCTTGTCGACTGGCTCTGGATGCGGGTGCTGAAGCCATTCATCCTAACGTATCCTTTGTAAACGAAGAAATGGTCCTTAAAGCACATGAGCTGGGACTAAAGGTTCGGGCCTGGAACTCAGATGAGGAGCAGGAGATGAAAAGGTTGATCGAGACTGGAATCGATGGTCTCGGAAGTAACAGACCTGACCTGCTCATGAAAGTCGTTAGAGGGTTAAGATAGCATCTCTATGTCTGGGTCCCAATTCCAGTTTTCTGCGGTGATCTTCCACTGGTCGTTTCCACCCTTTCCGATTTGCTTTGAGGGGCTCGCCGAGTGTTATGTGGCTCGTTTGGCTCTGAAGGTCATTGACCTTGAAACAATTCTAGTATCTTCCTTGAATCCAAGACAAACCCTAGCATGCCGTGGATGATCGATAAGACGGCTTTGGTCTCATACTCTTTCTCAACCCAGTTAGCCGTTAGATCCTGCACTAGGATACAACGGAAGCCTCTTTCTGAAGCTCCGACTAGACTGCAAAAGACGCATCTCGAGGTATAGACCCCGGCGATCAGAAGTGTTTTGATCCCTTTCTTGTGGAGATGCCTTTCAAACTCGCTATTCTGGAAGACTGATGGATGGGTCTTCACGAATTCTATCTCATTTTCTTCTGGTATTGGTCCAAAGTACTCGTAGCCCCAGGTTCCTCTCTTGCACGTGTCTAAGAATTCTCCAAAGGCGAGTGTCTCAGCCTCTAGCACGTTCTCAGGAACACTGCCTCTCCAATAGTCTGACCGAACCCAGATTATCTCCACTCCTTGACGTCTCATCTCATCCAAGAATTTAGGCATTCTCTGGGCCATCACCTCGATCAGGGAAGTGTCTTGATGTGTGGTCTTGGCCAAAAGACCTTCGGGGGAACAACAGCCATTCTGTAAATCTATTACGACTACTGCGGTCTCTTCGGGGTGTAACTTGAGTTCGCCTTTCAGATCCATGACTAATTTCCTTCATTCTTCTGTTTCTAAAGAGGATTCTAAACTGTTGATGGTATTTCTGACTTTGCGGGTTCGGTGCCTATTTCGTCGGAGGATCAGACTTGTTCTTGCAGTGAGTGGTTACGTATCGTTCTTTTCTTGCTTTCTTGTGATATCTATAAAGTTCTTGAGAAGGCGAAGCCCGAAGTCGCCCGATTTCTCTGGGTGAAACTGAGTTGCCAGTACATGTTTGATCCCAACTACTGCCGGGAAGACTTTCCCGTATTCTGTTGTAGCTAGGACCGCATCCTGATTCTCGGCATCGCCGAAGAATGAGTGCACAAAGTATGCCCGTGTTCCATCGGGTATTCCTGCGAAGAGTGGGTGGTTCGGCTTCAGGATTCTCAGGTTGTTCCAACCTATGTGCGGAATCTTTACTGAGTCTGGTAGCTTTACTACCTTGCCTTTGTAGAAGTCAAGTCCCTTGTAGAGTCCGCCTTCGGTACTCTCGGTGAACATGAGTTGTAACCCTAGACATATCCCAAGGATCGGCTTTCCAGACTCTGCCTCTTCGATAATCGTCTCGGAAAATGGAGATAGCTTAGTTATAGCGTCTCTGAAGGCTCCCACCCCAGGTAGTACAATGGCATCCGAGGACTGCATCTCCCGCTTGTTGGATGTGATCTGTACCACGGAACCAACGATCTCTAGGGCCTTACAGATGCTCAGGAGGTTTCCCATGCCGTAGTCTACTACCGCGATCCTTGGGAGGTTGTCGTCTCTATTCTTCATTTATGCGTCCACCGTCGTTTTGCTGGCAACACTCCGAACCCTGCAATTTAAGGCATCTCGTTTTTAGGAGTTGAGCTGAACACGTTTACCCAAAAATGGTAAAGGAACTTGAAGTATATTGTTCTTCAGAGATGGTGCTTCTCTGCTGAGATGCATGGGAATCCTGTGGTTGTTTCAATAATAATATTTTCTTGTTTCAATACTGATTTATTTGAATGTAAAGTTGCATTCGCTTCTTTTTTCCATTCTTTCCTTGCTATAGTTCCAAAATATAGAATAAGAAACATGTGCTATTATGGACGATATGGATGGGTTAAGAGTCTCTTGGTTGGTCATGAACGCTAAGGCCATATCCGCCGGAGTCCGAATGAAGTCAACTATGCCCACTTAACCTCCTCGCAGAACCAAGAGTACTTAAGCACTGGATGCTTCGAGCTGAACACGCAGAGAAAAATCTATGTAACTATTTTTGAGGGGCACCGCAGTACCGGCAGAACCTAGAGCTGCTTGAAATTGACTTGCCGCATTGATCACAATACTGTGCATCGTCTGGTCGTGGTATCTGCACGGTTTCAAGGAACTGCTGCAATTCCTCTTCCTCGATGAAGTAGAGGTTCTTGTAGGGTTCCGCCTCCTTTCTAGCCGGCTCTGAGATATTGGGGGCAACGAAGAACCCACCGTCAATCTTCTCGCGATCCATAACATAAAGGAACTCCCGGATCACGGCGACGCCAACGGGATTCTCCCAGTTCTTAATCTGCGCCAGATACCGGTGCTCAATTCCCATGTTATCTTTGAGAACCATGTCTAGGTCGATCCCGCCATCAGCAGTGTAGGTACTTGTACCTCCAGACCTGACAATGTAACCTTGGTGCTCAAAAAAGTCCCGTATGAAGCCCTCAAACATCGTCGCCTCCATTTTTTTCAGCGTAACCCACCAAGGAATATACGGCTCACCACGAGGAATAATAATTGGAGGCTTCTGCTCAACGACTCGCTGAACTGGTTGGGGGTTCTTCGTCAACTGAACCCAGTAGTACACCTGCTGGTACCAGTCGTTCACGTTTCCCACACCGAACTCGTAACGGTATATCTTCCCCTCCGCAGGGTATTCAATAGCCAGAAATCCGTCATTCCTGAAGTAACCCTCAGTCCTCCGCATATCCAAGTTCCTGATAAGCTTCAAATCGAAGTCGAAAGATGCGAAACGGCTTCCCCAGCCGATAGCAGGCTCAAACACCAAACGCCGATTCGTCAACGAGAGACGACCATCACCAGACCCAACCCAGTAACAGCCACCACTCATTATTAGATTCTCACCCGCTTCAAGAAGAACCAAAGACGACTCCACCAGGGCAGCATAATGTACAGTACTCAGCCAAGATAAGAAATACGGTTAACATATTCGCAGGAGAGAAAGGTCAGCGGAAGACGAGAGAGAAAGAGAGGTGAAAAGTATGCCCACTATTTCTGTGAGACATCGAAGAGGTGGCAGAACTTGGTTCCCAGAGGAATCTGTTTGCCGTACTGCTGACAATGCAATATTATTAAATAGGTGGAAACGGGTCAACAGACGACTTTTTACAGCTTTCTTGAACAGACATCATGTAATTAGGGTTCTGTCAAGATCCTTCTGACGGTTGTGCTTTTTCAGTTCTTTGGAAAGTGTTTGTATCTCTAGTGAATGTAGCTTAATTTGAATCTCCTGCTGGTCTTGCCGGTACATAACATCCCTTAAGAGGTTGACCAGAGGAAGGTTTTCTTGATCAATGTGTTTGCCGACACTTCGGAACTCAATTTTGATCTGAAGGTCGATCAAGCGTTTTCTATTCTTTTCAAGATCCATACGCAGCTCCTTAATGTAACTTCTCAACTCTTCAAGAGAAATGCTCTGAAGATCTTCTTCGATGTTATTGTCCGATTGATCCTCCATACTAAAAGGAGTATCAACTTCAAAAATCACTCTTTGCATGCGCCTACACAGTAAAACTGGGAGTATTAGTATCATTCTTACAACCAATCACAGTACGAAAGAGGGAAGTATGAGAGAAGCACTACTCTGGATTAGCACGTGCAATCTAGCAATCCAGTTTTGCTTCGATATTCTTCAAATTCTTTTGGAGTTTTTCAGCCCAATCAAAAAGATCAGCATCAATCTTCATGTACCAGTCTACGTATGCAGCAATGTCGGTTGTTGGTGTGAATCTGAAACGGTCCCGAGATATAATCGACTGATTGAATGTATGCATTATAGAATATGTCTCTTCCATTTCACGACTCAATGTTTCAGATACAGACAAGAGTAGTCCTCTTGAGACTACAGTTTCCCACATTCGTGATTGAAGTTGAACCACTGGATGAATCATTGACCAAGGTTTCGATTTGTCTGGAGAGCCATTTTCAATTCTCTTCAGATCTTCTTTCAGAAGATCCAAATTCTTCTTCAGTAGTTCTTTATTCCGTTTCAAAGTACTGCGATTCACATTGATCTCGTTTCTCAACGCTTCTCGCATTTTCCTTCGTTCAAGCCAATCGCTTACAATATTCTCTATTATAACCGTACAGATAGCTGAGGCGATAGCTGTTATTATAATGATTGGAATCTGATCTTCAACAGACATACCGTGTCTTTCCTTCCGATTCGATAATGGAGTGTTAAGTTGAAAGGTTTGTTGGAGTTATATGGGCAAACGAGTATTCCCGCCCACACAGGAACCGCCAAGAAAAGGTATTGGATATGGAAATGATCTTAATGATAATATTTCTAAACATGTTCCCGTACGAAAAATGACGCCACCTAGAATTCCGTACATAATGATTAGGGTAAGACTTCCGATAAGGGCTTGAGTTAGCCTGTTATAAAATGAAAAGGGGGATGGATGACCTTTCGTCAGGTCCAAACGTTGGGCGGAGGAGCTTTCTCTGCTCCTTTCTTGTAATCATCCATGAGACTGTTGAATCGTTGGACTGCTTTCTCGTCTACGGTGGGGCGGATCGTTTCAAGTGCCTTCTTGAAATGTTCTAACTCGACTTTTCTTGCCTTGTAGTCTTTTCTTATGGCTATCATTGCGGCTTCTCTGCATAGGGCTTCGATGTCTGCACCTGTGTATCCTCCGAGCATCTCTGCGAGTTGCTTAAGGTCGACACTCTTGCCTAATGGCATGTCTTTGGTGTGGATCTTCAGGATCTCTAACCTCGCCTTGTCATCAGGAGCGCCGACATAGATCACGCGGTCAATTCTCCCTGGCCTGAGTAGGGCTGGATCCAATAAGTCTGGTCTGTTTGTGGCTGCAATGACGACAACATCCTTCAGTAGAACAACTCCGTCGATCTCTGTCAATATCTGGTTCACCACTCTTTCGGTAACTCCGGAATCCCCGCTTCTCATCCCTCTCTGGGGTGCTATTGAGTCGATTTCGTCGAAGAAGACTATGCATGGTGCTGCCTCTCTTGCTTTTCTGAAGACCTCTCTGACTCCCTTCTCTGATTCACCGACCCATTTGCTGAGCAGTTCTGGCCCTCTGATGCTGATGAAGTTGGCTTCACTCTCAGTTGCGGCAGCCTTAGCCAGTAGGGTCTTACCGCTCCCTGGTGGTCCGTATAGCAGGACGCCTCTTGGTGGTCTTATCCCCATGTCCTCAAATAGGTCAGGATCTCTGAGGGGTATCTCGACTGCCTCCTGAAGTAATCTCTTCTCCTCTTCAAGCCCTCCGACCTCATCCCAATGCACTGTTGGTACTTCCACTGCAATTTGTCTAAGCAGGGATGGTTGGATCTCCTTAAAGGCACCATAGAAGTCGTCTTCCTCCACCTTCAAGTCGCGGAGTACTTCGATCGGGATTGTCTCTTTCTCTAGGTCGATTTTAGGTAGATATCTCCTCAGGGCTCTCATTGCTGCTTCTCTGCATAATGCCGCGATGTCGGCTCCCGAATAGCCGTGTGTTATCTCTCCCCACTGTTCTATATTCACGTCCTCGCTGAGTGGCATGTTCCTTGTGTGGATTTGAAGTATGTCCTTCCTTCCGTTCTTGTCGGGAATCTTGATGGTGATCTCTCTGTCGAATCTTCCGGGTCTTCTCAGCGCTGGGTCTATGGCATCCAGACGGTTTGTCGCCCCGATGACAACTACCTGTCCCCTGGATTTTAGACCGTCCATGAGGGAAAGTAGCTGGGCAACAATCCTCCTTTCAACTTCACCAGTCACCTCTTCTCTGCTGGGGGCTACTGCGTCGAGTTCGTCGATGAAGATGATGCTTGGGGCGTTCTGTTCGGCTTCTTGGAAGATTTGTCTGAGTCGTTCTTCGGATTGACCGTAGAACTTGCTCATGATCTCTGGTCCGGCGATCGAGGTGAAATTGGCGCTCGCCTCATTTGCCACGGCTTTCGCAAGTAGGGTTTTCCCTGTTCCCGGAGGTCCGTGGAGTAGCACTCCTTTTGGGGGTTCGATGCCTAAATGTTTGAAGAGCTCCGGGTGTTTCATCGGCAGCTCTATCATCTCTCTTATTCTTCCGATCTCTTCTTTGAGCCCACCAATATCCTCGTATGTAACCATGGATTTGGTTGCCTCGGATTCAGAGACTGGGCTTGGCGAGATCTCGACTTGGGTCTGATTTGTGATTGCGACTGTTCCTTTCGGTCTTGTTCTAGTAACGATGAGTCTGAGGGCGGTTCCCAACACTGGTATGTAGACTGTGTCCCCTCTGATGAGCGGCATTCCAACTATAATCTGTCTGACATAATCCCCGAAGTCCTCGTTGACTCGGATCTCTTGGGTAGGAGCCAAAGTTATGCCTTCTGCTTTTTCAACTTCCGTCTTGCTTATTGCAACGGTGTCTCCTAGTGTTACGCCGGCATTATGCCTTAATATGCCGTCCATGCTTATGGTGCCCCCCTCCTCATATTCGGGGTGGGCTGGCCAAACGATTCCTACTGTATCCTTGGTCCCGGCTATTCTGACATAGTCCCCTGTCGTAAGATCAAGGGTATCCCTATTCTGCTTACCAATCCTGACTATGCCTCTTCCTACATCCCTCGCATCTGCCTCAACAACCTTCAATCTTATCTCATCCATTCAGTTCATCCCCTTTCGTCTAGGTTATGTATGTTTGATTTGACCTGTCAAAATCCCGGACGATCTCCACCTCGCCGTCGATGGACTCATCACCAATGACTGGCGTTCTCTGAGGTATCAATCTTAGTCTTCCAGTTGACATCTGGCTTGTGGGGTGCTCTTCGCCAAAGTTTTCGACACTAATCTTGTGAACCAGTCTCCTGACTTCTCCTTCGTCCAAGTATCCTAGTGCATGCAAGTATTCGTGCAGTAGGATTGTGAATACGTATGAGTTGAGTTCTGTCAGGCTTTTAACGGAGTTTGAAACCTGTCTTAGCAGCTTTCTGTTCACTACTATCGCATTCGATCCGACAGTGTAGTATGCTCCAACCGTTCTCGGGAGATCTGCCAAATACAGCATTAATCCCACTCTCCTCCTGTCTAGGGATTCTCTTGCCGCCTTTTTGACGAGTTCGAAGATGTCTCCGAAATCATGACATCTCTCGAGCTCAACGGTGAGGTCCATCGTTCCCTCCGGTATTTTTGTTACTTAACGGTAACAAGCAGGATATAAACTTTGCTACCAAAAAGTAACTATCTTGAACACCCCACTCTACTCTTGTAGAGGAGAACTATAGACAACTTGAAATAATCCTATACTAATAGCAGGTCTGTTCTTGGAGAGAACTGCTCCTCGATCCTCTCCCCGCCTCTCAGCCCACAATTATTGCAGTCAACATCATCAATTCTCGCCTTGAAGAAAGAACACCACCGCCATTCTTTCCTACCTATTCTGACTCGTGTCTCGTAGAAACAGGAATCCTTTTGCTCTCCCATCTCCTCTCCGAGAACTAAGATAATCGGACAATCTTATTAACATTCTGTGCGTGTCGGGGCCTCAAGAACAGCTTTCAAATGCAAACCTCGATAACAATCCCTGCAACTCAACACGGTGTTGTTCCTGTAATTGGATTTGTATCAGGAAATTGATGCAGTATCGATTTCTATGGGGTTGTGTATCTGCTGAGCTAGGCTCTAAGCGACGTCACTCGATCTTTCCTATCATCTTCAAGGCTTTCTCCACTATCATTCTTTCGTTTTCATAAGTCATGACTTCTAAGGCTTCGTCTGCTAGGAACCATTTCGCTTCCTCTACCTCGTAGTCGTGGTCGGATGTGTCTCCGCCGAGGAATTCCATTAGGAAGAAGTGTACCGTCTTATAGTACCGAGCATTGTCTCTCTTTGACTGAAACCAGTAGTTGACTTCTCCTATTCTCCCGATGATTCTTCCTTTCAGTCCAGTTTCTTCTGCTACCTCGCGTTCCGCGGCCTGTTCGACAGTCTCCTCGGTCTCGACAATCCCTTTGGGAAGGCACCAAATGCTCCGATCTCTTCTCGCGATCAAAACTATGCTCACCTGTTTCTCCCCTTTTCGGAATAGCACACCCCCTGAGGATGTCTGGTATTTGGTTTTGACCAATTCTCTGTCTCACCTTTAGGTTGCATCTCATAGGTTTCTACTGGGCTAGCGAGTCACCATGCTTATTCGGCTCGGTGAATACTACGGTTTTGGAGACCCATGTCTATAGGGTTGGTTTCATCTCGGCAGATAGTCTTTTAGACTCTTCTGTTGTCTTGAGTTTTTGACGTTTGTTTTATGTAATAGAGTTGAGTATTCAATTCCTAGGTCATGGCTACGGTTTGATGAGATGATATAAGTGTCCACTTCTCCTTCAGAATTGATCTACCGCATCCTCTCTGTTGAATTGGTTTATCGTGTCCTCTCAACCCTTGCAATCTTCGTGGGTACATACATAGTAGGAAAAGCGGTCGAGGGGGTCCTCAAACGGGCTTTGAGAAGGGTAGGTCATCCTAGGGCAGAGACCTTTGTGGTATCTGCAAGTGCGAGGTATATCATACTCTTTCTGGGTCTCCTTGCTGCATTGGAGAACCTTGCAATCCCAATCACTCCTTTCTTATTCGCCTTCGGGATTCTTGTAACCATCATTGGTCTGGCTTCTCGGAACCTGATTGAGAGCTTGGTCTCCGGTTTTCTTCTGACCGCATCCCGACCCTTCGAGATCGGCGACTTAGTGATGGTCGAAGATACGATTGGACAAGTTGCAGAGTTCGACCTCATGAAGGTGTCTCTGAAAACTGAGGATGGTGCCATGCATATCATACCTAACTCGACTATTGCTAATTCAGGCGTAACCAACCTTACCGCCTTGGGAAACAAGTTCAAGGTTGAGATGAAAATCAAGCTTTCCTATCAATCAGATCTTGAGCGTACAAAGCTTGCCATTCTCGATATTGTGAACTCCTATCCCTCGCTCAGCAGAGATCAGCCAGTATCAGTGGACGTCGAGGGTCTGGATGAGGAAGGTATCTATCTGGAATTGGGTTTCTTCGTGCCCAGTTATTCCCTCAAAGTAGAGGCTACGAGTAAGGTGCTGGAGGGCCTTCTTCAGGCGCAAAGAGATGAGAAGCTCTTTCTTGCCCACAGGGGGGTCTAGGATTTGTATAGTTATCATCAAGCGAGAGCTGAGGGTGATCCGATTGGCTTTGAAGCATAACGCCATCAGAGATGAAGGATACAATAAAATCAAGTGTTCCATGTGCGACTCTACCGAATGGGTCGACTATCAAAGATGCAAGGTCTGCGGGAAATACTTTGTTTGGGCGCAGTGTAGGAACTGTGGTGCTATCCGGCTTGAACGATGCCCATTAGACGGAGGAGAACTTGAGCTTTTAGTATCTGATGAAACCTCCGAAGGAGAGGAGCAGGATGCCTGAGGACTTTACAGCTCTTGTAGAAGACTTGAAGATGCTAAAGGAATCAGAGGAGGAGGCTAGAAGGGTCTTAGACAAGGCCCGCAGGAACTCGGAAAAGATAACCAGCGACGCAAAGGAAGAATCAACCCATCTCCTTACAGAAGCTGAGACCGAGACCCGTAAACTACTCGAAGAAGTCAGAAAATCCTCGCACAAAGAGCTGGAACATGAACGAGCCAAGATGAGAGAACTCCATACAAAGCAATTGAAGAAGACCAGAGCCGACGCAAAGCGTAGTAGGGAGAAGGCGATTGGCTATATCGTTTCCTTGGTTCTAAAGACTGGAGGAGACAGTCGTTAGATGTCAGAAGGCACGGAAGCGATAAGAGAAAGGATCCTAGTGGACGCAAGGACCGAAGCCGAACGAATAATTCAGCAAGCCAAAGTCAACGCTCAGCGAATTCTTCAGGAAACAGAAGAGAAGATCAGAGAGAATCGGGACAAACGTTTGGATGAAGGCAAGGAGTACGCCCGAGAGGCATCTTCAAGGGCACTTGCAGATACCCAAGTTGAACTCCGCCGCCTACTATCCGAAGAGAAAGAAAGGCTGTTCGAAGAAGTATGTGAGGCTGCCTTGGATCGACTCCGAGAGTTCTCGGAAAGCGACCAATACCCTGAAAAGCTTCAGGACCTGATAGTCCGGGCAGGTGAGATCCTCGGGGGAGGCGACCTAGTTCTCTATCTCAACGTGTCAGACAAGAAGAAGATGAAGTCACGGTCCCTGCGGATGGCTGAAAAGAGGATAGATGAGAATACCCAGAAGGCAACCTCCTTGGAGATCGCAGATGATTCTCTTGACTCTGTAGGCGGGGTCAGAGTCTCTAGTAAGAACGAGGATGTCTCTGTGGACAATACTTTCGAGGAGCGTCTTCGCAGGTTTAAGGAGGAACAAAGGTCTGAGATATACCGACTCCTATTCGAGGAGTAACTATGACGCCGTTCTTAATTATTGGTGTGGTCGCTTCCATGTTCTTCTTCACAGGATTGACTGGAAGAAAGGCTTTGAAAGAAGGCAGGTACGCCTTCTTAGCCTCCATGGTCAGCAGACTGGAAGAAGACCTTGTTGCCCCCGCAATCCTGAGGCTTCTAAGGGAGAATGACCTATACTCCCTCACTCATCTGTTTCACGAGAAAGGTCTGATCGACGACAGGGAACCTCTCTCTTTCGGAGATCTCTGGGAGTCTGAGCGAAAGGCATCCGGAGAGTGCTGGCAACGATACGACAGGTTACTCACATACCTTCCCGACGATCTGAGAGATTTCTTCGGCTCCCTAAGGATCCTCAGAGATGCAAGGAATATTGAGGTTCTTGCAGCCTACGTGGATGGTAATATCCCGAGAAATGAGTTTCCTATGCTGTTAGAGCCTGGAGGGATAATAGAGATCCCACTCCTCTTGGAGCTCGGAGAATCCAGAAACCTGAAGAGCCTAATGGACGAGATTTCGCCGCTGCTCCCCCCCGATTTCCGTCTCGACCTGAAAGAGGAGATGGATCTCCCAACCTTCGTTAGAAGGTTGAACATGGCTGCTGCAGCCTTTATTCAGCTCAAGGTAAAACAGAATCCATCTACAGAGGTCGATGAGGCATTCTCTCATCTGAGAGCCGCCTTCGACGCCAAGAACGTATGTGCGATCGCCCGTCTCAAATCCGAAGGAACCCCCCCTGAAGAGATTGCGAAATGGCTGGTTCCTCTGAACGAAACAATCGGCCCGAACACCCTGACACGGCTTGCAGAAAGCGAAGACTACGAGGAGTTCTTGAACACTCTTCTCGAAACCGACTTTGGAAGGGTAGTGCTGAGGGACCTCAGGCGGACTCCTACTCCAAAGGAATTATGGGAAGCAAGCCTCCAGTTTATCTATTCAACGCGGTTCTCTAGTCTGGAAGAAAGCGATGAACTGAGAGTATGGAGATACTTCTTCCTGCTTGAACATGAAGAGAGAACCATCAGAAAAGGGCTGAAGGCGATAAGAACCCTTACCGGAGGGATTTCGGGTTGAAGATCGTAGCCCTAGGAGACCGAGAAACGATGATAGGGTTGAGACTGGCAGGGATTAACGAAGTCTACAATCCTGAAACCAGAGATGAGGCGGTCTCACTTCTGCTCTCCCTCAAAGAGAGAAGGGATGTAGGTGTCGTAATCATCTCCTCAGACTATTACGACCAGATCACGGAGACTGTGAGAGAGATAAGAGAGACGGACATCTTCCCACTTCTCGTCGACATCCCTACACGACAGAGTCTGGAGGGGACGCCGTGAGCAGCAAGCCAGTGGGCAGAATCGTCAGAATAGCAGGTCCGATAGTGGAATTCAAGGTGGAGGAACCCGGTGATGGATTGATGATGAATGAGTTCCTCCATGTGGGGGAAAGGCGGCTGATAGGTGAGCTGATCGGCTTGATGGAAGAAGAGGCTGCGGTCCAAGTGTACGAGGACACTGTAGGCTTGAAACACGGCGAACCTGTTTTCAGGTCTGGGGAACTCTTCTCTGTCGAGTTGGGGCCAGGTCTCTTGGGGGCTGTCTTCGATGGACTCCAAAGGCCAATGGAATTGCTCAAGAAGAAGAGCGGTGAATTCATCCATCCTGCAGCTATGTTACCAGCCCTTCCCAGAGATATGCGATGGAAGTTCGAACCCGAAGTCAACGAGATGGACATCGTCGGCTCAGGAGACTCGTTGGGCTGGGTACAGGAGAAATGGCTAAGACACAAGATAATGGTCCCCCCCGGGGTGAAGGGGACAGTAATGGAAATCGCAGATAAAGGCGAATACCTGGTCGAAGACTGCGTATGTGTGTTAAAGACAGAATCGGGTTCCATTCACCTCAGTTTATCCCACCGTTGGCCTGTGAAGACTCCAAGACCATACCGGTACAGGACCTTCCCAGATGAACCCCTTATCACCGGTCAAAGGGTTCTTGACACATTCTTTCCCATGGTCAAAGGCGGGGTCGCCGCAATCACCGGGGGATTCGGCACCGGAAAGACCGTTCTTCTCCAACAGCTCGCAAAATTCACGGAAACAGATGTACTAGTCTACGTGGGATGCGGGGAGAGAGGAAACGAGATCGCGGACCTTCTAGGCGAACTGACCGACCTCAAGGACCCCCGTACTGGTAGTTCTCTGATGGATCGGAGTATCCTCGTCGTCAACACCTCCGATATGCCAGTCGCTGCGAGAGAGTCAAGTATCTACACGGGGATGACCTTAGCTGAATACTACAGAGACATGGGTCTCGACGTAGGAGTGATGGTGGACTCCACTTCTAGATGGGCTGAGGCCATGAGGGAAATATCCGCGATGCGCGAAGAAATCCCTGGAGAGGAAGGATACCCACCGTATCTACCGTCCCACCTCTCCGGATTCTACGAGAGGGCTGGGAAAGTAGTTCCTCGAGGCCGAGAGAGCCGAACAGGGTCGGTATCGATAATAGGTGCAGTATCCCCGATAGGAGGCGACTTCTCGGAGCCTGTAACCCAGAAGACGCTCCAGGTTGTAAGGGCCTTTTGGGCTCTGGACCCGACATTAGCGTACCAGAGACACTTCCCTGCCATAGATATGGAGGAGAGTTTCTCATTCTACCGTGAGAACGTCGAGTCGTTCTGGCATGAGAGATTCGGGACTACCTGGAGTGATCTTAGGGACGAGGTTCTTTCCCTCTTGGCTGAAAAGAGGAATCTAGAGAGGATAGCCCGGTTAGTTGGCATCGAATCTCTCTCGGGCAGTGAGAGAATAACCATAGAAGACAGCAGACTACTGGAAGAGTCTTTTCTGGTGCAGTGGGCTTACAGCGATGTAGATGCCTTCTGCTCACCAGAAAGACAGTTCATGATCCTGGACACGATACTCTTACTCCACCACGAATCAGAAATGGCCTTGGAAAAGGGTGTTCCCTTCTCCCCTCTCTTGGAGATGCCGGTACGTCAAGAAGTCATCAACCTGAAAGAATCGACAGACGAGGAGATAACTCGAGCGCATAGTGAGTTGAGGATAAAGGTTACCGCCCAGATTACTAGACTGTTAAGAACCTACATAAAGGAGTGAACAAGATGGCCCAAGTCGAGTACAAGTCTGTCTTCAGAGTCCGCGGTCCTCTAATCTTCGTTAGGAGGGTTTCAGGGGTAGGGCTAGGAGAGGTTGTTCGGATCAAGGTTGCAGATGAAGATGAGAGACTCGGGCAGGTAATCGAACTTAGAAGAGAATTCGCTATCGTCCAAGTATTCGAGGGAACCATAGGAATAAGCAAATCCTCAACAGTGGTTTTCTCCGGGAAACCCATGGAATTCCCGGTCACATCAGATACGATCGGTCGGATACTTGACGGGAAAGGTAACCCTATCGACGGGGGTCCACGAATAACTTCGGAGCTCAAGGTTGAGGTGGAGGGTGCCCCAATTAACCCGATCTCAAGAGAGCCTCCACGAGATTTCATCCAGACCGGCGTCTCAGCCATCGACGGTATGTTAACCATGGCTAGGGGACAGAAGCTTCCCATCTTCTCTGGCGGCGGTCTTCCTCACAACCAACTCGCCGCCCAGTTGACCCGCCAGGCTCAAGTACTCGGTGAAGAAGAGCCTTTCGTAGTAATATTCGCGGGCATGGGTTTAACTCATGAGGACTCCGACTTCTTCATCCGAGAGTTCAGGAGAGCAAACATCCTGGACCACGCAATCGTATTCCTCAATCAGGGCAGCGATCCTGCCGGGGAGAGGCTGCTCACCCCGAGGCTTGCATTAACCAGCGCCGAATTCTTGGCGTTCGACCTCGGATACCATGTCCTAGTCATACTGGTGGACATGGCGAACTACTGCGAGGCTCTTAGAGAGATCTCGATGTCCCGAGAAGAAGTTCCTGGAAAGAGGGGATTCCCTGGTTACATGTACACAGATCTCGCTAGTATATATGAACGGGCTGGACGAATAAAGGGGAAAAAAGGGTCCATAACACAAATCCCTATACTAACAATGCCTGACTTCGACATCACCCATCCGATCCCCGATCTAACAGGGTTCATCACTGAAGGTCAGATTGTATTAAACCCCAGCCTAGCTAGCCGGGGGATATACCCTCCTATCGATGTCCTCCCCTCCCTCTCGAGGTTCATGGCCCGTGCTACCGGGCAAGGTAGAACCCGGGCTGACCACATGAACATAGCCAACAGGCTGTACAGCTCCTACGCCCGGGGACGAGAAATCCGTGAACTGATACTTGTGATCGGAGAAGAATCTCTCTCTTCAGATGAACGACAATTTCTCAGATCAGCGGATCAGTTCGAATCCAAGTTCCTACCACAAGGACCGTATGAGGAGAGAGGGATAGAAGACACTCTGAACCTAGGGGAGGAAATCCTCTCCTCTATGAAGTGAACGGTGAAACCGAATGGCCGCCTATGTAAGAGAGAAGCCGACAAGACGTACACTTCTAGAATTGAAGGAGAGGCGAGAGTTAGCAGAGAAGGCTCACAGGCTTCTAGAACAGAAACATATGCTCCTAAGAGAAGAACTAGCAAGCATCGAAGGCAGACTGTCTCCTCTAAAGGATAAATTCCGATCCGACCTTGCCAAGGCTTATTCCTACCTCGATGAAGCCTGCGAGACGGATGGAACCGGCAACGTTGTTCTCGCCGCATACTCCAGAATCCCTGATTCCGAGGTAGAGCTGAGACGGAAGACCTCCCGGGGGCTGTTCGTCCCCGAGATCGTCTCCACCCCGGTAAAGAAAGGAGTGATGGACAGCGGATACAGTCTCTACTCCACTTCCCCCGTCCTGGACCTGGCTGCTGGACTCTTCCAAGACGTGTTATCTACTCTTATCGTAATCACGGAATTAGAGAGTGCCCAAGCCATATATGAGACTGAGACTCGGAAGACACGGGTCAAGGTTGAGGCGCTGGAAAGAATCCTATTACCTAAGATAAAAGAGGCTATTGGTAGAATTGAGAGTGGGTTAGAGGAAAGCGAGAGGCAGGAGCACTTCATGGTGAGAAGGGTCAGGGACATAAAAACGACTAGAGCGTTGGGACACGACGACTAGAGGATTCCTGTATACCTGAGAATGAGTATACTGACAAGCAGACCGTATATGGAGACGGATTCTAGTAGAACCACGAATATGATCTCCCTTCCAAACGCCTCTTCCCTCCTGGCGACGGCGGAGATCGATGATGACCCCACCCTGCCTTGGAGATAACTTGTAATGCTAGTCAGACAGACGGCTAAGGATGCGTAGAGTGAGGCTATCCCGATCTGTGTGGGCTCAGCAGAAGGTACGCCGAGGAACCCTGCTCCCCTGAGTATTAGGACCGCTGTCAGCAAGCCGTAAATCGCGCCAGTTTCCGGTAGGACGGTCAATACAAGGCATTTCCCGAATACTGCTTCTCTCTCAGAAATCGCGCCGATCGAGGCAGAGGCGGCAATCCCTTCTCCAATACCGGTGAAGAATCCTGACACGCCTACGCAGATGCCTGCCGAGAGGGCGGCTAACCCGATATGGACGTTGGTTGCAGCCTCCATCCGAGCCAGTATCAGTATGGCTGTTAAGAGCCCATATATCGCCGATGTCTCTACGAGAACGGTGAGGATCAGTGTTAAGCCGAACTTCTCCGGCTTCTCTGCCACAAGTGTTCCACTGGCGGAGGCTGCCATTCTCTGACCAAGAGAGGCCCCTCCTCCGGCAAGGCCTATTGCCAGAGTAGCCCCTCCTATCGCTAAGATTAATGTTTCTGCGTCGGGCATCTACTCAACTTCCCTCACAAAGTAAGCCTCGTATATTGTCTATCTACACTTATAGGTTGGTAATTAACCCCTCCCCCCTCGAAGAACCTACCGAAGAACTCCACGTAATGCAACCTCAATGAATGGATGAAGGTCGCGATGGATGATAAGGCTACTAGGAACAAGTGAGAACCTACGAGCATCGCAATCGCTAATCCGGATCCTACCACGGGTGTGTCAACTACGATCGAGGTTAATAGGAGAAATGTTCTACTCATCCATGCCGAAGCCATGTTTAAGGCCAGAATCCTCACGTAGGAGACCACGTTGCTTATTATCCTGGTCACATCGAGTAGTGCGCTCAGTCCTTGACCGAGAACCAAGGCTATCAGTGCTATAGATACTATCCCATACCCGGTGATACCCTCCATTGTTTGCGGGGTGAACTCTCCGCTGAAGAAGAGTACTGCTACACCTGTCATGAGCGCGATCCAAGGAACTTGGTCGGTTAGTATATTCCACCTCTTTCCTTTCTTGAGGTTGTTGCAGATACCGAGTAGGAGTCCCAGGAGAATGTGGATTACTCCTATAGCCAGGGAGAAGACCATGAACACTATGGGTTCATCTACCGTGCTGATCCAGATTACTGGTAGCTCTATCAGTCCTCCCATGAACTCTCCTGAGAGGAAACCGAACAAGGAGATGGAGAGCCCCGAATACATGACGATCAAAGCAAGCCTTCTCATAGTTTCGCTTCTACTCCCTGAACCCCGATAGATCAGCCACCCCCCGAGGAACGTAGTGATCCCGGTGGCGATGTCTGCCGACATCAATCCCATGAAGAGGACGAAGAAGAAGGCGAGGAATGGTGTTGGATCAATCTCATCGTATGAGGGGGTACCGTACATCTCTGTGAGAATCTCGAAGGGTTGTACAATCCTGGGATTCTTGAGCTTTGTAGGTATCTTGGATGTGGGCTCATCCGGTGGAGATAGGAGGACTGTGGAGTATCCTTCTGCGGCTTCCTTGATCAGTTCCTGCACCTTCTCACCTGAGGATGCCGGAACCCATCCCTCCATTACTACAACGTTTTCTATCTCTCCGAGCATCCTTGAGGATTCTATCCTCGAGATCTTCGCTTTTAGAGCGTCATGTAGGATGAGGATGGTCTTTTCGTGTTCCCTAACCATCCTCGAGACCTCTGTGTCGAGGGCTCTAAGGCATCGGGACGGGGTTCCTGTCAGCTCGGGTGGGATATTTAATCTTTGAATCTGTTTTTCGCTGAGAATCTTCTCCAAGCTTTCCGAGAGCCTGTTCGGGGCTATTATCAGGAAGAAGACCTGGCCTTCCTTAGCTGGTGCAACATACAGCCTCGTCCACTTGAGCTTCGACTCTAACTCCTCTTCGAGTCCCTCTGCATCCTCTGATCTGAGTGAACCTATTGAGACGTGAATCTGATCTGAGGGTTGAAGGTCTTGAACCTGGATATTGAGTTCCCTTATGTTCCATAGAAACTCCTGTACCTCCTCGTAAGCGTCTATTTTTACTCGAATCTGCATCTCGATCTGGGCAATCCTCTCTTCAGCTGCTAAGAGGTTATCGTCCTCTTGTTGGAGAGGTACCTCTACTCGTTCCTGGGTTCGAGGTTTGAATAGTTGATCGAGGATCCCCAGTTCTTCTCTGATCTCAAGCCGATCCATCAGTCTTTCTACTCGTGAGAGAAGATTCTGATAGAAGCGTTCCTCCTCTGGAGGGTTGTAGGGTCTTGGGATCTCATCCCATCTCGCGGACCGATCGGAGACAGATACCAGTGCCAAGCCTT
Organism: uncultured Candidatus Bathyarchaeia archaeon; assembly: GCA_964596985.1. Lineage (GTDB taxonomy): Archaea > Thermoproteota > Bathyarchaeia > RBG-16-48-13. Next base: position 56,687 of record CAZQWG010000008.1, read on the forward strand.
TCTCTTTCTGAAGGATTCTTAGGACATCGTCTTCATAACCTTTCAGAATCAATGCCCTGAGCTTTTTCATATCCTCCCGCAAATGGAGATTCCCTTTCCTTAGCTTCCTTGTTTTCAATTTGAGTCTATGCGGATTCCTTTTCCTATAAATCAAACACTATTGAGGGCTTCATGATAAAACTAACGCATTCCTACGATTATCTCTCTCCCTGCATAGACAGCAATGAAGCATTGAGCTAAACAAGGATGTGTTTCCGTGTCGTTGAGAGAAGAGTCCTTCATAGTCTGCAAGTGAACGCGCATATGAACTAGTACAGTTCCAGGAAGATTGGATGTCAGGGTTCTCTATAGGTGAATGCTACGATCTAATCCTACTGAAGTAAACCTTTAGCTTCACGACATCAGTAGCGCACCGGTTCAGTTGTCTGGGTTTTCGACGATGCCCATTGCTTCTACGACCAAAAACGGGTTAAGTTAGGGTGTTCTCATGAACTCTATGAATTCTTCCAGTGTTCTCGATTCTAATGTATAATTATTCTTCTTCTCGTATCCTAGAGTCGAGTGTGGTCTGTCACCGTAGTCATGTCCAGGATACACCTCCAGCTTGTCGGGAAGTTTCACTATCTTCCCCAGTAGACTCTCGTACATCTGTCTTGGATCTCCTCCGGGGAGATCGGTTCTTCCGCATTCCCCAACAAACAACGTGTCTCCTGTCAGTAGTTTGCCGTCTACTAGGAGACATATGCTGTCCGGTGTATGCCCCGGTGTGTGGATGACCGTAATCACGACCTCTCCCAGCTGGATGTCGTATCCGTCTTTGAGTGCGACATCTCTGTAGTCGCTTGATCTCTCATGTTGCATTATCTTTGCCCCCGTCATTTTTGCCAGCTCTTTGTTGCCTCGAGTATGATCGCCGTGACTATGAGTGTTCACTATGTACTTGATGTCAACCGAATGATCCTTTGCGAGACCGACGATCCTATGTACCTCTCCAGCAGGATCCACAATAGCGGCGATATGGGCCTGTTCGCTCCCGATGAGATAAGAGAAGTTATCCATGGGTCCGACGGGAATCTGTTCGAAAATCGTTTTCATACCTCCCTTCTTATACTATGATGCCTGTTCTCGAATGATCAGGCTTTCTGTGAGGATAGTTAGTCGCCATGGAGAAAAAGGCTTCTACGCCTACTTTGAAACTCGGGGTTCATGTCTCAATTTCCGGGTCGCTGGACAAATCTGTTAATCGAGCACTGGAGAGAGGGTGCACGACATTCCAGATATTTACCAGAAACCCTCGGGGATGGAAATCCAAGGATCTCGACAACGAGGTCGTTGAAGCTTTCAAGAGCAAGCTTTTCCTCTCGGGAATCATGCCTGTCTACGCGCATATGCCTTACCTCCCAAACCTTGCGTCTCCTGACGAAGAGATCTATTCAAAATCCGTCGATGTTCTTATCTTTGAGATGAAGCGTTGTGAACGCCTCGGCATCCCTTATCTCGTAACTCATCTTGGAAGCCACAGAGGTTCCGGGGTCGATAAGGGTGTCCAGCGTGTGGCAGAGGCCTGTCTCTCGGCTCTCAAGGTTTCTCGGGGGGAGACCTCGATCTTGCTGGAGAACACTGCGGGGTCCAAGAATAGTGTTGGCGGAACATTCGAAGAAATATCTTCGGTACTAGACTTGGTTGGGTGGGGTGATCGTATCAGGCTATGTTTTGACACGTGCCACGCGTTTGTTGCTGGATACGAGCTGCGTACCAGGAACGGTTTAGAGGAAACCCTGAAGGTTATAGACAAGACGGTCGGATTGGGTAGGTTTGAACTTGTACATCTGAACGACTCTAAAGGCGAACTTGATAGTAGACTCGATAGGCATGAGCACATAGGGTTAGGGGGAATCGGCGAAGAAGGCTTCAAGACAATCCTAGCTAACCGGGTTTTCCGATCCATACCGATGATCCTTGAGACCCCGATAGATAGCAGGAGAGACGATTGCGCTAACATGGCAAAGGTGAGAGAACTCGCATTGGAATCATTGCCATAAACGCGAATAACACTCTTGGCTGTTTCGACGAAGGGGGAAACCAAGAAGTATTTCTAATTGCTACGATCTTTCTGTTTTCTTGATTCATTCTTCATTGGTGTCCAAGTTGGGAAAAGGAGACATTCCCGTACTGACGGTCGAAGGAAGAACGCTCCCTGGAGCCTGGGAACGTTCTTTGCTCGCTGTCTGGGAGAAAGGCATCTCAATTAAGACAGAGTACGATCGCCCAAGCGATCCCCCTAGCAAGGATTGTACTATGATACTCGTCGTTCGGGAACCCTTCTCCGAACCGAGAATCCACAGAGCAATCCCTTCTAGCTTAGAGGATCTAGAAGTATACCGGCAGGAGGTTGTGGAGGGAATCCACGACCATTGGATTTGTCCAGAGGAAGGAAAATGGGCGTACACATATCACAAAAGGCTTTTTGCATACGAGATTGAAGGCGAGATAATCGATCAGGTCAATTACCTCCTGGAAAAGCTGTCTGAAACCCCTTACTCTCGTAGAGCTCAAGCCATCACCTGGAAACCTGGGTCAGACCCACTCATAGAGGATCCTCCCTGCTTGCAGAGAATATTCTGTAGAATGGTTGCCTCTGAAAACGACGCTTTAAGCTTGAATATGAACACGCACTGGCGTTCAAGGGACGCATTCAAGGCAGCGTTCATGAACCTCTTCGCTCTCACCGATCTTCAGCGAATCTTAGCTGAGCAACTCTCGGAGATGACTGGAAAGCCTGTCCAGGTTGGGCGACATGTCGATATTTCCGACAGTTATCACATCTATGGATCGTACTATGACGAATTCCAAGACTTCCTAGCAATCGCGAGGAAGAGGACTCTCGCCCAGAAGAGTTGGACCAGCGACTTTGCAGCTCCATATTTTGAGACCGCTCGACGTCGGATAGAGCTGGAGAAGACCGAGGGTAAAGTGTAGACTCTTGCCTAAGGTACTCCCGGTTTCCCAATCAATGTTTGAAGGTACTTGATCTGAGATGTCTGGGCATCCAAGACGCGTTCAAGTTTCTCGTCTGATTCTTTGATCCCTTTGATCGTGTTAGCGATCTCCTCACTCTTTTCTTGTACAAGTTCCACAATTTCATCGTACATCTCTTGGATGTATCTTCTGGCCTCTTCGCAATCTGAGTCGCAAGTATTGATGAAGTCAAAGTAGTTTCGGCAGAACTTCTTGATGTCTGACTCGGAGATCTTCTCAAGGATCTTTTTCGATTTCTCCCTGAACTCCCTCTCTGAGACCCCGAGCAGAAAAGTTGAATGTTCCGTCTTGGCTGTGACGTAGTACTCCGCTGGATTGCTGGAGACCTCGACCAAGGCTTCGATTGCTTCTCTCTTAAATAGTTCCTTGTTATCTGAGTCGTTCATTCTCATGCAGAAATCGCAGTACTTCTTAGCCCTGATCACGCTACTTTCCAGACGATTCTCTCTCTCCTTGGGGACTGATGTATGCATCATCTAGTTCATCCTCGACTATGGCGTCCTTCGACCTAGAGTACCACCTTTATTTAACCCTTCCACTGGTGCGGTACGGGCTCCTTTTCGGGCAACTCGATGGGCTGGTGTGTCTCCGTTTCTTCTGTCAGGCTAGAAAAGGCATCTTCCCGTAGGGCATCCTCCTGAGAACTCGGAGGAGGCGACCACGTATCTCGGCTTCTGTGGCGTCTGTGTTCCCTCGCTTCCGATGTACAGTACTTGTTCTTCTCTGCATCCGTACCTGTAGACCGTGATTCCTTTACATTTCTCTCTGTACGCGAGCATGAAGATTCTTCGTACGTCATCGATTGTTGCGTCGTGGGGAAGGTTGACGGTCTTGGATACCGCGTTGTCCACGTACTTTTGAAGCGCAGCCTGTACTCTTACATGCCATTCAGGGGCTATGTCCTGCGCTGTGACGAACAGTCTCTTCACCCTATCCGGTATGTTCTCTATGTCGGCCAGGGACCCTTTCTTCGCGACTTCCATGACTATCTCCTGGCTGTGGAACCCCTCTTTCACGGCGACCTCTTCGAAGATCTTGTTCGTCTCTAGGAGATGGGTTCCGTCGAGTACGTTTCTCAGGAATGAGATGGCGAAGATGGGTTCGATCCCACTAGATGTCCCGGCGATTATGCTGATGGTTCCCGTTGGGGCAATAGTCGTCAACGCCGCATTTCGCATGTGGCTGTATCCCTCTTCCTCGTGCCAGGTGCTCATCTCGAAGTTTGGGAACGATCCTCTTTCCTCTCCGAGTTCTACAGATTTCTTTCGTGCTTCTTTTGCAATGAACTTCATTATCTCCTCAGCCACATTCAACGCTTCGGAAGAATCGAACGGAACCCCTAGCTTCAATAGGGCGTCGGCAAACCCCATTACCCCCAATCCGATCTTTCGATTTGCCTTGGTGATCGTCTCGGTCTGTTTCAGAGGAAAGTTGTTCGCGTCTATTACGTTGTCTAGGAAGTGGGTTCCCTCTCTTGTCACGTGTCTGAGGCGACTCCAGTCTATTTCTCCTCTATCGACCATCTTCGAGAGGTTTATCGATCCTAGATTGCAGGACTCGTAGGGTAGGAGAGGTTGCTCCCCGCAAGGATTCGTGGAGTCGATCCTCCCGATCTTTGGGGTCGGATTAGCCTTGTTGATCTCGTCTATGAACACGAGTCCTGGGTCTCCTGTTGCCCAAGCTGAAGTCACTAGTAGATCGAAGACCTCCCGTGCTGATGCTCTCCTGACCAGGCGCTGGGTCCGTGGATTGACCAGATCATATTTTCCGTTGTCTTCGACAGCCTCCATGAATGGATTAGTCACCGCCACGGAGATATTGAAGTTCGTTAACACCTTTCCTTTGCTTTTTGCTGTTATGAACTCCACGATGTCTGGGTGGTCTACCGACAGGATGCCCATGTTGGCTCCACGGCGTTTTCCCCCTTGTTTTATCACATCCGTGGCGACATCGAAGACCCTCATGAAGGAGACAGGACCAGAAGCCACTCCCTTAGTAGATTTGACTAGGTCTCCTTTCGGTCTGAGACTGGAGAAAGAGAATCCTGTACCTCCGCCGGACTTGTGTATCAGAGCCATGTACTTGACTGCATCAAAGATCTCTTCCATCGAGTCGCCGACAGGGATAACGAAGCAGGCGGAGAGTTGTCCGAGTTCTGTGCCGGCGTTCATCAGGGTAGGTGAGTTTGGAAGAAAGTAGAGTCCTGCCATAAGGTTGAAGAATTCCTTGTTCGACTTGTCCGCCGCGATGGAACCACCGAATCTTCTGTCGACTCTTGCTACCGCTTTTGCCACCCGCATGAACATCTGTTTCGGGGTTTCTACGGTTCTCCCGGACTCGTCGCGAAGAAGATATCTGCTTCTCAACACCTCAATGGCGTTTACATCCAACTTGAGCTCGTCTTTTGGGACTCCGATGAACCCCTTCGTCTCCCTTATCGCAGCCCTCTTCTGTCTATACAGTATGTAGGCTTTCGCTGCCTTCGATTCCCCGCTCTCCATAAGCGTCTCTTCGACTATGTCCTGCACGTCTTCGACCGAAGGTATCTCTTCCTGAAACCGTTCTGAAACCTTTGAGACTACCTTGGAGGTCATTCCTCCTGCGAGTTCCCTGTCCGGTCTCCCGGTTGCAGCCATCGCCTTGAAGATAGCGTTCTCGATCTTTTCCGATCTGAATCTTACTATCCTGCCGTCTCTCTTCCTTATCTTACGATCTCCACTTCCCTGTGACATGAAGCACCCTAGAATAAGTTGAATGTCTGTACAATAAATCATTCTGGTTCCCTATATTTGACCCTTCCCGCCGAATATGCAACGAAGAGACCGGGCTCGTCTGGGTTGAGATTAGTGGAGGCTGCTGGATCTGACTTGCCTCATTAAGAATACTTCTTCTCGCCTTCAAGATTGTTTAGAGACCTGCTTTCGCCGTCCTCACACGACTTCCTGTCTTCTCTTTTCCCGGTACAACGATGGTCAGAATGCCGTCTCTTCCATCAGACTTTGCTGCAGTTCTGGTTGTCCCCGTCATCAATTTCGCAGCGATCATCAACGTGTCTTTCTCCGTTTGATCGCTTCCAATCAGCCTACTCTTCACACACTACCTAAGAACTGTCGACAGGAACTTAGGAGATTCAAGTTTCGTAGCATGTATCAGAAGCTAGAAAGAGTCGTCGCGGGAGGAGGCTTACACGGGTTCCAGGAAATCGGGTCTTTCGCAAAACTCTTACTGTTTCTCGAGTTTTCTTCCCAAGATAGTTGGGTGAGAGTCGGGTCTTGTCCGAATCGATGTATGTGGGAAGGCTGCTGCTCCTTGGCTACTCGAAGAGAAGAGATCTTGCCGCCGCTTACAGACTCGCAAGCAGGAGTTTCCCTCACCGACGTATAGCCCTTGCAGAGAATCTTGCGTCTGTCCGTCCCAAACCCGGTCACGAATACGAAGCCGTTTCAAAGAATCTTACTCCTTACTACTGTCTCGGGCTGGTCGCGAATAGGGGGATTCTTGTTGCGAATGGCAGACATTTTCCTCCGATTTTCTCCCAGATCTCCTCGGGTGAACAGTCGGAACACTCTATCTATCGAGTATTGAGGGTTCTCGGACCAGAAGAGGACGAGTTTTTGACGCCAAGAATCTGCGGTTTCATTTCCAAGCGTCGCATTGTAGTAGGCATAGTCACGAAGGACGGAGTCAAGGTCAAGGAGTACCCCGTAAAGTCTGGAGAAGCGGTTTACGTCTCTACCTACATTCTGACTGATCCAGATGAGAATTTGGTGGACGACTTCGACTTCTCATCCGTTTACGATCTTGCTAGATACGTTCATGACGGCTATGTTTTCCGAGAATTCACAAACAAGATTAGTACTGTCGCAGGAACGATTGTTGATGATAGAATTACGATGGCTACTTGGCCCTGACTCCGCTCTGACGGTTATTTCTCGCAATATTTTTCAGTCATACTCCCTCTCTCTATAAGGCTATAGTGAGGTTCTATCACAATTGGCTGATACCGACGATATCCTTGTACTGAGCTTGTGCCTGCTTCTTATGACCCTGGTAGTCCCCTCTGCTCACGCACTCAACGCTGAAGCCATTTTGGAGACGGATCATGTCCACCTAGACATCAATCTCGTAGCCAAGTATGGTCACCAAGAACCCGTCGGTTCCAGACAGTTGCGTTTCAGCTCCCTCTGGAGCCTTGAAAAAATATTGTTGATGACTAGGGGTGCAATCAATGAAACCTACTCGCGTGAAATCGGTGACAAAGTCTACATCAAAAACTTCGCGATGTCACTCATGATCGATTCGAGCCAAACTAGTCTCATCCTCAGCTACGATATCTACGGTGTCGTCGAATCCAGCTTTACGCTAGGTGGGACCTCCTACAAGGTTAATACCCGATGGCGGTATCTTCCCATAGACAAACGCTATTCGGTCGGTGGCGAGATCTGGGTGAATATCTCTCAAACCCTGTTCCTGAATTTCTCGTGTTTTGAGGCAGATCTGTCCGATTGGAAGAAGACGATGGTCGGGAGTCGAACAATTGTTTTCCAGAACGTTTCTTCGTACCACATCCCATATGAAATTGGATCACGAGTTTACAAAGTCAGGGTAGACCCTTCAATGCAGATAGTGACGCCGTTAAACGCCTACGACGTCTCTCTGAGTGAAGACGTTCTCTCCTTCAACCTCTCTATCCTACCAACCTATTACATCATCATCGCGATACTACTGCTTGTCTTTGTAGTCACAGTACTGGCTCAATCTCGGCTAAGGAAGTGGCTGCAACAACTGGCTGAATCCTCTGAGCCCTCGGTCTCGAAGGGGCTTCTCTCAAGTTCTTCTCATCCACGCTAGTCCCCCTTCTTCTCGGAATCCTACATCTTACTAATCCTCGTACATACCCTGAGATGTGAAACTAAGTCCTCCTTTGAAGGCCTGAGGGTACTTTCTCCTATGCTACTGGACCACCGAAGTCCAACCTTTTCAATCAAATTTTGCTTCGATGTGTTGCCTACTCAAGGAAGACCAATAACCGAGGCTTTAAGCGAATGTTTGCAGTCTATCCTTTGAGAAATGAAGAGATGACAGAATTAGGACAATCTATGAATGTAATATGTGCGGTAATGTCATTGGGGTTGTGAACGCAGGCGTAGGACAGCTTGCCTGTTGCAATTAGCCAATAATACTGCTTGAAGAGAAGGGCGAAGATATCGAAAAGTAGAAACAAGTTCCGATGATCACGCGTTACCGCAAGACAACTTGGAGTTCTTCCCTTTTCTCCATATTTTTTCCGAGTCTCATGTCACCCCAAACGATTAATCGGGTTCGCGTTCCCTTATTCCTCATAATTCTTATCTCCCGATAGGAGCACAAGCCTACTAGTATTCTACAGATAGGTAGAACCGAGGTGTTTGTTTGGGCGGATATCATGGCAGGTTCCTTCGTGTTGATTTGTCTAGAGATAAGGTAGTTCTTGATGAGAGAGACGACTCATTCTACAGGAAGTACTTTGGTGGATGGGCTGTAATAGCCTACTACCTCCTGACTGAAACGAAAGCAAATCTTGACCCCCTAGGTCCTGACAATCTTCTGATCTTTGCACCTGGAATCATTGCCGGTGCGCCCTTCTCCGGTGCAGGTAGACATGCGATAGGCGGCAAATCTCCCTTGACTGGCGGTTTCGCCGAAGCTGATGTCGGAGGCTACTGGGGTGCAGAACTCAAACACGCCAGTCTTGACGGAATAGTTGTGAAAGGTAAAGCAAAAGACCCTGTCTACATCTGGGTGCATGACAGCGAAGCCGAGATCCTCGATGCCTCTACTCTATGGGGTATGGACACCGGTGATTGCCAAAACACGATCAGGGAGAAGCATGGCGACAATCGGATCAAAGTTGCTGGCATCGGAAAAGGCGGTGAAAACCTTGTGAAGTATGCTTGTATCATAAACGACAACAGGGACGCCGCTGGAAGGACCGGCACAGGGGCCATAATGGGTTCTAAGAACCTAAAGGCGGTCGCGGTAAGAGGAAAAGGGAAGACACCTCTTGAGAATCCTCAACGGGTAAGGGAGCTAGCAACAACCCTCGCTCGGGCTATCGCTGGAACTGGGGTACAAGCGAGCTCTGGTGAGTATGGAGGTGCAGACCTTCTCCACCAGTACGGGACAGGGGCATTGATGGACGAAGGCCGTGATACAGGTAATCTTCCAACAAGGAACTTCAGAGACGGTCTTTTCGAGGCTGCAAGCGATATCTCGGCCGTAGCTGTAAAGGAGAAATACAGGGTCCGTATGGACGCCTGTTTCGGATGTGCTGTGAGATGCAAGAAGGTGGTCGAGATCAACGGGAAGGATTTCAAAGTCGATCCTGACTACGGAGGACCTGAGTACGAAACACTGGGTTCTCTGGGGTCCAACTGTGGTGTGGGTGAACTCGATATCATCTGTAGGGGTAACGAGCTCTGCAACCGCTATTCCATAGACACAATCGGCACTGGAATGTCGATCTCTTTCGCGATGGAGTGCTATGAGCACGGCATCATAACTAAGGAAGACACAGACGGTCTAGACCTGTCCTGGGGGAACGGAAGATCTATGCTCAAGCTCATAGAGCTGGTCGCCGAAAGGGAGGGTATTGGGGCTCTATTAGCCGAAGGAGTGATGCGGGCTTCAAAGAAGCTTGGGAAAGAATCCGAGAAATTCGCAATCTATGTCAAAGGACAAGAGTTCCCGATGCATGAGCCTCGGCTCAAGAGGGCACTTGGTCTCGGCTACGCGGTCTCGGCGACCGGGGCTGATCATATGCATAACCTTCACGATACCGGGATATCTGGAAGGCACCTTGATGCGTACAGATCCTTGGGACTCCTGGAGCCGGTGAAGCTCGAGGATCTTGGTCCAAACAAGATCCGGATCTACATGTACCACATGTTCTGGCGTGTTCTCGATAACTGCTTGACATGCTGCATGTTCATACCGTGGTCCTACGAAGATAAACGGGACCTAGTCCGTGCGATTACAGGTTGGAATGCTTCGATCTTTGAGATGATGAAGGTAGGTGAGAGGGCAATCAACCTTGCCAGAATCTTCAACATCAGGGAAGGGAAGACTTCGGAAGATGACTGGCTTCCTGAGAGGATGTTTCAGCCTCAAACCTCTGGTCCCCTATCGGACACATCAGTAAACCCCGACCAATTCAGAAAGGCAATCGGCATTTATTACGGTATGATGGGTTGGGATAAGGAGACTGGAATCCCGACGAAGGGAAAACTGGATGAGCTCGACATAGAGTGGGCTGCAGGCTCACTACCCTAGCCCCCTTTTTTCCCTGCCCCGTGCGCCATCTCAAAACCGTTTCCCGCGAAGAACCGATTTTACAGCCCGCATCCATACTGACGTAAGATACTCGTATAGATCTTCGATTATTAATCGATCGAAACCTCGCTTCTCGGCGATGAAGGGAAATTTGAAAAGCTATCGGCTCCAGTATCTCCCTGGAAACCTACATGTTAGATAGGGAAACAAGAAGATCGGTCCTGACGGCTCAGAAGAACGAGATCACAGAACACTTCATCTACGAAAAGTTATCTCAGACGATAGAAGACCCGCACAATAAAGAGATTCTGCGGCGGATTTCCAGAGACGAGCGGGAGCACTATGATTTCTGGAAGAAGCATACTCGCAAAGACGTGGAACCAGATAAGTCTGAGATATGGAAATACTACCTCATTTCAAAGATCCTCGGACTGACGTTTGGAATAAAACTGATGGAAAAAGGAGAGGAGCAAGCCCAGGAGACATATGAAAAAATCGCCCAGGTTATACCCGGAGCCGAGAGGCTTGTGGAAGACGAAGATGAGCATGAAAGAATGCTCATAGGCCTAATAGACGAAGAACGGTTGGAGTACGTTGGCTCCATGGTTTTAGGTCTCAACGACGCTCTTGTGGAACTCACCGGCACACTCGCAGGGTTGACTCTAGCTCTGCAGGACACGAATCTCATCGCACTGACGGGTTCGATCACCGGTATTGCTGCGTCTTTCTCGATGGCTGCCTCAGAGTATCTATCAACAAAGACCGAGGAGAGTGCGAAGGATCCTATCAAAGCGTCGGTCTATACTGGGTCTGCCTATATTCTTACTGTCTTGTTTCTAATCCTCCCGTTCTTGCTTCTCAAGAATCTATATCTCTGTTTAGTATTGTCAATAACGAATGCAATCTTAGTCCTCCTACTGTTCACGTACTATGTATCGGTGGCTAAGGACATTTCTTTCAGGAAGAGGTTCACTGAAATGTCGTCGATTAGTCTTGGGGTCGCGGCTCTCTCGTTTGCAATTGGCTATTTAATACGAATATTTTTGAACATAGAGGCTGGTTGATGGGGTCTAGAAAAAAGGAGAATAGTTCTCGCTCGTTTGAGCGAGTTGAATTCCCTCTAGGGTTTGCCCGCTGACATTCGGGCAGTCATTAGGTTGAGGTTCAGCAGAAGGTTCTTCCCCTTCTTGACGTTGTCTAAGGTTTTTCTGCAGTCTGGACAGAAGCTTGCCTGCTGCAGCATCCTCATCTGGAATTCTTTGAGTTCTGGTGGCGGTTGTTTGATCCCTAAGGCCTTTAGCTTAACCATCGTCTTTCCTGTGGCAGTTTCAAACCCGAACTGAGGGACTTGAGTAGGTACGAATTCCTCACCGCAGCCTGCACATTTCTGTAGACCTTTAGTTATATCGAGGTGGAGTTTCTGCCTATCGTCGGTGGCCAGTCTGTACTCCTTACTCATCGTTATGGCTTCTGGTGGACATATGTCCTTGCATGACCCGCATCTTATACACTTGGAATGCCAGAATCTCAGTACCATCTTGTCCTGTTCTTGTTCGACGTCGATAGCGGTAGATGGGCATATCTTGGCGCAGGCGCCGCATCCAATACATTTCTCCTCGTCGACTTCCACTCTGCCTCTGAAGGCTTCAGGTACATTCCAGATCTCGGCGTCTTTCTTGAAATCAGCTTTGTCAAGAGCTGTTATTATCCCGAATAGAGTTGCTCGAGGGCTCGGGGGGCAACCCGGAATATAGAGATTTACAGGAATGACCTCGTCTACAGCTCCGGCGGCGTTATAACTATCGTAGAAGACATCTTTGCCAACAGCACATTGCCCGTATGCTATTACTATTCTCGGATCTTGTATCTTCTCGTAGATCTTCTTCAACTCTGGCTCATTCTTCTTGGTTACGAAGCCTGTAACGAGAAGTACGTTTGCTTCTTCGGGGTGTTCGGCCACTGAGACGTTCAGTTCTCCAAGCCCGTATTTCGGGTCTAGACTGGCAAGGACTTCGATGTCGCATCCGTTACAGGAACCAGTGTCCGCGCGATAGACTCGTATTCCTTCCGCCATCCTATTTCACCACCTTCGAGAGGGAATCCATTGAAACTGTCTTTCTTGTCCCATCGTCAAGGGAGACTATTGTGACTCTATCAGTACAGGAGAAGCAGGGGTCTATGCTCTCTATTATGTACTGTGCGTTCTCCAGTTTATCTCCTTTCAGCATTTCCAGTGTAGCCTTGTCATTCATGAAAGAGGGAGTTCGGATCTTCACTCTCTCCGGGATGTTTGTTCCATTTCCTCGCATATAATAGACGAGTTCTCCTCTGTGGGATTCTATGTGTCCAACGTAATCGGTCTCCAACACTTCGCGGATATCTCCCATGATAGGGCCTTCAGGAAGATCTTTGAGTGCTCGTTCGATTAGACGCATCGACTCATAGCATTCCCTGTGCCGTACCATGGTTCTCGCTAAGACGTCACAGTCGTCTTCTACCTTGACTTCAAAGTCAAGCTTATCGTATACTGCGTAGGGATCGTCCTTTCTGATGTCGTCTGGTATTCCTGATCCTCTCACCGTTGGACCGACTGCACCTGTGAGTCTAGCCTGTTTCTTATCCAGTATCCCGATTCCTCCGAGTTTAGATCGGATCGACTCATCTTTCGTGAGTTTCTCGCCAATGTAGTCTGAAAGCTGGTTAGAGATTCGAAGTGTCTCTTTGGTCTTCTTCATGGCTCCATCGGTGAAATCGAACCGTACTCCCCCGACGCAGTTGAAACCTTTAGTGACCCTGTTGCCTGTGACATATTCTTGGAGATCCATAACGGTCTCCCTGTCCTTGATTACTCTGGTGAAGAATTCCAAGTCGTGGAGGGCATGGGCTACAATTGCGAACCAGATATAATGGCTCTCTAACCTTTCCACTTCATGCATAATAACTCTCAGGTAGGTGGCTCTCTCGGGGACCTCTACGTCCATCACTCCCTCGGCTGTCTGAGCGAAGCATAGGGAATGTGAGTTCGAGCAGATCCCGCAGACTCTTGCACAAAGGAATATTCCTTTTCTATAGGGTCTAGTACTCGCTAGCTTCTCGACGCCTCTATGGAGGTGACCTATCTTCATGTCGGCGTCGACGATCACACCATCTTTTACTGTTAGCTCATAGACCTCTGGTTCAATCAATCTAGGATCGTATGGGCCGATTCTCACTATCTCTGACATTTCAACCACCTATCTCCTTGACTAGTTCCATGGCAGGACTCCTATGGAATTCGAGGTGAAGTTCTTCTCCTGTCATCCCTATTGCGAGTCCAAGAAGTTCGAGAACGTGTATTATCGGTAGCCTCCCTACCCCCTTATTCTTCAGCTTGAGTTGTCCACTCTCGAATTGGATCATGCAGGCTGGACAAGAGAGTATAATGGCTTTTGCGTCGACGGCTTGTATTGCCCTGAGTTTCGGGAAGAGCCGCTCCTCGAGGGAGAGTTCTGGGTCTGGAAGAAGCGCTGGATAGCCGCAGCACAGTTTCTCTAAGCCATAATCCACCAATTCCACACCGGTTGCTTCCACGACATCTTTCATCATGTTGGGTCTCTTCCATGGGTCCTCCTCTTCTTCTTTCGTTCTGAAGAGGTGGCATCCATAGTGGATGGCAGCCTTGAATCCGAGCGGTTTCACTTTCTTCTTGATTTCTGAGATCCCGATGTCTTCGTGCAGGACTTCGACGACGTGTTTCACATCGATTGTGCCCTTGTATTCTCTTCCGAATTCTGAGAGGACCTCGTTGACACGATCCTTCAATTCCCTGTCTTTCTTCAGGATCTCGTTGGCTTCAAGCAGTGTCTCGTCGCAGCCGTTGCAGACCGTCATGATATCCAATCCCTTCTCTTCAGCCAGACATAGGTTCCTAGCTGATAGCACATATGCCATCTCTGGGTCTGCCGTACGAGTAACTACGGGGTCTGGGCAGCAAGTGTATCCCTTCATGTCTACGAGCGGAACTCCGAATTCCTTGAAGACTTTTCTTGTAGCTATTTCTGTGCTTGGATGTCTTATTGGTATGTTGCAACCGAGGAATAGCGCGTATTCTACCATCTTACAACCTCCTTACTTGTACCTCAATTTCTTCTTCTCCCAGTCGAAGCCGGTTCGCTTATCCACTTCAGATCTTCTTAGTATCTTGTGTACTTCGTCGAGGGCCTCCTCGTCATCCGTGGTGATCGTGGGTTTAGGTAGGCCTGATTGTTCTCGTCTCTTTCTCACGAAAGACGAGAAAGGCACTACAGTTCCCGTGGAGATCACATTCTCCATCGCACTACGGTATTCTGGGACTATCTTCCCTTCGCGAGGTTTTTGGAGTGGGGGGTTTTCATCCTTCCAGGATTCGGCTGCTATCAATATCTCCGGCTGTGGGTGTTTCTCGAACTTCACTCCGAACAAGTCAGTCATCTCTCTCTCGATCCACTGAGCAGCAGGGACGACAGAGGCAATTGATTGAATATGTGGGTCCTCTTTCGGTATGGACGTTCCAAGCGTGGCTACTTCTCCACCGATATCAAAATGGTAGAGGACGCTGAAGTCTAATCCCTCGTCTACGCATGTCGCCGTCATCAACCTGCCTTTGAAGTCGTTGAAGAGTATCTTGGCTACATCTACGATTTTCTCAGGCTCGACAGAGACCGTGTATCTTCTCGCTTTAGGTGATGATACAGACTTTGTTTTATCTGCTAGAGTTTCTTCGAGTCTGTTGAGTAGGGTACTCATCTTTTTCTCTCACCTTGCCCTCCATAGAGCTTCGTGTTCATTTCGTAGGCTCTTTCTCGGTCGACTACCCTGGTGGCGCCTGGGGAACAGTACTTGGCGCACTTAGGGTCGCCGTTGCAAAAGTCGCATTTTACGGCGATGCTCAGATCCTCATTTACCCAGGGAACTGAGAGTGGACAGGCTTGGACGCATATACCGCATCCGATACATTTCATTGGATTCACGGTGACGATTCCCGTTACTTCGTCCTTCTCTATCGCTTCTTCTGGACATGCATTCAAGCATGGGGGTTCCTCGCAGTGTTGACATTGAACCGATTCAAACATCCCTTTCTTCTCGTCGAAGAAGGTATGAAGATAAGCCTTGTCCATATCCAGTTCATTGTAGTGGTGCATAGCACAGGAGATCATACAGAATCTGCATCCCGTGCATTTGTCAGGATCATACAACAAGACTTGTTGGCTAATCTGCTGGGCTGCCATTTAATCACATTCTCCTATTCTATTATCTCCTATGCCTTGATAACTTCTCCTTGATAACTTCTATGTATCAGATTGAGAAGAGTAGGTAATATCCTTGATAACTTCTATGTATCAGATTGAGAAGAGTAGGTAATGTTTATGCTAGCAATAGCTTGAATAGGATCATCGTTGAATTCCATGTGGTTCGGTATTCTTCAAGGGTGAATATCTCTGCAAATTACTTTGAAGACGTACTCTGTTCTTAGAAAGGTTATAGGAGACCAAGAACTCGTCATGGAACTAGATGACGGCGCCACCCTTGAAGATCTCGCTGCGTTTTTCACTAAGAGCTATAGAGAAAAGTTTCGGAAAGAAACAGGTAGCGATCTCGAGAGAAGTCTTAGCCGTAACTTCAATATATACGTGAACGGGAGACTCGTCCACCCTGCGAATTATCCTCAAACAAGATTGGAAGACGGGGATGAAGTGGTCTTTATGCAGCCGATTGGTGGAGGTTAGTATCTGTCCTGCGAATTCAATTTCGTGGGGTGTTCTTCAGTTCCCCAGACCTCTATCGGATATTTCATATCGGTGAGACGATGAAACAAGGAAGGAAATCCGCGCACGACGGAACCAGGTCGCGAACAAGAAACGAGAATCATAGCCGTCTACTACTCGAGAATAGTCCCTACTTCTTCCGCATGCGTACAATCGGGTAGACTGGTATCCGTGGGGAGAGGAGGCCTTTGAGAAAGCTCGAAGAGAAGCCAATCCACCCCTGGTGATGGTGAACGGCTGATCGTTCGACAGAAACGATTCGACGATGGAACCATCCCGTCAGGGAACTCTGTTGCAATGTTGAATCCACTCCGCCTAAGGAGGATCACCAGTAACTCCGATCTCGAAGACAAGACTGAGAGAATCGGGCGAATGTCTTTCCCGCTCGTGGAGAAGTCCCCTGCAGCATTCACTCAGCTCATGGTGGCCTTGGATTTTACTCTGGGTCCCTCATTCGAGGTAGTGGTCGCCGGGAATTCCAAGGCAGAAGATATACAAGGGTTGCTCAAGTATCTCCAACCTCATTTCATACCCAACAAGGTAGTACTTCTCCACCCAACCGAACTGGAATCCCCCGATATAGTCCCCATAGCTGAATATAGGAGAGACATGTCGAGTATAGGCGGTCGGGCAACAGCATACATCTGCTCCAATTTCACTTGCAAGACCCCTACAACGGATGCGGTCAAGATGCTGGACCAGCTTGCCGTCCCAAAACAAGCATCGTGACGGGCTACTAGAGGCAGACCGTTTCTACGAAGATTCTTAGCGCCTAGAGGTCTTGGATAGTCCCCCTAGAGCGATTTAAGTAGAAAGTTTTCCTTACTTCAATGCTATGCGGGAATATGATCTTGTCATCATAGGTAGCGGTGCCGGATTAATAGTCCTCAATGCAGGACTCAGCCATGGGATGGACTGCGGCCTTATTGAGATGGGAAAGATGGGTGGAACTTGTCTTACCCGTGGCTGTATTCCCTCCAAGGTACTCGTCCATCCTGCAAGCCTAATCCGAGAAGCACAACACGCTGAAAAAATAGGCGTCCGTTTCAAAGTTGAAAAGATCGATTGGGGCCTGATCTCCAGACGCATGTGGAGTCAGATCGAAGAGAGTAAGCAGATCGAACAAGGTCTGTCACAGATACCGAATCTGACGATTTACCGTGGAACCGGTGAATTCGTAGGAGAATACGAGCTGCGGGTCTTACTGAACGATAAAAACGGCTATTCTCCACACTTCAAAGGGAAAAGAATCGTCATCGCTTCAGGAGCCAGATCGTTCATTCCTCCAGTCAAAGGCCTAGAAGAGGTTGGATATGTCACTAGCGAGAGTTTCTTCGGAGAGAAGTTCCCGAAAACACCATGGAAATCCCTTATAATAATCGGTGGAGGTGTGGTTGCAGCAGAGTTCGCACATATCCTATCTGCTGTAGGAGTCGACGTCACGATTCTAGAGATGCGTTCTAGTTTGGTCGCTACCGAAGAACCTGAAATAAGCGAGTTTCTCGAACGCAACCTTAGACAGCACATGGATATCTACCTCAACCAGAAAGCAGCAGAGGCGCACTTGGAGGGTAAAACCAAGGTCGTGACGATCGAGGATGTAAAGACGGGTGCGAAACAGGATGTAAGCGCCGAAGAGATCCTCGTGGCTTCAGGTCGGCGATCAAACTCGGACTTATTACAGGTTGGAAATACTGGTGTTGAGACCGATGAGCGCGGCTGGATAAGAACCAACGAGTTCCTTGAGACCTCCAAGAGAGGTATCTGGTGTATCGGTGATGCGAACGGAATCTACCAGTTCCGCCATAAAGCCAACTACGAAGCCGAGATCTGTGCCCGCAACATATTCAGCCACGAGGGAGAGCAGGCTCATGCTGACTACTCCGCAGTCCCTTGGGCAATATTCACATACCCCGAGATCGGTCATGTCGGTATGACCGAGGATGAAGCCATTAGAAACGGTTACCAGATCTACGTTGCTGTGAAGCGCTACTCTTCTGTGGCGAAAGGTTTTGCGATGGGATTGACTGAAGACGACATAGATGACGGTTTTGTCAAGTTAGTCGTGGACAAGAGCCTCAGAATCCTTGGTGCCCATGTTGTAGGTCCTAATGCGTCGATACTAGTTCAACCCTTCGTCTACTTGATGAACGCCGGTTTCAGTTGCGGCGCCATCGAGGAACCAAGTGAAAAACCTATTCGCAGGATGTCCCATCCATGTCCGGAAGCAGGATCGTTCATGCCCATCAACCGTTCGATGGTAATCCATCCCTCACTCAACGAAGTGACTGGTTGGGCGATCGGATCGTTAAGGCCGGTAAACATAGGCAGAGACCATCAATAAAGGTATGCCGTATTCAAACCAGCGACTTTGAAAGTATAACTGCAACAGGCGTAAGCCTATTTCCGGTGTCCAGGTTTCGGATCGTATACGGAATCCGTTATCCTCGAGTTTCCAGTTGCAGGTATTCAGTCTGCTGAACAGAAGAAGACATAGTCCTTGATCTTGTCGTCATCTTTGAACTTTCGGACTTTGAACCCGTTCTCCCGTAATAGCTCTTGGAACTCGTACACTGTATACTCTCTCTTCAGCACTGTCACTACGATTTCACCACTGGAATCCGTAAGTCTCTCCAATTCTCGGAGTGTTCTTACGGATTCTGGGGTTCTCGAGAGAAGTGTGACGCAGATTGCTAAATCTACACACCCTGATCTCAGGGGGGAGAAATCTGAATCTGCGAGGATAATGTGCCGTCTTTCTCGCCCAAGGATTCTTCTCCGAGTTTGATCCAGCATGCCTTTCGAGAGATCGATTCCAACCCAGATCTGGTCGAGGATTTCATCGCAAGCTTCCAGGCCGAGTCCAGTTCCACAACCTATCTCAACGCAGACGCGTCTCGCGCTCTTTTGAAGATTCGAGAGAATTGCCCTGTATTTATTCAGCTGCTCATCTCGATAGACTTCATCATATGTTGATGAGAGTGCATCATATTTGGCCCTGATCTCCCTTTTTCGAGCCCAGTTGTCTCTGACTGATTCTCTCTTGGAATTCTTCATCATGCTATTCTGCTCGTCGATTCTCTTGTGAATGCTCGTGGCGTTCTTTCTTCTCGAAGTAGTCTGTTATCTCAGAATCTTTGGTTCTGCTGACGGTTTCTGCGCATTCCACGAGTGAGATCCTCTTGAATTCCAGTCCCAGAGATTGAATCGTTGCAAGAGTACCTTTTTTGAGATCTGGGGCAGCTATGACTCCCCTCAGGGGTTTCTTCGTCCTTTCCTTTACCGCCTCGATATACCGTTTCAACTGAAAGGCGGCTTCTTTCCTGACCGGGACTCTTTTAATCTCGACTACGACCAATTTTCCGTTCTTGTCTTCCCCGAGTATGTCGAGGAATCCCGCCTTCCCGAGTTCTCGCTCTCTACTTATCGGAGTGAATCCTTCCTCTATCAGTTCTGGTCTAGCGAGTAGGGCTTTCTGTACGTCTTCTTCGGTTGCTACCATCGAGAATCTAGCATCGTCAACTAGATGCCATATCGAGAGAAATCCTATCTCTTCAAAGAATATCTTCAGGGTTTCCCTAGGATTCTTTCGTGTCACGGTTATCTCTAGTTTTCCTCCCGTAGAGATACGGCTTCTAACCGAGGAGCCTGAAGGCTGCCAATTCACTGGCTCGCATCCCACAGGTCTATGTATCAAGGTTGCCCCGTCATGTTTGATGATGAGAACTCTCTCTCCTTTTCCAAGCTTCGATGAGGATCTTCCCCGGTACTCGACGCTGCACTCTCCTGAGATGATGATGAACCGCCGTTTCGGTAACGCGTCTCTGATAGCGTCTGCGGCTTTTTCGACGCTTGGAGTCTCAATAACTATCCCCATGATTCCGGTTTTCCTTCCGTCAGTTTTTCAGAGATCTTGCATACTGTCGCTTTCAGGCTCTATGTTCTGGGTCTGCCTCGATAATTATTGCCGGCGGAATCCATCGTTACTAATAGTGGACCAAACTCTTTCACAGAGAATTTCCACATAGCCTCCGGCATCCCAAGGTCAAGCCACTCCACGCCCTCCACCTTCACTATGGCCTCTGCTGCAAGTAACGCCGCACCGCCGGTGAAATCGCAATAGACCCCGCCAAACGTGCATAGCGCCTTGCCGGTCTTCTCCCCCATTCCTCCTTTCCCTATTATCATCCTCACCCTGAAGCGTTCGATGAACTCCGACTCCGTCTCCTCCATTCGATAACTTGTAGTTGGACCGGCTGCGATTATTCTCCAAGAATCTTTCACTCGTTTCGCGATCGGCCCGCAATGGTAGAGTGCAGCCTTCTCGAAGTTTATAGGGATCGGTCTTCCCTCTCTGCTCTCTTTGATCGCTCTGAGATGGGCTTGATCCCTCGCCGTCACGACGGTTCCCGAGAGATATACTACGTCTCCTATCTTCAATCCTCTTATCTCTGCTTTGGAGAGAGGGGTTTTCAGATGAAAGCTAGCCAAGGCTCTCACCACTATGGCTTAGTATCTCAACGTTCCCATCTCCGGAGATTCTGGCTTTGGCCCTTCTGGCAGCATAGCATTGGACGTTGATTCCGACGGGCAGACTCGCAGGATGACAATACGCGTACTCCACATGAACTCCTAGCGCGGTAGTTCTCCCGCCAAGACCCATCGGGCCGATCCCTGTCTCGTTGACAGACTCTAGGAGTGTCTCCTCGAGCTCGGCGAAAGCGGGGTCAAGGTGCTTTTGACCTACGGGCCGTAGGATTGCTTTCTTTGCCAGCTTAAGGGCTTCATCCGACGTTCCGCCTATTCCTACACCCAGAATGGTGGGTGGGCAAGGCTTTCCCCCTGACCTGATCACGGTGTCCATGAGAAACTCTTTGACACCCTCCACTCCCTTACTCGGGTTGAGCATTCTGAACCTACTCATATTCTCTGATCCTGCACCCTTAAGCAGGACCGTGATCTCCAGATAATCGGTGTCTGTCAAGTCCCAAGCTATCTGGGGGACACCGACTCCCACGTTATTCCCGGAATTCGCTCTTGTCAGAGGATGAACCGTGTTCGGTCTCAACGGGATGCTCTCTGTTGCTTCTCTGACGGCTTCTACAAGGATGGGGCTGATGTCCAGTTCTCTTGGGAATTCTCGCCCTAGCTCGTTGAAGAAGAGTATTAATCCCGTGTCTTGGCACATGGGGAGCTTTGTGAGGCTTGCCGTCTCTATGTTTCTAAGCATGTTTTCGAGTTGTATCCTAGCCACTTCTGAATCTTCTTTCTCACATGCGTGCTTGAGGGCAAGGGTGACGTCTTCGGGCAGTCTGGTCGCAGCCAGCTCCAACAATTTGATCGCGGCTTTCTTAACGGTATCTTCAAGCATCAATGCAACCATTCGAAAGACCTGTTCTCAGATATTTTGGTCTTGTTACTGACGGCTACCTATGGTGATGCCAGATTCTGTCCTATTCAACCTGATCTGAATAGCAGTATAAAGGTAATCGTGACCTTGAGAATAGAATCGAGGTCAGTCTATGTTTATTCTCTAGGATAGTATCGTGTTCAGGAGCGTCCAGACCATCACCCAGAGAATATAATATGTGCCTATTCCCACGGTCCAGATCTTGGAACCTGGATCTCCTTTCGCCCTTGTCGTCTTCAGGATGATTCCACGTTCGAAAGCCACCGAGGTACCTATGAACACCGCGAGGCAGAGAAGCAGACCTAGGATCTCGTTCAAACCAAGAAAGTAGCAGAGTATCGCGACAAGTATCCCTGTGCCTACCCTTGACCAGTAGACGATGGAAGAGGGCTTCATTCTCTCGGCTCCCCCCCTCGCGATTTCTTTATCTTTTGCTGTATACTGATATCTGTTCACCCCGGTTGATGAAGTGTTTGAAGGAAACCATGACTAGTTTTGATATCGCCGCTCTCATTCAAGAGCTGGATTCCCGGTTGAAGGGATCCAGAGTCTCGAATATATACCAGACCAATTCCTCTGTTTTCCTTTTAAAGCTTCACCAAAAAGGGAAGGAAGACTCCTGGCTTCTGATCGAACCAGGAAGACGTCTGCACCTGACTTCCTTTGTAATTGAGAAGCCAAGATACCCCCCCCAGTTCTGTAGGAATCTCCGCAAATACCTTAGGAACGCCGTACTTACCTCCGTCAGGCAAATAGATTTCGAGAGGCTTGTGGAGTTCACATTCAACATCGAGAAAACGGAATACCGTTTGATTATCGAACTCTTCAGCAGAGGAAACATCGTACTCATCGACCCGGCTGAGAGAATCCTTCACGCCCTACATTTCCGGAGGATGAAAGATCGCAACATAATCAGGGGCGAACCCTTCTCCCCGCCTCCTCCTAGCGGCGCGAATCCTTGGACGATGTCTTCTTCCTCTTCAGATTTGATTCGCGATTTAGGGGAACTTGAACTCGTTCGTGGCTTGACCCGGGTCTTTAGCATAGGAGGACAATACGCGGAAGAACTCCTGCTGAGATCAAACGTCGACAAGCGGATCCCCTGTTCGAGTCTAAGCCAGGAGCAGTTCTCACGGATTCTGGAAGCCTTGGAGACACTACGGGAATCTCTCTTTCTTGAAGAACTGAACCCGGGAATAATCCTCAATCCAGAGAAGACATGGATCGACGTCGTTCCTATTCAACTGAAACGCTACGAATCCTTCGAGAAGCGATCATTCCCAACGTTCAACGAGGCGTGTGACGAATACTTCATACAGAAGGCACAACAAGACAAAGAAAGAGAAGAACCAGAGGGCGGGAAGGCTGTAAACGAGCAGCTGAGGATTCTAACCTCCCAACGTCGACAGCTCGAGGAACAGACCAGAGAAGCCGAAGAGCTGAAGGCGATTGGCGATCTTATCTACCTTCACTACTCCGAGCTCTCAGACGTGCTGCAAAAGGTGCAGACCGCTCTAGATCTTGGAAGAGACTGGAAGGAAATCCGAGGAGAGCTACAATCGGACAAGTCACAGACTGCTCTCACAGGCGTCCGCCTCGGGGAGACGAGATCCGTGGAACTTGCCTTGGATGGAAAGAGGATCTCGTTGAATATAGATGAACCTCTCCAACAGAATGCTGACAGATACTACTCCCAGGCGAAGAAAATCCGCAGAAAGCTGTCTGGCCTGAAAAGAGCAATAGAGAATACTCAAGCCAAGATCAAGGCCGTCACACGAGACACCGGTCTTGCCGAACCGAGACACAAACCACCCCGAAAACGCAGGAGACTTCGGTGGTTCGAGAAGTTCCGATGGTTCCATTCCACCGACGGTTTTCTAGTCGTCGGCGGAAGAGACGCGTCTACAAACGAGATTCTGATCAAGAAGCACATGACACCTCAAGATCTAGTGGCTCACGCGGAGGTTCAAGGTGCTCCCTTCGTTCTAGTGAAGACGGAAGGACGAGAGGTATCCGAAGTGACCCTTAGAGAAGCCTGCCAATTTGCTGTTTCTACAAGTAGGGCTTGGCGTCTAGGTCTAGGGTCTGCCGATGCCTACTGGGTCAAACCGGACCAGATCTCAAGTTCTCCCCCCCCAGGGCAGTACATGGCCAAGGGAATGTTCATGGTATATGGTCCCAGAAACCATCTTCACAGCATTCCACTCAGACTTGCAATCGGTGTCTTTGAGGAGGAAGGCGTCTTGAAGCTAATCGGAGGACCCCCGTCCTCGGTGAGTAACCGAACAAAATACTACGCAGAGATTGTCCCAGGAAACCTTTCAAGCCTGAAACTTGCTGACGAGGTCAAATCCACTCTTAAAAGACTCCTCCCCTCTGAGATCGACTCGCAGCTCATGGAGATCCCTTTGGATGAGATTCAACGCCTGTTGCCTCCTGGCAAAGGTCGAGTCTCTGGAGCGAAGAAGTAATAGGGGTCTTCTTTTGTCTGTAGATGATGAAGAGCATGTCTGGTAACGAGCTTGAGACTGGTATTACGGTAAAAGAGATAATGAGTTCACCTGTCGTGACGGTGAGAGAGGCGGACTCGATAGAATCCGCAGCGATCCTAATGAAGAATCATGGGATCGGCAGCATAGCGGTCGTTGATGATGCCGGTCGCCCCGTCGGGATGCTGACCGAACGGGATATAGTCATCAGGGTTTCGGCCGAGAACCTACTCCCCAGGGACGTGCAGGTGAAACAGGCTATGAGTCATCCATTGGTTACAGTTTCCCCCAATGTCGATATAGGGGACGCCGCAAAGCAGATGAATAATAGTTCTATCCGAAGGCTTATCGTGATGGAGAAGGGGAACTTGATAGGTATCGTCTCGACTAAAGACATAGTATCTATAACCCCAGAGTTGACCGAGATAGTTGCCCACAAAGTAAGGCTGGCCCCGGAACCCGAAGAAGAGCTCCCCCCGATGACTGGCTACTGCGACAACTGCAACCAGTGGTCTGAAGAACTCTTTGAAACCGATGGAAATTACCTATGCGAAGAATGCCGAATAGAGCTGAGAACCGAGCAATAACATCTCTATTGCATACGATTGGGTGCTGTTCGAGATCCCCTTCATTATCCCATTCATTCGTGCTACTATGCGCGAAGTAATACTGAAGAAGTGTATGATTGCAGCTGGAGAGGGAAGTAGACAAGATGCTGCCTGGGGCGGGTCGTCTGGGTAACCATCTGCGATTGATACGGTTGAATTACGTAGACATGAGGGGAATAGGAAAAACTTATATCTACATTGAGTAGCGCAAGATATTCTGTGGTACGATCAAAGTATCACAGCGTGTGCCTAAAACTTGATTGAAGCACCAAGCTATTTTTTCGCGCAATGCGTAGCAATGCCAGATCATGGTCTCATTGAATCCAAGGTTGAACCAATTTGGTTGAATGTTGGAAAAGAGATCTTGCGTTAAGTATAACCCTGCCAAAACAGATCCTCACCAGATTCAAAGTGGACGTTGAGGGTCTGAGGGCTGTCGCTGCAAGGTATCCGATGAGAATCTCAAGATACTACTTCGACCTAATCGATGAGGTCGACGACCCAATATGGAGGCAGTGCATCCCAAGCCCACTGGAACTTCACGACCCATCCGGGATTGAAGATCCACTGGATGAGGAGGGATACAGTCCTGTACCAGGACTGGTCCACCGCTACCCTGACAGGGTTCTCATGTGCATATCAAACAGTTGTGCAACCTACTGCAGATTCTGCACGAGGAAGAGACGGGTAGGAAAACCGGTCATTGACCTATCACACAACGTACTCATAGAGCAGATTCGGTACATCAAGAAGACCCCTGCCATCCGCGACGTTCTCCTCTCTGGTGGAGACCCGCTGATGCTGGATGATGAGCGGATCGAGTTCCTCCTGAAAGAGCTTAGGACAATACCCCACATCGAGATCATCAGAATCGGGACTAGGGTTCCCTGTACCCTCCCCCAGAGAATAACCTCGCGACTATGCAACATGCTGAAGAAGTATCACCCCCTCTACGCGAATATTCACTTCAACCACCCCCGAGAGATAACTGGAGAAAGCCAGAGGGCCTGCGGGCTCCTCGCCGACGCCGGGATCCCACTCGGAAACCAGTCAGTCCTCTTGAAGGGAGTAAACGACGACCCCGCAACCATGAAGAACCTCGTACAAAAGCTGCTGAAGATCCGTGTTAAACCGTACTATCTCTACCAGCTGGACCTCGTCAAGGGAACCTACCACTTCAGGACAAGAGTGGAGAAAGGCGTCAGGATCATTGAGTCCTTGATAGGTCATACCTCGGGACTAGCCGTCCCGCAATACATCATCGATGCCCCAAACGGGGGAGGAAAGGTCCCGGTTCAACCCGAATACGTCTTGGGATTCAAAGACGACAGGGTCGTCCTGAGGAACTTCGAAGGAGGCATCTACAACTATCCTCAGATACCCTCAGGTGGAGAAGTCGCCCCTCTAAGGTCTATAGCAAAGGATGAACGGTTGACGGAGACTAGGAAATGAGCATGGCTCTCAGGGTAGGATTGACTTATAATCTAAAGAGAAGCCTGGATGAAGGGTTGCCTGAGGATTTCTATGTGGAGTTCGACGACGAGGAGACGGTTGACGCCATAGCGGGGGCGTTAAGGAATGTGGGATGCAAGGTCTTACCAGTCGAGGCGGACGAAAAAGCATACAGTAAGCTGAAGCGGTTGAAGCCGGATATAGTCTTCAACATCGCGGAGGGGCTGCGCGGAGAGAGCAGGGAGTCCCATGTACCTGCGATGCTGGAGATGCTTGGGATACCCTATACTGGTTCAGGTCCGCTGACCTTGGCGATATCCCTGAACAAGGCATTCACCCACGAGATCCTAAACTACAAAGGAATACGGTCTCCTGTCTTCCAGGTCTTCAAGCGGGGAGATGAACTGATGGATGAGCGGCTTCGATACCCGCTCGTAGTCAAACCTCTTCTGGAAGGTTCCAGCAAAGGCGTGACAAGCAACGCCCTAGTAGGCGACGAGCAGGACTTCAGAAAACAGGTCACGTGGATTAATGAGAACTACGGTCAGCCAGCGATCGCCGAGGAATTCCTCTCCGGTAGGGAATTCACCGTGGGATTGATCGGGAACGACGACCCATTCGTCCTACCTATAGTGGAGATCTTGCTTGACAGGCTACCTGTAGGGGCTAGCCCAATCTACTCCTATGAGGCGAAATGGGTCTGGGATACGCCTGAGAGCCCCTTGGATATGTTTCGTTGTCCAGCAGGTCTGCCTTCGAGGCTCAGGGAGGAGATAGCGTGGATCGCGACCAAGACATTCCAAGTCTTGGGTTGCCGTGATGTGTGTCGGATCGACGTAAGGCTTGACGCGGATGGACGACCCCATGTACTTGAGGTGAATCCTCTGCCGGGTCTGATACCGAACCCTGACTCCCACTCATGCCTGCCTGAGGCTGCGAGAGCAGCTGGACTCACCTACGACCAGCTAATCTGTACAATCCTCTGGGAAGCGCTCAAGAGATGCAACATGGAGAACCCTTTCAGCGTATACCATGACATCGGTCTTCCGGAGAGATTCCAGACTACTGATTCCTCTGTATTGCGAAGCCGATGATCTTCTCGACGAAGGCTTCGAATGGTATACCTGCAGCATCCAAGGCGTAGGGAAGGCTTCCTTCAGGGGATACGTCGGGGTTAGGGTTGACCTCGAGTACACACGGTGTATCCCCCTTCATACGCAGGTCGATCCTCCCGTAATCTCTGCAGCTCATCGCCCTGTACGCCTTCGAGGATATCTCCTCCAACTCATCCTTGATAGAGGGTTCTAGCTCTGCGGGGCATACCAGTCTCGTCTTCTTGTATTCGTTGCTCTCCTTAGACCACTTGGCCGAATAGTCTCTTATCTTGGGTTCACCGGGGAACTCGAATACTACCTCGGAGATCGGGAGGAACTCGAGTTCTTCGTTGCCTAAGATGGATACGGTGAACTCTCTCCCCTCCAAATACTCTTCCACCAAGACCGGTTGCGTGTAACGCTTACATATGTACTCTACTCGGTTCTTGAGTTCGCTGTCGTCCTTGACGAAACTATCCTTAGAGATCCCTATACTCGCATCCTCTCTCAAAGGCTTCACGAAGACTGGGTAGGTGATTCCCCTATCCCAGTCCTCAAACCGCTCCAATACCCGGTAACGTGGGGTGGGTATATCCTTTGACCGCAGGATGTCCTTTGTTAGACCCTTGTTCTGGCACAGCCCAAGTGTGAGAGGCGGTGAACCAGTATAGGTTATTCCTAACAGTTCTAGTACTGCTGGCACATGCATCTCTAGATGGCTATTCCCTAAGGCGCCTTCGCAGATGTTTATGACAATATCTGGTCTGTACGACCTCAGTTCCTCAATAAGGTTAAAGGCATCCTCCTTGATTGGAAACAACGAGTACTGGATGTCGAGCTTACCTAAAGCGTCTTGAATATTCTTCACCTGATCCTCGATGTCAGCCTCAGCGAGATAATCCGTATCTTCGCCCCTGGACATTTCAAATGGTTGATTGTAGAGGACGCCGACCTTAAGATCCGTCTCCCCGGGGGAACTCTGTCTTTGTCTAGACATCTACACTTGTACCCCTTCCTCGCTATAGGTTGATGGCGAGAAGATATAGGTCAATGAGTCATGTTTAGAGGATTCGCTCCGAGAGTAATATTCTTGTTTATTAGGCTTATGGGTTATGCGCCAGTCTACGGTCTTATTCATGAAATCAACCTATCATTTTAGCAGAGAAACAGCCTTAGTTGATTCCTACCAGCCTGTCGATGAAGAGTAAGATACCTTTCTACCGATGTTCACGCGTAAGGATCTTCCCACGTGCATCTTTAGAGGCCATTTCTCCCTCCTCCATGACGACCTGACCTCCCACTATCGTTGTCGTGACCCGCCCTTTCGTTCTGTACCCCTCGAACGGGGAATACCTAGCTTTCGATTCGAACCTGGCCGGGTCTACTCTCCCCTCTTTCTTAAAGTCCACGATGATCAGGTCTGCATGATACCCCCTCTTTATAGTTCCTCTCCTTGCTAATCCAAGTATCTTTGCGGGATTCGTAGAAGTCATGCGGACAAAACTGGGGAGACTCATCCGTCCTAGATTCACTTGGGTCAACATAGTCGGTGCCAATGTTTCAAGCCCTGGAAATCCCGCAGGTATATCGGTTACCGATTCTGCGCTTTTTTCTGATTCTTGGTGTGGGGCGTGATCTGAAACCAATACATCTATTGTTCCGTCCTGTATACTCTCCCAGAGATACACAATATCGTCTTGAGACCTTAGGGGGGGATTTACCATTCCCTTGAATTTCAACTTCTTCATCTGGGAGCTGGAGAGCAGAAGGTGGTGAGGGGTTACTTCGCAGGTTACTGGTATACCTGCCTTTTTTGCCCTCCTAACCGTCTGGACCCCTATCCGCGTACTGAGATGACATAGGTGAGTTGGGACTCCAGTCTCTCTTGCGACCCCTATGACTTTACCTACAGCTTCCGTTTCGGCTCTCGGAGGTCTGGTCTCCGGGTACATCACAGGGTCCTTGAAATCTTCTTCGGGCATGTTCGAGGCTATCTCGCTTAGGATCTTTCTGCTCTCCGCATGAACAGCGACAAACGCGTCTTCTTCTCTGAGACTCTTGAAGAGAGATGCAAGGAGGACATCATCTTCAGGATCAGAGCCGTCCAGAGGATTGGTCATGAAGAGTTTGAAGCCTATGGCTCCGCTTCGATTGATGGCGGCGTTCATCGATCGGTCATCGCGGAGCAGCGAATAGAATGCTACATTCACGTGGGTTTTTCCTTTTGCCATCTTCATTCTCTGCTTAAGTGTCTGAGGGCTGTTCGTAGGTGGGTCATTATTCGGCATATCGGCGACAGAGGTTACTCCTCCTACCGCTGCAGCCCTGCTTCCCGAGGAAAAGGTCTCTTTCCTTGAGAGGTTCTGATCTCTGAGATGAACATGCATATCGATAATCCCGGGCAAGACAACTCTTTCGTTAAGTGGTATGTTTTCACTTGCAGGGGGTTTTCTGCTCTCTTTCCCAAGCCACGTAATGACCCCGTCATCTATCGCCAGGGCGCCATCTATGATCTTCCCCTCAACAAACAGTCTGCCTCCAGTAAGGACCTTGTCTACTGTCAAGGACTCTTTTCTCCTCGGCGGTTATCCTCGAATCTAATTGATTAGATCACTGCGTCTCTCTGCGATATAGAACTACTGTTTCGAAATGCAATAATTCGATGTCTATGATACTCGAGCACCGAAATATTCCATTGGCGTGTTTAAGAGGTAGAAACCAATCCAGATGAACGCCAAGCCGATAAGAACAGCTAGAAAAGTTTCAAAGAAGCTTAGATCCGGCTCCCAACGAGGGTGAAGGAAGAGCATAACTAGGCCAAGAATCAACGATCCGACACTGGAGATTGTCGCGATAATAAGGAAGAGACCGGATTTCCGTCTTGACGTGCCCTTTCCTCTGCTCATCTCTAAGGAACTCCAGTTCTCCCGCAACCAGCACACGTTACCAATATTTCTTCTATTTGAATTTTGAGATATGCTTGAGGAGGGATTGACTTCTCGGATCTTTATCCTTCCTGCTCATCCGGTCCATGCCTTGATGGATCAAATGGGCTGCCAAAGGAAACGGCTCCGCGATGACGACGAGTATTATCGAGATAAACAGGACAACCTCAAACTCGTGGAAGAGGACCAAGTAATCGCTGATGTCTACCTCCCTACTCGTCTTGAAGAATGTACGTTCAATCCACCAGTAGACCGTTGCCGGATTCAGCGTGAAGCTTTGTGTTGCGATCCAGTATGTTAGGTAATGGTCGAGGTCGATGAAGAAACCAAAGAAGAAGACAAGGAACAATGTGGTCGGGGTGCCTCCTCGTATGCACGTAAAAGCTGCGACTATGAGAGTTGCAGTGAAGTGGTAGATTGGCTCCATTCTAACCGGCTCTCGACGTTTATCCGAGTATGGTGAGGGTGTTGTTTCAAGGATTTAAAGGAAAGAGATCGTGTCTCGCTGCTCTCTTGAGGCAGAGGTAGGGTTTGAGCGTGTGTGTTTAAGTCTTAAGACACATACTGATGCTGGAAAGCAGTCTTGCAGAATGATGTTTGAGGTGGATTGTTGTGAGATTCCTTGCCGACGGTATGCTCGGCCGCTTGGTACGGTGGCTTCGTATCTTAGGATACGATACAGCCTTTCCTGCTGACACAGACGACAAGAATCTCATAGATATTGCGGTCGCTGAGAATCGTATACTCCTTACAATGGATACGGAGCTTTACAAGAAGAGCATATCGCAAGGAATTACTGCACATCTAGTGGAACCTAATGGCCATCTTAATAGGCTTGCAAGTCTGGCGTCACGATTCAACCTGAGACTTGACTTGGACGAGGAGACCTCTCGTTGTCCAATATGTAACTCCGTTCTTCAGAGAATTCGGCGAGGAGAGGCTGAGGGACGGGTCCCCTCCTCTTCCTTTTCCTTAGCGAAGATTTTCTGGGAGTGTACTGGGTGTGGAAAGCTCTACTGGCAGGGTTCTCACTGGAGAAATATTCGCGCGCGTCTGGAAGATGTAAAGAAACTGCTTGTTTGAGTGCAAATAATCGGGTGCAGGTGTATCCCCCATAAATCCTAATGCCGATCAGCCAACGTACTACTCTTCTTCTGCTGGGTCGTCTATGTCGACTCTTTTGATGTCTCCTTGATAAAATAGAAGGGAGAATCTCCAAATATCGAAATGGATTTGGAGATGTCTCTTATCTCCCATGCCGGCTTCTTCTACGACGATGTCTGAGATGTCAGCACTAGACGAGATAAGAATGTTTTCTAAGGCGCTCTCGAGAGAGAGAGGCAAACGTGTTCTTCTGGATGATGCCCTGTCCAAGGGAAAGATCTCAGAGTCCACGTACCGCCATTTCAAAGACAAACAGGAGCTATGGAAAAAGAGTATGAAAGAGAAACAGGAAGTCTTAGAGGAGACTGTCAAGGATGATATGCGAGAACTGGAGGAGGAGCTTCTACTCCTAGAGAGATGCCTGATGAGGATGAAACTCCGAGAAATGGATGGAGACCATGATCGTGACAAGTTCTCTTCAAGGAACGACGCTTTGACTCAAGGAATAGAGGGATGCAGAGAGTATCTGAAAGAGTTGGAGGAAGGATTGATGTTCTTACGTTCCATATCTTCCGAAGGCATAGATGTCATCCTAGAAGAGAAAGAGGAGCTTGAGAGAGTAGAAACGGTTAGCACCAAAGAAATAGAGAAGAAGACAGAGGACTTTGGAAGACAATTGATAGTTCTACATGGCTCTCAACACCGCAATCAATCCGAACCGAGCTCGAATGATCTTGCATCTGCATCACTCGTACCTGGTTTCTCCCCCCCGGAATTGAAGGGGAACGATGAAATCCCGGAGTTTCAGTCTTCAGTAGTGGAAGAAGAAGTAAGCGAATCCATGGAGGTAACAGATGACGACTATCGAGAGGAGGCCCAAGTCGAGGAGAAACCATGGGAATCAGATCTGAACGATGTTGAGGATGACCAACTAGCCGATGCACTTCCTGCTGGGGAAGATAAGATGCACGTTGACTCACTGACCAAGGGTGAAGAGGAAGGGTCCATTGCCACTACCTCCGAAGGTCGGAAAACCGATGAAGAGGAATCGTCTCCTGAAAGAGAAACCCCTATCCAAGATGTTGTCGAACAGAACCCTAAACATCTAGTTCAGAGGTTCTTTCGCGCATTCATCAAGTAGGCTGGGCGCAGCCCCCCCTTTTTCTGGCATCCACCTCCATGTTGGCGTGTACTAGCCAGCCTGCGTTTTTTCCGGCGATTCCCGACTATGAGGATAACTCGCTAGTACAATCCTAATACCTTTTAAGCTCCGAGATCGATTAAAACAAAATGGCTAGAATAATTATTGACCCAAATCCTGGGTTATCAAGACGTCTGCAAGAATACTTACTGCTTCCCGGGAAGATCCCGAAGGGAATCTCGACGAACGAGATAGACCTCTCATCACCGTTAACGAGATACGATAACGGTGAAAGATCGAAGCTAAGACTCAATATTCCAATTCTGAGCGCTTCCATGCAAGCGGTTACCGGCCCGGAAATGGCAATAGAAATGGCGAAGCTTGGTGGGGCCGGCGTAATCTTCTGTAGTCAGCCTATTGAAGAAGAAGCCGGCATGGTCAGAAGAGTCAAGAGCCACAAAGCCGGCTTTGTCGTTCCCGATGTCTTCTCGCCGCAGACATCGATTGTGGACGTACAAAGAAGAATCGAGGAAAGGGGTTTCTCTACCTTCCCGATAACTGAGGACGGTATGTCGAATAGTAAGTTGGTCGGCTACTTGACCAAGAACGACTTTGACCCTAAACTACATTCTGGTTTGAAAGTAGCGGACAGAATGATCCCCATCGAAAACGTATCCTACGCGATGCTGAAAGACGTCACCAACGATAAGGGGGATCTCGACCTGGACAAGGCCAACGAACTCCTAAGGGATTGTCATCATGGATCTCTGCCGATCTTGGAGGATAATGGAAGGTTATGCTATGTTGTCTTCAAGAGGGATGTAGAGGAGCATTCAAAGAATCCGTTTGAACTCGTCGACGATAGAAAACGCTTCATTTGTGGCGCTGCAATCAACACCCACGACTACACGGAAAGAGCCAAAGCCGTTGCGGAAGCCGGGGCTGACTTCCTTGTGATAGACACGTCTCAATCTTACTCTGACTACGTTCAAGATTGTCTCCGCTATCTGAAGAAGAATTTCAAAGACATCCCCGTCATAGCAGGAAACATAGTCACCCGGGAGGGTTTTGAGTTCTTGGTTGAGAACGAAGCGGACGGGGTAAAGGTTGGCATGGGTTCTGGCTCCATCTGCATAACCCAAGAGCAGATAAACGTCGGACTAGGCCAGGCTACTGCGGTAATAGAAGTGGCAAAAGCAAGGGACGAATTATACAAAGAGAAAGGGGTGTACGTGCCGATAGTCTCTGATGGTGGAGTAGCGAGAACCGGTGATATTACCATGGCGCTTGCCCTCGGTGCAGACTCCGTCATGGTTGGCCGCTTCTTGGCCGGTACGGAAGAAAGCCGTTCGGCAAGGGTTACGCACCATGTGACCATCGACGGGAGAACCGTCCAAGAGATTGTGAAAGAGTACTGGGGCGAAGGCTCCAATAGGGCTAGGGACTGGTCTAGATTCAGATACGGACACACCGATTTCGAAGAAGGAATAGAGACGTACGTATCCTATGTGGGTCCTCTGAGAGACTACCTGTTACCTTCTCTAATGATGGTGAGGGATGGGATCAGAAAAGCGGGGGCCAAGAACATCAAAGATCTGCATGAGAAATCTGCGGTACAAGTTCTGTCGTCGTTGTCATTGGTGGTGCGCGGAGAAAAACCCTCGATTGTCCCTCAGCCGGCCGGATCAGAGGCTAGAAGTGACGGAAGACCCGTTCCTGAGTGAAGACCATAGGAATACCGTACTCATCGCATTGTTCTATTACCTTGTCGTCGTATCTTGAACCGCCGGGCTGGATTATTGCACTCACCCCAACCCTCACCAGAGGCTCGATATTGTCCCTCAGCATGAATCCGTCAGATGCTAGAACGCTTCCTCTCAAGTCGTGTCCAGCCCTCTCAGCTCTATCGAGGGCTATCTCGATCGCCCCAATCCTGTCTTGTTGACCCGTACCGACAGCCAGAACCTTATCCTTCTTCCAGATCACGACGCCGTTGGATCTCTTCTCACAGCAAACCCACCACGAATACAGCATGTTCCGAACCTCATCTTCGTCCGGCTTCTTCTTTGTGACGCACCTGCAATCCTTGAGGTCATCCAACCCTCTGATCTTGGTGGAAAACGTACGCTCCAAGACCAAGATGTTCCCTAGAATCCTTATCTCGTAAGGAAACATTTCTTTTTGAAGCACATCAACGTCTGGGACCTCTGCCGCCCTAAGGTTCTTCTTCTCCTCCTCAAAGATCTCTAGCGCCTCCGAAGAATAGGATGGGGCGAACAGGCATTCAACGTATCTTTGAACGATTGTCTCGGCGACGTTTTTATCAATGTGGAAATTGAAGCCGACCACGCTTCCGTACGCTGCTCTGGGGTCTCCACTCCAAGCTTTTTCGAACACATCTACCCGCTCATCTTCACAGGCGATTCC
The DNA here is from genome assembly GCA_964596985.1 of uncultured Candidatus Bathyarchaeia archaeon. GTDB lineage: Archaea > Thermoproteota > Bathyarchaeia > RBG-16-48-13. Next base: position 91,490 of record CAZQWG010000008.1, read on the forward strand.
GACCCCTGTCGGGTTGAGATGTTTCATCACTGCTACCGCTGGTCTGTTGAAGTAGTGGACAATCCTGAGCGCCCTATAGCCGTCTTCGATATTCGTTGCAGAAGGTCCGTCCTTTCCCCATTTCCTCCATTCCATGCGCGCCAGGAATCTTCTTCTGTCTCCGGGAACGTAGATCGCTGCCGCCTGATGGGGGTTTGTTCCGTATCTCATCCCCCTCGGATTGCCGTCAATATTCCAAGAAAGTTTACGAAAAGAATTACGTTTATCCCCAACCATTAGTGTCAGGGTGTCCGGCAGTTCTTCGTCGGAGACTGCCGTCCTGTACATTCTACTTAGGTCTTCTGACATCGAAATATCTCCTTCCTGCGACTCTCGTCTGATCACTTGAACTTGCCAGTTAGTAAGAGACGTACAGTAATAAAGAATTGTAAAATCCGATTCCGGATAGATCTTTGGGATAGCCTAATAGACAACCTTTTCGAATTCTATGACAATCCGCAACTGTGATGGACAGTACGGCTGATTAGACGTGGGGTGAAACCGCCAGTTCAGCAAGAGGCTTTCCAAGTCTTTCCGCCAGTTCTCCGTTAAAGACAAATCAAGGTTGACTGATCTACGTTGGGTATATCTTTGGAGCTGGGAGAGTTTCTCGTCAAACTCGCCCGCAAAGCCATTCGGACCTATCTTGAAGAACGGAAGGTAACCTCCGTTCCTCCGGATTCCGCTACGGTACTCAACAAACCTTACGGGGTGTTTGTTACGTTGAACAAGTCTCTTGGCGATGAACGATCCTTGAGGGGCTGTATCGGCTTCCCCGAACCTGTCCATCCCCTAGGTGAAGCCACGATCCACTCTGCGATCAGCGCAGCCACCGCAGATCCAAGGTTTCCGCCTGTCGAGTTAAGCGAACTCCCAGAGCTTCTTGTCGAGGTAAGCGTCCTTACCCCTCCTCAGCTCATCGAATCCTCGAATCCCCTGGAGTACCCTTCTGAGATAAAGGTTGGAAGGGACGGTCTAATCGTCGAACGAAGCGGATTCAAGGGTCTGCTCCTACCCCAGGTTCCGGTGGAGTGGGGTTGGGGGGCAGAGGAATTCTTGATGCAGTGCTGCATCAAAGCAGGGTTATCCCCTGAAAGTTGGCTTCTGGATGGAACCCGAGTATACAGATTCCAAGGCAAAGTATTTTCGGAAGTCTCCCCAAACGGGCAGGTTAGAGAAGTCGTATTGGCGGAAAGCAACCGATGAAGGTCTATTTCGCGCCTTCTGGCATTGGGTTGGGACACGTGGGTAGATGCCTTCCTATCGCCGAAGAACTCGAACGGCTTGGAATCGAATCTTTCTTTTCAACCTACGGTCAAGGGGTAGCCTACCTAAAACAGACCGGTTTCCGTACAGAACTCGCCGCCCCCATAGGGTTCGCGGTTCGCCGTGATGGAACCGTCGACCTCAAATGGTCCCTCGTCAGCCCTGGACCAAGACTGATCCCGATGCTGCTGAACCAACTGGTCCGCGAGATCCGATTGATAAGGGTGCATCATCCCGATATCGTAGTCTCCGATACCCGAATCACCCCGATAATCGCTGCGTGTCTTCTTGGGATTCCCAGTATCGCTATTCTTAACCAATACTCGATCGTCATACCTCGGAAACAGTTTCTCAACCTTGCCAGGATTGTCGACGGTTTCAGTCTAACAGTGATCGGATGGATCTGGAATCTGGCGGATCATATAATAATAACAGACTTTCCTGAACCCTATACGCTCTCAACGGTCAATCTACGTATTCCTCCGTCTCGTCTAGGAAACGTTAAGATGGTCGGACCTATGATCCCTGTCAGACCGGAGGATCTTGAGAAACGCGAAGAATTAAGGAAAAGTTTTGGTGTAGAGGATGACCGAAAGATAGTTTTCGCCCCGATCAGTGGACCCGTCGGTGAGAAGAGACATCTGATAGATGTTCTGTCCGAGATACTCTCAAGATTCCCAGAAGAATACGCGGTCTTCATGTCCACGGGTGTTCCCGACGGCAATTCAAGACCAACTAGGAAAGGAAACCTCACAATGATTCCCTGGCTGAAGAATCGTTTCGAACTCATCAAAGCCTCTGACCTAATCATATCCCGGGCTGGCCATGGTACGCTGTCTCAAGCAATGTACTTTGGAAAACCAACAGTTGTGATCCCGACACCAAGTCATCCCGAACAGTTCGGAAATGCCTTAAGGGCTTCATCTCTCGGGTTTGCCAAGATTCTCAAGCAAGACGACCTCACCTTCGATAACCTGCTAAGATACGTCGATGACTTATCTGATTCCGAGGATCGATCTCGTAAGGTTGAAAAGATGCGATCCGAGGTCGCGAAACTGAACGGAATAAATTCGATTCTGAAGATAATACTTGACGCCAAAGACAAGACTTCCCCGTGCTCCGACAGGTAACGTTCTCCGGGCCCCATTTTCCTCTCAACCCTGCTTGGGTCGTATCTGGACTATCCGAAACTCCCTAAGGATCGGGTTTATCATCTCTCTCATCTTCACCCTAGACAGGACCTCGTTCTCGTCTTCAGCGAATCCGAGCAACTCCTCTTCCATGGATAACAGCGAGGTAGCGAGAACCCCCTGCCTAGTCTTCTTCACTGTACAGGCAGTTGGCAAACCAAGAATGACCGGTGTTTTCTCCTCGAGAACCTTCTCCGAGCAATAGATGAGTGAGTTTGCCGCGATTGTCAACTCTGCAATCCTTATCGGTGCACTCTTCTTGCCAATGGCGAGAACATCTATCGAGTATGTTCTCTTTATTTCCAATGCTAGGTTACGCAAATGAGGTAGTTGTTTTCTGATGTTGTTCTTCGCCTCCCTCGATATTCGTAACTCGTCAAGTTTGGCGAGGGTAAGATCCTGTATGGAGATGCTTCCCAGGGTCATGTCTAGATGGACGACGTCCGCATTCTCCTGTTTCAAGAATTCTCGGGAGAGCCTCATCTCCTTCAGAATAAAATCTTGAGAATCTACGTCTTCAAAGATCGGTATAGACAGGGTTTTCTCTGCTTGAGTGTAGGGTGGTTCCACGAGTACAGCCGAGACGGCAACTATCTTCTCTGGCTCAAACTTCTCGTCGAGAACCGCAGCCCCTGAATCGGAAGCAATTATCCTCAACCTGCTTCCCCCCTCCCGCATTCCCCTCTTCGAAGAAAAATAAAGATGACCACACTCAATCTTCTCTCTCAAGGTCGTGAAGTATGACTAATGCTTCTCCTAGCGAGACGCCGATATACGCGGAGAGTTCTTCTGGTGTAATCCCTGGTTTCTCGTGAAGAAGGATGTCCCGGACGTATGCTTTGTGGTTGCTATAGGTTGGAATAGAGTACGCTGTGTCCATAAGCAAACTCCAAAGGTCATACTTGCGTCTTATCTCGTCAAGACTCATTTTCATGTCGCCTGATCGTCTCTAAAGACCCGGTTGTTCCTGAACAAAAGAATGATGAATGCGGGCTTAAAATCATTCCAGTCTACTCGTCAGGTTCTCGGGTTGAAACATCAAAGAATCCAAGTAGCCCTCGCGAGTACTGGACATCGTCTCGCTTCGGGCGAGAAGAATCTCCCTCTTCATTCAAAGGAGGGCAATGTATATTTGTCTAGTTTCGCTATCTGAAAGACAACCGAGGAGACAGTTTTGAAGAACATGGAACTCCATCGAATCACAAGACGCAGTCTGTTGACCGTTGTTATCATTCTGGCGGTTCTGCTCATACTTGCCGACGTCATCTCAGTTGGAAGATTCTTCTCGATACTCGCGTTGATCTTCGATCATATGAGAAGATTGTTCGAAGAACTAAGCAAAGTATTCTCCTGACCTACCGATTTCAATTGTCCCTCACATCCACTCCTACGAAGTTTGAATCACGATACTCGGAGAGAAGTCTTTGACTAAGCTAAGGAGAGTCGGCTTCTTCTACAACGACAAGTACCTAGACTACCAGTTCGGCCATGAACATCCCTTTCAGCCAATTCGAGAGAAGATGACCCTCAACCTTCTACAGGAACTCGGGGTCTTTGAGGATGCGGCAGATATCATTTCACCGTCGATGGCGACAAGAAAAGATCTACTGTCAGCTCACGCCGAGTCGTATGTGGAGTTCGTTGAACGCATGAGCAAGAGAGGTTACGGGCTGCTAGATTCAGGCGACACTCCTGTCACAAAGGGAATCTTTGAGGCATCCCGTCAAGTTGTGGGCGGTTCACTCGATGGGGCAGACAGAATAATGAGAGGGCGCCTCATACACGCCTTCAACCCTGGGGGAGGTCTCCATCACGCATCCTTCGATTCGGCTTCAGGTTTCTGCGTCTTCAACGACGTAGTCATAACCGTAAGGCGTCTCCAGAGAAACTACGGTCTGAAACGAATCGCAGTCGTCGATATAGACGGTCATCATGGGGATGGAACCCAATCCCTGCTATACAATGAACCTATCCTTAAGATCTCGTTCCACCGTTACGGCATTTTTCCCGGCAGCGGTTCTGTTGAAGAAGTTGGAAAGGGAGCCGGTCGCGGATACTCCGTGAACGTCCCGTTGCCCGCCGCGTGCGGTGACGACGCCTTCACGCATGCCTTCAGAGAGATCGTTCCCCCCCTCCTAAGAGAGTACCATCCCCAACTCCTGATTAGCCAATTCGGCGTTGATGGACACTTTCAAGACCCCCTTGTGGATCTCCGTCTGACCACCTTCACCTACGAAGACACAGCTGCGACAATGCACGAATTGGCCCACTCGCTCTGCTCGGGAAGATTCTTGGTGCTCGGTGGTGGGGGTTACCAGCCGAGGAACGTCTCAAGGTGTTGGGCAGTGATGTTCCTGGTCCTTCTGAATAAACGTCCGAGCGAAGATCCCGGTCTCGGCGGACTCCACGACCCGACGCCTACATCGAGCAGTAGGTTTGTAAGTGAGTCTGTGGAGAACACGGTGACAGCTATTAAGGACAAGATCTTTCCGATTCACGGACTCTCCTAACTGTTTAAATCACATTTCTTACCCTCTCTTTGAAGTATCATCCGAGAAGAGTTGTTGATCGATGTTGGACGTGGCACAGAAAGCAATCGGGCTGACATCCCAACTCGATCTGGAATACTGTGAGTCACGAGTCCAGAAGAGAAGGTTCACTAGGATAGTCTTGAACCACGGACGATACGATCAAGCGACGTATGGGATGGATGGCGGAATCGGGATCAGGGTTCTCTACGGGAACGCATGGGGGTTCTCTTCGTCTACGAGTGTGGATTCACAATCTGCTGTAGATACTTGCTGCAAGGCAGCTAGCCTCGGCCGTTCGCTCTCTTCCTACGTCAAGGAGGACGTGACCCTATCAGATGAATCCCCAATTCAAGAAGATGTTCGCCAAAGAGTCGACACTCCTCCTAGTGAAGTCGACTTTGAAGAGAAGATGAGATTCGTCCGAGAACTATATGATGAGGTAGTCAATTTCCACCCCTCAATCGTGAACGCCGAGATAAGATATGGGGACTCCGAGCTCGACGAGGTCCTTGCAACAAGCGAAGGAACAGAACTCTTGTCCAACAGAACTGCGCTATTCGTGGCAATCGACGCCGTAGCCAAGTCGGGAGAAAAGATGGTCTCTTGTAGCGAAAGATTCGGGAAACTCGGCGGCTACGAAGTCCTGGATAGAGGTGAACTGTCTGTCCTAGCCCGGTCTGCGGCCACGAGATCCGTTGAGCTGCTTGACGGGAACCCTGCCCCGAGCGGTAGGTTCACCGTCGTTACCGACCCTAGGTTGACCGGGGTCTTTGCTCACGAAGCGATCGGTCATGCCTGTGAAGCCGACGCCATCGTTGCGGAAGAATCCATACTCCGAGGAAGACTAAGGGATAAAGTGGGGTCCGATCTTGTGACAATATGCGACGATTCTACGCTCCTTGGAGGCTGGGGGAGCCAGGAGTACGACTCTGAAGGAGTCAAGACCCAGAAGAGAACATTGGTTGAGAAAGGAATCTTGACGTCTCTCATCTACGACCGGAAATCGGCTGGCAAACTCGAGGCACACTCCAATGGAGGCGCAAGGACGCAGTCCTACGCGTATCCGCCGATCGTACGGATGAGTAACACGTACGTTATGCCTGGAGACGAAAGCTTGGAAGAACTCTTGGAAGGAATCGACCACGGAATACTTCTCAAGGGTACCCGCGGCGGAGAAGTGGATGTCGCTCGAGGAGTCTTTCAGTTCAACGCAGAAGAGGCGCGCCTTATTGAGAAAGGAGAACCGACCTCGCCTGTACTCGACGTCTCGATGTCGGGTCTGATCCTCGAGACGCTCTCCAATATCTCGGGGGTTTCGAACGATTTTGAACTCTCAATCGGCACCTGCGGAAAATCCGGTCAAGGCGTCCCGGTGGGTGACGGCGGGCCGTTTCTTCGCGTTGAGAACGTTGTGGTGGGGGGTAGAACTGAGCAAGCCAATACTTGATAAGGTCGTCTCCTGGTCGGAGAAGAAAGGCGCGAAGGAGGCAGAGGCTTTTTTCTCGACGACTGAGTCCATCCACGTCCGATTCGAGAAGAAGAGCATCAACCTCTCCGAAAGAAAGAGGTCGTCGGGCTACGGAATTCGCACCGTTGTTGACAAGTCGGATGGGCTCTCCGTTGGTTTCGCCTCCTCGACCGATGCTTCGACACAGGCTCTCAAATCCACTGTCGATAGGGCTTTAGGGATCGCTAGGTCGAAGCCTCCAGACCGGGACTTCGTTCAACTCCAGCAACCTAGTTCCCTGAAGCCAAGGAAGATCGACTTCGACCCCCTGATACTGGAAAGAGACCCCGTAGAACTCCTCGAACTCGTACAATCTCTAATCGTGACCGCGGACTCTTCGAGCAAGATCAGAACCGTCAGCGGTTCGCTCTTCCTATCTCGTAGCAAGACCGCCGTCGCGAACTCTCTCGGGGTATCCGGATACTACAAAGCTTCCAACTTCGATGTCGGGGTCTTTGTAACCTCAAAGGACGGCGACTCAGTTGGCGTTGGTTGGGACAGATTCTCAGCCACCACAATCAATGAAACTGCCGCCTTGAAGTGTGCCCAAGAAGCCGGTGAGACTTCAATCCTCCAGCTTCACCCTCGGAAAATCGAGCCAGGTCGATTTCCCGTGCTGATATGCCCTGAAGGCTTTTCTCAGATTCTTTCAAACACTCTGATCCCCGAGGTCAACGCAGAGAACGTATACAACAAGGAGTCTCCATTTTACGGCAGAATCGGAGAGACGATCGGCCCCGAGATGTTGACTATCTACGACAACGGCATGCTTCCCGGCGGGATAGGCTCCAAGCCCCTAGACGATGAAGGCTGCACCACCCGCAAGACCGAGGTCATCGGCAAAGGTATTCTGAAGAACCTTCTTCATAACAGCTACACCTCAAACCGGATACACGCGGAAAATACTGGGAACTCCTTCCGATCCGGTGGACGCCGAGGTGCCACACGATATTCCGCTGAACCGTCGATAGCCCCCACGAATATCGTCGTGAAGCCTGGTAATGTAGATCGAGAGGAGCTGGTCGGACAACTCGGCGAAGGAATCGTTGTAAAAGGTTTCATAGGCGCCCACACCGCAAATTCAAGAACCGGAGAATTTTCGCTCGTCCTGTATTGCGCCTACAAGATCGAGAAAGGCGAGCTTGCCTACCCGATACATGAGGCTGTCGTCGGAAGTAGCATCCAAGAGCTCATACGCAATGTGACTGATATCGGCAACGACTCAAAACAGATCCCGATAGGTCACCAAGTCGGCGTCGCGTCCCCCTCGCTGGTCGTCGAAGATCTCGCCATCTCCGGGTAGGATGCAGACTCGCTTCAAGGTGTTAGGTAATCCAGATCCAACCGCAAGACAACTCGGGTGTCCTCTTTGAAGAAACGGGCAGAGATCGATTGTAGCGGGCTTGTCCAGGGAATAGGGTTTAGACCGTTCGTCTATCGACTCGCTATCGACAAGGGGCTGGTGGGCTACGTTCAAAATCTAGGCGATGCAGGAGTCAAGATAGTTGTCGAAGGAGAGGAGTCCAAGGTCAAATCGTTTGTCAACGACCTGAAGAGAAACAAGCCGTCTCTTGCCTTCTATCATAACCTGACAATCGCCCTCCACGACCCCCAAGATACCTTCGACTCCTTCATAATTCGGCAGAGCGACCCGGCTCTCGCTTTGGGGGGCGTATCGAACACCTCACCGGACATAGCTACATGCGACGAATGTATTCGAGACCTCCGAGACCCCGCCAATAAGAGGTATAGGTATCCGTTTGTGGTCTGCAGCTCGTGTGGACCCAGATTCACCGTGATCGAAGCACTGCCTTATGATCGAGACAATACCGCTATGGTCGATTTTCCCATGTGCAAAGACTGCCGCTTCGAGTACGAGAATCCCTTGGATCCCCGTTTCCACGCAGAACCCGTCTGCTGCCTTGATTGCGGGCCCGCTCTTACCTTCTCAGATCTTGATAGTGACATCTCGACCGGAGAGAAGGCGCTTCGCGACGCTGCAAGAGCCCTCAAGTCTGGAAAGATAGTTGCAGTCAAAGGCATAGGCGGAACCCACCTCGCAGCCAAGACAACCTCCGACCAAGTAGTCCTCCGCTTGAGAGAGAGAAGGAGACGCCCTTTTCAACCCCTCGCCGTTATGTCTCTTGACTTGGAGACTGTTAAGACGTTTGCCGAGGTCAATTATAGAGAACGTGAACTTCTCGTCTCCTATAGAAGACCGATAATAGCCCTCAGGAAGTCCCGTGAGTACTACCTGAGCGAGTGGATAAGCCCGGGACTCCACACAGTAGGGGTAATGCTCCCCTACAGCGGAATACACCATCTCCTACTAGAGGAATGCGGGGAACCCGCCATCATCTTCACCAGCGGCAACTATCCTGGACTCCCGATGGCAATCACGAATAAGGCAATAAGACATGAACTTGCCGAGATAGCCGACTTCTTCCTCCTCCACAACCGGCGAATCGTAAATCGATGCGACGACTCGGTAGTACGAGATGTCGCCGGATCCCTGATTCCCATTCGCAGATCCCGAGGTTACGTTCCCGAACCGATCGGTCTTCCTATCAAGATGAAGGAGGAGGTAGTGTTCGCGTGCGGTGTTGAGGACAGGTCGACATCATGCATACTGAAGGATAACCACTGCTTCCTGTCCCAGCATATAGGAGACATCGACAACCTCGAGACATTCGAATTCCTCAAAGCTGCTTCGAGGAAACTCTGGCAGCTATGCAACGTCAAGGAGTTTGATGCTGTGGCTTGCGATCTTCATCCCCTATTCCTCGCCACGAGATGGGCGAAGGAACTCTCTGAGAAGCGAGGGGTCGTGCTTCAACCAGTGCAACATCATCACGCTCACCTTGTTTCCCTGATGGCGGAGTCCAACATCGGCGTGGACGAGCAAATAATCGGGATCGCATTGGACGGGGTAGGTTACGGGGGAGATTCGTCCTCTTGGGGGGGAGAAATCCTGCTGACAGACTATGAGGATTATGAACGGATCGGGCACCTTGAAACACATCGAATGCCCGGAGGAGATCTCTGCACCAAGTTTCCTATCAGAATGGCGGCTTCTATTCTTAGCGAGACGCTGCCCCTCGAAGATCTCTCCAAACTACTACTCACAAACTACCCTCAAGCCCTCGTACATGGACCGACAGAGGTGGATGTCATTATCAAACAGTTAGGATCACCCGAACGGTTGCCCTTGACGTCAAGTGCCGGACGAGTCTTGGATGCGGCAGCCGCACTCCTAGGGATCTGTTTCGAGAGGACTTATGATGGGGAGCCGGCGATGAGGCTGGAATCCGCGGCAACCCTTTCAAGTTCGACTCCCCCGACCCTGTCTGCCGAAATATCCCAAGAGGGTTCTGTATTAATCCTGGAGACTTCTCAGGTCATCGTAGACCTACTGCAAAAAAGAAGTTCTCATGAGATAGGCGACCTTGCCTTCGCAGTTCAATCTATGCTTGCACGCGGCATCGGTGAGATGGCTGTTGAACTGGCACGACGAGAAGATATTCGGGTAATAGGATTGTCTGGAGGAGTCTCCTATAACGACCACATAACCCGAACAATAAAAGATGTTGTAGCCAATTCCGGATTAAACTTCATCACGCATAGAAGAATTCCATCTGGTGATGCAGGCGTATCGGCTGGGCAAGCACTTGTGGCTTGGGCTAGGTCTCGTTGAGCCTAGGTGTCCTCACAGAAGAGTGACACAAGAGTGTGGCTAAGCGATTAACCGACCCATCAGAACAAGGATCGTACCTAATAACGCAAGGATCAATCCTACCAGGCCCCAGGACAAGGCCGGGTCTAGAATCGTAGAGAGTCCCCGTGCGATTGACACAGAGATAAACGCAACCGCCATCATGAACAAGAACAGGCCGGTAATAGTATACGCAATCCTTCTTGAAGCCTTCTTCACCCTTCTCCTAACTCTTCGTTCTACCTCATCCGAGATTTTTCCCAAAGAGAGGTTACTAGCCCCCTCGATTATCCTGTCGAGGGTACTCACCTCGTCGGTCTCCTCCGTCATTCATCCTTGCCTGCCCTAGTTCCAACGAGAACCCCTACAAGAAGTCCGGCTAGAAAAACGGTCCCAATTGCCTCCAGGGGATGTTCCCGTGTTGATTTCTCGGCATCCTTGGCGAGAGTCTCAAGCCTTCCCTCGATCTCCTCAAGAGACTTTTCGACATCAATCTTCTCGGAGAGCGCATCGATCCTTTCTCGGATCCGCTTCACCGACTCCTTGATCTTTGTGCGTCGTTTCTTGGCCCGTGAACGCCGTCTCCTCACCGGGGCTTCTTCAGCTACCTCTTCTCCTGAAGTCTCCGCTTCACTCATAATCCGTCACAAAACTACTTTGGCGTTGCCGAGACATAAAGTCTTTTATCCTCACTTCCTTGACATTCTACTCCTCTTAATCGCCGTGAATTGCTCGATGAGTAGATTTAAACGAAATGCACGACCGTCTCTAACTAAGGACTCCCAGCTAGTTCAAGTTTTTCAACCAACCTCGCAATGTGTAGTTGAGACTACAGATGCCTAATCAGATCAAGAATCTTGAAGCAGTAATCTTCGATCTCGACGGCACTTTAATCTCCTACCCTGCAACCCCCTTTGCCGCCGACGAGAATCGCCGCATACAAGAGCTCACTGTCCTCCTCAAGGATCGACTGGGAAAGAGAGGCATCTCAACGTACTGGCGTATCAGATCGAAACTTAGCAACCTGAAGGAAGTAGGCGTTCTACGACTAGTTCGTAGGCGCACCCCCGATTTCTTGGAAGCGTTGGGCTACGGTGAAGCCACGAATCTAGGGGCCAATGTCAGAAGATATCGGGATGCCTTCCGTCGTGCAGTACTGAACGCATATCTGAGAAGAGTAAACCTATACGACGATGTTATCCCATGCTTGGCGTCTCTCCAAGCCAACGGGTTTCGCTTGGGCCTCCTGTCGAATGGGCCTCCCTTTATCTGCGACGGGGCATTGGATCGATTCGAAATTCGCCGATTCTTCGACTCAATCGGCTTCACGTGGACCCTCAAATCCTTCAAACCCGATTCACAGATATTCCTTGATATGACCCGGCGACTAGGGGTCGAGGCAGAGCATACCCTCATTGTGGGGGATAGCTTGGACTGCGATGTGCAAGGAGCCAAGAATATCGGGGCATTCTCCGCGTACGTTATCAGGGAACATAATCCCCGTAGAAACCGGGGAGTATTGTCCCCTTCGCCTGATATAGTCTTGAACAGTCTAGATCAACTGCCTTCGGTCGTGGGTAGAATAACCCTCAGAACAAGGGTTTTACGTGTCCTTAACCGTGTATTGAACATCTCTAATACAGAGTGAACCTACTGTCCCTACCCAAGTTAGTGATCCCTCATCCTATGTGTGCAGAAGGTAAATTCTTTTAGAGATGAATGGAGGAAAGTAGTTCAACGAGGGATATTGTATGGTGAAAGTTGCGATAAACGGTTTTGGACGAATTGGAAGAAATTTCTTTAGGGCCGCTATGGCCGACGCTGATTTTACCAGGGACTTCGAAATAGTAGCAATCAATGACCTTGCAGACGCCAAGATGTGCGCCCATCTACTGAAATACGATTCTGTCTTCGGCGTATCTTCCATGGACATCTCCCTTAAGGATGGTGCCATGATCGTCGACGGAAAAGAAGTCAAGATGATCTCTGAGCGAGATCCAACGAAACTCCCCTGGAAGGCGTTGGGGGTCGAGGTAGTAGTAGAGGCGACAGGAGTATTTCGTGACCGTGAAGGAGCCAGTAAGCATCTATCTGCTGGGGCAAAAAAGGTGATAATTACAGCACCCGCTACAGACCCCGATGTGACGATCGTCATGGGAGTCAACCATGAGAACTACGACCCTAAGAAGCATAATATAATCTCGAATGCCTCATGCACAACAAACTCGCTCGCTCCTGTGGTGAAGGTTCTGAACGAATCCTTCGGAATCGAACAAGGTTTCATGACGACGGTCCACGCCTATACAAACGACCAGAGAACCCTCGACTTTGTTCACAAAGACATGAGGCGGGCACGGGCTGCAGCTGTCTCTATCATTCCCACCACGACCGGGGCCGCAAGGGCGGTTGGAATCGTTCTTCCTGAACTCAACGGAAAGCTGGACGGGATGGCCTTACGGGTTCCAGTCCCTGACGGATCCATCACGGATATGAGCCTCATCCTCAAGAAGGAGGTCACGGCTGACGAGGTCAATTCTGCTCTGAAAGCGGCTTCGAAGGGAAAGCTCAAGGGGATACTCGGCTACACCGAAGATCCGATAGTATCTAGAGATATCATTGGAAACCCCCATTCCGGAATCGTAGACAGCCTCAGCACTAAAGTCATAGGGGATAAAGGGAAACTTGTCAAGGTCCTGAGCTGGTACGACAACGAGTGGGGATTCTCCTGCCGTTTGGTTGATCTTCTTAAGCACATCCACTCCAAGATGGTATAAGAAGAGAATATATCTCCCCTCCCCCTTTCTTTTATTGGGATAGGAAGCTTATGGTGATTCTTTGAGCGGGAAAGAATTTGGTTTACTAACCCTCGACGACCTCGAATTAAAGGGAAAGACCGTTCTGGTCAGGGCAGAATTCAACGCGCCATTGGACTTAGAAACTAAGAAGATCACGGATGACACGAGGATAAGGGCCAGTGCAAAGACCGTAGAGGCAATCCTTGACAAAGGAGGAAAAGTGGTCGTACTCGCACACCAGGGACGGCTTGGCGATCCCGATTTCATACCCTTGAAGCAACACTCCGAAATCCTGGGCAAGATTCTCGGAAAACCTGTGAAGTACGTTGACGAGATATACGGCAGTAAAGCGCAGGAGGCTATAAGCAATCTGGCTGACGGCGAGGTTCTCGTCCTAGAGAATGTGAGAGGATTCAAGAACGAAACAAAGGATCTTACACCCGAGGAACACTCGAGGTCCGAACTAGTTCAGAATCTCTCTCCTCTCGTCGACGTCTTTGTCCACGACGCCTTCGGTGCCGCACATAGATCTCAAGCCTCCTTGGTCGGCTTCACACCGCTACTTCCCTCGGTAGCAGGTCTGACGATGGCAAGAGAGCTGACGAATCTATCCCGGGTAGCATCAGGTGCGGAGAAACCGTGCACATACGTACTAGGCGGGGCAAAGCCTCCAGACTCGATAGCTATCGGAAGATACGTCCTAGATAACGGGATTGCTGACAAGATCCTGGTCGGAGGCTTACTCACCGTCTTGTTCTGGATGGCTCAAGGATGCGATCTGAGCGGTCCAAACGAGGATTTCTTGAAGGAGAAAGGCTATCTCGATCTGCTACCCGAGGTCAAGGAACTCCTTGCCAACCACAAAGAGAGAATAGGTATGCCTGTCGATGCGGCCGTCGATGCCGAAGGCAAGAGGAAAGAGATCACCCCTGACGAGCTGCCAACGAAACACTTGATCTTCGATATCGGATCAATAACCGCGGAGAAGTACGCTGAGGCTGTCAAGACCTCAAAGACTGTGGTATTGAATGGCCCCCTCGGCGTTTACGAAAGAGACCCGTTCATCAAAGGTACCGAGAAGGTCTTCACCGCTACAGTCGAGTCAGGAGCGTTCTCTCTAGTAGGAGGCGGACATACGATCGCGGCTATGGAGAGGCTTGGACTGAAAGAGAAGGCGTCGTACGTGAGCACCGGCGGGAAAGTTCTGCTGGACTTCCTGATGGGCAAGAGCCTCCCCGGCGTAGAGGCGTTGAAGAAGTCTGCCAAAGAATTTGGGGCGAAGAAGTAGCCCCACCATTTTTCTGAACTACGGGCAGTCCTACACCTACACGTATTCTGAAACTCTCGGCGGAAAGAAGCCATAGGAAGACTTATTTCTGTCTCCGCTTGTAGAAGGCGGAATGTCCAAACAAAGATCAGATATGCTCAAATTCTCATGGGTGAGGTCCTCCATACTCCTAGGGATATCCGTAGTAGTTGTCTGTTTGATCTCACTCTTACTCTTCAAAGCTCTCGATCTTGGAAGCACCGAATGGTTCCTTGACACAAGAACCATTGTCGCAAGATACGGTATGGTGGGTATCTTCTTCGCAACCTTCTTGGCTGGAACCCTTGTACCCTTGGGGAGCCCTGCTCTAGTCGCGGTAATAGCCCTTTATGGTATGCCAAAGATACCGCTCATCTTAGTGTCTACAACCGGGTTCACACTCGGAATGATGACCAACTACGGTCTAGCCTATTACCTAGGGAGACCATTCGTTCTCGAGAGGATTACTCCTGAAAGACTCCGGGAAATCTCGCATCTGTGGGACCGGTGGGGTTGGCCCCTCTATACCGTATTCGGGGTCATCCCAGTTCTGCCGGTAGAGCTGCTGTCACTCGTCTGCGGGCTGCTCAAGATGCGGCTAAGTATCTTTCTGGCTCTGACCTTCATCACTCGACTCGTTACCTTCACGATTCTGGCCTATCTCGGAGAACAAGCAGGCATGTGGGCCGGGATCCTCTGACGCCTTTGGAGAATCCCTGGCTCTGTTGAATCTCAAGACATTCGAAGTATCCAGTAGCAAGAACAAGTTCGGCTCGCTCATTGGGGGGTAACGTTGGGTCAGAATTCTGAGCAACAACGGTCTAATCGCCGAATCTTCCTTCTACGCGCCGGTCTCTCCGCCTTCGGAGACAGCATGATGGCACCTTATGTCGGGATCTACGCGGTTCAGATGGGGGCAAACCCCGCCGACATGGGTTGGCTACGATCCTTGCAGAACCTATCAGGCAACACTATGCAGCTTGCCTGGGGCATGGCGATGGACCGAATAGGGAGACCTGTCCTTTTCCTTCTTCTCGGCAGTCTTATCGGGGGTATCCTCTGGTTCCCTTTGTTGTTCGTCTCAACCCCCCAAGAGATAATCGTCATCACGGTCGTACAAGGGCTCTTCATGTCAATGGCTGTCCCGTCATCCCTTACGGTGAACGACACCCTTGTACCAAAATCTAAACGGAGTCAAGGTGTCGCGGAATTCCATTCGGTATGGATGATCGGTACTATTCCTGCAACACTGCTCGCGGGGTACCTAATGTCGCAGACCCGAGGCAGCCTCAAAGCGATGTACTTCCTGCCTATCGTCATTGCCGGAGTCTTTCGTGGAGGCTCCTCCCTTTTACTCTGGTTCATGATGAGGAGAGAGAAACGTGAAGCTGAGAGGTCAGTCGGAGGTCTCTTTGACAATGTAGGGGTAATCCTCCAAAACCCGGGTCTCAGGGGATTGTATCTGATCAGCTTCTTTCAAGGTTTCTTCATGTCCTTTGCTTGGCCGCTCTTCCCGATCGCGAACGTCATCATCACAAAGAACGATATGTTTCTCATCGCGATGCTATCCACCGTCAACAATATTGTCTCTTTGTTGACCCGACCTTATCTCGGTCGGCTGGCTGACAGATTCGGGAAAAAGCCGATAATCATGCTGGGAAGGATTGGAATAGCGCTCGTACCCCTATCCTACGCGCTCGCAACCGAACCGTGGCACTTGATTGTTGCAAACCTGTTCATAGGGATCTTCATGGTGGCAGACAGTGTAACTCAAGCCTATATAATGGAGAATACTAAACCGGGGTCGATTGCCACGTCTCTTGCTCTCTACAGCATGGTGTACGGTGTTGCCACTTTTCTAGGGTCACTTGCGGGCGGGCATCTAGTAAACGAGCTTCTCATTCTAGGATTCGAACAAACTCGCGCGCTAGTCGTTGGATTCCTTTTCGCGGCCGGAGGAAGAGTCGTAACCGGTATCGCGCATGGGAGGTTGAAAGAGGAGCCGAAACCAGCCTCTTCGAGACTTCTTAAATGACAAATCTCAGCTTTGCTATATCGCGGTCATACGTTACGGCGATACTGATTGCACACGATAATGAAAGCAGTCAACGCGCTCGCCATACATCAGTACGCAGTAAACTGAAAGTGCTATTAAGGACGGGCACAGCACACGTCTCTATTTTAAGACACGCGGGAATAGGAGTTCGGTGTTGGCTTGAGGGAGACTATCCGTGTTGGAAAGGATGAATGGGAATCCCTTCTCAAAGACGCTGAAAAGATGGTACACAGACATTCAGTTCTTCTCAAGAAAGTAAACGAGCTTGAAGAGTCGAATACGGATCTACGGCAAAAATTGAAGGAAACCTCAGAACAACTCCGAAAGGCAGAAGAAGAAAAACACGCCGCAAGAATCAAGATTGAGAGATTGGAGAGCGACGCAGAAAAAGGGTTGAGCTTCAGTCCCAGCTTGACTATCTTATAGGAACCGAGCTCTCCGGTACGAAAACGAATAAAGAACCCGAAGAAGTACCGGTGAGAATTACACAGAATACCCTAACCCCGTCCCTCAAAGACTCGAAGGCGATGAAAAAGCCGACGACTCTCGGAGACATCCTCAGAGAAAGGCATGAGATATCGAGTAGAATACTTGAAGAGTAAATTCATGTCGCGACACAGTACACGCACCGCTAGGATAGTTCTATCGATCTCATGCAGACAGCGTGAACCTGAGTGGAGAGCCTCTACTAACTAGCATGCGTGACTCTAATTTTCCAACTTAAAATCCGATACTGAACTGGCATGCGCCCCATATCAGTACTAGGCTCGGTGCTACATGCAGTTCGAAGCTGGTCTAGTCAGCGGTACTGTACAGCTCACCGGGTCAGATTGCAGGTGAATTCAGCCACACTCAGCCAAATAATCCCTTTCAGGCATCTAGAAGCCGAAAGAACCTATACTGGAACTCCCCCATTGAATAGTGCTAGAAAAAGCCGTTTACTATGCTGTGAACAGATCCCTCAGATCATCCGGTATCCGTATTTTGTTGAAATGAAGGAGCGAATCGACGTAGGCCCAAGATATTATGGCTGCTTCAAAGGCGTTCACGTACTCCCCCTTCTCGAAGAAAGTCCTTGAATCGCTAAGATAGGACCGCGCAAGCGTGACTACCTTTGAGTCCTCGAGAACTTCCATCTCAGAGAATACCTTCTCCATCCTTTCTATCTCTCTCAAAGAAAGTTTACCTAGGTCCATAGGTTCCTCTTCCCGTACGTCGATATTGATTTTCCCAAGTACTCTGCATTGTGGGACTCTGCGCGCATAACACCATCGAAATGCATGACCTTTTCTCAGGAAGATTGCTGCAGCGCGCGCTTGTTGACAGACCCAGACGTCGTTACTATCTTCGAATTCTCATCGCAGCTATCTCTGCAGCCAGCGCTACTGGCTCTATGGTCTCCGACAGCGATGGACAGTAACCTGTGTCGGCCTTAGCTAGCTCCCAGACGGTTACCTCTTTTTGAATACCTAGGGAGATCATGTTGATTCTCTGAGTGACCTCTTCTCCACCGACGATTTGGGCTCCCATGAGTCTCCCCATGTACGGCTCCGCGATGACTTTGATCCTTATCTCTTTTGCCCCGGGGAAATACTCCGCCCGCGTCTTTCCTGTGATACTTGCGGAGATAGTGTTGAATCCGATCCTTCCTGCTTGGTATTCTGTGAGACCGACCGAGCCGATTTCGAAATCGAATATCTTGGAAACGGCGGTGCAGACTACGCCCGGAAAAGTGGCGTAGCCTCCGCCCGCGTTCGTTCCGGCAACCTTTCCTTGTCTGACGGCGTTGGTCCCGAGCTGGATGAGGCATGGTAGACCCGTTATCATGCTACGGGATTCCACGCAGTCCCCTGCCGCGTATATGTCATTTATACTCGTGCTCATTCTCGGATTCACTACAATGCCCCTTGTCACTCCTACTTCTATGCCGATCTCGGTTGCAAGAGATGTTGCAGGTCTTACCCCAGTAGCCATGATCACGATGTCTGCTTCTATCTCCTCGTTTGCAGTCTTGACTCCCGTAACCTCTTTGTCGCCAACTATCTCGCTGACCCTGGTACCCATCAGCATCTTGACTCCGTGATCCTCGATCTTCTTTTGTATGTAGTCCGCCATGTCCTCGTCGAATAGGCCGGGGACGACGTAAGGTGCGACTTCTATCACTGTCGTCTCAACGTTCTTCTCTACGAAAGCGTGAGCGGTCTCTAATCCGACAAACCCTGCTCCAATAACAACCGCGGACTTAGCTCCCTTGAGCATTTCCTGAATGTTTCTCCCATCGTCCAGGGTCCTGACCGCGAAGACTCCTTTCTTGTCGTTCCCTTCTATCGGTAAAATGAACGGGTTTGCGCCGGTCGAGAGAATCAACGAGTCGTAGCTGAGAGACTCGGTCTCACTAGACTTACTCTCTATCTGAACCGTCTTCTCTTCTGGGTTGATGCCCCTCGCCTCGGTCTCCATTCGAACATCGAGTTTCATCATCTTGTAGTAGGACGGAGGGAAAACAACAAGCTTCTCAAAGCCGGATATTTCTCCTCCTAGAACGTAAGGCAAGCCGCATCGAGAATAGGCTAAGTAGTTCTCTCTCGTCACTAACGTGATTTCGGATTTCGGGTCTGTCTTCCGTGCAGCTGAGGCTGCGTGAACGCCCGCTGCGTTGGCACCGATAATCAGTATTTTTCTCGGCAATGTCTCTACTCCGCTTTTTCTAGATTCGTCAACCCATTACAATATTTAGATATAAGTGATTTGGCAATGAGGTGTTTTCTAGCACCTGCGTTCTCGTTGAGAGAGTAATATTTTCCTGCCTCTCTCGTATACCTTCGCTCTACTCAACCAATCGAGTCCCTTTCCCGGTTTCGGCAATGACCTGCACAGTTCTTGTTATCATATAGTAGTAGCTATTGTAAATCAGCTAGGCAACATTATTTTGTTGCCTTCTAACCTAGTCTTGAAACATATGTGCATGGACTGCTATCAACAATGCGTGAATAATCTTCAAGCTTCAGTACAATAGTTTCTTATCATATCGGTGGCGGGTATCGGTACCTTTTGTATTCATCATGGATAGTTTGGAGAATTGAACAAAGAAGTTGATCTAATCTTCACTTTATGCAAATGCTTAAAATAATGAAACATTGTTTTAACAACATGGGAAGTAACTGCAGGCAATATGCAGCTCAAGATATGGCAATGTGTAGTTCTGCTCATGACAATGTGTTCCCAATTAGATCAGATAATCCATACTCGATTGAGTAGAGAAAAAGCAAGGTAAACCAAAGTATGCCTCTCTGAAGACACTTCGGGAGGCGTACTCGGGGGGACGAACCTGATGGGGGAGGCGAGGGTTGGTGTCTTTGTTTGTCATTGTGGTACGAATATTGGGGGTTATCTTGATGTCTCTGCTCTGGTTGAGTATTCTCGGGGTCTTCCTGGCGTTGTCTTTTCGATGGATAATCTCTATACCTGCTCCGAGGTTGGGCTGGAGGAGATTAGGAAGGCGATCAAGGAGCACGCCTTGAACCGTGTTGTTGTTGCCTCCTGTACGCCGAGAACCCATGAGCCTCTCTTCAGGTCTGTTTGCGAGGAGGCGGGTCTCAACCCCTACCTGTTCGAGTTCGTAAACATCAGGGAGCAATGCTCGTGGGTGCACATGGACGACCGGGATAGGGCAACAGGCAAGGCCAGGGATCTCATCAGGATGGGTGTTGCCCGGGCTAGGCTGCTGGAGCCTGAGGAGGAGGTGGAGGTCGAGGTCTATCCTTGTGCTCTGGTTATCGGAGGCGGGATCGCAGGGATGACTTCTGCGCTTAACCTTGCCAACCGCGGGTTTGAGGTTAAGCTCGTGGAGAAGGAGAACCAGCTCGGCGGGATGCTAAGAAAACTATACCGGATATACCCCACCGGTA
>CAZQWG010000009.1:0-24719 GCA_964596985.1 uncultured Candidatus Bathyarchaeia archaeon
GCCTTGGGTACGCTTGTTGTTGGGGCTGCAAAGTACGAATTCGGGGTTCTCCCTGTCTTCTCTCATTCCTCGGATCATTACATAAGATCATATGTCGTCTTGACGTTGAACCTGAGGGAGGCAGATTCTTGTCTCCGGAACTTGGGTTACGTGGTGCATTGCTACTCATGTTTTCACCGCGGATTTCACCAAGGACCTTTTCCTTCCCTCCCTGATGTTTGTCCGATGTGTGGAAAGAGCGTGGGTGTAGCAGGGCCACTCTGGATGGGAGACCTCTTTGATCGCCGCTTAGTCGAGCGAGTACGGAGACAGTGTCTTGCGTCCGATTGCTTTGATCCACGCCTACAGAAACTCTTGGATGTGATCTTGATGGAACAGGATGCTCCTGCGACCTATTATGTTATTGATAGGCTTACGGACAGGTTGAATGTCCCGATACCTCGGACGGTCGAGATATTCGGTGCCCTTTCTGAGCTAGGGTATAAGGTGACTCCGACTCATTTCCACCCGAAAGGGATCCGAACGGATGCCCCTTCGAAGGTTGTCCTAGAGACCGTTCTTAGACTTTCCTCCTTGAAACCTGGTCGCCAGTAGGTACATCTCTGCGCTTCTCTTTCTGGTAGCAGGTGGTCTGACCATCCTTACGTTGGAAAAATGGTCTTTTAGCTCGCCGACTAACCGGTCTGTGCCTTCGCCTTGAAATACCTTCGTCAGGAATGCTCCCTTATGCTTCAACACCTCCCTTACTATGGTGAGGGCTACTCTAACTAGATCTAGCTGTTTGAGGTGGTCTATCTGCCAGATTCCGGACACATTCGGGGAGAGATCTGAAAGGGTGATATCCGCTTTTCCGGGAAGCGCCTCGATTATCATCTCGACGGTCTTCGGGTCTTCCACGTCTGCGACAATGGTCTTTGTATTCTTCTGTTTTAACCCCTTGACCGGTCTCTTATCGACTCCTAGGACGTATCCTTGGTCGCCGACCAGCTGGCTGGAGACTTGCATCCATCCCCCTGGTGAGCATCCTAGGTCGAGAACTACGTCTCCTAGTCTTATCAGGTTGAAGCGTTTCGAGATCTGGAGGAGCTTATAGGCCGATCTGCTCCTGTAGCCTTCTCTTTTCGCGAGTCGATAGTAGTGATCGTTCCTTCTATTCCTAGACGTACGTCTGGTCAAGGAGCCTCTTCAACTTCTTTCTTATTCTCGTCTTCCAGAATCCACTTTGTGAGGAGTTCGCATTGATTCGGGTTCAGTTCTCCTCCTTTACCGCATCTGTCTAGGTGCTTACATGAAAAGCAGGGGCAATTGACTATCGACTCAATGGTTATAGGCTGCTTCTTAGCGGTCAGCCTGTACGTCCATCGGCCCTCAGAGAGCTCTTTCTCCCTCCCCACTACGCCTCTCTTCTCAAGTTTCAATGCTATTCTGGACCCTTCTCGGCTGGTTGCGTCCAGTTTCCTCCAAAGGTCGGCTTGAAGTACTCCCTCTGACCCGGAGTCAACTATAATCTTGAGGGCTCGGTGTTCCAGCTCGTTTATCATGCTGCTCTTCGACACGGTTCACCTTATAGACCCCTACCCTATGGTAAGGCTTTGTTAAAAAGATTCATTTTCTATGTCTTTGATAACAACGTATCGTGTCTTCGTAAGGAGTACTTCAACCCTATTGGGCACGATATCATTATTCCCCGGTTTCAAGCTCGGATCTTGATGTGAGCCATACATAGAGGAAAAGGATCAGAGGTAATAGAGACATTATCAGGGTAAGCAAGAACAGTATGGGTGGGAAAGAGCCAAATCCAAACAAGAAGGGGAAGAAACCGACTATCACAACACCCTCTCCAACCCCGAATATCCCTCCGAGTATTGCCGCGACGGTCATCAACCCGAACCCGCCGAAGATTAGGGCGGTTCCTAGCCTTATCAGTCCCTGAGGAGATATCTTGGAGACACCTTCGTCTACGGTTTTCCTTGAACACTCAAGACAAAGCCCGAGTTTCTTATCAAAACAATTTGTACAGACTCTGCTTCCACAGTTCTTGCAGAAGTGTATGATTCCGTCCTTCCCGCAGATCCTACACGACCCGATCAACTTCTTCTCTCCTACACTAGAAAGAGGGGAACTACGAAGAGCAGGAGAAATAGGACGATAAACCCGATCGCGATCGCCAGCAATAGTCTAGATGTCTGTTTGTCTGATCCGAATACGATTGGTATCGGCCCAATCATTATGAGGCCTCCAACCCTCCCTCTCTTTTCTTTCTCTGGAGGTTTATTGGTGACCCCCCAGATCGTTCCTACGACTGTGAGTAAGAACCCGAGGAGGAAGAGAAGCATTCCTAGTGAGAAGAGTGTCCCTGTCAATTCCATTCATTCTATCCTCCTGATGTCTGATTGATCTAGATGATTCGACGAGTTTGTGTATTGTTCTCGGTGTCTGGATGTATTCTACTCTTATTTCATGTCGGTTGTTCTCACTGAAAAACGAAGCGATACCCTACCGCTTTGCAGGGGATATGGTACGCTTAGGACCTGGTTGTAAGCCATCTCAAGAAGAGGAGAAATAAGATTGCTGCCGAAGTCCAAATCGCTACTGCAATGATTATGTAGAATCTCCTTGCTTCTTTGCTTAGCAGCGCCAATCCTTGTTCTATCCTATTCACCCGGTCTCGTTGCAAGCCTAGATTATCATCTTCAAGGTTTTTGGGCTCTTTCTCTTTGGGCGAGTTCGACCGCTGACTCCGCTGCCTTTGAGCAGAGTGCCGCTATGATCGAGTTCACGCTTGATGCAACCAAGAGGTATGGTACTAGGGATAAAGCCCCTCCCCAACCGATTACTGGGGCGGCTAATGGAAACAATAAGGTGTTGGCTAGGATAGCGACTATGACGGCAGGGATTAGACCGAATCTTACTCTTGTCGATCCTGCTAGCCATCCTGTCACCCCCATTCCAAGCGCAATGGGTACGTGGAGAATCCCTAGCTGAGGTCCATGAGCCAAGACTGTTGCGACATGTCCGATCAGCAACACTATGCCTCCGTCGATTGGTCCGAACAGGAAAGCTGCCATGAATCCTGGTAGTGAATCGAACCCTACCGTGCCCACCGGGCTTGGAAATGGCACAAATGTGCCGAGCGCGGTCAACGCCGATAGTATGGATATCCGGGAAATTCTGGCGGTCGAGAATCTTCTCTTGCGTTCGTTCTCTTCCCCTTCCTCTGTTTTTTCTGTATCTCTATCAGGATGGTTCATTGTGTTCACCATGCTTCTTTCCTAAGCGGTTCGGCTTCTTCTTGTCGGGCTAACTCTTGGGCTTTCTCTACGTCTTCTCGGGAGTTTATATTTGCAGCGATTTCAGTTCTATCCAATACGAGTACCTCTTCCTCTAATTCCTTCTCATCGATTCTGGTTCCATCCAAGACATTGATCCCTGCTGGAATTATCGGGCCGTACCTCTGTGAGTAGTTACTGTTCGAGAGGAATCCTTGTTGCTCGTAGAAGTCTCTTCTCACAGCAACCATGAGAGCAGGCTTGTTGCATCTCTCGTATTTCTCGAGTACTAGATCAATTAGCTCCGGTGTTATCAGCGGTAGATCAGCCGAGACGATGAGAACGGTTTTCAGTTTCTCGTTCTTGATGACGTATCTCATGTCTTGGATGTAGCCTTCTCCAGGGGCTTCGATTGTTTCAACCGTGCTTGTGGAAGCCATTTTCTCTGCTGTAGCTGGCGTATTGGGGCTGACGACGACAAGGGTCCTCCCTACCTTTGTGGATCTCTTGATCGCATCCAGTACTCTCTCGACCATTGGTTTTCCAAGGATCGGGATCAAGGGTTTCTCTAGACGGTGGCTCATCCTGGTCCCTCTTCCTCCTGCCATTATGAGTGCTGTCGCTCTCAACGGTGTACACCTGTGATGAGTATGAGTACGAGGACTCTTGAGATCTCGTTTGACGCCCCGAAGACGTCTCCCGTTAGACCGTTGAGGTTCCTCCTCGCTATCTCCAGGAGTGCTAGACTACCGATTATCCCTGCTGTGACCGAGTATATCCCGATCCATCCGAGAGCCATCCATGCTGTAAGAATCGTGAATACGAGGCTGAAGAGGAATCGCCTTGTCTTCCGGCTCATCTTTTCGGTGAATCTGCTTCCCATGCCCGGGCTGGCAGGTCTCCCAGACCAAGCTAGAAGTACCATGGACAGCTTCGATGTCGTCTCGGATACGATTAGCGAGGGGATCAGGGTCTCTATGCTTAGTTTACTCATCAAGACTATGGTCAGGGTGATGAAGAAGACCCCTATGAAGATTCCTCCTACGCCCAAGCCTGGGTCTCTCATCGCTTTGATCTTCCTATTCGGCGTGCTATGGGTCATTATTCCGTCCCCAAAGTCAAACAGGCCATCGATGTGTTGAAGACCTGTGATCCCTAGGAGAGCACCGTAGCTGAGGATGCCTGCTAAGTCCTTAGGGAGGTAGAGGAATAAGATGTAGGCAGGAATCCCTGCTAGAAGTCCTATGAATGCTCCTACTGCTGGAAAGAGATGCATGTTCTCTGCCGACTGGTCGAGGGCGTCGTCCGGCATCCCTACGGGGATCGTTGTGAGGAACGAGAGCAGACTCCGAGCTACTCTTGTAACGTTCAAGCTATATTTCCTCAAGTCTGGTCGAGTACATCTTTGACGATATCCCTGCAGCTATGCCTGCGATGACATCATCCATGACTGGTCCAAGTTCCCGGAGGATGCCGGGTTTCTCTCTGTCGAATCTGTTGAATTCGAAAATCGCCTTGGCTCCTCCGATATAGTCTGCTATCTGTCTCCCAATCATCTCGTCTGCTAGAAGATAGAGTGGGTCTTTAACGAATTCCTTAGAGTCCATCTGGGGTATGAGGTTCATCCTGCCGTCTTCTTCAAGCCGCATTCCTGCCGAGATTATACAACAGACGTTGACATCGTTGAGAGCTTTCTCGAGTTCTCTCCTAAGGATTCTCTCGGCATCGCTTCTCCTCTCAACACCGGGGTGGGGAACAAAGAGTTCCAAGGCGGTCTTCAATATCTCTTCGATAGGGATTCCTCTCTCTTCTAGACGAGACGCCATAGGTCTTCCGGACACCAATCCTTCCTGTTTTTTCAGGGACTCCTGTATTGAGTTCTCAACCGTTCTGCCAAGGGTATTTCCGATGTCTGTGGCTGACCCGGCGTACCGAAGGGGCTTGCCGTCTCCGAGACAACAAATAGCGACTGTATCTGTGCTGGTTCCAGTAGCTAGTATCCCAGTCTTTCTTGTTCTGATGTCGAGTCTCCTCAAGATAGCGCTCTTGGCTTCTGTTGCGGTCAGGACTGCGTTGACCATACAGCTCCCGGTCATATCCCCTTCGTAGACGACGACGAGGTTGATAGTCCCTATGCCTTGGGTCGAATGTGGTTCCCCTGGTCGAGTTGCGTTCGATATCCCCGCGGTCGCGACTACGAGTAGGTTTTTACCGGAGACCGCGCTTGTTGAGGTCGAGACGTTCTCCAGGTCCACGGCGGTGAGCATGCCTACGAGGGGGCTGGGAAGCCCTAATTCCTCTGCTCTCTTTCGAAGTATCTCCTCTGGGTTCTCGTGGTCGTAGTTGCTGGGGACGTGGCAGCTGATTATCGTTCTAGCCTGTCTAACTCCGCCGTTTAGTACCGCTGAGCTCATGACTTTGAACGGTTTGTCGTAGCCGATAACCAGGGTATCGTTCTTTACTTCGACCAAGAGGTTCTTGATCGGGGTGTCTATCTTCAAGCTCCGATTCCCCCCTTCAGATTTGAGGTGACGTACATGAAGAGTGGTGCTATCGAGATCGAGAATAGTAGAATCGACGTTGTATACATTCTAAGTGCTCTTGTAATATGTTCCTTAGAGAGCTTTTCGTTGTCGTCTCCCAGCCTATAGTGTTTCTTCTTCACGAGCTCGACGCCAAGCGCTCCTGCCATCGCAGACATAGGCCATCCTGCGTTCAGGCTCTCTGTCTTGGAGTGGTCTCTCTTGAGGACCCTTAGGGATCCCTGATAGTCCTCTCCTAGTATTAGAGCAGAGAGTACGAGGGAGAGCGCGGTTATGCGTGCAGGGAGATAGTTTGTGGCTGTGTCAAGTTTCGCGGAGAAGAAGCCTAATTCCTTGTGTGTCTGGTCCTTGTATCCTACCATGGAGTCGAGCGTATTTATCGCCCTATATGCTACGGCTCCTGGCAGGCCAAGGAGTGAAAAGTAGAAGAGTGGGGAGACGGCGCCGTCGACGATTCCCTCGGCGATGGTCTCCACGGAAGCGGAGATCATATGCTTTCGGTCCAGTTCTCGGGGGTCTCTCCTAACTAGGAAGGTCAATTGTCTTCTCGCGTCTTCGAGTCTTCCGTCTTCGATAGCGGAGTAGAGGTTCGTGTTGAACTGGTGCATGCATTTTACGGCGAAGGTTGTCTTTAGGATGACTGCTGTGAATACAAGATAGATTACAGTTCCCCCGAGATTGAGAACCAACGTCTCTAGCAGATAGGCTGGAACCGAGAAGAGCAGAATTGTTGTGGCTGTCAACCCAGCTCCCAAGATCAGCCGTGTTCTCTCGTTCTCATTCTTGAGGGCGAGGTTTTTCGCCTTCAGGATATACTTCCCCATCCAGACCGTTGGATGGATCTTCTCAGGGGGTTCTCCGAGAATCAAGTCTATGACTATTGCGAGGAAAAGTACGGTGAACCTCATCCATAATGATTGCAACTGGCTGCACCTTGACTGGATTGTTTCTCAAAGACCGATTATTCGAGTAATATCTCCAAAGTCTAGTTTTCGTAGCATGACGCGTGCCAGCCTTTCGAGGCTTTCGTTCCAGACTTCTTCTGTCTTCCATATCTTCGGCGCTCCTATTTTTTCAGTCCTCTTTCTCGCCAAGAAGTCGACTAGGCTATCGAGAATCGGATTGTTATCGAATAGACCATGGATGCTTGTTCCCAGAACAAGCCCGTCCTTGGTGGATGCCCCCTCCCATCGTTCTCCCGTATTGTCAGATACGTTGAAGAGGGGTCTCGCGTCTTCTCCTGGCTCTATTTCTCCCATATGGATCTCATATCCTTTGAATTTGGTCTTGGGCTTCTTCGGAAGAAGCGGGGTGTCTCCGACTACTGACATCTCTATTCTCCTTGTCGTTTTCTCATACGAATCGAATCTGGTGACGATGTCGAGTAGACCAAGTCCGTTGGTCGAGGTTTCAGGCCCCCCCTCTATTCCCTTCTCGTCGAGGATTTGCCTACCTAGCATCTGGTAGCCTCCGCAGATTCCTAGGACCGGCTTATTTGAGCGAACCAGGTTCTTTATCTTCCGGTCTAATCCTCTTTCTTTAAGCCATTTCAGATCGTCTACGGTATTCTTTGTTCCAGGTATGATTACTGAATCCAGCGGCTCCATCTCTTCAGCCCTTGTGATGTACCGTAATTCGACTTCAGGGTGTCTCCGTAGCGGATCGAAGTCGGTGAAGTTTGATATCCTCGGTAGTCTGACCACTCCGACGATTATCTTTGGTTCTTTCTGACCCATTTTTTCCTCTAAGGCTACAGAGTCTTCATCCGGTAAGGCTAGATCCTGCATGTAAGGGATGACGCCAAGCACCCTCTTCTTGGTGATCTTTTCGAGTTCTAAGATTCCTGGTTGGAGGATCGTTTCGTCTCCTCTGAACTTGTTGATTACGAATCCCTTCACGATCCTCTTGTGTCGAGGCTTCAGCAATTGCATTGTGCCAACTATGCTCGCGAACACGCCTCCTCTATCGATGTCTGCTACTAGAATGACCGGTGATTTTGTTAGCTCAGCTATCCTCATATTTGCTATCTCTTTCTCGTAGAGGTTCACTTCTGCGGGGCTGCCTGCGCCCTCTATTACTATTATCTCGAAGTTCTCTGCAAGCGTATCGAAGGCATTCTGGACTGCAGAGAGTCCTTGTTTGAGGGCGAATTCCTCATAGTATATCTTAGCGTCGTAGTCGGCGTATGGTCTTCCCATTAGGATGACCTGTGAGGTTGAATCCCCCCTCGGCTTTAGCAGTATGGGATTCATCTCGGCTGTAGGTTCGATGCCGGCTGCAAACGCCTGTGTTGCTTGGGATCTCGCTATCTCGGCTCCGTCCAATGTGACATAAGAGTTCAACGACATATTCTGTGACTTGAAGGGAGCAACTCTGTAGCCCATGTCTCTGAAGATCTTGCAGAAACCTGCGACAAGTAGACTCTTTCCAGAATACGATGTAGTGCCCTGGACCATCAGGGTTTTTGCTCTCATTGTTCTAGCTCGCTCTTTAGTTTCTTGCAGATGTTCAGTAGATCCTGAAACTGACTTTCGTCGGGTAGTCGGTCGCCGTCAAGTATGATCTTCTTCAGTTTCTCTGCAACGTCTTTACGATGGATCCAGTGACAGTCGATGCAGCTCCACACGTAATCACCTGTCTTCCTGCTTCTCACCTGTTTTCCTCCGTTTTCTGGGTCGAGGCATGGGTATAGAGGACAGTAACACCACAGACAGTCTTGCCCCTTGAAGTGGCATGGATAGTACTTGCATGACCGTCCGGTATCTACTGGGCTTTTCCCGAAAAGGAATCTCCGTTTTCCTCTTAGATTCTTCATGTAAGGGTCTCCGATAGTGCTCTGACTAGTTTCTTGTTATGCGCTCTCTTCCTCACTGCGACCCTGATGAACGAGTTCCCCAACCCCCTGAAGGAGCTACAGTCCCTCACTATTATGCCCTTGTCGAGTAGGATGGATCGTATTTCTTGTGATGTTCTGTTTGTCTCTTCAGTACAGACAAGGATGAAGTTTGTCTGCGAAGGAAAGGGTTCTATACCCTGTATATCGATTAATTCTTTTTGAAGGAAACTTCTCTCCCTCTGGATAAGTCTCCTCGTTTTCTTGATGTAGTCGACATCTTCCAGTGACGCTAATGCTGCGGCTTCTGCAAGACAGTTGATGTTCCATGGTTGTTTTCTGTCTAGGATTGGTTTGATCATGTCTCTGTGTCCTATCGCATATCCGACTCTCAGTCCTGTAAGCGCGTATATCTTTGTGAAGGTTCTAAGCACCACGAGGTTAGGGGAGTCGGAGGCGATGTCTGCCAGCGTTGAATCGTCTTCTCTCTCAGAGAATTCGATGAACGTCTCGTCGATGAGTATGGGGACGTTGTGTTCTTCTGCTCTCTGAACGGTTTCGATTATTCGTTCCCTCTCGACGAGTTTTCCTGTCGGGTTGTTGGGGTTGCAGATGAAGACTGCTCTAGTCTTTGCGCTAATCCTCTTATGTATCTCGTCGAGCGGAAGGGAGAATGTCTTTGGTCTTGCGTAGACGAGCCTCGTTTTTCCTTTGAATCTCCGGGTTGCAGCCTCGTATTCTGCAAAAGTCGGTTGAGGAATGATGACCTCGCCTCTTCTCTGGAGAACGGTTTCCGCGAAGAGGTGAATTATCTCTGTCGACCCGTTCCCTACTAGAACGTTGTCGAAGGTTATGGAGAATTGTTTCGCGATTCTCTGCCTTAGGGTTGTGGAGTCTGGCTCAGGGTAGTGAGGAATCTTCCATAGATTCTCTCTTATCGCGGAGATGGCTTTCCGCGATGGCCCGAGGGGGTTGATGTTTGCGCTGAAATCTAAGAGGGCCTCCGGTGCTATACCGGTCTCTTTTGCGATCTCCCATATCTTTCCCCCATGCATCATATGGGATTTGTTGTATCCTTTTCTCGGGTTCTCCACTACCGGCAAGGTTCGATCTCCCCTACTCGGATGATATGTTTTTGCGAAGGGTGGTGATTTTACATACCTCACCTTTTTCTTCTCGTATCCTCTTTCGATAGTATCTCCTCTGTCTTGGTTAATGCCTGTTTTTCGCTCTGGACTACTATTGCCCCTCCCTCTTTGAGTCGGAGGAGGTATTCTTTCGCTATCCCCTGTGTGAAGTCTGTCTCCTCGATCTTTCCCTCTATCATTATGATCCTCTTTCTTCTTCCGAGTGCCCAGAGGATTGCTTCTAGATTTCTTATGTTTCCTTTCCCGAAGGGTACATCGCTGAGAATTACTAGTTGACTTGCTGAAATCATCCTCAGGTGTTCTTGGTAGTTCTCATCAGATATCGGTGAGAATGGGGCCTCGTTGATGACGGGTATTCCCAGTTCGTGAGCGGTCTCGTTATCTGTATCGAGCACGTTCAGGACGCCGGACGTAACAGAGTATCCTCGCCTGGTCAACTCGGTCATTAGGATAGATCCGGTACCTCCTCCACATACAAGGTGTACTGTTCCGCCAAGTTGTTCTTTCGTTGTCGGGAGATCCAGAAGTGGGACTACGAAGATGCTTCCTGTTCTTGGGTGTCTTCTTATCTCTACGTTGACGCCGAATGTCTTCTTGACCGTCTCGCTTCTCATTACTCGTTCTATAGGTCCTGAGGCAATGGTTCTACCCTCTCTTAGTAGGATTGCTGAATCACAGTAACGTGCGGCAAGATTGAGGTCATGGAATACCGCTATTACTGCCAGCCTCTCTTTGATACATAGCCTTTTGATTAGACCTATTGCATCGATCTTGCTGCTTATGTCCAGGTGGGTTGTAGGCTCGTCTAGGAGTAGGACCTGAGGTTGTTGTGTGAGTGCCCGTGCGATCAGGACTTTCTGTCTCTCGCCGCCACTCAGTTCGCCTAGTCTCCTCTCCGAAAGCGGTCCAATGTTCACTACGTTCATCGACTCGACCGCTATCTGCATGTCTTCCTCGTCTTCGCTCTCAAGCCAATCAAGATGGGGTGTTCTTCCCATTAGGATCGCTTCGAGGACGGTGAAGCTTGGGTCGAAGTATGAGTTTTGAGGTACGACGGCGATCCTCTTTGCAATCTCTTTTCTACTCATGGAGTAGAGATCCTGACCGTCTAGAATTATCTTGCCAGAACTTGGCTTTAAGAGTCCGGAAGAAGATCTGATTAGGGATGTCTTGCCTGACGCATTGGGACCAAGTACTCCTACAAAACCGCCGGCTTCAACTTCTAGACTGATGTCTTCGAGTATCTTCGTCTGACCATAATAACATGTTGCTTTTTTGATCTCTAGTATATGCTTGACCATTCGTTTTCCTCAATATCGATTCGATCTTCCTCTGCCTACGAGGAGATAGATGAAGAAGGGGCCTCCAAGCAACGAGGTTATGATTCCGACCGGAATCTCTGAAGGTATCAGGATTGTCCTTGCAATCGCATCCGATATGACGAGTGTAATCGATCCTAGTATCGCCGAGGTTGGGATCAGGATTCGGTGATCGGGGCCAAATAGGGTTCTTGCAAGGTGCGGTGTCATTAATCCTACGAATCCTATTGTTCCGGTCAGAGATACCGCAACTGCGGTTGTCGCTGAGGCAAGTGTCACTAGTCTTCTTCTGATCTTCTCTACTTCGACTCCTAAGTGTTGAGCCTCTTCGTCGCTGAGTAGTAACACGTTCAACTCTCTTGAAGATAGGTATGTCCCTAATATGGCGAGTAGAACGGTTGGAATCCCAATCTCAACCTGCATCCAAGTACTATTTGTAAGGCCTCCCATTAGCCATGAGAGGACGACATGTAGTTCTTCCCCGGATAATATCATGATTAGTGAAGTTGCCGCTGATAGAAGGTAGCTGACGGCTAAACCGGAGAGTAGAAGTCTGAGCACTTGATTGCCGGATCCAGCTCCTGAGATTATGGATACAAGCAGAACCGCCATGAAGGCTCCTAGCAACGCGCTGATCGAGACCAATCCTAGCCCAAGTGTTGACCGGCCTACGCCTAGAATAATTCCAATACTGGCGCCTAACGCGGCTCCTGATGAAACCCCGGTCACGAAGGGGCTGGCCATAGGGTTCTTGAATACCGCTTGAAACACGACCCCTGAGACGGCTAACGCGGCTCCTACGATAACCCCTACAAGCACTCGTGGAAGTCTGATCTGGATGACGATAATCTCTTCAATGGTTCTATCATGCTGGCTAGCTCCAGAAGCAACGGACCCCAACTTCTTTGCTAGGACTACAAGGATCCTTTGGAGGCTGAGATCTATGGAGCCCATAGAAAGGGAGACTAGGATGGCTAGGACTAGAATCGCCGTCAGAAGTCCTGTTCCTAGTTTTCGACTCAGATGTCGGGGGCTAGGTCTCTTGTCTATGGATTCTACTTCGTTCAATCCTAGTCTCTCGCCAGCGGTTCTACTTGAATAACTGAGGGTGGATCGCCATTGCTAATGCTTCCAGTCCATCGATTATCCTGGGGCCTGGTCTTATCAATACGTTTTCGTCTATCTCGTAAATTCTTCCATTCTTGACTGCAGATATCCTGTCCCATCCTGGCCTGTTGATTATGTCTTCTTTTGCTACGCCTCCCATGTAGCCTATCTTCATGAATATCACCTCGGGGTCTCTCTCAATCACTAGCTCGGAGTTGATGATTGGATAGGGATCGGACGAATCGGAGAATATATTCCCCCCTCCGGCGAGTTGGACTAGCTCATTTATCCAGGTACCCTGACCAACACTCATCAGAGGGTCATGCCAGATCTCGTAGTATATCCTTGGCTTGGAGGCAGAACGCTCAGTAGTCGCTTTTATCATCTCTATCCTGTCTTTCAGCGTTCTCGTCAACGTATTCGCTTCACTGTTCCTGTTCGTAATCTCTCCGACTAATCGAATGTCGTCTAGGATGCCTTCGACAGTTTCCGGTCTGAGCACAACCGTCTTGATCCCTAGGTTCTCCAGTTGTTGCACTATTCGAACTTGGACGCCGCCTGTAGCGAAGACGACATCTGGCTCGAGCGAGACTACCCTTTCAATATTTATCCTAGCGAACCCTCCGACTTTGGTCTTCCCCCTCGCCTCGACCGGGTAGTCGCAATATTCAGTTACACCAACTACTCTTTCACCTAGACCTAAGGCAAATAGCGTCTCTGTGTTTCCTGGTGATAGCGAGACTATTCTCTGGGGTTCGGCGCCCATCTCGATGGCTCTACCCGCGTCGTCTATGATCGCAAACGGATAAGTCGTTTTGACCGTTACTTCTGGTCTTGTACTCCAGGCGACTATTGCTATCACGACTAAGAGCAAACCGGCTATCGCTAATGTTATTCTACTCTTCCTGTCTGTCTTCATACTTCAACCCCAAGCCTCTTATGGATGGATATTCCAACCAATATGTCAGCTGACCATCTCAAAAGCCTTTTCTCTCATAGAGGAAGATCATCTCAGCAACGTGTTTGAAACCCTGGATTCATGGTCGGGCAGAGTCGGCTGTGATGGACAATGGAAGAACTGTCATTTCTTACAACGCTTTCAAGATCTCGGGCTCCCGGGCCTTTCCCGTCATTCAGCGACTACCATCTACTATGGGCTATAGATATCATTGAGTTCAAGGGCCCCATCGGTCGAAGTCGGCTATCCAAGGAACTGGGCCTTGGCGAGGGTGCTGGAAGAACAATGGTTGAACGCTTGAGAGACGAAGGTTTGATCAAGGTTACCCGGTCAGGTTGTTCACTGACCGATCATGGTAGGGATTTCTCGGAGAGAATTCGCCGTCTTATCTCCAGATCTGTTCCGCTAACCGGGAGTCCTCTTGGGTTTGGGGAATTCAATGTAGCCATTCTGGCTCGAAACGCTTCCCAACTGGTCCGATCCGGGATAGAAGAGCGGGATGCATCCATACGCGCCGGGGCACTTGGAGCCATGACCCTCATATTCAAGGATAATGCGCTCTCGGTACCTGGATTGAGTGAAGATGCGGAGAAGGATTTCCCTGAGATCACGGCTCAGCTATTGGATAAGTTTCAGCCGAATGAGAGTGACGCGATTCTAATAGTCGCCTCGGATAGTTCCGTATCGGCGGAACAGGCTGTCAGGGCTGCAGCCTTGAGCCTATTCAGAAGTAGAAGTTCCTAACCTGAACCGGCACAAAAACAACCTTTTTGCCCATTCGGAACTATCTTTTATGCCAAGAAAACACTCTATTCCCTCTGTGAACTTATATGGATCTCAGAAGGTTGCAGGAGACCGGTGGAACCTTTCTGATCTCCCTCCCAAAGAAATGGGCAAGAGCCAACGGTTTGGAGAAGGGGAGCCTACTCAGAATAGATGAACGGCACGACGGCAGCTTAACTATACTCCCCCATTTCGAGTCTAAGAAACCCCTTGAAACTATTGTCCTACTTCCTTCCGCCCATCTGCAGAGGGACCTTATAGGCAGATACCTTCTGGGTTATGATTTGATCAGGATAGCATCCAAGGATATGATCAGCCTCTCGGATCGAGATCGTGTCAAATCCATTGTCTCTCGGCTGATCGGTCTTGAGATAATGGAAGAGGATGCATATCGGATCGTTATTCAATGTCTACTTGAACCCTCAAGTCTCATTCCTGACATGGTCCTTAGACGAGAGTACACGATCGCCCTCAGCATGTACAAGGACGCCACCACCGCGATTCTCAAGAGGGACAGACAGTTGGCCCGCGTGGTCTCGGATCGCGATGATGAGGTTGACCGCCTATACTTTCTCCTGGTTCGACTGTTAAGGTCTGCAGTCCAGAACCCTTCCCTAGGAGGCGCCCTCGAGATCACTCCGATAGAGTGTCTAGATTACAGAATAACCGCCAACCTGGTTGAGTCTGTCGGAGACTCCTCCGTGGAGATCGCGAATCAGACCCTTTCTTCACAGGCGATCAATCTCTCTCCGAATCAAACCGAACCCCTCTCCGCCATCAGCCGAAAGGTTGAGGAGACATTTGATACAGCGATGAAAGGGCTATTCTTGAGGAACGTTGACCTAGCCGAACAAGCCACTCGAGAACACAACGAGACTCTCCGGCTCCTAAAGGATTTCGAGGAGAGAACCGCGCAATCTATGAAGACAGGGATCTCTGCTTTTTCAATAGTTGTCTCGGAGATCAGTAAAATCTCTCACTCGGCTGTCGACATAGCGGACCTCGTTATCGGACAGTGAAATCATTATGCTATTCTGACATACGTCATACAATCTGGAGGAAATAGGTGAGGGAGGTTCAAGAACGGCGTGGATTTGAGAAGAAATGAGGACGGGTCCTTTACTCGCCACCGAAGATCTCTTGCGCGAACTTTTTGACGACGAACGGCTCCATGCCTATGGATATCAAGAGCTTCTCGACTTCGGGTAGGGACATACCTTCGCTCTTCAGCTTTCCACCAATCTTCTTCACGGACTCGTACAACTCCCAAGAGAAGCAGACCCACGCCTTTGTGGTCTTCACGTAGAAGTCGGGTTTTACAATGCTCCAAGGCTTAAAGTATAAGGTGGCTATCCTTATCTCGGCTGCGCCGTCTTCGAGCAGCTTCTCTCTTACGATTTTAAGGGATTTCCCGGTATCGGCGACATCGTCCACTACGAGAAGGCGTTTGCCTTTGACGGGAACGGAGATCGGCTGGGTGATTCGAGGTTCCTCCGATGTCTTGTAGACATCTTCGTAGAACTCAACCTTAATGTTGGCAAGGTTGGAGTTGTCTAGCAGATCCGACATTACCCTTGCCGGCGGCCATCCTCCTCTCGATACCCCCACAATTATATCGGGTTTGAATCTGCTGTTCTTGACCTTGTCTGCAAGCTCAATGGTCATCTTGTAGAGTTCGTCCCATGTTGGTACCTCGTACGTGATTTCCTCTGGCATCAGAGTAACCCCATTCTCTTGATGATCTTCTGCTCTCTGCAAGCTTTAAGAGTGTTTACCGATTGCCCAAGAGGGGAACGGCTTCTCTACGCGTCTATGCATACATATTTCTATCTTAGACGTTGTCTAGTCGCTTCCCCCATGGGAGACCGGCAGGAAAGCGACTTGGTCTCCAGGTGATATCTCCGTGTCGACTCCGTCTAGAACGCTTATCTCCCTTCCATTCACAAGTACGAGGACGTCTCTTCTCTTCTGGATAGCTGAGTCAAAACCTTCAGGTAGCTTTGAGTCCAGCTTCTCCAAGAACCTCTTGAGCGGTAGTGGTCCATCTATCCTTACTATGAGTTCCTTGGTTCCAACGTAGCTGACCAGCGCTCCGAATATCTTGACTTCTACTTCCTCGTTTCTGCTCATTTCGATTAGACCCTTGGCATGCTCGGGAAATCAGTAGGTCAAGAGTGTCTCTTGGGGAGTCGCTTATAGTTCCGGCGGTGAACCCATTCCACCGCACGGAAATCCCCATAACTCACTCAGATGATCGGGCTTCCAGTTTCTTCATTCTTGTGATGTATCCGGCAATCTGATTCCTGACTTTGTTTGAGGGCATGGAGGCTACTTCGGTAAGCCTTTTCTTGTTTGCTTCAAAATCTGTTGAGAAATCGTTTGGGTAGATCTCGATAATGTGGGCTGCAGATCTCTTTATGAGCTCGGTTCGAATCTTACCCAATTATTCCTCTCATTCCTTCTGAATTTCTTTGTATGGTTGCGCAATGGACATTGCATTTCTGCTCCGTCTTTTATAGGTTTCTTTCATCGGCTCTATTGATTTATCAAGTCTCTTCAATCTGAATGAGCGTGGACGACTGAAATCCTTATATGATCGATTTTTTTTCATGTACTTGAGTTTTCAGAAAATCGGTGTTGGTTCAAATGACAGTTGCAGTTCCAGGTCAACTAGGTGGGCAACCTGTTCTGATCTTGAAGGAAGGGGCTAGCCGTAGTCGAGGCAAGGAGGCCCAAAGAAACAATATCATGGCAGCCAAGATTATTTCTGAGGTTGTCAAGTCAACCCTTGGTCCAAGGGGTATGGATAAGATGTTGGTAAGCAGCCTTGGCGACGTAACAATAACGAACGATGGGGCTACTATCCTCAAGGAGATAGATGTCCAACATCCGGCAGCCAAGATGATGGTGGAAGCAGCTAAGACCCAGGATGAAGAAGTCGGTGATGGGACGACCTCGGTAGTCATCTTAGCTGGAGATCTCTTGAAGAAAGCCGAAGATCTCATTGATCAGAATATCCATCCGACAATCATAGTTGGAGGATACAAGAAGGCGGTCGATCGAAGTATCGAAGTCATGAAGAAACTAGCGGTTAAGGTCGATCCTAAGGACAAAAAGACTTTGCGCCGGGTTGCGTTGACAAGCACCTTTAACAAGAGTATTGGAATAGCTCGAGAACACTTCGCCGATCTTGCGATTGACGCGGTCGACCAGATCAAGGAAGTCCGTGGGGACAAGATAATCGCCGATATCGACCAGATTCAGGTTGTGAAGAAGACCGGTGAGAGTCTGTCTGACGCCGAGCTGATCAAAGGAATAATCATCGATAAAGAGGTCGTACATCCCGGTATGCCTAAATCTCTCGAGAAAGCGAAGATCGCCTTACTCGACTGTCCTCTCGAGATAGAGAAAACAGAGTTCAGTGCAGAGATCAGGATACGAGATCCTTCGCAGATGAAAGCCTTCCTCGATGAGGAGGAGAAGATGCTGAGAGAGCAGGTCGATAAGATCAAACAAGTCGGAGTGAATGCGGTCTTCTGCCAGAAAGGGATTGACGATCTGTCTCAACATCTTCTCGCGAAAGAGAACATCCTTGCGGTGAGACGTGTCAAGAAGTCTGATATGGAGAAGCTATCTAGGGCTACGGGCGCCAAGCTGACAACCAACCTAGAAGATCTCAAGAAGGGCGACCTAGGTTTCGCCGGCTTGGTAGAAGAGAAAAAGATAGGTGAGGACAAGCTAGTATTCGTCGAGCGCTGCAAGGATCCAAAATCTGTCTCGATATTAGTCAGGGCAGGCCTGGAGCGAATGGTGGATGAAGCTGAACGGGCACTCCACGACTCTCTTTGCACCGTCGCTGATGTCGTGGAAGACAACAGGATCGTTGCTGGAGGGGGGGCTCTTGAGGTTGAACTAGCCAAGGCTCTGCGAAGCCATGCAGCGGAGATCGGAGGTCGAGAACAACTTGCGATCGAAGCCTTTGCGGAGGCGTTGGAGGGAATCCCCAAGTTACTCGCCAACAATGCAGGTCTAGAACCTATCGATATCATGGTTGCCTTGAGAGCGGCTCACGAAAAGAAGAAGACATGGGTTGGTGTTGACGCTATCAGCGGAGAAGTCCAGGACATGATGAAGAATGGTGTCATAGAACCTGCAAAGATGAAGGAGCACATGATAAACGCCGCCACCGAAACTGCTTCAATGATTCTAAGGATCGACGATGTCATAGCCTCCTCGAAGCCCAAAGAGCCTGCGGGACCCCCGGGCGGTATGCCTCCGGGCGGTATGGGCGGGTTCTAGACAGCTAGACAACTAGCTGGCTTATTCCTCCTTTTTCCTTCTTTTTCGTGAATCAAACACTTTTGAAGGATTCTACTCCTGATCACGACTGCAGAAATACTAGTATTGTTATCAAGCTCGCGAACCAGCAATAGTATTTGAAGTAGTGGAGTTGGTTTCGCTGGACGAACGTCCAGAGTAGAGAGATCGACGCGTATCCCACAATTATTGCCGTAACGAACCCGAGTAGGCTTACGTTCCAATCCATTTGAGTCAGGGGCTGATTCGCGGCCTCAAAGACGGCGGCTCCTAGGATGGCTGGTATCGCGAGAAGGAAGGAGTACTTGAATGCTTCTTCTCTCCGCAATCCGATCAGGATTCCTGTTGCGATTGTGAGTCCGCTTCTTGAAATTCCTGGGATGATGGAGATTCCTTGCGCGATTCCTATGAGTATCGAATCAAAGAACTTGAGTGCATGCCTTCTCTCCTCAGTTCGATTCTTGGAAAGGTGGAGAGCAAGACCTGATGCTGCAAATGCAGTTCCTATTATGAATAGATCCTCGTAGCTTGATCGGAGGGGCTCGTAGAACGCCGCGCCTATTAGCGCGGTCGGTATACTCCCAGAGACGACTAGTACGCCTCTTTTACCTGCTTCACTGTCGAGGTTGCCTTTAGCGAAATCGATGGCTATCTTGTATAGGTCATCCCTGAATCTAACCACGATTACACACATGGTGCCAAGATGGAGTAGTATGTCGAAGAGCAAATCCCCCCTAATTCCCATAAGTAACTGTATCATGGCTAGGTGTCCCGAACTGGAAACAGGAAACCACTCTGTTAGGCCTTGGACTAGTCCAAGGAGGATTGCCTCGATCGGTCTTAGCGTCGAGAGACTCGGTAGGTCGAGGGGTCGTAGCATTTCTGTTCATTTCTTGCTTCGTACTATTTGATGGTGTGGAGTGTGTCGTTGGATTGCGGACAGTTTGCTGAATGCCGCAAGGCGCCCAATCCGTTGGTTTTGCTTCAATTCTCTGTTTTTTGGACGAGAATCTCATCTACACTGCGCACTGCAGCTCCATGGTTGGTGATGGTTTCGTAGATCTCGTCGTAGTTGACATCAGAACCTTGGACGACCACTTTGATGGTTTCGGTATTGGCGTCAACTTCGACAACAGTGATGTTGACTTCTTCGACTCCAGAAACCTCGCAGACCGCAGTTGACAAATCTCGAATAGATGTCCCTCGAGGTTTCAAGGAATCTA
The DNA here is from genome assembly GCA_964596985.1 of uncultured Candidatus Bathyarchaeia archaeon. Classification (GTDB taxonomy): domain Archaea; phylum Thermoproteota; class Bathyarchaeia; order RBG-16-48-13. The sequence goes on from CAZQWG010000009.1 coordinate 19,501, forward strand.
CGATGACTTTCTTCACAGTTATGGTCAAATTCTAGGGCACCGCGTGGAATCAAAGACAGGAAAGGGCTCAAAAAGGTTCTTCATGTCAAACCAAACATGTTTATACCAGTTCTATTCTAAGACCGGCTGACGGTGTATTCCTACCTTATGATAGAGAGGATAAAGCTTTCGATTCTGACCGCGTTTCAGGCAACCAGTAAATGGGCTGAGGACTTCGAGAAGTTCAAAGAGATTACCGAACTGGACGAGATTGCGAGAAGAGCCTTCGTCAATAACGCTTTTGATGGATCAATGACGATGCTAGGCATAGCCTCGGGTGTTCTATTTTCGAACATCACCGACAGCCGGTTGATTATTAATTCAGGGTTCGGGGCGTGCATCGCAATGGGCATCTCCGGGGCCTCTGGCAGATATTTAAGCGAGAAAGCGGAGAGAAAAAGAGACCTCCGAGAGCTGGAGGATGCTATGCTGACTAATCTTGAGAATTCAATTATTTCAGAAGCCTCCCACTTCGCATCTGTTTTCATCGCATTGATAGATGGCATCTCTCCCTCTATTGCTGCTTTCATATCGTTGATACCATTCTTCTTCGCGAGGTCTGGGATTTTTAGCTTTAATTTAGCGGTCAAGGTTTCGATAACTCTGAGCTTGATAACGCTCTTCGTATTAGGCATGTTCTTGGCGAAGGTTTCTGGAGAGGCTGTGTTAAGGAAGGGAATCCTGATGACGACAGTTGGGCTGTTCGCAACGCTACTAATAGTATTCTTTTCCACCCTGGTCTAGATGCAAGAAATAGGTACTAATAGTGCAATGCCAATCCGAGATGGCGAGAATTCGTTGTGGTTAACCTATAAGCCTCCAATAGGATAGGTAGCCTTGGACGCGGCAGAGATATCTAGGGCTAAAGCGTCACACGATGTAATCGTCATAGGCGGTGGTCCGGCAGGTTCAAGTTTCTCGTATCATGCAGCGAGGCTAGGTCTCTCCGTTCTCTTGGTTGACAAGCGTAAACGAGGGCAATACAAGTGTTGTGCCGGCGGGATGATGAACCAAGCAAGGTCTCTTGTCAATCTGCCAAGCGAGATAATTGAACGCGAAATCAGCGGTTTCATGTTGGTCTCTCCCGATGGTAATGTGGCTGAATTCGATTTCGGTAGAGTTGTTGGTTTAACTATCTGTAGGGCAAGCTTTGATTCATGGATGCTGTCGCGTGCAGAAGATACCGGTGCAAAAGTATTGAACGGCCGAAAGGTGGAAAGAATCGAGTTCGAAGAAGACGGTGTTCACGTTGAAATCCTCGACGGTGAGTCTTTCAGGTCACAAGCAGTTATCGGGGCGTTTGGAGTCTCTTCCAACCTCCACAGGCAGTTCGGTGAACAGATGCCCGAGATCATCCTTGGGGTACAGGTTGAATTACAGATGGAGGAAGGCGCGGTCTCGACTCTGATAGGTGACCGGACGGAATTCTACTTCAACTCTGATTACACCGAGTCTGGATATTGTTGGATCTTTCCGAAGAGACAAGGCGTGTCCGTCGGTCTCGTTGACTCCCTCCGAAGCAGGGGAAAGAAGGAAAGGCTTCTGAGGTTTATCGAATCAGATCCTATTGCCTCCAGGAAGCTACGTGGGGCGAGGCCCATTCCGATTGGTGATCGGATTTTTCATGCGGCTCCGATACCGAATTCCATCGCGAGAAAGACCTATGGTGAAAGATTCTTGCTAGTAGGGGATGCCGCCGGCTTCATCTATCCTGCTACTTCGGAAGGGATCTACTACGCGTTGAAGTCCGGTGAACTGGCAGCACAGACGATAGTAGGCGCGAGAGGGGATTTTTCGTCAAGCAGTCTGCGTGTCTACGAGAATAGATGGAAGAAATGTTTTGACGCAGAACTCCGTAGAGGGAAAGTCATTCAAGAAAGTGTGTACGGGAGAGGGATGGATCAGAAGTGGAATCTCTTGGTGGGTGAGTTGCAGAGGAATGATCGCTTGAGATCGATTGTTCTCAGGGAAATCTCTCTGGAGTCGGCCTTCGACAAACTTCCTCTGTGGTTGAAGATTCGTATTCTTCTTCAAGGCATAGTATGATCCCGTGTTTGGGGTCATCCGTGTGTCTAGGTCAATTGTTTCTATGAATTGGCGGTCTGGCGGGAACCTCATCTCTGTTTGAGTGTTGTGTTCTCTCCGTACTTTATGAGTCGATCCCTGTCGATTCGTCATGCGTTTTTCATTCTTGTTGACGATGTAATCTCTGTAAGAGCATTGGAAGAGTTGCTGTAACTGCGCTGATTCCTCCTAGAAGAAAGACGGGAGTGAGTCCTTGGGTCTCGGCGATCGGAGTAGTGATGATCTGGGTGATTTGACCTGTTGATTGAGCGACGTTGTAGATGCTGTTCGCGACGCCGCGGTTTTCTGGCTTGGATTCTGCTACCACAAGGGTTGATCCCAGTATCATCGTTGCCCCGTGGCAAAGGCCCGTGAGGAATCGGACTAGCACTACGGACGTGTAACTGTCTGCGTAAGGGGTGGCAAGTCCGGATATTCCTCCAAGAGTCAGAGCCGAGATGAGGAAGAGACTGCTCGGGATTCTAGTTAGGAACGTGGCAGATGAGAAACGGATAATCACGACCGCCAGGTTCCGGTAAAGAGATAGGGAGGAGACTTCGGCGTCAGAAAAGCCGAGTTCAAGCCGAGCGTACATAGGGGTGTATGTGTTCACGATAGAACTATAGAATGAGAAGAGAAAGGCCATAGAGAGGAGACTGCGGAAATTGGTGTTCTGTAATAGGTTTGTAATGTGAGCTTTATACGCGATTCTCTTATTCTTGGGTGTTTGAGGCATTGTCTCCTGAATCTGGGTTGCCATATAGAGTATGGTGCCTGCCTGAACGACGGCGTGGACTTGGTAGAGGTTACGTAGGGTAACTTGAGGTATTGTGAGAAGGAAGCTGCCGATGAGAGGACCAAGGAGCATACCGACGCCGGAGAACAGCCAAAGGGTACTGATTGCTTCTTGCCGTTCCTTAGGTTCGGTGGCGTCAGCTATCATGGAGAGGAGGACTGGGAAGAATCCTCCGCCTGCGAAACCTCCTACAAAGGCGGCGATGAGGAGATGGTCTGGGTCTGTGGCAAAGGCGCGGATTAGGATTCCTAGGAATCCGATGACTCGGGGGTAGAGAAGCATGGGCCTTCTCCCACGGCGGTCCGAGAGGATGCCGAACGGCACTAGGAGAAGTATACCCATTGTGCTCTGGATACTGGTTATGAGGTTCACTTGTAAGATGCTTGCCCCGAGGTCGAGGGCGTAGAGAACGCTAATAGCCCATACCATGGAACCTGTGGTCACGAAGATCAATGGTATGATGTATATCTTCACGAGAACAGGTTTTCTCAGGGTAGAAAACATCATGAGAGCACTAAGCTGGGGTATATCTCATAAATAACCTATGATCCGATATAATTCCATGTACTTGCTCACACACCTTCTTAATCCCGACTAGGGAGTATATCCGTGCAAAGATCTGTCATAACACAGTATCTTCTTGTTGGCTTGGAGAGTTTGAGATGAACGCAAAAGTCTTGAGCGAAACGGATCTTATGTTCAAGTATGCGTAGGTTACTTTATCTGATTCCTGTGACTGGATTCGATGCCGAGGAGATTAATCGTAGACAGCTGGCTCTGAACTCGTTTGCTTCTGAAGGTACAACGGTGGACGCGGCTTGTATCGAGGATGGGCCTAGGTCGGTCGAATCGTTTTACGACGAATACATGGCTATTCCTGATACCTTGAGGTTAGTGAGGAAGGCTGCTGAAGAGAAGTACGACGCGATTATCATAGGCTGTTACGGGGACCCGGGCATTCAAGCTGCAAGAGAGATTGTCAATATTCCCGTTATCGGACCCGGAGAAAGCTCTATGGCGATCGCATGTCTATTGGGACATAGTTTTTCGATAGCGACTATCTTGGAAAGTATAGTGGCGCCTCTCAGGGAACTGTCTGTTCGTGTGGGGGTCTCGGATAAATTGGCTTCTGTCAGATCGGTCGGGATTCCTGTCCTGGAACTGGCCGAGAGGGAAGATTTGATGAAGCATCTAATTCAAGCAGGACGGAAAGCCAAAGAAGAGGACGATGCGGATGTCCTCATCCTGGGATGCATGACTATGGCTTTCCTCGATGTCTCAAAAGAACTACAAGACAAGCTCGGTATTCCCGTTGTTAACCCCGCCCAATCCTCGGTGAAGATGGCTGAGACTATTGTCGATATGGGTCTTGCTTATAGCAAGTAAGGCCTGCAGACCCTTTGCAGGTAAGTCGAGAGGGAAGCAACCTCTCAGTATATAGGCTGTGTTCGAATATACTAGTCGAATTTTCCCACGAGAATGTTGGAGTCTTAACTCCTGACATTTGTTTGCGGTTCTTTCGCGTAGGTCTTAGGAAGGTGTCTCAATATTCTTTGCTTTCTCAACTATCCTATCTATCTCTGCGACTAGTCGTCTCGCGTCTATCTCTGGTAACCCTGTAGTTCTGTTAGATGGAGGAAGGTATCGTATCAAATGTTTATCTACGTAGATCCTATCGTCCAGTCTGAACGGCTCTTCTACGATGGCCTTATGCTCCACCGTTACGCTTGTGAAATTCTCTATTCCTGCTAGAACTCCCGTCACCGATTTGAGAACCGTCATACTGAGGGTGAAACCTGTGAGACCGCTAGACGAATCATATCCCTTATTGATGCTCACCTCTATCGTGTGTCCCCGATAGGAGCCAGACACCCGGCCGTATCCAAGTCCCCCTCGCTGGAATCCGCATCGAGTCATCTTCGCAACCTCCTTGAGATAGTTGTCGCCTTGTTCCTTTGCTTTCAAATACCAGACCGCAACTCCAAGAACGAAAATCGAAAACACAGATCCGAGTATCCAATTGAGAGACCATAGTAGAGCCACGGCAACTATCGTAAGGAGAATACCTAAGTAACCAGCGATCTCTTCGCCAGTCCTCATTCTAGCTCACCGTCATACACCCATATGCTCTTGGGGTGATACTTGAATTCTTCCAATATAGGGGGCTATGAATAGCATGCGTGCATCGCTGCCGCCAGGAGAGGAGGCGATTGACAATACATCGTGTTCATCTCCTTCAAGTATTCGAAAGACTCTCCCGGTTTCCAACTCCCACACTCTAACACTATTGTCACCAGACCCGCTTACGATGTGTTTGCCG
>CAZQWG010000009.1:24819-105588 GCA_964596985.1 uncultured Candidatus Bathyarchaeia archaeon
TCTGGGGAGACCGCTACCGAGGACACTGAACCTTTGTGGCCTTCGAGTGTATGGACTAGTTGACCGGTTGCGAGTTCCCATATCTTAACGGTGTTGTCGCTGGATCCACTTACGATGTGTTTGCCGTCTGGGGAGACCGCTACCGAGGACACTGAACCTTTGTGGCCTTCGAGTGTATGGATAAGTCTTCCGCTTGCTATGTCCCATACCTTGAGTGTACTGTCCAAGGACCCACTGATGACGTACTTTCCGTCGGGTGAAACCGTGACTGACCATACAGCGCCAATATGTCCCTTGAGTGATTGACTGGTCTCCCCGGTCACTGTCTCGAAGACTCTTACGATATTGTCGTCAGATCCGCTGATCACGTATTCTCCTTCGGGGGAGACTGCGACGGAAGTCACAAGGTTGTCGTACGCCAATTCGTCTATTCTGTGTACCCGATGATTTCTCAATCTTTTGGTGATATGTGCTGAAATGCATCTTCTAGTAGCTTGATTTCGTCCTCTCCGATGAGTCCGAATACGTGTCTGTATCCCCGGTTTTCCGATTCTGATAGTTGCGCGGGTGTTCAGATATCAAGACTGGGCAAAGCTTAGGATTCATTCATAGTATTTCTGAAGGGGACGACACATGGTTTTGGGTGTTTTATGGTGCTCCGGGCGGGATTCGAATTCGCTGATCTTGTCGCTAAGGCAAGGTCACCCGCGTCACAGGCTTTCTCTGTGGAATCCTCGAGAGGCCCGTATACTTGGCCGGGCTATACTACCGGAGCACTGAAGCAAACGAGACTGTAAGAGAATATTTTTGTCTTTCTATGTCTTCTATCCTGTGAGCTGTTCTAGGAGGGCGTTGGTCTTTCCTCGTATTATTGTGGTCACCGGGACTCCTGGCGTTGGCAAGACCGTATGTTCACGTCTTTTCGCAGGTAGACTATCTGCTCGTCTCATAGAGTTGGGAAAACTGGTTGAGGAGAAAGGCTTGACCCTGGGTGTTGACTCTGAGAGGGGTTCCGCTGTCGTCGATCTTGATCGGCTGAACGTTGCCTTGTCTGCTGTCATCGAGGGCTCTCGTCAGGATTGTGTGGTTGAGGGGCATCTCGCACCTTACGTGTTGGATGAGTCACGTGTGGAGCTCGCGTTTGTCTTGAGATGTGATCCTGACGAATTACTCTCAAGGTTAGGTGATAGAGGATACTCAGAGTTGAAGGCAATTGAGAATGCTGCATCTGAGATTCTTGGGATTTGTTTGTGGGATGCGGTTGATAGATTTGGTGAAGAAAAGGTAGCCGAGATCGATACCACCTCTCGTTCTCCAGAGCATGTTGTGAGGGAGATGATGGATATCCTGGATGGGAGATTGGAACGTCTCGTTGGTGAGATAGATTGGCTGTCAAAGATTTCAGAGCAGGGGCGTTTGGCCCATTTCTTCAGGTAGCATCAGGGGTTGATCCTTCTCCAAACTCGTCCTCCGATACTTCTGATAGTATCTCCAAAACATCTTCCTCAAAGAGAGGCTTGTTCGCTATTTTTTCTGCCTGTGGGAGATCCAAGTCGCCTATCCAAATCAGAAAAGGTCGTATTTGATCCGGGGTCTTCACCAGGGCTTCTTTATCTGATAACTCCTGCAACAAATCTGTTTGTGCATCGTCTAGGTTGAAGATCTTTTGAGCGAGATCTAGGTCTCTCCTGTTTACCAATCGATGACAGATTCTCGTTCGGCATTGCTCTACGAGGTAAGAAGGAATCATCCTTGGGGATGTCTGAACAACGAGGAGTCCGATCCCTCTTCTCTTAAGTTCCAGTAGGGTCTGCATAATTATGTTTTGATCTCCTGCGTCTTCTTCCGTTATCGAACCAGCCTCTCTCAGAACTAGAAACGGTTTGCAATCCTCCTCTCCCAAGACCTGAACCTTGACGGCTTGAGTCAAAGAGGCAAGAATCAAAGAAGCCAACAACCTCTTTGCTCCTGTATCCCTCAGCTGGCCCAGCTCAATCAATGTCGTTCCTCTCATGAGATCTTCTACTTGGATTGAGTCTCTTTGGTTGAGTATCGACCCTATTTTTCCTTCAGCAAGCGAAACTATCTTTTTCAGTAGCATGGACAATTCGGGTGAATCTCTATGAGGGTCACGGTTTCTCTGGATTTCTGCTATGATGGAGGAGATAGCTGGACGCCTGCCATTCATTTCTTCTGTTCGTCTCTGCCTGAATATCGATCGGAATGTTTCCCATAGAATCTGGGATTGCTCCGGGGATAATCTTAAGGATTCTTTGAACGCCCTTGTAACGATCTCAACCTTCTCGTTGGCATCCTCTGAGAAATTCATCTCAAGAAGGTTCAACCTCAAAGGATTCTTCTGGTCTTCAGGTTTCATTATTGTATTAAGGTTCATCGGGGTGCTTTCCAATCGTTCTAAATCAAGTATTATGATAGGATTCTTTTTCTGATACAACCCTTGGATCAATACCTGGCTAGTCTCAAGAATGTCTGTATCTTGATCCCCGAAAATCACTGTCCAATTATCAAGATTGTCGGATTCTAGATAGATTCTGAAGAGGTTCTTCCTATACCATCTCACCCAACCGAGCAAGATTCCATCCAGATTCCTAGTTCCTGTTAGAGATGGTCTAAACTTAGATCTGGGATCTGTTGTTACTCTTCCTATGGCAAAGGAAGGAAAGGTGATAAGTCCGGCGACTTCTCTTGCTGTCAAGAGATGACTGGCTGGGATGGTTCTTGAGGGAATAAAAAACCGGATATAGTCTTTAGAAGACTGATCCCCTCAAGTTGCGTTACCTCCATCTCGGGAAAGACTGTGTCCAGAGATGTGGTAAGGGAATCCGTTTGATTCTCGATCTTTTGTCTCCCTTGCTCTATGGAGGCTTCATCAATGTCTGTCCATAAGGCTACTAGTACAATTCCCTTAAAGCAGTGTCCAAGTTGGTTCTCTCGAAGTCTCTCAATCTTCAGTAGTGTCTCTTCCTGTTTTGGAGCCATCCTAGCCTCATTCCTTCCAGTAAGTTCGTCTTCTAGGCATTTGATTCTGTGGTGTATAGCCCACGGGTTCGATTCGAAGGGAAGTAGAGAGGTCACGTAGGTGATTCGCATTCCATGTACCCTTAGTGCCAGAAACAGGTCAGTCAGCCTGTTGAAAAGGGACTCATAGAGATAGAGGTCTCTTCCCGTTACTTCCTCTTTACTCGGAATGACGGGGTGTCCAGATAGGCTCAGAATTGATACTATTCTGATTTTTCTTGCTCTATGCAATTCGATGAATCTGTTCTCGAAGATTTTCAACGAGTTCAATCCCAGGAGTTTGTCTAAATCAAGTTCGCGGGCTTGAAAAGACTTGACCCATAGTAGTACGTCGGACAAAGCCTCGCTAACCTTACCTCGAAGCAGAACCAGTGTAACCAAGCAACCTATCAGAACTACTAGGATTATTCTCTTGAGAAGTGGTTCTTCGATTTCCAGATAGTTGTTCCTTAAGGCCCATCTCATGTTGAGGAACGTTACTAGTATACAAGCCCCAATCAAGGCTAAGATCGAGGTAGGGAGTTTCTGGAGGAAGTCTCGGTCATTCCGAACTAGATTACATGCATCCAATCGAAGAGTCCTCGGGCAATCGTCTCCAAGCTATTCCAAGCCTGAGAAAACAGTTCTCCGATCATTGTAGTCACGTTCTGTACCACGCCGAGTACAATCGTCACTAGGAAGAGCGAAACACAGATCAGCAGCCCCTCTTCTACGAGCTGAGCACCTCTCGTATCGTGATAGAATTTGACTAGTAGGTTCAAGATTCTCTTTTTCATTTAGACTTCGATCTTCTTAATCAATAGCGTATTTAACCGCCGCATTCCAGAAGATCTCAATAAGTTAGTTGAGACGCTATGAGAAATATTGTCCAGAAGATCGTAGTGGAGGAAATGGCGTACAAAGCGGGGCGTTTGGCTAGGGCCACGCTTGCAGCGTAGTAGGAAGAGACTCCTGAAGTCAGGGAGAGTACGATGGCGGCAGTCCACGAAGAACCCATTGTTGCAACAGTTGCCGTTTGAGACCAGTCTCTAGTAATGTTTGTTAGATTGAGTACCGGGAGAAGAACAGCGATCAATGCTAGTGTGCTCGAGCAAGTAACAGATAGAGCCTTCACTTTGAAGAGCAGACTTCTTATCTTCATGACCCTTTCGGTTCTTAGTTCTCGGTTCCTCTGAATCCTCTCTAGTGATACTAACAATGTTTGACCTGCTTTCATAGAGTTCTCGTCGAGTGTATCCGTAATGGATGAGAGAATTCTCTTCTCGCCTTCGCTGCTTACATGCTCTATTAGAGAGAAAAGGGCATCTGAAAGAGGTCGTCCGTTCTCGATAGCCATTTCTATTTGACATGCAAACTGTGACCTCTCCAACGTGGGGTGGGTGTGTAGGTGGATCGCGCGCTCAGGTGAAAGCCCCTCTTGAAGTCCGTTTGACAACCGGTATAAGGTGGGTTCGACTGTAGCTTCGACTTTCCTGTTCGCCTTTTGTAACTTTAGTTTGGCGAATACTGATTCGAGGAAGGCGTAGGAAACCAGGGATGCTGCAATAGGAATCAATGCCGGGGTTCTTGTGACGTAGGATACGGCGATTCCAATAAGGAATCCTACTCCGATCTTCTTCGCAATCTCCAATTTCCTTGGTAGATCTCGATCTACCAAAGCAGATCTATTCCCCATCGTGCGATCTTGGTCTGTGCTAAATCCATCAAGCAAAGGTGAACGGGTACGAGAAGGAAGATCAGTGGCGATTGGGCGAAGCCAAGCATAGTAGCACTGATTATTGCCACGGTGGGAACAAAGAAGTCGATAGCAAATATTACTGTGATCCTGCTTTCCATCTGGGCAGTGTAGCTCTCAAAATGCCGTCTCATTTCACGTTCAGTAGTCTCCACTATCTCTTGCATCGGTAGTCCATGATACAGTCCTCTACTCATCATCCTCCTGATTGCTGTACTCAAGGTTCTCGAAGGAAGAGAATTCGAGAATCCTAGGATCAGGTCTTCGGGATCTTCCCCGTTCTCGATTCTTCTTGCTATCTTCCTGAATTTTACAGAGATCCTCGGTATTCCTTGTCTACCTACGGAGGTTACTGCCTTGAGGATCGACTCTGAGGCTGTCAAGCTGGTCGTAAACGTCTCTAGGAATAGAGACCCACACCTTTCGACTTCAAGCTTTTCCTCCGCGAGCCTCTTCGGAAGCCTTCTGAGGAGTGTAGAAAGAACGGCGAAGAAAGTAGCTGCTCCTAGAGTGATTCCCAGAAGCGGATGTAAGATGAAGATTGAGGACCCGATTGTAAGTCCTAAGATCAAAGACTTGTCGATGCTGGTGTGTACGATCTCCCTCTTGTCGATGCCATAGTATTTTGCTGCTTCCGCTAATGATTCCCCCACCAAGATCTTTTCGATCCTAATGGCGAATCTGATATGATTCTGCCTGTCCACGGTTTACTCGCTCTTCGGTGGCTGTGTCTACTCCAAACTTTCTATCATGTTGTGTAAAGTCTCTTCATTTTGGGATCTGAACAGCTCGCCTCTTTCTCTGAGGATATTGACTCGATGAAAGATCTCCACATTTTTCTCTATCTCAAACGTCTCTCTCTCGCTGAGGTGTTCAAATATTGTCTTGTAGAGTTTAAGCTCGACTTCAAAGGATCTCTTGTCGATCTTTTCGTAATCTCTAATCTTCCCAACCGTACGCGAATTCCAGGGATCGTTTATCAGCATGAGTCTCTGTTTTTCCGGGTTCCAAGCGAATATGCTGCAGATCGAAATATCGGACAGAGTGAAGGTATGATTCGTTGTCCTTGGGTGGTTCATAGTGTTGGCTCCTATCTCACATATTTGAACAACTCTCCTCGATTTCTCTTCTCCAAAATTCAGTTTCTTGATGTGTACAATAGTATCCAAGTCGTTTAGACAAGTGAGAGGTATACCGTGATGGGAAACCCATCTGTGAACCGCCTCCTTAGGGGAAGCTGCATGAGTGGTTTGAAGACCCCGGAGACCTGCTGACAGCGCATGGAACATGGCCTTTGTGTGCTCAGAGGTCTGTATCTCTCCTAGGTATATCCAATCTGGGGCTCGGTGGAGCAACTTGATTATCTCACTTTCTTTGCTCCTCAAGTATTTCGTCCTGGACTCGAAAGGGTGTACCTTGAATCTTGTTTGATGCTTCCCATACTTGGTTTGATCGACGCTTTCTATGGTGTCTTCTATGGTGATTTTTCTCCAGCTCTTCGGTGTCAACAGATCGAGAGCGTTTATTAGCGTCGTTTTTCCTGATCCGGGTTCTCCGATCACCGTGATGTTTCGTTGTCTAGAGAGTAAAAAGAACAAGTAAGCGGCTGCGATTGGTGTCAGCGTTCTGTTCTTGATGAGTTCTGGAAGGGTGAATTCTCTTTTTCGCAGTTTTCTTATGTCGAGAGAGAATCCTCCTGCAGCTAGAGGTGCGATGTCTATTGAGAACCTTGTCCGGAAGTCTTTGGTGATGAGGTCAGTCTTGATGGATGGATTTGACAAGTCGAGCCTTAACCCACTCTCAATCCTGACTCTGGTTTTCAGCGTCTTCACCTCGCAGGCTGTCAACTTCGTTGATGTAGAACACCTACCCCACTTTCGGTGGTCTATGAACAGTTCGGTCTCGGGGTTGTCTAGGAAGATCTCTTCCACTTTGTCGTCCAGAAGATATGGTAACACTTTGGTCATGTTAAGGGAGTGATAGGTCGAGATCAATGCGATTCTTGCTTTCTCTCCCTCAGATACTTTCAGACCATGTGTCTCCAGATCATAGAGTGCGTTATGAAATCTTTCCTCCACTAGCTCCGAAAAGCTCTGAGCCCTTACCTGCCCCACTCTGCTTCTTAATTTCCTTGAGATCTCTTCGGCCAGATCGAGTTCGAATCCATTCAAGGTCACATTTGGACAATAGAACCTCTCTCCATAAAGTGGAATGGGATCAATGATGTCGACTCTATGGGTTAGAATCTTGTACGAGTCTAGTAGTCTGCCCGATAACTCTCTATCAACTAGTTGTATCGGAGGAGGAGCAAAAATCTCGTATTCTGCGGTAAGTGTATCCGTCTGGCTCCATTGGGAGGGCCGATTGTCGAGTTTTGGTTTCAAAGATTCTGGTCTATCCCTAAATTTCTTGAACAGGATCTTCTCTAGCTCTCGTTTCAGTTTCATTATTACAGATGTGCATTGATTGCATTGCATTCGAGCGTTCTTCTCGTCAGCTTTTATTGTATTGTCTATCGCTAATCTGTCGTGAAATACGAATCCTGGGGTGTAAGCGAATCCTAGAACTGGATCTACAGAGAAGAGTTTTTGGCTGGTCTCCCATAGCTGTTGTAAGCATTCGTCTCTACTTTTGCATATTCGACTTGTACAGGACTCGAGTTGAGCCGTCAGGTATGTCTTGCATTTTCTTACTCTGTAGGAATGTTTTCTTAGTCGCTCCACTTGTTCTTTTGGATACCTCCAAGTTCTCTCTGGTGTTCTGATCGTAATCGACTGAGCTTCCTCATGGAAACCGAGAAATAGGGCACAGAGAGCAAAACATCTTCCATTCTTGAAGATATTTCCTAAATGGTTTCGGCAAGGATCGCCCATCCTACAAGTTATAATAATCTCTTTGGGTTCTCCCTGGTTCTCTGCTGGCCCCAGTATCCGAATCTCAGCCCCACAACTGGGGCTGAGAACTTTTGTGTATCTTCTATTCAGTTTGTTCTTCGCAGTCCGCATCATCCTCCTCCCGCTTTGATCTCTTCGACAATCGATGACCGCTGTCGGTGTGTCTCTTCGTCCATTAATGTAACTTTCTTGTGAAGCCTGTGAAGATTCAATCTCAATTGGCTTAACATCTCCTCAAGTTCTATTACCTTCTTTAAATAGAAACATGCGTTGCAGGACGAGGACTCTGAGGGTTTCCTATCGACTCGCCTTATTCCCTCGGTGTAGTTTGTCGTCTCTCTATTCGCGCGAACGTGGATACTTCCCTTTGTTTCGACTAGTCGGCGAACACTCTGGGGTTGAAATCCTAGAATCTCAAGAGTCATGGCAATCTTTGTGATCGCGATATCACTCTGGTGCATTGCATCGACCAATGCCTTCACGGTCTTTGTGACTCTCATCCTGGTTTTTCCTCTCTACCCAAAGTGTTGGTTCAAACTCCGGACGGATAGAAATCTCCCTGGTTGGGAGATTATCTCTTGCTATACAGTTCAGACCATTACTCTCGTCTCTCATGTAGACCCGTCGTTGTGTATGATCTGTTCGTCTCGAAGCAGCCAAGCTTTTCCTAGATACCCGGTTTTCGGTTATGGGGAGGGGCTTAAATGTGCCCCTAAAGACTCTCTTCCGATCGGCTTGTTGGCTATAGATCAAGTGCTTCTCGGGATTACGGTCGCGTTCTCCGCATATTCTTCGTATCTTGATTGGAGAACTCTCACCTATCCCCCGACGTTAGCATTGGCCATGTTGTGGTTGGGTCTAGTATCAACCACCTTGAGATCGGCTCTTGCTATTAGATCCCTTACCTTCCCCCTTGTATTCCCTTTGGACCTATTATTCGCCTTGACGTGCCCTCTCTTCCTAAAGGAAATGAGAGTTATGGCTGAAGGTGACCTATCGTACTTCTACTCGCTATGCCTATGCTTTCCAAGATATCCGTACAGACTTGTCTATTCTCTCTCACGATACTTCCAGATCTCGACTAGAGTGTCTTGCAATACATCCCTTGCTTGGGTACTTCTTGTCAACTCTTTCCTGTTAACTCCTCACATGCTTGCTCTCCGAGTCATCGCTAAGGGCAGAATACTACCCTGCTTGAAAGCACTCTACGTACTATTCTCTGTTCTAGGGTTCGTGTCGATGAACCTGTTGATGCTTGTAATTGCGCCCCTCCTTCTCACTCATCACCTAAACGAAGATTCTCCAAGCGCTGAACCGTTTCCCATGATCCCTTGTCTCTTCGTATCCTTGATGGCATCTCTGACTTTTGGAGATCTCTTCTTGATTCTCTCGTAGGCGTGATCCGATGACCGAATTGCTTGAGAAATATACCGCTATGGTCCTGAGTGTGATCATCCTCGTATCATTTGCAAACCCGATTCTGGAGGATGGAGGAGTGCTTGTAGTTGATTGTTCTCGTGCAGTTCTCGTCAAGGTTCTTCTGGATGAAATCGACTTTGGGGTTTCAGAGTCTCTTAGAACGAGCCGACCCTACGAAAGTGTTGTTCGGATCCCATCAGATATACGTGTAAAATGTGAGGGGTGTCAGCTCGTCATATCCTTTTCTGCTTTCAAGAGAAAAGTCGTTCTCTTCCGAAACTATCCTAAGCGAATTCAACTTCTCCCTCCAACTGCTAATGGTAATCATCTCCTTCGCATCACTAGTGTCGACGATGTCATTCTAGTCTCCTTTAGGGTGGTCTGATTGCCAAGTGAGCTTCTCGATTTTACTGGAGAAATGGTGGTCTGGTTAATTCTGGGAGCGGTCTTGTTTGCACAAGTTTCTAATCTAGGCTCAGAAACGTTTCATGTCTCCTCTCAAGCAGCTCTTGCCACAATCGCAAGACATGTCGCTGTCACAATAAATGTTGTAGGATCTCGAAGGGTCGAGATTCGACTAGTTCTTCCGAGAATGAGCATTGTCGGAGTCTACAAGATCATTGTTTCTGGGAATAGGGTTCTTGTAGAGTCGAGTCGAGACTCCGTCTCGTGTCTGGCTCTCTATCCTTGTGTCCCCCAGACTCTTGAATTAAACTGCCACTATCTTGTACGTTTCTCCGGAAGTCAAGTTGTCTTCGAAGAAGTTTGACGTACCATGAAAGCAGGAATCTTAGATCTCTCTTTCTCCATACCAGTCTTTCTGATCGTAGTCTTACTCTCGGTGGTTGGTTTCAGTGTATGGTCTAGGTATAGCCGAAATCTAGGAATATCAAGTACTGAGGGAGAAATCGTTGACCGCTTCCAGTTCGTTCTGGGGCATGTTGGCTATATTGATCCCTGTTCAGGCAACGCGTATCCTATCATCAATCTTTCTCTGACGACTAGAACCCATTTTACGTTCTACATCGATTCGATAAACGCTGGTGAGCCTGACTACCTATTCCTCTTTCCAATATTTCTCTTCTTAGACAACGGGTTTAGACTAGCCTTCATAGGGGTAGGAGAAGATGCAGGCTTCTTTATCGGCTATTGACTCGATAATGGCATTGACTCTGACGCTTTTACTTCTCTCTGTGCTCTGTATTCAGATGCCCCGTGAAGTACAGCTGAATGTAGAGGCTCGAGTAGCATACTACCAAAAAGTCGCCGATCAGATTCTACTCAACTCGGCAATGAACGGTTATATCAAGAATCTGGTTGACTCTTTTGAACTCGGAGAGATCCTAGATCCGATCTTGGAGAGAATGTTGCTCCTCTGTCCAAAAAGACTTACTTGTTTGTTGGAGGTTGAAAGCCCTCAAGGTTCGATTCTCTGCTCGAAGGGTCAAACTCCGATTCCACCTTACGGAGTCAGTAACTACTTTGCTACCTCATATCTAGGTCTGCTGAAGATTGTCTGCAGGGTTGGTCCCCCATGAGTAAGAATGCCTTTCTTTGGTCAGGGGCAGTCATCTATCTATGCCTGATTCTCTTGACCTTTTCTTTCTCACAATATGGAATAACGAGTATTGTCAGCAAGTCGGCTGATACACGTGCAATCGCAGATCGGCTATACAAGACCTCCTATAACCTGCTTTTTGATTTGAATCTCTACCTGTCAAGGGAACTAGGGAGAGTGGCGAGCGAGATATGTGATCGCGGAGGAGATCCACGAGATCTCGGTTTCGGTCTTTATGTCGATCCTTGGCTTGGATCTGTTGATTCATGGCTGAACGAAGAGGGGTTCTCGTCCACCGTCTCTGTTCGAGAGCTTCGATTATACCCTCATAAAAACGGGGATTCTCGTGATTTGGTTCAACTACATCAGCTTGGATTGCCGAAGGAGTACCAGCACTATGAAGGTGCTATAAATATTGACGCTCTGCTGACCATCTCTTTAGGAGACACCCGAACTGGGGTCTCGCGTAGTACAGAGTTTTATATTCGTTCACTGTGCCCGATTAGGATCTTTCTGCTCTCTGATCTCTCTCACTCATTTATTGGCGAGGTAGCTGAATCTGTGGAGGCATGGATGGAAGGAAGAGATGCCGAGGACCTTGCAGAGAACATATCTAGAGGTATCGTCGATTGCGCCAAAAGCTTCTTGTGGAGATTGCGTGGAGAACTATTCCAGGGGAGAATCGAGTATCATGTTTATGCTGAGCGATTCCAAGGGTCGCTATTCGAGGTTTCAATTATCCTACGCTTGATCGAACTCACCGATATGGGAGAGTTCTCATTCATTATCTCCGATTCCTTGTCTCATCGTGTTTCCTATCGTCTCCGAGATATCAGGATGGGATTCAGGTGTAGGCTAGAACCCTCTTCCGATGGATGCGACTCCGGAGAGTGCGAAGGTGTGGTCTGTTCGTAATTGTCGAGATGTCTCTTTAGAACTGAGCAGAAATGTTCTCGGATACTATACTCTGCAACTCTTGCTATCTCTGCGAGCAACTTCTGGGTCAATATTGATTTCCGTCCCCTTTTCCTTGCTAGATATCTTTCTCCCGCATAGACTGTTGACGCGGAGAAGACGTATGGGTTTCTTCCTCCTCGCTCTGCACCATTGATTCTCTCAAGTAGGTTGCTGCAGACCGATACCATTTTGTACCGATACTCTAAAGGATCGATGGATGCCTGCTTCAGTTTATAGAGTACCTGTTTATCCGATACCACCTTGTCCAGAATTCTTCTTAAATAATCCTCGCTTCGGAAAGGTTCTTGTCTGACGACAAGGAGATCTCTATATTCTAAGCCAATCTTCAGTATCGATCTTACCGTAACTCTATGTCCTAGCCTCTGGAATGCTGTTGCGATATCTCGAATCCTTGAAGGGATTGTTCTGTCGAATTCCCGGGTTGCAAGGAATAGGCAGTAACCCATCAATATCAAGCTTGTTCCCCCTTTCACTTTTCTCTGATTTTTCATGGCTTTCCTGAACAGGTAGGCAGCCCTTCGACTGATCGCTTTAGGAAGCCTCATGATTTCGGTTACCCTGTTCAACGAACAGAAGCATCGATAGGTTGTCTCGTAACCCCTATGTCGGTTTTGCCCATCGTAGGTTGCTTTGAGATGCGTAAAGAGCTGTTGCCTGTCTTCTGGTAAAGGTCTTCCATTTCTATCCTTGAAGAAGAAGGATTTATCAAAGCCGATGTATGCCCCGAGTCCTCCTACGAAGTATGGTCGTGATCCAATCTCGTTCTGACTCAGATTCTTTGAATGGCGAGGAGAATGCTCTTTGTTGAAAAGAGGGTCCACATCAAGAGTATGCGACTCTCGAAGAACCAACCCGCAACGAGTGCATACGATCTCGCTTTGTGAAGATACTATTTCTCCTCCGCATTCTTTGCATCGAGTGAACTCCAATCCTTAGTTCATCCTTTAAGTAGAATTCATGTCTTTGATGTTCTTGGCTCAAAGGATTCCCTGACGCATTATTAACTTCCAGCTACAACTTGCTCCTTTACTACGAATCTTTTGAATACTTTGAGTCAGAGAGGGGAATGAAAGTGTCCTCCTCGATCAGATCCTTTTCGATGAACCGGCTCTCTCGGTAGAAGGTGGACCAGACAAAGTTTTTATTCCACGGTTTCGAGGTGTTGTTGACACGGAATCTGCTGGGAAACAGTGGAAACCCGTTTAGGTAGCCTATTCCGTCCCTCAATCCTATGTGGGTACGGTCGAAAGTGGATCTAATCGACGGGTCTGTGAAACAGGAAGACTGGCCTTAACGGCTGGGTTTCAACTTCCAAGACGCGTCGTGTCTTGCTGAGATAAGTCGGTCAAGAGAGAGTAGGAGAGTCATGTATTGTCTGCCGTCGCAAAACGCGGGTTCTTTGATGAGTATTCAAAAATGTTACAGAAACTTGTGACTGTCGGGGTCTCCTCGGGGAAGAGTTATACTGGTACTCTGCTTGGATTCGATCCCGTTACGCTGAGCCTCTGTCTCGGTGATGTTAAGGATGATAATGGAAATGTTCTTCATAGGATCTTCTTGAACGGAAACACAATCGAGTATGTCATCGCCGCAGAGAAGCCGTTCGACCTTCAAGGTCTTGCAAGCAGAATAGAGAAGGTCTTCCCCCATCTCGTTCGGATACACGAAGATGCAGGGGTAATCGTCGTAATGGATAAGATACGTGTCTCCGAAGAGGGTGTGGTAGAAGGATCTGGTGCTGCGGCAGACAGGGTTCGCCGCGTTTGCGAAGAATTCTTCCGTGAAACAAAGAGATAGTCCGCGCCCTTCTTTTCTCAGATTATTTCAGCCTTTGATCGCTGAATCTCAAGATTCTTACTAGACAGGAGCTGCTATCGCATAGTGTTTTTTAGTACTCCCTGACCTCATGTCTTCTTGGAGTAAGAATCGCCGAAGAGGAAGAAGTTGGTAGATTGGCCTTCGAGATAAAGAAGCGCGATTTGATGGGTCGAATCGGGAGGCTGAGAACAAAGAGCGGTACTATTGAGACCCCCCTACTCCTTCCTGTCATAAACCTCCTTATACAACCTATTCCCCCGAATAGACTTTGGGAGGAGTTTGGACTCAAAGCAGTAATGACGAATGCGTATCTGGTGAAGAAGAACTTTGAAGAACGAATCAAAGGTCGAACCATACATGATCTCCTCGATTTCCCTGGAATCGTAATGACTGATTCTGGGGCATACCAACTCCTCTCTCACGGGGAAGTAACGGTGACCCCAAAGGAAATCATTGCTTTCCAAGAAGAGATATCCACTGATATCGGAGTAATTCTCGACCAGCCTACGAGTTGGAGAGTAAACTGGGAAGAGGCAAAGAACACAGTGGAGATAACGTTAGAGCGGGCTCGAGAGGCTCTGAGAACCAGAAATGAGACGGGAATTCTATGGACGGGGCCGGTTCAAGGAGGAATCTACTTAGACCTCGTTGAGCTCTCTTCCAAGAGGATGAGTGAGTTACCATTCGACTTGTATGCCTTGGGAAGCCCCACGACACTCATGCAGAACTACTGGTTCGGGGATCTCATTGACATGATCGCAACTGCAAATACGCATCTTCCCGCAGAGCATCCGATGCATCTCTTCGGTGCAGGTCATCCCCTATTCTTCTCTTTTGCTGTTGCTCTCGGATGTGATATGTTTGACTCTGCCGCTTATGCCATCTACGCGCGCCAGGGAAGGTATATGACGGAGCAAGGCACGATAAGGGTAGATCGGTTGGAATATTTCCCCTGCTCCTGTCCGACGTGTTCATCCCTGTCTCCGAGGGAGCTGAGGGATCTTCCCGAAACAGAAAGACAGGTCAAGGTTGCCGAGCATAACCTCTATTCATGTCTCTCCGAGATCAAACGGATCAAACAAGCAATTATGGATGGACGATTATGGGAACTTTTAGAGTTCAGGTCTCGGGGTCATCCGGCTCTGTTGACAGCTTTCAAGCGATTCAAGAAGTATGAAAACCTCCTAGAAAGCAGATCCCCTATCTCTAAGAGTCGAGGTCTATTCCACTTCGGTTATACCGGTCTTTCCCGACCCGAGATCGTTCGCCACGCACGTAGAATCTCGGACAGCTACAAGCCTCCATTTGAGGGTCAAGGGATTCTTCTTCTCGTATCGCAGCCTCGAAGAAGACCGTTTCATAGATCTCCGGAGGTAAAGAGAATGCTTGAGAGCCTTTCTAGGAGGTCTGGTGCACTGGGTCATCGGATTCATGTGTGCTTCTTTGCGAGCCCGTTCGGCATAGTTCCTATGGAACTCGACGAAGTCTATCCCCTATCACAGTATGAATCCGTCTTCCCCTGCGACAAGGAGACACTCGATATCCTCGAAGAACAGGTTCAAGAATTCATCGTCAGATTCGGGGACCGATACAGCGGAGTGGCACTCCTAAGCGATAAGGAGACGTGGGGGGAAGGTGTCTCTCAAAAATGCCGTTTGGCTTGTAGAAAGGTAGGTGTCCCATTCATCGCAGAATTAGATGGACAAGGCAGGCTTAGCGGGGATCAGGTTGAACGCTTGTTGAAGGCAATTACACGCTCGAACAACGATCCTGCTGACGGAAACGACCAGTCTCAGAACCCTTAAATCGTTCCAATAATGGAATTCTGAAACAATGTCTAGAGAAGAGATAGATCGGTACCTAGAACTTCTTCAAGACCGTCCTGATCTCCTCCTCCATGGTCTCAAACTCGCGTGGGGGCTACGTGTGGCTGAACGGTTCGGTAAGAAGAGGGGGCGTCCTGGCAAGGTTGATGAGTGCGTGAGACTCTTGACCCTGAATCTGGCAACTGGAAGACCTGAATCGCAACTTGCGGCGAAGGCGATCGAGGAATGGAATTACACAAACGCGTTACTGAAAACAGGTTCTGGACCCTTCCCGAAATGCTCAAGAACCACAAGATGGAGGATCAAACGGCAACTCCTTTCACTAGTCGGGCAGTAGACGGTGCACTGGCGGTAAGAGAGGCGTGAGGTGAGTGAAAGGCTGTACGGTTCTCAAACGTACATTCCATCGTATGATTGACTGGTTCTCATCCTTCTCTCCTCCAATTCTCTCTCGATAGTCTCGGCATCTTGTACCAGACCAGAGACATCGATCCCCAACTGGTAGATCTCACATATTTTCTTAATAGCCACCGCGGCGGCTCTTGGATCGGGTATGTCTCTCGAAGCGTAAGGTAGAATTGCGACCGCCGGGAAGTTACACATTTCGAATGTCGTTAGCATTAAGGCCAGGGGGCCTGTGACATAGAGTCCCCTCTCCAGTAATAAGTCTCTGATAGCCTGATTCTTATCCATGTATGTTTTAGTGGGAACAATCTTCAGATCTTCAGGGCCGCTACGGAATCTTCTATCCAGCCCTCCAATCAACGTGGCTTCTTTAAATCGTTTCTCAACCACCCATTCGGCTATCTTTCTGGAAAACTCGTTCTCCTCGCTTCTATGAGGAGGGAACTCTGATCGGACAAAGACGAATCTATCCCACTTATATATCTCGAATGGAGTTAAGAGTTGGTCTCCACCGACGGAAACGAACGGTGGTGTAGACCTCGTCTGTACGTAGCCTATCCTCTCTGCTTTCAGCGCATTGAGCAGATGATTGATCGCTATATAACCCGTCATTCCTATTCCATGGAATCCTGTGATCAGGATGCTGTCTTCGTACTCGCCCTCTGGGACGATAAGGCGAATATCTGTCTGCGAGTAGCCCATCTCCGAATCACTACCGATAAAAAGATGCCCAAAGAAAAGCGTTTTCGTATTTGTCAGGTGAAACAAGTGTCTCTTAACATAAAATGTCTCGGTGCAACGCGAGAGATCGGTAGATCTGCTTTCCTCGTTGGTACCGGGAGAACTAAACTCCTACTCGACTATGGCACTCTGATGGGTCGACCCCCAGGGTTTCCCATGCATGTGTCTCCGAAAGAAGTCGATGCGATAATACTCTCTCACGCCCATCTAGACCACTCGGGTGGGACTCCGATCTATCATATACGTGAACCTAAGCCCGTATTTGGTACTGTCCTGTCTCTAGAACTTGCCCGCTTACTGATCTCTGACTTCATTCATCTTTCCGGGTACTATCTTCCATACGAGTACTTGGAACTTGAAACTATGATGAGGAACACGGTCTCGATTAAATATGGGAAGGAAGTGAAGATCGGCGGTCTGCGGTTCTCCTTGATTGATGCAGGACACATCCCGGGAAGCGCGCAGATCTCGATTAAAAGTGGCAGGAAGAGGATTCTTTTTACTGGAGATATCAATACGACTAACACTCAACTCTTGAACGGAGCCCCCAGCAGTTTCGAGGAAGAGTTCAACGCAGTAATAATCGAAAGCACCTACGCGCTACGTGATCACTTGGACCGGAGTCTCGTGGAGTCCGAATTCATCGAAGAAACCAAGAGAGTGGTTGAGGGTGGGGGTATTGTCCTAGTTCCTGCTTTTGGTGTCGGTCGATCCCAGGAGATTCTATGCCTGCTATATAACTACGGCTTTCCCTACCCCGTTTGGGTAGATGGAATGACACGTAAGACGAACAGAATTCTCCTCCAAGATCCCATAGATCTAAGGGACCCTCGCTCTCTCCGAGAGGCAGTAGGTCGAGCTAGAATAGTCCGAGGCTGGAAGGATAGAAGAAAGGCAGTTAAGAAGCCCGGTGTGATAGTAGCCCCGGCTGGAATGTTGAGTGGCGGAACTGCAGTACTCTACCTTGAGAAGCTCTTCTCGAATCCGAACAACGGTGTTTTCCTAGTCAGCTACCAGCCTCCCGGAACACCAGGCAGCGAGTTGCTTGAGACGGGCCGCTTTTTGGTCAAGGGGAAGGCTAGGGAGGTTCAAGCGAAGGTGAAACAATTCGATTTTTCTTCTCACTCCGGTCGCAAAGAACTGCACGATATGGTCAAATCCCTGAAGGGAGATCCGCTAATCATTACCGTCCATGGAGATGAAGAAAGCTGTCAGACATTTGCCGGCAACATACAAGAGAAGATCGGGTTCTCCGCAGTTTCTCCTGAGGCAGGAGATGTCTTCAAAGTCTAGACTCGTGCCAATTCATTCTTTCTACGAGATATCAGACCTCAACGAGTTCGCAAGAGATCTGACCTAGAATGTCTTCTGCCTCTTCAGGAGAGGTTTTTAGCGTATAGAGTCTGCTGGGTAACCTTAGCTTGAGCTTCACAACATCTTCCTTCCTTCTCACCCTACATTCCTCGGCTTTCTCTGAGAGTTTGAGAAACTTTTCTGTATCGAAGATCTCGGTCGGCAAGTCGATTTCCCTTTTCAGTACTTCAGAACACTAAGATATCAGCCTTTCTGGGGTTTCGCCGAATCCGGTCCTTTTCATCCTTATAATACAATCCTAGTGTGGAAGAGAGAATTTCAGATGCGTTCTGACCAGCTTGCTAGATCCTTTTTGGGTGAGTTCTCCTTTGATGAACCTATAAGACATATGTCGAGTTCGGGGCTTCTCCATGATGGGACGTGTTGTGTTGACGTTTTCTTGAGGAGATAGGTGGGCCCGCCCGGAATTGAACCAGGGCTTCCACCATGTGAGGGTGATGTCCTACCACTAGACTACGGGCCCCTGGCATCGTTTTGGGTAATGAGAATAAAAATGTTCTGAGGAGAGTCTTATCTCAGATATGTATTTTCTGCGGCTGAGAAGCAATGGAAGAACCAGTTGTCAATTTTGATTGAAGCCGGAAACGTTGGTTGTTATGGATACGGATTCTGGCTCTATAGGAGGTATTGCCAATAGGACCTCGTGGATCAATAGAACCGTTACTAGGATCTACTTTGCGCCTAATTCTCTCTTTTTCCATCTCAGATTGCTGCCGCGGCACTTCCTGCATTTCTGGGCTGAGGAGGCGTTTCTTGCCCCGCATTTACGGCAGATCTTTGCGTAGAGCCTGTGTTCCTGGGCTATTCTTTTCTTCACTGGGTCTGTAATGGGCATCTCTTTCTTCCCTTTGGGGTGCTTGCTGGTCTCTCCTACCAACAGGATTCTGGCAATTAAGTCTGTCGGATACTAGGTCAAGAGCATTACAAAGCTTCTATTGTAACATAGGATCTTGTCTCTTCTACGCCTTCGATCGAAGAAATCGCTCTGAGAATATTGTCAAGTTTCTCCCGTTCAACAACGATGACTAGGTCCATGTCGCCTGTTACTCTGTGAATGCTTTTCGTAGAAAGTCTCGAAATCTCTCGATAGGCGCTTTCTCTCTTCCCTGGGGATATCCTCGTGAAGACAAATGTGGGTTGTCCTGTCTTTCCTAGAAGTGGTAGTCCTGCCTCCATGATGTCAATGAATCCCCTCCCAGTCCTAATGTATCTGTTATCCCTCAGTTTCTTGAGATGGATATTGAGGGCCTGTCTGGTTATTCTTAGCTCCTTTGCTAGATCAGATTGCTTGGTCTCTACTGTGAATGCTGTGACCGGTCTGCTCCGGTCGAAGAGTGCTTTGAGGATCCTTCGGGATCTTGGAGAAATCTCATTGGAAGACAGTTCTGTTTTCCCCCTCGTCGGGATTACATTACAAACGTAAAGTTTTACCTTTTGTTATTCTGTAGTTATTCTGTATCTTGGATTGACCAAAATGCATTTATGGTATCTGGCTTCTAGCTCTAGAAAAATACCGTAAAAGAGTTTATGAGGTCCCGGTTGTAGATCTTCGGATCGAATGTCTACGGCAGAATCGGCAGATCCTTATGATCGTTGATTATCGAAAACTCGATTGGGAGAGTTTACGATAGGTGCCGGGTGCCGGAGGGTTGTGCTTGAAGACACCGTTGTGTAACTTCTGCCTTAAGAGCGGCATCCTATGCTCGAAATGTGAGGCTTTACTCCGGGACGGTGAAGTCAGTGAATTGGATGTCAAGGTCGCAAGGATTCTCTTGGATTTTGAGCAGCGATATCCGATTCTGCAGGAGATCACTCTTCGAAAGGTAGTAGAAAGCGGTTCTGTTCTAGCGATAGTCGTAAATCAAGGTGGGCCTCAGAAAATCCTTGGTTCTGGAGGAAAGCTAATTCGAGACCTGAGTGATCGGGTTGGTAAGCGGATCAAACTTCTGGAGGACGATTGCGACCTCCGAAGATTCATCGAGGAATTGTTCGCCCCAGCGAGTATACTGACGATCAACACCGTATGGCTTCCCGATGGATCAACAGAAACCAAGGTGATACTCTCGCGCCGTGACGCCCGTCATCTCCCCTCTAGTGCGGATACGCTGAGAGAGCTTGCGTGGAAGATTCGTGGCGTTGTGCTTCGGGTCGAACTCGAAAGGGGTTGATGTTCGCAATTGGCTGTGGATTCCCTCGGTGATTGGCGTCGCACCCATCTGGCAGAGGAGGTACTTCCTAATCTCGACGGATCTACTGTGACTGTGTTCGGTTGGGTTGAGGGGACCCGGGATCTAGGCGGGGTCAGGTTTCTGACTATTCGGGACAGGAGTGGGAAGATGCAGGTCACCCTTTCCCGGGGAAAGATCGGAACCAAGGTCGCTGATAGGCTTGAGAGGGTTCAGAGACAATTTGTTGTTGCGATAAGGGGGGTTGTTAAGGCTGAGAAGCGGGCTCCTTCAGGCGCAGAAATAGTACCTTCTGATGCAAAGATACTGAACGTTTCAGTCCCGCAATTACCGCTTGATCCTACTGGAAGGATACCGGTAGATATGGATACCCGACTCGCGTCCAGATCGTTGGATCTGAGGCGTCCGATCCCTCAAGCAATTTTTCAGGTTAGGAATGTCCTTGTCAGGGATATTAGAGACTTTCTTTGGTCGAGAGGATACGTCGAAGTAAGCACACCGAAAATAATTGCCACTGCCACGGAAGGCGGCGCGTCGCTGTTCCCAATTGCCTACTATAACGGGGAGGCGTTTCTAGCTCAGAGTCCTCAACTCTATAAAGAGGAACTCACTCTCGCATTTGAGAAGGTATTTGAGATCGCTCCTTTCTTCAGAGCGGAGGAGTCGCGCACACTACGTCATCTTAGCGAGTTCATCTCTGTGGACTTGGAGGAGGCATTCGTCGATGCTAAGGATGTATCCAGAACGCTGGAGGAACTTATTCTGCATTCGGTCCATACGGTCAAAGAGCGTTGTGACAAGCAGCTTGGGATTCTCGGTGTGGACACCTCCTCTTGGGAGAGTGAGATCCCTAGATACTCCTATGACGAGATCTTGAATGATTTGGATCAGAAGCTCAATATGCCGGTGGAATGGGGAGAGGATATACCGACTGCCCACTTAAGGGCTCTTGGCGAGCTCCATACAGGATTCTACTTCATTTCAGATTGGCCTTCGAAGATCAAACCATTCTATGTCAAACCGAAAGAAGATAAACCGGAAGTCTCGGAGTCCTTTGACCTTATGTTCAGGTGGGTTGAACTCGCCTCGGGTGGTACCCGGGTATCAGACAGGAATTTGCTGATCGAAAGGTTGAAAGAACAAGGTCTCAATCCTGCTACCTTTGAATACCATCTGAAGGCTTACGACTACGGTATGCCTCCGCACGCAGGATGGGGGATGGGGCTTGACCGGTTGATTATGGTCTTCACGGGTAGAGAGAACATCAGGGATGTTGTCCTATTCCCCCGTGACCAGTCTCATCTCACCCCATAGCCGAAAGGCATCAATAGAATCTATGACGGAGGCTGATCGAGATGTGCCTAGTCTTGGACGGTTCTGACCTCGATCTTGCAAGGGATAGCTAGCTTTGGAGCCACGCTTTTTAAAACCTTCTTGCCGTAGTCGGCGTCGCCCTTGTCGACGCGGACGACCGCGATTGTTTGCCCCTTCTTGACTTTGACGGCTCTTCCAGATGGTTTTCCGAACGCTCTTCTCATTCCTGAAGAGACTCTATCGGCCCCGGCGAATGCAAGCCATTTCTTTCCTCTTACAATGGAGTGAGGGTAGAGGTTTATCCTATAATGGTACTTTGACAGTTTCTCGCTGAAGGCCCTATTGACGTGAACCCGTAAAGCCTCAAGAGACTTATCCGACAGGCTTCCTGTCTCTGCTGCTAGAAATACAATCTCGGTGTTGTATTCGCCTTTCGGGTCTCCCATCTCGAATATCGAGATTTTCGGTGAGGGTGCGCCGTGAACGTATTCCTTTCTCGTATAGGCCATGCTGGAGTTTCCACCTACTCAAGAGTACTCTGTCGGGAAGTGTCATTGATAACTATTGGCTTTGATATAACTTTATCCTGAGCAAGTCGCTTCCTTAGACTAGAAGAAGAATCCACGGGTCTCAACCTCTTCCCCGCTCTCCTTTGCCAGCTCCTTGAGCAGCTCTTTCTGCTTTTTGGAGAGTTTCTTAGGTACCCTCAGATTGACCCTGACCAGCTCGTCTCCTTTCCTCCCACCGTGGAGTGAGGGCATCCCTCTTCCCCTGAGACGGAAGATCGTGCCCGGCTGGGTTCCTCTCGGGATTTTCAACTCAGCCTTGCCGTTTAAAGTTTGAACCTCGACCTTGGCTCCGAGAGCAGCCTGGGCGTATCCTATCTCCATCTCATAGATGATGTCGTTCCCACTTCTCTTGAAGTGCTGGTGTGGTCTTACGTGGATGACTACATAGAGATCTCCGGGAGGTCCAGCGCCTGGGGTAGCTTCTCCTTGACCTGACAATCTGAGGTGGGATCCTGTATCAACCCCTGCAGGAATTGTTATGTCGATTTTTCGTCTTCTTTGCACGGTTCCGGTACCATTGCATATGTTACACGGGGTGTCGATGATTCTTCCGTTTCCTCTGCATTTGTTGCATGTTGTGATCTGTACGAATCTTGTGAATCCTGTTGCTCTCACATTTCTTACTTGTCCAGCTCCTTGACAATCGGGACAAGTCCTAGGTTCGGTTCCTGCCTTAGCCCCCGTTCCTCTGCAGGTTTCACACGTCTCTCTTCTGGGGATTTCAATCTGTGTTGATAGTCCTCCGGCAGCCTCTTCGAGAGTGATTTCCAGATCGTACCTGAGATCTCTTCCCTTGGTCGGGCCTCTCCGGCGTGGTGCTCCTCTGAAGAACATGTCGAAGATGCTATCGAATCCCCCGAAACCAAAGCCCATGTCCCGGAAGATCTCGTCGAAGTCGACTCCTCTATAGATGTCGTCCCAGGTGTACTTGCCGCTTATCCCTGCATGTCCAAACTGATCGTACTGTCTTCTCTTCTCGTCATCTGAGAGTACTGCGTACGCCTCGGAGATTTCCTTGAACTTCTCCTCTGCTCCGGAGTCCTTGTTTCTATCTGGGTGATACTTGAATGCAAGTTTTCTGTAGGCATCTCTGATCTTAGATTTGGTTGCATCCCTTGAAATCCCGAGTATGTCGTAGTAGTCTCTCTTCTGCACTTGCTTCGGTCCGCCCATTATCCAATGGTTGCTGAATTACACTAATCTAATACTTCTGTAATACGTTCCTAGGGTTAAGAGGCCGTTCTATTCGCTATTTTTCCTCCTCGTCCACTACCCTATAATCTGCATCTACAACTTTCTCGTCGGAACTTGCCTTCTGACCGCCTTCGGGTTGCGCCTGTTCTTCCGCCTTTTTCTGTGCTGCCTGTTGCGCTTGCTGCTGGGCTACCTGCTGATATATCGCGGCTCCGACTTCCTGAAGGATTTTACCCAATTCCTCTGTCTTTGTCTTTATCTGTTCGACTTCTTTTCCGGCAAGGGCTTCTCTCAGCTCCTTGACCTTCTCGTCTATACCGCTCTTCGCCTCTTCGGATATCTTTTCCCCTAGCTCCTTTACCGTCTTCTCAGCAGTATAGATCATCGAATCTGCGGCGTTTCGCATCTCGATCTCCTCCCGAGCCTTCTTGTCTTGTTCTGCAAACTCCTCCGCCTCTCTGATCATACGCTCCTTATCTGCCTCAGAGAGCTTCGTTGACGCTGTTATGGTGATCTTTGCCTCCTTACCGGTTCCTAGGTCTTTTGCCGAGACGTGCATGAGACCATCAGCGTCTATATCGAAGGTAACCTCTATCTGGGGAATGCCGCGTGGTGCGGGTGGAATCCCTGTCAAATGGAACATTCCCAGCGAGACATTGTCCTTTGCCATTGTTCTCTCCCCTTGCAGGACGTGTATTGTGACTGACGTCTGGTTGTCGGCAGCCGTACTGAATATCTGGCTGCGTTTGGTTGGGATTGTCGTATTCTTCTCCAAGATCTTCGTATGTACTCCTCCGAGTGTTTCTACTCCTAAGGAGAGTGGCGTAACGTCAAGCAGAACCAGGCTAGATATCTCCCCTGCGAGAACTGCGCCTTGAATCGAGGCCCCGATCGCCACACACTCCATTGGGTCGATCCCGGTCTCCGCCTTCTTGCCCATCAAGTCCTCGACGAACTTCCTTACGAGGGGCATTCTTGTCTGGCCGCCTATGAGAATGATCTTGTCGATGTCTTTAGGCTGTAGCTTGGCGTCAGCAAGAACACTTCTGATCGGTTGTTCTATCCTCTCGACAATTGGCAGCGTCAGTTGTTCTAATTTGGCTCGGGTCAACGTCGAATGTAGGTGCTTCGGGCCTTTGTCGTCCGATGCTACGAATGGAAGATCTATCTCGGTCTTGAGCAATGTGGAGAGCTCGATCTTGGCTTTCTCTGCTGCTTCTTTCATCCTTGTCATCGCCATCTTGTCTTTCGTCAGGTCTACGCCTTCTTTGTCTAGGAACTCCTGCACCAGATGATCCACCACAGCCTTGTCTAGGTCGGTTCCTCCAGTCTTCGTGTCTCCACTAGTCGAGAGTACCTGGAAGACTCCCCCGCCGAAGTCCATGATTGTGGTGTCGTTGGTGCCTCCTCCGAAACTGAACACCATTATCTTGAGTTCCTCCTCTATCTTGTCAAGCCCGTACGCCAAGGCTGCGGCGGTAGGTTCATTGACGATCCTCGCCACCTTCAACCCGGCTATCTCCCCAGCGTCTTTCGTGGCTTGCCTCTGGTTATCGTTGAAGTGGGCAGGAACCGTTATGACTGCCTTCTCGACCTTCTCGCCCAGAAAGGTCTCGGCGTCTCTCATTATCTTCTGCAGTATGAATGCTGAGACCTGTTGGGGTGTGTAGGTTTTTCCTCGAATAGTTATCTTCTCATTCGTTCCCATCTTTCTCTTGACTTCGAAGATCGTTCCTTCGGGATTAGTCACGGCTTGACGTCTCGCCGGCTCCCCTACTAGAAGTTGTCCGTCTTCGGTGAAGGCCACAACCGATGGGAACATCTTTCCTGCCACTGTCTGGCCTTCAGCGCTGGGAACGACAACCGGTCGGCCCGCTTCCATTATGGCTGCTGCGGAGTTGGTTGTACCCAGGTCGATTCCCAATACCCTTTCTCTTTTCTTTTCGGTTTTCTCACCCACGTAAATACCTCCTTAATAGTTATTCTTCCGATGAGTTTGACTTCGAGGTTGAGACTACAACCGTGCTTGGTCTGATAACCTTTCCTCTTAGCAGGTATCCTCTTCTTATCTCGCTTAGCACTATGCCTTCCCTCCGTTCTTTGGCGTATTTCTTTGAGATTGCTTGGTGCATCTTTGGATCGAAGGGTTTGTTCTCACACTCGATAACCGTGACTCCTTCTCGATCAAGGATCCGTTGAAGCTTATCATGTATCATCTTGACTCCTTTCTTGACTTCCTCCGAGACCGACGTGTCTTCGCCCGCTTTACTGGCAAGTTCCAACTCGTCAACTATCTCAAGGAGGTTTATGATCAATCTCTCATTTCCAAACTTGGAGATCTTATCTATCTCTCTCTCGGTCCTCTTCAAACAGTTCTCGTAGTCTGCCTGCAGGTACTTCAACTGCGTCATGTAAGCGTCTTTCTTCTCTTCTTCCTCCTTCAATCGATTCTGGAGGAATTCGAGGTTCTCCTCTAGTTCGGCGATTCTTCTAGATCGCTTCTTCTTGGGTGAAGGCTGCCTTTCTTCCTTCTTCCCCGTTTCACCACACATCGTGTGTCCCTCGACTCTCTGGGGATACCCTTCGCGAACCTCTTTTAGATCTGTCGGAAGGCTTCAAAAAGTTCCTAAACCAATTCCGGTTGGGTGTGGCTGGGGTTTCTATTAAACTTTCTTTTCCTAGCGGAACAAGGCTTCGGTTCTGAAGACCAAGGTTGATACTTGACTCTAGAATTGTTGAAGATGTAGAACTAGTATCCCACTAGAACTCGATTCTCTGATTTCATGAATTCTCGGAGCACTATTGTCGCATAACTTCCCCTCGGAAGACGGAAGTGGAATGTCACTTTCACCATATCCCTATTCAACGAGTCTCCACCGACCCCCAGCTCCGCAAAATCCTTGATCTTCATCGTTGCAGCCCTATAGCCCCCATAAGCTCTCAATTCGGGCATAGCCGACATCCGGAACGTTTCCTTCTCGATCATCTCTTCGTTGAGAACCTCCTTCTCGATCTCTCCTTGTCTGCCATCCGATAAGCAGGTATCAAAACCGATAATGGGCAAGGCAATCGCCATTCTTCCGAGCCTGATTCCATCGTTCACTGAGCGTGCATTCTTCCTATTCACCTCAACGGGTTCCCCTTTGAAGTTGCCTTGAGGGTTCAACTCCCAGACTTTATCTCCTGGCTCAGCCTGTACTAGGGGCAGTCCGTATCCAACCCTTTCACTCAGGATTCGGTTGAACAGGTAGGCTTGGTATGCATGGATGAATAGGCGTCTGAGTCTCAGTGGTAGGCTTCTAATCGCATTTGCATAGCTATCTGGTCGGTTGGAGAGATGGAGCAGCATCATGCGTTCATACTCAAGTCTTCTAGGAAAACTTCTGTAGGCTTTTCTGAAATCCATCGTTTCAAGCAGTTCTCTCCGAGCCTCGTTAAGACTCGTCTCCTTGATTACGCTCGGCTCCGTAAGATAAGTCATGACTGCCTGACGGTACTCTCCTCTCAGAAGACATCTTCCTACGATATGTGTTATGGATCGAATTGTCCCAAATCGCTGGTGACCAAAGAAATTCGGCACTCCTCCAGCCTTGAGGATCTCTGTCCGGACAGATTCTGCACGTCTCCTTGCCTCTTCTTCTTGAAGATCGATGTCTCTAAGAGAGATTTTGAATTCATTCTGAGCAAGCATTCCTGATGTTATTGGACGGTTCGACCGAAGTACTGGGAATAATCTGATCCGGTTCGTTTGGAATTCTATAATCTCTGAGGGTCTCTTCCTTTGGATCGTAACGAACTGATACGTTAAGGCACGTGCATCTTTGAGTCCGGCAAAATCGATTCTATCTTCATTGATCTCCAGCTTCTTTGCGATTCTTCTGACTGAGGTAAGGGTATCCAGCCCCCTCTTTTCAAGGACACAGATCAGAAATCCTCCGGTACCAGTCTTGTCAGACTCATACCGTTTCGGTTCGGCGACTACGTCGTCCACCAGGACCTCCTTTACTATGAAGTCCTCTGGTAGTTGCCTCAATCTTCCTCCCAGCCCTTTGGAAGTCGTGGAGAAGAAGCCGATACCCATTCCCTTTTCGGTTTCGGCTAGCGTCATTGGATCAGTCTCTAGAGAAGAGGTAGGTCTCCCGTTATCTCGTCTACTAAATCCTTGGGGGCAGGTCCTATTCCCAAGCATGTTGTTGTTCCCGGAGGGACCTCTGTGAGTCCTCTGTCCTCTACTAGAACCCAAGGCAGTCCCATTTGCCCCGCCTTCGTACTCAACCTCTTAAGGTCTTTAAATCCATCAATCCTGACGGCGACTTTGCACTGTCCTTCTCTCAGCCATCTTTCCCACCATCCACTCTTATGCTTTCGTGCCTCCTCGGAGGAGAGGACTGCGGCGTGGGCGACTTGGACGGCGGTCTTTCCCCTGCTCATTCCTAGATCGGATCGCACGACTATAACCTGTTTGAAGTCGAACTCTGACAATACTCGGTGCTCCTGTTCGATCGTCTTATATGTAGACGTTTGAAGTACATCAAAAAGGTTCTAGTTACCATGACGCAACGTGAGAATTATGATGCCATCGTGATCGGGGGCGGTCCTGCAGGTCTGATCGCCGCAGGCGAGTTGGCTCGAAGGGGACCATCGGTACTTGTACTCGAAGAACATCCACAGATCGGTCTCCCTGACCATTGCGCTGGCCTAGTAAGCATAAGTGGACTGGAACGTATCGGTGTCAAGCCATCTACCAGATCAATACAAAACCTAGTTTCAGGTGCAAGGTTAGTGGCTCCGAACGGCACTGTTTTTGGGATCGGTGGTGGCGAAAACAAGGCGTACGTTCTGGACAGAAACCTATTCGACAAATCGTTGGCGATGGGTGCGATAGGAGCAGGTGCTGAAATAGAGTTAAGGTCAAGGGTGACAGAGGTTCGAAGGAAAAGTGACGGTTTTCACTGCAGGACGTCTTCTGGAAAAGGCTATCTCTGTAGGTTGCTCGTCGACTCAGAGGGGATTTCATGTCGAATACTCAAGACTCTAGGGCTCTCCTATCCTTCGCCGGACTGGGTTTTTCCCGCGGCTCAATTCGAGATCTCGGGGGATAAACTCGATACCGATCTGGTTGAGTTACACTTCGGTCGGAATGTGGCACCAGGCTTCTTCGCTTGGTCGATTCCAATCAGCGAGAAGTCGTCGAAGATCGGCCTTGCCGTGCAGGAGGGCAATCCGCTGGAGTTGCTCGAACGCTTCCGCGGAAGATGCTTTCCCTCCTCGCAGGTATTCTCAATCCGCCTTGGAAGCGTCTTTCTGGGGGACCCCAGCACCAAGACTTTCGATGAGAATCTGCTCGTAGTTGGAGACGCCGCAGGCCAGACGAAACCCACGACCGGCGGTGGCGTGGTGGTCGGTGGTTTATGCGCGCAACTGGCAGGTCGTGTAGGGGCATCTGCCCTCCTTGAGGACGACCTTTCCGCGAAGAGGCTATCCCGTTATGAGAGGCAGTGGAAGAGTCTGCTCGGAAGCGAGCTGGCTAAGATGCGGGCGTTGAGACGCCTTTTCCCTCGGCTCTCCGACGACTCTCTGAACAGGCTGCTTGAATTTGCCTTAGGCTCCGATCTAAGACGTATCGTAGAAGAGAAAGGCGACATGGACTTTCAAGGGGACGTAATCAACCATATCATACGCCAGCCGGGCGTCTACAAGCTCCTCCTGTCCGTCGGGGGGGATGTGATGGCATCCCTTTTCAAGTGATCCTTCGAGCGAAAGGCAACCCATATATAATTCCGCGCTGGCTATTCGATCTTACCTTTTCCACGGTGTAACGGTTTGAGCGAGATTCGGGAGCTGAAGATGTCATCCTGCAACGGGTGCAACCGTGTAATTGCACCTGGAGAGAACGCCGTAAAATTCCCCTGTCCGAACTGTTCTGGAACCACAATCTGGCGTTGTGAGAAGTGTCGCCAATTCGGGCGTTCGTATAAGTGTCCGAAATGCGGTTTTCTTGGTCCGTAGAGGCTTGGTGATCGTATGGCAAACATCGTCGCAACTTTGAAGATCCTGCCTGAGGGGATAGATATCCCGATTGAGACGTTGAGAGAGAGAATCGAAGGGAGTCTTCCCGAGAATGTCGCCGTACACAAGTTCGAAGAAGAGCCGATTGCTTTCGGATTGGTAGCGACTATCGTTCACTTGGTGATCCCTGAGGATTTTCCGGGTGGGCTTGAATCCATTGAGAAGGCTATAAACGGTATCCAGGGAGTAAGGCAAATCGACACAATCATGGTGAGAAGAGTTTAAATCAGGCGTACCTGCTTCCATTTCAAACGAGAATTGCAGTGTGAAAGAGATTCTGATCCCTCAACCCGTCGAAGGCTGATCTTTATCTTTCCTCTGCTCGGTGGGCTCACGAAACATGTCGTTGTGAGGTTCTACGGATTTGAATGACAGTAGAGAAGTCCAACTCAAAGTTTCAGAAGCTAGACAGCGCGATGTTGGTCGCGGTAAGGCACGAATAGACAGTCAAGGCATGGAGGTTCTAAGCATCTCCGCAGGGGATGCAATAGAACTTCGGGGTAAACGGATGACTGCGGCAGTAGCTTGGCCTGCCTATCCAGAAGACCAAGGACTCGGAATAATCAGGATGGATGGTCTCATCAGAAAGAATGCGGGGGTAGCGTTGAACGAGTATGTACTCGTGAAGAAGGCTGAAGTAAAACAGGCTCAAAACGTCATTCTCGCCCCAATCGATATGCGATTGAACGTGGATAGCGACTTCACAAATTTCGTGAAGAGTAGGCTCATGGAGATTCCTCTCGTGGAAGGCGATACCGTTTTTCTGACAATACTGGGCAGTGCAATCCCCCTAACGGTAGTTCGCCTGAGACCTCACGGGGTCACAAAGATCACGGAGTCAACGGTTCTTCAAGTGATGAGTGAACCGTCTCCGGAGAAGAAGGGGATATCGAAAGTCACCTACGAAGACATCGGTGGGCTTCACGAAGAGATGCAGCGGGTCCGCGAGATGGTGGAGCTCCCCCTCAGACACCCCGAGCTGTTTCAGAGGCTTGGGATAGAACCCCCGAAAGGGGTTCTGCTCCTTGGGCCTCCTGGATGCGGCAAGACCCTCTTGGCCAAGGCTGTCGCAAACGAGTCGGACGCCAACTTCTTCTCGATAAATGGTCCGGAGATCATGAGCAAGTTCTATGGGGAGTCGGAGGCTCGTCTGCGGGAGATCTTCCAGAAGGCTCAGGAGAATGCGCCTGGCATAATATTTATCGACGAACTTGACGCGATCGCCCCGAAAAGAGAGGAGGTAACTGGAGAGGTTGAACGAAGAGTAGTGGCTCAGCTCTTGGCGGTTATGGATGGGCTTGAGGGGAGAGGAAACGTTATCGTCATCGGAGCGACAAACGTTCCTGGAATGCTGGACCCGGCTCTTCGAAGACCCGGCAGATTCGACAGAGAAGTAGAAATCGGGGTCCCCGACAAGGAGGGTAGATCCGAGATAATCCAGATACACACAAGAGGAATGCCCCTGTCCGAGGATGTTGATTTGGCGATGCTATCACAGATAAGTCATGGATACACCGGTGCCGATCTTGCATCGCTGTGCAGAGAAGCAGCCATGAAGGCCCTTCGGAGATACCTCCCCGAGATCAATCTTGAAGAAGAGAGGATTCCTCCTGAGATCCTTGAGAAGATGGAAGTCAGGATGACGGATTTCTCGGATGCGTACAGGGAGATCACGCCAACCGCTATGAGAGAAGTCTACATCGAAGTCCCAACCGTTCGTTGGGAAGATGTCGGTGGACTAGCAAAAGTGAAACAACAACTGAGGGAAGCGGTAGAATGGCCGCTGAATAACAAAGGAGACTTCAAGAAGATGGGAATATCCCCCCCGCGGGGAGTGCTTCTCTTCGGTCCACCCGGTTGTGGCAAGACCCTCCTCGGTAGGGCGGTGGCGACAGAGAGCGAAGCCAACTTCATATCGATAAAGGGTCCCGAGATCTTCAGCAAATGGGTTGGCGAGTCGGAGAAGGGTATACGTGAGGTTTTCCGAAAGGCTAGAACGGCGGCTCCTGCTGTCATCTTCCTCGATGAGATAGACGCCATGGTTCCTCGCCGAGGATTGGGGTATGGCGATTCGGGAGTGAGCGAACGGGTCATCAGTCAACTGCTCACAGAGATGGATGGGATTGTATCCCTCCAGAATGTTGTCGTTATTGGTGCAACAAATCGACCTGACATACTGGACCCAGCCCTACTACGGCCTGGAAGATTCGATCGTCTGATCTACGTGCCAGCTCCAGATGAAGAATCTAGGCTGCGAATCTTTGAGATCTACACAAAGGAAATGCCCTTGTCCGGCGACGTCGATCTGGAGGCCCTGTCAATAGAT
This sequence comes from uncultured Candidatus Bathyarchaeia archaeon, assembly GCA_964596985.1. Classification (GTDB taxonomy): domain Archaea; phylum Thermoproteota; class Bathyarchaeia; order RBG-16-48-13. The sequence continues at coordinate 56,265 of CAZQWG010000009.1, forward strand.
GCTAAGGGATATTCCGGGGCTGATCTAGAAGCCCTATGCAGAGAGGCCGGCATGATGGCACTTCGGAAAGATCGTAAGACGGAGAAGGTTACATACGAAGACTTCAAGGACGCTATGGAGGAGATTCCCCCCTCGCTGACTGCAAATATGGAGTCATGGTACCAATCAAGTGTACGCCGAGTCCGTAGGATTGAAAAATCTACTGCCCCAACACCTGTAGCATAGAAGCATTGCTTTGAGTCGGTCCCAGATGTCAAGATTCCTAGAAGCCAAGCCGTTGCATACGTTATTGATTGAAACGCTCGAATCTCGCAAAGGCTCTCTGACCGATACCCAGCTTCTCAAGGAGCTGAAGAAACTGAACGGCGACCTCAACGACCGGCGGCTCAACAAAGTATTGATTAGACTGGAACTAGAAGGTCTAATCCACGTTTACACCTTGACGAAGAATCGGCGAAGGATCGAGCTTGTTCCCCGACAAGAAAAGCGGTAGCCTTGTTCTGTCTCGCTTCAATTCTTCCTCCAATGTGGCTGAGGCTTTGAAAAGTTCAAATCCGTCTTTCCCACTTCTACGGCATGAGGGATGAAGGCGATTGGGGGTCGATCTTAGACCGATAGTTACCAAACATGCGGTTCGTCTTACCGATCTTAAGGGGAAGGCTTTGGCGGTGGACGCCTACAACTCCCTCTACCAATTCCTAGCGATTATTCGAGGCGGCTCCGGTAGACCCCTTAGAGACAGGAAAGGTAGGACGACAAGTCACCTAAGCGGGCTCTTCTATCGTACAGCAAACCTGTTGAGGATAGGAATCAAACCTGTATACGTCTTCGACGGCAAACCACCGGTTCTGAAGAAACCTGTCGTGATGGGGAGGATGGAAGCCCGGAGGGCTGCTAAGAGGAGATATGAGGAAGCATTGAAGGTCGGGGACCAAGAGAAGGCAAGACTGTATGGTCAGGCGAGTATTCGTCTCAAAGACTGGATGTTGGTGTCGTCCAAGGAACTGCTTAGGTTGATGGGTGTTCCTACGATACAAGCGCCTTCTGAAGGCGAGGCCCAGGCGGCCTACATGACGAAGCAAGGAGACGTCTGGGCGTCGGCAAGTCAGGACTACGATTCCCTCCTTTTCGGTGCAACTCGTCTAATCAGGAACGTGACGATGAGCGGCCGCCGCAAGCTTCCCCGAAAGAACGTCTACATCCAAATCAGTCCCGAGCTGATAGACCTCCCGGTATTGTTGCGAACGTTGGGTATCACGCAGGAGCAACTTATAGAGCTGGGGATACTCGTGGGTACCGACTACAACCCTGGTGGCGTGGAGGGCTTCGGCTCTAAATCCGCATTGAAACTCATCAAGAAACACGGAGATGGTAAATCTGTGTTGGCAACCGTCGATTCCAGCAGGTTCGATTTCATGTTTGACGAAGTCAAATCCTTGTTCACGCATCCTAAGGTTCGTTCCGACTACTCCCTGAACTGGGACCTCCCTGATGTTGATGGGGTGATAAGCCTCCTTTGCGGAGAACACGACTTCTCTGAAGATCGAGTCAGAAAGACCTTGACAGAGGTCTCCTCCGGTATAGGGATTATCGCCAAGGATTCTACTTTAGATGGCTGGCTCTCTTAGTCAAGGTTTAAACCCGTACTTCCCTTTCATCGGGACAAACGCGACCCCTCCAAGTCTTTTGGTCGCAATCTCCCCGGTCCTCTTCTTCTCGATCTTCAGCAATTCCTGGAAGAAGCCTGTCTCTCCGACTGGTGTGATGAGTATTCCGTTCAGTTTCAACTGGTCTATCAGAGGCGTCGGTACGCTAGGAGGGGCTGCTGTGGCGTATATCCTGTCAAACGGGGCTTCTTCTATGTAGCCTTGAGATCCATCCGCTTCTACCACTTCGACCCGATCTGCGAACCCGGTTCTCTCGAGGTTGTTCTCAGCGAAGGATATCAGCTCCTTGACTATCTCCAAGGAGAAAAGCTGACTTCTCAAACCGCCTTCTCGGGTAGAGATCGTCTCAGCCGTCACTGCGGCGTGGTAGCCGCTTCCCGTACCTATCTCCAGTATCTTCTGTCCAGGTTTCAAGTCGAGTTCTTGACACATTATCGCAACCATGTGCGGGGCTGATATGGTCTGTCCGTATCCTAGGTGCAGGGGTGTATCGACGTATGCCTGCTCTCTTAGACTCCTTGGGACGAACTCCTCGCGTGGAACAGTAAGCATTGCCTCTGCCACTCTCTTGTCTCGGAGGACCCCTGAGGAGACCAGCCTCTGAACCAGGATCTTCCTTTTCTCTTCGTAACCCGTCTTGAAGCTCATGGGTTTAGAAACCACGACAATGTTTTCTCCTTACTATGGTATAAAGAGTAGTCACCCGAGGGGGTAACGCGAGATGATGGTCGATTTCTTTGCTTGGGGTCACAAGAATATACTCGCACTTCACTCCTCCACTCTTGAGATTACCAAAAGCATGCTCTTGACTGAGAGAGGGACATGTGTTGTGGGTGTCGGGGCGACGATGGCTCTTTCTGAGTTGAACGAGGAGGTTAGGGCAATGGCAAAGGATCGGAGGAGTAAAATCACTCTCACTATGTCTGTAGGCGAATTGGAAGAGAGCGTAACGGGGTACGGTGATCCCCGGATAACCCTACAGCATCCCACAGATATTGTTGTAAGAAAAAGCCAGTACGTCTGCGACCGTACGTTGTGTGTGAAGGCGGATAAAGCAGCTTGCGACCTCTCCCGTAAAATGATACACCTACTAAGCAATCCCGATCAGAAAATGGTCGTGAAGCTGTCTGTGGAAAAATGCTAGTCGACACGAGCATCTACCCCGATCTGCCACTCTCTGGGTGCTGTCGCCGTGACCCTCCGAATCGCCGTGACCTCTTCAACCCTCCTCCCTGCCTCTTCGACTCCTCTTCTGAAGGTTCGCTCCGCCGCTTCCAAGGCACTGCTCCCTTCGGCGAATTGGTAGTAGTGGATGGTCCCTCCTTGACTCTTCAACGCCTTGCATGCAGTGCCGAGATATTCCGCCGAGCTGCCGGGCAGGTTCATCAACACCCGGTCGATCTTGCCCTCAAACCTCTGCTGGACGATTTTCTCTACGTCGCCTTCGATGGCGACTACCCTGTCCTTCACTCGGTTCTCCTCGATATTCCTGTTGAGATACTCTACGGCTGCCGGGTTGATGTCGACTGCAAATATCTTGATCGTTCCGCTCCTCTTCGCCATCTGAATTGAAAATGGACCCACACCTGCAAACATGTCTAGGATCGTCTCCCTCTCACCAACCAAATTGGAGACGCGGCGCCGTTCATACGCTAATCTCGGGTTGAAGTAAACCTTGGCTAGGTCTACGTGGAAAGTACACCCGTATTCTCGGTGAACGGTAACCGTCCTACCTTCTCCCGCTATTATCTCGAATTTTCTTGTTCTATGAGTCCCGCGTACACCGCTAGCTTTCTTGAGCACGGTTTTCAGGCTTGGATTCGCCGTGAGGATGGCTTTCCCAATCTGTTCATCATAGCTAGAGAGTCCATTAGAGATCTCAATGATCGCTATGTCTCCCACGGTCGGCATGGATCTCGGTATTCCTCCCAGAAGCTCGGGAGGAACCACCCCCTCTAAGACCTGTCTTACCGTCGGCCTCCGTCTGGAGTCCGGCTCGAACCATTCTTCCATAAGCTTGAAGGTCCTCAGCTCACTCCTGAGATGCCGAGCCTCGTTCCGAGTAGGCTCTCTGACCAACGGGAGGAGGATCTCTCCTTCTCTTCTCGAGATCTTGTAGTCCCTGTCAAGAATCTCGAGTCTCTTGGAAGCCAGTAACGCTTTTTCCCCCATCCTCTCCGGTACAGACAGGCAATACCTCCTCCTGTGTTCGCCTTCTTTCATAGCCTGGTCGTCGCCTCCTTTACGCCACTATTGGATAGTCGCGTTTCTGTCCGGTCGTTGGGTTGAATTGACAGTTGGGTAACCTTCTTGGGAGATCAGCGGCACTCACAAGAGATTCTACTTGCCTATCTTGTTGATGTTGATTCTATAAACATGCTGCGTGGTTTGTCAACTACTTCAGCAAAGGAATAACCATATCGGGCTATGGTGAAAATAGATTGCAGAGATAGAGCCTAACAACGCTTCAGTTGAGATTGCTTGTGGGTCTTGGGCGGAAGATGTTTTCGCGCGTGCTGAGGTTACGTTTGAGCTAATCCCCTACTCACGTTTGTTGGCGGGCCCGGAGGGAGTTGAACCCTCGACCTTCCCGGCACTCAGCTATCGGGTCTCTCTGTTCGATCCGATTGAAGGAACATAAGAGCCCGCCGCTTTCAGTCGGAAAACTCCAACTGCCTGGCTGAGCTACGGGCCCAGACAGATGACGTATCACCCAATACCGGAACTCGCCTAAATATCTGTTTTCTTCTGCGCCGTCAAATCGGAGTTCCTGCAATCCAACTGCAAGATGACTGAGCACCACGATTACCCAATTGCCCCCAGAACTAAGACAGCGGGTTCTCGACAACGTTGTCCGCGGTGACCTCGAAATCGACATAAATATTATATGTGTGAGCGCCCTTACGAGTATGCTTCGGACAGAAATACATGAATTGTATGCTTGGGGGTGATTTAGATGACTGGTCCCGCAGAGGGGAAACGCATCTACGGAATCGTGACCGTCGGGGAAAGAGGACAGATAGTGATACCCAAGGAAGCAAGAGACCGATACAATATTAGACCAAAGGATAAATTACTGATCCTAAGCCCCCCTCTCCCGCACAGGAAGAAAGGTATTCTTGTTCTCATAAAAGCGGAGGAGATCCGTGACTTTGCTTTAAGCGTACTAGGGGCTTTCAGAGAAAACGACATTGAAACCGCGAGCAAGAATCCTTGACAACGAATCCTTAACAGCAATACATTCCGAATTGAGATAGAACAGTGATTCGAAGGTGAATAGTTGTCGCTAGCAAGAATCGCCTTGAGAAGTGTATCTAGACGGAAACTTCGCAACTCCCTCACTGTACTAGCCGTCGTTATCGGGGTCGCACTTCTGACAGGAGTGAACATAGCCTTCGACAGTGCCTACATTCACTTCGTGAATACAATTAACAGATCATCCGGATCAATCGATATTAGCATACGCTCGGCGACCGGTGCATCGTTGAATGATTCCCTCTTGCCAGAGATCCGGCAAGTGGAGGGCGTCGCTGAGGCCTCAGGCAGGGTCTCAGGGTCAGGATACGCCGTATTCTGGAACGTGACGGAAGAGAGTTCTGCACCGCTCTCTGTCTACGGCGTGGACCCGAACGGTGATTTCGACTACTTGAATCCTGACTATACGAACATAACTGGAGTCAGATCACTTAGCCCCGGACAGATTGTTGTAGATTCTCGACTGAACTACACGATCGGGCAGAGAATCAAGATTCGCGTCAAGTCAGACTACTACTGGCTGGAGGTTGTAGGTCTCTACCATCTCCCAGCCGAGATCCAAGGATTACATTTTGCTGGCAGTTACACTGCATACGTAGATCTTCCAGCAGCTCAGAAACTGTTCAAAACCTGGGGGAGGTTCAATAGGATCATAGCTCGAGTCGACGACGTATCCAACACCCGCAAGGTGGTCGAACGGCTTGAGAGCCGGCTCGGAGGCGAGTATGAAGTAACCGCTGAGAAGGAGAGAATCCTCGACCGTATGCGAAGCTCCTTGGAAGGCTTCAGAAGCGGCCTCTTCGTAATGTCTGCTCTGACAAGTGCGGTCGCCCTTGTCATTGTGTTCAATACGGTATACATGAACGTGAAGGAAAGAATGTATGAGATCGGGGTAATCCGATCCATAGGCGCGTCAAAGACACAAGTCTTCTGGATGTTCATCCTGGAGGGTATGCTTCTAGGGGTGATCGGGACAACCGTAGGCTTAGCGGGAGGATTCCTCTTGGCAAATATCCTTGGGGGTACTCTCCTTCCCGCTCCTCCCTCCTCTTCCCCCCAGGAGATCCTGCTGATCTATAAGCCGGGAACAATAGCCCTCGGTATCGTGACCGGGATCCTGACTACGTTGATCGGGGGACTCATACCATCGATCCTCGCAGGGAGAACAGAGATCTTGAAAGCACTCAGACCGTCGATGAGGATGACGATACATAGAAGACTTCACTGGATCTTACTCCTAGTCGGAGCCGTTCTCTTCCTTACAGGAGTATTCATGTGGAGTTCCGCTAATCCGAGAAGCGTTACAACTATCCCACAAACCGGAGTCGCCTCAATTCCCCTTCTCATAATAGGGCTTGTTCTGACGACGGCAGGTCTCATTAGGGGGACGGAAAAGATCTTTGAATATCTACTCTACCCTGCATTCGGAAAGACCAGCAGACTAGCCTCAAGAAACTTCTCGAGAAACCTGGTGAGGACTACAATCTGCTTCATGCTAATAGCAATGTCCCTCTCATTCATAGTCGCCTTGGGGGGAATACAGTTCAGCGTCAACGCAGGAATAGAAGAAACGGTTACCAGTTTCTTCCAGTCAGACATAATCGTTTTTTCAGGAACCACTCCGATAGAGAGAGGGTTCTGGAAGGAGCTTGTTAACCTTGAACACGGGACCCTTATCGAGAAGGCTTCGCCTGTGCGGGTAATCGGAACAAATCTAAGGGCTTTGACCCAGAACGAGAACGTCTCTGTCTCCGTGACCGCGATCCATACACCAAACGGGGCGTACTCTGACAAGTACTGTTCCTACCCTGATGTGATGGACATGACGTTCACACCTGAGACCCCTCCTGACGTCTACCAGAGACTCCACGACGTTAACACGATCATATTATCCAGCGGGATCGCTAGAACTCTGGGCGCAAGAGTGGGCTCAAAGGTCAACGTCCTTTCCCTACTAGAAATTCAGGTTGCGCCAGGTGTCCTCATCCATACCCCTACATGGAGGATCTTCGATGTCATCGGAATAGTCGAGATAGGAATGGAACAGTCACCGATGATGGCTCAAATGGCAAAGATGTGCTATATCTCATACCATACATTAAACGAGCAGTGGGGTGAATACAAGGATGAAGCAAACATGTTCTACGTTAGGGTGAAACCAGAGTACAGCGAGAATATCGGGTACGTAAGGGACAGAATCCTAGGAAAATTTGGAAGAAGCCGTGGCATCGGGGTGATCACAAGAATCGACATTCTGGATGCAATACGAGAGAATATGAACGAGATGTGGGGGCTCTTCAATAACTTGATCCTCTTCTCAGTCGTAGTAACCGCAATAGGCATGACTAGCATAATGATTATGAACATCTCGGAAAGGAGGAGAGAGATCGGAATAATTCGATCCCAAGGCATGAGCCGCATCCAGGTAGCCAAGATAATAATCGGAGAAGCAATAATCCTCGGTGGCATAGGCTTGCTCTTGGGAACCATCGCAGGACTAGTATACTACCGGGGGGTAGTCTACGTAATGGCTGAGACCGGCTTTTCAACTGGATTCCGGATTCCCTTAGAGGCGATAAGAACTGCAACTTTGCTCTCGTTCGGAATATCGGTCGCGAGCGTGCTCTACCCCCTACACAAAGCAAACAGTCTTGACATAGTGGAGGCCGTTAGGAGAAATGAATAGTCAAATTAAGGAAAATGAGGCTGAAACACCTATCCTCGAGGTGAAGAACCTCGGCAAGATCTACAAGCTAGGAAAAGTCCAGGTCAAAGCCCTGAACGGGGTCAGTCTGCGGGTAAAACGGGCTGAGTTCGTTGCGATAATGGGGCCATCCGGGTCCGGGAAGACCACTCTTCTCAACCTTATAGGAACATTGGACACGCCTACAGAAGGCACCATACTCTTAGATCAGGAGGATCTGTCGAAACTAAGCGAGTCGGACAAGGACAGGATAAGGAGACACAAGATCGGATTCATCTATCAATTCTACAACCTTATCCCCGTTCTGTCAGCCAGGGAGAACGTTGAACTGCCGATGGACATAGCCAACGTGGACCGGGGGAAAAGCAGGGAGAGGACAGATCAGCTGCTCAAGATGGTAGGCCTCTCAGACCGAGCAGACCACAGACCCGACGAGCTCAGTGGTGGAGAGCAGCAAAGAATCGCGATAGCAAGAGCCCTTGCCAATCAGCCTTCCTTGATCCTCGCAGACGAACCAACGGGAGACCTAGACACGAAGACTGGCAAGGAGATCATAGGCGAATTGAAGGCCCTCTGCAAAGACGAAGAAGTTACCGTCATCATAGTCACCCACGACCCTGTCGCAGCCGAACTCGCAGACAGGATCGTCTACATGAGAGACGGGACAATCGAAGGGGAGAAAGTCCTCGTACCCGAGTAGAACACGGCGGGTTCCAAGCGAATCTCGTCTGGAAAGGAAAATTGAAACCTGACGATTGAGAGACTAAAAGGGAACCCCTATCTGGTTTGTCGACTTACGAACAGTACTGTACGGGATATCTGTCTCGGGTTAGTGTATCTATTGAAGGGATCTCTCTCGATAATCGGTCTAGGTCTCCACGATGAACAAGGCATCTCCTTGAGAGGTTTGTTTGAAGCAAGGAAAGCCGAGGTCGTCTACTTAGAATTCTACACCAGTCTGATGCCTGCATTCTCGAAGAGTTCTCTTGAGAGATTGATCGGCAAGAGGATAGTAGAAGTTTCGAGAAGCGACCTTGAGGAAGACTCCGAGACTGGAATCCTGAAGACTGCTCGTAAACGGAAGGTATGTCTACTCGTCCCTGGAGACCCCTTTGTGGCTACGACACACATCTCTCTCAGGATATCCGCAGAGAAGGCTGGAATATCAACCCGGATTATCCACGCGGCCTCAATAGACTCTGCGATACCTGGTGCCACAGGCCTTCAGAGCTACAAGTTCGGAAGATCGGTCAGCGTACCGTTCCCGCGAGGCGATGTTCTATCGGAGACTCCCTACGCCGTCATTAAGGAGAACAAGACTCGAGGATTACACACGCTAGTTCTTCCCGACATAGACCTAGATGCTTCCAGGCTGATGTCTATCCGTGAAGCATTATCCATCCTGTTGCAGCTGGAGAGGAAGTGTAAAGAACGGGTAGTGGAAGAGAAGACCTTAGCCGTCGGTATCGCACGGCTTGGATCCCTTGAACCAGAAGTCTACGCAGGCTCTATAGGCGAGTTGCTTCATCACGACTTCGGTTCTCCCCCCTACGTCATAGTTTTTCCAGGGAACCTGCATTTCCTGGAGGTAGAAGCCTTGAAAGTGCTAGCCCATCTTCGTGAATAGACACCGAGACCGGTTCTTGACATGAGAATATCTCGGGCTTCATGTTCGATGGATTCAACCGACGATGCGGAGAGAAACAAACCACACCGGGTTTTCAGGTCCACAACTCATCTAGCGGTTATCGAAACTCTTTTGAGTCTCATCTATTATGCCGAACAAGACGACAAAGGTTCTTTGTCGCGCAGACACGGAATCCACCCTGGATGATTCCGGTCTACTTGATATATCGAGGTAACGCTGTTTGCCACTCTCTTCGGATACTCGGTTGGGCAAGCCTTACTCGGTGAAGCCTTATCTAAAGGCGCTCTTCCTGTCTCAGATCAAACAAGGTTTTGTGACCGTACCTGTACTCTCGGAGACCGTTGGAGAGTCCTGTGATTCCATCAAAGCAATGCTCTCAAGATTGATGGAAACGGGTCACGTGGTCGAGACTAAAGAGTCCCCTCACCTTGAGGGTGGCGGTAAGGGTGATTCGGCAGGACCAACAGCAGCCGGTTTCTCGCTATCCGAGAAGGGTCGAAAGGAACTCGTTGTTGTGATGACCGGTGGCGTCTTCGATATTCTACACGTGGGTCACTTGGCTTCCTTCGAAGAGGCGAGAAGCTTCGGGGACCTCTTGGTGGTTGTCGTTGCCCGCGATACTACTGTGAAGAGATTAAAACAGCGATCTCCGATTAACAATGAACTTCAACGGGTGAGGCTCCTCAACGCGTTGTCCGTGGTGGACTTGGCGGTCTTGGGGGACGAACACGATTCTCTTAACTCGATTGAGAGGATCGCCCCTGACATCATTGCTATAGGATATGATCAGAAACATGACGACGTAGAACTGAAGAGGAATCTAGATCTCCGTGGTTTACGTGCCGAAGTCATACGGCTCAAGTCCCATATCCCTGGGATAAAGTCGTCCAAGATACTTTCCAAGATCCAAGATTTCAATAGTCTTATCTGAATTCCTTACTGTCTACGATTTTAGCATCGGGACTGATTAGAGCTGCATCAATTCTGTCTTTTCCAGTCGATATCTCTACCTTTACCGTGTCACCATCCTTGAGTCCTAGTTCCTCGCGCAGTTTCACTGGGGCCACGACTTCCAATATCGAAGGTGTGTAGTGTGTCCTATCGATAATGACGATTGCCCCCTTCACTTTCCCTTGGACTAGCGCGGTGAAACATTCTACATCACCATAAGTTCTCCTCCCATTTTCGAATCCTTTGACGGTTACCGAATCTGCGGTATTAAGTCTCTTTCTCTGATGGACAGAGGACTCTGATAGTCTGAGGTTCAGTGTTCCGGGATACGGTTCGAAGCCGAGTTTTGCCTTGAACTGTTCTCTGTATTCATCAAGACTCATGTAGTATGCTCCTTCCCCTACTCCTGAGACTACTTCTCCTTCGAGGATTATCGTCCTAGTCTTCTCTTCCTCTAGTACCGATTTGAGTCGAAAGTATGTCTCTTGGAGTTCTTCTCTTCCTTTCTCTGTTATCCGGATTGTTTCTCCTCTACTAGTGATCGTCCTCTCGATTGAACCAGATCTTTCCAACTCTTTCAGGTGTCGTGAGGCTGTTTGCTGGGAAGACCTGATCTTAGATGCCAGTTCGGGTGTGGATGTCCTTATTGTCCCGTCTCCACCTTCATTTTCGGCGAGTTTGAGGAGTGTGAACCACAACGTGGCTTTCATATTCCCCTACTCCTTCTTGCTGTTCTGTCTTGGGTGGCGATATTATGTGCTCTTTGCAGTGGTTCAGGTAGACTAGAACCGCGAGTACAACATCTTGTTATCTCCACAGCGTCCTGTAAAGAGATCAGGTTTCCGGCACTCACGTAGATAGGCTTAGACTTGAGGGATTCTATTGCAACGCCCACAATCTCATTATCCATCACCACCATCTTGACACCACCCCTACTCTTCAATACAGCTCCGCTGAGCAGTCCTCTTGCAACCCCGATACTTCTGATCCCTAAGACAACCCCAATATGGCTGGCTAAGCCGAGTCTGAGCGGGTGAGCTAACCCATGCCCGTTGAACATGTAGACATCCGCCTTTCTTCTCAGTTTCGTCAGTACTCTTATGATTGGTTGGCATTCCCGGTAGGCAAGTAGCGTGGGAACATACGGGAATCTGATCGTGGAGACGGATCTCCGCACCTCTTCAACGGCAAAGTCGGGAAGCCTCATTACGACTGTTGCGGAGAAGCAGAAGTCTCCCCAATACGCGACGTCCACGCCGGCGACCAGCCGGATCCCCTCGAGTCTGCTCTGAGTTGGAATCCTGATTCTCTTGGAGAGTAAGAATTGGGCTCTTCTTGCCTTTCTGACGGAGAACCCCTCTGGGACGCTGAGGGTGCGTGCAGTCTTCTCAGGGTACCCCCTGAACGTCGACGTCGGATTCATCTTTTCTCCTTTTTCGATTGTCCCTTTTCCTCCAAGGTGCTTTGGAGCCTAACGAGCGATCTCTCGACCGATCTCCTTCTCGCCTCCATCGTCACGTCTCCCCGTGTTATCTCGATGAGTCTTCGCATGCTGTCATTCTTCTTCCTCAAACCCGGTGTTAAGGCTGGGGGGGTATCGATGGTCATTAGCGAGGTATGGATCTCTTCCATAGTCATGAGGGATCTCTCAGCAACCTCGAATTCTCCGGCTCTAATGGAGTCGAGTATCAACCTTCTCAACTCCCCTATCACGTCAGCAAGCCCCAGAATATACGGGATATCCGGGACTCCGATACTCTTTGGGCTCGGTATCTGTTCGGATCGGACGTAGTTGAGGAGTATCTTGGCTTCGGCAAACTCCTGATACGCGATGTATACGGTGCCAGAATCTCCAAGTTCCTGCCATCTAGAGAGATGTTTCTCCATCTCTTCAAGCGAATTCTTTGCGTCTTCAAGCTTTTTTTCGGCTTCGACAAGGTTTTTCCTGTGAATCAACAGGATTGCCTGTCTTACAGTTCTGACAACGTTTCTTGAGGACTCGAAGACTCTCTCTCTTACCGCATCCTTGCTCTCCAGTTGTTCTCTAATCGGTCTCATAATATCTTCTAACGTCATTATACCTCACTTCCCTTTAGGTTCTGAAGGGATCTCTCCGCTTCTTCAGGGATGCTTCAGCTCTATTCTACAATCCTCCTTGGCTCCTTGAGTTTTGAACTTGCGAGAACAACCTTGCTTTCTTCCGATTCTGCGATTGGCTGATACCCTGTGAGGGAACATAGTTCCCTAGCAAACTGTTGTATCTCTTCGTGTTTCGGCGTGTCCTCAAATCTTATTCGTCTTCTCGCATAGCCAACGTAGACTACTCCTTTGCATTCGAAGTAGAGTGGGTCGGCTATCTCTATGAGATCCGAATACGCTTCTGCATCTCTTATGTCGAGGTGTCTCGCCAGCGTCAGTCTCAAGACTACCGGGCACCCTAACGAGGGTACGAGCTCCAAGCTTCTGTTGAGTTGGGTCCAAGCATCCTTGGTGGTTGGTCTGCAGGTTTGTTGATATGTCTTTTTGTCTGGTGCTGCAAGAGTAACGTACAGCTGTGTCGGCAGTTCTTCCATGTTGGAGAGAGCCTCCGGCACTGTCCCGTTGGTGACAAGGAATGTCGTGAACCCTCTTCTGTGGTATTCTCTCAGCAACTCTCCCAGCATCGGATATAATGTCGGTTCCCCTGCTAAAGATACTGCGACATGCTTCGGGTTGTCTGCCTCTCTATACCTCTCTCGACTTACCTTTGGGTGATTCTTGTATCCTACGAGTATCCTTCTCTGGGCTATAATAGAGCCCTCGACGATTCCTGCTGCCTCATCAAAACCGGTATTATCTGTCTCGTTCCATCGGACCCCTAGGTCTTCGAGGGGGTGTACTCTCCAACAGAAGGCGCAGGCACAGTTGCAGCCCAGCCAAGGCGTCATCTGGATGCATTGTAGACTCTTGATCCCAAAGAACTTCTCTTTGTAGCACGTTCGGCCCCTTACGAGGCTTTCATGGAGCCATCTGCATTTCTTCACCGCCGAGTGGCGTCCGACCAATTGGTATTTCTGTCTTCTTAATACACTATGCAATTGATCGGGTAAAATCGCCTTATCCTGCATTCCCTGTAGCACTTGTTCTCTCCCTCAGGATTCGACTGGGAGGAATGCATCTGTGTATTGGAGAACGTAAACAGCAGGGAAACAGTAGTTGCTCCCTACTCCAGTCCGAGGGTTTTCTCTTCTATCCCCTTCCTGTTCACGATCAGAATGTCTATCCCATTTCCGCTGAAGGCATCTCTCGATATGGCGGATTTAACCGTTCTAACCGCCAGCTCCTCCCCTTCCTTGACGGTGATGTCGGGCTTGTACTCGGACTCGAGTATTCCAATGGCTATCTCCGCACCTGATCCTATTGCAGCGTACTTGTCCTCCATTAGGGAGCCGACAGGGTCTAGAACGTAGATCTTCGGCTCATCGTCTATGCCTCCAACAATCGTCTGTGTTATGTACGGGTAGAATCTTCTTCCAAAGAGAAGGTTCGCTGTAGCCTTTGCTGCTGCCTTAACGCGCATCGGTCGACCGGTGTCAAACTTGTATATTTTTGCGTGGGCGGCAATCTGTTTCGTCAATACTTGCATGTCGGAAATCAGTCCTGCGCAGGCTGCTCCTATTCTGTCCGTGATCGCGAAAACCTTCTTCGCGGTCTTACTCAACACCATATTTCCATAAGCAACCCGTTTCTCTGAGGCCAGAACTACCCCGTCCGAGCATACCAAACCGACAGTTGTGGCACCATGAAGGTATGACATTTCTTTAGCCTCCGACAGTACATCCAGCTTTTAATCATCTCTAACTCCAAGCGATTATTAAGTCTTCACGAAGAATGGCTTTGACGGTAGTGGGGTTCTTGCTTCTTAGGGATCTGCTGAACAAGATCATTTGGGACCCCCGTGAAGACCGTGGGAACTACGAGGTTACGTTCATACATCGTGGTGTTCCCGGGGATGTCAAGAGAATCTCGATGTCTGACATCACGGATGTGAAGAAATCGTGGTTTATTTACCTGAACTCAGGCTCTGAACAACCTATTCCCCTGCACCGGGTCCTGTATGTAACCGATTGTAGAACGGGGGAAATCATCTGGTCGAAGTCTTCTTGAGCCCTCAGAATCCTGTGCGCGCGATTAAGAATGGCTCTGGGAAACTGTCTTATGAGGTAAGTGCTACAAGAATAGGTAACTGCGTTGAGGCAATTGGTCTTGGCTAAGAGTAAACGTGGGCTTTTCGTCGGTCGGTTTCAGCCCCTCCATTATGGGCATATTGAGGTCATCAAGAAGATTCTGAAAGAGAACGATGAAATCGTCATCGTAGTCGGTAGCGCCCAGTCTAGCCACAGCTTGAATAATCCCTTCACGGTCGGAGAACGAATACTCATGCTGAGGTCCGCACTCAAAGGGGAGAAGATCGATCTTGCCCGGTGCTACATAGTGCCGATACCGGACGCTGAGATGCATGCCGTATGGACTGCAAAGCTAATCGCCTACTGCCCGCCGTTCGATGTCGTCTACTCTAATGAACCGCTGACCCGGAGGCTCTTCGAGGAGATGGGTTTCTCACTAGGATCGATTCCTCTCTTTCGTCGCGATCTCTATGATGCAACAGAGATCCGCCGGAGAATGGTGAACGATGAGGAATGGAAGCCGCTCCTTCCTCCCTGCATCGCCGAACTGGTAGAGAAGTTCGACGGAGTCGGTAGACTGAAAACACTTTCTCAAAGCGATAAAGATGGTGGATCAGATGCTTGAGACCCTGATCTTATCTCCTCTCCCGGCACCAGTGTGTTCGGATGCATCTCCCTGATTGACAGAGATCTCCATAAGTCCTGTTCCGCCCACGGTGGCAAGCAGCTCCCCCTGTTTCCCATGCCCATATGTGGGTCGAACATTGATCATCCATTTCTTATCTCGGGCCTCGATCATTATTGTGTCCTTGGCGTCGATCTCCTTTAGGGTTTTCATCCCTATGTTTGTAATCAGGTTTCCAAAGCTATCTTGATGAATGATCTGACCCATGATTGACCCGTCTTCGATGGTAGGTTTTGGCAGTTGAAGTCTTACAAAGTCTTCAACCCTTGGTCCGATCTTCTCGAATTCTCCCCCTATCGCTAGATAGGCGGCTACAGGAGCGAAGACATCTCTTCCATGGAATGTCCTTGAAACTCTATCAAGCGCCATACTGTCCTCGGAGATACTTCTAACCTCAAGCATCTCCGTCTTCAAGGCTGCGGGAACAAGTAGACCGTTATCTGGACCCACAAAGTAGCCTGTGCTTGATATTATAGCGATGCCGCGTCTTTCGGTTCCCACTCCAGGGTCGACGACTGCCAGGTGTATTGTGCGGTCCGGGAAATAATCCACGACCGATGCCAGAGTAAACGCACCGGCAATAATGTCATGCCTTTTAACTAGATGACTGATGTCTACGATTTGGACTTGAGGGGAGACAGACAGTATGACCCCCTTCATTGAAGCCACATAACTATCGGAAAGTCCGAAATCCGACAACATCGTGATTACTTTAGGTTTAATTCCCATAATGTTTCCATACTCCTTTTTACCTCTCGTAGTTCGTGACTTGGGTTAGGGGAGGTGTTAGAGAACTCTTGGAATACGAGTGCATCCCTCTTGTTAGCTGTAGTCTCTGGTGTCGCGGTCTGGATCGGAAAGATCATTGTGGGGTTGTACCTTTCTTGGATCGACTATTCTCTACCTTGGTCCACCCCGTCACCGGACGAACTTGTTAATCTCTTCAAGTCGGAGAACTTGATCCAGCTGAAGAGTACACCTGGGTAGATCAAACGGCTTTTTCTTGTTCGAAGGTTATCCATAGGTCTTCCTCTTTTTCGCCTCTCCACCCGAGTTTGAAGTCTCCGCTTCCAATGTAGTTGATCTCGCCTTTTTCGACTGTGAATGGTCTGTCGTGGCCTGGATAGATTGTGTCAGGGTTCAGGCTTTTTATCTTAAGGATACTCTTCCTTGCCTCGTCCTCACTGTAGAATACATAGTCTGGGAGTTCTCTATGGTATGACCGGGCACTGGGCAATGCGTCTTGGGCAAACAGCGATGTCCTCTCGTCTTCTGATACCAGCAAGGAGACATGTCCGATTGTGTGACCTATGGTTTCAATGATCTTGACGTCTTTCGTGAGATTGGTTTCATCAGAGATCGTATTTACGTCCATCTCTCTCAATATGTCTGGCAAGAAGGTGGGGGTCGCCCAATCATCATCTTTCGGATCCTTGGCGTAGTTGAATTCGTCTTTGTGAATCAAGACGCGTGAGTCGGCGAACAGATCTATATTCAGTACGTGATCCCAATTGGAATGGGATAGCACAACGGTATCAATGTCTCTGGGTCTGATCCCCCTCTTTTCGAAGGCTTCAAGAAGGATTCTCCGGGTTCCATAGTGTCCCGTATCAAACAGGATTCTAGTCCCGTCTTCTATGAGTGCGACAGTACACAAGCCGAGAGAGCCGACGTTCGTACGTACGGGAAGACCTTGGATCAAGATATCAACACTAGTCAGGGATATTTCCTCCTGCGGTGAACTGGAGAACAATAGAAAGATAACCATTGTCTCCAGCCGAACGTTTCAATATCTTAACGTTCCGACACTAGTTATGACGTGCACCACTCAAAGTGTACTGCTTGCTTGAACGGCAATATCCTAGCAGAACTTAGGGGTTTGGCGAAATTCCTTGGGAAAGTCAGCCTGAAGATCCTGTGACTTCCTGAGCATATGTTATCTTTCGCCAGTACGGCGAGCTGGTGTGCCCCCGTCCTCCTATCCAATCTCACAAAACCACTCAAAGAATAGCTGGCTACAGGAATCAGATCAGTACTCACCGTATATGTTTGAAACATGCACTAGCATTTCTTCACGGAGATCTTTCCAGATCTTTGATGTGGTGCCAGCCTGTCGAGTTTCAAAGTGGCTTTTCGATAATAATCCGCTGAATGAATACCTTAATGAACCGAGGTTATCCGTCGAAACGTAACAGGAGAGCACTGCGAACATAAGAGATATCTGGTCTCACCCTAAAGGGTTAACTGCCGTGGTTAGGATGAGGGAGGCATTACTCTATGATGCAGGGGATCTGAGACTGGTCGAGTCCCCGAAACCTAAAGTCGAATCCAATGATGTACTCGTTAAGGTTAGGGTTTGCGCAGTATGCCCGACTGATATTCGGAAGTATAAACACGGGGCAAGGTCTCACTTGGTGGAGTTACCTATGAACCTAGGACATGAATGGGCTGGAGACGTCGTGGAGGTTGGGAAGAACGTCAAAGGCGTTGAGATAGGTACAAGGGTGCTTGGCGGGGGATTCTCGGGATACGCGGAATACGCCAAGATAGATCAAAGGATGATCCAGCTCTTCGGTAGGATCTTGGAGTTGCCTGAGGAAGCAAGCTACGAAGAAGCTACGTTTGTAGAACCTCTCGCAGACTGCATTCACTCTATCGTAGACCAAGCCAAGGCAAAGGTAGGCGACTACGTCTACATCGCGGGGGCGGGTCAGATGGGGCTTCAACACATGATGGTTGCGAAAATCGTCGGGGCGAAGACGATCGTCAGCGAGATTTATGAGCCGCGGGTTGAATGGGCGAAGAAGCTCGGGGCAGACTTCACAATCGACCCGACCAAGGAGGATCCGGTGGAGACGGTGAAGGAGATCACGGAGGGAGCTATGGCGAACAGCGCGATTGCCACAATTGGTGTGCCGGAGGTAATACTGCAATGTATCAAGGTAACTAGAAACAAAGGTAGAGTAGTGATCTTCGGAGGCGCGCCGAAAGGCACAATAGTCGAACTTGACCCGAATCTCCTTCACTACTCCGAGATAGAGCTTACAGGAAGCTCCTGGGTAGGGATACCACCCCACCATAACCCTAAACTCTATCCTCTAGCGTTGGATTTCATTGGCTCCAAGAAAATCCAAGTGGGACAATTGATCACACATAGATTCCCGCTTGAAGAGATTCAGAGGGCCTTCGAACTAGTCGAAAAGAAGTCTGCGCTCAAAGCAGTCATAAACATCCAGTAGCGCGCACTGGAAGCCGTCGGTACCCTATGTTGTTTGGTGGGTATCTGGGTTCAACTAAGTCGACTTCTACGATATCGGGAAAGGACCCCGCAACCTACTCGAAGCCCCATGAGACTTCACACAGTCGTTGTTTCATTCTCAGTAGAGGTCCTTCAATTCGGAGTATGTGTATAAGAAGGATTCTTCTAATGCTCCCTGCAGCTTCTTATAGAGCGTGTAGAGTCGGTCGTATTTCTCTTGGTTTTTCTGGTCGGGCTGGTCTTCGCGTATGACGTGTAGGTCGAGTTTCTCTACGACCTCTTCCATGTTTTTGTGGATTCCTAGCCCTAGGGATATGAGGCATGCGAGGTTGAGGGTTGCTGTCTCCTCTTCGCTCAGCAGACAAACAGGAAACCCTATGATGTCTGCTATGATCTGCCGCCAGATATCGCTCTTCGACCCGCCCCCGAAGGTATAGATTCGTTCAACCCGAATGTCCGGGTCCTGTTCCTTAACTGAATCCCAGACTGTTCTCAGCTGAAAAGCGACGCCTTCCAATAGGGCTCTTATTATATGTGCCCTCTTGTGTCCGAGGCTTATGCCGAAGAGTACTGCCTTTGCATGCGGGTTTACTTTTCCAAGGAATGTTCTTTCTCCCATCATGTGTGGAAGGAAGAGAAGCCCGGCGGCACCTGGCTCGACGAGCGACGCCTCGTCGTCGAGTAACTTGTATGGGCTCACCCCTATCCTGCCCGCTATCTCCTCCTCAACGCTACCGAACTGTTCCTTGAACCATTTGAGTAGGGCTCCTCCCTCAGCGCTTAAAGCCCCTCCTAGGTAATGTTGCATCCATGCAACCCCGATCGGTTTGGGGGTGTAGGCAAGAAGGATCGGGGCGGTCCCCAGATAGATCACCATGTTTCCTTCAAGCTTCAAGGCCTGCATGACGGGTTCTAAGGATCCATCGCCGCAACCCGCTATAACAGGGGTTCCCTCCCTGAGTCCGGTTTCGTGTGCAGCCTCGGCAGTGACCTCTCCCACGATTTCTTGAGAAGGATGAATTTCAGGGAGTATCTTCTCGGGTATGCCGGTAATGTTCAGCAGTTCTTTGCTCCAAGACATTTTTTCTAGATCGAACATCTGAGTTGCGCTGGCGTCTCTGAGATCTGTCACAAAGTCGCCTGTCAACTTCGTCCGTATGAAATCCTTTGGGAGTAGAAACTTATGGGCGTCTCTGAAAACCTCGGGTTCGTTCTCTTTCAACCAGAAGAGTTTGGCGGCGGTATAGTAGGGAACGAAAGGTCCCATGATGAGCTCCCCGATTCCGGACTTCCTTATCTTCTCGGCTTGATCCATGGACCTGAGATCAGGCCAGATCAGACAATTATGGAGTGGGCTGCCTTTCTCGTCCACTAAGGTCGGTCCATGGCACTGCCCGCACGTGCCAATCCCGCCGATGTCATCGTTCGAGATATTTGCGTCATTTATTGCTCTCTTGACGACTTCTATTGTGCTCTTCCACCACTCATTCGGGTCCTGTTCAGCCCAGGTCGGCTTGAGATGGTAGGTCTTGGTCTCAGTGTAGGCTTTCGATACGCACCTAAAACCGGGGTCGTAGACGACGGCCTTGAGCGTAGAGGTTCCCAGATCTATAGCCAGAAAATACTTCTCTTCCATGCCCGCCCCCTCTGAAAGATAACATCTATTTGAAGAATATCCGAGCGTTCTCTATGTCTTTGGAGATATTTCTTTTGTCCTTGACGGCGGCTACGCGTGCAACAGAAAGGTATTGAAGGCAAGAAAGTCCTCGGAGCTTGAGAAGGAGTTGAGTATGACGTTCAGATTCTTCTAGAGGAAGAGGCGGCATCCGACGCTTAGTTAAAATGGAGATGCGTGTCAGATGGAAGCCAGCTCGACGAAAGTACTCTTTAGGCTCTCGTAGGTCTTCAGATACAACTCGAATAGCCTAGAATACTTCTCGTGCGCTTCTCTTCTAGGCTTTAATCTCTCCTTTACTTGAACCATTGAGCCTGCGGCATCCTCGATGCTTGAGTAGAGTTTGACCCCGATTGCACCGAGCATCGCTGCTCCGAGGCATCCCGTCTCAGAGACTTGCAGCGTCTCGACATCTCTTCCTGTGACGTCGCATTTTATGCGGTTCCAGAGTCGACTGTTGGACCCTCCACCTGAAATTCTTATCGTCTCGCTCATATTCCCTTCCTCTGCCTCGAACACTCTGAGGGAGTGTTGCAGTCCGTAAGCCACCCCTTCCATTATTGCTCGAATGAGATCGCCCCGGTGGTGGGCTAAGGTGATGCCTAGGAAGAAGCCTCTGGCGTTGAGGTCTAGCATCGGAGACATCATCCCAGCGGTGTGTGGGAAGAAAATCAGATTCTTTGATCCTGGAGGAGACCTTTCTGCTTCAAGGTCGAGGAACTTGAAGATATTTTCGTCTAACCTCTGTGCTAGTTGTGTCTCTGCGTCTGCAAACTCTTCGGCAAACCAAGCCAAGATGGCGCCGGTCGGTCTCGGAGACGAGTACCAGACCCACAAGCCTTTGGAGATCTCAGGGAAATACGGGTAGCAGGGTCTGAAGTTGCGGGGTATCTTCTCCTCGAGAAGAGTTGTGATCTCTGTGGTGCCTGTGACGTCCATTAGATCTCGTTTGTGCGCGCATCCCGACCCGACCACGTTGCACATGCCATCCCATACGCCTGCAGAAATGGGGGTTCCTTCGGGAAGACCGGTCTCTTTGGCAGCCTCCTCGGTTACGTAGCCTGCGATCTCCCAAGCCTTGCAGATCTTTCCGAAGGACTCAGCCGAGACCTCGATCTCGTCCAGAATCTCGGGAATCCAGCGCATTGTATCGAAGTTGCCTGCTCCTGTTCCTGCGGCCGAGTAGTTGTCGAAGACGGGTTCTCCGGTCAACTTGTAGCAGAGATAGGTCTTGGAAAAGAGAAAGCGCCGGGTCTTCTCGAACAGTTCAGGCTCATGTTTCTTCATCCATAGTATCTTGGAAACTGGTGCAGAAGCGTTGATTCTTATCCCAGGTATCGTTTTTCCCTGGAGTTTCACTAGTCGGTCTCTGCCAAAGCTTTCCATGAGTTCTTGAGCCTCTTTCAAAGCCCTGATGTCGCTGTATATCATCGCAGGTCTCACTGGGTTGTCCTCAGAATCCAAACAGACAAGTCCTCCACCCTGACTCGATAATCCGATACATAGTATGTCAGACGACGAAACGCCCGATTTCTTCATAGCCTCAGAGGTGGTCTTACAGACGGCAGACCACCAGTTCGTAGGGTCCTGTTCTGAGATGTAGGGGTTTGGTTGATATGGGGGAATATGCCTCTCAAATGAGTAGGCTGTTGCTTCACCAGTCTCGGTGAACATCATACATTTTGTCCCGAGAGTACCCATGTCTATGCCCATGATGTATTTCATAACCGGTTCCTCAATTGTTCCTATTCGTTGAGTATATGCGTGTTCTCATCCAAGGTTGATTGACACGTTGTATACCGATCTTTTAGAAGATGGTATCGAAAGCACTCATAATTCTTTTCAAATGTTGGAGAGTAGAAAAGGATCTGAACTCACCGTTCAATTGTGACTCATGCTTGAAAGGCAGGGTTGAGGTACATGAGACTGGAGAATAGGGTTGCGATGGTGACAGGGGCGGCGATGGGATACAAGACCGGAGGACCATCAATCGGCGGTTCTATCGCAATGCTGCTGGCAAAAGAAGGTGCCAAGGTGGCGGTCATCGATATACGAGAAGATATGGGCAAGAGGACCGTCGAGAACATCGAGAAAGAGGGAGGAGAAGCGATATTCATAAAATGCGATGTGTCGATCAGCTCGGAGGTGAAGGATGCCGTTGCCCAGATCAAATCCACTTTTGGAAAGCTACATCATCTCGTAAACTGTGCAGCCAGCTACAAAGGAGATATTCTCAGGAATATTGTGGAAACACCCGAGAAAGACTGGGATAGAACGTTGGATGTCAACCTGGGCGGCTATTACAGGTGCGCCAAGTACGCAATCCCCCTCATTAAGAAAAGCGGGGGAGGCTCGATCGTCAATATATCTTCTGTGGCAGGCCTTCGGGGGGAGAAGAATAGTTCCGTTTACTGTGCCTCAAAAGCTGCGATAATAAGCCTAACCAAATGTATGGCATTGGACTTCGCACCGGAGATCAGAACCAACTGTGTCTGCCCTGGATTCGTAAGAATAGAGAATTCCGAAGGGACTAGAACCCTGGAACAGGTCAAGGAATGGATCAACGGGATTGCTGTAGACTATCCGATGAAAAGGGTTGCGACAACCCAAGAGGTCGCCAATCTGGTCTTATTCCTGCTGAGTGAAGAGTCGTCATTCGTCAACGGGGAATCAATCGTTATCGATGGCGGAAAATCGGTGGAATTCTAGCATGCGAACCTGCGGGGACCGCCTACAACTCTTAGGGGGCTGTCTTATAGGCAGCGTTTAGTAACCGAGGCGTTTATCGTTAGACGGGTGCCATTAGATTCAACCCAGTATCCTTCTCGCTGGGTGTTTATTAGGCAGGCGCTGATCCCTTGGATTGCCGAATTGGGCGTTCCTTGCGAGATGATCCGGCAGCCTCTTGAAGAATCCGAATCGAAGCCCCTGCGCTGAGCTATACCATCGCGTCTCCTATCAAGGCCAGCATCACAGCAGCCAAGGCAATCGCTATCGCAGATGTCCAGAGATGGCGTCTTAACGGGACGTGTTTTGATCCGGCTATGAGGTTCACTAGATGTCCTCCTCCGTAGGGTAGATATCGAATGCCAATCAAGAATATTGGGTGTGAGGCAGGGACTCTTGCCAGCCAAGGAACCTTCTTCAGTTTCGCATCCAGATCTAGGTCTTCTGCACCTTGTTCACCCATACGGTATTCGATGACGGCGACAATCATCCTAGCAACCCACGTCAACGTTGCCCCCAAGTAGACACCGTAGATTGCTCCATTTGCAACCGCAATAATGTCGACAGGATAGGCGGAAAGATTGAGGACTACAAAAATCACAACAGTGACGATAGGTGCCCATATCCCATAGATATCCATAATCCTCTCCGGGCCTCCGATACGGGAGAGAAACTGTTTGACGAAATACCCTGAGACCAGTACAATTAGCAACGTAAGCAAGAACTTTGACGACCGAAGGCTTGCGACCCAGTTCCCCTCATTCATCCCGCCAGTTCCCTACCCTTTCTTGGGAAATCGGGCTTCAGTGCAACCGCGACACGTGCTCAACCATAGAAATCTCTCAAACTTGAGCTATAGCCGTAGGCGGTTGAGAGGTCCTTATCCAGTTTTCGATACAGTCGATAGAGTCTGTCGTATTTCTCTTGAGCTTCCGGGTCGGGTCTCTCTTCGCTGATAACCTCGGCCTTCCATCTTGCCAAGGCTTCTGTGATATCTCTATACGTCCCGAGAGCAACGGACATCAGACAAGCCAGGTTCAGGGTTGCAGTCTCCTCCTGTTTCAGGAGTTCAACAGGGAGACCGAATACGTCTGCTATAATCTGTCTCCATATCTTACTCTTGGCCCCGCCACCAAAAGCCACTATGTGGGTGGCTGAGACCTCAGGGTGCTTGACTCTTAAGGAGTCCAATACGGTTCTCAACTGGAAAGCAATCCCCTCCATGACCCCTCTGACTAGGTGTTCTCTTCGATGTCCAAGGCACAGGCCAAAAATTACTCCCTTGGCCCAAGGGTTCATCTCGCCAAAGTGGGATCTCTCCCCGGTCATGTGAGGAAGAAAGAGCAGCCCTCCGCTGCCGACAGGAGCCTTGGCTGCCTCCTGATCGAGTAGCGCATAGGGGTTGGTCGCCAATCTCCTTGAGAGATTCTCCTCCAAGAAACCGAACTCCTCCTTGAACCATTTGAGAAGAGCCCCCCCTTCCGCACCTAACGCGCCGCCGACGTAATGGGGCCATACAGGCCATCCCATCGGTAGCGTACGCGACCGTGAGAAGACTATCGAAGCCAACGCAAGGATCCTCCTCCATGCTGGTTTCCTCGCATATGCTAGCAGGATTGGCGCGGTGCCGAGGTACACTAGAACGGCTTCTTTCAGATCCATTGCATAGATTACTGGGTCGATTGACCCGTCCCCAGAACCGGCGATTATCGGGGTTCCCGCCTTGAGACCGATGTCTCTGGCAGCTCTTTCCGTTATTTTTCCTACGATTGCGTGCGAAGGAAAGACTCTTGGAAGTATTCTGTGCGGAATACCCACGCAATCAACAAGCTTGGAATCCCAGGATCTCGTCCTGTAATTCATCATCTGGGTTCCTCCGCAATCTCGGATGTCTGTGACAAAGGTGTCGGAGAGCTTCGCTCTGATGAAATCCTTGGGTAGAAGGAACTTGTGCGCTCTTTCAATCAAGTCCGGTCGATTGTCCCGGATCCAGCGAAGTTTTCCTGCCGTGTAGTAGGGGGCTAGCGCCTCGTCGTCATCGACGTTCATTTTCATCTCTATGCGTACGGTTCTAGCCGACTCGACAGCACGTAGGTCAGGCCAAACGATGCAGTTGTACAGTGGTCTGCATTCATTGTCCACAAGCGTCGGACCATGACACTGCCCACAAGTTCCCACAATCAGGATCTCTTCAGGGGATACCTTTGACTTGTCCAATACCTCGCGAATCGCAGAGACCGTGGAGGTCCACCAATCGTCCGGATCTTGCTCCATCCAAGTTGGTTTGGGGTGGTAGCTGTTTGTCTCGGCCGTCGCTATCGAGACGATGTCGAACTTTTGATTATATATCGCCACCTTCAGAGTAGAGGTACCAAGATCGATGGCGAGGAAGTATCCTTTGTCTTTCAAGGTCTTCACTCCGCCGTTTTCTCCTCGGATCGTACTCTCCCTATTGACTGCACGTGCTTTGTTAAGTTGTTTCTTGTCTGGCTGGCTAGCCGATTGTTCGGAGACGGTTCACATGCAGGGGCTCGAAATGAGCCTACGATTATCGCCGGTTACGTTTGATGCGTATTTACCCCTTCTGCTTTTCATTCTCAATACAACATCACGTTCATACCTAGCGATCCTCTGCTGGGTCCCATTGTTTCAGGAGACAACAAGCTTTTTTATCTCCAGTATCCTCGATCTTTGCTGTTTATGACCCGTCTCACAAATCTGACTTCTGGCTATCGTGACCCGGATCTTGCTTCTAAGATCTGTAGACATATCAAGGATCTTGCGGGTCGACGACATTACCTCTTCATGCACGTATGTGGAACCCACGAGGCAACGATAGTTCGTCACGGCCTCCGGGCAATTCTGCCGAGAAACGTGGAGGTCAGGGCTGGACCTGGTTGTCCTGTATGCGTCACAAACCCTGGGGAGATAGACGCCATCTCACGGTTGGCGGTCGACCGAAACATCTCTATAACCTCTTTCGGGGACATGCTGCGTGTTCCCGGCGTCAGAAGCTCCCTTGAGAAGTCTAAGTCTCAAGGCGCCGATATTCGAGTGGTGTACAGTATTCGTGATGCCGTCGAGATGGCACGGAAGGAACCAGAAAAGGAGTTTGCCCACTTCTCAATCGGATTCGAGACCACGGCTCCCACGACGGCAGCCGAATTGATCGGCGGTCTCCCGCGAAACTTCAGCGTGTTCAGCAGCCACAAGCTGATCCCTCCCGCAATGGTATCGCTTTTGAAGCTAGGAGAGGTCTCAATCGACGGGTTCATCTGTCCGGGACACGTCTCCACGATAATTGGGCTGGACCCCTACAGGCCAATCTCAGCCGAGTTCAAGATCCCCCAGGTGATCGCTGGATTCGAACCACTGGACGTTCTTATCGCGATTGCGATGATCCTGAGACAGATGAGGGATGGTAGAGCCGAAGTGGAGAACGAATACACGCGCTCTGTCCGCCCGCATGGTAACAGGAAGGCTCTCTCCATTATGGAAGAGGTTTTTCATCCTCGCGCTTCAGCTTGGCGGGGATTCGGTGTCATTCCTGAGTCCAGTCTAGGACTGAAAGAGCCCTTCTCGGAGTGGGATACAGCCCAAAGATTCGGAATCGAGAGCGAGGTCGCGTACGAAATGCCGGAAGGCTGTCGTTGCGGAGAAGTCGTGAGGGGAGCGATATATCCCCAGGAATGCGCTCTTTTCAACACCAAGTGCACTCCCTCCGATCCTGTGGGTCCGTGTGCGGTGGGTCGGGAGGGGGCGTGCTACATCGCGATGCGGTACGGCTCAGATCATAGGGCAATCACGAGCGGAGAGGCGACATCATAGATCCTGCGGTGTCTTGCCCGCTTCCCGTCCCAGTATCTTCCTTCGTAGAGGCGGGTGTGGGTGGATTCCGCTTTGTCTAAGGTATACACGTGTATACTCTAACATCCTATTCGCAGACGCCGAAACTGAAAAGTAGTCTTTCGCTGGTCTACTCCCTGGGTCAGGTCCAAGGGGGAAGATGGATAGAAGGCTGGAACGCAGTATATAGATGGGTTGGAGTGGGTTGTGGGCAGGGGGGATCATCCTAATCCTACCGATCGCTTTAACGCCTTCAAGTTCAGGTTCGGGTTGCTTATGGGATTGACGACTCGACGTCTTGCACCGATGGAGAAAAACCGTTGTGGTAGCCGATAGTCGACTTCTTCAATTGGCTCTGAGCTTTACTTCTCAACCGCTAGGACGGGCTACTCGGCGGACAAGATTTCCTTCCAAAGTCTGAGCGTCTCTGTCGCCTCGTTTTCATCCAGCACTTCTATCGCGAATCCTGTATGGACTAGAACATAGTCGCCTTTTCGAACTTCAGGTAGTAGGGTGAGCATCACGCTACGCTTGACTCCCCCGAAGTCGACTATTGCTTCGCCTCCTCGAATCTCGAGTATTTTTGCAGGGATCGCGAGACACATTCAGCTTCACATCGCTTAAAGAAGACGGGTCGCCTAATATATTGCTTCGGCAGGGCTCGCAATGAGGATACTCGTCGCATCCGACCTTCACGGCTCAGAAAAGGCGGCTGCTGGGATTCACAAGAAATCTCTGGAACGTAAGGTAAATCTTGTTGTGATCTGTGGTGATATCACCCATTTCGGTAGCGTGAGCCAAGCTATCCAATTGCTGCGGAAAACCTCTGTCCCCAACATCCCTCTTCTCTTCGTTCCCGGGAACTGCGATAGTCCTGATCTGGCCGCTCTCGCCGATCTGGAGGGAATACATAATATTCACGGCCGTTCCCGGATAATGGATGGCGTATGTTTCGGGGGAGTCGGAGGGTCGCCCCCTTCCCCATTTGACACCCCATTTGAGCTAAGCGAGGAGGAGATTCGTAGCGTACTCGACGGAATATCGTTCGAGTCTACGACCTGTTCGTGGCGTGTCATGGTGTCTCACCCCCCTCCTCTCGACACGTCTCTCGATATAACTAGTTTCGGGCTTCACGTGGGCAGCAAGTCCGTTAGGGAGTTTATTCAAACGGTGCAACCCGACCTGATTCTCTGTGGTCACATACACGAGTCGATGGGGAAAGACAGCCTCAACGGATCTGTGATGGTGAATCCTGGGTCGGCTCGTCACGGTTTTTTCGTAGTCGTTACACTTGGCGAGGAGA
The DNA here is from genome assembly GCA_964596985.1 of uncultured Candidatus Bathyarchaeia archaeon. Classification (GTDB taxonomy): domain Archaea; phylum Thermoproteota; class Bathyarchaeia; order RBG-16-48-13. The sequence goes on from CAZQWG010000009.1 coordinate 84,151, forward strand.
TACGTGTTCTATTTGAAAAATTCCTGTGAACCCTAGATAGGAGGGAACGCTTTACCTCTTTATCTACGGAAAAGAATAAAGGTGGGATGCTGTGCTACGTAGACTGCTTGGGTGTGTCAACGCTTGGCAGTCAAGAAAGACGATTTCATTCTGATCGATTATGTAGGGCGGGTCAAACAGACAGGCGACCTCTTTGACACAACACTAGAAGATGTAGCGAAAACCGAGAACGCGTTTAGGGAGAATACGCTGTACGAGCCTATGCTCATAGTTGTAGGTGAGGGATGGGTTGTCGAGGGCCTTGACGAGAAGCTTGTAGGCCTTGGACCAGAGAAACCCACAGCCATTGAGATCCCTCCGGAGAAGGCTTTCGGTCCCAGGGACCCCAGTAAGATCAGATCCATTCCTCTGAGGCGTCTTCGTAGCCAGAAGATCACCCCTATCCCCGGAATGCAGATCGAACTGGACGGAAGACTGGCTGTGGTCAGGTCAGTAGGAGCCGGCCGAGTCCAGGTCGACTTCAATCCATCACTCGCAGGGAAGACCCTGGTATACGAGGTGACCGTTAGAAAGATGCTTGCCGGAAAAGACGAAAGGATGGCAGCTCTACTTCACCGAAGATTTCCAACCATAGATCAAACAGGGTTTGGAATCAAGACCACGAAGAGAAAGGTCTCAATCACGATACCTGAAGAAGCCTTCCTCTTGGAAGGCATTCAATACGCCAAACAAGGTTTCTTAATGGATTTGAGGAAGTTCTTTCCGCAATTCAAAGAACTCGTCTTTCAGGAGACTCACAAAATCGAAGAGAAGAAAGCTGAAGAGCCTACCCAAGAGAAGCAGGCTGAAGACGAGCCTAGTGAACAATCCGGCGGAGAAGGACAATAGCCAGAGTCTTCTCGGTGTCGAGTAGACACTCGATTCTTCCCATACTCTCAACTATCTTGCACTTATCTCCTGTCTCTAAACCCCTCGGGTGGCACAGGTCATGGTTCGTACACTCGGGATGCCCACATTTTCTTGAGTCGAAGACGACGACCGCGCCTTCGAACACCGATTTGGACGGGATAGTTGTCCTGATTGTTGCCTCCTGTACCTCCACCACTTGGGCACCGTCTTCGTGCAGAAGACAAGGCAATTGCTGTTCTCTCACCTTAATAACCTCGTAGACGCGGTTCGGTTCAAGTTTCTCTACGCAGACCCTGCAGAACCTGCATTCATCGCATTTCTCCGGCTTTCCTTTGTGGAGGAAAACGAATCCCTCTCTCGCCTGTCGTTTTCCGACTATCGTGATCGTATGTTGTGTCTCCCTCAACTCGCTTCTCTCTTCTCCTTTCTTGTTTCCGACGTGCAGTCAGCCTCGGAGGAGCAATAGTTTCCAGCCCTCCTTAAGGGCGTATCTCTCTGGGTGTTCACGAAACGTTTTTAAGTCCGCTTCATTGAGGTAGATCTGCTGCCTAGTTCTCTAGGCGTATGAGTATTCAGTGTCTTTTCTCCGTGACCTTTCTGGAGGACTTATCACTTGAATAGTACCCAGTCCGATTCTAGACGGTTAGGCATGACGCTTAAAGGAACAACCACCGTAGGTGTGGTCTGCAAAGATGGGGTGGTGTTGGCAACCGACACTCGAGCGACCGCAGGGTTCTTTGTCGCACATAAACAGGCCAAGAAGGTCTTTCCTATCGCGGATCATGTTGCCATGACAATTGCAGGCTTGGTTGCGGACTGCCAGACTATGTACGATGTTTTGAAGGCAAATGTAAACCTGTTCAGACTGGAGACGAGAAACCTTATGCCAGTTTCAAGCGTCGCTCGTCTAGCCGCGAATATCCTCTTCTACTCTCGTTCTGCTCCCATACAGATGCAGGCGATCGTTGGAGGGGTTGACTCGACGGGTCCTCGAATGTTCGCCCTTGACCCATATGGGACGTTGACCGAAGAAACTTCCTTCTCGACGGGTTCTGGTTCGCCGATCGCGCTCGGCGTCTTGGAAAGCGATTTCCGTGAGGATAACCCAGTCGGCAAGAATGTTCCTGTGGTGGTGCGGGCTATTCGTTCGGCTATGAGCCGGGATATCGGTACTGGTGATAGCTTTGACGTGGCAATCGTGGATGAAGCAGGTTATCGTGAGCTCTCAACTGAAGAGAAGGAGAGCCTACTAAAGGAGACCGCCTGACCTCTCGTGTAACTGTTGGAACGTTGTGTTGTAGTTGCCGCTGCTTTTAAATGAGACACAAGCAAAGATCAGAGACTCTATTCTCCGATATGTTCCAAAGGAGGCGGAGATTACCCGGATAGAGTTCGAGGGTCCCCGGATCGCGGTCTACACGAGAAAACCGGAGATCTTAGTGGATCAAAGCTACATCGTCCGGGACATCGTCGGGTTGATCCGGAAACGTTTGGTCGTTCGCTCTGATCCTTCTGTACGGCTTTCAGAATCTGAGACCGAGAAGATCGTCCGTAAGAACGTACCAGCAGAGGCTGAGATCACAGGTGTCAATTTCGACCCTACGATCGGCGAGGTAATCATAGAGGCGAAGAAACCGGGTCTAGTCATCGGAAAGGAAGGCGTCGTCTTGCAGGAGATGACGAAGGCGACACGCTGGAGACCAAGGGTTCTGAGAACACCGCCAATCTCCTCCAAGATAATCGCCAACGTGAGACACTATATGCGTTCCGAGGCAAAAGAGAGGGAAAGGTTCCTTCGAGCCGTAGGCGAACGCATCTTTCGCCCTCAGATATTCGATGGGGGTGAGATCCGTTTAATCACGCTTGGCGGTTTTCGTCAGGTAGGGCGATCTGCAATTCTACTTAGAACAAAGGAGAGCCTGGTCCTGCTGGATTGCGGCGTGAATCCAGGTGCAAAGAAACCCTCGGATACCTTCCCGAAACTGGGTTCTGCAGAGCTGGATTTCGACCTTCTTGACGCCGTGGTGATATCGCATGCGCATCTGGATCACTGCGGGGCCCTTCCTCTCCTCTACAAGTACGGATACGACGGTCCGGTGTACTGCTCCGAACCCACGTTAAATCTGATGACGCTCCTTCAACTTGACTACCTAGATGTTCTCCGCAAGGAAGGGCTATTCCTCCCCTTCTCACAGAAGGATGTGAGGGAGACGGTTCTTCATACCATCCCCCTAGAGTTCGGGGTTGTGACCGATATAACACCCGATATGAGGCTCACCCTCCACAACGCGGGACACATACTCGGATCGTCGGTAGTTCACATCCATGTAGGAGAGGGGGAACACAACCTAGTCTACACAGGGGACTTCAAGTACGCTAGAACGATGCTTCTCGAGCCTGCAGCAACCAACTTTCCCCGAGTCGAGACATTGATCACCGAGAGCACCTACGGTGCCCAGAAGGACCTGATGCCTAGTAGAAAGATCGTCGAAGGGAAACTTGTAACTACGGTGAACCAAACCTTAGAGAAGAACGGGAAAGTATTGTTCCCTGTTCTAGCTGTTGGAAGAGCCCAAGAGGTGATGTTAATCCTCGACGCCTACATGCAGCAGGGTCTGCTGAAGGAAGTACCAGTCTTCATTGAAGGAATGATATCCGAAGTAACCGCGATTCACACGGCCTACCCTGACTACCTCTCCCGAGACATAAGGGACCAGATCCTTCATCGGGATCTCAACCCATTCGAATCAGAGTTCTTCACCATAGTGCAGACACCTTCGGCTCGACAGGAAGCTCTTGAAGGCGGACCATGCATAATCCTCGCGACCTCCGGCATGTTGGAGGGCGGACCTGTCCTGGAATACTTCAAGAACCTTGCTGGAGATTCAAGAAACTCGTTGGTCTTTGTGAGCTATCAGATCGACGGCACCCTTGGACGAAGGATACAGAGGGGGCTCGGAGAGGTTCCGATAATGAGGGAGAACAACAGACTCGGCATGGTGAAGGTGGATATGAGGGTTGACTCGGTTGATGGGCTTTCGGGTCACTCAGACAGAAACCAGATATTCAACTACATCCGCCGTATTTCCCCGAAACCAGAGCGAGTAATCGTCTGCCACGGAGAACGATCGAAGTGTCTAGGACTAGCCTCTGCCCTTCACAGAGTCAACAGGATAAACAGTTCAGCCCCCGAAAATCTCGAGTCTCTCAGGCTAAAGTAGAAGGTGTCTGAGGCGGAAGATGATTCCTTTACTTATCCAATTCTTGGATGTCGCTCAATCCACCCTTCGCTCGATCTCAGAATACCTCTACCGTTTCAGGCACGCAACCTAGAGGAATTCCTGCCAAGCGTCGTCGCCGACGAAATGCATGTTCCTTACTACCTTTCCTTTCCGCTGTGCCTCCATCTTGTCTGATCCTATGAGAGCACTGCCGACAGCCAACGCCTTACGGAACCGCTCCTCTCGAACAACAACTAATTCTCCTTGGGAGAATTCTCCTTCGATTCCCCTGACGCCTGGTGCCATGACGTCGGCTCCACTACATACAAAGGGGACAGCTCCTTGATCCACCACGACCGAAGGAAGTTGTCTGAGGGTCTCCTTATTGAGAAGGCTAGGCACCATCTTGCCTTCCTTTTCAATGAAAAGAGGATTCCCGTCGACGAAGAAGATGTTTACCCTCCTCAACCTTATGACCTCCATCCTCACCCCTTTTCTGACTGAATCATGTAGCGTGCCTCCGAGGGCTTCCCGAATCCTCTCAAGAACTTCTTTCGCCCTTTTTCGGTCGATTGTTGTCTTCTTTGGGACCCCTTTCACTCCCAAGCGTTCTACCTCGCTGAAAGCAATAACCCTCCTCAGCTTTATGAACATAGGGTAACGATCGAGAGGTCTACCGCTTCTATCATTGGGCTGGATACTAAAGGTCAGCTCAACTGCATTATAGTGATGAAGCAATATTCTTCTACGTCTTTGAAAACTCGTTTTTCATCCTAAGAATGTTATCAGAGTGAAGACTCCCCATCTTTCATACATAGTTTTATAAACCTCTTGCTGAAGCGTTATAGACATACGCCGACAAATTCAACAAAGAGGGAATAGTGCTATGGAAGATGCAAAATCCACTAAGAAGCAGAATCAGGACAACACTGTCTTCATAGGTCGAAAGCCGACCATGAGCTACGTACTCGCATGTATGACCTTGTTTCAACGTGACTCAACCGAAGTGACGCTGAAGGCACGTGGCCGGGCGATCAACACCGCCGTTGATGTCGCAGAGATAATGCGAAACAGGTTCATGACCGACCTAAAGGTGAAAGATATACAGATAGGGACCGATGTGGTTCCACGACCCGAAGGACAGAGCAACGTAAGCACGATCGAGATAACCCTGGCAAAGTAGTTTCTTACCTTCGCGGGTCGAGACGGTAATATCGCAGCCTAGAATTCGTCCTCCGCCTTCGGAATATGAAAGACCCTAATTCCATTTCCATCAATATTCTAACCCGATACGACCCACAACCAAACCCTTAAAGAAGCGCAGAAAATCAAATAGAGCCCGGATACCGCTCAATACACGACATCAAAGGGAACGGGTCGAAATGACCAACGACATGACCACGAAGATGCTGGAAAACAGCCTCGACAAAACCGTACTACTACGGCTCAAAGGAAACCGAAGCATTCGCGGGATACTCAAGGGTCATGACGCTCACATGAACATCCTCCTCCAGGACGCGGAGGATATTTCCAATCCTGACGGTATTCAGAAGCTTGGGACGATCATCGTTAGAGGGGACAACTTGATTCTTCTTTCTCCTGCTTCAGGTTAGGGGTGTTCTGCTTGACTAAAGGTACGGCTTCTAAGGGTAAGCGGGGCAAGACTATCCACATTCGGTGTCGTCGTTGTGGGCGGCGGTCATACCATGTGAGACATAAACGTTGTTCTGCTTGTGGGTACGGTGCCTCAAGTAGGATTCGCGGCTACAGTTGGACAAGCAAGAAAGTCGATCGGACCCGACGGATAATCTGAAGCCACGATCACAGCATCACCCACTGTCAACATCGGTAGCTTGACAGAGTCAAGGATCTTCCACTTGACTGAAAGATTTAACAGAACCAGTTTTACAAGCTTTTCTCTCTTGTCCCCGGTGTTAACCGTGACTACTGTACCAGAAGGTGGGCGCTGTATTCCTTGATCTTCAGTGCTCGCATTGTCTTCTACGTGCGTGAAGCTGGGAATTCTTGAGCCGATTATTCGCCGTTCGATTTCGTGTGCAACAAAGGGGATGGTGGTAGTGTCTACGCTTGAACTTACGGAGAATAGACGGCAGTTATGGTGTTTGTCTTATCTCGTTGCTGCCTCGATCGTCATCTCTTGAAACTTCTTACCTTCTTCTCTGGTTCTCCGATTAGCTTCAGGCCTACCGAGATACTCTCGGTGTCGATACGGATCACCGAATAGTTCTGGCCTGGCATTCCTCTGATTCTTGGTGATCCTACGGTTCCAGCGTGAACAATAGCGGTATTCTCTATCTCCCAAGTCCACGATACGTGGCGGTGACCGCTGAGAACAAGTTTCACTTCATCCTCGATCAGCATCCTCAGGGTGTCTCCTGCATCGATCAGTATGTTCCTCTCCCTCCCTGCATTCGGTATTGGGACAAGGTGATGGTGAAGAGCAAATATCTTCACCTTTTCTTTCGGCGCAGAAGCTAACGATTCATGAATACTCCTGAGGAATACTCGTCCTATGTGTCCTTCATCGACGTCAGGTGAACTGCTATCCACTCCGATCAGAAAGACTCTGTCATCTTCGTGAATCGCCATTCTTTCGCCGAAGTGGTCTTCAAAAGCCTCGTATCCAACATTCCTCGCATCGTGATTCCCCATGATGACTATCGGCTTCGGTTCCAGTTTGTCTATGAAGTCCCTTGCTTGGTGGAACTCTTCCGGTAACCCGCCCCACGTCAGATCTCCAGTAATTATCACAGTGTCCGGTGAGAGCTTGTTGACTTCCCTGACGCATTCCAGCACCTTTTCCTTCCTGAAGCCAGCCTCTCCAACATGAATATCGGAGAGATGTGCGATGACGTATTCCCATCCCATCGTTTTGCACTCTCTAAGCATTCACTGGGATTAACGAAGTTAAATAAAATTCCTTTCTGCCCATACCTTTCGAAGGCATTAGATGACGGGGTGTAAACGAATCCTAAGTGTTTGTCAAGAAGTCCCTATCTACACTCGAATACAGTACAAGAATCGAGAGACTATCTGACTATGCGCTTACCGAATTCAGGGAAGAAACCGATTTAAGAGACTCTCGGTATGTTTGCTCCGTGCCAAGGGCCGGTGGCGCAGTGGAATGCGCGCTGCGTTGGCATCGCAGAGGCCGCGGGTTCGAATCCCGCCCGGTCCACCTCTATCTGCCAACCGTAGAAGATTCTCGTTGCTCTTTCCTCGCTCGGTGCTGGCGAGGTTGCTTAGAGCGGGTCTTTTGAGGACTCTTGCTTGACCGAACTCTTACTTGCCTTCTAACCCTTCTTCGAATAAAGGATAAGGAGTCGGGTCTTACCTAGAAGGCGCAGGCGGCAAGTCATCTTTAGGGTGAAGGATTTGAAGGAGATGTTGCTGGGAAAGGAAGCCCTCGTCACTGGCGGAGGGAGGGGAATCGGTCGCGGGATCTGCCTTGCCTTGGCTGAGGCTGGTGCAGATGTGGTTGTATCCGATGTTATCTTGAAGAATGCCGAAAGCGTGGTGGATGAGATTAAAGACCTGGGTCGTGAGGCTTTCTCGGTTCGGATGGACGTTTCTGACTCTAGTAGCGTGGAAGCGGCGGTCGGCTGTGTCTTAGACGAGTTCGGCAGAATTGACATCTTGGTTAATAATGCAGGAGTAATACGGCAAGCCCCTATTCTCGAACTGACTGAGGAGGACTGGGATCTTGTGATCGGTGTGAACGCGAAAGGGATATTCCTCTGCTCAAGAGCTGTGGTCCCTCAAATGATCGAGAGGAAGAGTGGAAGAATAATCAACATATCCTCGATCTCCGGAAAGAACGGGTATCCGGGTCAAGCCGTGTATGGGACCTCCAAGTTTGCAGCGGTCGGTTTGACCCAGGTCTTGGCGCGAGAGCTTGCCCAGTACGATATCACTGTGAATGCGGTGTGCCCAGGAATCGTCTACACTAAGATGTGGGAGTACCTGTCCTCGCTGCGTGCGAAGGAATTCGATATGACCCCTGAGGAGGTATTCAGGAAGATCTCGACAGAGCGTATTCCGTTAGGGCGACCTCAGACTCCTGCGGACATAGGCAGCCTCGTCGTTTTCTTGGCGTCTGAGAAGGCGAGGAACATCACTGGACAATCGATAAATGTCGACGGTGGACTTGTAATGCATTGATATCTATCCCCTATCCTTGTTCGAGAAGGGGCGATATTAATCTCGATCTCTTGGATTGTCTAGGTGGGGAGGTTGGTTCTCGTTGGATGAGGAGATGAAGGTTGGACTCTACAGAAAGATGTTGAGGATACGTAGATTCGAGGATAAGGTGGGTGAGTTGTTTGCCGCCGGGAGAATTCCTGGTTTTGTTCATCTGTACGTCGGAGAGGAGGCTGTTGCTGTGGGAGCTTGTGCGGCTCTCAGGAAGGGTGACTACATAACGAGCACTCATAGAGGTCACGGTCATTGTATCGCCAAGGGGGGTGACCTCAAGTACATGATGGCTGAACTCTTCGGAAAAAGAACCGGCTACTGCAAAGGTAAAGGGGGCTCCATGCATATCGCCGACATCAGGCTCGGCATACTGGGCGCGAACGGCATAGTGGCAGCCGGTATCCCCATCGCGGTCGGTGCGGGTCTATCCGCTAAGATGAGAGGTACAGATCAGGTCGCCCTTGCCTTCTTCGGGGACGGAGCCTCGAACAGATCCACCTTCCACGAGGGAATAAACTTGGCTGCAATCTGGGGTCTCCCTGTTATCTTCTTGTGCGAGAACAACCTCTACGCGCAGACAACCCCGGCGTGGGCTGAGACCTCTGTTGAAGACATCGCGGACCGAGCCGCAGCCTACTCCATTCCCGGTAGGGTCGTCGATGGAAACGACGTCATCGCAGTCTACGAAACGGTCGCGGAGTCGGTGAGGAGGGCTCGAAAGGGGGAAGGCCCGACGTTGGTCGAGTGCAAGACGTATCGTTGGAGGGGACACTGGGAGGGAGATCCTCAGAAGTACAGGGGTCAAGAGGAGGTCAAGAAATGGATGGAGAAATGCCCGATCAAACGTTTCGAGGCGCATCTCGTAGAGACAGGAATCCTCGCGGAGCAGGATTGTAGAGAGATCGATGAGACGGTGATGAAAGAGGTCGAGGAAGCAGTGGAGTTCGCCGAGAACAGTCCGTACCCGAGCCCAGAGGAGGCTCTTGAAGATGTCTACGCGTCGGCGCTAAGGGAGGCGGTTTGATGCCCGAGCGAGAGATAACCTTCAGTGAAGCCCTTCTCGAGGCGCTTCAAGAGGAGATGAGAAGAGATCCATCGGTGTACCTCGTTGGCGAGTGTATACAGGTCCTCTACGATCGGTCTCCTCTGCTCGAAGAATTTGGGTCCGAGAGGGTCAGGGACACGCCGATATCTGAGACGGCGATCATCGCCAGCTCCCTAGGAGCAGCCGTGACAGGTATGCGCCCGGTGGCACACATAATGTTCACGGATTTCCTTTGTTGCTGCATGGACGAAGTTGTAAATCAGGTAGCCAAGATCAGGTATATGTTCGGGGGTAAGGCTCATCCTCACCTTGTAATCCGGGTGACATCTGTCGGGGGCGGAAGATCCGCTGCAGCCCAGCACTCCCAGAGCCTGGAATCCTGGTTTATTCATGTGCCGGGACTAAGGGTCGTCTTCCCGTCGACACCCTTCGACGCTAAGGGGCTTATGAAGACGGCCATTAGGTCGGATGATCCAGTGATGTTCTTTGAACACAACAGACTTCGAGGCGTAAAAGGCACGGTTCCCGGAGAAGAGTATACGGTTCCAATCGGGGTTGCGGAAGTCAAGAGGGAGGGAAAGGATGTCACGATCTTCGCTTACGGCAACCTCCTCCACACAGCACTCTCTGCGGCTGAAAGCCTGCGTAAAGATGGGGTGGAAGCAGAAGTCTTGGACCCGAGGACCCTGAGTCCGCTGGATAAGGAGACGATTCTCCGCTCGGTAAGGAATACGGGGCGTCTCGTAACCGTAGAGGAAGGCGCGAAGACTTGTGGGGTAGGAGCCGAGATCGCTGCACTGGTTGCGGATGACGCCTTCGACTACCTGGACGCCCCCGTCAAACGTGTCGCAGCACTCGACACACCCATCCCGATGAGCCCTCCCCTAGAGGGATTCGTCTTGCCAGACGAATCAAAGATAATCCAGGCTGTCAAAGCCGTAGTATGATCTCCCATGTCTGTTTGGATATGCCGCAAGACTCGTGGTTACTGGTTTATTCGTCGAGGCGGGAGAATAGATTCAAGGATGACTGTGGGGGTTGCTGTGGGTTGGTGACTAAGGTGGTTATGCCCAAATGGGGTTACATACTCGAAGGCGAGATAATCGAGTGGCTCAAGAACGAGGGAGACGAGATCGAGAAGGGTGACCCGCTCTTCGTGGTGGAGACCGAGAAAGTGACTGAGGAGGTAGAATCTACTGCAACAGGGATCCTGCTGAAGATATTCTCTCCTGTAGGTAGCCTTGTCCCTGTCGGTGAGGTGGTTGCCGCCATCGGGGACGAAGAAGAAGGATCGCTTGCCGAACGCCTAGGTCATGAGAAGGTTGGAGAGCTGACCGGGTCCGGGAAGGCTGCGGAGGTGAAACCGTCGAGGTCTGTGTCATACGAGCGAAGACTGATCTCGCCTGCCGCCCGGAGGCTTGCCAGAGAGCACGGCTTGGACACCTCAACACTGACCGGTACTGGTCCAAGAGGTAGAATAGTAAGAGACGACGTGATCAAGGCTCTAGAGGCTTCCCCTGCTGAAAGAGGCCCGGAGATAGCGGAGACGGTACCCCTTTCCGGAAAGAGGAAAACCGTCTCTGATCGGATGTCGAAGAGTGCCCGTGAAACGGCGCAGGTGACGATCAACATGGAGATAGACGCAGCCAACATGTCGGCAATCCGCGGCAAGAGCCGTCCAGAGGGAAGGGAGAAGAGCAGGATTTCATACACGGACCTAGTTGTGTGGGCTACATCACGAGCGCTTCGAGAAACACCCATCATGAACTCAGCATTGGGGGGTGACGTGATCAAGATCTTCAAGGATGTGAATGTCGGGGTGGCTGTCGCCTTGGATCAAGGTCTTATCGTTCCGGTTATCCATGATACAGACAGCAAGACCCTCTTGGAGATCGCCACGTTGAGGAAAGACCTCGTAGAGAGGGCAAGACGAGGCAGGCTGTCTCTGTCTGATGTAATGAACGGGACCTTCACGGTAACGAATCTCGGGATATACGATGTCGACGCTTTCACGCCGATAGTAAACCCCCCTCAAACTGGCATATTGGGGATCGGTAGGATAAGAGAGAAGCCGGTCGTCAAGAACGGAGAGGTTGCCATCCGTCCAGTCGTAACCTTGAGCCTCTCGTTCGATCACAGGGTTGTCGACGGGGCTCCGGCCGCAAGGTTCCTTCAACGGATAAAACAACTCCTAGAGAATCCTGCTCCACACGACTGAAGCGTCAAACACAGGAGAGGTTCCTCTGAAGACTGGCATCTCTGCTGACTTGGAAGGGTCGGAGCCCGAGTCTTGGCGCCTCTTGGATCTAGAGTACTTGAATCCCCGCTTTAACTTGGCGGTGGACGAAGCCATCGTAAGGTACGCCTCCGTCCAGGCAGGATCGAATACCCTCCGTCTCTGGAGAAACATGAACACGGTTGTGGTCGGGCGTTTCCAGTGTGCGAGGTTGGAGGTCGACCTGGAGACTTGTGCCCATCTCGGGATCGAGGTTGTTCGAAGATTCACTGGGGGAGGCACAGTATACCAAGATCCCGGCAACATCAACTACTCCCTAAGCGTACGAAAGGACAGCGTTAATGATGTCTTCTGCCAATCCGAGTTCAACGCATTACTCTTGCGTGGGGTCGTCGGGGCGCTTTCATCCTTAGGAATCTCGGCGAGATCAGATTCGGGTCGTGGCGTCTGGGTTGGTGGAAGGAAAGTGTGTGGAATCGCGGGTTTCACGGGTCGATCATTATACTTCGGTCACGGAACGCTCTTGGTGAACTCGAGACTCCAGTTTATCCGTAAGGTTCTCACACAGACCGATACGAAACATAGTGGAGGGCCTGTCAGAAGCACTCCATCCAAGGTTATCAACCTGAACGCTCTGGTCGGCTTTCGTGTACCGATGGATGCCGTGAAGAACGCTTTGATCTCCGCTCTCGCAGAGGTATTTGGAGTGAGATTCGTCGAAGGGAAGCTCTGTCCAGACGAGATGCGGCTTGCCGAACGTCTCTATGAGGAGAAGTATATGCAGGAGGTCTGTTCACCTCTATGTCCAGTTTCAAGGTGCCTCTCTCGAACGACATGCCCGTATGCCGGGTAAGAATCGTTATTGAACGCTTTGAGATGATCGAAGCTCCTGCAGGTTGACGCAGACATGGTTCCATTCTCCAGCCGGCAAGTCTTAAGAACGCTTCCTCTCAACTTGGATTCGGTGGGTTCGCTTGAAGATCACTGGCGTAGAAGTAACTGATCCCATCAGAATCGCCTACCAGAAGCCTAGGACCGATGCTATCAATTATATCCCTCTGAGATCGTTCGCAGCCGTCAAGGTGTTCACCGACGAAGGTGTTGTAGGGCTATCTCCTTCGAGAGGTAACCCTGTAATCCGGACGATAATCACTGATTCTCTGAGGAACGTTGTGGTTGGAGAGGATCCGTTTGATGTGGAGAGAATCTGGGACAAGATGTACTGGCAAGTCTTCAACATGGGAAGGAAAGGCGCTGGCATAATCGCCCTCAGCGAGGTAGACATCGCAATATGGGATATAATCGGAAAGAGTGTAGGTAGACCGTTGTTCCAGCTCCTCGGGGGATACCGGGACGTTGTCCCCGCCTATGGAAGTGGAATAGACCTATCATGGTCGATTGACGATCTAGTAAAGGAGCATACCTCTTTTGTGGAACAAGGCTTCCGCGCAGTAAAGATGAAGATCGGAAGAAAAGACCCCGACGAGGATTTGACGCGGGTCAAGGCGGTACGCGACGCCATCGGATACGGTGTAAAGCTCATGGTTGACGCGAATAATGGTTGGGGGGTGAACCATGCGATCAAGATGGCTAGAAGGCTTGAGCGTTATGAGGTGTCATGGCTTGAAGAACCGGTTATAGCCGAGGATGTGAAGGGTCTTGCGAAGGTTGCCTCGGCAACCGAGATACCGATAGCCGTCGGCGAAAGCGAGTACACCAAGTGGGGATTTAGACAGCTCTTCGAGGCTGAAGCCGTCGATATCGTTCAAGCAGACGTGGGAAAAGTGGGTGGAATCACGGAGTGGAGGAAGATAGCCTCGATGGCTCAAGCCTGGAATCTCCCAATGGCCCCCCACGCGCAAACCCATGTATCTGCGCATCTTGTGGCATCGGTTCCCAACGGGCTTATTGTCGAGGTTTTCGAGCCCATCCCCGGTTTCAACTACTTCAAAGGTCTCGTCAAAGCGAAGCAGGGAATGATACATCTACCCAGGGGGTCTGGGCTGGGGGTAGAGATAGACGAAGAAGCCATCAAGAACATCGAACCGGTACCTGAAACGCTTTCGAGGCGTACAAGCCCACCATACCCGTAACAGCCGGTCACCACATCTTCACCTATCTCATCAATCTCTTAGTCTATGAGGGAACTTTTAGGGCGCTGTCCTCTTGACATCAAGAAGTCGACCTCTGCGAAGAATCCAACCAAGTCTAGGACCATACGAGTCCATTCCGGCTCACGAAATAGGTACCTCAACACTCTCGGAGAATCTCTTACCGATAGTTTTAATAGCCTTCTCCCAGCTTCGGATAGGTTGCAGCTATTGGAGGTCGTCCTGTGAGGGATAGCGTTCTCTTTTGCTTGTTCTTCTAGGCGAAGGATTAGACACCTGTCTCTCGATTCGAGCTGCATTATCGCAACGTATTCTCAGGTGATATGATTGAAGATTAGAAAAAGCCATCCGAGCAACACAATGAACATCGATAGAGAAGATTTTCGTCTCCCCCAAAGAGTCTTTGTCTACGACTCTACGCTGAGAGACGGAGAGCAGACCCCAGGGGTGGCTCTCACTGTCAAGGAGAAGGTGATCATTGCCAAGCAGTTGGAGAAGCTTGGAGTCGATATAATCGAAGCAGGTTTCCCGGCGAACTCTAAGGGAGAAATGGATGCCGTTAGTAGGATCTCGAAGGAGATCTCCAGCTCGCGGGTTTCAGGCCTGTCTAGGGTTCTGAAGAAGGACATAGACGCTTGCATCGACTGCGACGTGGACCTAGTTCATACATTTGTTTCCACCTCGGATGTTCATCTGAAGTATCAGATGAAGAAGACGCGAGAGGAGATATACCCGATGGCGGTTGACGCCGTCGAGTACATAAAGGAGCATGGTTTGCCCTGCCTTTTCTCCGCGATGGATGCGACGAGGACCGATATAGGTTTTCTTCTGAAGGTTCTCAAGGGGACGGAGGAGGCCGGGGCTGACATAATCAATATTCCGGATACAGTGGGCTTCATGGTTCCGACCTCTATGAGGAAGTTCATGGGACGTATACGTGAAGAGGTCGGCGCAGTCCTAGATGTTCATTGCCATAATGACTATGGGCTGGCGGTGGCCAACACGCTGGCAGCGGTCGAGGCAGGGGCTGAAGAGGTTCAAGTCACAGTCAACGGCATAGGTGAACGGGCGGGCAACGCGGCACTTGAGCCCATAGTGGTTGCGTTGCTGACGATATACGACGTGGATGTCAATATCGAACCTAAGTATCTGACAGAGACCTCCCAGCTCGTGGAGAGGTATACCGGGGTAACCTTGAGCCCCTGCACCCCTATGGTGGGAAGGCATGCATTCGCACATGAAAGCGGTATCCACGTGCATGCCCTTCTCGGGAAAGCCTCTACCTTCGAGCCCATCGAACCAATGGACGTCGGACAGAAGAGGCGTTTTGTACTCGGCAAGTTAACTGGGAGGCATTCAGTAAAAGCGAGTTTGGATGAGCTGGGAATCACCGATGTATCCGAGGAATCGCTGCTCGAGATCACAGGAAGGGTCAAGGAACTCGCAGAAAGGAACAAGCTGGTAAGCGACGTAGATCTCATATCGATTGTAGAGGATGTAGTACAGGCTAAGATGTTCCGTCCGTACGTGACGTTAGAGGAACTGGTCGTCACCACCGGCTTGAACGTCCCTCCCTCGGCTACTGTCAAACTGAGGATAAACGGGGAAGAGAAGGTCGGGCAAGGTACAGGAGTCGGACCTGTCGACGCTGCTGCGAATGCGATCGAAGAGATCGTTGGACCTATCGCCCATCTACGTCTTCAGAAATTCGACCTCAGTGCTCTAACAGGGGGAACGAATGCTCTCGGCGCTGTCAGGATCGCCGTTGAGGACAGCCAGAAGAATGTCTTCGAGGCCGGGGCAGTACACGAGGATATTGTCGTCGCGTCCGTAAACGCCTTTGTGCAGGCGCTGAACAAGGCGATGTATGCGGCTGACAAATCCAAATAACTTGCCACCTCCTTTCCTTTACCGCTCCTAGGGAATAGTAAATATTAGAGGATGTGACATTTTCTGAGAATGTTTTATGGTGGTATTCTGGAATGCGATCTGAAATAACCTATTTCGATTCCCCTGGCCCCGAGAACACCGATCGGGTGTTGGATTTGGCCAGGAGACGTGCGGAGGAACTAGGTATCCGCAACATCCTAGTTGCGACATCTTCGGGAAGGACTGGTGCACTAGCATCGAGAATCTTCAAAGGGTACGATCTGACGGTTGTATCACACCACACAGGATTCAAGTCTCCGGGAGTCCAGGAACTCCAGGAGGTCTTCCGTAAGGAGATCCTCTCGAACGGCGGGAGAATACTGACCGCTTCGCATGCGCTTAGTGGTGTCGAACGCGCGGTGAGGAAGCAGTTGGGGTCTATACTGCCCTTGGAGATTATGGCCCACACCCTGAGGATATTCGGGCAGGGAATGAAAGTATGCGTTGAGATCACTGTCATGGCGGTTGACGCTGGACTTCTTCCAATCGACAAAGATATCATAGCAATCGGAGGGACCGGTAAAGGGGCGGACACGGCTGCAATAATCAGCCCGGCGCACTCCAACAACTTCTTTGACTTGACTGTGCGAGAGATCGTTGCCAAACCGAGAACCCGATGACGCTACAGTCTCCAGACCATGGCAGGTATTCGCGGGTGTATCCCTATGCGCGAATAGCCGATACCCTTATTCGGAACGGTTTCGACCTGCGTAGGCACGGTGGAGACTTCTTCATCCGGAGAGATGGGAGATTTGTTTGCTTCCTCTCTTTTCAGCCTCTGGAAGACAAGGCATACGTGGAGACTATGGACTGGAATCCTCAAGCCGGTCAGGCGGTCATAGACATTATCCGTATTCTCACTGATTCGGGACTCTCCGTTGCTTTTGAGTTTCTCTAGCTTACCTGCTTGGCTTGGGACATCCTATTGATGAAACCTATATATTATGAGTCTCCTCAAGAAGGATCTGGACCGTGGGCCGGTGGTCTAGCCCGGTAGGACATCGCCTTGACGTGGCGAGAATCGCTGGTTCAAGTCCGGCCCGGCCCACCACGATCGATGATTGTCGGCTAAGAAAAGCTATAAGTACCTGTCTGAAATGATTCCAAAGGCGCCGCGAAGTCCGCCGAGCACCCCTAATAACGGTGCGCGGAACGGTAGCTCAGCCTGACATAGACCTGGGCTATGGAGAGCGCCCGGCTGAAGAGCCTGCTCAGACACCGGGTTGTCGCCGGTTCAAAACCGAGGAAGGGTCCTTCCTCGGGGGAATCCCGGCCCGCGGCACCATCAAGCTTTATAGTGGGTCTACAGAAACAGGATTCTTCGTTGCCATTCTGCGGTCGTAGTCTAGTCTGGTCTAGGACATCGGCCTGCCACGTCGACGACCCGGGTTCGAATCCCGGCGGCCGCACCACAACAAGGAAACTCGGTTCTAAGCTCTTCTCAGAAGAATACGGTAATGTTTATGGCTGTCGTCGACTCGAAGAATCTAGAGTCTTTATCTGAACTTCATATGGTTCTACTTGTCCTCGAAGCGTTTTGCCGCATTTCGGGCATCTCCCGTAATGGTAGGACGCTATGTCTCTTGGGGTTCGAATCTGTCCGCCATAGTACAACATATACCCGCATAAACTGCAAACGACAATCTGCGGCAATGGGACTCCTCTCTCTGAGTATTCTCGGTTCCTCACAAGAGCAATGCGTGGGACCGAGTACTCTCGCCAGCATACTCTGTTGCAGTTTTCTATTTATCCTTTGCCACATTCTAGTACTAGAATTTCTTCTTGTTTGAGGCGAAGACCGAAAGACGCTTGGATTTCTACTCTCTAGGGGCTGGGGTATGTCTCTGAAAGACTCCGAGAACCTCCTGTACGCCGAGAATGCTCAGTGTTGTACTTCAATCCAGTAGTGGGAAGTGTAATTCACGCTGGATCTGGATTGGGGGTCATTTCGGAACATACGATCAGAGGGAATCGAAGATCTGAGGAGAAAGGGTGTCGCGTATGCCTCTATGAACGTTTATGCGCGGTCTCAAGGAATGCTTTGAATGATATCCCATCTTCTCGCCTAACGCAAAGCATTTTTCCCGAGGATTTCACTCGATTCGCCTGCATTATCTTGACATGCTGGTGTGGGAAGCTATAGGCAATCAACGCCTGCGCCTTATGGGTTTCCGCTGCCTCCGTAAGCCGCCGGATCTGCTGTCTCTCAATGTATATTGCATTCTTCTTTTGATCCTCTTTCGAGGCGTTTTTGCATTCCACAAGGTGGATTTGGGTTTGGTTCCCAGCTCTCCTAATAGCTATAACGTCTGCCGGGTGCCGTCTTCTCCCACTCTTGGGAAACCTTGTCACAAGCCAGCCGTTCTCTGCGTAGAGAAGCTCCACACGGCGCTCTAGTCTATAACCTGCCCTGTACCTTGTCATCGTGTTTTTCCTCGAGTCTATCCCTGTTACCTTTATTCTTTAGCGCCCCTAAAAAGGGGCAAGATGATTTTGGTGTAGGGCTATGTCGGTATGAAGAGTTCCTAGATGTCTAAAGAACTCTTCGGATGGATCTGACAATATCCCGTGGACCCGGGGTGTGGCGTGTTTGAGAGCAGTCGTGATAAAAAAGAGGGGAAGTAACTTCCTCAGCTCTGAGCGTTAACTGTTCTGCGTCTACGCCGATACTATTTGTTGCCACTTCGTGTTTGAACCGCATGCACTACACGGAGGGAAGTTGTCTCCTTTCGCGAGAGGTATGACCTGGTTGTTGCAGCCTCTACACAGGAATAGGCCTGACTCTGGGCTATCCTTGCCAATCCCGTATGTCTTACCCGCTTCTCCCGCAGTAGCCACAACCATCCAAGTTGCCGATCCGCATTCTGTACATGGTGGGAACCTCTCCCCTTTTGAAAGGGGGATCACCTCACCGCATCCGACGCATATGTATAGTGCTGATTCGGTACTCTCTTCACCAGTCTTGGATTTATCGAAAACAGGCATTTGTTACTCTCCTCGATCTCCCAGTTCTTCTTAGATCTAATAAGTTTTAGTCAATATGAGTGAGTCCGGCTCTAGTGAACGTCAGGAGATTTCGAGGTGAGGGTGATCCTCGGAAAATCGTCGAGAAAGGCTTACCCATAACTTTTCGGGTCCTCTTCGAGAAGATTTGGGAACGAAACCCGTTGAAGACCTAGGTCAAGGCATCTGCAAGTTCGCGGAAGTTCTTCACGATCAATGTCGGTTTGTACGGGGTCTCTTCGTAAGGTAAGTCGTAACGTTTTATCCAGGCGGCTTTGTACCCGGAAGCTCTTGCCCCTATTACGTCGAAGGAGTTGGATGATACCATCATCAACTCGTGGGGTTCGTTGCCTAAGATTCGTGCACACGTTCGGTACACGGCAGGGTGGGGTTTGAAAACCCCCACAGTCTCCACCGAGATGATCTCGTCGAACTCGAACCTGATGCGGTTCTCTGCGAGATGTCGGAGGAACCAGTCTTCACCGTTGGAGAGGACCACTAACCGGTAGTGTTCCTTCAATCGCGTCAACCCCTCAACGGTGTCTTCGAAAGGGTTCAACCCCTTCCAGCTTTCTACGAACCCGTCTACATCTTCTTGGTCAAAGGAGATCTTGTCCATTTGCAGAACGTACAGGAAGGCGCGTTTCACTGCCTCTAGGTACCCACTGTGCCCCAGCATCAACAGGTTATCCTGATACTGTTCAATACGTTGCCTATGACGGAATTGATTCCAGACGTGAGTTGCATCCAACGAAGAACCGTGATCGTGGAGAAACCTTTCAATTACCGGAGTCAAGCTGCCCACTATATCTATAGTAGTGCCGAATAGGTCAAATGTGAGTGCTTTGATTCCGAGTCTCGACAAAACCATTCCCCGATCGTATAGTAATACTAATGGAAATAGAGAGTGGTTATTATTTTCTCGGGTAGATCTCTCTTACTGAGGGTATTCGTGCTCTTTTTCGCCGTAAAGGATATTTCGTAGCCTACGTCCAAGAAGGTCTGTTGCGACCGTGGTCTAGCCTGGTCTAGGACATTGGCCTTCCAAGCCCATAACCCGGGTTCGAATCCCGGCGGTCGCACCAATAACTCTTCATTTTGATCCTATTTTTGGAAAATAAGGCTGTTTTGACGTTATTTTCTGGTGCGATTTTTCGAGTTCCAGTTACGCCTTCCACATGAACCTGTTGAACATGATAGTTGTTTGTTGATCGAATAGTATACATGTGTATATTCTATCAGTATTCAGGGTTGATATTGCGGTTAGATGGCTGTGCGGAGGTGATTTGTTGACTGAGGTTGGGGAAGTCTACAGGTGCGAGGTCTGTGGTAATGTGGTCAAGGTGCTTGAGGCTGGTGTAGGCGTACTGGTCTGCTGCGGAGAAGACATGGTAAAACAAGAATAAACATCTCTTAACCCTGGAATCCCCGTCAAGCTATTCTTCTAATCAGGATTGAAGTCTGTGCAGGCTTTCCGCTTAGTTATTCTCGGCTTTCGCCATCATCTTCTCTAATACGCCCATGAGTTGCTTGGCTTCGTCGTGATGTATCCGTTCTGCCTCAGACAGTCCCATCAGCTTCTTCTTTGTCTCTGGGTCGTCTGTCATCTCAGCCATCTCAGCGTACCTGCGTTGGGCGTTACTTTCAAGATTCACGTGTTCTTTAGCTACGTCGTAAAGCCCTGTTATGCTTGAGGCATCCTTTTCCAGTTCCATCGTCCAGGTGAGCCGTTTCTTGGAGTAGGAGTTCGCGACGATACCTTCCAGGCATATCTTGCACCCCGGAGTGCAGGTTTTTCCGGGGATATTGTCCAGAATATCTTGCAGGGTTTCCTGATGCTCCGTTGATTCGCGGGACCATTTTGCGAAGAATGCGTCTCCCTGAGGATTGTCGGTCTGGTTGCGTAATCTGTTCGTCCTTTTCACAAGAAACTCTTCAATATCTCTCATTTCCAGAAGAGCGAAATAGAACTCGCGACTCTGTTTCTCTTTCTCAATATCTGACATCTGTGGACCTTCCTGCTCAGCTATAGTACATTCTACGCGATGAACGAGATTGACTTCAGTACTACACATAATTATTATGGAATCCTGTAGTCATGGCGGGAGCATTATGAGGAAAACAAACTGCTGAGACCTTCCCCGTCACATCGATGTCAAGGGGTCTTCCTCAACTGACCACTTCCAGAATATCAAATCATTTCGATAACGATGTTCTGGAACAATATTGGAGAATCGGGCGCGTTCTATGCCTTATCTCTGTCTTAGGGTGTATCTGGAGGTCTAACCAGGTTCAAGTCTTGCCCTTCCAACCTTGACAACTGGAAGGGCAATTGGTGTTCGAATCCCGGCGGTCGCACCAATAGCTCTTCATTTTAGGTTTATTTCTGGGAAATAAACTCATTTTGAAGCCTTTTGTACCTTTTCGTGCCAGTGCTTTACTATGCCCTCCAGGGATTTGTGATAGCTACGCATTATTTTCTATCATCAGTGCTGTTAATGGGCTTCTAATCGACGCTTTCCAAACCTTCAATGCTACATGGACATTTAAAACAGCAGTAGGACTCCTAGGATTCTTTTTGTTGTTGCTCTCTTTGAGGAGAAGGATTTAACAGGGTATACTATCAAAGGTAATCTAATGTATTTTATATCGAAGAACGCTTCGAGAGTGAACTAATTCTTGTATTATTGATAAGCTAAACGTAGGATAGGGAATTAGATGTCGAAAGAGATTTGGTTTGAAATCCATGCTGCTCCCGAAGGCAAATCC
>CAZQWG010000010.1:0-81620 GCA_964596985.1 uncultured Candidatus Bathyarchaeia archaeon
TCCAAGATTCGGATCGTTTTCTCAAGGTCTCTGAGACGCCTACCCCAGAGAGCCGAGCTACCCAGCCCCGATAAATCAATATCCCCGAGACCCCCATCTTCCAAGCATTTCTGGAAGATATCCTCCAACGACTTCCCCGCCTTCTTAATACTGCCGTACCGGGGGATAAGCCACTCAGCCTTCCAACGTCTCAGAAGCTCCTTGTCCACCATGTAGTTGAACTGAGTCTTAGGCAACGCTTAATCCCTAGGATCTAGGATCTAGTAAAATGAACCCCTACCCTAGGGAGCCTATAGGGAAAATAGGAAAAAAATTGGCGAATCAATTCCCTTATTATACTAAGTTTAAGAAGACGAGAAAATATCTAATAATAATAGAGAAAATTAGACGACCAGAAAACCCCTGGGAAACCTAGAAAGACGGCTCTGCAAGCCAGTATTCCACCGTAATATTAGATACAATTACCCCTGGTTTCCGGTAGGTAAGTGTCAGAGGGTTTTCTCAATCATCCGGACATCTTCCTCGGTGACGTCACGGCTACCGACGAGGGGAAGCCAGAAGCATTCCTTGAGCTCACGGCTGGTCGCCAACCGAACCTCCTCAAGCTCCGGCGGATCAAACACGGTAACCTCGTCTCTCCGGTAGAGGGAAGCGAGATTCTCATTCGTATAGGGATGATGACTCATCCTCGGCAGAGTGTAGACCCCGTGCTTGTAGGCTCCGCGAAACCTGCTGCTGGCCCAGAGCGCCTGCCCGAACTCGTAGCTCCGGGGGGAGCCATGATACTTCTTCGGGATATGGAAGACCTTCGCAACCGATTCAACCTCATTCTTGCTCACCCCGCGATGCAAACTCGCAAAACTATTGTTCTCACGGCACTGCTTATCAACAGCCATCCACCTGTGAAAATCATAGTACACGTGGATGCCCGAAGCCCTCCCCAGCTCAATCATCCGCTGAATATGCGGGGCCACCGAGTAAACCGATGGACGCCACTTAGTCTGGCTGGGAATGAAAAGCTCCGCATCCGCCAAGTAGATCACCGTCTCCGGGTACGGCTCCGACTGGACCGCGTACCGGGACTGCCGATCCTTCTCGGTGAGAACCTGCCTCGTCCACCATGAGAACAAGAAATACTGGAGAGGCTGCACAGAGTTATACGCCTTCGGGAAAACACCGTGTATATTCCCCTTGTCCCTCAGAACCTCCTTCATGTTTATCGCGTCAGGGCAATCATCATCACAGAGGATCCCCAAATTACAGAGGGCCTGAGTATTAGTGAGAAGACGGTGGATCTGCTGGTCGGAAGCCGCACTCCTCAACACCTCAGCGAACTCCTGAACAGTACGCGGCTTATCCCTCCCACTCAAGACACTACTCAACACGAACTCTGCTTGACTAGATATCTTGAACATCGAGAAGTCCTGCCAAGTCAAAGAGCCGATCGGGATCCTCCCGAACCTGAAATGGTCAGGGAACCGGCGTTCCTCAGTGAGAGGAGGAAGCCACGCCACCGACCGCTCAAATCCATAAGGCTCCCAGACCTCACCCCCAACCAAGTCAAGCCGTTTCAAGTGGAAAGCATCCTTCACATCCTGAATATAGTCAAGGAAGAACTTGTTCTGCTGGGGAACCCTGAAAGTCGTGATCTCATCCTTAATCCCGAAGACAATCCCTACCGCACCACGGCGAACCGCCAACTCAAAGAACATGAACCCCGCAGCAGTCTTCATACTCCCTACTGGACCCACAAAACTGTAATGATCCCCCGTCCTGAAACAGTAATCCATTATCGCGGAGTCATCCAGCTTCTGCCAGGGAATAGGCTTCTGCTCAAACTGTTCAGCCTCAGCCAACTTTAAGATTCTTCTTCCCTCTCCCGTCTACGCCTCTCCCATTCGGCTTGCTGCCTCAGATTGAAGGATTTGCCCCCGGTATTCCCGGGTCTAAAACCGACACCCGTATCCTCAAACCAGCTATTATCTTTCTTCCCCGTACGTTTCTGAACCAGACCGATAAGCTTCAGGAGGATCCCCGCTATTTCCCGGTCAGCTTCCTGCTCAAAATCTTCCTGATCCTTCTCAAGTTTCTCGCGTTCTTCCCGGTTTACGATGACACGGCCATAACGATTAGTTATCAACGGACCGAGACTCGTACGCCTAGACTGCGTACCGAAGATATCCCTAGCCTGCTTCTTCAAGTTCTGCAGGGTTTTGAAATCATCCTTCGTGATCTTGGAGAGATTCTGATCCTTCTCAGGGATGAAGCAGAGAAGCTCAGAGATGCCTTTAATCTTCCTCTGGTAATCAGGTTCACGGAGAATACGGTTAAGCTCGGCGCTAATATACGGGTAAGGGTCAACCGCTAAGTTCTGTTCAGCCTCTGCCAACTAGGTCATCCTCCCCACCTGTTCCCCGTCTCTGCTTTTCCCGCCTCTGCCTTTCTCTCTCAAACCGTATATCTTCAAGGATAACCCGGAGTACTTCAATCATCTTCTCTATCAGAGCCTCATTATGATGCTCAAGGAACTGGGTGTTCTGGCTGATTATCACGCTACTCGTATATACGGCGTCCGCAATGAGAACCTTACGTCTCTCCTCAACCAGAACCTTCGAGCCAGGGAGCAAGTCGATCATCCTAGTCGCATTACTGTAATGGCTGTACCACTGGTCAATCAAGGATTTCACCCGGATAGCTCTCTGCCGCAACGAGTCACGCCACTGCTGCACAAAGAATCTCGCGTCCAGATCTGACAGGTTCGGAACATCCCGGAGAGACGGGAACAGAGGACGCGTCTCCACGACCTCTATGAAAGCCCCGAGACTACTCCTTATCCTCCCGAAATACTGGTCACAAGCCATCCGGCCGTCAAGCCGCGCCATCTCCCGCAAATATTCCTTCTGTTCCAGCTGGAAGGCCTCAATATCTTTAGGGGTAAGCTTGTTTTCAGTCATCTTCGTCCTGTATTTGGCGGTAGCTTTCTCAAATCCAATGAAAAGCTTCTGCTTATCTGAGTCAAGGGTTTCAAGTTTCGACAGGAAGTCGTAGATGTGAAGAAAACTCACGAACTCGGAGTGCGCCGTCTCAACATCAAACCAAGCAAGCTTAACCCGGTCAAGCTCGCTTCTGAGCAGCCCGACAATATTCTCCATCTCCGTAACCTACCTACTTTGGTTGATTCATGCCGGTGTGGTTGCTTCCTTTGCTTGTTTTCTTCTTCGACGCCACCAGATTATAATACCTACAATTATGACGAGTGCAGAGAATACTAGCAGTAGAGGCCAGAACAGCTTATGATAATTCTCCCAGATATACCATGCTAGACTCGCGAACCCCATGAGAAGCAGAAGCCAGACCACGGACAACCCAGTCTTCGGGTAGCGGAGAATTGTGGGTGGTCTCCACTGTTTCTGATACTCCTCTTCTGCCTGAGGCTGTTCTTGGTAATGCTTCGTCCTAGCCGCCCCTCTCGCAGTGTCAACCTGACTCCTGAGGTCAGAAACCTCGGTTTCAAGCCTGCCAATAGTGTTCTCCAGAACCAAGTTTTTTCTCCTTTCAAGCTTAAGAACCGTATTGTATTGTTCGCCTATCTGGGCATCGGTAATCTCCTGAGTCGCCCGGTTCCAGATAACAGGCAGAAAAGCAGCGAAGGTCATAGCGTTATAAACCATTTTCCGAGTGTTGCTGAGAATATCAATCTCCTTTTCTGAGTTCTTGGATGATTTGGTGTCTGCTTCTGTCTTGTAGGGAAGACCGACCTTGGTGTATAGGGACCGGATATGAGTCAAGTTCACAACGTAAACTTCGGCTTCACCGCCACTAAGAGAAACAGGCATCGCGACTGTTTCAGGGCATTTGCCTATGATCGCGTCCACCTGATCGTAGATTACTTCCTGATCAATCCGCTTATCTGAGCCGTAGACGATCAAGACCCGTGCAGTAAGAAAGAACCGGTACCCGTAGATTCTGCATGACCGCAACCTGTCCATGATATCGTCCCGCTCATCCTTGGGGAGTTCAGCGTATTTCCTAATGTTCTCACCGTCAATCACACCTTTCTCCAGAAAGATCTTCGTGGGGTGGAGAACCCGGGCAGCCGTGGGGATCAAGACTGTTTCCAGCCAGTCCTTGCTGAACTCCTCCGTCAACGTCTCAGGAGTAAGCTCCTTCCCCCAGTGAATTGTCAAGTCATTCTTGACGAAGAAGTCTTTGATCCAGACCGCGCAGGCCAGATTCTGACCCGCAACAAACGGGTTAGGAACCCCCAGCGCCAGCAATAGGATAACAAGGAGAACCAGCCCACCCAAACCCATTGAGAGGAGAATCAACAGCAACGTCAAGAAGAAAGACAGGTGATATATGACCGCCGCATAGATCGTCCCGCCGAAGAGAAGCAGCCCCGCCAAGGACAACACTAAGATCAGGAGTACCTCGAATTTGACGGGGATAAACCAGATTTTCCTCACCATTCTGATGCCTCCGGTTCTGTTGCCTCCGCACAGGTTTTCAGAAACTCGTTCAGACTCCATTGCCCGATGAAGCTGACGTAACCAGCCCCACGCATTTTCTCTGAGTTGTTCCCCATCCCGTTCAGCCTGATCCTTTCAACTGTTTTCTCGTCCAAGCCGACACGGTACTGTTTATCTTCTTCAATCTCAATTTCTCCAGGCGGCTCTAAGCCACCACTACAGATTATTTCCAGACCCATCTCAATCACCTTTGATAATCCCTCCATTTTCGAATAGTTTGAAACATCGTTTTCACGGATGATCTTCAAGAACGATAATGCCTGTTCAACCTTCAACTTATCCAAGACAAGATAGGAGATCTTCTTCGGCTCCGTATAGTCGAACCCGGTCTTGCCTCTCAAAGCCCAGAGCGAGAAGAGACCTGAACGCGGCGCCACAAGACTGAAAACATTCTCAGTCAACTGGAACGACTTCACACCCTTCCTCTTGAGCCGTAGGATAACCGCCTGCTTCTGTTTCTCAGATAGAGAAACCGGAAATCTGATTCTTACAAGGTACTTCGGTTTCGGAGACATAAACTAGAAAGACCTACTGAGCAAACGAAGAATACGGCGGCGCAGCCTCTCCAAGAGAGGACCCTTCACAACAGGCTTCTCACTGTTCAGGAGCCGGAAATGTCCCTGCGGGTCGAAGTGAACATCCAGCCGGTGACCACCAGACCTAGAAGGCTTCAAGAAGAAATGGAACCTGCCAAGCCGGGGCTTCCTGACCCAGAGCTCAGCCTCCAGCCGCCTCCCGGTCTTCGTCGTCCACTCCCGGATAATCCGGGAACCCATACCAACCAGCGCACTCCGGAAATCACGGTAACTGTAGCCGCCGATGATCAATTACGGTTGAAAGCTCTCAGCAACCCGACATACGCAGAGAAGTATCCCCTGTCGAACTCCGGGGTTAACGGGCTCTCACAGCGGGCTTGGAAGCCACGCCTCCACACGTCAACCTGCTTCTTCGACACGCCATCCATCATCCTCCCGACCAGAGTCTCCCCGTTGCCGAGGGATTCAACTATGCCCTCCATGCCGTGGATGAAGCCTTCAGCCCACTCGCCACGCTTCTCAGGGGCTTGGTCTATGATCCTCCTGGACCGGGTTTTGCTGCGGGCGAGAACATGACGGTAGAACTCGGAGACCCACTGCCTCGGAAGCTCAGATTTCACGTTCATTTCTCAGGTTCCTCTAAATCTTTAGTCAACGCGATTACTGCCAGAAACAAGAGGTAGAACCCGAAACTGCTTAGGTACATTCCGCACGTCAGCAGGGTAATCGAGAGAACCATGTTCAATGAAGCTTGAAACGGCAGGAATCCTAGCGGATTCGCCAAGACCAAGTAGAGGCAGAGGAACCCCAGACCCAGCGAGAAGACGGAAACACCTAAACCCAGAAGACTGAGAATAACCGTTCTACAGATTTTCTTCATTCTTTTTCCTTCCAGTGCTTATCCCAGTATTCCCGTCTCTGCGATGGTGTGCCGCTCTTCACGGCTTCGGCGACTATGAAGTAGTTGAACTTCGGAAACAAGCCGACAAGCCTGCTCCTTCTACGCTCCCCATGCTGGAAAGAAGTGTACGATATCCCTGTGACTTGGAACCCGTTCAGCCTCAGGAGTTGACATAGCTCCGCCTCGCCGAATGCATGGGTATGATCGCAGTGAACCGCATAACCCCCCTTGAATAGTGTTCGCAGGATCTTGTAGAGGTCAAGCGTGTTACCCACCTTAATCCTCACCCCACCTTCCTCCTTGAGAACCCGGCGGCACTCTTGGATAGCCATGTTCGGCTCCACGTGCTCCATCACGCTGAACAACGATACACTGTCCACGACACCAGACTGGAAAGGCAGACAGTAAACGCTTCCAACTATATCCGCGTCAGACTCAGCGAGGTCAACCCCTATCATTCCCGGGTGCTTATGATTCCCGCAGCCAACGTCCAGTTCAACAGGCAACCAGAAACCATCCTGCCACCAATACTAGACCCGTCACTGAGAGAAGAACCGCCGCCTTCCGCGCATACTCGGCAGCACTGAATCCTCTAAGGCTGGGGTAGATGAACGCCTCCCTCTCAGATGCAATCCTATAAGCGAACAGCGTAAGCCAGACAGCGAGAATCGAAACGAGCAGGAAAACCCGTAGACTCATTCACACACAGTTTCCGTTTACAGTATTCAACGCATCCATGAAAACAGGGTTCAGACTATTTCTGGAGACTCGGCAGTACACGGTATCCGTGTCTCAGACAGGACCCTGTCAGCGGAATCAAGCCTAACAGCCAAGAAGATACGAGAACTCAACAACGGCATTCTCCGGTTCATAGAAACTGTGTATTCAAGGGTCTTCCATCAGAATGAGAAAAACGATTCCTGCACATCCAAGTAGCAAAGACAGAACTTCAAGAAGCCGCTTCTCCAACGGCGGAGGATAAACAGCGATCCAGAAGAGGCTCTGCACGTACCACCATACTGCGACAGCAAGCAGGATCAGCACGACACCGACGACTCTAAGCCTCATTCCCCGTAATCCTCCGGCATAAACATCGCCAAGGTTCTCTCAGTCTGCACAGCCTTCGGCGTCCACTTCTCACCCGGCAGATTCAGCCACTTCCTGACTTGGCGGCGATTCATCTCCCGAAGCTCACGGCAATACTCCCCGTCCTTCAACTGATGAATGCAACGGGAACAGTTCTTCTCGTTGATCGTTACACCTGTAATATTGCAGCGATTGTTGACGGTCATTTCTGGTTCTTTGAGCCGATCTCCACGGCTTGAACCTGAACCTGATATCTCCGTTCGCCTACAGCCAGCTTGCCCTGAACGAAGAAGCCACGACTCCCCGAACTGAAATCGTAGGGAACCAGCTCACGTTCAAAACTCATCTCCCCTATTTTAAGGGAAACAGACCCACCGGACTCTCCTTCCTCCAGTTCACGTTGCGGCATAAGTCTTCACCTCCTAGATGCTTTCGGCAGAGTCTTCTCCGAGTTCTTCGAGAATCTTTCAGTAAGAAGCGGTGCAACTATCTTGTATGCACCGACTATGATCAACGTCAAAGCCATACCGAACATCGTTGAGCTAATAGACCACAACGATAAGACGTTCAATCTGCCAGCGTAAAGCCTCAAGACGTATTCCGGAGCCTTATAGTACCCCGTGAACCTAACGATCCCCAGACCCTCAACCACACTGCTCTGACACAGCGGAGAGCCGAGCATACCCGACAACACCAAGCACACCAAGCCGACAGCCAACAGCTGCACATCCTCCGAAAACTCAAACTTCTCAGACATATTCATTCTTTTTTCCTGTCACAAAGGTGACTGTGATTAAATGATTTTGAGGGGGATTCCGTCTAGGGTCAGGTGGACTAGGACGCTGCCGAAACCGAGCAGAGCGTAGAAATCCGGGTCGAAGACACCGAGCCACGACGACGAGAACCAGACCAGAACAGCGTACAGTCCTCCGGTGACCCAGCTGTGCATCCAGCCCCGGTGCCTCATCTCAGCACCCGCAAGCAGAAACAGCGAAACTATGAATACGGCTAAAACCTGCCAGCCGGGAATATGCATGATAAAGAACAAGTAGCCGCCGATCACTCCTGACGCAGCCAGCGAGAAACCCCTACGGGGAAAACTCTCCCTACTATCCACGTCGCTCAGAGTAGAACCGAGCACACAGACCACTAAGAGGATGAAGCACTCACCGAGAATCTCCAGCAGAGAGAGGTCAGCGAAACAACTCTGCGAGAAGCAGTAAGCTATTCCCGCCAAGCCAACCAGAAACCCGAAGACGAGGTGAACAAAGAAATTCAACTTTAGATGCGGATAGGGTCGTTCGGCAATATTCCGATTCCCATCAAGAGTAGGATCACTGACAGCAAGATTAGCGCATAGTAAATCACAGTCTTCATATTCACATATTTCTTGAGCAAGACGATTATAGCACTCATTTTAGCCTATGAACGGTAGTGGTGCCAAGGAGAACAGGAAAGCAAGCGTCCCGTAGAACAGCCGTTTATCTTCTCTGTCCGGCAGGAAGCTGAAGTTCTGTTTTACTGCTACTTCACGGTACACGATACCTCCGGGAACCAGCTTCAAGGCAAGGTAAGCGTAGGTAGGAATCCTCATCGCAGGGTAACACCCGGTTCCGAACGGGTCCAACGGATTCAAACCCAATGCGACGCACCAAGCCACATCAGTCAAAGCCCCCACAACAAGGAACAGCGAGAAAAGACGCATGAAAACCCTCGGTCTATAGATCTCTGTGCCGAGAAGCCTGTAAGTCGCATACACAGGGATAACACCGTGCAAGGTGAAAGTGTAAGGCAGATGCGGGATCGCTCGCAGTACGGGAGCCATGTTGCACAGCCAGTTCACTATGAGATCCGCCCAAACCCAGACCTGAAGCCACATGAAACCATACCTCAAATCAAACCCCCGGGGATCAGATCCGAACAGAGAACGTAGCCCGGCAACAAACCCGTGGAAACGACTACTCATCTCTTCAGCAAGTTCATGTCAAAAACAGGTGCGAAAGAAGAGCTCTTCCTTGACACGCCTACGGCAAATCCACGCCCTGAGAAGCAGCCCTCCTCTGGGGAAACACCGTCCTTCACACAGCAACCGTGTGCACTGACCAGCATAGAAAAAGTGGAAAGAGGCACAAAAGCACCGGTTACAGGGGATTTGAACCCCTGAAGCAGATCCGTTAACAAAGTCATGTTAAAGTTCAAACCAGAGATCAAACTGAACCAAGAAAAGAGTGCACAAGTCTCTGAGTAAATCGAATAATGTTATCAACAGAAGAGGAAGCCCGAGAATGCTAAGAGTCACCCCGAAACTTAACATGATAAGCAGATGAACAGCGTATAGTGGGGAAATAATAATCATAGAAGATTCAAGTATCTTTACCGTCACAAAGAGATCAACCAAACCCAGAACCGAATAAAACAAGGAAATAACTAGGTGCTTAAGATCACGAAAGACTATCTCCATGTAGACACATCTCATAGATCTACCCGATAAAGCAACAGGACTATTTTTCCAATTTAATCTTACCCTGTTTCCTTCAGTTTCACTCATCACTCTCACTCCGTTGACAAGTCCCTGTCAATTCTGCTATGACTTCTTCTCTTGTCCGCTGAATCATCCGCTGAATATTCAAGTCAACATAAGAGAATATGATTGCTACGGCTCCTGCCATAATGAGGCTTGACTTAAAGTTGAACGGGTTATCCGTACTGCCGAAGAATGAGATAAGGAACCCGAAGACTAAACCCCCGGCGATGAAAAACATTATCCGACCCAGATTAGCCTCAACAATCTTCCTCATAGGGTCATTATGAAAACAAAGGTACACTATCGCAAGGTTGCCAACTATGAAAAACAAGGTAGGCAATTGGAACCAGCCGAAGAACTGAATCAGATATTGACCGTCCAGCAGGAAAACAGTCCCAAAGTATGTGTTGATAAGACCGAAGAGAACAGACAGTGAACCCAATGTCTCAGAGAAATCACTCAACTCTAAACCTTCCTCTTCTTCCCTGCCAGCCACAGCTTCGACCCGACAGAAACACAGACACCAAACAGGAAAACTATGAGAGTCACAGCGTCAAGCAACCTACCGGAATCCTCGGACCCGCTTCAGCAACGGACACAGACTGTGAGTGCCGGGAATATACTTGCAGCTCCGCGCCAAACAGCCGGGAACAGCCTCCCCCAACCCGAACAGACAACTCCAACCCGGAACACCCACCTGTTTACCTACCGCTCTACCTACGGGTTTACCCACTACTGTACCTACCTGTTTACCTCCAGAACTAGGTGAGCCTGAACCCCTCAAACCCAGAAAATTCAAGCAATCCCCGCCCCACTCTGGCCGAGTCTCCTTACCCATGTACCTACAGTAACCACGGTCAGCAAGAAAACCCTGACAACCGGAACAAGACTTAACTGGTAGGCGGATGGAGGGAGTCGAACCCTCACCACCGGCAACGCCTTGCTGTCTTGATTTCCCTAAACCATTTTCTTCAATCCGGCTGCCACCGGGCAGCACCCGCCGCCTAGAGGTTTCCACTGCACCAACTCCAGAACTCGTTGTCACTCCTGGGTGCATCATCGCAGAACCAACAATACTCCGCCCAGCCTCACGACCAAGAGATGGCGATTCAGCAACCTTAGGCTTTGCCGCGTCCAATGAGGGTTCAGGCTTGACTTTAGGAGAGAAGGAAAAATCGTGGTTGCCTTCACCACCCCCAGAAGACGACTCGGCAGCCTCAGGAGAAAGGGCATCCAACCGTTCATTGATCTGTTTAAGCTGAGTGAAAACAAACTCATCGATCTGACGGCGCTCTACCGCTCTCATGCCACCTCTCCACAGTTCAAGAAGCGCCGCAGCAGTATGCGGGTTCCCCTCCACTTCAGCACGAACCATAGGCTCCCCATCCTCATCCTCATAGCCGTACAGGCGGTACATCGCCCCCAGCACCGATGAATACAAGACCCGGCTACGAATCCCATCCTGACGGAAAATATGGCCGCGAACATCGAAATTCCACGCCATCAAACGCAACTCCAAATCCGAGAGCAACACATGCCGACCAGAAACCCCACTCAGAATCTCGCAAACATGACGACCAGCATTCTTGAACAACTCAGGGTCAGCACCAGGCTTCGGAAAACCGAGAGTAACCTTCACCCCCCCACCCTTAAACACCTGAACAGTGAAACTCCAACCCGAACCCTGAAACCGCCGCATACGATACACATTCCCATTCGCATCCACCTCACGCCACCCCTCAACCCCACCATACACCCCCTCCAACAAAACCCACAAATGAAAATCATGAGCACGAGGCAAATCACCCTCACGAGCCGCCACCACAGCCAACTCATCAAACCAACCATCCGATCCCCACTCGGCTTCTTCTGGCTCCGAGCTGGTAGGCGTTGAAGGCTGTGTTTCGTTTTCCGTGTCTGGTTTCTGCTCAGAGTCAAGCTGTGTTTGAGGGGGAGGACTCAACTTGTGTGTTTGCTTGACTTCGTTTTGTGACCCTTCCACTGGAAATGTGACCCTATTCTCCAATTTTTTGGATGAAATGTGACCTTTTCCGGAGAATTGTGACCCTCTATTGTGACCCTTTATTGTGACCTTTCTCGGGGAAATGTGACCCTTTGTGACCCCCCGGTTATGCTGACTCCATACCTTACGGGCGTAATCATAACTCATCAAGTGCTCCCGGCAATACTGTCTGATGAAGCCACGGGGAACCTTCCCATGCTCCTTCACCTGCTGGCTGAGAATTTCGATAATCAGATCTTTCTGGCTCAACGTTCAGACTGGAATCGTTTCAGGAATGCTAGAAGCAGGAAAACAAGGAGCAGAGGCAGGTTCACTATTAGCGCAGCCTGCATGTTACACAGGAACTTCACGGGGAGGTCGCCGTCGCAGATCCTCGTCCACCAGCGAGCAATCAACGATAGGGACGGGAAGTATACCGCTGTCTTCAACGGCTTGCTGTCCGTCAGGCTTGTGTAGGGGAGCAGTGATATCCCGGTGAACCCGAAGATTATCGCCCTCCACGTCGTACCCCCAGACCTCCCTATGATTAGGCCTAGAAGCCTCATGTTCAACTGGTTGAACGACGTATCGAAGACCCGGAAGGGGTGACCTGGCGAGTAGGCTGCCCCACCCCGGAAGAAGAAGCCGGCGAGAAACAGGCTGGGGACCAGCATGAAGACGAGAACCGGTATGCTGAGTTCGCCACGCCTCAACAGAAGAGGGAAGACACCCACCCAGAAGAGAGCGAATCTGAGAATGTTGCCTCCCCGGAAGCCGAGAAGCCACATCGCATTAAACCGTGTGGGACCATGCGAGCCTAAAGGAACCCCGATCAGGATTCCGCTCAGCGAGAAGACTGAGTACAGGAAGAGGAAGCCTGAGACGAATAGTGCTGAGCGTATAACCCGGCTGCCAAGGGTTTCAGCGTTCAAATATTCCCTGAGCGTCCAGTAAGCGGTTAAAGGTATCGTGGCGAGGACGAGCACGGAGAATAGCTGTATGCTGAAATTGTTCAAGGCTGGCACTTCCCTATGAACCAAACGTAAACATGGTCGAGTCTAAGTCTAGGCTGCGGAAAACGGAAGTAGCCAGCCACATTCAAGTACAGAATGAATAGTACGGCGTAGAACAGCTTCCTAGCCCCGATGTTTCTGAGCGCCCAGACTCCGAGATTCTCCTTCACGCCGACTCTAAACCCTTAGCGAAGGCGAGGATGCCTGAGCCTACCACCGCCGCCTTGCCGGTCAGCACTATATTCGGCACAATCTTCGACAGGTAACACAGGTTCGGAAGCAGCCCAGCACACAGGAGGTATATGAGCAGGGAGCTGTCTGATGAGAGCGAGTACAGGTAAACCCCGTAGATCATAGGGACGAGGAGATAATAGTTGTAGACCTGTGGACTCAACAAGGTAACCATCAGGCTTGACATGAAGCAGATCCATACGGGCATTGACAGTGAATTTTTCCGGTGAATCAGGGCCAGCACCAAGACTATTGCAGTTACCAGGAAGAACTGGAACTGCCTTTCAAACAAGAAGTTCAACGGGGCTGCGAGGAACCCTAAATCCCGGACATTCCATAGGAAACCCCATAAACCGCACCCATCATGACTCCACTCCCATATCCCCGTATTCTCTTCATACAGAATCGCGTGTTCAAGAAACGGTTCAGGGGAAGCAGCATAGAACGGAGTACAGACCAGTGGGAAAAGCGATATGCCTTTCAAATATGCAATTGACTGTTTCCACATCCGCGACGCGAATAACGCGAATAGGATCAGGAGCATGGCTGGCAGAGTCCACTGCTTATTCAAGGCGCTGACAGCGAACATGAATCCCCCAGCCAAGTAATGGTGATGGGACAGCAGCAGAATGGCGCAGAGCGAGAGGAAGACTGCGACCGCCTCGAACATAGACCAGTGAACCCCGACGTAAGGCATCGCAAACACGAATAGAACACCGAGAAGAAGCCATCTCCGCCAATCCTTCCCCATACGCCTAGAAATCATGAGGAAGATAAGCAGGTCACAGAGAAAAACCAGAGCATAGAAGACCAGATCCATTCTAAGCAGCCTAACCGTTGAAAGCTCGGTCAACTCCAGTACCGGGATCTTCACCGAATGCTTATACGAGTCCATGATAGGCACCATCAGGACGGCGAGTGTGTAAGCCCACAGAGGCGGGTAACGGTAAGCCTTCATCTCAGGGCTGGTATAGAGATTCCATGACCCCGAGAGAACAGTATGCGTATTACTCCGCCAGCACAGCAGGTGAAACCGCACCAGTTCAGGGTCAACAAACCTGTTCAACAAGCCCAAAACAAGAATCAAAAGCACACAAGCAGACTTCACCCTCAAGTTTATGTTAATTCAGACAGTATTCTTGATGCTCGTAAACCCCTGTTCAATGGGCAGGCTTCCTTGACGGAGAACCCATCGGCAAGGTCTCAAGCATTACTAGAGAACAGCCCAGAAACAGGCTAAATCTTCGTATTGAGAAATGTTCATGTCAATTCCTGTTTGGTTAATTTCGGGTGTTCTTTTCGTTCTTTGAGTCGCTTGAATTTCGGGTAGTTTTGTCTGTTCAAAGGTTGAACAAGAGTCCCTGAGTCATCAAACTCTTGACTCTCGGCATATCTCATAATAGAGTAACTTTTTGTTGGGAAGAACTTGGTTTGAAGGCTACGAATGATATAGAGAGCCTTGAGCAGACGCTTGACGTTTGGGTGCTTTTTCCCTCTAATCGCTTTCTGAGTTTCACTGTCAAGAATAATTTCAACTGTCCGAATCTTCTCCTCAATTTCTATGGGAACTGAAGAAGTCAAAGCTACTGGAGAACAGCCTCAAACTGATGAAAGATCATTGTTAATTTCTGCCTTTCATTTCTAGCACAGACTCACAGTCTTCGAAGTAAGGGCAGTTTTCCTCATCATCGTACAATGGGCAGTGTTCATCTCCGAAACATGGAGGACGATTCTTCAGTTCATCAAGCTCCTTCAGCCTTCGCCAACATGTTTTACAGAGTTCATTGAGCCTATACTCGTAAGCATCAGGATACCACTTTCTTACTTCTGCATGATAGTATCTGTTGCAAAGACTCTTCTCTCGATCAGCTACAAAATAATGGAACTTCCTACGGGAACCACCCATCAAGCCACGGAAAACCCAGCCCCAACCCTCGTCATTTTCACTCATTCTTCGATTACTAGGGTAGCCCTTCCGTTCCTCATTTCGAGTCTCCTGAAAACACCGCATTTCCCACAGTAATTCCTGAACCCGCTGAAAGCCGAATACTCGACCCACACATGCTCACACCCCTGCTCAGTCAATCTTGTTGAGGTCATAGTGGATCAACCAGCATTCTTTTGTCTTGTCCTTGATGCCTGCTGAACTCATCTTGAACTCCCCTTCCCTGATCTTTCCTAACTTCTTGTATCGAGTGATTGCACTCTGAACTGTTGTAGCTCCAATCAACAATCTTCGGGCATAACCAACAGGAACCTTCGGAAAGATTTCAAGCCACTGAAACTTAGGACTTGATCCTCTGAAATTCATCTCGCTAAGAGGAATAGATTCCCCTATGAAGACATCTTTAGCTCCCTTCAACTTGCTCTCCTTCTGAAACAGCCTAAACCAGAAAACAGAGAACCAATCAAGCTAAAAGAGTGGGTGCCCCGTAGCACAATTGGGACAGTGCGTCCGTTTCACGGAATAGTGTGATCCGAGTAATATTCGGCAGGACACCCGAAATCTGCATGATGCTGACGGTATTTAAACAATGGCTTCCGTTTTTACAGCCAGTTCGCTGACTCAACTCTCAGCTCCTCATTTCGTTGAAGTAGCTCTCAACCACTCTTTAGTCTGCTTCACTAAATCTCGCAGACCCCGGGGCTTGTACCGAGTACAATCATATGCTACAATAGTAGAACTGTGAACCACCAGCTCATGCCTCCCAGCCAGGTGCATCTCATCAAGCTGGCAGACACCGTCCACATTAAGTTCACAGACCCTATTCGAACAATAAACAACAGTCAACTCTCAGCCCTCCTTTTTCCAGCCTCTACCTTCCAAACTATGTCCGCATTCGTGACTTGTCGCTCGCTCAGAATGATTGTGTCGTCAGTTACCTTGGACAGAAAGAGAGGCGTATCGGATCTAAATGAAACTTTGAAACACCCAGCTTCTAGTTCAACCTGATATTCAATCATGTTCAGCCTTCCTTTGTTTTGCTAGTTTCAAGTAGATCTTGACACAGATCTTACAACTTGCGAAGCATTCAGTTAGACGATCTATTTTCTCTCCGAGAGGTTCAGAACTACAGCCATACCAGTGATCGCAATACCTACCGCAGAGAGTAAGAGGCTCATTATCTCTCCGAATATGCACCTGCCTATTCCTACGCATGTCAGCCCAATCCAAAGGTGTGACATAGGCGAAATCCTCTAAATCTTCAGGCATAGGAAGTTTGCAACGAGGACAAAGACGAGTCAACTCTCAGCCCTCACCGAGTAAGCAAGACAGGTCTAGGTTCCCGTTCAGCGAAGTATGTCTCATAAGGGAAAATATGGAGAGGAGGAGAAGCCCAGCAATCTCTTCCGCGCTCACATGGATGAGTTTCACAGACATCGCATGGAGGACTCCAAAGCCGATCAGCACATGTATAGCAGTAATGCTTCTCCGCAGTCCGGTAATCCGTCCAGCCGTGAGGCATAATATCGTTCAAACATTCTTCTTCACTCAACGCCACAAGGCTACGACCGCAGTTATCGCAGAAAACCTGAGAACCCTTAATCAACTCTTGCCCTCCTTGATTATGACGGCGTTCCCGCATTCATCAACCCACCAACTCGGCTTTCCTAATTTGCGCGCCTTATGGAATGTCTTGTGTTTCTTACAGTACAGTTCAACCTTCAACTCTCAACCCTCAGATTGCCTTGAAGATGGTCTTATCTACGAGAAAGTCAAGCACCCGATCTAAATGGAGACCACAAACGAAAATTGGTTTTTGATCCTTCTTGTTCTCACGGACAGCCCAACTGGCAAAATGTTTGCACTCTGGAATCATACACCGCACGACTTTGTTAGCAGGATCAACAATCAATTCAGCTAGATCTTTCCGTCTCTGATTGTCTTCCAGAAGCCTGACCGCGGCATACGCTCACACAGACTATTCATCTTCTTCTCGAACGCCTCATACTCTGCTAGCTGAGCCTCCAAGTACGCAATATGCTCGTCCCGACTCATATCCAGCCACCAAGGATTCAAAACACGGATCAAGAAAGCCGACAAGCCTCCCCTCTTCAGGATCTCAATCGTCGCCTTCAAAGCATCAAGATCAGGCATTCACAATCTTCTCCTTGACTTTGAACCAAAGATAGCTGTGCAACCCACCACCAGGTGTCGTCTCTTCTCGCCGTTCAGAGGTGATCTTACCAGAGTTCTCTAGGCGATTCAAGTAGAATGTAGTAAGCCCCTGGTGAATAGCGAACCGCCTCGCAACATCCTGAATACTGCAACCGCCACTTTCACGGACAAACTCGTAAACCTCCTTCTCGAAAGCTGAAACCAGCTCAGCCATACAGCCAAAGCAGACGGATAGAACATTGCCCTCCGGAAATATCTTCGGCGTGAGAACGAAGTACTTCTCGCCTCCAACCAAGACCTTCTCGCAGAAAGCACAATCTAAAGCAATATCGGGAGCAGTATCCTCCTCAATGATAAACTCAATCTCGATTGTCAAATCTTTACCCCCAATCCAGCCTCGGAAGGTCTGTGAGAGCAAGACAAAAACATGTTAAAAATCAGGGTCCACCAGCACACCCGACAGGTCGGGAACCCGCAGATTTTCTAGTCGGGGAACCGCACACAGGAACCGTGCTAAGGAAAGCATCTGAGCAGGGGAGTCCCGCTTCCCACCGAGGAAAACAGGTGAACCCCCAGGAAAACAGGCTGAAAACCTTGATCTGAACGTTTCCAGACTCAACACTTGAACCGTTGACAAGGATATGTTAACTCTCATTCTTCGGGTAATCCTCTCTCGGATTCTTCTCGAATATGATGAGGATGCCAGGTAGCACTAGCAGAAAGAGGATGAACAGCAACTATGCAGGAAGCTCTAGCAGTGTACTGAAGCTTTCAGGGGTCAGCACTGGTTTGCCGGGGAGTTCTCCCTTGCAGTAGTATTCTGCGAAGTCGGTAACTATCTTCTCTTCCTGCTCCGTCTCCACAACTATGATGAAGCATTCACGGATATGCAACGGCTTACTGCTGCTGGAAGCGATCAGCTCCCGTTCAGGGCCGTCCTTAAACACCTTCATTTTTCATCATCTCCCTTGAAAACATTCAAGACAGCATGAACAACAAGGATAGGCAGGGCGAGAAGCCAAGCCAATCCTTTGACTAGAAGAAACGGTGCCGGATTCACTTTACGTGACATTAACTCCTCGAAAGAGATACTATCCTTCATTCCCTGATCCTCCTCCAGTAAACCTTCTCTCCTTTGACAGCCCAGACGACCAGCTTGCCCCAGCGCTTCAGCTTACGTAGGTCCTCCTCAACCGTGCTCGCAGACAACCCGAGTTCCCGCGCAAGCATCTTGGAGTCTTTACCGCCTGTAGGATGCTCAGAATCCTCGCGTGCTGGATTCAACTGCTGGAAAACCTGTTCAACCCGGTCCCCGGAAGGAGGAAAATACAGCTCGA
This sequence comes from uncultured Candidatus Bathyarchaeia archaeon, assembly GCA_964596985.1. Lineage (GTDB taxonomy): Archaea > Thermoproteota > Bathyarchaeia > RBG-16-48-13. The sequence goes on from CAZQWG010000010.1 coordinate 18,280, forward strand.
AAATGCTCCGGGTACTATTCTTCCCGTTCTCAGGGATAGCCTCAACAGGATTCTCCTGTGAGCGAATACAAGTACGAATATGCCTCCTCCGGGTTACACTCTCGGTCAAGTTGACTCAGCGATCGCTACGGCTGGGACCGGGAGGTCCAAAGCCACGGCAGGAAAAACCGCGTGGTTCAAGCTGAAACTGCCTGAAACCGGCCTCACCAAGAGCTGACCGTGCTCCTTCCAGCAGAGCTCCCTGCACCGGGCACCGATCGAACCCTCAGCGGGAAGCCCCTTCTCCCCGAACAGCTCCTTATACTTCTCGCGGATCACATTCGCACGCCAACCCGAACCAAGGTTCTCATGATCCTCCTTTGCAAGGGCAAGGATCGATGCCATACACCTGTCGCGGACAGACCTGAACTTCTCAACCCCACGATCAGGATCCCAGGTGCGCCAAGACTTCTCAATCTTAGCTGGAAGCTTATCGACCGGATAGAGAGAAGCAGCATCCTCAACCAAGATCTTCTTGGCGAACAGCCACTTCGACCCCCAGACACCGCGAACAGTCATCCTGCTCCCTACCGGCGGAATCTGCTTCATAATCGAATACTCGACTCCGACCTCAAACTCACGGGGCTTCTCCTCCACAGTCTTCACCTGTAGAACCTTACCCATGAACCTGCCGTCCCTCTTCCGCCTCCAAACCCGGGAGCGGTGCAGAACGCATTCAACCGTTATGGATTCAGCCATCTAAGCGTAGGGACTAGGAGTCTTCTTCTTACTGTCTTCAGGCGCCGTTTTTATCGGATGCCCTAGATGCTTCTCGACGTTTTGAACATGCTTCATCGCCCACTCTGCGAGAACCTTGAAGTTAGCAGGAGACATGTGGACTTCAACCTGCATCTCATGAACTATCTCCTTAGTCTGCAAGCCTCCAGGGGTATTCTCTACAGGCTTAATTTTCAACCGGTCATGATAGAATATGATCCGTCCTTCCGCAGGATTCAAACCACCAAAAATCCCACTGGCATATATGGAACGGAAGTTCTCGGATTCAGCTACACGGAAATTCGGCGGCCTAACCATACTTGACTTCTTCGACAATCAGATACCCCCACGCGATAACCCGTTCCGCGAGGATTTCAGAAGCAGCTCCAAGTCCTCCTCGGCAAGCAGAAGGGAGAGAGAGTTCCTGGCGAAGCCCCCCATCCGCTTCTTCCACCAAGCAGCCTCCCGGCAGTCACCGAAACGGACAACCAAGATATTCTCGCCGTTCAAGGCAGCTGAGACTTGACCTTCTTCGCTTGTTCAATGTACTGCTGGAAAGCCGTCGGCTTATCTTCTGGTAGGTAGTCGATCGCAGTCTGCAGAAGCACGGGGTCCATCTCCTTTATGATCGCAAGCAGACTCTTGAAACGCTGGTTCTCCTCCATGAGCAGCCCCTCCCGGTTGATACGTGGGGAACTATTCTCCTCCATCTTACGGAACTCGTTGATCCTCTCCTGAAGGGCCTTATACTGCTCCTCGCTGATCGAGTACACGCTAGTAAGCTCCTCGCCGGGATGCACCTGTCGGAAATGCTCAACTACCTCCCCGTAACCATAGTCCGTGAAATCGCATAAAGGACACTTAAACAATCAAATCAACTCCTGTCAAACGACCGTGAAGATGTCTGCACGGGTTTCGGTTAGTGAGTGAAGAACACCATGGCATCAAGCAGAGCCCTCGACGAAAACTGGGACCGTAAGAACCGGAGGCTCCGCCCGACTATTCCCGCCCGCACAGACAGAAATCAAGGTTACGTCTCCCACCATCCCAAGCGCTCAAAGAGGAGGCATGCAACCCCGAACCAGACCATACCCCCAAGCATCAGCACAGCGCAACCCGGGTACGGGCTGACACCCGCAAAAGTCGTACAGAAACATAGGGGAAGAAAGGTGACAGCGAACGCGACCCGATCCCTACTCACCATGGGATCTCCCTAAGAACCGGTTGCCCGCGCATAGAAGAAGCAGGGATTCATCCTAGTGGCACGAAATAGCACGATCAAGTATTACTACGGGAACTCTTGATTTTGAAAGCTCCAAGGCCAGGATTAGAGCTGTCGTTGTTTTTCCGGAACCAGTAGTACCGAGGATGCATATGTGACGTTTCATTTGTCTCTTGCCTATCTCGAATGTTCCAATCGGTCTTTCCATACAATCTAGGATGAGACCGATCCGGACCCGCTCTTCATTTTCGTCCAAGAGATCTTGTTGAGAAGGCCCTTTCAAGGGAGTTGAAAGAAGTTTATGGCTCCTTCTGTTCCCGAGGTCGTATGGATAAAGAAAACAAGAAAGCTCCGAAGAAGTCAAGATTTCTCCTAGCCCCTCCACCCTTCTGAGCAATATCTCTCGATCGGCTCTCGAATAGTCAGAAACCTTGAAGACTTTCATTGCTCCCTCCCTCCTTGAAGGATTCGTGTGCTGCTCTCCCCCGTTTGTCTGTTGAGAAAGGCATGCTTCTATCCTCGACTTCAACGACGACGTTGTTACCGTATCGTTCCTCTCTGATCCAACGAGCCGTAAGTATAATCTAGAATTCCAAGCACCCAATCGACAACCTTCCTGGAAACGTTCGCCGAAGAGATCCAACCCGAATTCATTTAAACTCCGGACCCTGGCTAGGTCGATCGGCTCAAATACGATTGAGAGATCCACGGTCTCAACTACTAGCGCCTTCGAGAGCTTGTCAATCGCCGGTCTTCTGTGAAGAATACCTTGTTCTGAGTGAACAATCTCCATTACCATTTCTGCGATCCTCGACCTTCTTTCCCGAGAGAACCATGCGCCGGGTTCAGTTGTTACCGCTGGTGAAGATTTGGGTCGAAGAAAACACCGTACGATTTCTCTGGGGTCTCTAATCCTTCGGAGTTCAACCAATCCCTCGTAAACGGACTCGTATATTCCTTTGAACTCCTCGACCTTCCTCTCCAATGAGATGATGAGCCCTTGGATTGAAGTCTGTTTTCTTTGATAGTCTTCTCCTTCCAGCCTTCCCGTCTCCGTGAGACAGAAGATCGGGGATACCTCTTTTGCGTTGATTCCAATCTCGATCGACCCCGAAAGACAGCTCTTATAAAGACATAATACAAGTTGAGTGTCGATCCTTCCCAGGACTTCTATATGGATGCGGCCGACCTCAAGAAAGGCGTATGCTTTGAGGATCTTTCTACTGGAGAGAACTAGAGTCGACTCATCGACAAGACACGAGTTGAATTCTTCTCTATTCAAGCTCCGCAAGTTCTCTCAAGAAACGTTGTGAGAAATGTATTTAGTTACCAACCCTTTATCATTCTTGGATTGACTGGTTTGGGAAGCCTCTGATCAACTTTACCATTGCTGGGGGTCCAGCATCAGATTTGAGAGACGTATAAAGATTCTCGTGTTGCATTCTGGTAGGGGTTACCGTGCGGCGAAGTACGATTGTTGTTGGGGTTCTGTTGTTGTTAACAGGGCTCTCGGCTCTCCTACAAACCCAAACGGTAGAGCGGTACCAGCCTTGCTTGGAAAGTAGATCGATAGAAGTCATCGTTCAGCCGATGTCGGAGTACAGCCGACACTTCGGAATCTCTAATCGGAAGACCAAAGTCGAGTTAGGGGTCACGACTGAACAGAATGCAATCGTGAAGATCAGGTCACGTGGACAATCGATCTCCAAGCACGAGACAGGTCCGGGACAGCACTCGTGGAACGTGACGCTAAGTGACCCTGAAGGTAGATACAGTGTTGTCGTCGTGAATCCTAACAGATCAAAACTGTCTCTGTTTCTTCATCTCAGATTCTACGTATTATCCTTGGAGGATACCAGGCCTCACACTAATGCTGCTCTTCTAGTCGGGGCGGCAGGTCTTTCAACAATCCTTCTCGGGATCGCAGCCCCCTCTTCAAATGCCTCCCTTCTCATTATCACTTTACAATTCTTCGGAGCGGCATCCCTACTGCATATCGTAGGATTCATCTACAAGGTTCCCCTCTTCTTCCTGTCTTCGCTTGGTACTTTCGTCTTGGCCAACATCTTCTGTCTCGGGTCACTTACTCGGTGGATACGTTCAGCCTACCGAATCCTAAGCGGAATGGACCTCCCTCTTGTCATTAGCCTTTATCTAACCATCCAAACCTCGATCGCACTTTTCCTAATACCCATATACGTTGGGAGAACCGGTTTGATCCCTGAGAAGAATATTACTTTCGAGATGTCACAAGCGAACCCCCTACTAGGTGTATGTGATCACATCGAACCCGGAACAGATGAGAATGTAATTCGAAATCACTTCAAGCTGATAAGCTCTCTCGGCTCCGAATGGGTCAGACTCGACATGGGATGGGAACAAATCGAACCGAGCCGGGGCGATTGGAGGTTCGACTTCTGGGACTCCCTCGTAAGAATCTCTTCTCATTACGGTTTGCGAATCCTTCCAATCCTCTCTGGAACACCCCGCTGGGCATCTTCCCATCCCGATCTTGACTCTTACTACGCCTATCCCCCTAGAGACCTCAGCGATTTCAGAAACTTTGTTCGGAAAGTCGTCGAGAGATACGGAAGAAAGATATACTACTGGGAGATCTGGAATGAACCTGACGCTCAATTCTGGAGGGGCACGATTCAAGAGTACTGTGAACTTCTCCAAGTAACAAGCTCTGTGCTAAGAGCCGTGGACCAGACTACTAAGTTGGTCTTAGGTGGAATTTCTAGTACGGGTCTACCGTTCTTCAAAGAACTTCTATCCCTCGGGGCTTTAGATCATGTTGACCTAGTAGGAATACATCTCTACGGGTCAGACGCGGATGAACTGCTGAAGAGGGCTGAAGACTTTCTTCAAGTTCTGGACGGATCAAGAACCCCCATTCCAGTATGGGTCACCGAGATAGGACTGTCGACCCCATTCCAGCACAATGCCGAAGAGACTCAAGCGGGGTTTCTCAAACAGACGTTCACCAAGCTCTCTGCAATACCCAGAATTCAAAGGATCTTCTGGTATGAACTCAAGGACAGTGGGCTGCTCTTCTTTTGGCGTGAACACAACTTTGGTCTAGTCAGATTTGATCTCAGTCCCAAAGCCTCGTACAGAGCGTATGTGAGTATGGCGGAAACTCTCAGGCAAGACGAAGCCGTGGAGTAAGAAGTAAACTATATTCAATATCCCGGTAGTATAACGGAATCGGGATTCGGAAGACTTAAAGGGACTCTAAATGATGGAGTCCTGCTGATTTGAGTAGTGAATAGATTTGTCAGAAGAAGAAGTTGAATACGTCAAGGTCGGCGATTTGAAGCCATACCTTGGAAAAGTATACCTCAAAGCGAAGGTAGTTGAGATGGAAGAGCCCCGTGAAGTGTCCGGGGGAGAACACCGGGTGTGTGAGGCTCTGATTGGAGATGAGAGCGGCTGCATCTATCTGACCCTATGGGATGACAGCATTGATGAGTTCGAGGTAGGTAACACGGCTCATATCGAGAATGGATATGTTTCCGTGTTCAAGGAGTCTATGAGATTGACTGCCGGAAAATTCGGGACAGTCACAAAGATCGATGAAGAGTTCTCTGAAGAAGTAAATACCGACAACAACCTCTCAGACAAACAGGTTGAGCAGCGGAGGCGCAGATCCTATGATAGAGGCTATGGCGGTGGCAGGAGCTATGGCGGCGGGTTCGGCGGGGGGTACAGGTCGAATCGGTCTGGTGGCGGTCGGTCTAGACGAGGGGACTGGAAGGGCGGATACAAGAAAAGGCGCTAGCGTAGACCGTCGCGTTTTTTCATCTGGACGCCGATTTTCCGACGGTGTCCAACTCTTTTTACTAAACATTCTGTATAAAAGAAAGGCATATCCACTGTTCTATTCTCTGGGTAGTTAAGGTAGACGGCCAGGAGGAATCGTGTATCGCCTAGTTGATAGGATAAGATCTCCGCTCGTATCGCTTGAAAGGACAGAAAAACAGGTTATATGAGGTGAGTTGATGTTCGAGGAAAGAGTCGATCTCATTGACGTAGCTCTGGGAGGTAAGAAGGCGGACACAATAGTACGTGGGGGCTCATTGGTAGATGTCATGACCGGTAGAATCCTCGAATCGTGTGATGTTGCATTATTTGGAAGTCGAATCGCTAGTGTCGGCGTCTCTGATGTCCTAGCCAAAAGGAATACCCTAGTTATAGATGCAGAAGGCCTGTATATCCTCCCTGGATTGATAGACGGACATATTCATATCGAGAGTTCCATGCTTCGCCCGATAGAGTTCTGCCGTGCAGTTCTACCTTTTGGAACTACCAGCGTTGTGATCGATCCGCATGAGATTGCAAACGTCCTAGGTCTGGAAGGAGTTTGCTACATGCTCAATGAGACCGAAAACCTTCCTCTGAAATTTTTTATCCAGATCCCGTCCTGTGTACCTGCAGCTCCCAGCCTAGAGACCTCGGGAGCCAAGCTTGACGAGAAAGACATAGCTGAAGCATTGTGTTGGCGTCGTGTCGTCGGGTTGGCTGAAGTCATGAACTATCCTGGAGTCCTAGCCAAAGACACAAAGATGATGGCTGAGATAAGAACGACTCTTGAAAGTGGAGGAATCGTAGAAGGTCACGCCCCAGGTCTTAACCTGCGAGAGCTCAATGCCTACACCTCACTTGGAATCAAAGGTGATCACGAGTCTACCTCAGGTGAAGAAGCCTTAGAGAAACTACGTCTCGGAATGACCCTTGAAATCCGGGAAGGCTCATCGACGAAGAACCTGAAGAGTATCATAGGATCTCTCCTAGACTATGGTGCTGATCTCCGCCACTGTATTCTTGTGACAGACGACAAGCATGCTGACGATCTCTTATTGGAGGGTCACATGAACCATCTTCTTCGCCGGGCAATTGAGGAAGGAGTAGACCCTATAAGAGCTGTCCAAATGGCAACAATCAATGTTGCAGAACACTTCCATCTCGAATCCGAGATCGGGGCCATCTCTCCTGGTAAACTGGCTGATCTGGTGTTGATTGAGGACCTTGAGAACCCAACGCCCTCCTATGTCTTCAGCAACGGGACCCTAGTGGCGAAGGATGGGAACCTCGTGTACAGGATGCCTTCTTTTCAGTGCCCTGAGACAGTTAAGAAAAGCATTCACCTTAGAAGCCCGGTTCTCCCATCGAATCTGCGGATCACTCCCCCTGAAGATTCACCCTTTGTCGATGTCCTCGTCATCGGGGTCAAAGAAGGTGAATCCCGCACCGAAAGACTCGTAGAACAGCTGGAAGTCAAGAACGGCTCAGTGGCACTGGATATTGAGAGAGACATCCTCAAGGTGAGCGTTGTAGAACGTCACAAAGCTACCGGAAACATAGGTCTAGGTTTTGTCAAAGGTTTCGGAATCAAGAAAGGGGCTATCGGAAGTAGTGTTGGCCACGACTCCCATAACATAACCGTCGTCGGGACCAGCGACAACGATATGGCGTATGCCGTTTCGTCCATATCCGATATGGGCGGTGGGATCATCGTTGTCGAATCCCAAAGGACTGTTGCCAATCTACCTCTCCCCATTGCAGGTCTGATGTCCACTAAACAGGCAGGAGAGGCAGCCGAAGAACTACGGAAGGTTCGGGAGGCGACTAGAACCCTTGGTGCAAAACTGGGATTTCCATTCATGGTTCTATCTTTCCTGCCACTAGCCGTCATTCCTCGTCTCAGAATAACAGACAAGGGACTTGTGGATGTCGATCAGTTCAAGATAGTTTCCCTCTTTGCCTAGGTCGAGTCTTGTCCTAAATCATGACGGACTCAGATCCCTAGACCTTGTTTGAGTCAGACAGCTGATTGGGGTCACGTATAACCATGGGCGGAAAGATTGTCTGGGTGCCCGTGGGTGAACCCCAAATACTACTCCTTGTCCGATTCCACGGCTTTTCGAATAAGCTGGGCTGCTCTCTTCGGGTTGAATATTCCGCAGACACACTGTTTCGCCATCTCTTCGGCGGCGTCCTCTGGGGTCACTCTACCACTCTTGACCTGCTCGAGCAGATGGTTGAAGAGGTGCTTGGATACCATTGCGTGCCCGCACATCGTCGTGACCTCCAGTACCTTCTGTTCAGGAAGCAGTTCGGTTCTACCTTTGATCCCTAGCGACATGTTCACTGCGTTCGGAAATAACCCTGCGTCCTTGCAGCAATCGAAAACCTCATCGAAGTTACCAGTCACGACCACGGACATTCCAGGGTCTGCCGTCTTGAGGTCTTCTAGTACTCGATTCACCGCCTCTCTATTGTCGTAGACGGCGTGGATAATCGAGTAGTCTGTCAGTTTCTCGACGAGGGCTTCAGGAGGATACCCTTTCGGTATATTCATCTCCCCCACGTTTACGGGATCGTATCTGAGGAATACTTCCATTACGCGCTGAAGCTTCGGTCGGGCTCCTTCAAGGTTCTTCTTCCGTGAGGCCATAGAGAGGACGACGAAATCCCTACTCAGAGAATCCCTATCCCCCTGTCTGTGAAGAGTATGAGTCATTTGTCTTCGCCTCCAGGCAGTGCTCTACCTAATCCTACGTTGGTTTTTCCGTTGATTGCGGCCTCAACTCCCAACTCTTCGAGTCTTGTTCTCTGAAGAATTCTTCCCTCCCTGCAGACAGAGATCAGATCCAAGCTGAACACGGTGTCAATCAACTTTGAGACCCGATCTAGTATCCCTAGGATCTCGTCTAGCCTCTCCTTTGGAACCGCAAACTCAACAATCGCGGAGAGTGCCCTCTCGTTGAGGACGCTTCTATCGTTGAATAACCCCGTATCCGGATCCACCAAGAACGTTATCGGATTCTCTTTCTCGAGTTCTACTCCTACCTCGCATAAGGCTTGGGTGACTATCTCGACGTCCCGAAAAGAGGTTCCGACACCAGGTCTTCCTAGCTCAACCCCGAGTCCAACCTCTCCCTCCTTGAACCGCCCGGTGACGTCATTGGTTTTCATTTCTTCGGTGCCTCTCCCCGGGATTCCCGTCTCCTCATGAGAGACTAAGGGATCACTGAACACCTGCCGTAAGATTCGGGGCCACTGCAACTCGGGTCTCCTCAATGCATCGACTTTACAGACATCTGATCTGTAGCAAACCCCGCATTCAACACACACAACGGGATCGATGAATGCCTTCTTGTTAGACATTGAGATCGCGCCGACCGGACAATAGACGAGACATAAACCACAGCCGACGCAAACGTCTCGGTCAACAATCAACTCTACAACCACGGACCTAGTTTGCTAAAAGCCGTATTCTTGACATGCTTATCACTCTTATGTAGGTCCGCCGGTACACGGGCACCAACATCAAACGACAGACTGAACTGGGCCCATCGCATCAAACTCATATCGTTGGCTTAAGTAAAGAGGCAGAGAAGACGACACAGAGACCTCCTCTTCCCCTCCGTAGGCATAGAGGTAGAGGACACAAGTACTGCCTTGAAGAAGTACAGGAATGCAGTGGATCGAAGATCGAATCCCACTAAACATAAACACGTATTTTCGACAAGAGAGTGGTGACGGCCGGGATGAAACGATAAGACCTCGCTTGCCGCTACATCCCTACCTCTTCGAACAAACTCAGGAAGTTTCCTCCCAGTATCTTCATGATTTCTTTATCGGAGTAGCCCCTCGATACAAGGCCTCTTGTGACATTCGACGACTCGGACATGCTCTTCAACCCCTTACAGAAGTATTTCTCGTAGCTATCGAGTTCCGCGCCGATCCTCATTTCCGGGTACTTGAGGTAGAGTCTTCCCGCCAGGTTCTCTTCTAGGTCCTCTTTTGATCGTAACTCGAAGATGTCGAGTCCCAGACCGACATGGTCAACCCCCACCAGGTTGACTACGTAGTCGATGTGGTCCAAAAAATCTTCCAGAGTACTTCCTTTGATTTTGCCTTCTGGCCTTATGAATTTCGATAGAACAGTTATGCCCATCACCCCTCCTCTCTCAGCCAGAGCATGAATCTGTTCGTCGGATTTGCATCTTATACAGTCGTTCAGTGCCCTCACGTTCGTGTGAGTGAACGCGACCGGAGCCTTCGATAGTTCTATAGCCTGCATCGTTGTCTTGTACCCGCAGTGTGAGAGGTCAACCAGCATCTTCAACCGGTTCATCTCTTCGACAACCTTCTCGCCGAACTCACTGAGACCCGCATTCCCCTCCTCACCGCATCCATCTCCTACAAGATTCCTCTTCTGATACGTCAACTGTACTGTCCGAACGCCCAACGTGTGGAAGGTTTTCAGGAAACCTAGGTTATACTCGATGGGGAGTGTATTCTGGAATCCAAACATAAGCCCGCAGACGCCACTCTTTTTGGCTTCTCTGATCTCACCTGCGCTCTTCACCTGCACTAACTTTCCCGAAACAGCATTTTCCATAGAATCCACAACCGCAGAAATGTTTCTGCATGCCTCTGAGAACGAGTGATCCATGGCGATGGTGAAGTTCACGCCCGTAACCCCTCCCCTTCTCATCGTCTCATGGTATCTTGAAACGCGGAGAGGATTTATGTTGGTCACGTCCGCAATACCGTAAAAAGTCGACAGCGCATTCACCACGATGGCTTTCTCGTGCAGGTCAACCGACCGCTGTTCCTCCTCCTTGCTTAAGTCAAGGTCGTAGCTCAATCCTACTTCTTCTCCACTAGCCTATTTACGTTGGCTTGTCTCAACTATCGATTGGATAAGTCATCCTCTTTATCTTCTTCGCGTGAAAGCTGAAATGGGCTGTTTCGAAAGAAATAGAACCTGGAGAGCCTTACTGAATCTCAGGTGCTCCTTTGTCTTCCTTTCGTTGCATCCTTTACTATCTAGGGAATTCGGCTCATCGAGACTCTGTGAACACGATTTCAGGACTCTTGGAGTTACTCCAGGACAGATGGGGAATCGACTGTTCGATGACAGAGTCGAGTTCTCTCTCCTCCTCTGAGATTGAGAGGTTGAAGACCGATATTAGAAGTATTCCACCGCAGGTGAGAGGGCGGATTGTCACCTCACGGGGACACATCTTGCCTTTCTCGAAAGCAAAGAACCTGAATCTTAAGAACACGCCTATCCTGGTTCTCTACCAGGAAGAAACGGCCGTCGACGTCTATCCTCACGTTCTAGGAAGCAAGTATTTCGACATAGACGGCGCTCTCGAAAGAATGCTTGAATTTGGGCCGGATGGGTATCTTCAATTCCGCGGGCTTCTCGAAGAACCTGTGGTAAAGATACTGTCTGATTTTCCCGGTATCCTAGGGAGAGGTGTCAAGTCTCTCGGCAGTGAGGTTTCAGTCAGCACAGGAAAGGTCGACTTAGTAATGGAGGAAGAAGACGGTGAGATCATTATAGTGGAGGTAGAGAACTATGCTGACGACTTCGCGGTAGGCCAGGTATGCCGTCTTGCTGCCGGCTACTCTTCCCAATCCGGTGTTCCCCAAGATTCTATTAGAAAAGTCATAGTCTGTCTGGATCACTCATCGACTCTACCAGAGACCTGCCGGGGCGCAGGAGTAGAATTGTTTCGGCTGGCTCTGAAGCCGATAGTAGAAACCGTATCTCGGTCTACTTAATGACGTCTCGCAGCTTTGCCAGGTAGTCTTCACGAGGGGGACTGAAAACGTCAAGAAAGAGACCCGGCTCATCTTCTAACATTTGAACGCTGTGCGGTTCGTTCGGGGCTAGAGCGTAGAACATGCCCGTCTGAACAATCTCGGTCTTCTCCTCATTTCTGAATTCCGCTTTCCCTCTGAGGCAGAGCCCAAACTGCTCGTTACTGTGGCTATGCGTAGGTACGAGTCCCCCTTTCTCTATTTCTACTAAGAGAAACATGATCTTCTCCCCGCTCAATAGGATCTTTCCCGTGATTCCTCGGAAGAGCTCAATCCCCTGAACATCCTCTCTGGAAACGACTTTCATCTTCATCTTCTCCTGCCTCATCGCTTGAAGCATGCATAGGTATATGTGGCTAGGCTCTCCACCACTTGAATATTAGATAGTTGATCTTCCTGCCTTTGAGGCTTGGAACAGCTAAGATGAACCTTTTCTTCACGGTTGTAGCTAACCTTCCTGCACGGACGATATCCGTGGACCCGATCAAGTCATCCTCCCGCATCACCGAAACCAAGAATGGGGCGTGATCCAAACCAGGTCCACGCAGATATACTGCAAAGGTGCATCCGAACTTTATTCCTGGCTGGACTATGTACTTTCGTTTCTTCAGGTCCTTGTAGGTCAAATACTTCAAGTCAAAATCCTTGTATACCGCGCTTGCCCTTTCCCTCAGCTTCTTTCTGCCCACTTTCTTCCCCGACTCGTCACAGACTTCTATTATCCCCTTCTCCTGAAGATAGACTCCCTCGATCATATCCAGAATCGTTGGCACGTCAAACTCGAATGTCTTCGGTTTCGGAATCCCTATTGGTTTCCCGTAGTATCCTAGACTGTAGAGTTCAGATCCGTCTTTGGGGTTCCATACCACAAGACGTTTCTCTACAAGCTGAACTCTAATCTTGTCTGCCGACATCTCTGATCACTCGTCCGATCTAGAACGCGCTGAGAGCAAGTATCCGTGCAGCGTCGGCAACATCTTCAGCCTTGTCAGCCATATCCTCCAAGAGGAGCGCTATATCCCTTAGAATGAATATGACGGGTATCTTCATTTTGCTGCCTATTATCTTCAGGTCCACTTTTCTGTAAAGCACGTCAACTATCTGTTCTGCCGATTCTACGTTCCTTGCCAACGTACTGGTTCTATCAGCCGAAAAGCTGAGCGAGAAGATGGTCTCCCTGAGCCTTGTGATCACATTCAGAGAAGCCTCAGAGAGGTTAATCAGATCCCCGACGATACTCTCGTCCGCTTTCCATTTTCGGCTGTTAAGCTCGGAGACTCTGAAGGCTATCCCCTCGCAAGAATCGACGATTTCATTCGAAGTTGCCACAAGCCTCAAGAAGTCCTCTCGACTAAGCAGAATTGCGCCAGCCTCAGTCAGTTCGGTCATAAGCACCTTTTTTACCTCGTTTGCGTCCTCCTCGATCTTCTGGATTTTGGAGGCGTGTTCTCTTATGGTCACCTCATCCCCTTTACCATATGCATCTAGTAACACTGGCAGTTCTCTAGTCGCATCCAACACTTTTCTAGCATGATCTTGACAGACTTCTATAGCCCGTCTTCTCAGTTGCTTCGCTGTCTCCTCTGGAAAGACCATGTAGTGTTCCTTCGTTCTTCTCTAAACCAAGCATACGCTTCTGCGATCTCTTTCAATTGAGATTCTCAGCTGAATCTAATAAGAGTAACTAACAACCTAGCCTTGAATTTCCCTTCCCTCAGACTTCTGTTCTTACACTTATCAACCCGAAGAGGAGAAGACGGGAATAGGAAAGTTTTATACGGGGATTCCCTTACTAAACAGAAGCATTAGTTTCACCAAAGTGGAGAATGCCATGTCAAGGTCGACAAACCTCGCGTTTTCTACTACTGATTCAATGTTTGGCTATTGCTACTTCTTCACTTATTTCGGTTGAATCCCGCGCGGATTGCCGAGAATCTTGGTCTGCGCGGTCGAAACCGTTATGGAGGATAAATAAGAAATGGGAAACAGTATTAGAAACGAAGAACGGTTGGTTGCAAAATTCGGGGGGTCTAGCTTAGCCTCCCCGGAGAAGATTCATAGGGCTGTCCTCTCAGTGGTCGAAGAACATCGACGGGGAAGCCAGATTGCGATAGTTGTCTCGGCAATGGGTAAAACGACCGATAACCTGCTGAATCTCGCTAAAGTAGCTTCCGACGGGTCAATATCAGGGCGAGATCAAGACAGTATATTATCTATAGGCGAACGATTGAGTGCAAAGGTCTTTGCTGCGTCCCTTAGATCCCAAGGGATTCAAACCTGCGTTCTCGACCCTGCTGAAGATGCCTGGCCTATTCTTACCGATGAGTCGTTCACCAATGCTAGCCTTCTACTTAATGACAGTCTCCACCTGATCCAGGAGAATGTTCTTCCGTTGGTCGAGAAAGGCGTGGTTCCAATAGTGCCCGGTTTTATCGGGAAGTCCAAGAACGGTGCTTTAACGACGCTGGGTCGCGGAGGAAGCGATATCACAGCTTTCCTGTTGGCGCGGGGACTGGAGGCAAAAAAGGTGCTATTGGTCTCGGATGTTGACGGTATTCTTTCAGCCGATCCAAAGCTGATCGAAAGACCGGAGAAGGTAGACAGGATCTCAGTAGTTCGTTTGGCTGGATTGAGTGACTCCGGAACCAAGTTCATTCACTCGAAGGCGTTAAGATACAAGCAAGAAGACATAGATGTCTACTTGGTCAACAGTTCACGCGGCGATCTGAGAGCCAACGGCACTCTAATACACGGTTCTCTCCCAAATCTTGAAGTAGTGCTCGAGGAAGAAGAGCCCGTATTATCCATCACATTCGTCGGAGAGCAGATCACAGCTCATCCTGAGACAATCCTTGAGATCTTGAGAGAGATCGGGTCTAGTGGGGTCAGGATCTGTGGGATGTCTGGCAACCATAACTCAATCATTCTCTATCTCTCGTCCATGACAAAACTCGATGTGCTCAACGTTCTTCACAACATTGTCAAGTCTCATCCTGAGACAATCGCCATGGCAGTGAGGAAGAATCTAGCTTTCCTTCAGATTCGCGGTCTTGGGCTGGAGGAAACGCCAGGGATAATCGAAAGGATCTCTGTACCCCTCAGAGAGGAGGGAATCAACATATTCGGAATCTTGACCGTGACCTCAAGTGTTGACCTCTTCGTCGATTGGGACGATCGAGAGCGGGCGATTAAGCTAATAGATTCGGATCTTCTGGAGGATAAAAACTAGAAGGCTCGAAATGAGTGACGAGTATAAATATAGATGAGCTATAGAAACTTACACGGTATGGAAATGTTAGGATAGTGAGATGGATGGCAGACTCTGGAAAGGAGAAGAGAATGAGGCGCGTCTTTCGAGGAGACGGAAAGACGGTAATAGTCCCGATGGATCACGGAGTTACCTTGGGCCCAGTGAAGGGTCTTGTAGATATGCAGGAAACTGTCAACAAGATAATCGACGGCGGGGTTGACGCAATGGTTCTTCACAAGGGCATCGCGTCAAGAGTGGAAACAGGTACAACCGGACTCATAGTTCATTTGAGCGCTGGTACAGATAAGGGTCCAGATCCAAACCGAAAAGTCTTGGTGTGCTCTGTCGAGGAGGCTCTAAAGATAGGCGCCGACGCTGTCTCCGTTCACATTAACCTAGGGGCTCAAACCGAATCCGAGATGTTGTCCGATTTAGGTATGGTTGCCGATGTTTGTGATGACATCGGTGTTCCGCTCTTAGCAATGATGTACCCGAGAGGGCCAAGTATCACAGATAGCCATGACCCTGATCTAGTAGGACACGCCGCCAGGCTTGGCGTCGAATTGGGGGCTGACATCATAAAGACGAACTACACGGGGAACCAGGAGAGCTTTGAGAAGATAGTGAAGAGCTGCTCGGCCCCTGTCATAATCGCTGGCGGTCCAAGGACAGATACTATGAACGATTTCCTGAAGATGATCGCGGACTCGATAAAAGCTGGTGCCGCAGGGGTATCGATCGGAAGAAACGTCTTCCAAAATGAGAATCCAACCTTAATGGTGAGAGCACTCTCATCGATAGTTCACTTGAACGCGACCGTCACCCAAGCCCTACAGATCCTCGGTGGATAAGATATGCGGGAACTCTGGGTTGACCTTTCCGACTCTCAGATCGCCGAACTTGAAGGAGAGTTCCATCTAAAGTGCGTAGATCTATCTGACGTGATCGTGGTTTCCCCCGATCAGATCGAGGCTGCAAGATCCAGCGGAGCAAGAAGAGTTGCCGCGACAGAGACTGCCGACATAGTCCTTGTCCCAGTATCCGACGCGGAGAGAATCATAGAATTGAAGAAGTTGGGACTGACAGTCGGGGCAAGTATTGCCATCCAATCAAAAGAGGACCTGAACAAGATCCAGCCAGATTCAGGATTCGACTATCTCATCGTAGACTGCCCAAACTGGAGAATTATTCCCACCGAGAACCTGATCGCGCTTAGCGCGGAGAAATGGAAGCTTATAGTCAGGATTGAGAACCCGAACGAAGCCAGATCTCTACTCGAGACCCTAGAACTCGGTGCTGACGGTGTCCTCATCAATACAAGGAATGCTGAGGACCTGGAGTCCCTCTCAGAGACCGTTCGAACGGTCGCGACAAGAAAAGAGGAAATCGAGAGTTCTTCCCGGCTAGCATTGGCTACGGCGAAGGTAGTGGGGACTAGAGAGGTTGGGATCGGTGCACGAGTCTGCGTAGATACCTGCAGTCTCATGAGGAAAGGTGAGGGAATGCTGGTCGGGTCTCAGTCGTCAGGTCTCTTTCTAATCCAGGCTGAAGTGGAAGAAAACCCTCATGTTACCCCACGCCCGTTCAGGGTGAACGCCGGTCCAGTATCCAGCTACGTAGCGGTTTCACCTGAGAAAACCCAGTATCTCTGCGAGCTCAAAGGAGGAGACGAATTGATGACAGTTGACCGGGAAGGTCGGACAAGAAAGGTGATCGTGGGCAGAATAAAAGTAGAAATGCGCCCATTTACCCTGGTCGTCTGCGAGTACAAAGGCAGCACGCTCAAGAGTATTGTCCAGAACGCTGAGACTGTAAGATACGTCACAAAGGACGGGTCAAAAGCCGTCCCAGACATAAGAAAAGACGACGAACTCGTTGTGTGGGTCAGCGAGGGAGGTAGACACTTCGGCGCCCTAGTCGGAAAGGAGACCGTGCTAGAATACTAATATTTAGCTGTATTCGACTTTCAGACTATTCTTGAATCCTCAAGATCTTCCGACACCATACTAGCAATAGGCCCTTTGACGGTGAAACTGTCTTGATCATCTCTTCCAAGACGAAACTCTGTGGAATCATCGGAGACCCAGTCGAGCATTCTCTGAGTCCTGCGATGCACAACTCCGCTTTCCGCGAACTTGAATTAGCTTATGTCTATCTTGCTTTCCATGTCCCGAAGAAGGCACTCAAATCTGCCCTGCTTGGCGCGGCTGGACTTGGGATAGTGGGCGTCAACGTCACAATACCTCACAAAGTGAGGGTAATGAAGTTCTTGGATCACATCGATGAAACTGCCATGCAAATCGGGGCGGTAAACACTGTGGTAAACCGTGAGGGATGCCTCTCTGGATTCAACACTGATGGCATAGGCGCATTGAGAGCCCTAGAAGCGAATGGGGTTTCGGTCAAGGGAAAGAGAATTGCCATATTGGGGGCTGGGGGGGCTTCGAAGGCTGTTGCCTTCAAGCTCTCAGAATCTGCGAGGGAAATAATACTACTGAACAGAACAAAGTCAAAGGCTCTTTCCCTTGCGAGATCGCTTAGGAAGATCAGAGGAATCGAGGTGGATGCAAGAAATCTGAGCGAAGAGGACTTGAAGCGTACCCTTAGCGATGTAGACATCTTGGTCAATACCACTTCAGTCGGAATGCTTCCTCGTATCGATGTTAGTCTTGTTGAGGAAGACCTATTACCCCGCGATTTGACGGTTTTCGATATCGTCTATAATCCAGTTCAGACTCGACTATTACGTGATGCCGCTAGACGAGGCTGTAAAACCGTAAGTGGTGTGGACATGTTGGTATACCAAGGGGCTGCCTCCTTTGAACTGTGGACAGGGGAGAACGCACCAATCGAAGTCATGCGTACGACAGTGCTAAATGCTTTGAGAACGGGGTCGGGATCATGAAGGCAAAGTCGACAGTTCACGGAGCCGCTACTATTGTGAACGCCATCGCCACGGGGTTCGGAGCTGCCTTTGGAGTAGATCTCTGGACGAAGGCGAACGTAGAGCTAACAGATGATCCGGGGAATCTTGGGATATCTATCCTGGGCGCCCCCGAAGAAGACACTGCTCTAGTTGAACAGTGCTTCCGAGTGGTTTTACAGAAGTTCCAACTCTCCAACCGTTTTGGTGCCAATATCGAGACCGAATCGAATATTCCGATAGCCTGTGGTCTTAAGAGTAGCAGTGTAGCCGCAAACGCAGTAGTACTCGCTACCTTGGGTGCGTTAGGTAAGAGCGATCTGGACCAGATAGAGGTCGTGAAGCTAGGAGTTACGGCAGCTCGAATAGCTGGAGTGACTGTCACTGGTGCCTTTGATGATGCCTGCGCCTCATACTTTGGAGGCATAGTGGCAACCGACAACACCCAACTCAAGATCGTCAAGAGATTCTCCTTTGATCGGCCGTATTCGGTTCTCATCCATGTCCCATCAAGGAAACACTATACCAAGGATGTAGATGTAGCTCGAACCAGACTCCTATCCCCGCAGATCAAACTCGCCTTTAAGGAGGCTGCCGAAGGGAGGTATTGGAGAGCGATGGTTCTAAATGGTCTACTCTACTCTTCGATCTTCGGTTATGATCCTTCCATCGCACTGGATGCTCTAGCCTCCGGAGCGGTCTCTGCTGGGCTGAGCGGGAAAGGTCCCTCTGTAGTTGCCGTTACTCCCGAGGAGAACATCGATGGAATAAGGGAATCTTGGAATGCATATGAAGGACAGATCTTGCAGACGACGACAAGCGAAGAAACGGCGGAGATAAAGGTGCTCACGGAATGAGCAAGGTGACTGTTTCTGGACCACAGATTCTGAGAGGAGTTGTATCTACACCGCCGTCCAAGAGTGAGACAATCCGAGAGATAATAGCTTCCACGCTATCAAAAGGTGTGTCGAAGATAACCGATCCTCTGTTGTCTGATGACACCCGGGCGGCTCTTCACTGCTGTCAAGCATTAGGGACCAAAATAGTTGAGGGCGCAGGATTCTGGGAGATTCGAAGCGACGGCAGGATTCGGGCTCCTTGGACGCCTTTGGACTGTGTCGAATCTGCATCGACTCTAAGGTTCTTAATGGCGGTCAGCTCGTTGTCCGCTGGTCCCGTTGTCTTGACAGGTAACCCCCCTCTTCTGGAGAGACCCGTGGGAATACTGGCATCATGCCTGAGAAAACTCGGAGTAGACTGTTTCACTGAGAAGGGCGACAATTTTCCCCCCGTCCTCGTTATGGGAGGGGGACTCAAAGGTGGAGAAACAGATCTTCGAGGAGATGAGAGCTCCCAATATGTCTCTGCTTTACTATTTGCATCTCCTAAGGCGAGAGAAACAGTCAGAGTCCGATTGTCCACTCCGCTTGAGTCAGCCCCATATGTAGACATGACGCTTCGAACATTGAGGAAGCGTGGAATCTGTATCGATACATCAGATAAGATGGATGATTATGTGATTCGCGGGGGGCAAGCCTATAAGGCCCTAGACGTTGAGGTTTCTGGCGACTACTCTTCTGCAGCGTTCCTCTTGGCTGCAGCAGTGATAACAGACTCGAAGATCAGGATCGACAACCTGATACAAGGTTCGGGGCAAGCCGACGAGAAGATAATTCAAATTCTCGAGGATATGGGTGTTGGTATCAATATCGAATCGGATTCCGTGTCGATTGCAAGCGTACCTGAAAGATTGTCTTCAATCGATATTGATGTTCGAGATTGCCCTGATTTAGTTCCTCCTCTATCGGTTCTGGCTAGTCTTGCAGAAGGAACCAGCAGAATCCGAGGGACAAGAAGGTTGAGGCTCAAGGAGTCTGACAGAGCATCGGCACTGCAGTCCGAACTCTCAAAGATGGGCGTAGAGATCAAGGCAAAGGATAATCAACTTATCATCGAAGGAACTCACTCGTTGAGAGGAGCTATCATCGACTCTCATGGAGACCATAGAATAGCAATGGCAGGCGTTATCGCGGCTCTAGCTGCAGAAGGCCTCTCGAGAATACTTGGCACCCAATACATAAGTAAGTCATACCCAAATTTCCTTCGAGATCTCGGAACCCTTGGAGCGAACCTAGATGTCAGATAACTCGTTTGGAAAAGTCTTCAAGATCACAGTGTTCGGGGAGAGCCACGGACCTTTGGTAGGTGTCGTCTTGGATGGATGCCCTGCAGGTCTGGCGATAGAAGTTGGGATGATACAGAAGGAGTTAGACAAACGTCGACCAGGTCTAGACGAGACGTCGTCATCTCGGAGAGAGATTGATAAAATCGAAATTGCCTCTGGGATCTTCAAAGGTAGGACGACCGGCGCCCCAATATGTATGATAATCCAGAATAAAGATGTCGACTCACGCCCATATGAGGTGATCAAGAACAAGCCTAGACCAGGTCACGCCGATTTTCCAGCTCACGCAAAGTACGGAGGCTACAGAGACTACCGCGGGGGAGGAAGGTTCTCCGGAAGAATAACCGCCCCAATCGTAGCCGCTGGGGCTATTGCAAGAAGTCTCCTAGACCTATGGGAGATCGAAGTGATGGCACATACTGTTGAAATAGGCAGCATAGGCCTGGAGAAACCCCCCACAATCGAAGAGATCCGACGCGAGAGATACTCTAACCCGATTCGGTGCGCCATCCCCTCCATTGCAGCTCGAATGAGGAACACCATCCTTCAAGCCAAAAAGGATAGAGATAGCGTTGGCGGTGTAATCGAATGTATTGCGATAAACGTACCCGTAGGGATAGGTTCACCTATCTTCGACAATCTCGACAGCGACATCGCAAAACTCCTCTTCAGTATACCCGCTGTGAAGGGAGTTGAGTTCGGAGCAGGTTTCCGCGCATCCCAGCTGAAAGGATCGGAGAACAACGATCAGTACTACATAGAGGAGGGCGTAATCAAGACGAAGACAAACAACTCGGGGGGAATCTTGGGAGGGCTGTCCAATGGGATGCCAATCGTTGTAAGGGCAGCTTTCAAGCCTACTTCCTCCATCGGGTTACCTCAGAAGACTGTTGATATCGAGAAGATGAAGGAGGTCTCTCTGACCCTCTCAGGGCGACACGATCCTTGCATTGTGCCCCGGGCTATCCCTGTCGTCGAGGCTGCGGTCTCCCTCTGTCTTGCGGATCACATGATCTACAGTGGAGTGATTCCGGAGGTTCTACATTAAATGAGTCCCGACCTGAAGAAACTGCGTGATAGGATCGATGCGACGGACAAGAAGATAATCCGCCTCATAATGGAAAGGATGGGGATTGTAGAAGAGATCTCAAAGATAAAGAAGCAAAAGGGTCTGCCTACATTCGACGTGAAACGAGAAGAAGAGCTCTATCAAAGAATCAGCGGAGAAGCGGAGAATCTGGGTCTTAACGGATCGGATACTGTGGCGATCTTCCGGGAGATCCTCTCCATGAGCAGGAAAATCCAAGGGGAAGAAAGAATTGTGGCTTTCTTTGGGCCGAGAGGAACCTTCACAGAGGAAGCCGCGAGAACGATATTCCCCGAAGCTGGAACTCGGTTCATTGCTTGTTCAAGCATATTCGATACCTTCAGGACCGTTTCATCAGGCAGTGCATCGTACGGTGTGGTGCCTGTTGAAAACAGCACTGAGGGTTCAGTAAATACTACTCTCGACCTATTGGTGAGCTCTGAGCTGATGATATGGGCTGAGATAGAGCTCTCTATCTCTCATAACCTTATAATTCGGTCAGGCGCAAGCCTGAACGATGTCGAGGTTATCCTCTCCCATTCCCAAGCTCTCGCTCAATGCCGCCGCTATCTGGAAGAACATTTCCCAGGAATTGAATTGAGAGAGGCAAGCAGCACCGGAAGCGCCGTCAAACAGTTGAAGGAGCTAGACAAGGCTGCCGCGGTAGGACCCTCCTTGGCTGCCGAGATCTACGGTATGGAGGTTGCCGTTGAGGCGATCCAAGACAACTCTCGAAACCATACGCGGTTCTTCGTCCTCTCGAAGAATGACCAGGATCCGACCGGACAAGATAAGACCTCGATCATCTTCTCCGTGAAGCATGTCCCGGGAGCTTTATACTCCATCCTGAAAGTGTTTGCAGAAAAAAACCTGAATTTAACTAAAATAGAGTCGCGTCCCACTAAACAGAAGCAGTGGGAGTATATATTCTTCATAGACTTCGAAGGGCACAAGACCTCGAAAGTCGTGGCAGAAGCGCTTGAAGCGCTGAGAGAAAACACCCTGTTCCTGAAGATCCTGGGTTCATATCCGAGATGGCTGGACCAAGGAAGTGAACCATATTGATGAATGCCCCAAGTCCGGAGGAGACCTGTCCTGCCGGTGAGAATCCGCCAAGAATAACCATAGTGGGAGGAGCAGGAAGAATGGGGTCTTGGATTGCACGTTTCCTGAAAGAAAATGGAATGACCGTCGTCCTTTGCGACAAACGTGAGAAAGCAGCTAGGGAAACTGCTGAAGAGTTAGGGGTAACTTGGAAACCGATCGATGCTGCATGCGAGAATTCGGATGTAGTAGTCGTCAGTGTGCCGATGAGTAGTGTGATCCAGGTATGCCGTGAAGTGGGTAAACGGATGAAAAGCGGTTCAATGCTTGTCGAAATCTCTTCGGTGAAATCTGGGATCTCCGACGTCCTATCAAAGACTCTCCCAGAACACATTGGCTACGTGAGCCTACATCCTCTATTCGGACCCAATGCACCAACCCTCAAGGGACGGAATGTTGTGGCAGTGAAGACCCGAGACGATGAACATACTCGAAGGGTTGTTGCCTTCCTTCGGGACAACGGAGCTGAAGTCGTCGTTATTAATGTGAAAGAACACGATCACGCGATGGCATTCTTCCAGGTCCTACATCATTTCCTGATGCTTTCATTTGCAAGGACGATTGATGCCTTTATGCCCGATCATCTCGTGAAGAGAGAACTAGTTACCCAATCATTGGAGACGACTATAAAGTCGGGAGCTGCCATGTTTAGAAACCTGCCCACCATCATCGAGATTCAGGAGACCAACCCCTTCTCTGTGGAGATTCGTAGAAGGTTCGCAATTGAAGTCCAGAGGATGATGGAAGAAGATCCTGAAATACTCGATCAACAACTCAAGAAAGCTGCAGAGAAGATCTCAACTCTGCTCTGAGCCTCTTTTCTGGATTGGGGTTCCTAATTCTCTAAACTCGGTCTTCTTCGAGAAATAGTCTCTCAGAAGCTTGGGGACATCATTGATGTCAGTTCTCACTTGAGACCACGTATCTCTTGATCTAAGTGTAATCGAGTCGTCATCTAACGTCTGATAATCAACCGTCAAAGCTATTGGTATACCTGACTCGTCGGCGCGGGCATATCTCCGGCCGATCGATCCCCCCTCGTCGTATATGACTGAAAAGCTTTCCCTCCTGAGTGTGGACTCGAGTGATCTTGCCTTCTCTGGGAGGCGATCTTTCGCAACCAGCGGGAACACTCCTAGCTGGATCGGTGCAACGTCCAATGGAAACCGCATAATTGTTCTGCCTTTCTTCTCGGTCAGGGCATATTCACATGTAGCATAGAGTAACCTGTCAACTCCAAAGGAAGGCTCAGCCACGTAGGGAACTATGCGGCGACCGTTTTCTTCCCCTTCCTCCAAGTGGAAACTGACATGACGTTTGGTTACCTCGAAGGAGGTGGTTCCATCCTGAAGCACGACGACCCCCTTCTCGTCAATTGCCTTCTTGAGTTCCTCCGGATCGGATTCCTCAATGAGTTTGTGCAATAATCCATTCTCTTCTCCGAAGTCTTCACGGATGCTGTCCCCTTCCAATACCACTTTCAGTGCTTGGATTCTTCTTGGTGATGGATAAGGTTTGAATATCGATAGGTCAATCTTCGAGATGGTTGTATGCCTCTTCAAGTCATA
Organism: uncultured Candidatus Bathyarchaeia archaeon; assembly: GCA_964596985.1. Lineage (GTDB taxonomy): Archaea > Thermoproteota > Bathyarchaeia > RBG-16-48-13. The sequence continues at coordinate 42,002 of CAZQWG010000010.1, forward strand.
GTCTGATCTGCAAGAGTGCCCAGATACCTCCACCCATCCCCACCTCAAGAGCCTTGCAAGCTGATCGAAGGTCTGTGTTGCGTAGTGAGCTCTCTCATTTTCCTGTTTTTCAAGGAAGAATTGTCTGGAATCGGGGATGCCGAGTTCTGACACGAACTTCTTTGCAAGTGCCATGAAGTACGCGTTCCAGGTGTACTCCACGTACCCATCTTCCAACGCGTCTTGGGCCGAGGTCTCTATAGGCTCTTTCTCTCCCTTCGAAAGAAGTTCTCGAGGAAGGATTCTGATGGTTTCCCCGGAGACCTCGCTGAACCTGTCGCAATCCTCATCATCTGGGTCGAAGAACAGTTCGATCTCCATTATAGTCAGTTCTCTGAGTCTGATAGGTCCTTGTCTGGGTGCTATCTCGTTTCTCAGGCATCTTCCGATCTGTGCAACGCCGAAAGGAAGCTTCCCTCTCGCGATCTCGCTCAGTCTTCTGAAATTTGTGAACATGCCTTGGGCGGTCTCGGGTCTACAGTACCCCTCATTCTCGGAGTAAGGTCCAATTGTTGTCTTAAAAAGCTCGTTGAAATTCGAAGGACGACCTAATTTCCCTCTGCACTCCGGGCATCGGACTCTGTTCCCTGCCAAGGCTTCTCCCAGAGCATCCAGATTCATCCCTTCCCCTGAGATCCCTGCCTGTTCTTCAAGTAGGTGGTCGGCTCTCCACTTTCTGCTACAATTCTCACATTCAACAATAGGGTCTGTGAACTCCTTGAGGTGACCTGAAGCCTCGAATACCCTTGACGGCGTAACGATCGGTGTCTCTACTAACATGATCCCCTGCTTCTGAACAAACCAGTCCAACCACTTCTCTTCTATTCTTCTCTTGAGTAAAGATCCGAGTGGTCCATAGTCCAGAAAGCCGGCGACACCTCCATAGAGCTCGAAGGACTGCCAGAAGATTCCTCTCTTCCTAGCTAGTTCGAGAAGTTTCTCCCCTTTAGTCTTGTCCATCAATCTTCACCTTTTAGGAGATCGCAGGGTTCTAAGAAAAAGCAACTTGACTTAAAGACTTGTTGTTCGCTCATCAAGCCAATCAGTATTCTTCCCTTGTCGCAGTCTGATCCGCGAAAAGATATCTCAACGGACAGTCGGTGTTGTCTCCATTCTCTGATTGTTGATGAAGAAGATTATTGGAGACATCTGATGTCCGGGGCGTCTCTATCGTTGTCTGTCAGCAATCGGTGAGCTGACTCGAGGATTCCTATCATTCTCCACGAATAGGGGGAGACTGTTGGGGGGGAAGCGTTTTGGGGAGAGGAGGAGGAAAAAACGCTAATCTCCCCCTCCCAACTGTCTTCCTTTCCCTCGTGGTCCTCGATATGTTATTGAACCACTGGAACTCCTAGTATTCATACTTAAACTTTTCCATCGCTATTCGGCATAGTAAGCATCAGAACGTCAATCTGACTTGACTCGCTTGACTACTGGAGGGCGGTTCTTCTTCAGGACCCGGAAACCACAGCTTGGGCACTTAATCTCCGGGGTAATTGTAAGTTGCTCCGCCGAAACGGTCGCACCGCATTTCAGGCATCTGTAGGTTATACCTGTGACTTCAATATTGTTCGTCAAGAAGACTCCTCGAACAACCTGTCTGACGTGCATAACTCGAGAGGGTAATAAGCGTTTCTACCCCCTCTTCTTACGTCTCAGATTGTAGCCCTCAGCACGGGTCTCGGATAGCAGTCTTTTATTGAATGCTGTATTGTCCGGTATCCAAGCAAATCAGAATACGTAGAATGGATCTCTAAGCGTCGCTAGGAGATCTGGACGAATAATAGATCATGTATCGCTCCTACCATGTCGGCGGGGATAGGATGAAGACCGAACGCAGTTCTCCGGTTCCAGTATTAACTATTCTATGTTTCATGCCTACTGGTACGTGAAGCATATCTCCCGGCTTGACCTCCCTCTCTTGGTTCCCAATCGTGACGGTCCCCTTCCCGCAGAGTATGTAGTAGAATTCTTCTTCTTTCGGATGGTCATGGAGAACTAATCCCTCGCCAGGCTGGAATATTCCAATGGCCAAAGACATATTCTTCGCAGCTTCACTCCCGATTAAACGTTTGATCTTTCCGCCACCTGCCACCGTTGTAGCCTCTACATCATCCACATTGACTATCGACATGTTCTGCAAACCTCAGGCGTTCCTTGGCTATTTGCGTCTTAAGACTTTTCTCATCATAGAATGCTGATCTGGATTGGTGTGCTGGAGCGAGATATTGCCCTCGGTAAATGATCCAGACTAGATCGATGGCTGGGTGTCCTGATCCTTGGTTGAAATGGGATTCCGAGCTCCTCTCTCTGAAATCTTAGGTGAAGTTGTGGCCTCAGAGGTTCCACGGTCATTTGATATCATAGGGAACGTGGCCATAATCAAGCTTCCCAAATCCCTACTTCCACACAAACAGACAATCGCCAAAGCCATAATGCAGACAAATAGACACATCAGAACGGTCCTGCTTCAGACAAGTGCTATAGACGGTAATCTTCGTCTACGAAAGCTGGCGTGGATCGAAGGAAGGAGAACTTGGAAGACGGTCTACAAAGAGAACAAGGTGGTCTTCGAAGTAGACCTTCGCAGGGTGTATTTCTCTCCGCGTCTATCCTTCGAACGTATGCGAATAGCCAGTCAAGTTAAACCTGGTGAGGTCGTTGTGAATATGTTCGCGGGGGTGGGCTGTTTCTCGATAGTCATCGCAAAGAACAGTCAGGTGGAAAGGGTCTTCTCGATAGATGTTAACCCCGACGCATGGGGATGTGCAAAGAGGAATGTCTCACTCAATGGTGTCGAAGACCTTGTCGTAGTCCTGTTGGGAGATGCAACCAAGATCGTGCCTTCGGTCTTGACCGGGGTGGCTGACAGGGTTCTTATGCCGCTTCCGCTGTTAGCCGATCAGAGTCTGAAGGCTGCAATTGAAGGTCTGAAACCTGACGGCGGAATCGTTCACTACTATACCCACCTGCACGTTCGCAAGTCAGAGAATCCTGTCTCCTTGGCTTGGTCAAGGATACAATCTCGCCTCCATGATGACGGGATTTCGGCAACCCTGAAGGAAGGTCGCAGGGTTCGATCGATAGGTCCTCGTAAATACCAAGTAGTCCTAGACATCCAGATTCATGGATGATTGTGCAGAAGCGATTTGAAGCTAAGGCGTCGAAAGCAATCGTTTCACGCTTTCCGTCTTCCTATATCCGTTGGCGAGACTCGAGCCCCTGTCCTTCCCGTTCACCACCACAGAGCAGATTGGTTCTCCTCTTCCTATGACTATCTTCGGAGGAGGAATGTTCCGAACCGCGTCGTCATCGAGCATTTCGTCGACACGTACGTTCTCCGATGCGAATAGGATAAGCCTCGTCCAGAATTCTTCTCCTCTCTTACATTCCCCAGGCAACTCGTTTCTCTGACAGGCGTCAATGTGGGTCTCAACAACGTTCATACCGAGGTGTTTTTCGACACATTCTATGGTTTCTTGAAATCTAGGGTTCACCTCAATAATGTATGGCATGCCTGAGTCTGATAGGATGAAATCTACCCCATTGGACCCGACTAGATTGAAGCTCTCGACAACCAGTTTGACTGAATCGATAGATTCTTGCGCCTTCTCCTCTGGAACATCTAACGGTACTATGTTTCCACACCAGCCGAAAGATTCTCTCTGGCCCAGTCTCGAATCGCCGATAACCTGCTCTGTCAGACATAGGACCTGTGACTTGCTGCCTGTTGAAATGACGGAGGCGCTGGCATCGACTCCTTTTACGTACTCTTGAATAAGTATCTCTTCATTCTCCATGCTGTTGCGTTGATAATCCCTCTTGAGTTCCTGAGCGTTTCTTGCCAGTGAAATTCGCGTACCGCCAGATCCTTTACTCGGTTTCATGACAACGGGATATCCTATATCCCTTGCCAATCTTTTTGCCTCTTCTGGGGTTTGTGCGATTCGCGTCTCCGGGAATCGAAGTCCTTGTCTCCGAATATTCCCGAAGAGGAACTTCCAGTCCCTCGCCCGTCTTATCGCCTGGGGAGAATTGCCAAGTATTTCCGAAAGATCCTGCAGTTCAGCAAGTGCTTCGGGACAATCTTCCAAACCAGATGCCAGTAACACGCCGTCTACCCCTTGCTCTTCAACGGTTCTGCCTGCAATCTCTACTAGGCTTCGCATCTTCTCTTCGGAAAATAAGTCATTTGAATCCGAAAGCATTCCATGCTCTCTAAGGGATGAAGATCCTTTGCAATACCTCTTTAGATCTAGGTCTCCGAAGTAATCTACTGCAAATACTTCGAGACCGGCTCTCGAAGCGGATAACGAGACTGAGGTGGCATCAATACCGACTACAAGCACTCTCTCTATCTTCCTGCTTGCAGTCAACAACGCGTGCTCCTCTGATTGAGGTGGTTGATGTCGCGGTTCTATATCGAACCTTCCGACTGAATTAATTGATGTCTCTCACAGCCTTCTTCTTCGACAAAGGCTTTTATTGATGTCTCTTCTGAGACTGGGTTATGAAAGACTTCAAGGGACGAATGAGCGATTCATTTCGTGCCAAGGAGTCTAGAATCGTTCTGGCTCTGGATCTTGAGGCCTCGACTCCCTCGGCTCTGCTATCTCTTAGTATGAGGATCCTCGAAGAGGTGGAGAAGTCGATCTGTGCCTTGAAATTGAACCGGCAATTGGTATTGCCACTCGGTCTGAAACGTGTGAGTAAGATCGTCGAATCGGCACACGCTTTCGGTCTTCCTGTGATAATGGACTGCAAGATCAACGACGTCGGTCACACGAACCATGCGATCGCTGAACACTATTTCTCTGCAGGATTTGACGCCGTCACTGCAAATCCATTCGTAGGGTGGTCCGGCGGATTGGATTCCGTGTTCGAATCTGCAAGAAACCACGATGCAGGGGTAATACTTCTGGTTCACATGAGTCATCCAGGGTCTCTTGAAGGATATAGTCAGACTGTGATAAGCCCGGATGATGGGAAAGCGGTTCCACAGTATTTGATGTTTGCAAAGAAGGCTCTGGTTTGGGATGCGGATGGCATAGTTGTAGGGGCAACATTTACAGAACGGATAAAAGAAATCAGTGAAATCACCAGAGGTAAGGTCCCCATATACTCTCCTGGGGTTGGAGCCCAGGGGGGCAAAGCCGCGGAAGCGGTCGCCTCGGGATCGGACTACCTAATCGTCGGTCGAACCGTTTATCGTTCTAAGGATCCCGAGCAAGCTGCAGAGGAATTGAGGAAGGCCACGATCGGCAGGCGGTAGTTTGTGGGGCGGTCTCCTCGGGTTTCCGTCCGCATCTCATTTTGAAGTCGACGCCAATGGCTTCGTCATCGGATGACCGCCAATATGGTTTTTCGAGATCACTATTGAAAGTTTCTCTCTTGGACTCGCATCTAGTATTCAGCCGTTGCCTGTATCTGACTGGTTCTCCGGTATTGCTTCTGGCGGTTGGCTAGGCTTTATATTTCCATAACCGATAATATTTCACACTCATAAAATAATTGATAGGTGAATTCAGATGGGTGAGATTAGAATCGCCATAGTAGGAGTAGGAAACTCCGCCTCTGCTCTTATTCAAGGAAAACACTTCTATGGAAACGTCAAATCCGGTGAAAAAATCCCCGGTCTCCTCCACGCCGACTTCGGAGGATATTTTCCCAGAGACCTGAAATTTGTGGCCGCCTTCGACGTAAACGAGACAAAGGTCGGGCACGATCTAGGAGAAGCCATATTCGCGCATCCGAACGATACTAGAGTCTTCGCGAAAGTCCCGAAGCTTGGCGTCGACGTAAAAAAAGGGCCTGTCATGGACGGACTTGGAAAATTCCTCAAAAAAGTCGTGAAAGTAAGCAAGGAAGAACCCGTGAATGTTGCAGAGGAACTTCGGAAATCGAAGGCCGATATGTTAGTCAACTACCTTCCTGTAGGAAGCGATCAAGCAACAAGGTTCTACGCTGAAGCAGCGCTTGAAGCTGGCTGTGCTTTCGTCAATTGCATTCCGTCATTCATTGTCTCTGTCCCGGAATGGCAAAGACGCTTTTCCGAGGCAGGCTTACCCATAGCAGGCGACGACGTAATGAGCCAGATCGGTGCCACGGTTCTCCACAAGACCGTAGCGAAGTTAATGGTCGAACGCGGGGTAACCATCACCGAGAGCTATCAACTCAACGTCGGTGGAGATATGGATTTCTACAACATGATCGAGGAAGAACGTCTCGTAACCAAACGTGAAAGCAAGACGAAAGCAGTCCAAGCAATGATCCCGTACAAGGTTCCTCTACGGATTGGACCAAGCGATTTCGTAGATTTCCTCGGTAATACTAAAATCGCTTACATCTGGTTGAAAGGAAGATACTTCGGGGATACCCCGATGTCGATAGACATGAAACTTGAAGTACTCGACTCTCCAAACAGTGCGGGTGTTGTTATAGACGCTATCAGAGCAACAAAGATCGGTTTAGACCGAAGCGTCTCCGGGCCGCTCACCAGCATCTCATCCTACGCGTTCAAACATCCTCCAAAACAGGTGCCCTACGAGGAAGCAAAGAGATTGGTGAACGAGTTTATCAATGAAAAGAGAGAACGATGACTAAACCCAACGCTTGACGACCAGTGGAACGCCACTGGCAAAGCAACTCTTCTGCCGGGAAAAACTACGACGTACTTATCGTCGTCACTCGTTGAGTTGAGAGTACACGCATCACGACACATAAACTCTAACATCCATCTTTCTCCGATGCTTGAAGACGCGATGATCTAGTGTCAGACCCGAGCCTCAGAACCGCGAGGAGTATTCCAGAGTTCCTTCTTCAGCATATCTCGAACCGCCGATCTTATGGCAGCGCTCCTACTCGGGTAGAGCCCCGCTGCTACAAGCTCATTAATTCCTTCTAACAATGCTTCAGGAAGTTTGACGGTGACGAGTTTCATAGAATCACAACTTCAGTAATACGATTTGAATACAGAGAGTAACTAAAATCTTTTCTTTTCCGTGGGGTGATATACCCTAAAATATCCGTATTCAAATTCGACTTCGATAGGGAGCAGAGGTGTTGTATCCATTACGGTGTTCACGACGTTAGGATAATCCCGTTCCGTACTATGAACACCCTTTATCGAGAATCGATCGAGAGGCCTATTCCACCCCTCCGGTGGTGAAATAATCGACCAGAACGGTAGCCGGCTCTCTCCAGGTATGAAATAAGCTTAGACGAGGAACTCGCATTTCCTGAAAAGATTTTAATGTCTATTCTCACTTGAAGCATTCGGGATATCTGATGGTGAGCAAAAAGAAGACCGCTGAAAAAGGGACTTCGGGTAAGAAGTCGACACCAACCCAGAAAGGAAAGTCAAAGAAACCTGAAAAGAAAGACGTTTCCCAGACGACTTCTTACCAACCTCAACAAGTCGATCTTTCAACCGAAGAACTCACAAAGGAACTCGGCAAACTCAAAGCAATAACTCCATACACCGTTGCCTCAAGGTTCGAAATCAACATCGGCGAAGCCAAGAGATTGCTGCGGGATATGGAAGAAAAGAACTTCATCAAATGTGTTGGAGGAAATTCTAGGATTAGAATCTACGCGCCCACCGGATCCTAGGCTTTTTCAATCCGAATTATTGACCCCGCCTTTCTACCAGCAAGACAAATCGGATCTGATATTGTTTTTCCAACAGTGTTGATTGGGCTATAAGGTTTAGATTCTCTGAGGAAAATGCAGATCGCATCTCCAAGGGGCCAGTATCCAACAGTCCCTGCCTCTGCTTTTCTTCTAGGTTTTTCAATCCCAAGCCTCAGATGAACCTTGAAGTACACTTGATCTCCCGTGAACATCGACGGCCCCTCTAGAGGCAGATTTCTCAGAATCGCTCCTACTGTCCGAGGAGCCTTCACCCTATTAAGCTCGGCTGCGACGCACTCATCCTGAGACAGGATCTTGATAGGAATCAACGGGAAACCATCCTTTTCATCCCCCTTTCGTCAAGCCTTTCGTCAAGTCTTTTTAGCCTTAACTTGCTTAAGAAAATAATTAGTTCTCTGAGCAGAGATCTATGGAACGGTGGTCCCCTTGAATTTCTCTCATGAGAGACTTCTGCACAGAAAGGAAGAGTTGCTTAGAGAACTGGAGTCCCTCGAATCGGAGTATGAACAGGAAAAGATTTCTGATGGACAATACAAGGTCGAAAGAAATCGAATTGAGCGAGAGATAGTCGCCATAATGGATCGTCTCACCCAAATAGGACATTTTACGAGAAACTCCTGATTCCCTGTGCGTCCACACGGTCTCCCATAGTTCAAGAAACATCTGTATAAGTAAGCTTAAAACGATCTTGGCAACTATTGCTAAAGAGCATGAGAGTGGATTGGCTTGGTACAAGTGGGAGAATTCGAAGTTAAAGAAGGATTGTACTACTCGGAGAATGACCTATGGGCCTCTGTGGAAAACGGGAAGGTCCGGATCGGAATAACAGACTACGCCCAAAAACAGCTAAAGGAAATAGTCTTTCTGGAGCTCCCTGGAGTAGGTTCTGATATAGAACAAGGGGAGTCGTTCGGCGCCGTCGAATCTGTCAAGGCTGTATCCGATCTTGTTGCTCCCGTGAGCGGCACGATTACAGAACAGAATGACGAAGCCGAAGGAAGCCCCGAGAAACTGAACGGAGACCCTTACGGCGAAGGTTGGTTACTCGTCGTCGACCCATCGAATCTCGAAGCCGACCTGAAGAACCTATTAGACTTCGAGGCCGCGGTCAAGAGACATCAAGAACTCGCTGAGGAAGGATAATCTCCCTCTTTTTTCCTTCTTTGGAAAGACTTCTTTTCTATTTTGGAAAGGCTAAAATTCAATGACATCTGACGTGCTGCAAAAGAGGAGAGACTTGTGGATTGGAGAAGCCAGAATTAATCGACCAGTTGGTTCTCGTATACGACCCTGAGAAATGCACCGGATGCAGATTCTGTGAGATCAGTTGTACATACGAGCACAGGAAGAATTTAGACCTATCAAAATCCCTTGTCCACGTCTTCTTTGATCCGAAGACAAGAGATTTTGAATCCGTCCAATGTAGGCACTGCGTTGAAGCCGTTTGTGTTTCTGCGTGTCCTCAAGAAGCGATAACCAAAGATGACGAGACAGGAATTGTGACGATAAACCACATGAAGTGTATAGGTTGCCAGACCTGCGTTACTATCTGTCCGCTCTCGGTACCTTGGTACGACGAAGAACGTAGAGTCGCCTTCAAATGCGACTTCTGCGGCGGAGACCCGAAATGCGCGAGATTCTGTTCACCTGGAGCTACAAGAGTAGTATCCAGAAGGACCGCCCTTGAAACCCTAGACAGGATATACGGAGACGGAGTGTAGCAACATGTCACCTGAACTGAAAGATAGACTGAGTAAAGATCTTGGAGACCTTGCACTATCCACCCGTGAAGAAGAATCCAGACGAATCAGAATCGAGGTATCCCCAGAAAACATCAAGAATGCAGCATCTCGGGTAGCGGATCAAGGCTCTGCAAGATTCATGACCGCAAGTTGTGTCGACACCGGCATAGACTTCGAGTTACTCTATCATATCGACGTCTCCGGGAACGTCATAACCCTCCAAACCAAGATCCCCAAGGAAGAAGCAAAGATCGAGAGCATAGCCGGCGTGCTTCCGAACGCCACCTGGGTCGAATGTGAAATCAACGAACTCTTCGGCGTAGAATTCCAGGGAAACCCTAGACCAAACAAACTTATATCTCCCGAAGAGTGGTCGACCAAATCTCCCCCGCTCCTCGGACCCCACAAAGGCAAGATAGTCGAAGAGCATAGGGGAGCCGTTGAAACTCTTCTAAGCATCGGGAGCACCCTGCCGCTTTCCTCCTTCGTGGAGAAACGTCGATCACAGGTTGGACTCTCCTCCCCTGACATATCTTTCACGGACGAGAAGGCGCTGAAGGAGATCCAAGGAATCTACAAGAGCGTTAAGCTAGACAAGGAAGCCGGATACGACTGGGAGAAAAGAAAACTGAGATACAAGTGAGGTGCGATGTGAAATGGTAGACTACGCGTTGTTTCTAGGATGCAATATTCCCTTAAGATACCCAAGCGTCGAAGTCGGAACCCGAAAGGTATTCGGTGAACTCGGCATAGGCTTGGTTGACCTCAAGGGATACTCTTGTTGCCCCGACCCAGTGGTTTCAAGAATTATCGACAGAACTTCATGGTTCGCCCTTGCAGCCCGCAACATAAGCCTCGCAGAGAACGAGGGACTAGACATAGTCACGGTATGTAATGGCTGCTACGAGACCCTGGCGGAAGCCAACCACGAGCTGAAGACAGATCCCGACCTAAGAAAGGAAGCCAATGGTATCATAGCCGAGTTTGGAAGAGATTTCCAGGGAAAAATCGGTGTCAAACACAACGTAGAGGTACTATACGAGGACTCAGGGCTTGAGGCTATCCGAAAGAAGTCGAAGATAGATCTTCCGCTGAAAGTCGCGGTTCACTACGGGTGCCATATGTTCCGGACCTTTGAAGAAGACGGAGACGAATGGAGGATACCGAACATGATGAAGGAGCTAGTGGAATGCCTTGGATGCGAAGTGGTAGACTACGGTCTTGAGAAGCTTTGTTGTGGTTTTCCTTCGATGATGGTTGATAAAAAATTCGCCTTGGACGAGAGGGTGCGACCAAAACTGGAGGCAATCACCGATTCCGGGGCCGACTGCGTTGTGCTCAATTGTCCTTCGTGTCTCGTTCAGTTCGAGAGCTCGCAGGCAGCCTTACGCAGGGAAGGGGTGAACTTCGAGTTGCCCTTCATATACCTCCCAGAACTGATGGCCCTATCGTTCGGGATATCGGCTGAAGAGTTGGGACTCGGCTTCCACCGAAGTCCTGTAAAGAAGATTATAGGGAAGATAGGTGAGTAGAACTATGTCTGAAGTTGTAAAGATTGGGCCTTATCATCCAGCGTTACTCGAACCAGAAGCGTTCGAGCTGAAAGTAGACAAAGATGTCATTGTAGACGCGAAAATGACCTTGGGCTACGTGCATAGAGGTGTCGAGAAACTGGCAAGTACTAGAACGTATCATCAAGACCTTTTCCTCTGCTCGCGTGTCTGCGGAATCTGCTCTGGACACCATTCCCAAGCCTTCGTGCAAACGGCTGAAGGCGTCATGGACGTCCAAGTACCAGACCGGGCCCATTACATCAGAACGATAATGACAGAGATCGAGAGACTGGAAAGCCACTTCATCTGGTTCGCCGTACTGGCGCACGGACTGAAGAACCACGAAATGTTCGGGAAAACGATCGCCGAACGCGAAAGCGTCATGGATCTCTTCGAACTTATCGCCGGAAACCGAGTGACAAAAGCTATGAACTGGATAGGAGGCGTACGCAGAGACCTCTCGGATCACATGATCTCTGAGATCAAGCAAGCCCTCAAAGTCTCTAAGGGACTAGCCGACTATCTCGGAGACGTCATTAAATCAGATAAAACGTTACGATCAAAGGCAGATGGTGTAGGCGTTCTTTCCCGCCAGAAGGCAGAAGAGATCGGGCCCGTAGGGCCGTCGCTTCGAGGATCTGATATTCCAAGCGATGTCCGCAAGGACGACCCATACGCGGCATACGGGAAAGTCGACTTCGATCTTATCACCGAATCTGGAGGGGATGTCCTGTCCCGGGTTCTGGTTAGACATCGTGAAGTCTACGAATCGATCAAGATCATCGAGAACGCGTTGAGAGATCTTCCGGACGGGCCGATCAAGGCCGAGATCAACGGAATCCTCGAAACCGACTGTATTGGCAGGGTCGAGGCCCCGCGAGGAGAACTGGTCTACTATATACGATCTGATGGGACAAACATCCCTGAAAGGGTCAAGATTCGAACCCCCTCATTCCTGAATGACTATGCGCTACTGGAGATGCTGAAAGGAGATAGACTGGAGAACGCCCAAATCATAATCGAAAGTATAGACCCATGCTTCTCCTGCACAGATCGAGTTATTGTGACCGACGTGAACAACGGAAAGAAGTGTCTGGTGAAATTCGGTTCTTATGGGGGTGGGGTGACCTAGAGATGGCGCTGAAGATCTTCCGGATGGACGCGGCGTCCTGCAATGGCTGCGATATTGAGATACTGGCAGCACTCGCCCCCCAGTATGAAGCATCGAAACTTGACATCGAAGTAGTACCATTACCCGAAGAGGCGAACGTGCTTGTAGTCACGGGTCCGGTAGTCTCCAAATCGGTGAAAGAACTCGAAGAGATATACTGCAAGATTCAAGAGCCCAAGCTGGTGGTCGCCATAGGCCAGTGCGCCAACTCGAAAGACGTCTTCCACGACAGCTACAACGTTGAGGGTCCTGTAGACAACGTCATACCCGTCAACTACTACATCCCCGGGTGTCCCCCTAGACCACAGGCGATACTGCATGCAATCGCAATAGCCCTAGAGAAACCTGATTTCAAAGCGGGCAGCGACATCTGGAACGTCCCCGAAGGATTCCGCGGGAAGATTGACGTAGACTCCGACAAATGCATCGGTTGTGAAGCCTGCGTCAGACTATGCCCCTCAGAGGCGATTGACGCCATCGAAGTGGATGGGGAGAAGACGTTGAACTTCAACTACACTCGATGCATCCTCTGCGCCACCTGTGAAGAATTCTGTCCAGAAGAAGCAATCACCTTGACAGGAGAGTATCGACTCGTCACAGCAGACCGAAACACCGCTTTCACCAAGGTTGAACTAAACGTTGAAAAATGCTCCGTCTGCGGGAAACACTATACCCTGCCCGGGATCGCTACGAAAGGAATAGAGCGGATGCTAGAGAAACAAAGCCACTACAAACAGTACTCTAAGAGCCTGGGAGAGGCAGCCAAGATCTGCTTGGATTGCAGAAACAACCTTGACAACATCAGAAACGCCAAGAAACTGCTTCTCACACTCAACAAGGCTTCCCTCTCCTCCTAATCTCTCGCCTTTTTTATGGCTTCCACTCAGAGAGTCAACTTCAGGAATGAACCGGTCTATTCAATAGCTACAGATATAAGTCTCTTCAGGACGTTTTCTCACTGTGTTTCAACGTGGCATTTTGAGATTCATACCGGAGATTCTGGTTTGATATCTGTCGTGATCCCAGCACTCAATGAGGAAAAATACCTCAAATCCTGCTTGCTCTCGCTGACTCGCCAATCTTACAATTGGCATGAGGTGATCGTGGTAGACGGTGGAAGCACTGATCGAACAGTGCAGATAGCGGAGGAGCTGGCTGATAATGTCATAGTTGAAGCGGCTTCCCCCGTGGGGGCTGCAAGGAATCTTGGAGTAAAGCATTCCAAAGGCGACATTGTTGCATTTATTGATGCTGACACCATAGCTTCACGGGAATGGATAGCGGCGATCAGAGAATCCATGAAAGAGGATGAAGTTGTAGGTGTCACGGGTCCGACTTTTCCCATCCAAGGAAAAAACATAGATCGCCTGATTTACAGGATGTCCACGGATTATATCCAAAGATTCCTGATAACGTTGAATCTTCCCCATGTTCCCGGTTTCAACTGCGCATATAGAAAGGATGCCTTCTTCTCTGTAGGGGGATTCGACGAGGGCAGGGTAACTCACGAAGATATGCTTCTCTCTCTTGACTTGAAGGATGCAGGGAGAATCACCTACAATCCGGATATGTTGACTTTCACGTCTCTACGGCGTATTGAGAAGTTCGGATACGACCAGATCGTCCCCCTCTACGTTTCGAACTTTTTCTTCACCTTGCTGTTCGACAAGTCATCCGAGAACTATCGTCCCGTACGTTGAGTCTCGATCCCTCTCTCGACAAGACCAAAGTGTATCCTAGTCTAGAACAGATCGCCAAATTCACGTTGATCTGTCTCTCCGAAATATTTTTTATGTAGATCAATATTGATCCTTTCCGAACTAGTTGGAGGTTCATTTATGGCAGTTCAGTCTGCAGGTACACCTGTATTGATCTTGAAAGAAGGGACTTCTAGAAATAGAGGGCGTGATGCACAACACGCAAACATAATGGCTGCACAGATAGTAGCCGAAGCCGTGAAGACCTCTCTTGGTCCGAAGGGCATGGACAAAATGCTGGTCGATACTTTCGGAGATATCACAATATCGAATGACGGAGCAACAATCCTGGATGAGATGGACATAGAGCATCCTGCCGCAAAGATGATGGTCGAGGTCTCCAAGACCCAAGACAAGGAAGTCGGCGACGGTACAACAACCGCGGTTATCTTGGCAGGCGAATTGCTAAAGCAGGCAGAGGAACTTATCGCCAAGGACATCCATCCGACGATCGTTATCGACGGATATCGAAAAGCTGTTGAAGCTGCCCTGAAGATGATTGAAGACTTCGCGATCAAAGTCGATCCTATGGACAAAGAGATGCTGATCAAAGTCGCCATGACCTCGATCGCAGGAAAAGTCATAGCCGAGACCAAAGACTACCTCAGCGACGTCTCCGTAAACGCCGTTCTACAAGTCGCGGAGAAGACCGATTCAGGCTACACCGTCGATATTGACAACATCAAGGTCGAGAAGAAAGAAGGTGAGGCACTAACCGACACCCGTCTCTTGAAAGGCGTACTCCTCGACAAAGAAGTAGTTCATCCTGGCATGCCCAGGAGAATAGAGGAGGCGAAGATCGCAATACTAGATTGCGCACTCGAGATGGAGAAAACAGAGCTCGATGCCAAGATAAACATCGAGAATCCTGAACAGATGAAGGCATTCTTAGATGAAGAAGCCAGTCTCCTCAAAGGTATGGCTAATAAGATCGAGACCATCGGTGCCAACGTAGTCATATGCCAGAAAGGAATCGACGATACAGTACAGCACTTCCTCGCCCGAAAAGGAGTCCTAGCTGTAAGAAGGGTAAAATCATCCGATATGGAGAAGGTCTCGAAGGCCACCGGCGGTAAAATCGCCAGTAGCGTTGACAGCCTCAGTTCAGATGATCTTGGCTACGCCAAACTAGTGGAAGAAAGGAAAATTGCTAACGACAAGATGACCTTCATAGAGGAATGCAAGAATCCCAAAGCTGTCACAATACTCATTCGGGGTGGGACTGAAAGACTCGTCGACGAGGCAGAACGCTCACTGCACGATGCCCTCTGTGTAATAAAAGACGTTATAGAAGAGCCGAAAGTAGTCGCAGGTGGCGGTGCACCCGAAGCGGAGTTGAGTGCTCGTCTAAGACAATTCGCAGATACCCTCTCAGGAAGGGAGCAATTAGCTGTCCAAGCTTTCGGTGAGGCTCTTGAATATATCCCTCTTACGCTGGCCGAGAACTCTGGCCTAGACCCCATTGACATACTGGTTGAGCTCCGCGCAAGACATGAGAAAGGTGAGCTATGGGCTGGAGTCGACATCTTCTCCGGAGAAATCACCGACATGACAAAATTGAATGTCTACGAACCCCTTGCCGTTAAGAAGCAGATCCTCAAGTCTGCGGGGGAAGCCTCAACCATGATTCTGAAAATCGATGACGTAATCGCCTCTGCAAAGATGGCGGCGCCAAGCGGGCCTCCTGGCGGACCAGGCGGCGAAGGAATGGGTGGAGCTGGGGAGGAGTACTGATAGACCAGTGCATGAGATCCTTATCGGCCCACCGAAACTGACAAGGTTCGAAAAGGCTAGAATCGTAGGGGCGCGAGCACTCCAGATTGCAATGGGTGCTCCCCTCCTGCTGGAACAACCGGAAAACCTTGTCGGAGCCTTGGACCTAGCTTTAGCCGAGCTAGAGGCTGATGTTCTTCCGATGACCATACGGCGGGCTCTCCCCGATGGGACTTATACAGATATTCCGATTTCTTGGCTAACGGAAGAATCTGCTTAGCTTAAATGCTCGATCCTCTTGTACTGGAGTCGCATCGTATCTCCGTATCTTGGGGTTCTAATCATCTTGGCTGTGAGGGTCTTTTGGTGTCCGATCCTTCAAGTGAGCGAGACGTATTCGAGTCAAGGGTACTACGTTACTCGATGCTGATCGCTGTCCTGTTTGCAGGTTACGTAATATCATTGAAGGTACTATACGGTATATTTCTTGATCCCGCCTTTGAGATTACCGTTTGTTATCTGCCTGCGTTTCTACTCGCGGTAATGTACATGTGGAAAAAGTCCGGGAAGAAGAAATGAATCCTCCCTGAAGTATCAATTCGGAGTTAAGGACGTTGGGGTCAGCCGGATCTGAGAGGACTCCAACAGATGAGAGGGAATCGATGTCTTATCGGTTCATCCGGGTACGCGGAGTCATCGGCTGATCTTGGGTTTTTCTTTCTGTGGGGGGAGTCTCTTGGTCATCACGTAGGCATTTTCGCCATCCTTGTAATACCCTGTAACTCGTCTCTTGGATGTGAATCCAAGCTTCTCGTACATTGAGATAGCGTCGTTGTTGCTCACTCTTACCTCAAGATAGCATTCTTTGGCCCCGTATTTAGTCATAGCATTCATGATCCTCTTCAATAGTGCTGTGCCGATTCCCCTGTGTCGGTACTTCTGCAATACTGCTATGGAGACGAGATGTCCCTTCTTTGTGAGAAATCCGAGGTGTTCTAGGTCAGGGAATCCCAGTTCTACTCTGGCAAGCGCGTATCCAATGATCCTTGCGTTTTCTTCTACGACGATGAACAAACTTGGGAATCGCTTGTAAAGTTCGACAAAGAACATTCTGCTGTAGTTCTCTGGGAGACACTTGCGATTTATGCTGATCACTTGATCGAGGTCGTTCTCTTTGAATCGTCTAATCTGAAGTCTCTTCTGCATCAGGGATTCTCTCTTAGAGTTCTTCGAACGAGTATTCTACTTAAAGTCTTGTCGGCTCTTCCTGGAACGGGGATGCGTGATACCCGCATAGTCTACTCGCCTGAATGGAATGGCATTATCGATGTTCCTTGGGGTATTACGATGGTTCCCGCTTTGCTCCCTTGTCTCCTTAGTGTTGAAGCCATAGCGTCATTGACTGTCTTGGCTGTCCTCAAACCGAATATTTTCCTTGAGTAGAAGTCTGGCATAGCCGAGACGATCATAACCTGGTGTCGTTCGACTATCTCTCTGAGCCTTAGATTCTTGTAACCTGTGAGTGTGGCTTCTCGTCTGATTGCCCTGCGGGCATCCTCCAGGTTCCTGTATTCTTGAGCATACTCTTGCAGATCTTTACTCCCTGGTCCTTCTCTGCATTCGGCGACCAAGATGATCGCCCCTTTATTTTGGACGGCTAATGTAGCTGCATCAATTGAGTCGAGTGCTTTATGGAAATGGGAGTCAAATGCGCTTCCCCCTGCGCTGACTATGACGATGTCCGCCAGATCATCGATTGGGCTCTTCCAGATTTGGTCGACCAGCCGTCTAGCATCCAAGAAGGATTCTCTCAGGGATCCCCCGAATACCCCGGCGATTTCGTTCCTCTGATCAAGAACCGTGATTAGTGAGAAGTCTACTCCTGCAATCTCCGAAGATTCGACTATCTCTTGGCTAAATGGGTTTTTTTCAATGTCCCCTCTCCTACACTCTTCTTCTCGTTTCAGGGCTGATGATAATATTTCATGGATTGTACGTGAGCTGGCGAGGCCGGGAACAATCGCGGTTCCCAAGCCTGTGTATCCAGTTATATTGTCGAACCGTGCTTCCCCGAGCACTATTCGGATGTCAGACTCAGCATAGACATCGTTGATCTCGACGTTCGTGCCTGAGCTAGTAGACTCTAACTGAACTACCGAGCTTCTGGTCGGGTCATGAAAGACTACTCCGATTCTTTCGTCGATCTGTTCCCGAATTTTTTTTCTGATCTCAGAGTCACCGTGCGATCCCCGATCGGTCCACGATACAATTATCGATGTGTTCTCTTTCTCTATTCCTGAGGATTCCAATTCTGAGAGGACTGGGAGAAAAAGGAGTTTAATTGGGAGTAGATCCTTCGGATCTTCGAGAACCAAAGAGACTCTGTCTTTTCGATCCACGATCTGTCCGAGTCTCTTCCCTTGTCTCGGGTTTCTCAAAGCCTCAAGGACCATGTCCTGTGCCTCCTCTGTATTCTCGAAGTCTGTAGGTAGAAGAGATCCCAGCAAATTTTCGTCGGAAATACGGACGGGGACTTCCGTGTCTCCATATGGAAGCCATAGTTCAACCATTGCCCTGTCTCATCTCCGCAATTGCCATCCTCATCATTGGTATTCGACTTTCCAGTTACTCAAGGGTTTCTCATCTATAAGCCGTTCCTAGAAGACCTGTCGTCCTATGTTTTTTCTAGCAAAGTCTTATCTTGAGCCGATTGCAATTCACAACATGTAGGCTGTGGCTCTCTGTGGATGAAGAAACGTTGAGACATATGAAGTCTGATCTTTGCATGATCCTGGTCAGAATAGATGCCTTGACCTTTGGTTCTTTTAAGTTGACGAGTGGGAAACTCAGTCCATACTACGTGGATCTACGGCTAGTTCCAAGCTATCCTGGAGCTTTCAAGAAGATAGTCGATCTCTATGTTAAGATGACCAACGAGCTGATTGGTCTGGATGCTTTTGATCGTGTCGCTGGGGTACCCACTGCTGGCATTCCCTTCTCGTCCGTACTCAGTTATCAGCTGAAGAAGCCGTTCCTATATGTAAGGATGGGTGAAAAGGAGCACGGGATGAGGAAACGTATTGAAGGTTTGCTTCTTCCTGGTGAAAGAGTCCTATTGGTGGATGATCTGGTGACGACCGGTAAGAACCTAATGGAGTCAGTTGATAAAGTGAGGGCTGAAGGAGCGATCGTGGAAGACGCGTTGGTTCTCGTAGACCGGGAAGAAGGAGGTGTACAGAACCTTTCGAAAAAGGCTGTTTATGTCCATTCTCTCTTGAAAATTAGTGAAGCAGCAGAGATCTTGTACGAATTGGACAAAATTGACAAGGGTCAACGTGACGCCATACTAAGACAAACCAAGAGTAAGAGTAGATCCTAAGACTTCTGTTGTAGTCTATCGTTAACTCTCTGACTTTACCCTGAGTCCGGCGTTTTCATCGAGTCTGATCCCTCGATAATCTGATCTATGAACCTGTACCTGCTTATTGCTGCAACTCAACCATCTTCCTCTGGAGCTGCTCGTTTAATGCACTGAGCTCCTTCACCTTTTGTTGGAGTTCCCCGCATTTCTTCAGTAATTGGTCATTTATTTCAAGAAAACTCTCCCACTGTTCTTTCTTGAGTGTGACTACTTCGCCCAATTATTCTGCCCCCTGAAAGCGATTCCTGCAAGCTCAATTGCCTATTCACACAAATATATCCTATTAGTAGACGTGAATGTGCGCTTCTGTCCTATACACTAAGGATCACCGATACAAACATTTTATGCAAAGATAACGGACTTTTAAACGGATGAGCAAAACATCGTGCAAGATGCTAGGATACTATCAGGAGGAAATATCTGCCTTGGGCGAGGGTTCTGAAGAGATTGAGAAACGCATTAAGAACTGGCTGCAAACAGAAGGGATCTTCCGAGAGAGATTTCCAGATGATAAGGCTCGATTTCATTTGATTGCAGAGCTTCCCCCGGGCTCGGGGAGAAAGGTTCACATCATTCAACCGTCACATAAGAAGGATCTCATCCTTGTTGTTTCAACAATGGTGATTGACGATGTTCGTAGAGACCGGCTTAGGCGAATGAAGCGGAAAGAGAAAAACGATTTTCTATGGAATCTCCGATTTGGACTGTTGTTCAGAAAGAATTCCTTTCAAATGATGCCTGGTGCTGAAAACATCCAGCGAATACAGGTAACGCACCCAATCTACTACGACGGACTCACAAAGAATGCTCTCATGGAGGCTATGCAGGAGAACTGGAAGTGCCATCTATATATCGACTGGCTGTTTCAACGGGAGTTCGAGGAAAACCTGCAGCCTAAGGAACCGCCTCCATACCACGTTTAGACTCGCTTCGACGGCGTCAAGCACAATACGTACATTATGAATGTTTTCGCCCCTTCTTGACATCCGATCCCCGCATGACTTCTTTGCCCCTGAAGTATCTTCTCGAATTTGAAGATTACACTGGGAAAGGTGATACTGCACTCGTAACTGTGCCTCGTCTTCCCTAAGCATCGGTAGTCTCAATGTCTGCCATAACGTCTATATCCTTGAATGAGCAGGTCAATCCTGCGGGAGAGTGTGCGCAGGAACAGAAGTATGAATGTGGTACGAAACCCCTGCGAGAATCAACTCGACATGGCCGAGAGAGCCAAGAGGATAGAAGAGACACTCAAAGAGCGATTTCCCGAGCAGGAGTTCAGAGTGAGCCCAATTCTCACAACATCGAAGCGTTTCCCGTTTCCCCTCGATAGCTCATCTTGTCGGTATCCTTGGATCGAAAGGATCTTGGCAAACGGAGGATTCATAGAAGTCTTCTGGGTTGACGGGATAAGTCAACAAAGAGTCGCTAGGATCCTATCTGAGGAAAAACCTCTCATCGATTTTCACAGGGACGTCTCTCCTCGTAACTGGGACAAAGTAGCTGAGAGCGTCTGGTCCCGATTTCCCGGAGGGACCTTTCGGAACAAGGAAGACCTTACGTTTCAGATATTCGTAGACCATGAAATATGGAAAACGGATTTCCCGTCCACCTAGAATTCCTTTTTTCCTTCACATCTGCCAACTTATCACTACGAGGATCGCACCTATAGCCAACCTTAAAATCCTTGGGATATGTTCAGGTACGGTCTGGCCCAAGTACATTAGAATACTGACTAGTCCATCACAGAAGACCCAGAGTCCGCACGCAAGGAGAAGACGGTCCAATTCACTGAAATTGAAGCCGAATATCAAGACGAAAAGAGCAACGATCAGAATTGCCGGAATCCCTAGATGCTCGGTTCTCGGGATCTTCTTGAAAAAGAAGAGAATGACGAATACTATCACTGGGACGAGTAAGAGTTCTGGTGGAATCATCTCTCGATACCCTTCTTGATCAGCGTTTTATTTTCTGTGGAATAAAACTCCCGTTGCTGGGGCTCCTGTCGTGTGTTATGTCACTCCTAGCAAATCCATCATTAGGAGCGCATATATCTTTGTGGTATCGATGAGCCCGCTGATCGTGGCATACTCGTCATACGTATGAATGTTGTCCCCGCGACCTATGGCGTATGCGGCGAAGGGTCTATCGGGGTATTTCAGCTTGAACCATCCATGGTCACTCGAACTACCCGTCGGTCCTGTACCGATCGGAGGAGTGAAACCCAACACCTTGTCTACGGATCTTCGAAGAGCCTTGACGATAGGGGAGTCTGGCACTGACACAGAGAAATTCATCCATCTCTCCGGATTCCATACGACTTCGGCATCGAATTCTGAATCTTCTCTCTTCAACTCGTCGACCACAGCCTGAATCTCCGCCTGACCGTTCGCAAACGTCTCATGTTGCGGAATAAGCCTTCTGTCTATCTGAACTATACACCTATCCGGAACATTGTTACCCGCGGTGAAGGCTTGAACCAGGTTGATAGAGAACCTTCCCCTACCCTCGATCTCCACGTCACCAGCCTTGAACTTCAGCCGTCTGTTGTTGACCTCCTGCCCTAGCTCCTCGAGACGTAGTATGAGCTTCGCGGCCTTGACGGCTGCGTTCAAACCCTGATCGTTCCGACCGGTATGTGTGGTTTTTCCCTTGACTACGATCCTGTAATAGCCTCGCCCGTTGGCGGCTATTCCTATGGTCTTCCCAGAACCACCAACACTTGCGTATAGAAGGCAGTCTGTGTCGCAGAGCCCCTCATCCACAACGTATCTCATGCCCCTATGACCGCCGAACTCTTCGTCGCAGACAAAAGCGTAGACAATGTCGCCGTTCAGCGTCATCCCGGCGTCTCTTATCGTCTTTATCGCAAAAAGTAAAGGCGGTATAGGAAATTTGTGGTCGTTAACACCACGGCCGTAGATCTTGTCGCCTACAATATCTCCGCTGAAGGGTCCATGGGTCCATTTTGTGATGTCTCCTGCGGGCACTGTATCATAGTGTGCGTAAACGGTAAGAGTGGGCTTACCGGTCTTGCCACGGTAGCGAGCCATCACATTTGGTCTGCCCACTACTTGCTGGACAATTCTAGCGTCATCCAAGCCAAACTTCGTGATCTCTTTGACAAGAAAATCGCCTATCTCCGCTTCTTGACCAGTATAGCTGGGTATTTGAACAAGCTTCTGCATCAAAGCTACGATGTCGTCTCTTGACTGGTCTATCAGCCTCATAATTTTCTGTTCCTGTGCAGATGGTGACATTTCTGTCTCTCCTAGAATGTTACATTCCTGTTGAGCAGATATAACTCCATTCCATGACATGTGCTGTGCTCCTCCCTCTGAGGATACGCGGCTAGTATCCTTCGGTACAAACGGCTCCTGACTCGAAGAGGTTATCTGGCCCTATGCACGACGACGCATTGCGTCATGCCCGAAAAAAAGAGCGGTCCTGGTAGCACTCGTTAGCCTCAGGATACCTGGTCCCTGTGCATTGTTCGTAGAGGTGCCGCCTTTCTCTTTTTCACTCTCGAACCAGACCGCAAGCCCAGTCCGATAACGGGTGCATCTTACCGTAACACTACATGACGATTGGGTTGCAGTATGGTTAAATATTATTGTAGACTTGCGGTAGCATAGGTCTATCTCGCATTGTAAACGGCGATGCGATACCATTATATTAGTACCGTAGATTGGAAAGGAGTGAAACGAGATGCCTGTAAAAGGGTTCAAATCCATCACGGTTCCAGAAAACCTCTATGTACAACTTCAAGGGTACTATGAGCGAAATCGGGACGAGTTACGTGCAAAATATGGAATTAGAAGCTTCACAGCCTTCGCCTGTTATTCCATGAAGAGTCATCTTGATCATCTCAAACGAGAACAACCTATTCGTGTCATAATGGTCGACGACGAGCAACCTCTGCTTGACCTGACGAAAGAGTTTCTCGAGAAACTAGAGGAGAGGTTCCAAGTAGACGCCGTCCTATCGACCAAGGAAGCATTACAGAAGCTTTCAGAAGAAGAGTATGACGTAGTAGTCTCGGACTATAAGATGCCGGATATGGATGGATTGGAGTTCCTTAGGGAGCTGAGGAGACAAGGGAGAACAATCCCATTCATCTTCTTTACAGGAAGGGGAGGAGAGAAGGTTGCAGCAGCAGCCTTTAGAGAAGAAGCTAATGGTTACGTCATAAGAGGAGGACCGCCCGAATCTACATACGCCGAACTTGCAGACTCGATAAAACGAAACGTGGCAAATATGCGTAGACTAGAGTAGAAGAAACGAAATCCTATCTTTCTCCCAGTCAGAAGCAAAAGACTAGTTTCTAGTGAATGAACTCGCAGGTATCCTCGTCTACCAGGTGGATATAGAGTATAACGCGGGGCTTGCGGTTATAGAACAGATGCATAATGCGTTCTCTGATATATAGTACGCGACTAACCCCTGTAAATAGGATCTGCGCGGGATTCGGCTCGCAAATGGGGAGCTACCCGAGGACAGAGGAAATATCCGATTGTGGTAAAGAGGAACTATTTCGTGGCTCCATCCTCCGAAGGCTGCTGCTTAGTTCCGCCCGCGCAGAAGAAAATATCTCAGTCTTCAGAGGCTTGTGCTCCCCATTTTGACGTACAGTCAAGAGCATACTCGCATATGAACTCCGACTGGTCGGCAATATGATCCATGAAACCGAAAGATATAGGTTTGGTGAAGTCCAGTTCAGTAGCAAGAATAGGGGAAAAATTTGATCTTCATACGAACTCTGCTTGCATCATCCTATCTCCCCAATAATAATTCATTCTTTATCCGAATGAGAAATCATGCCGATTCGGAAATCTTTTCATGGAGATTGTCATGGAGATTGAAATCGCATGCTGAGTGATTTTGAAGACAGGTTCTTCGAAGAGGCCCTGGCGGTTCTGAGTCATCCTATACGGAGAAAGATACTGGAGTATCTGTGGGAAAAGGAATATTCCTTTCTTGAGTTGAGCAATATTTGTGAAAGAGATCACGGCAAGCTGGGATTCCACCTACGAAAGATGAATGGGTTGGTAGACCGTGATCCAAGCCGAAAAGTCTTCCAGCTAACCCCTAAAGGACGATTGATGTACGAGTTTCTCGTGCAGGGGCTCTTCAACCTCCAAAGAGCCACCGAACGTTCTGAAAGAACAGAACATGAAGTGGAACGGTTCAGGAACAGGTTCAGAACTCTGTTCAACACCATACCTGACCTAGTTGGCATCATAGATTCGAAGGGTAGGATCATGGCCGTCAATGATAGAGTAGAAGCAGTGATCGGCTATAAAAGGGAAGAACTCATCGGAAAGAACTTTCTGAGAACAGGGATTTTTTCATCAAAATACAAGACTATTCTCAAAGAGTATTTTCGTGCAGCAATCAAAGGAAGAGTCATATCACCATTTGAGCTCGAAACTCTCACGAAAGATGGTGAACATATCGCATTCGAGGTTGTGGTGGAAAGGATCGAGTACGGAAAAAAACTTGCATTCCTAGGTGTACTCAGAGATATCACTGAACGAAAGAAGATGGAGGAGGCGCTCGGGGAGAGCGAGGAGCGGTATCGTACTCTCGTGGAATTGGCTCACGACGGGATCTTGACCACAGACAATAAGCTGACGATCACGTTCGTCAATAAACGCATGCATGATATGCTCGGATATAATCCTGGAGAGCTGGTTGGGGTGAGCTACCTCTCCCTAATCCCGGGCGAAGAGAAACAAGACCAGCGTGCGAAGGCGCGACTAGTGAAAGCAGGGAAGAGAAGCATCCATGAGAGAAAACTGGTAAGAAAAGATGGGACAATAATCACGATGCTCCTCTCGGTCTCTCCTCGTTTCGATGCGAAAGGAAACTATGTGGGAGGACTCGGCATCTTCACGGACATCACTGAATATAAGAAAGCAGAAGAGGAGTTAAAGCAGAGTGAAAAGAAACTAAGGGATATCGTGGAGAATCTCGGTGCTTGCTTGACGATTTCGGATAAAAACGGTATTCGAACCTATGCTAATCGCACCTGGACCAAGATGCTGGGGTATACGCCCGAGGAGATGATAGGAACACGGCTCCCTACTTTCTTTCATGAAGAAAGCTTGGCGAGGAGAGAGGTCGAATACGAGAAGAGGAAGAAAGGCGAATCGTCAAACTACGAAGCCAAATACGTCTCAAAGGACGGAAGAATCGTTCCCGCGTTAATAATAGGCTCACCCATACTCGACGAGAATGGGGGGTTTGCAGGATCCTATTCGCTAGTAATCGATATGACGGAACGCAAGAAGCTAGAGAAAGCGCTCATTGAAAGTGAAAGGAGGTATCGTACTCTCGTAGAGCTCGCCCATGACGGAATACTGCTGACTGAAGGAACCGAGAGAAAGATTACTTTCACGAATCCTAGGATGGCTGACATGCTCGGGTATACTGTCGACGAATTCTTAGGGAAAAGATACCCTGACTTAATCCACCCAGACGAATTGGAACAAGCACTGCAATCCAGAAAGAGACGTCTGGCAAGAGGAGAGACGGCTACACGTGAGAGGCGGCTAATCAAGAAGGATGGCTCGACATTACACACCCTAGTCTCGGTGTCTTCACCCAATCCTAACGACAAGGCTCAGACATCTCCTTCCCTCCTCATCATTACAGATATTACTGAACGGAAGAGGATGGAGGAAGCACTTAGGGAGAGTGAGGAGCGGTATCGTACTCTCGTGGAGTCGGCTCACGACGGGATTATAGTATCAGAGGGGAAACAACGTACAATCAATTTTGCAAACCCTAGGATGGCTGATATGCTCGGGTACACCATCCAAGAACTTGTAGGAATGAGTTACAGTGATCTGGTTCACCCTGACGATATGAGCGATTACAGAAGCAAGGTCAAAAACCACATCAAAAAATCTTGGAAAGGGGATATATACGAGAGGAGACTCATCAGGAAAGACGGTTCTACGCTGCATACATTGGTCTCCACAACATCCATCGCTTCGAAGGATAAAACCGCAACCGCTTCGTCCCTCAATATATTCACTGATATATCTGAACTGAAACATGCAGAAAATGTTCTTCGGGAGAGCGAAACCCGTTTTCGGGCATTGGCCGAAGCAAGCTTTGAGGCGATAGTGATCCACGAGAAAGGCAAGATTCTAGAGACGAATAGCGCTTTCGCTGACCTGTATGGGTACGAATCTTCCGAAATCGGTAATATGGACGTGCTGAGTTTAACGGCGCCAAGGTTTCGCGGTATAGTATCGAAGTATATCCTTTCGGGATACGAGAAACCATACGAATCATATGGTCTCCGAAAGGACGGGACAGTTTTCCCAGTCGAAGTCCGTGGGGCCCCAATTCTATATAAAGGTCGTACTGTAAGGGTAGCGGCAATACGAGACATCACCGAATGGAAAAGGATAACGGAGAAATCCCGGAAACTCGACGAGGAACTAAGATAGCACGCCAAGATAGCGTATGCACATGCTTCCCACTACGCAGCCTAATCGTAGTATATCAGTTCTTCTTCTTCAAGCTTTACGTGAAGCTTGTTCACAGCTCGATATACCTCCTCCTCTTTCTTCGCTCCCGTACAGACGAGTTTGCCGCTTGCGAAGATCAGTATCACCACGTGTGGATCTTCCATACGGAATATTAGCCCGGGGAACTGTTCCGGTTCGTACATTGTACGACCTAACGCGAAGGTGGATCGCTCAAGGTCTATCCGTCCCCCTAGGCTCACAGAGGCCACGATATTTTGGATCTTGATCTGAGGTCGCCCTACTATTACCATACCGTTCTTCTTCAGCTCTCGTACTACCTTATTAACCGCTTTCTTGGCTTGCCCCTCTGACTTTGCTCCGGTACAGACCATTCTCCCTGAGCTGAAGATCAGGGTTGCCGTCTTCGGTTTCTTCAATCTGAATACGAGGCCTGGGAACTGTTCTGGTCGATATTCGACTGCTGGAAAAGCCTTCACTATCGCGTTCAAGTCAATCGTTTGCTTCAACGTAGCGGAGGCAAC
This sequence comes from uncultured Candidatus Bathyarchaeia archaeon, assembly GCA_964596985.1. Classification (GTDB taxonomy): domain Archaea; phylum Thermoproteota; class Bathyarchaeia; order RBG-16-48-13. The sequence continues at coordinate 69,077 of CAZQWG010000010.1, forward strand.
AACATTCTCGATATTGATGATTGCTTTGGTTCTAGGCAATTTCAACCCTCTAAGTGAATTAACATGAATAAGTGAGATCGAATTCTCCTCTCCATGTTTATAAGTTTAGGCGCTCCTCCGCCTCATCTTCTCTCCTTATTTCTAAGAAGATCAACACGACCACGCACCCAATTAGGACAGCCTTTCCTATGGGGGTATTAGCCAGAATCCACCCCCATCCTATGAACGGCACTCTTAAGATTACTTTTCCTACTATGTAGGTTGCAGGGAATTCTTTCTCGTAGGATAGACTCCACGGATTCGTTCTTGGGTTGTCTCCCTTCGTCGTGAAGTACTGGTCTCCGTCTATAACAATTTTCTCGATAACTCGGTGCACGATGAGGTCATTCGGGTCCACCGGACTATGAAAGACAATAATGTCTCCAACCTCTATTTCCTCTGCAGATACACCTCGAAGGAGAAGCATGTCTCCCGGACTCAGGGTTGGTGACATGCTACATTCATCCCAAGGAAGCCCTGGGTCAAGTCCCACGAAGACTATCGGATTGGATGTCTGCAACACAGCAGACAAGCTGAACCAAAAAAGATACCAACCCGCAACTGTAATCACTATTGTCTTTACAATTCTCCTCACTTGTCTCCTATTTAATCGCGGAGTCTTCATTCCACTTACCCTACTTTCCATTATAGGCGCAGAATAGGATACTCTCCTCTCCTTCTCAACTACCCGAAGGTTGACGGCCCAAGAAAATCTATTCTGCTCGGGGATATTTTGATGCTTGTTTCAAGTCAGGCAGCTGTTAGAGATGTCCTTGTCCCAGTAGCTTGTCCCATCTCCCGACTATCTCTTTCCTAGACGGTGTGATCTCAAGAATGTATATGTCCCTGTCTTCTAGACCCTTTAGCTTATCCTTCAGGCTATCTGCCAGCTCGTTCATTCCCTTGAAACCTAGGTCTGAGGCGGTGACATTGCTCTCAACGCTGTCTATGAACACCTGGACTCCAAAGGGTTGCCCTAGTTTCAATTTTCGCTTCGACCTCTTGAAGGTCTTTAGGTCTTTTTTTCCGATATAGCCCGCATCGACACTACCAATCTTCCTACCATTCATCAAGATTTCGTGGAGGGTTCTTACGCCGGGATTGGATCCTTCAAGCGGCTCAGAAATCTCTATCATAACTCGGTCCTCAAAACTTGGTGAGTCTTATTGAAGTGATAGGATTTTCTAATTAAGAATTTTCCACATACGCCCCTTATATTATGATTTCTCTCTTTCTTCTCTTTCTCCATCGTGATCGAGGCTCTTATTGGATACCATTGCCTTGCTCCCCCAGTTCATGTTAGCCGTTCGTCTTGCTGATCCTTTGACGTGTTTACGGAGCTCTAGGTTTTTATGCGCGATCCCTCAGTAATCATCTGTTTCTCAGGGTTGGGTACATGGGAGAGAATCTTGATCCTGTCGTTTTTCAAAGTCTTTCTAAGCCACTACGCCGTGCGTTATCGGATCGTGGTTTTGACGCACCGACTGACCCTCAATCCAAGGCGATTCCAGAGATATTGCGCGGAAAGAACGTTCTGCTGATCGCCCCCACCGGGACTGGAAAGACCGAAGCAGCCTTCCTACCGATCTTGGATATGTACATACTTACTCCGGAGAGAACGTCTGGAATCAAGATTCTATACATTACGCCGCTTAGGGCTTTGAATCGCGATCTTTTGGAAAGGTTGGAATGGTGGTGTGGAAGGCTTGATGTACGAATCGCGGTCCGACACGGGGACACCGAGACAAAAGAGCGTACGAGGCAATCCCGAAGTCCTCCGGACCTCTTAATCACTACCCCTGAGACTCTGCAAGCAATTCTGCCTGGGAGGGTGATGAGTAGGCATCTAAGATCGGTGAGGTGGGTGATCGTCGACGAGGTTCACGAACTTGCCGTCGACAAGAGAGGCAGCCAACTGTCTCTGAGTCTAGAGCGTCTACGATGGTTGGCTGGGCACGATTTCCAGATAGTCGGGCTCTCAGCTACCATCGGAAGCCCAGATAGAGTGGCGAGTTTCCTCGTCGGGGCTGGAAGAGACTACGAGATTGTGAAGGTTCCTGTCGCCAGAGAGATGGAACTCAGAATACACTATCCTGAGCCAGGACCTGAAGATGTCAAGTTGTCTGAACAGCTTTTCACCTACCCCGAGGTTGCCGCAAGATTGCGGTTGATCAGAGAGATTCTCCTAGAGAATCGCTCCGCCCTGCTCTTCACGAACACCAGGTCTGTTGCGGAGATATTGGCGAGCAGATTCAGGGTCTGGGACCCAGAGTTCCCCGTAAGCATACACCACAGTTCGTTATCAAAACCTGCAAGGCTAACCGCCGAGTCAGGACTGAAGAACGGGGATCTGAAGGGTCTAGTCTGTACCAGCTCTTTGGAGCTAGGGATCGACATCGGACATGTGGACTTGTGTATCCAGTACAACTCGCCGAGACAGGTTACTCGCCTACTGCAACGGGTTGGCCGAAGCGGCCATAGGATAGGACGAGTTGCTAAGGGCGCGATCATAACCCTCAACTCAGAGGACACTCTCGAATCCATGGCGATTTCACGCAGATCCCTGGAAGAAGACCTTGAACCAGTTTTGGTTCCCGAGAAACCACTTGATACCCTCAATCAGCAACTTGTAGGTCTTCTCTTTTCCAAATCGAGATGGTATCTCGAAGAGGTCCTAGATCTCTTCAGGAAATCCTATCCGTATCGAGATCTTACCGAGGAAGACTTGGTCAAGGTTCTGACCTATATGCACGGCAGATACCCGAGATTAGCTTTCTTCTCGCCTGAGGACAGGATCATCGCCAAACCCCGAAACTCCAAGGATCTCTATAAGTACTACTACGAGAACCTCTCGATGATTCCTGATCAGAAGAACTACCTCATCATAGATGAGACCGATGATATTCCTGTCGGCATTTTAGACGAGGCTTTTGTCGCAGAATACGGGCAACCCGGAGTCAAATTCATCGTCCGTGGGCGTCCTTGGAAGATCAACTACGCTTATGGGAATAAGATCTACGTTCGTCCTATAGAGGACCCGACAGGGGCGATACCGAGCTGGGTTGGCGAGGAGATCCCTGTTCCTTTCGAGATCGCCATGGAAGTAGGTGAGATCCGGGGCTTTGTGGAGGAAAAAAGATCTGCCGGCGTTCCCCGGTCAAGGATACCTCAACTGATCCAAGAAGAATATCCTGTAACGTTGGAGGTAGCAACCCGAGCCATCTCAGATACCCTTGACCAAGTCGACCGGGAAATTCCGGTTCCTACGGACAGGAGGATAACGATCGAGGAATGGGATGAATATGCAGTCATTCACGCCTGCCTTGGAACTCTGGTGAACAGGACTCTTGCCCAACTGATTGGTCAGGCTCTTGCTGAAAGACTCGGTCATACCGTCGGTGTGAAACAAGATCCGTACCGGATCGTCCTGCAAACATTCGGGGAAACCACCATGGAAGATGTCTCGGCTTGTCTCTCCGAGACCTCGGATGAGGAAGCACGAAACTCGATTTCGAAAGCGGTGGTGAAGACTGGTCTATTCAAGAGGCGGCTGATCCATGTCGCACGCAAATTCGGTGCCCTGTCCAAGGGTGTAGACTTCGGTACCGTGGGTCTGAGACAGTTGGTGAAGAGTTTCGAAGGATCGGTCATATACGAACAGGCTCTGATGGACACCCTCATCAGCGACTTGGATATTGATCGGACGCTTGAGGTTCTCCGGAAAATCCAGGGTGGTGAGATTACTCTTGTCCGGGTTGGCGACGAGGATTCCTTGACCCCCGTGGCTCAGGTGGGTTTCGAGAAGTTGAGTAGCAGAACAACTCTGATCCCGGCTGAGAAGCTTCGGAAGCTTATTGTCGAATCCGCCAAGGCACGGCTGCTCAACGAACCCTTGACCCTAGTATGTACATCGTGTTGGAGCTACGTAGAGACAAAGAAGACAAAGGAGATCGACAACTCAACGGTTTGTCCGAACTGTGGATCAGCCGATATCGGTGCGGTGAAAATCACAGAAGATGAAACCCGCACCCTATTGGCCAAGAGCAATAGGAACCAGGAACGAATAAGAATGGTTAATCGAATGAAGGAGGTTGCGGGACTCTGGAGGGATTTTGGAGTCGAAGCCCTAGTAGCGTTAGCTGGCAGGAGACTTAGGTTGGCTCAGATTGAACGGATATTGAAGGAAGAGCCGAATTTGGATGATCATTTCTATGAGTTGGTTGTTGAAGCCGAACGAGAAGCAATGCGTCGAGGCTTCTGGTAACTGAGCAAACGACAGACTCGTCTCTGTCGAGAATTTCTCGACAAGATTACGAAGACTTACGCGGTCTTCTTTGTGGATGGAAAGAGTGCTGGGTTCCCTGGGATCGCGAGAGCTGCTGAGTATTCTTCCATGAAGTCTGGATCTGCTGAGAGATCGTAGTAGGTCATGTCTCCGGCAATCCTCTCGACCTCCACTCGTTTCTCCATAGATAGGAGCGTCAGATAGGCTCCTGCCAAGGATCCGTTTCCCAAGGGGACTGTTCTTGCGTTTGGGAACTCTGGGAATACCCCTAGTGTGATGGCGCTGTTGAGATCGACATAATTTCCGAAAGCGCCGAAGAGGTATAGGTTGTCGATGTCTGAGACGGTGAGTCCAACCTTCTTCATGAGGACGGAGATCGCGGCGCATGTTGCTGCCTTGGAGTCCATAAGGTTGTCGACGTCTTTCTGCGTTATGACGATGTCTCTTCCAATCGCGTTCTGGTTTGCGGGAACGAGGAGGTATTCCAGCCCGTCGTCTCCCCTTCTGATGAGCGGGGTGTCACGGTTCCCGCGGATCTTGCCAAGAGAGTCCAGTATCTTCGTCTTGTACATCTCTGCGAGAGCGTCTATCAGCCCTGAACCACAGATCCCTCGGGGCTTGGTTCTCTCTGGTCCGATGACGGTATAGGCTGATTTTAGGGTGTCGGGTACGATCTTTATGTGTTCTATTGCCCCTTCGAGTGAACGCATACCGAATTTGATTCCCCATCCCTCGAAGGCGGGTCCTGCAGCACAGGAGCTCGAGAATAGCCATCCTTTACTCCCCAAGATGACCTCGCCGTTGGTTCCCATATCGATCAAGACTGAGATGTCGTCTGAGTCGTGAAGACCCGACGTAATGACATCTGCAATCGCGTCACCGCCTAGGAATCTGCTGACGGACGGCAAACAGAAGACGGTCGCGCTTTGACTCGCCTTAATCCCGAGTTTCTCAGCTTTGACATCAATTGGGTCTCTTGAGACCTTGACGTTACTGTCGACGAGTGGTGCAGGGTCCAGTCCTACAAAGAGGTGTGTCATTACAGTGTTCCCTGCAACAGAAATCCCAGAGATATCTGAGATCTCGATTTTATTCTCCTTTGTCACCTGTTCGATCAAACTGTTTATAGTATCTATGGCTGCCGATTGAAGTTTGGTCAGCCCATGTCTGACCCTGAACCCGTAATCAATACGGGAGAGTAAGTCTTCCCCGTACGCCAGCTGCCTATTATAGTCAGACCCAACGCCGACTATTCTCCCATTATTCAGATCTACTAGGTAGATCACGATCTTGGTTGTTCCTATATCGACTGCGAGACCAAAGTTTCTCTCTGAGGCGTCCCCTGGTTCAACGTCGACTACCTCGGTCATCTCATGGATCTGGCAGAGAGTCGCCGTCACCCCTTTCCCGATCTGAGAGTCGATCACATCGAGCTTCTCTATAACCGACTTGGACATCTCAGCCTCAGTGGCATATTTCTCTTCGATTGCTGCAATCAAAGCTTTGCCAAGAGATCCTGTTTGAGGACCGCAAGATACCTCTTTGAAGAATATCTTCTTGCATACCGGGTTTATCTCGCTATCCGGGATGGTGGCGGTTACAAGGATCTTCTGCCCCTCGATCCTCGTCTCGACAGGAATATCGATCACCACGTCGCTTAGTGCATGTGTCTTGCAAGCCAGGTGATATCCCTCGGTAATCTCCTCCGGTGTGAAGAATTCTTCTTCCAGCTTTGAATCGGCTGACACTTTCCCTTCTTCTACTCGTACCCTGCATTTCCCGCAGTTCCCTTTTCCACCACATATGCTCCTGATATCTACCCCTGCCAGCTGTGCGGCTTCAAAGAGGGGTGTCCCCTCATCTACCTCTATTCTCTTGCCTGAAGGTTGAAAGGTTACCTTGATCTTCCGTTCCGTTCTCAACGATAGATCTCCTATGGCTTCTACCTAACGGAATGAGCATGCTGGGCGGATCGGTGCACTACGGCAATATTGTTATTCGGATTTCCATTTTAACTATCCGATCAACTTCTAGGCTACGAGTCGAGGAAGAGGCTTAAAAGAAGAAAGAACCGGCGAATCGGGATAGGGGGTGGTCTCTCTTCTCTTGAGACTTAGTACATCTTTCCTTGGAGGGGGAGGGTTTACGTTGGGGCTTCTTATGCCCATTTCTCCTGCAAGAACTTTGGTATTCCTGAAGAATCGAGGGGACCTACGAGGACTTCCCATTTTGTTGTGTCTTCTATCTCCCCGCTTAGCCTCGAGGCCCTGCCGGGGATGATCAGTTTCTTGTGTTTCACCATCTCTTCGACTTTGAACTCTTTGATCGCATCAGCAACACTATCCGCAGTAAGTTTTCTCCCTGCAACCGCGCTCTCCACAGAAATTCCTTCCGTGTCGACGACGATGAGATAGCCGTCGATTCCGGCTCTCTCGATGTCGTCCGCGACAGTGTAGTATGTGAGTGCAAAGTTGGTGGTCATGAATACTGGTGAGTTCTCGTTGGGGTTGCCGATCGGCTTCACTGCTGCGTCAACAGCGACTGGTTTTCTGGGATCGGTGTAGATGTTCTGTCTGAATATTATATCCGGCAAGATAGCCCAGCCTTCTATATCACTCATTATTTCGATATCTGCGTATCTTGCGACCAGCGTGGATGCGAGCCAAGCCTCATTCCACCTTCTCTCGGTGGGGTCTCCTTCTCCGAGCGAGGCGATCATCGGGATCCCTATAATAGGGAAAGCCAGAAGCTCATCGTTCTCTTTGCAGGCTGCTCTACGAATCATGGTGAAGTTGTTGATCGTATCCCCGAGCTCGCTGGCTCCAAAGGTTCCGGGATCGAGTACGAGATCCTCTACGCCATATTCGAGGAGGGTTTTCGATAGGGACCGAAGGAGCTTCATGTCGTTGGGTGCAAAGACGCATAGCGGGCACTTGTACATTAAGGCTAGATCAGCCATCTCCTTCCAGTTTTCACGGTTAGCCGCATAGATCAATGGTTTCTTATCCTGCGCCGATACTAATCCTGCTTCGATTACGTTTGGATCAAAGGAGCAAATGACGAAGGGGAGGGCCGTGTTCTCAGCCAGTTTCTTGACGGTGGCTTGGAAACGTTCGGGGTTCCCGCTGACCGATCTAACTGCGATTCCGTCGAGTTTGAGTACCTGCCCTATGTATTCGTAGTGGAAGTCTTCAACACCTTTGACTCTCTTGAGGAGTTCGTCCTCAGGCATCTCATCGTCGACCGCAATCATGAAAGCAGTGGGATTCATGTATGTGAATTCGTGGCGGTACATCACGAGTTCTCCTCCTATCTTCACTGCGTGATTTCCAGTGCCGATGACGATTTCTCTGATTGTGGGTTTGAGCAGTTCTTTAAGCTTCTCGTAGGATCTCTTGAATTCTTCTTTCAGCAGTGGTTTGCATTCCTCTAGAGGAATTTCTCTGTTGACCATTCGAGTAGCGAATGCCATGCAGTTCTCTTCTCCGCACTCCTTGCAGTTTGTTCTTGGCAGTAGCTTGTATACGTCGATTGGGCTGAGTTCTTTTGCAGACATCTCCCTATTATTCTCCTCCTAGAGCTTGGTCGTCACCCAGTTGGCTATCTTCGCTGGATCCGCCTTCTGTCCGCTAGTCAAACCTTTTATGGCTTCTTTCACCGTCTTGACCGCCGCGGGATGCATCATCATGAAATAGTCCACTCCTACCGTGAGAAGGGAGAGTGCGGTGACCGTCTCCCAGATTGGGCCTCGCAGCTCGCGTGGACCCCATTCCGGCATCTTCATCCATGCCTCTCGGGCAGCCCATGCGTTTGTCGTTCCCGAGGACATTGGGTGCTGGAGTTCGGGGTCTCCCATCAAGGCCGCCTGACGTACACGCTCCATTATCGTGAATGCGTAGTCTAAGCCGTACCCGAGGGCTGCGGTTGTTGTGTCGACTACGATCTGGTCTTTCGGAAGGAACTCGTAGAGTTTCCGGTTGAGCTCTCTAGCAAGCGCCATATCCATAGAAGTAAACGCGATAATCACGTGTCCATACTTCTTGATGACTTCTGCTGTCTTCTTGATGTCCATGTCTAGGGTGACAGAGTTGAAGAGAATTCTCTCACCCTCGGCTACCTCTGCTACCTTCTTGAAGACCTTCAGATCCTTCTCCGGGTCTCCGCATCCTCCGACTGCGATTGGAACATCTACTGCCTGCAGGACCTCCTCCACGGTCTCAGCCGCTTTCTTCGGAGGGGTATCGCTGATCAAAGGATCAATGCTTACCAAGTGAAGGTTTACCATCTCTGCCCCGAACTTGTCGACGGAGCGTTTAGCCCAAGCTGCAGGATCATCAAGGACGTCTTCGACGTGTGTCTTCACTGCCTTCGCCAACGGGATTTTCATGTCGAAGACGTCGAAGGAGATTACTGGAGGGTGGGGCATCTTCTCTTCAAAGATGTAGTATGGCGGACAGGTTTCTCCGCCTATGGTGAACGACTTTGCTCTGGTTCCCCCCTCGCTCTTCGTCGCTCCCAGTTTCACCTCCGCTATCCGCCCCGGATACTCTCTCACCGGTGGGACGAAGCCTTCTTCAAGGATCGTTGTCGGTTTGACCCTTGGTAGTGCTACAGTCTTGGAGGGTGCCATCACTGCTGTGGGTGGTTGTACCCAGATCTCTAGGTCCCCAACATCTATGTCGACATCTTCTAGCTCTACCTCTCCAAACCTTTCTAGAGCCTCGAGAAGTTTGGGGTTGATTCCTATTGCTCGAATCTCCTCCTCCCCTTCCTTCTCTTCGTCTTTCATGACTTCTCACCCTTCTTGAGGGGTCTGATGATCACCTTTTCCGCATGTATCTTCGCGTTCTTCAGGATAATCCTGAATCCGCCACCGACCACAGGTATTGCCTGACCGGTCATCGTCGGGGTTATTGCGATCTCCTCTCTCTGCGCCTCTTCCTCTGGGGCTATCTCAGTCGGCGCAGCCTCCCAATGTTTGACGATTGGGTGTTGTTTCTCTTTGAGGAAGGTCTGCAACTCTTCCAGCGATTCTACATCCTTCTCGGTGGCGATCTTGTCGATGAGCTCTTCGGGTATGAAGTCTCCTACTCTCTCCTTCACGTCCGATGGAACCCATGTTACTCTGGCCCATCCCCTATCGGCTTGGAGAAACTTCGGTGACCTCATGTATTCGATGGACACGCCGTGGAACCCGTCGATCTGTCTTCCTCCTGCAGTGGAATCTGCCATCGTTGAGAACGGGAGGCCGTTTACTGTCTTTCCCCTGAAGCTTCTATCGACCAATCCGAATCCGTCTACTTCTGGGATGTAGAAGGCTATTGCCTCGAAGCAGCCGCATGATGTGTGGGGATAACCGAACGCGCTGTAAAGGTATACCCTTGTAATCTCTCCAAGAGATTTCTCGGCCACAGCTTTATTGGGTCCCGAGAACTCTCCTTTCAGGGAGTCGATCTCTTCTCCAACATCGACCTTGTATAACGGTCCTTTCGGGTCTACCCTGGCTGCCGCCCTAGCGTCGAACCAGCTGATGGCTCCACAATTAGCGTATCTCTGAGGTGTGATTACGCAGACGTGGGTTGGCGCGAATGACTGGCAGAGTGTGCAGCCGTAGAAAGAGTCGACCTCTTCATCCTTTAGTCCACGTGCCCGGGCATCACGAGCCTCGTAGGTTTCTAGGGCTTGCGCGTGCATCTCCTTGACTTTCTCAGGGTCCGTAATGAATTTGATCTGGATCTTTTCGATGATGGACAGTTCGCTCTTGAACAGTCTTATCAGTACTTTGCCGATCGTCTCGAAACTGTTGAGTCCTTTAGCGAAGGATTTCTTGTTGAGTCGACACCAGATGTCGTAACGCTGGTTTAGATGCATGAACCCCTCGATGAAGTTACAGTATTCGTGGATTCGTCGTTCTACGACTCCTTCGAGTTCCTCCTCTATCTGTTTACCGGCAACCTCAACCAGTATCCCGAGGGGGTAACTGCCCCCCTCTTCTAGATCTTTGAGGTCTGGTCCCTCTATCTCGACTTTCCCGTCTTCGATCTCATCCATAGTCCTGGCTTTGACGAGCTCGAATTTCGTTTCAACCTTTGGTCCGCCAAGCTCGACGTACATGTTTCCCTTTCGGATTCTTTCTCCTTCGTAGATTATTCCTACGTCGACCGGGATATCTTTGAACATCGACATCTTAGTTCCCTCCCAGTTTCTCGGCGATCGTCTTAAGAGACTTGCGCCATTCCTCGATAGAGATGTTAGGGAATGACCACGTTGCGTGGGGTTGGTAGAACCGGTCTAGCGATATCGATTTTAGTTGAGGTGCGAAGTGTTTGAGACCGGATAGGATGAGCCATTCCATGTAGTAAGGGATTCCTGCGATCAATATCAGGTCGTGTTGGCCTTCCCCTTTCAATCCTTTCCAGTCAGGGTCCACCAGCCTGTTCCCTATATCCACCGCTGGCATCCAGGATGCGGGTTGGAATCCTCTCTTGAGGAATTGGTCGACTGTGTGTGCTGTCGCCACGACAGGAGTATCCGAGTTGTCTGCAATCTCTATGAGGCTGTCTATTGACTTCTCTTCGTTCGAGTCTACGTCTGCGGCTTTGTGTCCGACTACCAGTATTGGGCGTTTGGCTCTCTTTATCATCGCGACTACGACTTCGGGTTTGGTAATCGTGTTCGCTTTGGTCGGACCGGGGACTTCCGCTATCTGCCAAGATTCGGTGGTGGGCATCCTACTCCCTCCTCTTTCTAATCATCCTCGGTAGTAACGTTGGATCTGGAATCGTCTTTTCCTCCCAGCCTTTTTCATCCAGAATCTTGAGAATCTCGTCTTTCTGGGTGATCGGGACGTCCGCTTTCGTACGGATGAACAGGTGAATGTCATCCGGCATCGTTCCATACAGCCGTTTATGAAGATCGATATAATGTGTCAGTTTTATCGCTCTGCCCTTGAATGTGTCATTAGGTCTCATGCAGAGCTTGGCAATCATGACCATCGCCTCCTCCTTGGTCTCGGCTGCGTAGAAGAGATGTTCCGGGGCTGGTCCTACGTATTCTTTCTCCCCTGTTCTAGCATTGTAGACATACCAATCCTCTTCGTGGTCCTTTCTTCCAAGAAGCATGCGCCTGTATTTTGATCCATGCGGCCCGACGATCACGGGTATTCCGAGTCGCCAACAACCACTGGCAATCGAGGCTGCCTTCTGGGACATAGCGCCCCAAGCCACCCCGACAGCGCCTACCCGGTTTAGAATATAGTCCGCAATCTCCTCGTAGTTACCTCGCAGATTTCTTTTCGCGAAAATGCTGGCAATCTTGATAGCAGCTCCTACAATGTGTGGGTTAGAGACGCATGAACCTGTGTTCAAGACGCAGCCTGCATCGAAGTCGCCGGGATAAACCTCGTATATGCTCTTTCCTTCCTCGTTTTTATACATGCCAGCAGACATCGCTGCACAGCCAGAAGTTACAACAATGTACCTGCGCTTGGCGAATTCATCAACCATCTTGGCGACCTCTTCCCCGCCTTTCGGATAATTCGAGCATCCGACGAAGGCGACAACCCCTGGGATCTCTCCGAGAACTATTGGAGCACCGACATTGCGTATCTCCAGGTCTTGGATGGCTCCTCGCCCTGATCTGATCACAGATTTCTCTTCCTTAGTTCTCTTCTCGGCCGCCTTGACTATGAAGCTGTGGAGTGGCATGTGGGCTCGACAGGAGTTCTCACATCTCCCGCAGCCTATACATGCCTCGTAAAGGGATGCAAGCATCGTCAAGTCTCCTTTCGCTGCTTCGGCGATCGCTTCTGGTAGAGGGAGGTCGTTTGGGCATGCTCGTCTACAGTCATCGCAATTCATACAATCTTTTGCAGCCTCGATTATCTCGCTGGCTTCTGGGATGATCTTGAACTTCTTTCGTTTGGGAGCTGCAGCCAAAACGGTTTTAACCGCCACTTCACCTGCAAGTTCAGGCTTCAATATCAGAACTCCTGGAACCCTTCCTTCCACCAAGTCTGAGACTATTGCGTCAGGGTCGTCGTTGCTTCTATCTTCCAGTCCCAGACAGTTCTTCTCGGAGGTAGCTATGAGCGGAGCGTGTATCTTTTCTGATTCTGCCAGAGAGTCTGCACGGATACACTGCTCGTCGACGACAACCACGTCAGGCACGCCGCTTCTTATGAAACGAAGCTGCCACGAGAGAGGTCCCACTATCTTTGCC
>CAZQWG010000011.1:0-56902 GCA_964596985.1 uncultured Candidatus Bathyarchaeia archaeon
GCTTCAAATCGCCAATTTTGACATATTCGACTTCTTCTGGCAAACTCGTTCACTGCTTGGACGTCGGGGCGCGGACACGCGGCAACCTATTTAAAGGGTTCGCATCTCAGGTTCTGTCAAGTCTTCGTCAGATCGGTCTCGCTGTAAACTTTCGTCAGATACGCACTGAAGCATCTTCTGGAACTTGACGTATTCCGATAGATCAGATGATTCTATCTTTATTTCCTGATGGAGTCGTTTCACCCGACTAATCAGCATCTTCAAGGACTGTTCATCATGTATTGGAATATTGTTCTTCTTACAGTAGTCAATAACCCATGTCAAGAGAACTGTGAAGGCACCCATCAGCTCAGTATTGAGGTCATCCAGTTTGATTAGTTGGTTAAGTCTATGCAGTTGTTCTCTAAGCAACCTATCATTTGTTGTTGCCAAGTACCTTATCCCTTCTATCGGTTTCAACCTGCAATCCTTCCAATAATTTTCCAAGTGTTTGAATCCTCGGTTCAAGTTCTTCTGAGAATCTCTGTCTAACCGTTGAATCAATCATTTCTCTGACCTTTTCATCTGAAACTTCACTTTTTGATTCAGGCAATAAGACGAGAATGGAAAGATTTCCTATCAAAGAATAGAGACTATGCAGTTCTTCTATGAGAACTAAAGCTAGGCTTCCGATTGTTGCACTAGTTGGGGTAATATTCCTAACATCCATCTGAGTTTTTAGGTTCATAGATGTTGTTTTCAACCTATCTAATTCTTGATTGAAAATCTGTCCTACCTCTCTTGCAACGGTACGCTGTTTCTTATCTGGGCTTTCATCAAGGATGAGATTAATTATTTCATTGAACTGTCTTCGTTCTTTCTCCATTTTGCCCTCTTCGGAAATCATTCAGAATCCTTCTGGTTTATCCATTGCCTGATTGCTTCCTCCACAAGTTCGCTAAGATCCATGTCGTGTCTTATGGCTTGGATCTTGGCTTCCTTCCAGAGTTCGGGATTCATCTTAATCGAAGTTTTCACTTTCTCAGACAGACATACCACCTTGACAGAGAATGATCTTGGTGGTATATAAGTCTATACCATAAGTTTTATAAGGGTATAGGTATCTACTAATTAGTGGTACGGTGGTATAATGGTACTAGAAACGAGACAAGAAAGAGGACAGGCAATCGCCAACCTACCCAACCAGATTCAAAGGATCAGTCAAGACAATTACCAAGTCAAATCACAATCAGGAAACGGCGAATACACGGTCAGTCTCAAGGAGTTCGGTTGGGTCTGTTCTTGTCCCGATCATGTTTACCGTCATGTCAAGTGCAAACATATCTTTGCTGTCGAGTTCTCAACCCAACTTAGACGGGAAGTCGAGACAAGAAGAATACAGCCAATCATCAATGCAACTCAATGCGTTTACTGTGAATCACTAGACATCGTAAAGGCGGGACTACGACACAACAAACACGGCGACATACAGCTATTCCAATGCAAGACTTGTGGAAGATACTTCAGCTTCAACATCGGGTTCGAGAAGATGAAACACAACCCACAAGCAATCACAACAGCCATGCAACTATACTTCTCAGGCGAATCCCTACGAAACACACAGAGATCCCTCAGAATCATGGGAGTCGAAGTAAGCCATCAAACCGTCTACAACTGGATCAAGAAATACACTAAGCTACTCGAAGAGTATGCCGACAACATTCAGCCGAATGTCGGGGATACTTGGAGGGCTGACGAGTTATGGGTCAAAGTCAAAGGGGATCTGAAATACGTCTTTGCTCTGATGGATGATGAAACTCGTTACTGGATAGCACAGGAAGTTGCGGATACCAAGCATAAGCACATCGCAACAGGACTCTTCAAGAAGGGGAGAGAGGTTGCAGGGAAGAAGCCTAAGACTCTCATCACCGATGGACTACCATCATACAACAAGGCTTACACCAAAGAATTCTGGACAGCAAGGAAGATAACAAGAACCAAACATATCCGACACATCCACTTGGCTGGGGACATGAACAACAATAAGATGGAACGGCTCAACGGTGAGATCCGAGACCGAGAGAAAGTGATGAGAGGGCTGAAAAGCAAGGATACGCCGATCATCGCTGGCTATCAGATATTCCACAACTACATACGAGGACACGAAGGATTAGACGGTAAAACTCCAGCAGAAGCCTGTGGAATCAAAGTCGAAGGCAAAAACAAGTGGACTACTCTAATCCAGAATGCTTCGAATCGAGATCCGATAACTAGGAAGGTACGACCCAAAGGTTAGGTCGCACCCGACACGTGGACACCTTGCGGTGTCAGCTTTGCATAAGCCGAATAACATTACAATATGAGCAAATTTAAACGTTACCATTGACCTCATTATTCCATATTATGTGCCCTAGTCGCATAGTCTGGTTATTGCGTTCGCCTGACACGTGAATTTTGCATAAGCAAATCAGGGGTTCAAATCCCCTCTAGGGCGTCAAACATCATCACTTTCTGGTTGAATACCTCTTCTCATCTCAAGGTCATGTTGATAAGCCTTGAATCTCGGACATTTCCTGTAATTCTCAATATTCTGACAATATTTCTTCTCTTCCTCATCTGTGGGGTTGTATGTTTGTCCAATTGCACAGATACTAGGATAACAAAAATTGTTATAATAGATGCAGTCCACAGAACCACGCTCAAAAGAGATTTCTTTAAGAACAATAAAAGACTTCGTATGATTCACCTCCTTTCAATCATCTGATGATTTTTTACATTCCTCATATCTGACGGAGACTTTACAGAACCCGCATCTCAGCACACACTATTCTGTTCTGAAACGTAGAAGAAAGCGGGTGTCTAGTATATGATTCATGCCACCCCATTGCTTGAATGGAAGAAGTTGTCTTTTGTAGTCCTCCTGCGATTCAACATTCGTAAGCGCGTGCTAGGTACTACGACCTGCCTCTAGGCTTCCAAACCGCGCCCATCGGTCAGCCGCTGGGACGCTGCCTCTCAGGAGAAAGCTTTACGCCCAACCGTCAGATTGATTGAATAGGCCCTCTTGTTCTTGAAGACTGAGCGGCATTTGAGGGGCAATAGCTTTTAAGCGGGTTCCTGTAGCCTTTCGCCATCAATCTTTCACGAATGGCTCTCTTCAAACCGCCCAAGCCTTCTCCTGTCTTTGCACTTACCGGAAATATGTATCCGGCAACCTCCAGAGGCTCTTCGTTGCCAAACCGATACATCAACTCTTCAAGGTTGGCATCTATCTCCTTCCTGTCCGCTTTGTCGATCTTGTTAGCTGCCACTAAAGGGAACTCACCTAAGATCTGTGCTAGGAACAGCACCATCTCCACATCCACGGGGATGAACCCCTTCTTCTCCAGACGCCACGTTACCTCTGAGAATGTGGATACGTCTAGCACATGGACGGCTTCGGCTATCCTTTGAGCATTGGACTCGAAGAACTCAACGATCTGATGTTTTATCTTCTCCTCCAAACGCTTAGAGGCTCGCATCATAGTGCCAAACCCTGGCATGTCCACAAGAAACAGACCGTGACTCAAAGGATACTTCGAGAACCGTCTTGTGGTACCCGGACGCTTGCCAGTCGCCACATCTAGCCCTAGCACTTTCCTGATGATGCTACTCTTGCCCGCATTAGGCCTGCCTGTGAAAACTAAATACTCCTCACGCATACCAACGATCATGTAAGTCTGGGGAATATTTTAACGTACTATATCCTTCAGCCTGCAGTAATGGGAGCCGTCTCACTAGCTAGACCCGAATCAAATAAAAATATGTATCTAAGGGGATCCAACTGCAATCTACAAGATAATAAGGAAAAAGATGAAAAATAAACTTCTTTTTCCTAAAATAATTCTTGAATGAATTGATTTTGGAGCCCCGGGATAGGTTCACACCCAGCTTCGAACCCGCGTTTTACAGCTGATTTGGAGCTGTAACCGTATCGTTTCCGGCTATGATTCGGATATTCTTTGGTAGTTTTTCGTGAGCCCTCGCCTTCAAATCTTTAGGTATCAGCCAGAATATTAGATAACACGTCAGCAGACAGCCCCAACCACTCCTCTATATGTGTGTAGCAATACAATTCGAAGGTATAGGGCGCTCTTTCCTCATTTTCACATCGGTTTCATCGAGTATCCTTGGAAGTCATTCTCTGTCTCGGATTTGAATTGACTAGACCATACGGATTCTATTGCCCTCCAGTTATACTGCGCCTCCCATCTCAGCCTGTCTAAACGTCACGGAAAGGCTTGGCGCATGCGCAAGGAGGAGGGCATCATTGCCGTCCCGCAATTGGGACATCGAGTCTGCAGGCAGGGGACATCTCTCACGTGAGGCACTTTATGCCCGCAACTCGGACACACGCAACATGCAGGTCCACCAGTCTGCTGACGCCTCCCTCCCCTACCTCTCCCGAAACCTCTGCCACTCATAAGCCTCAAATCCCTCAATTGACGCGAGGAGTATCCGCCAAGACGGACGGTATAAGGGATTCGTTGAAAGTCTCTCCCGTTATCGGGAGAAGATTCGGGCAGATATGCCATCCTGTCGGTCTCAGTCTAAGTGGAAGGGACTGGCTGGAAGGTTAAGGAATTCATCGATTCCGAAGACTCTCAATACATTGCAATTATTGAGGGAACATAATCTGCCGGCAAATTGTCCAAGACGACTTGCTATCGCCTATTAAGAGATCAACGCACCACTCTGGGCTCCGCTGTCAGCCTTGGTGTGCGCTCTCAGCTTGAGCCGCCAAGAGAGGGGGTTTCCGGTTCTTGGATGGGGCATATTAGTGCCTTCCCGTAATGTTATAGGGTGATTGAGTAGTTCTGGGCATTGGTGTGGGATTCTTTTGGCGGTTGTATCCGTTGTAAGGGTTCATGGGAACGATGTTGAGAGGGCGGTGAGGGAGGCTGTCAGAGAAGCGGGAGGGCTGGGTGGTCTTATTGATGGTGATTCGACTGTTTTGGTGAAGCCTAATCTTCTCCGTCCTGTGGAGTCTGGTTCGGGCATGATTACGGATGCGAGGGTCACTGAGGCTGTAGTGAGGATTGTGGAGGAGTTGGGGGCCGGGAGGATTGTTATTGGGGAGGGATCTGCTGTGGGATACGATTTTCCTAATATCAGGGATACTTTGGAGGCGTTTAGGGTCTCTGGGACTGAGAGGGTTGCTCGGGATTGTGGTGTAGAGCTTGTTGACTTGAATCGGGATGAGCCAGTCGAGGTGGAGGTTTCCGACGCATATGTGATGAAGAGGTTTAGGGTTGCGAAGACTGCAGTGGAGGCAGATGTGATAATCTCGGTTCCTGTGTTGAAGACGCATAATAGGACAGCGATTACGTGTGGTCTGAAGAATATGAAGGGTGTTCTCCCCGGTTTGGAGAAGAGGATGAGTCATCGATGCGGGTTGGATAGGGCGATTGTGGATCTGAACCGGGTTGTCAGCCCTGATTTCACGGTGGTAGACGCTACAAGTTGTATGGAAGGGACTTGGGAGTATCCTAGAGACAGGGTTGGTTTGGGCTTGGTGGTGGCGGGGGCTGATCCCGTGGCTGTTGACACGGTCTGCGCCAGGATTATGGGTCTGGACCTGGCTATGGTGCTCCACCTGCAGCTTGCCGAAGAAAAGGGGCTCGGCACCACCGACCTGGGCAAGATTGAGGTGAGGGGAGCGCGGATCGAGGATGTCTCAAGGCGGTTCAAGCCGTTCTCAGAGGCGTTCAAGAGCCGGTTCGGGATGGTTAATCTCATCGAGAAGGATACGTGTACAGGATGTATGGGGGAGATCTACAGCACTTTCACATACTTGAGGGAAGCGGGCTACAAGAGTGAGCTGGGGGAGTTGACCGTGATCATGGGTATACCGGAGAAGATCCCGGATGTGGAAGGGGTGCCTTTGGTTGTCGGGAAATGCGCCAGCCCACACCGAGAACTCGGCGTCTATGTCCCCGGATGCCCACCCCACGGGATCGCAATCACGGAGAAGGCGTGTCAGGCTCTGAGCGTTGACTGGAAAATAGTTCACCGCACCATAAAAGAGCTTCATGAGGGCTCTTCTGGATGAAGGCTTGAGTCCGGTCGATAGGAACAGTTACCCAAGAATTTGGGTCAGTATGTTCCCTCAGAATCTACCAGGTTGAGCTGCCTCGGGTCGGACGCTTCCACGGAACCGTTTTCGATTGGTTTCAGGGATTGCTGGTAGGAGTATTCGTGGCACGAGTACTTGTCGTTTGACAGAAGCAGTAGTCTAAAGATTCTCAAGACAAGCGATGCCTGCTGGTTTTGTTTCTTCCACTTTTCAGGTGCTAGGGAACCAATATACTTGGAAACTAGACATATACTGTTGAGAGATGTCTCTGGCAGGATGATACTTTGAGATATATGATATTGGGTCAGACAGGCCTGAGGGTTTCAATTCTGGGGTTCGGGGGCATCCCCATCAGAGGGGTAGATGAGAAGGATGCTGTTGCTGTGGTGAACCGCGCATTGGATCTGGGCGTTAATTTCATTCATACTTCGATCACGTATGGTGATAGCTCGTATAAGATCGGGAAGGTGATGAAGGAACGTAGGGACGAGTGTTTCTTGGCAGTGAAGATTGGGGGCAGCCAGAGAACGAAGGAGGAGGCTGAGGAACGGCTGAGAGAAACCTTGGAAGCCCTCAATACGGACCATGTGGAGATCGCCGAGCTGCCGATAAACGTCCACGAGTTCAGCAAGGCCATGCAGCCGGGAGGTGCTTACGAGGCCTTGGAAGAAGCAAAGCGCGAAGGAGTAATCGATTACATTGGGATTACGAGTCACGATGTAAAGTTTCTTGTGGAAGCGATCCAGACAAAGGCGTTCTCAAACCTTATCGTTCCATTCAACTACGCGGCGAATTCTGCGAAGGATAGGCTTCTTGCTTTGGCGGCTGATCTCGATGTGGGGGTTATAGCCATGAAGGCCTTGGGAAAGGGAGGCTTGCCCGACTCGCCGCAAGCTCTGAGATACGTCTGGAACCATGACGTTGACACAGCGATAGTAGGAATGAGCAGACTGTCTGAAGTGGAAGAGAACGTCGCCACCGCCAACAGTCCTACGCCACCCACTCAGAAGGAAGAGGAAGAGCTGAGAAGGATGGCAGAGGAGATCGTGAAGGCAGGCCGCCTCTCCTCGTCGGGATCTGTAACTCCGCCTTGATCTCCCCTCCGCTCGCGATGAAGGCAACACTCCGGTCTCCGCTGTCAACCTTCGTTTTATCGCGCGCTAAAGCGAAGAACCGCTTTGATCCTCAAGAAGAGTTATGGCGCGCGCCGAACCACCCTGAGTATAGCTAACAAGAGGGTCATGATACAGCCTAATTGACTGACCGATCGGCTGGAAACTCATTCGATTTCCAATCTTCTAGATTAAAATATCCTCCTATCTGACGGAACTAACCACCAACGAAGGGAGGTAGGAGCGCAACCACATCCCCATTATTCAGAGAGAACGAGGGTTCTAGCGTGTCCATATTTCGACCATTGATGAGCACTATAAGTTCTGATCCTACTTTATAGGGTCCTATGTAGCCTTTTCTGGTGGTGCCAGTCCTCTCCGAGAGTTTCGAGATAAGGTCCCCTAATCTTGTGTTGTCTTCCAATTCTACTACCGTTTCATTATTAATGAGCCTTGTCAGGTCGCCGAACGCTCTTACCTTCACCTTCAATTACGATCCCGGGTTGTATCTGTCTCCGTAAGAGAGTTTTCAGGTTTCTCGGCAACGGGATTGAGACAGAGGGGGAGGCTACTTCCTTAGCTTGACCATAGCCCTGTCGACATCTTCAAGCCCGAGCTCTTCTAAGACCTCTGACTTGGGAATCCCCTTCTCATCCCAGCCGATGGCTTCATAGTACTGCTTCCTCTGTTCTTCGACAAGCGCTTTGTCAGTCGTCTCACCCTTGTGGGGCCCTGAGGGCAAAGGCTCATAGTATCGTGGTGGATTCTCATCGTCGACTGGAGGCTCCCACTTTACGTCCGGTCCGCCGAGGAGCAGCGCAGCTCTTTGGATGTGGGTGATCCTGGAGCCCAAGGTGGTGTACCATTCCTCTTTGGTCGTGTCCCATCCTGTGACCGCCCGGTGGAATTCCCATATGAGGTCTTCTAAACCGAAGACACAGAAGGAGCAGACCACCGCCGAGTCGTTGTAGACCATCTGCATGTCTGTGTATGCGTCCGATACCCTTGAGGTGTGGTCGCCACACTGGACTGAGCAGGCGTAGCCTATGGGGTTCATGTCCAGCCCGCTCCTGGTTCCATGGGCTCCCACCTCAACGCCCTTCACATGAACCGCGTAGGGCAGTACATTCACGCCTTTCATCTCGCTGATCTTGAGAGCGGCCCTGTAGGTTCCCTCAGCTAGGACGTCTCCTATTCCCTCTCTGGCGACGATCTTCCTTGCGAGGGCCTCGAAGGCCTCGACGTCGCCCCACTCCAGCTTGAAGCCTAGGTCCTTCTCCGTGAGTATCCCCCTCTGGTAGAGTTCTGCTGTAAAGGCCAGAGTGTTCGGACCGTTTATCCCTGAGAAGCCCAGGTAGTCGATCAAGGCTGAGAGGTATATGCACTTGCCGGGGTCGAAGATCCCGAGGTTTGGGCCCAGAAATGCTTGAAGCTCGTAGTCCGGGTTGTCCGTTATAGCCCCCTTATATGGTCCCGTCTTGACGACTGCAAGCTTCATGCATGCTGTTACGCAGTTGAAGTCGCTCCAGTACCTCTTTACCCAGTATCTATGGTCGAATCTGTCGCCACCGAAGGATCTCTCGTCATGCCACTCTTCCTGCCAGTTCCGAACGGGTTCAGAGCTGCTCCTAGCGGCTACCTCCCATCCTCCATACCCAGTGCCCCAGCGCCTCATCCTGTCCCTTCTCACCATGGTCCCCTCTTCGACCTTATCTCTCAGAAGCCTCACGGCCTGGGGGCTCATCACATCAGGCATAGGCTTCGTACCCTTCGCAACGATGGCCTTCAGGTTCTTGGAGCCCATGACAGCGCCGTATCCGCCATAGCCCGCGGCATGACTGATCTTCTGCATTACTGCGGCGGTTCTGACTCTGCTCTCACCCGCTGGACCACAATATATGAAGGCTGGCTCCGTCAGGCTTCCAGTGTTCGGAGCCCTCCTACCGAGTTCCTCCCTAACCTCCATCGTCAGGATCTTCGTCATCTCGAATGCTTCTTTCCCCCAGATCCGACTTGCATCCTGGATCTCGCCTTTATCGTCCGTGACGAGGAGGTAGATTGGGCTGCTCGCCTTCCCTGTTACAATGACTCCGTCGTAACCGGTGCATCTGAGTTCAGACGGAAACTCGCCGCTCGTCGTCGAGCCAAGGATTCCGTTGCTCTGGGGGGATTTCCCGGAGACGCATATCCTAGCCCCAGGGTAGATACCAGTCAGCGGACCTGTCAAGGCGAGGAATATGTTCTCAGGTCCGAGTGGGTCGACGGTCTCCCATCTATTCCCAAGCCGATCCCACAGTATCTTCGCCGCCAGACCCCTCCCACCAACGTAGTTGCGAAGCACCTCGTCCTCGAAGGTGACCTCCTCCACCCTCTCTGTTGAGAGGTCGACATCAAGAAACTTCCCTGCGTACCCCCTCGACATCTAGACCAACTCCTCGGCCTTCTCGCCGTACAGGTTTAAGGCCAGATCCTTCGTTATCTCCTCAGGAGTCCGGGCGAAGAGCTTGTGCGAGGGTCCCCCAAACCCGGTCTGCGACTCCTTTACAACCCATAGGGCGTCAAAGTTGGCTTTCTGGCATACCTTGACGCACTCGGGATCACCATCGCAGAGGTCGCAGATCACCGCCTTCCTATCGCCAGGATGAAGGAAAGGGATTCTCCCCGGGCAAGCATCGATGCACTTCCCACAGCTGGTGCACTTCTCTCTGTCGACTAGGACAGCACCTGTCTTCTCACTCACAGAGAGAGCGCCATTCACAGGACAAGCAGCAACACAGGGGTAATCATCGCATTGAGCGCATAATATAGGGATCTCGACCCCAGGGACGAGCATAAACACCCTTACCCTAGAAGCCGCAGGCCAGATCCTTTCCTCATGGTGAAGCGAGCAAACGACCATACACCTTCTACACCCGCTGCATCGAAGGAAGTCTCTGGATACCCAAGGAAATTCTTTTACCGCGTTCATATTCTTATCAACAATCCTTTACTCTTAGATACTCAAAGGCATTATCAATGCTTTTGCTAGGCTATTTCTCCTTCTTTTTTCAATTCTTTTTGGCTCTGTCCAGATAAACTATGCGCGAATGCAGTAAAAAGAGGCTAGAAAAACAGCCGTCTTCACTACGGATTTGGAGCCCCGGGATAGGTTCACATCAAGGTTTGAACCCGCAGGTTAGAGCCGATTTAGAGCTGTAACCGTAGCGGTTTCCGCTATGGTTCAGATACTCTTTGGTAGTGTTTCGTGCACCCTCGCCTTTGAGCCATTACCAGCTGAACCACCAACATAATAGGATAATAGGAGCCCAGCATACAACATTCTCTGGAAGCTGGCATAGAGAAAACGGAAGGCAGGTCGGATTAATAGCAGATTCTCTGTTAAGCAAGATTCACCTGAGGAAACCGACCAGAAGGAAGTGAAGTTGAAGAATTCCGATAGTAAAGAAGACTTTTTGTCTGGATTAAAGCCCAAAGTTGGGATTCTCTTCAATGCACCGATTCAGCCAACCAGAGGTGAAGACATAGACTATGTAGCTGAGGCTGAAGTTGAAGATCAGGTTAATGCTGTTCAAGATGCTTTGAGAAAGCTAGATTTTCAGCATCAAACTTTCCCACTCGAAAGGGATGTTGAGGAATTAATAAAGGCAGTGAGATCGTATAGACCAGATGTTGTCATAAATCTCTGTGAAGGGGCTTTCGGGGACAGCCATCTTCTGATGAACGTGCCTTCTATACTTGAGCTTCTAGGTATTTCTTATACTGGTTCACCGCCCCTAGCGTTAGGACTGTGTGAAAACAAGGGTATGACTAAAGATATCCTGAGAGCCAATGGAATAACAACCCCAGAATATCAGGTCTTGAACTGTTTTGAGGAGTGGAGAGGAGAAATAAACTATCCATTATTCGTGAAACCTTTAAGAGAGGGGGCAAGTCTCGGAGTTTCAAGGAGGAGCTACGTTACAGACAACAACGAGTTGAGAAGTCAAGTAGAATACATAACCAAGTGTTACAGGCAACCAGCCCTAATAGAGGAGTATATAGATGGAAGGGAATTCAACATAGCATTACTGGGCAACGAAAGAATAGAGGTTCTACCGATCTCTGAAATCCTATTTGGATTCAAAGAAGAGCCGAAAATAGTCGATTACTCCGCCAAGTGGTTAAAAAAGAGCGAAAATTATAGGAAGACCACACCGGTATGTCCTGCAGAAGTTAGGCCCTTCATCGAAGATGAATTGAAGAAAGTATCTTTAAGGGCTTATGAGTTGCTATGTTGTAGAGACTATGCTAGGGTCGATATACGTCTAAAGAAGGAGGTACCCTACGTTCTTGAAGTCAATCCCAACCCGGACATCTCCCCTGAGGCTGGGTTTACTCGATCCTTGAAGGCTGCATGTATTCCCTTCAAGAATTTTGTCGAGAGGATTGTTTCTTTCGCATTAGAGAGGAAATATTCATGAGCAGCTTAATTTGATATAGCCGTTCTCATAGCAGCAGGAAGTAGGCAGTTTCATCATAGAATTTACCGTCTTTCTTGATTCTATCCTTCCTTAAGCATTCAAGTTTGAATCCCGATTCTTCCGCTAAACGTCTCATAGAAGTATTCTCTGAAAGAGTCTCTATCTCAAGCCGTTTAATCCCCTTCTTCTCAGCCAATTTAATAGCCGAATCTATAAGCCGTTTACCGATTCCTTGCCCCCAATAATCCGGGTGGACACTTATCCCTATACTCGCAACATGCTCCATGAATATCCCGAGATTCCATAAACCAAGAAAACCCACTATACGCCCATTACTCTTGGAGACGAGAATCTCCACTAGCCTATTCTTACGCAGATTCTTGAAAAACCTCTTATAGGATTGAAACTCCTTCCCCAAGTCTTCATCGACAGGCTCAGTCAGCCATCTCATAACTTTGGGCTGGCTCTCGATTTCAATTATTGCTTTTATCTCGTCATCCGTAAGGGGAAGTTGTTTAGCATCAATTATTTCAAGACTCAACACGATCCCTCTGAGTCCGGTTCTGTAATAATGTAGAAATTATCCATCATAGGTTCGAATAGTCTTCACTGAACTATTTTTCTAGGCATACAAAGATGACTGTACTGTAAGCCTTGATCAGTTCCAGTAGAGTTCTCCTCGTCTATGTTAATCAGGGCATTACCGTTCCTAACCACAGCAATAAAAATGATTGCTTTAAGACGGCGAAAAGACGCTAGAAAAGCAGCCGTCTTCACTACGGATTTGGAGCCCCGGGATAGGTTCACATCCACGTTTGAACCCGCGGCTTAACGCTGATCCTGAGCAGTAACCGTATCATTTCCGACTACGATTCGGATACTCTTTGGCTATTGTTTGTGTGCCCCCGCTTTCCAATATTCTCTAGGGATGAAAACCGATTAGTCAAGAAACGAACGACATCAAAGGGATGGTTGCGGCACTCGCTTGCTATGCCTTATGAGGTGTACTCCTCTATCAAGGAGGCATATGTCTATCAAGCTCTTATTCTCGCCGTGCTATGGAGGGTTCTCTTAGAACCTGTCTGATCGCTTCGACGCACCCTGCCCCTAAAGGTCTCTGCACGAGGAGGATTGCCACCGCCCAACGGACCAACAAACCGTAAGACACACATGCTACGCGCATTTCCTCGACCAACCCTGTAACCACACCCCTATTGTTACATGTGAAAGTGCGCGTTCGTACCCCTGACGGAAACCTCTTAGACCACTGAGTAGTCAAGGCGGCATCCGCATCAACAATGTAAGCTGGTTCCATGCGCATGCCGGAAAACTATATGAGTTTTTGAGAAGACACTTGAAGAGACATGTGATGAAGGTTGTAGACAGCACACTAAGCCTGATAGGGAATACACCCCTCCTCAAACTGCGGAGAGTGACGAAGGACCTTGACGTGAACGTATACGTCAAGTGCGAGTATCTCAACCCCAGCGGAAGCATCAAGGATAGAATGGCCCTCCGCATGGTAGAGGAAGCCGTGAAGGAGGGTAGGCTTAGATCTGGAGACACCATCATCGAGATGACCAGTGGAAACACCGGGTCGGCACTAGCCTTCGTAGGAGGCGTGAAGGGATACAGGGTTCGCTTGTTTATACCAGCCCAGTGGACCAGTACCTACCGCCCAACGGAAAGGATCAACATAATGAAGTTCTTTGGCGGCGAGGTAGAGACCTTCAGTCTAGGGGAGTACGAGGAGGCCCTAAGGAATCTAAGCGAGGAAGAGAAGGGCGTGGCAACCCTCATCATAGGAATGAAGAAGTGCTATGAGCTCGAACAGAGTGACCCGGACATCTGGTGGCCGAACCAGATGTGCAACATCCAAAACGCCTTGGCACATAGAGATACTACTGGGAGGGAGATCCTGGATCAGGAGGGGGAGGTAGATGGGTGGGTGGCATCCATCGGGACAGGTGGCACCCTCCTAGGCGTAGCTGAAGCCCTCAAGAAGGAATGCCCCGCTCTCAGAGTTGTCGGCGTCGAGCCTACAGACGCATCTATGATTGAGTGTACAAGGTCTGGAACGATTAAGAGGTTCTTCCAACTCTTCGGCATCCCGAGGATGAAACTGCTCACAGAGACGATGCTGGAGAAGGGATTGCCGGACGAGGTGATAACCGTCACCGATAGGGATGCAAGGGAGATGGCCTACAGGCTCTGCAAAGAGGAGGGTCTCTTCTGCGGGATGTCCTCAGGCGCCAACGTCTACGCTGCCATCCAGACCGCGAAGAAACTAGGCAGAGACGCCAAAGTGGTAACCGTCCTCGTCGACAGAAGGGACAGATACTTCCCAGAGCATCCAACAGAACACTACGTCATCTAGAACCTTAGCCTAGACCTCTGTAATAAATACGGTAGAAATCAAAAAGGAAAAGGGGGTTAAAACAGGCTTCTTTTACCGAAATAAGGATGAAATGAATTGATTTTGGAGCCCCGGGCGGGTTTCGAACCCGCGACTTGCGACTCGCCCGTGTGTAAGAATACGAGGTCGCCGCTCTGCCGTCTGAGCCACCGAGGCAAGCCGGGTATCTGGGATCTTAGAGAGGCTATTAAGAAATTCGGATTCCTAATATGATCCAACAAATATGACTGTATTTGCACGCGGAGAAATGGGTATGGTGTTGGCATCCGATCTTGGGGAAAGAAAAATCATTGAAATGCTCAGAGAGAACCTTGAAATCCCAACGAATATGATTCTCCCGTTTGGGGACGACGTTTCTGCCATCAGTGTTCCTGGAGATCTGGCATGTGTCTTGAAGACGGATATGCTGGTTGCTAAGACAGATGTCCCGCCAGGGATGTCGATTCAGCAGGCAGCCAGAAAAGCGGTTGTCATGAACATAAGTGATTTCGCGGCGAAAGGAGTTAGACCACTTGCAGTTCTGGTATCTGTAGGTATTCCTGCAAGCTTCACAAGAGAGGAGATCATTCAACTTGGAACCGGGCTGAATCAAGGAGCCACCGAATACGGGACTTTTGTGGTCGGTGGAGACACGAACGAGGCTGATGACCTGATAATTAGTTGTGCCGTATTTGGACTCAGTAGCCCCGAACTTCTAGTCGGGAGATCGGGTGCTGAAATCGGAGATATCGTCGCTGTGACCGGCCCTTTTGGCAACACAGGAGCCGGATTCAGGATACTACTTGAAGGGGTAGAGCCACCTCCAGGGGTGCGAGAGAAGATTCTTAGCTCGATCTACATGCCAAGGGCCCGGCTAGAACTCGGAGTGGCGCTTGTTGAGGAAAGGGTTGTCTCGTCGTCAATCGATTCCAGCGACGGGCTGGCTTGGTGCCTACACGAGCTTTCAGCAGCCAGTGACGTCGGTTTCGAGCTTGACAGCATCCCTGTCTCGGAGGAGGCGAGCATATTCGGGAAGGCCCAAGGCTTGGATCCTGAAGAATTAGCCTTGTACGGTGGGGAAGAGTACGAACTGGTGCTAACAATACCCCCAAAGAAGCTTGGCCAAGCGATGAGAGTTGCAGAGGGGAAAGACTCGAGGATCGCACCTGTTGGACGGGTTGTAGACCTGAAAAGAGGGGTAATCCTCAAGTCCGGTGAGAAGGAAAAGGAAGTCGCCTCAAAGGGATGGGAGCACTTCTCTGAACAATAGCCGTATTGAGGATGTAGAATCGAAGATTGCACCTGTTCTGAGCCTATTTATTCTCTAGGTCTTGAATAGGGACTACCTCTTCAGACGGAATCTTCTCGCCCCTCAGGTACTTCGCTACAGTAGCCGCCACCAGTTTAGCGCTTCTCACAGGGATCTTCTCGGATCTGCCTGCCATATGAGGGGTAATTGTGACGTTCTCAAGCTTGGTCAGCGGATTATCTGATCTCAGGGGCTCCTCCTCGAAGACGTCTATG
This sequence comes from uncultured Candidatus Bathyarchaeia archaeon, assembly GCA_964596985.1. GTDB lineage: Archaea > Thermoproteota > Bathyarchaeia > RBG-16-48-13. The sequence continues at coordinate 15,586 of CAZQWG010000011.1, forward strand.
GCTGCCCCAGCGATATGTTTGTTCTTCAGAGTCTTTGCAAGGGCTACCTCGTCTATTATCGATCCCCGCGCAGTGTTAACGAAATAGCAGGTCGGCTTCATCATCGCGAATTCTTTCTCACCCAGCATATGAAAGGTCTCAGGGGTTTCCCTGGCGTGGACAGAGACGAAATCGGATTCCTTCAGCAAATACTCTAAATCAACCTTCACAGTACCATACCTCGCCATTTCCGCCTTGTCAACATACGGGTCGTAGGCGATGACCTTGAGGTCGAAGCCTTTGGCTCGTTTGGCTACTTGTCTTCCGACCTGTCCAAGACCGATAATTCCTAGAGTCTTGTCTTCCATCTCAAGAAGTGCCTCGCGCCGACTTCCCCGCGAGTCCTTGATTTTGAAGAGGCTGCCATCCTTGACTGCCCCATTCGCCCTTGAGATATGTCTCATCTCGGTCAACAGCAAACCTATGGTATGATCGGCGACCGGTGGAGCATTCCTACCTACCGTACGGCAGACAGTTATCCCTTGTTCCGCAGCAGCCCTGACATCGACATTGACGGGGCCACCACGGGCACAGCAGATTAGTCTTAGACTCTTGCCCAATCGCATGACGTCTGCTGTTACGGGTGCCATATGGACTACGAGAATCTCTGTATCGCCAAGCTCACCCTTCAGTTGTTCAGGGTCTCCCCGAGCTTCACGGACCCCCTTGCAGGGTTTTGTACTCCACTGTATAGAAGTAGGGGTGTCGATACTGGATTCTATATATCGAACGTCCTGAGACCCGTATAACCCTCCGAGCGAGCCTCTCAGCTCATCTTCCCAGATCTCCCTCGTGATTTGAGTGTCTACAACCACCAGAATTCTTGTCATCCGCATTCCATCCGAAACTCGAATGAGAGAAGAACGAAGATAAATATTTCAGACAGCGGCTCACTCAGTTCGCGTATCAGACGGCTCGCTGTTCTTAGTTTTCGTCCTTGAACAACCTCGCCGTGCTTCTGAGGAGTCTCCGTATGGGTAGTTGCTGAGGGCAGATTTCTTCGCATTGACCGCATTCAGCGCACCTATCAGCCCTGTGCTCAGGGGCGATTTCCTCCCGATACTTAGTTTTAACGGAGTCGTCATGACCTCTCATATAGTATTCGTTATATAATTCGAAGTTCTCCGGGATGGCAACGCCTTCGGGGCATGGTACACAGTACCTGCAGCCAGTGCAGCCGACGAAACCTAACTCGTTGTATTTTTGACGTACACATTCGAGGAGTCTGAGCTCTTCGCGCCCCAAGATGTTTGAACCGGAACGTCCGGCGCTTTCGACGTTCTCGATCACCTGTTGTATGGTACTCATGCCACTGAGGACAACAGAGACCTCGGGGTGATTCCAGACCCATTGCAGGGCCCATTCTGCCGGCGTTCTCTTGGTCTTGGCTCTGTCCCAGACGGCTTGGATACCGGGAGGCGGTGGAAGAGCCAACTTGCCTCCTGCTATAGGTTCCATAACCACGACGGGGACGCCCTTCGAAGCCGCATACTTCAAGCCCATAGTACCAGCCTGGTACTCGTGATCGATGTAGTTGTACTGTATTTGGCATGGAGCCCATCTCTCGTAGCTGTCTATGATCTCCTTGAAGACGGCGAACTCGTCGTGGAAACTGAACCCGAGGTGCTTTATCTTGCCTTCATCCATCGCACTCTCAGCCCAATCGAAGACGGCCAGCTCCTTCATCTTCAGCCACCGTTCCAGTCTGAGTCCGTGGAGGAGGTAGAAGTCGATATAATCCGTTTGGAGTCTTTTCAACTGCTCTTCCAGATACATGTCCATATCGGACTGGGAGTTGACAAGCCAGGTAGGCATCTTCGTAGCAAGCTTGACTTTGGCTCGGTATCCGTCCTTGAGCGCCTCCCCTACGAGTATCTCGCTGTTCCCCTGGTGGTAGGGGTAGGCGGTATCCACATAGTTGACTCCGTGGTCGATAGCGTATCGGATCATCCCGATAGATACCGGCATATCGATTTTACTCGAATCATTATCCAGTATGGGCATCCTCATGACGCCGAACCCTAGGGCGGAGACTTCCCAATCCAGTTTTCCGAATCTCCTGTACTTCATAGAACTCTCACCGGTATGACTGCGAACTCGTCTGTAGGAAGACACCGTGCCTTCGGAGTGGCGGGCCCGGTGGGATTCGAACCCACGATTTCCGGCTATCTCCAGCTCACTATAGAAGGCTTACGCACTTGACGAAGTTCGACGCCTTATCCAAGCTAGGCCACGGGCCCATCCAACGAGTCTAGAAGAGATGGCTTTAGCAAGATAAGAATTTACTGATTGCACTATGACTCAGGGAGGGGATTATTGATAAAGGAGATGGCTGTACACGGCGTAGTTTCGTTTTAGACGTATCGAACCGGTAGAGTATACACGGATACTCTATTTCAAGTGTTAGTTAACGACGACACGTCTGACCCTGGAGGCGAGACTTATTCTCTTCGCTTACATGACGCATACCCAGAGCGATCTCTCGAATGTGGGATCGGAATGGATATTGTCAGAGTTGGTGGAGAGACAGGATCTGGCCTGGCGAGTATCTACGGGCTACCTCTGCGGCAAGGTCGAAGAGCATATCCCCTCTCTCGATGAGAACCGCGTCGCTAGATGAGAGTATGCCACCGAACCTCAGGGTTTCATTGTCTGCTTGTTTCGCGGTTTCCGCATTGCCTTCTAGGTTGAATTGAGCTAGGAAAGTCCTTGTCAGGGCCGCCAACTCCCCGCTTCGGCTTACCTGCGAATCGTAGAAGAAGCGAGTCTCGGATGGCTGAATCTCCGTCAGAAGCCTCATTATTAATAGGAGGGCGTGTTCGGTGAAGGATGTGAACCTGTGTTTCCCGTAGATTCCTGAGACATCTCGGATGAAACCGTCGTCGCATAGAATCAGCGGGTTCTTCCTTAGCATGCTCTCTACTGTTATGAGAACGTTGTATCCATCGACACTCAACCTCTTCCCGTACACAGCCTCAGGATCGACTAGCTTTGATCTGTGGGACGCAGCCGTCTCATCGTCGTAGACCGCTCTGTAGAGGACGAGTCTACTAGTTTGGTCTAGGGTGTAACGGTCTCCTGCAATCTTAACCGCATTCTCCCTCCCATATCCGCGGGACAGCAGATATCGGAAGTCGCCGATGGCGCAGTCAAGTTTGATGTTCATCACGGAAACAATTGGGGGCAACTAAATAAAGCGCTCCCTACCCATAACAGCAATAACCAAGAGAATTGTTAAGAATCGACAGGATTAGAGCCAGCCGGGATTAGGGCAGGGAAATCTTTTGTCGGATAGAGTCGTCGTGGTGATACCGACCTTCAATGAGAGGGAAAACGTAGGAATCCTTATCGAGGGGATAGAGGACGTCTTCTCAAAAGGAGGAATCAACGGGAACATCCTCATTGTGGACGATAATAGCCCCGATGGTACAGCTGAAGTTGTCGAGGAACTATCCGAGGAATATGGTAACATCGAACTCTTGAGAAGAAAACGGAAGCTGGGGCTGGGTAGCGCGTACAGGGATGGGTTCAGATTCGCTATTGGCGATATGAACGCAGACGTGGTCTTCGAGATGGACGCAGACCTATCTCATGATCCAGTCTCCATTCCAGACTTTCTCAAGGAGTTGGAGGGGGATTGCGATGCAGTGGTGGGGTCGAGGCATGTCCCTGGCGGTGAGATCCAAGGATGGTCGATGTACCGTCATCTCGTCAGCGGCACTGCGAACACGATTACGAAGATCACCCTCGGCATAGGGGTTAGCGATGTCACAACAGGATTCAGAGCCTATAAGGCTGAGACTTTGCAGACAATCGATTATGAGTCGCTCAGTTCAGAGGGATACGGCTTCCAGATTGAGACCCTTTTCCGATGTAGTAGGCACGGGTTGATGGTTGGGGAGGTCCCGATCGTCTTTGCAGATCGAAGATCGGGATCGTCGAAGCTGGGAAGAGCACAGATGATTCAGTTCGTAGGAACGATCTTTCGACTTCTTCTGGTTCGACTATTCGGATAGTAATGGTTCTCATTCTACGTAGATAGCTGGTCGGAAGGGGGAAGCGTGACCTGAACGAGAATTGGGATCGTATTTGTGAGGGTCATCCTCGGAGTATACCTCAACCCTCGCCCCGAACTCCTTCTCGATAAGAGTTTTTGCGGATCTAAGAACGTCGACCTCACCTATCCTTCCTGAGGCCGCTCTGGGCTCGAGAAGTTCTGAGTCAAGTCTCTTGGCTTCTTGGATGGTTTTTCGGATGTAGGAAACAGCTTCCTTACCTCGGGCTTTGAGAGCGGGGTCAGATAACGCGGTTCGAATTATCTTCCCAGCCTCGGTCTCTCCGGCTCGGATCGACTCTAAGATACGAAGGTAGGCAACCCATTTCCATTCGGCGGCAACATAGCAGCAGATTCTTTCCGGTTGAATCTTGATCGCCTTCAATATGCTCTTGGTGTCCTCAAGAGTGCTCTCGATCAGACCCTCACACAGTTCTGCCTCGCGATCTATCTTCGACGTGTCCACATGAGCCCATTCTGAGGTTGATACGTATCCTTTCTTCCCGAGCTTAGACCATATTTCCTCACAGAGATGTGGTACGAAAGGGGCGAGGAGCTTGATCCACACGTCCAAGACTGCTCTGAGCGTCTCCGATGTTTTAGGGGAGTGGGTGGAACTAAGGTTGACGTCGCCGATCCTCCTTAGATACCATTGGACATCCCGGTCGATTCCGTAGAACGCTTCCTGAATTGCATCCCTCACCTCCAGGTTTTCCATAGCATCGGTGGTCGCCTCGATGCGGGACTGAAGTCTACTCATAAGCCACCGATCAGGCATCTCGGGTTCTGAGATATCCTTGCCTAGTTTCATCCTCACTATGCGGTTTGAAAGGTTGTACAGCTTTTCGAGTCTTGACCTCACTGATCTAGCCAAGGTTCTGCTGAAATCCGCGTCCCCTAACAGTTCGGCGGTGCCTAGTATTGAGAGCCTTACACTGTCGGCGCCGTAGTCTCGGATAGCGTCGATAAGGGGGATTATGTTTCCGAGCGATTTCGACATCTTTTTTCCCTCCATCAGAACGCTCCCATTGACCACTATCTGTCTGGGCCAAAGTTCCTCGGGGAAGATCGCTGCGTGGTTGAAGATGAAGAATGTGAGATGGTTCGGGATCAGATCACGACCAGAGTTTCTGCTGTCAAGCGGGTAGAAGTAGAGGAATTCATCCCGCATCGCCCTCAGCAGGTTTCCGTCGACCCCCATCCTAGGACCGATCTCGGATGGATCGCCTTTGCCCAGAAATATATAGTCGAATACGGAGTTGTCAAAGTTGTCTACATTGAGTTTCTGTTTGTTTATGTACCTCGATATCGTGTAATAAGCCATGTATATCACGGAGTCGGAGAGGCTTTCGATTATCCAGTCCTTCGCCCAAGGCAGCTTCGTTCCCAGACCAGATCTTCGAGCACATGCCTTCTCCCGTAGCCACCCGATGACATATTCGAACTCGGATCTCAGAACTGCAGGAGCGACATTCATTCTTGCAAGAGAGTTTCGTGCAAGACCCTTCCAATCCTCGTTCCCGTAGTCGATGAACCACTGGTTCTCGAAGAGTTTGATTACGCATTCAGACCCGCACCTGCAGAATACGGGCTTGTTGATTATCTCGTACATCGTGTCAGCCTGAGAGAGTTTGAGGAGCTTGCCCTTTACCTTGTCCTTGGCTTCCAGCACTCTCATGCCAGCGAATTCACCGGTATTCTTCTTCATCACGCCGAAATGAAATTCCTTGCTGTACACTTCCTTGGTGGCTTCCTCTATTCGAGGATCGGTCTGAGATTTGATACCCATTCGACGGATGAGATCCCCTGCAGGGAACTCCGAGTAGCCGTCAAGTCTGATGAGGGAGATCGGTTCGACGGATTCCAGGACATCGGCTGGGATGCCGAGTTGCTGCAGAGTCTCAGGGTTCTTCTTGAGATCTTCGAGTGCGATGTAATCGTAGGGGGCATGACCCGGCACCGACATTACGACACCGGTAGCATTGTCTGGGTCTACGAAGGCTGCAGGAAGAATGGGAATGTCACCCCCGGTTAACGGGTTCTTAACATTCTTTCCAATGAACTCTGAACCCTTGACTACCCCGACTTCCTGAACCGTCCTCCCAAGATAGCGTAGCTTCTCTACGCATTCCTTGCTTATGATCCAGGTCTCTTCTCCGACCTTTGCTTTAACGTACTCCAAGTCTGGTCTCAGCCAAAGGTTCGTGACTCCAAAGGTCGTTTCGGGTCTGAGGGTTCCCGTAGGGATAACCTCGCCTTGAAGACCGAATTTTATCAGGATGAATTCCTCGATCTCAGGTTCGACATCCCCTTGGGTGTCGTGCTGCCCCACGGGATTGCCGTCGCTCGGACACCAACCGACGGGGTGGCTTCCTTGAGTAATTAGACCTTTGTCTCTCAAGACATGGAACTGCCACTCGATGAACCTACTATACGGGGGATCGATGGTCGTGAACTCTCTACGCCAGTCTATAGAGTAACCTATCTTTTTCATGCCATGCTTGATCTCTTCACGGAAGTGGTTGGCGATCGCAAGTGGCTCCGATAACTCCTTAAGCGTCTCTTTTGGGACGTGATAGACATTCAGGAATATGTCTCTCAGTTCCTTGTCCCCTGACATGATGCGTTTTGCCATGGCGAGGATTGGGGTGCCTGTGTAATGAAAGGCCATCGGGAAGAGGACGTTAAACCCGCGCATTCGCTTGTATCTAGCCATCACGTCGGTTAACGTATAGGTCCTTGCGTGACCGACGTGCTGCGGGGAGTTGGGATACGGATAGGCGACTGTAATGAAGTATTTCGGTTCACCTAGATCAGGGTCTGTCTCAAAGATCTTGTCTGACTCCCAAGCACGTTGCCATCTAGTTTCTATCTCGGATAGGTCAAAGGTCAAAATGGATATCTCCTAAGATGGGCTGTATTGTCTTCAATAGGGTCACCTGACAATAAGTCTTCGTCTGAGCAGACTCGCTTGGGATAGGGTCGGTCAATCCTTGGTCTAGAAGTGTATTGAAAAGAGAACGCTATCCCTCACAGGACGACCTCCAATAGCTGCAATCTAACCGAGGCATTGGGAGCTTTATTAAGACTATCGATTGAACCGGTCGGTAGTCTATTCTGGAGTAGTGCGAGTACTCGTTCACGGTGCTGCGGAATACATAGATAGGGATGTTCTTTAAGAGATTCTTTGGATATCGAGCTGTAAAAAGGGTGGTTTCCTTCCATCGGACCCCTCCACGGTAGGTTTGAACTCTTGAGCAGAAGGACATACTGGGGACTTCGATCGTTCGACATCGCACTTCTGCTATTCCTATTCGGCATCTCGATGAGTGTTAGATTGCTTGGGGCCACTGCCTCGCCCCTCCTTGAGCCTGACGAGATAACGTACGTCGAGGCGGGTAGGTTATATATTCTATCGATTGTGGAAGGAGAGCTGTTTTCCCCCTGGTGGCTCAACTTTGAGCATCCAGCTCTCGCGAAGTATTTGATTGGGGCGTCCGTACTTCTATTACCCTTGCCTACTCACGTGGCGGCGAGAATGCCGTCGGTGTTTCTGGGCTCCTTGACCTGTATACTCACATATTTCTTGGGGAGAGAACTCTTCGGGGAAAGGGTTGGGATTATCGGCTCGATTCTTCTAGCTTTCAACGTTCCTTCGATCGTTGGTTCTGCAGGGGCGATGCTTGAGGCCCCTTTGACCTTTTTTTCTGTTCTCTCGCTTCTCCTGTCGTATTCCTCGCGTGAGAGAGGGGAGACGAGGGCTTGGATTCTCTCCGGAGTCTCGTTTGGATTGGCCTTGGCGTGTAAGTTCTCAGCCGTCTTCCTGGTTCTGATCTGTGTCCCCTACGTTTTTTGGAGGGAGAAGGGGAGGAAGGCGGTCTTTCTGAGTCTGATCTGGCTGGTTCTGGGGGGATTGACCTTCTATGTTATACAGCCGAGATACTGGTTGGACCCTGCTGGGGCGCTATGGGAGTCTGTCGGTCTGTTCTGGAGGCGGGCACAGAGAGGGAGGTGGTACGATACTTACTTCATGGGTGAAACGTACGATGTCGCCCCGCCCTACTATTTGATCGTGGTGATGGTCGCCAAGGCGAATCCTTTCGAGACCCTAAGCCTCCTCTGCGGGGTGTTACTCTTCTCGGCGAGCCTTGCGAAGGGGCGACGGGGCGGGAATATCGTGTTCTTGGGTCTGATGGTTCTCTCGCCTTTCGTGTATCTGGGTTCCGTACCTTTGAAACTCTCCCACTATCTGATGATGTGTATGCCGGGCGTGACGTTGCTGGCCGGCTATGGGGTGAAGAACGCCTTTAGGCAGACTATGACGTTGAGAGAGTTCTCCTCGGCGTTTCTCTTCTCGGTTCTCTTGCTGTATTCGGCGGGGTCGGTTCTTGAGAGCTACCCAAGTCTCTTCTACTATAACCCGATCCTCGGCGCGGATAACTACACCTATTTGGTTGGACACCCGGGAGGCGGGGTACAAGACGCGGTCGGATGGATCGAACAGAACGTCCCTGAAGACGCCAGGATAGGGCTTATCGGCTTCGAACAAGAGTTTCAACAGCTGGATAGCAAGCGGAAGTACGTACGGTTTAACTATAGAGCTAGTCTTCACCACGTCAGAGACGTCAATAGAATCAGGTATTTGGTCGTACAGTTGAATATGGCGGAGAGGATACAGAATCCCCTCTGGGAAGCGGTCGGGCAGATGGAGCCGGTTTTCACGGCTACTCTTCGAGGTGTGCCGACTATTCAGATATACGATTTCGGACAGAGATAGCAGCTGCCTCCGTCACTATTCCTCTATTGAGGAGTGGATAAGTTCGTCCAAGGAAGCCGATATCTTGGAAACCATTTTGATCCGTGGTCCGCCTCCCTGACCGAAATCCGGCTTTCCTCCGCCGCCCCCGCCCAAGCGCTCTGCCAAGTTTTCCGCTATTCTGCCCGCGTGGACCCCGGATTGAACCGCGATCTTTCCTGCCGCGACGACGATCCTAACCGTTTCGCCGATCCCGAATAGAACAGAGACAACCATTGGATCTCGTTTCGAGAGTTCCCCTGCGAGGCGTACAAGGAATTCATTGTCTTCGAGCTGACGAGAGTATGTGACAAGTTTGACCCCAGAGATGTTCTTGGCGTCACGAAGAAGATTGGACGCTATAAGCGCAGACAGCTCTCCTTCGAGCTTTTCGAGTCTCTTCTCGGTTCGGCGACTAGCCTCAAGTGTTGACTCCAAGGCTGAACCCACGTTCATCATGGGAACCTGAAGTAAGGAGGAGGTTTTCTCTAGGAGGGCATCCCTCTCCTGGACTACGTCCACGGCTGAGGGACCAACCGCATAAACCAGTCGTTCAACCCCGTCCTGTATCCTTTCGGAACGAATCAGTTTGATCAAACCGATCTCACCCGTCGACCGGCAGTGAGTCCCGCCACAGGCTTCGACCTCCCAGTCACCTATCCGAACTACGCGGATCTCTCTCCCAGGGACGGCCCCACCCTGATACAGCCTGAAACCGTACTTCTGCTCAGCCTCTTCGCGGGGCATCCAAAAGACATCAACCGGTGTACTAGTGACTAGAAAGGTGTTTGCAATCCTCTCGATTTCCCTGAGCTGAGAGATGTCGAGATGTTGGTGATGCGTGATATCCAATCGGTTGACGTCTAGTCCCTTCTGGGCGCCGCACTGCCAGACGTGTTGTCCCAGGACTCTCCGTGCAGCCCCGTTGACTATGTGGGTAGCGGTGTGACTTCGCATCAGGTTTCTTCGGCGATCCCAATCCACGGTACAGGAGACCATCTCTCCGACCTCGGGCATCGTGCCTTCCAAGAGGTGGAGGACGATGTTCCCGACCCTCTGAGCGTCAACGATCTTACCTTCCCCTGAAGCTGATTTGACGGTGCCTTGGTCTGCGGGTTGACCCCCTCCCTCGGAGTAAAAAGCGGTTTGATCCAAGACAACCCATTTACCGTCAATTATTCTGATGACCTTCGCGGAGAACGCGTTCAGGGAAGAGTCCTGATAGAACAATAGCTTTGTGTGAGGAATCTCGGAGAGCTTATCAGTCAAATCTTCGAGTGTCTTCGATTCTTCGATCTCTGACCCGGGCTTCTCGTGTCTTGCAGCGACCCGAGCGTAGAAATCTTCGGGGATCGAGACTTGAACGCCGTGCTCCTTAGCGATATCTTCGACGAACCCAGGGGTCAGACCATGGGAATCGTATAGTTCGATCAGTTTGTCCGTCGGTATGCTCGAGGTTTCCTTTGCCCGTAGATCGTCTGAAATCCGTTTGACCAGGACCCTTCCCCGTTTCAAGACGTCTCGATGCCTGTCCTCTTCGACGTCGATTATCTCCAGGATCTCGTCTTCGATCTCTTTGAATTCGGGGAAGTCTGGCGACAGGGTTCGGATCTGAAGACCGACGACTTCTCTGAGGGGGAGCTCGAGACCGATCTCGCTCATATATCTAAGCGATTTTCGAATCAAGAGTCTAGCCAAGTAACCGGCGCCGACATTGGAGGGGACGACGCCGTCGCTTATCATGAATATGAGGGCGTTCGTGTGATCGGCTATGGCGTATACTCGTTCGTGGGGGTGCATCAATTTTTCAAGCTCGTCTGCGGGTACGCCGAGCCGTGAGGCGATCTTCGATCTCAAACGGGCCAGGCTCTCAGAGCCGCCAACGTCAATATGACCAGAGAGTTTCGAGGCTTCGAGGAAGAGTTCTTTCTCAGGTTTCCCCTGACCGCTCTCTTTTCTCAGGTAGCTTAGTATGGGTTCGAAGACAGCGTCGTAGATCGTTGGTGAACCTTTGGTCAACCACAGAATCCTTTGAAGACCGTATCCGGTATCCACAACCCGGGTTGACATGGGAACAAGATCACCGTTCTGAACCCTGTACTGCATGAAGACCAGTGTCGCTACCTCACAGCCTCCGACCATAACCTCTAGATCCTCTCCTGCGTTCCCTCCGCCCTGCCATAGGTCTTCGATGAAAGTCAGTTTATCTGACCGAATCCCCATTCTCTCGGTGAAGAAGTCGAAACATAGTTCTACGGTCCTGTCGTTCCAGTAGATCTCCTCATCGCCAAAATTGAAGGCGTGATGGGCCATCATCTCGAACTCCGTCAGGTGTCTGCCGGTCCGGCCGACATTATCGACATCGGTCAGTCTTATCGACGGCTGAGAGATGGTGAGGGGGTTTGCCGGGGGAGGGACAGCCCCGCTCGTCACCCAGGGCTGGAAGTCGTATATTGATGCGCCTACTAGAAAGACGTCGTCTCTCCACCTCGCAACTACAGGGTATCGTCGAATTCGTTCGTGTCCCTCTTCCTCGAAGAAAGAGAGGAATGCCTCCCGGACGCTGGCAAGGTCAAAGGAAGCCCGGATGGGGGGGTTCCCTAGGAAACTGTATTCTACACAAGGTTGATCACCACAGAGTTCGATATCCGGGTCCAGGGTCCAGAATGCTCTTCCGCAGGATGGGCATTTCTTCCTCTCAAATCCCTTCTCTTTGAAGAGGTTGACATCAAATATGGAGGACATATGTAATCACCTTTCGAGGGGAGCTGTCGCTAGATTCTCTCATTCTTTTGCACTCTACGATAGGAGTCATAATTATGCATGATGTTTCATATGAGTACAATGTTCCACGACCCTTACTAAGAAACGTGCATCTATGACTCTTCTGTCGTCAAAGAAAGTTCAAGGTGAACCGAGAATTGCCGCAGATGCTAACACCTTCTAACCAATAGAGGCGCCGATGTAGTAGCAAGCTAGAATTTCGTGGAGCTTCCTTTGGCGATATCGGTGTCCAAGAATCAATAATGGCATGCCTCTCATCTTGAGAAAGTAGGAGAGGGAATGGTAAGAAATAGAGGAAGGGGAGACCTAGGCGCCGAATAAAGCCCCTAGACCTTGGATAGCTTCTTCTTCCTTCTTCTCCTCCTCTTTCTTCCCTTCTTCCTTCGGCGCTTCCTTTGCAGCCTCAGGTGGAGCCGCGACTGTTACTGATGGTGCAGTCGCCGCGCTTTTAATCGCCTCCTCGATATCCACCCCGTCCAGGGATGCGACTAAGGCTTTGATCCTAACCTCATCTGGCTTGATGCCTGCTGCGGATAGAACCTTTTTGAGGCTTGTTTGGTTGATCTTCTGGTCTGCAGAATGAAGCAGTAGCGCTGCGTGAACATATTCGGACATCGGACTCTTTCACCTCCGACTATCTCGTGATGATTGATTCGAGCAACCGGTTCAGGTTGAAAGTTGGTTCCATCTTCTAGTTCAATATCTCCTTTTTGTACTTTTCCCATGGCGCCTGTACGATTCCTAGCCTATCGACTCGGACTCCCTCCGGGGTCCCCCTACTTTTGAAGGCGACCTTCCAGAATAGAGGCCTGAGAACGTGCTTGACGAAGCAGGTCTGAGACGAAATCTTTGTCAAGGAAAGACGAGTGTAATCCGACGCTCTTAGCTTGAAGAACCGCCTTCTTGAGCATTCCTCGGATGTTTTGTGCTGTCGGGTACCAGAGGAACGACGCCAGGTTCAAGGCGTTGTACTCGGCTTCTAGCAGATCGCGTCTTACACCTTCTACATCGATCCGCAAGGATTCGGAGGGGATCACCAGTCCATTATCGTACGCGGCGTACAGGGATATGCTGCTCTCTATAGGTTTTATGTCCAGTTTTGAGAGGAGGCTTGCCAGCTTGAGGGAGATAGGTTCTCCTTTCTCGGCTACTACGGTGTCTTTGACCACCCAGACGCTCCCGGCCTCTATCTTGGTTCGAATACCGACCTCGGTGAAGTCGCTGATCACTGGGCCTGGGGGCATCCCGGTGTTTCCTTCTGAGACGACTATGTCGTTTGGGGCGATATCACCCACCTTGGCGGTCAAGTTAGTCTTGCTCTGCTCGAGGAGTGCGAGAAGTTTGAACGGATTCATCTCAGTGAATAGGATGAGGTTTGAGCCTTCAAGTCTGTCTGCCAACTCTCCTATCTTCGGTTTCTTCTCCCGGACTTGATCAAACGCTCGTTTCACAAGGTTATTCTTTGTTACTAGGAAGACGACTTCACCGCGAAGACTCTTCCTCAATGAATGAACCTGGAAAGCTCTGATCTTGTCGAGCCTCCCCAGAGCAATCACCGGGTAGTCGAGGACAAGCTTGGAGATCTCATCAACCTTTTCGAGCTTCCATCGGGGAACCTTAAGAACCTGCATTTGTATCCGGCCTTTACAATATTATTGTACCTTCACGGGGTGACCCATCGTCGTCTTTAGGTAGACGGTTCCTAGGTTCTTGATTTCCCTCTCGTATCTCTCTTCGAGACGAGAGATGACGGTTTGGACGTTCTCTGCGATGAGATTGCTATCGGTCTCCTCATCACCGATCCTGCAAGAAGCAGAGAGTTGATCCCTTATCCTGATTCTGACAGAGGCTCGCTGCCTTTGAAGTACTGGATCGATGTCAATGTTAGGAGGGACTGGGGTTGGCATCTTTCCACGGGGACCCAGTACCGGACCTAGTATCCGGCCGACAAGAGGCATCAAGGGTGCTTCGGCTAGAAAGAAGTCGTATTCGCCCGCAAGCTTCTTCGCGACCCTCTTCTCCTCGGATAGCTTCTCAAGCTCCTCCGGCGAGATCACGTGGTCGGCCCCGGCATTCTTGGCGTTCACAGCTAGTGAGCCGGACGCAATTACGCATACCTTGCCCGTCCTCTTTGGAGGGTGAGGAAGGGAAAGAACCTCGTTTATACGATTCTCCGGTTTCTTGACATCTATACCCTTCAAGGCTACGACTAGGTCGATCGCTTGAGCGAAGTTTCTCTTACCAGAAGACTGCTTCACCTGATCTATCAGTGAGATGAGGTTGTTCGAGTCGAGCGGCAATGGGGTGACCCCGATGATATGGCAGAAAGCATTGAGAAAGCTAGATATATAACCCTTTATCGAGAACGGCTGCAGGCATAGTTTCCTACTTACTCATAGATTATAATTCTTCTTGGAGGATGTCAGAGTAGCCTCCTTCGTCTATTTCACGCAGTATCTCTCTCGGATCTTTTCCTGCAACTGTCACACCCATACTAAGACAGCATCCTACAATCTCTTTGACCGCAGACCTATTGGAGCTAGCCAGTAATTGGTGGTGTTTCAGTCGAGTAATCTTCAGAATCTGCTCCATGGTGAGATCACCTACTTTCTCGGTGCTTGGGTTGCTGGAACCCTTGGTTATCCCGAGTTCGCGTACGATTAATGCTGCAGTAGTAGGGGTACCAACCTTGACCTCAAACTCCTTAGCAGAGAGGTCGATCGTTATCTTAACTGGGACCTTCATGCCGGCGTAGTCTTTCGTCAGCTCATTGATCCTATTGACTATTGCCAGCACATTTACGCCGAGAGGACCGAGAGTCGGGCCGAGGGGGGGACCTGCAGTAGCCGCCCCACCCGCGATTAGAGCATCTATCGTCTTAGTCTCGCTCATCAGGTACCACCTTGATCTTGTGATGGCTCTTCGGCCCGTCTGGTAAGTTTTACGTAGTCGGCATGAACCGTGATTGGGAGGGTGAAGGTAGCCTCAAGTAGCTCAAGGGTCACTTCCTGCTTTGAGCGGTCAACACGAGTTATGGTGGCTTTCATTCCCTTGAACGGCCCGCCGATTATCTCTACTGACGCCCCAACTTCCAGTTCTTCGATCACGGGTTTAGTGACGATGTAGCCTTCGATCTCCTCGAAACCAACCAAGCCGGGAACCCGTGACTTTACGTGTTTGATCCCTGCGATAGCACCTTCGACTACGTGGGGGCTCTGTGCCTCAACGAAGATGTACCCTTTGAGCGTCTCAGGTGCAAGAATTGCGCGGATTTCCAATCCTTTGGACTGCGACCTTGCAGCTAGGATGTCGGCTACATTTCTCTCTTGTCCGGCAGTCGTTCGAATCGCGTAAACCAATGACTGTTCCCTCTTGGCCTCCAAGCCTATCATCTCCGGGGTTATGGTGCTGTAAAGCCCTGCATCATTGCTGAGATGAACCGGATAATGAAAGCGATACAACCGACTACAAGTAGTCCCAACGCAGAAACCTTCACAGATAGACCAAGTTCTTTTTGAGAGGGTTTCTTGGATATCGTCAACACTCTCCTGCAGCCCACAAAGAACTCGCGTAGTCCCATAGTTTCACTTCCTCAGATGCAGGGTTCTCGGGATTGTTCTCAGACTCGTCTTTTAACCTTTTGCTGCAGCTCTTTTAGGTCAGGGTATTACTAGACCTTGCAGGTCTCGATTCCCATTTTGGAGAGGAGATCTAGCAGTCTCTCTCGGTCGGATCCTCGGAGACCTTTCCAATCTATTACCGCTAGAGTACATAGGCCTCTTGTTCTACTGAAAGCCATGCTCACTGTTGAGTCGTCAAGGTCATAGATACAGTACTTGGGGAAGATGTGACCTATACTCAGATTACTTTTGAGAACCAAATCGGTGAACTTGGGGGCGTAGTGACCGCCTCCAAAACCGACCGCTGCCTTGAGGGATGAGTTGTCGCCCGCGGCTTTGAGAATCGCATTTGCAGCAACCTCTCCCGGCACCGGGTCCTTCCATTGTATTGGTCCACTTCCAATCTCAACAAACATTACTGGCGTGACCATCTCTGTCGGTCCATGGTGGGTCGCCTCGAAGGAGACTCGATATGAGAGCCGTCTGCGAATAACCCCAGAGTTCAATGCGATGAGTGCGGTCCTCATCCTGTTTGGATCTGCTATAGCCAAGCTTCGGGGATTCCCGCCGTATTTCGCCTCTTCCAGAGGGTTTCCAGGTGCGTGTACGGTTAAGGTTGCTTGATTACTACTACTGCTATGCCTAGAAGCAAAGATGATCGACTCGACTCCAGGAATCTTGTCAAGCCCAGACGCGTAGATACTGTCCGATTCTGTTCTGACCAGCAATAGATTACCGTTTCTCAGGATCGGAGAATCGTCGAAGACCATACCTGAATCGTTGAATGGAAGACGATGTCGAAGTTTGTCTACAATGTTGGCGGCTGCGAGATCTCGAATCGATGAAGCGATCAGAACAGCCAACGGTGAAAGCCCCTGATTAGTTGGAGGAGAGTACGGGATTGTCACGAAAACGAGGTGCCTTCCTTGACCGCTTTTTCTTATGATCGTTCTAGCCTACTATTTGATCGACGAATATTTCCGGATCGAACTCTTTGAGGTCGTCGTAGCCTTGGCCCGTGCCCAAGAAGACAATAGGTTTGCCGGTGAGATAGCTGATCGAGACGGCAGCCCCTCCCTTCGCATCCGCATCGATCTTCGTGAGTATCGAAGCATCGATTCCTACGGACTTATCGAATTCCGTAGCCTGTTCGACCACATCGTTGCCTGTCAACGAATCAGCTACGAAGATGACGGAATCCGGTTTAACCACTCTTATGATCTTCTGCATCTCATCCATCAGATTCTTGTTGGTTTCCATGCGTCCAGCCGTATCGACGAGTACAACGTTTACGCCCTTTGCCTCCGCATGGCTGATCGCGTCATACGCAACCGACGCTGCATCGGCACCGTACGGGCGCTTGATGACGCGAACCCCTAGGCGACGAGCGTGCTCCTCCAACTGTTCTATGGCGCCAGCCCTATAGGTGTCGGCGCACGCCAAGACCACGGAGTAGCCCTGCCTCATAAGTAGGCGAGTGAGCTTGGCCAGGGTCGTAGTCTTCCCTGTTCCGTTGACTCCGACAAACACGAATACGGTCGGTTCGCCTTTACTCGTATTCTCTTCGATCTGCGACAAGATCTTTCGGTCTTCCCCGGTCTTCAATATCTCAAGCAAGGTTTCTCGGAGGGCGTCTCTGACTAGTTTGCCTTTGTCCTGGAAACGGTCTGCACTGGTACCGACCAGGTTCTTTCTAAGTCTTTCACAGATCTCATCGGCGACAATCAAAGCGACGTCATTGCCGACGAGTGTGAACTTGAATTCCGCGAGGATAGGGGTGAGATCTTCATCGCGCAGTTCGGTTTTCTTGATTCTCTCGACGAGATCGCTCGCGTTCTTGCGAAGGTTTTCAAACACTTCGAGTCCCTTCAGGGATCTTTCTTGAAAAATCGTTGATCTGAGCGCGGATCTCGGACATCTTCTGGATCACTTGTGTCAGCTGCTGTTGTAAGGCTTGACGTGCAGACTCTATCTGATTCTGCTGTTCTTGCAGGCTCTCGATCGCCTCGGGCGTCTCCTTCTCGATCGAAACCCCGGCGCCGACCCCTACAAGAACCTTCCCAGGATTGTCTATTGCAGCCTCTACGTACGATCCGCCGCCGACAGGCAGGAAGACCGCAGCTCCCTTCTTCTCCTCTTTGAGACCTTCGATAGTGGCGTTGGCTACCCGTAGTTCGTTGGAGAACGCGTTTAGCACGTTGAGTCGAGCCTGCAGTTCTCCTGCACTACCTTCCAGCATACGGAGTTCCAGTATCAAGCGTCTTAGACTCTCTTCATCTGCGGACATAGACTACACCTTCACAATCCAGATAGAGCACGAACCACCGGATCTGTGGCTTCGCTTGGATCGATCTCTTTGATCTGGTTGATGCTTATCTGGAATCGTTTCACGTTTTCTCCGCCCCCAAGGATGCCATATACCTTTTCCAAGGCATCCTTCTCGGATAAAGCCCGAAATTCCTTGGCAAAGGTCGAGTGGTATCCAGGCTTTGTTATCTCTCCTTCTACTCGAAATACCTTCACTTCAGTCAATAATATCACTTCACATCAGGCTAGACTTAGTGCTTGACCGATTATGACGAGTTCTGGACCCGTTGTGTACGAGCCCACAAGCGCCACTCTATTGTTCGCCAGCATACCCGATTTCACGATTGGTACGCCACCATTCGTGGTGCCTACTGTCGTAGGTACCTTCAACACATCCTCGATGAGCTCACGTTCATCTTCTTCCAGGAGGGGGTGCGCGATCACGCCATGGTTGTTGGCTGCAGCCAGAGCACCAACATACGGGAGTTTGGCGATGAAGGAGGAAACCATCTCCACGCCCAGTACGTCTCCAAGAGTCTTGATAACAGAGTTGGGTAGTTCACTGTCGTAGATTCCCCCGAAGTCGTTTGCGAGTACGAGGTTGCCGAATGCGGTTTCTCTCGAATTCACGCGTGCTACGTTATAATCCTCAATCGATCGGAGTCTGCGTTCGTCTCTGGGATCAGCGAAAGGGGGGAGGACGATCCCGTTCGAATTTGCGACAGCCAATACGCCGTTCAAGATGGAGCCACCTAGGTTTATTCTGATCGCTTCTACACCTAGTAGCATTTCTATCCTTTGAATCTTGGTTTGAGGGACGTATGTTGGAATTAGAGCAAAGGTGTCTGTAGTGAGACAGTATACTCCGATGTTTGGGCTGCCCATCAGATCCATCAGATGGATGGGCAACTATTTTCCGCCCTCATGTAGATAGACTGTGACTTCACCTTCATCATCTTTGACTGCTCTTACCCGTATTCTCCGCGGGGGATTCTCCATTCCCCTGTACCAGAGACGCTCATTCAATTCCGGGGTTAATTTGATTGTTTCAGGTTTCATATGTCGGAGAATAAACCCTCTCAGAACCTTCATTGCCTTAGGGGTACGCCTCCACCGAGGTACTTTCCATGCATCCTGCAGGGGAACCGTGTAAATCCGTTCCTCAACAATGTTCTCTGGAGGTGCGATCTCTTCTTCCCGTCTCTCCTGGTCGGCCTCAAGCTCCTCCAGATCCTTAGACTCCTCTGCCGCAGACTCCTCTATATCTCTTGGTTCTTCCAAGAGTTCAGGTGTCTCTGCTTCAGGTGTCTCGGGGGCTTTTCTTCGCTTAGGCGTCAAGTCTGGTGCCTCCTACGGCTTCAATTTTCTTAGGCGCCATCGCCTACGCTTGGGGTTGAATCTGACCCGCCCAAAGGTGCGTGCTACGATCCAGGTAGGTACGGGTTTGCTCCTTTTGCCTGCGCTTGCTAGGCGTCTCTTTTTTGCGGTGGGTTTGTTCCTAGCCAAACATCTACAACCTTCTTATCTGTCTGTCTCTTCTTTTGGATTGCAGCTGATACAGTATTTGTCTCAGTTGCTCATCCGAGATCGGTAGGTTGACTTTCCCGCTTTGAGCAAGCTGAATCAGCTGAAGCTCTAACTGTTGAGCGAAGTCGGGGCGAACCATCTTGATATTCGCCAATCTCTGTCTTCCCTGCGGGTCCAGAACCTTTCGGAGCACGACTTTCTTTGCGGCTTCAACTTGTTCTTGCCTCTGCTCCTCGGCAGCCCTTTGTTGCATCGCCTGAAGCCGGCGTCTTCTAATTTCTTCGAGTTCTGCGGGATCTGAATCAGAGCTCAAATCGATTTCACCCTAGAGGGAATGGTTAGTATGCCTTCAAGGAGGGGGTTTCCTTTTCAATCCTCTTCTTGATCTCGGCGGCATGGCGATCTAGCAAACTCTTTCCGGTCTTGGTCAGGACTCTTCCTTTTCCTTCGAGAGTTTCAACCAACCCAGCCTTTTCTAACTGCTGCAGTATGGTTCGGATCACCGCCCCACTGCTCTTCCTGAAATGGGCAGGAGTGTTCCCAATACGTTTTCGTCCACCATAGAGGAGACGAAGATGGGAAACTCCGATGGGTTCGGAGATATAGATCTTTCTTATGACTGAGGCGGAACGTATGTACCACCAGTTCGGGTCCTCCGGAGGTCTTTCTCGGTCGGACCCTGTCTTAGCAAACCTGCTCCATTCCGGGGGTGATACCTCGGGAACGTTTTCGCGTAGGTGTTCGGCCACTTCATGGATGTACAGGTCTGCGGGTACATCGTAGACTGTCGGCAAGATAGTTAGACCCCGATGAATTTTCGGAGACTATTCGGTAGAGTTCGATATAAAGGCTTTGAAGACAAGAATACAATTCAAAGCTTGCCAGTATTTGTCGGGATTCTCGGTGGTCTAATGTCTGAGTCTGAGAGGAATCCTGGAGATCCCACCGCAGAGGAGACAGGTCAAGACTAGATGGGGTTCCCTTCTCGGCTGAAGACGTATTCTGCTTGTTGAACCGGGGAATATGAGACGTTTGCAGTGGCGGCAGATCAGCATTCTATGTCGTCTGGGAATTCTTATGTTATGCCGCTTTCCTATCTTCAGGGCTATGCCAGCATACCTTTGGGCAAGTTCTTTGTCGATAGGGTGAAGCCTCAGAGCCTCCTCGAATAGGAGTTCGACCCTAGTTCTTGCGATCCGCCGTTCATTTGCTCTTCGGCTTTTCATGGAACGGCCACACGTCTCTACCTTGGGATAGCAGAAACTTCCTCCACGCGGCAAAGAGTCCGAAGGCAACGGTTACTAGGCTCAGACTGATGAAGACCGGAATGGTTCGTATACCCCAAGGCGTGAAGTTCAGTACTAGGGCTGTCAGCGGTGAGATAGCAAGACTCAATCCAATGCTGAGAGAGAAGCGCTCTATTTCATCGAGTTCGCCTTTCTTCGGGAAGAGGGCTTCAACGAAGCAGTATCCAGGAATAAATAGGATGAAGGTGAAGCCTAGTATGTACCTAATCACAATGAACCAGCCAGCCTCTACAGGGATTAAAAGACTAGAGAGGACTGTGAAGATCAGGACGATGGTCACGTACCAAAGCCATCTCGACCAAGGAGATTTCAGGTACTGCATGAACTCTGTTGGAGGAGGGATAGGTTCCTCAAGCTCTATCCTTCCTTCTTCTTTCAACTGCGATATGTGATCTGCGATTGTTTCTCTTGAAGCGGGAGATTTCGTTTGTACGAGTTTCGCTAGCTCTTCAACGGTCTTCGGCTTCTTGGTTCTTAAGGTTCTTAGGATAAGGTCATTGAGGCTTTCAGGCTTTTTCTTTCTTGATGGCATGGATCTGGGTCACAACCAAGGATAACTGTGAAGAGGTGGCCGTTGGATTTTATGTGGTTCTTCTCGGTTTCTTCTGGTTCTTATGTTTTGCGGGAAGCCAGAAGGAGTTCCCTCTTGACTGGAAGGAGCTTCGTCAGACGGCTCAACCTCGGAGGAGGCGGCGAGGATATCGGAGAAACGGGATCAGAGTTCTTGATCTGGCAGACTCCCGGATATGCTGCAAAGCTCTATACCATCACTGCGCAGATTACTTGACTCTATATCGGTGAGAAAGATCATTGATTCTCATGCTTGGGCGAATCCTTGAGGGCTGTCCTCGTCCATAAAACAATAATATCTTAGCCTAGATCTTCGATGCTATGATTCATTCTACAGACGCAGGAAGCCTCCCTTATCCTGGGGGCTTCGATGAAGAAAGGTTTCTCCATGGCTGCGAGCTGTTCGAGCGCAGCCAGTTTCAAGAATGCCTAGAGAACCTAGAGTCTGTGGAGTACTTTGAGAAGATGGTTAGTGACACGTTCATAGATAAGATAAACTCAGGAATCGACGTTCCCTGCTATCCTCAGTACAGAGATATGATAACTCAGTTCACACGATTCTACGAGATTCACGAGGGATACTTCGCAAGTATACCGGAGGATCTACTTACAGATCAGGGATACAATCCCAGGTATACGTTCATCGCTGAAGTCGAGGTTCTCAAGAAGTATTCCAAGGAGATATGTGAAAGAACAGGGAAGGAACGAGTCGATTTCAAAATATGCATAACAAGCCCGCTCGACCTCTCATTTAGGGTTCCTACAGAGTTCCTAGTATCGATGGCTAAGAATGCTATCGCAGACTCAAAGTACCTGAGAACCCGTATCGTCACCCTCGATATCCCAAGCTTCGGTTACCTAATGGTGGTTGATAGGACCTTGGAATCCTGCCGAGACTTCTTCGACGGAGTCAAGGCAACAGGTAAGGATGTTGAAGCCGCCCTTCACCTGCATTCAGGTAATCATAGAGATTTTCTGGAGATTGAATCATTGGATATTTTAGAGATCCATTCTGAGATCTTGGAAAGCCCCCCGATACTTAAGAAGGAACTTGAATCTTACGACAAGTTCATTCAAGCAGGGATAGCGTCCACATCAAACCTGCAGGAGCTGGAGCCTTTAGGGGTTCTTGAGGGGAGAGCCAAAAGGGCGGCTGATCTGTTCGGAGACAGAGTGAGATATTTATCCTCTGATTGTGCATTGAAAGGGCTGCCGAGCTACGAGATGGCCCTACAAACGCTTAGAAACGTATCCAGGGTCGCTCAAGAGGCATGACGAGAACTTATTGACCGCCTAGTCTAGAGGAGGAGGGATGCCTACTTACGGTCGAAGTAACCAAATAACCTTCTTATGCGATGGACTTGGACATGCAGTAAGGTTAGGTGAGAAGATGATGCCCTCCAAAGGGGAGACGTATTCAGAACAGATTGTGAGATACGCTTGCAACACCAGTATTAAAGATCTACCTGGAGACGTAGTGCAAAAGGCGAAGACAATCATTCTCGACTCAATCGGAGCCATCCTTGCCGCATCGTCTCCAAGATACTCGGCTAGCAGGGTAATAACAGAGTTCGTCCGAAGGCTAGGGGGCATAGAAGAATCAACCGTGATAGGACGAAATTATAAGACCGCCTCTGTTCATGCCGCCCTCACAAATGGCACCTTAGGCTATTACTGTGACATCGAAGCACACCATCCAGGAGCCATCCTCCATCCCGCGGCCGTCCTGCTTCCGTCGATATTGGCAGTATCAGAGAAGGAGAACGTGTCAGGCGGTGAAGTCATCACCGCATTCACTATCGGCGTCGACCTCGAAACGAGGTTCAGTTATGCGCTCTCACCCAAGGCGCAGTACGCTCGCGGTTTTCATCCTTCCTGTGTATGCGGATCTCTCGCTGCTTCTCTGGCTGCAGGAAAGATCTTGGGGTTAGGGGAGGAGGGAATGTTGAATGCGCTGGGTCTATCGGGCTGTCAGGCCTCAGGTCTGCTGGCCTGGGAGACCGACAAGACCGAGATGTCGAGACCCTTCCAAATGGGCATTGCCGCCCGAAACGGGGTTACCTCAGCCCTACTCGCCAAAGAAGGCTTCTCTGGTCCTGAAGTGCTTGAAGGGAAATACAACATCTTCAACGCTTTCTCAGGGGTAAGCAACTACGGGGAATTGTCGAAGGAACTGGGAGAAACGTATCAGATCATGGCGTTGGCTCTGAAGAGATACTCCTGCTGCGCCTTCCTTCATCCAGGTCTCGACGCACTTCTCAAGGTTATGAAACAGAACCAGGTAAAAATCGAAGAGATCAAGAGGATTACCCTCAGATTCCCTAGCTCCGGGGCGAAGCTCATCGACAACGCGGCACTTAGATCCCATAACGCCCAGTACATACTCGCCGTGGCTGCACTTAGGAAGGGCGTGAAAATAGACGACATACTGGCCGACTGGCATAGCGACCAGCGGGTTGAAGCGCTCTCCGATCGTGTAGAAATCGTCTACGACGAGGAACTCGACCAAGACTTCCCACAAAAATATGCTAGCATCATCATCCTCGAGACGTCGAGGGGGGAGAGGTTTGAAGATAGAGTAGATTTTGCTAGAGGAACCCCGGAAAACCCAATGAGCGATAAAGAGATTGAGGAAAAATTCCTCGATCTCGCAGCAGCGGTGGTCGATGGGAATAGAGCAGGAAAGATCATCAGTGTCATTCGGAACCTAGAGGAATGCCGGGGGATACGAGACCTAACCGCTCTCCTAAGCTTCGATCAGTGACACGTACCATAGCACACCAGCGACCCTATTCTCACGTCGGTCTTGGCACTACCTGGACTTTGTTTCTACCTTATGATTGTGAAGTTTCCGCTTGTAGTACTTATCTGCCTGATAGATCGCCCCTACAGGATTGTGTGCCATTACTCTATCTTTAGCAACCAACACAGTCACGGGCGCCTTCGAATGCATCAAGAAGAGTGAATCATGTCCAACACAAAGCCCTATCAAGACATTAAGATCGGTACCTTCATCAGCCAGAAGCATCGCCTGAGCAACAGGATTGCACATCGGCTCCATAGATCCCGGACTGACTTTCTCGTCATCACGCAATCCAAGTTCCTCTTTGGGAACGCAGCCAGTCTTGCAGACTACAGAAGCCACTTCGAATCCGTTCTCTTCAATGATCTCCTTGACTATTCTAGCCTCTTTCCTGAGACCAACGCAACAGGCTATGCCAATCTTCTTTGCTCCGATCATACGAGCAAACTCCATAGTCTCCTCCAACCTTGTCCATCTCAGGTATCCCTGGGCCTCTATTCTCGCCGCGGCTACCGCTAGCTCCATGATCTTTGGGTCCTCATACCTCTCTCGGGCTCTCTTCAATGTCTTGATAGAGGTATTTGTTGGGCAGTTCTTCAGTTTTGACGTAGCTTCCAAATCGCCGTGTCTACACAGACACGCACACACTGTACACTGAATCATAGTAAAGTTGACCCCTTAACTTGTGAAATCTATTCCTACAGAATCAGCAACCAGTCTATTAACGATTCATTGAACATACCATGGGGAAGTATTCTGCCCGCGACACAAAGCATAAGCACTATACTAGTAGCACAGGAGTAAGAGTAGAAGAGAATGAAGATCACCGACATCACAACCTTCGAATTCAACTACAAGTCAAACATCGTTCGTGAACCAGAAGGACATACTTACCCGATTCTCTCGACACCATTTCAAAAGATCATTATTGAAACGGCTTGAAATATCGAAAGCAGACGGTTCAAGTCGAGCCTCGAACTAGGGCAGGACTCTTGCCAGATGGGTTTCACAATACAAACGAAGGATGTTACGACCTTCTGATGACGAGTCTCTCTATTGTTTGGCGCATGAGCACTATTTCTGCGGAGGCTTTTTCATGTTCTCGAGGATGTGCTCTAGGATTGCCTCTGCTCCTGGACCGAATATCGTTCTAATCCCTGTCTCCAAATGCTCAGGGTTTCGGAGGATTCCACTCCCTCCCATATGATATATGAAGGCTGATGTACCAGATTCTCCGAGTATTTCCTTCATGCTCTGCTCAGCCACCTCAGGGAAAGAAGCCTCAAGGGCAAGTTTTGCTGCTTCATCTCGAAAACCTCTAGCCACGAAGAGTTCCTCCTCTAGTTGATAACATACCGATGTTTGATGCTTTCCAGGGAACACCTAAGCCCAACGAAAGACCACTCCTCTGCAGATCTATTCTGGTTGTAATTTTTGCTTCAGTTTTCGGGCGCGGGTCTCGATCCAGTCTGCTACCTTCTCCTCGCTCATACTCTCGGCTTCCTCCTGCTCCTTCAGCTTCTCCTCTACGACTTTCAGCAGTCTCCTGTATTTCACGGGTTTCTTGAGGTATGCGTCAGCCTTCAGGTTCACCGATTCCATCGCGTTCTCCAGTGAAGGGTAACCTGTAAGCATGATCTTCATCATCCGAGGCGTGGTGTCTTTCAGCTTGGTCAGGAGTTCTGTGCCTTCCATGTCTGGGAGCTTGATATCCAGTAGTGCTAGGTTGAAGTACCTCTCCTCAGTTTTCTCCACGGCTTCTCGACCAGTCTCCGCCGTATCGACGCTGTAACCCTCCGACTCAAGGACCGCTCTCAAGCTACGGAGGATGGCTTGGTCGTCGTCGACAATCAGGATACTCTTCTCCTCCATCAGATCACCCCTCACGTGAATAATATCTGAATTGAATGCCGAACCTGCCTACCTCGAAGCGCATTTTAGTTCAACACATCTACTAGCCCCGTTTGCATACCGCAGCCTGATAATTAAGGTATTTGCTACGGTAAAACTAGGTCTGAACGGGAAGAGCATATCGGGTCTCTCCAGGGATGGCCCCAAAGAGGCTATGATTTCAACAAAACATAAAGAGAGAACCCTAGTCTGGGAACAACACCGAAAACAGGGCGGCAATAATATAGCACATGTTTCCTACGCGTCTCTACGGTTCAGGCATATCATGTACATTACTGTACACATAAGCATTAAATATGTCATGTGTGTTCTTGGCAGTATCCGTAACGCAGCAAAGGCGACTACCATATGAGTCATACCGCCGGACCCAGCCAATTATCTGACTCAGCCCAGATCAAGGAGAAAGGTCAAGTCAGATTCCAGAGAATTCAACTGGCACAGACCCCACTCGAAATCTTCTCTGCAGTCAGCAACAACTACGGGTACGCATATCTCCTCGAGTCCCTCGAGGGACCTCGAAAGTTGGCACAGTACTCATACGTCGGGTTCGATCCTCGACTAGTGGTCAAGATAAAAGACAGTACTGCGGAGATTCGCAGCAAAGATAACAATGAGACAAGTCACGAAAGGGCCGAAGACCCACTTCTCCTATTGGAGAAAATCATAGGACGTACAGAGCCCTACTCGCGCGAGTCCAGATTCGTAGGTGGAGCAGTCGGTTACTTCTCCTACGACTCGGTTCGCTACTGGGAGAGACTCCCAGACACCACAATCGATGATCAAAGGTTTCCGAACATAGAGATTGGAGTATTCGATGACGGGATTCTGTTCGATCATTTGAACCACCGCACCCTATACCATCATCGAGGGAAGGGGCGCTTTGGCGAGATCGAGAGGCTTCTTAAAGAGCCATACGATTTCGAACCTCTATCCTACACAGAGCCGAAGACGAATGTCACAAAAGAGTATTTCGAGGATACGGTGGTCAAGGCGAAGGAGTACATAGGCGCCGGGGACATCTTTCAAACCGTTCTTTCGAAACGCTACGAGTTCTCCGTTAAAGGCGACCTCATCAATTTCTACAAGGCTCTCCGAGAGATCAACCCCTCCCCCTACATGTACTTTCTGAAAATGGGTGAACGCAGCGTAGTAGGATCCAGCCCAGAGATGCTTGTCCGAGTCGAAGCCAACACTGTCGAGACCTTCCCCATAGCTGGGACGAGACCCCTAGGCAACACACCCGGCGAGACCAAAACGCTGACCCATGATCTGTTAACGGACCCGAAGGAACGCGCCGAACACGTGATGCTCGTGGACCTAGCGAGAAACGACGTAGGCAGAGTCGCAGAAATGGGGAGCGTCCACGTCCCTGAATTCATGGAGGTCCACTATTACAGTCACGTCCAGCATATCGTCTCTAGGGTAGTGGGAGAACTCAAAGAGAATCAGAGTTGCTACGACGCGCTCAGGGCAGTCTTCCCGGCAGGGACAGTCTCGGGTGCACCGAAAGTTAGGGCCATGGAGATAATCGAGGAACTCGAGAAGACCAAGAGAGGCCCGTACGCTGGAGCCGTCGGGTATTTCTCGTACAACGGGAATGCAGACTTCGCCATCACCATCAGAACCCTTGTTGCGAATGGAGGTAAAGCCTTCATCCAAGTCGGAGGAGGCATCGTGGCTGACTCCGTCCCGGAAAACGAGTGGTTCGAGACGGAACATAAAGCCAGAGCGTTGATGAGGGCTCTAGAAAAATCGGGAAGGAAGTAAAATGAGAGTTCTAGTTATCGATAACTATGATTCCTTTGTCTACAACTTAGCCCAATACGTGGGGGAACTCGGAGGAGAACCTATCGTTTACAGAAACGACAAGATCACCGTGAAACAGATCTGCAGGATGAAGCCAAGCCGGATCATCCTCTCCCCTGGGCCAGGAGTACCAGAAGACCCTAGATACTTCGGAGTCTGCACTGCGATCCTTCAAGAGATCAGCAGCAAGGTTCCAACTCTAGGGGTGTGCCTGGGACACCAAGGGATCATAAACACTTTCGGTGGACGCGTCAAACGTGCCGGAAGGCTCATGCACGGGAAAACAAGCCTAGTGAGGCATAACGAAAAGGGGGTCTTCAAGGGCGTACCCAACCCCATAGAGGCGACACGATACCACTCACTCGTCGGAGACAGGGCAAGCCTCCCAGCATGTCTAGAAATAACCGCGGAATCGATGGACGACGGCGAGATCATGGGAATCCGCCACCGACATTACCCGATAGAGGGAGTCCAGTTTCACCCGGAATCTATACTGACCAAGGAGGGAAAGAAGATCATCAAGAACTTTCTCGATGGAGGTGAAGCTGTTGATTAGGGAAGGAATCCGGAAACTGATTGAGAGGAGGGATCTCTCGTACGAGGAATCCCAGGAGATAATGAATGAGATAATGTCGGGGAAGACCACCGACGCCCAGATCGGCTCGTTCCTGACCGCTCTGAGAATGAAGGGGGAGACAATCGAGGAGATTACGGCTTTCGCCGAGGTGATGAGGGAGTTCTGTCATCAGATTCACCCGAAGGTAAACTCTAGGCTCGTCGACACCTGTGGGACTGGAGGAGACCGGGTCAAGACCTTCAACATCAGCACCACTGCCGCGTTCATCGTTGCAGGAACTGGCATAACCGTGGCCAAACACGGGAACCGATCGGTCACAAGCAAGTGTGGCAGCGCAGACGTTCTAGAACGGCTGGGTGTGAAGATCGACTCTGATCCGGAGACCGTAGAGAGGAACATGGAAGAGGTAGGCATAGGATTTATGTTCGCTCCCAAGTTCCATCCCGCCATGAAGTACGCCATCGGACCGAGAAGAGAGATAGCGGCAAGAACCGTCTTCAACATTCTCGGCCCGCTTACAAATCCAGCGAACGCCGATGCCCAACTGCTCGGAGTCTTCAGCGATGTGTGGGTGGAACCGCTGGCTCAGGTCCTTAAGAAGCTAGGGTCGAACGAAGCAATGGTAGTCCACGGACTAGATGGGCTCGACGAGATCTCGACCATAGGGAGAACCCGTATCGTATGGCTGAAGAACGGAGAAACTAGAATCGTCGAGAAGACCCCCGAAGACTTCGGTCTTGAGAAAGCTAAAGCCGCAGAGATAAGGGTAACCACGCCAGAAGAAAGCGCGGCGGTCACCTTCCAGATCCTTAATGATCTTTCTGGACACAGCCCAAAGAAAGACATCGCACTGGTAAACGCGGCAGCCGGAATCATCGTCGGGGGCAAAGCGGACGAATTCGAAGAGGGGCTAGAGCTGGCCAGAGAATCGATTGAAAGCGGACAGGCGTATAAGAAACTGAGACTACTTGTCAAGAAGAGCAAAGGAGATCTATCAAACCTTGAAGACCTCGAATCGAAACAACCCTGACTTCCTCGACGTCTTGGCAAGAGACGCCAGAACAACAATCGACGACGGCTACTACGATAACACCATCGGAACCGTAGGGTCCACCTTCAGCATGCAAGCAGCCATCCTCAAGTCCAAGCATGCCCCCATTATCTCAGAGATCAAGACCGCGTCCCCCTCTCTTGGAACGATAAAAAGCGGAGTTAACGTGAAGAAGACCGCGCAGGCCATGAAAAGAGGGGGCGCCATCGGAATATCAGTTTTGACGATGAAGAAACATTTCGCAGGTTCTTTGAACACCCTCAGGGAAACGCGAAGAGAAGTCTCCCTCCCATTATTAATGAAGGATATTGTCATCAGTAGGAAACAGATAGACGCCGCTTCCAAGATCGGAGCCAGCGCCATCTTACTGATCGAAGCCCTCGCCGATCGAGGATACTGCGAGTGCAGCAGGGATGAGCTGATCTCGTACGCCAAATCCAAGGGACTTGAAGTCCTTCTGGAAACCCATACCGAGGACGAGTTCTCAACAGCCCTAGAGACAGACGCCGACCTCGTAGGTATAAACAACCGCGATCTAAGAACGCTGAAAGTGGACATCGATTTGACCCGGAGGATACTCAAAAGAATCGACCCAGGAG
The DNA here is from genome assembly GCA_964596985.1 of uncultured Candidatus Bathyarchaeia archaeon. GTDB lineage: Archaea > Thermoproteota > Bathyarchaeia > RBG-16-48-13. The sequence continues at coordinate 45,336 of CAZQWG010000011.1, forward strand.
AGAGCATCATAGTAAGCGAAAGCGGGATCGAGAACCCCAAGAACGTTCAGTTCCTCAACGAAGCCGGGGCAGACGCATTCCTCGTCGGATCTGTCATCATGAAAAGCGACGACATCGAAGAAAAAGTCAGAGAACTGGTGGAGGCGATATGAGGACCGTCAAGGTCAAGGTCTGCGGAATAACCCGGGAAGAAGACCTCCAAGCAGCCGTATCCGCGGGTGTAGACGCAATCGGCTTCATCGCAGGAGTACCCTCTTCCCCTAGAAATCTGACGACAGAAGCAGCGAAGAGACTGCTCCAAGAGATACCCCTGTTTATCGACAGCATCGCTGTGACCATCCTCGAAGACATCGACTCAGCGGTCGAGATCTGTAGAACCCTCCAGCCTAAGGCAATCCAAGTCCATGGCGGCTCACCCTATCTCGCACACACGCTTCAAAGGAAACTTCGAAACCTGCCCATGATAAGAGCAGTAGACGCGAACTCGGGGAACGCCTTCAAGAATGCCCTAGAGGCATCTGAATCCTTCGATGCCGTTCTACTCGACTCGTTGAACGAGGGAAAACATGGGGGGACAGGGACCACCCATGATTGGAAGCTGAGCCGAGATATCAGAGAGGCCATCCAACCGAAACCATTGATTCTCGCAGGAGGACTGACGCCCGACAACGTAGAGGAAGCTGTACGCCTCGTCCGACCCTACGCCGTCGACGTCTCCAGCGGGGTTGAACTAAGTCAAGGCGTGAAGGACCCACAGAAGATCATGGAGTTCGTAGAAAAAGCCAAGGGTGTCCGTCTATGAGTCTACAACCAGTCAACGGAAAATACGGAAGATACGGTGGAAGATTCATCCCTGAAACCTTGATGGCTACGATAGAAGAACTGGAAGAAGCCTACACGCAGATCAAGGAAGACCCAGATTTCAAGAAGAGGTTGGACTACTATCTATCAGAGTACGCCGGAAGACCCAGCCCACTATACTACGCAGAGAACCTAACTCGAAAGATCGGTGGACCGAAAATCTACCTGAAGCGTGAAGACCTCTTACACGGAGGCGCTCACAAAATAAACAACACCCTCGGACAAGCCCTTCTCGCCGAGAAGATGGGAAAGCAACGTATTATTGCCGAGACAGGCGCAGGGCAACACGGCGTTGCCACAGCCATCGCCTGCGCCGCCCTAAGTCTACGAGCCGAGATCTACATGGGATCAGAGGACATGATGAGACAGGCGTTAAACGTATTCAGGATGAGGATGCTTGGGGCCGAGGTGCACCGCGTCGATTCCGGGTCCAAGACCTTAAAGGACGCCGTCAACGAGGCGCTCAGAGACTGGACCGCAAATGCCCCGACGACCTACTATCTTATCGGATCTGTTGTAGGTCCTCACCCCTATCCGATGATCGTCAGAGACTTCCAGAGCGTCATCGGACGTGAAACCAGAGAACAAATTCTAACAAAGGAACAGAGGCTTCCAGACGCCTTGGTCGCGTGTGTCGGCGGCGGCAGCAACGCCATCGGCACCTTCCACCCATTCCTCGATGACGAGGAGGTGATGCTATACGGTATTGAGGCAGGCGGAGCAGGAATAAACTCCGGAGAGCACGCAGCCTCACTCTGCGCGGGAAAAGAAGGCGTCTTCCACGGCATGCTTACCTATCTCCTCCAAGACTCAGACGGTCAGATAGAGACCACGCACAGCATCTCTGCCGGTCTCGACTATCCTGGAGTCGGCCCCGAACACGCTCTCCTCAAAGCCATGGGAAGAGCCAAATACAGTACCGTGAGCGACGACGAGGCTGTCCAAGCCTTTCTCGAACTCTCGAAAACCGAAGGAATAGTCCCAGCACTTGAATCTTCACATGCCATCGCCTTTGCGATGAAACTGGGTCAGACAATGGACGAGGATCAGACGATAGTTGTAACACTCTCAGGACGAGGGGACAAGGATGTTCGCGTGGTCGCCGAATACCTAGAGAAGAGATCCGATCATGAGAAGGATTGATAGAGTCTTCCGAGATCTCCGGAACACCAGAGAAGGTGCACTCATAGCTTACGTGACTGGCGGTGACCCGGACCCCACATGGACCCCCAAGATCGTCGGAGAGCTGATTCACGGAGGCGCAGATATCATAGAACTCGGAATCCCCTTCTCAGATCCGATAGCCGACGGACCGACAATACAAGCAGCTACAACCCGAGCTCTGAAAGCCGGAACCACTCCTCGGACCGTCTTGGAGATAGCCCGAGAGATAAGAGGAGAATTCAACACACCTCTGGTGATTCTGACCTACTACAACCCGATCTTCAGAATGGGCTTAAAACAGTTCTTCGCGCTAGCCGAAGATTACGGAATCGACGGCGTCGTTGTTCCCGACCTCCCGATCGAAGAAGCACAGGACTACAAGAAGACTGCCGAAGCACACTCCATAGACACAATATTCCTAGCAGCCCCATCCACTTCTCCAAGAAGATTCCAGAAGATCGTCGACAATACCTCAGGCTTCCTCTACCTTGTTTCTCTGTACGGGACCACAGGGACACGAGAGAACCTCGAGGCCTCAACTGTCCAACTCATCAAGAAATTCCTCCCCTACACAGAGGGGCAGATCAACCTAGCAGTTGGGTTTGGTGTCTCGAAACCAGAACATGTAGAAACCCTCCTTGAGAGCGGGGCAGACGGGGCAATAGTCGGTAGCACCATTGTCAAGACGATCGAACAGAACCTTGATCACCGCGAAGGAATACTGCGTAAGCTAAGAGAGTTGACCCGAAACTTGAAAGAGGCAACACAGGGTACCCCGTAATCCCCTCGTAGAAAGCTGAACCCCGGGTTTAAGCGTCTCCGAGTCTTCCAACTCTTCGAGGATAAGAAAGACTCCTCAAGTCGAGGTTATGTTGGTATCGCCAAGCCCCCTTCATGCACGGTGCACATCTACATGCCTTAGTATGTAGATCTCACAGGACAACAAAGATAATCGATCTCTGTTGAGATTCAGAAATGCGGCGAGTACCTAACCACAACAGGGAAGCATTTTCATCGTAGAAAACCCACTCTGTTGAGGTATATCTCGAAGCAGGTTCCCTTCTTCGTGTCCTTAAGGGTTATAGTCCCGTCACTGGTTTCGATGATCCGTTTGACCAAGTGGAGACCAAGACCGCTCCCACTGCTGCCAGGCCCCTTGACCCCCCTCTCGAAGAGACCGCCTCTCACCGATTCAGGCAACCCTTTCCCGTCGTCTCGAACCGTAATACGGTACCTGTCTTCGATTTCCCGAACAGCGATCGAGATCTTCCTACAGTCGGCGTGGATAACACTGTTATCAATGAGGTTCGTGAAGACATTCGCAAGCAGAGGGCTAGCCCTCACCACGGCTCCAGGAATACCCTTGTAGTCTATAGCTACCCCTTGTTCCTCAGCCCTAATGGAGGCAGCTTCTATCGCATCACTTATCACCAAGTTAAGGTCTACGTTCACGATTTCTTTGGTCTCTTCTACCATCCTGAGCCCCTGGACTTTGTCTATGAGTTCAACTGCGCCTTGAAACGATTCTCGGAGGCTCTCCACGTACTCTCCTTGTTTCTCGGAGAGCCCGCTACGCCTAATCAACTCAAGATAACCGTAGACACCTTGAAACTTGTTCTTGAGATCGTGCCTGAGTAGGGAGTGAAGGAAACGTTCCCGATCCTCCATCTTCCTCCGCTCGGTGATGTCCGTGATGATACAGGTAGCAGGGGCTGACTCGGTTCTATCGTCCGGGTTGACAGGAGATACGGAGACGAGGACGTGAAGAGTAGAACCGTCTTTCTTGAGGAATAGTCTATCGTACGTAGAGGCTCTTCCAGATGTGAAGAGCGCCTTTCTGTCTTGCAGATAACATTCCATATCATCTGGGTGAACTAGATCTACAAAGGTCTTCCCCCTTAGCTCATCCGCAGTGTATCCTAGCATCTCGCACATCCTAGGATTGGCGAGGGAGATAGCTCGCTCTGGACCCTCAGTTATTATGATTCCATCGTGAGCCGTCTCGATAAGACTACGATATCTCTCTTCAGACTTACGGAGACCCTCCTCCGCCTTCTTCCGTTGAGTGATATCCGTGAATATGGCGATAGAGGGAGCTGACTCGGTCTTATCGTTCGGATCGATAGAGGATACAGATATAATAGTGTGTAGCGTTGAGCCGTCTTTCCTGACCAGCCGCCTCTCATGAGTAGCCGCTTTCCCAGACATTAGACGCGACATTCTTGTTGTCAGGTATTCTTTCCTCTCTTCGGGATGGATTAGATCCGTGTAGCTTCTTCCCACCAGCTCGTCAACGTTGTATCCGAGCATCTCGGCAAACCGATCGTTGACGTAAGAGATAACCCGCTCTGAGCCCCCTACCAGGATGATTCCATCGTTAGCCAACTCTACGAGACTGCGATACCTCTCCTCGGAATCCCGTAACTTTTTCTCTGTCTTCTTGCGCTCAGTTAGATCTATTATGAGGGAGTAGGACCCCATGAACTCTTTATTGTCATCGAAGATAGGCGTACCCATCGCCAGTACGGGTACGGTTCTCCCATCCTTGGAGAGAAGGCTTGTCTCGTAGCTTGACGACTCGCCTCTCCTCCTCTTCTTGATTTCTCTATTCCTCTCGGCTAGGCTGTCTTCGTGTATGAGGAGAGAAACGGGTCTCCCAATCAGCTCGTCGGGAGCATATCCAAGCATCCTTGCGAGTGTAAGATTTGCATATGTGAAGACGAAGTTTTCGTCGTAGATTGCTAAGCCTGCACCCAAGTTCTCCACAATGTCTCTCAGTCTCCTCTCAGCCTGTCTCAGCTCTTCCTCCGTTCTTTTCCATTGAGTGATGTCTGTGAATATGCCGATGGTGGAAGAGGATTCGGATCTATCCTTGGGATCTAGATTGGATGCCGATACTAGAACATGTAGTGTTGAGCCGTCTTTCTTTAGGAGTCTCCTCTCGATGCTACGTGCGCTCCCCGACGTTACACGAGACCTTCTGACTTGTAAGTAGTCTTCCATATCGTCTGGGTGGACTAGATCCGGATATTTTTTCCCTACAAGCTCCTCAACGGTATATCCTAGCATCTCGCACATCCTAGGATTAGCTAGGGAGATAGTCCGCTCTTGCCCTTCGACCAGTATGATCCCGTCATGAGCCAACGCTACGAGAGTACGATACTTCTCCTCAGACTCACGGAGAGATGTCTCCGCCTTCCTTTGAGTGACCAGCTGCCTGATCGAGTTTGCGAGAGCAACATACTGGGATGTCGGTTCACCGCTCTTTATGATATAGCCGTCGGCTCTCTCCCCGAGTATCTCAACCGCAATCTCCTCTTGACCCCTGCTTGCAAACAGGATGAGGGGAATATCGCTGCCTTGCTTCCTCAACCAGCTCAGAAACTCTAGACCAGATGTTACAAGCAGCTGACAGTCAGCAACCACTATATCGTATTCTTCTTCAGAGAGATTTTGAAACGCTTCTTCGGCCGATGAGACCACGTCAACCGTAAAGTCTCTGTTGAGTCCCTCAAGAAACGTCTTGGTCGGATCGAGCATCGTTTTTTCGTTATTAACGAAGAGTACACGAATCAAAAACCTCTCCAAGGATGTTCCCTTCAATCTGACATATAGATTTTAGGCATCTCTTAGATCTCTGAAATCGGCGGGAACAGTTACAATCCAAACGGGAACTCAGCTCAATGCATGTATTCCATTTTATCGGGGTAGACAGGGATAGCTTTGAGCATTTTAGGTCTATGATAGAAAATGTGTACATAGAGGACTAGGTCTTGGTTTTATGAATACTTCTTCTCATGCCTAAGACAACTGATGTCTCTACTTGTCGTTGAGGAATACTCCAGTATTTCCCGAGCAGTTCATCCTTGTTAGGAAGAAGTGTGAATCCGTGTTTCTGATAGAATCGGATAGCCCACCAGGCATCCCTCCAGGTTCCAACCAACAACTGTTCGGAGGACGACAGTCCCACGAGATGGTTGAGTAGTTCTCCACCAACGCCCCCTCTCTGGTAGTCGGGGAGGACGTACGCGTGTCGGATGAGGGTTACCTCCTCATCTATCGGTTGAAATCCCATTACACCGACCAGTTCCTCGTTCTGCTCGTATCCGTAGAAAATGATCTTCCCCATCTCCTCTCGAAGCTCTTCTCGGGACATGTAAGGCTCCTTGTATCTGTCCTGAGGAATCACGTCTTCGTAAGCCTGGGCTGCCTGGTTGATGATGTGAAGGATGCTCGGCTCGTCTTTTTCGTCGCATCTACGAATCATTCTCACACATCGAGACGTATTAGTATAAAGACCTCCAAGAAAAAGTTGGTTCTAACATCTGCGCAATCGGTAGCATCTATACCGCCGGATGAGCGTTGTCATGACATATGCGGTTGAGTGTTTGATCTTATGCCGAAACAATTATTCCATGCTTCCTCTGTCGACGAGACAGTACCCACACGGAAGTCTTGTTTTATCTTGAGGGTCCGGGTCAAGTACCAACACACTACTCCACAGCTAACATGATTCCTAGAGATAGGAAGTCTCAGACCGTATTGTATTATCACGTGGTATGCGTGTATATTGTAGTATGACTGTTGGGATGATTGCCGCTACCACAAGGTAGAAGGCGACTACTATTCCATCCCAAGGAAACCCTAGGAGTCTGGGCGGGGTCTCAGTCGTTTGTTGGGCCCCAAGGACCAAGTATAGGTCACCCCACGTGGTCTCCCCGCTTTTGATGGCCTTCTCTCCTTCTGTTTCTTCACGGGCCGCATTCCACGCCTTTATCCGAACTGTGTAGTTTCCCGGGTTCAGCGTACCCGTATCTAAATCGTACGCATGCCATTCTTTGTTGATGTCGTTGTTGATTCGGGTCATCAATTCGATATTGGCGTCGTTGTTTCCGTCGATCAAGATGAGTTCAGCCGTCATCGATTGCTTGTTGGGTTCCTCGAGGGCTGCGAGGACTCGTAATGTAATTCCGTGTGGCACGATATAGGTCTGGCCTGGCCACTTCCGTTCCTCATTGAATTCGACGTATCTGAAGACAGGTTTTGCCCTTACCTCGCTCGGTTGAGAGACGCCCACGATTAATACGAGCAGAAGTACGACAGCGATTTTCCTTAAATCACTCAACTTCTTCGCCTCTCACTCTACTAGGCTCATTTTATTCTCCCATTTTTGTTGGCAGTGTTTGGTTGAGAACGCGTTAGGCAAATGAGCATATTCTTCTCTGCTCGTCTTTCGGACATACGTCATCTATGGTTACGCAGAAGACAGCCGCCCTATAGCCGTGTTCGCATGTTCCTTGTAAGGTAATCCTGACCCGTTCCCGTTCTATTTCCAAACACCCAACTCCCGTTTCCCGACATATTGTGGTTCAGCTCTTCCGGCAAATCTAACACGCTTTGAATGAGAACAGCAGTACAAGTCAGCCACCTGGGTTGAGTTCATACAGAGTCATATCCACTTCTTACCTTTCTGGCAGAGACCTCTACCCTAAGGTAGTCGGCGGAGAGCGTGTTTCAATTTGTATTTATATTCAACACATCTACATATTATGTTTGTATTCAATGCATAAATAATTAAGGTATTTGCTACGGTAAAATCAAGCTTGAGCCATGAATCCACGGCATCGTAAATTGTCGAGTTCAAGACATGAATTGGCTCTAGGTCAGCTTGTTAGATCAACGGTTGTCCGTACCAACTAGCAGATATTAGCCAAAACGGGGTGGTTCTATTGGTGCGACCGCCGGGATTCGATTCTAGTTACCCCTCCAGCTGCAGGGTTAGAAGGGGAAGAATAACGTGAGACCCAGAAGATTTATTGGGCGAGTGATAAAACTTTGATTGCTGATTCTCTAGTGTCGATAGAGCATCGCTATTGAGTTAACAATAGAATTCAGACAAGGGATAGATGGAGACATACAATCTGCGAGAATATGGGTGCGACCTCATCTACTTCTGAATACAATGTCTAGACAAGTCTAGGGATTCGGTAGGTTTTGGCAAGGATGGGACGGAGGCGCTGGTCAAAAGACGATGCGAGGATGTTTGATTACCTCTTCATGCTCTCACGTAAATACGAAGTCGACTTCAAGAAGTTTCTTGAGGCGATTGCTGATGCACGAAGACTGAACCAAACGAAATGTGATGGTCTAACTATTAAATGTCGAACAAAGAATCGAGAGGACAGCATCTTCATGATTATGTCAGGTCGAAGGCTTGTTGCACAGACCAGGGTTGAAGAAAGGATGCTCAAGAAAATGCTTGAACAAGGGGAGTCATATTCTCCTAGACTCTCACGATGCTTAAGGAGTGACAAGAAGAACCGAAAAGTGGGCGACATGCATATTGCAGATCTACACATCGGAATGAGGGGGGTCGGCTTGGAGGCAAAGGTAACCGAAAAGTCTCTTTCGAGACGCGTCTATTCACGTTTCACTGCCAATCCACTCAATGTAGCCGTTATCACCGCAGAGGACAAGACCGGTTCGATACAGCTGAACTTGTGGAATGAACAGATCGACTCAGTCTCGGTTGGAGACAGGATACGAATCGAGAATGTACGGGTGGGAATGTACAAAGGAGCCAAACAACTGCTTTTCAATAGGAGACATAGTAAATTGAGTGTAATAGAGTAACTCTCGGATATTTCGTAAATCCATTGGCAGGGGTTCAGTTGTCAAATCCCACATGATAAAAGCGAGTTCATACTCGAAGAAAGCCTCTCAACCCCAGATTTAGTCTATATAACTACATTTCTCTCTTGAGACGCATCTGCCGAAGCGTTCTCTTGCTTGATATGTTCCCTATATTGGTCAAGGGCAATGAGTTCATTGCATACCGGACATTTTAGTCTCTTTGACGGAGTACGTCTACTAGAACCGCCACGAGGTTTTCGAGGTTTGAATCTCCTTCCCATCGTACATCAAGTTGGATCGGCAAGACGCAAAAAAGAGAAGTATATAGCAATACTCGCTCAAGATGCCTCTTAGTTGAACCAAGAACACACATCCTCCCTAATAAATGCCTTGACGATTGTCCAAATGGAAACATCAACGGATAGCGCACAAGGCGTCTATACGTAGAGGGGGTTGGTCGATGAACTTCACCTGATCGACAAGACAATACGAATCAGATAATTGATTGTGACACCCGTATGTATACAGATAATATGCTACTGTCCTATGGATTACCTCGGGCCTAGGGGGGTCACAAGCACATCCAGTCCAAACCTGTCATAAGGACTCTGAAGAATAAAATGATTCAAGAAAAAAATGGAGTGAGAAGATGCTGACCAAAGAGATAGCTAGCTACTTACTCTCTGTGCTTTCTATAGCATTCCCTACAGTAAACGGGCCTTCCTTCCGTAGGCTTGAACGGAACCTCTGCTTCTTCACCGCAGTCGGAGCAAGTTATCTTGTGCATTTCTCGATTATTTCTATAACCCATCTTATTCACCTACCTCTATCTCGATTGGTACAGTAGCCATACTGAAGTTACAGTAACCACGCCAAAATGCCGTAATACACTGAACCTAAACAGTAGAATCCGCTGTAGCCTCCGACAGAACAGAGAGGAAGTAATTAAACGTTTCTACATACAGCTCAGTTTCATAATTAAACGATTATTCTGCACAGCATGCTTCGGGAGGGGACAGGGGTAGTTCGAAGAAATGTCCTTTGTTTGAAGGTACGAACAGAAGGAAGCATCCCAAATGCTAGGGTTCAGGCAAATTCTGAGAGAAGATTACAGGCTAGAAGTAGCTTTGTATCCTATTGAACATCCTACTAGGCGGATGACGCCGTCTGTTGTCGTCTCTGATACCAGTATTTGCCTTTGCGGTTATTCCGATCATATCGATTAGGTTGATTTCCTCCGCCGAATCTGTCACCAGTGTTACCGTATGGTCTCTGCTGTCTCTGCTTAACTTGTTGATCTGAGAGGTTATTATCTGCATTCACTTCAGTGATTTCTTCGTCGATCTTGGTAACGGTGCCGCGTTTTCCTGCAGTCAGCCTCATGGAATTCCTGTAAACTGAGACATACCCATTCTCTACGTGAACAGTGTTTCCCACCTCAAACTGATTAATATCATCGTCCCATAGAGTCATGTAGATGCAGCCACTCTCATCCCCAACCAGATTATCTGAAACTCGATGTTCACCTCGAGAAACCTCACGCGGTGTCCCTAATTCAACGATCTTCCCTTTCAGGTAGACTCTACCAAGATATGGTTTTAAATCGTGAACCTTAACATATTCATTTTTTTCTGGCAAACTCATTCACTACTTGGATGACGAGGCGCGGACACGCGGCAACTTATATAAAGGGTTCGAATTTTAACGCGCATCCTTCATTCTTCAGACGCCCAGCTAGACCCACCAAAGGGGTTCAAGAATGCTTCTTTTCTTGAGATAAGCCTGAAATGAGGCGTTTCTATTGGTGCGACCGCCGGGATTCGAACACCAGTTACCCTTCCAGTTGTCAAGGTGGGAAGGGGAAGATTAGAACAGTTGCCAATTAGGAACCTCCTCTCAAGAGCGAACTACGCACTTCAACCAGAGGCAATAGTGACGGTAAATCTTCCCACCTTTAGCGCGCGCTATATTTTCGGATAAAAGATGTCTTACTTGAAGAAGCGCTCTTCATGAGTTAATGATGCGTTTGGAACCGTGGCATTACCTCTTTGGATAAGAGCTGAACATCGCTGAGCGCGCGAGCTCCTGAGACCAAGAATGTAATAAGACCAATTCCTCTATTCTTATACTCGTTGATTCTGTTAACTATGTCTTCTATCGAATTGTCTGAAGCCGAGCTGCTCACACGTATGAATGTCCCTTTTCTGATATCGTTGTAATCTCTACCTACGTCTTCACAGTGTTTTTTGAGAACAGAGAGTTTGTGATCAAGTTCACTCAGATCTGAGGCTACAGATCCGGTTGAAACTGCAAAGTGGCTGATATCAGCATATTTGGCCGCTATTTTGAGAGTTACTTTTTCTCCTGCCCCTCCTACAAGTATTGGGATAGGTTTCTGGACTGGTTGAGGCGAGTTAAGTACGTTATCTACTGTATACAATCTTCCATGGTAGGTTGTATGCTCCGATGTGAACATTGATTTACAGATCTCAATTGTCTCAAGCAATCCTTGCAGTCTCTCCTTCGCTGATGGAAAGCTCCCAATGAAACCGTTAAACTCTTCTTCGTGCCATCCAGCTCCTATTCCAAATATCAGTCTTCCTCCCGATATGATGTCTACTGTCGTGGCCATTTTAGCCAAAACCGTTGGTCTTCGATAAGCATAACATGTGACCAGTGTAGCGAGTTTGATCTTCTTTGTTACAGCAGCGAGTGCAGCTAGCGTTGTCCAGCTCTCTAACGGATGATTTCCCACTCCGCTCGGGTTTCTCATATTCATGAAATGGTCCGTTATAGTGAACAGGTCAAAACCCGCTTCTTCTGCCGTCTGGCAGATCTGTTTCATTTCTTCGAAGGATTTGCCTTCGGGAGCAGCATGGATTTCAAACCAAATCTCTTTCGACATCTAA
>CAZQWG010000012.1:0-42544 GCA_964596985.1 uncultured Candidatus Bathyarchaeia archaeon
TCACATTCGTCACGTCATCACCGACCGCCACCACGTCACCAGCAAGCTCATGACCAGTAGTTCTCCCTACGCTTTCAGGTCTGGGAACCTTCCAAGAATGTAGGTCGCTTCCGCAGACCCCTGCCGCCCTGACCTTCGCCAAGACAAAGTTGGGTTCCGTGATCTCCGGCACCGGTACTTCCTTGACCTCGAAGTCACCTGCCGCCGTCTTTACAGCAGCCTTCATCATTTTCTTCGACATTCTATTTCATCTCAGCTGTAGAAATGACGAGACTGGGATATAAGATTGGATATTACACTTCAACGCCTAATTAGATAACAAAAGAGTCCGTTAATCAAGAGTACTGTAAGCATTACAGTGCCTTGGTTGCAGTCTACAACCGCTCTTCTCGATATCAACATCTAATGCATATTTAAGAGGGAAACGAGAAGAAATAAAAAGAGAAGCCTTAATCGAGGATAGGACACTCGCAGGAGTGCGTAGATCCATTCCCCGTTAAGACTCGATGACGACTTTGATGGATTTTGTCTCTTTCTTGTTTGCTGCGGTCTCGAAGGCCTCGTTGATCTTCTCCAGCGGATACCTGTGGGTTATCATCTCGGTCGCATGAAGCTTCCCGTCGGCGAGGAGGTCGGTGACTATCTGGAACTCCGGGTCATTACCCCAGAAATAGAAGCCGGACACAGGAGTAATATCAACCTCACTCCACTGAATCTTCGACCAGTCAAGCTTGAGGGCCATTGGTTCAAACATAGCCCCTATGATTCCTATCTTACCCTTCCCTCGAACCATCGAGATGGCTTGAGGTATCGTGACTGGAAGAGCCTTGCCGCCGACGCACTCGCAGACCACATCAGCCCCACGCCCACCGGTAAGCCCCATAACCTTCTTGACGGGATCCTCCTTCGCAGTGTTGATCGTCGCATACGCACCGAAAGCCTTCTTCGCCACCCCCAACGGATAGTCAATGATATCTGTGATGATACCCTTCGCACCAGCCACATTCACTAGATCAAGTAAACTCATCCCTATAGGACCGGCACCAATGATTACCACGGTCTGGTCCATCCTGATCCCTGTTCTATTTACTGCGTGGACGCTTGTACCGTAGACGTCCATGATCGCCGACTCGGCGTACCCGACATGGTCCGGGAGAGGATAGAACTTCTCAGAGGGCCCAGCAACAAACTCACCGAACGCTCGGGCTAGTGTCGCGCTTCTAACTTTCCTTAAGTCTGGGCATAGGTGGTATTGTCCTACTCTGCACCAGTAGCATTTTCCGCATGAGACGACGGATTCTATCCCGACCCTGTCACCAGGCTTCACATTCGTCACGTCATCACCGACCGCCACCACGTCACCAGCAAGCTCATGACCCATTATCGCCCCCTCACCAGCCCACATGCCAAATGCATCATCCTTAGCGACAGGGACTTTCCAGAAGTGTAGGTCGCTTCCGCAGACCCCTGCCGCCCTGACCTTCGCCAAGACAAAGTTGGGTTCCGTGATCTCCGGCACCGGTACTTCCTTGACCTCGAATCTGCCATCTGCTGTCCTAACCGCAGCCTTCATCTTCTTCGGCATCTCTATTCGCCTCACGGAGAGATAGCTTGGAAAAGATATAAGATTAGGTACGGAAGCCGACACGCGTGTATCCTAGATTAATTCGGTAAGTAAGACGGTGTAAGCCACCTATGATCCTAGTCTCTCGATTATTGACTCGATATCCTTGGAAGTCTCGATTCCTGTGACGGGTTTCATCGTGAGGATTAACTTTGAGACCCCTATCTTCCTTAATCGATCAGCGTCCTTCCTAGTCGGTTCCACGATCCTGAATACACCGTTTCCTTGCAGGAAGAGTTCTCTCTTGAGCGACTCGTTCTCCATCTCAAATGCCTTCGAGTAGCATGGTCTTGAGCATGAGTTGAGATCCGTTTCTCCTAGAAGCCTAGCGGTGTGGCATTTCCGCGTCAACGCAGCAGGGATCAAATGAAGATAGACGGAGATATCGAAACCACGATCCACAAGTTCGTGGTAGTTTTTGAAGGATTGGGGGATCCAGTCGACGTCGGCGGAGTTGACTCCCATCTCCTTGTAGAACTGGATGGTAGGATCATAGTTCAACGCAGTCCGATAATAGATCCGTTTCACTTTGTACTTTACGAAGATACTGGCTGAATGCTCAGTGATTTGAGGCCACGGGCACCTCGCAGGAGTATACACCAGCTGTCTTCCAAGGCGCGGCTTCAATTTACGGAACCCTCCTAGATAACTCAGGGTGCCAAGATCGTTCACCACTACCTCAATCCCCCCCAATTTGCCGAGGGTCTTGAAGTGCCCCTTCAACTTGTTCAAGGCATCGTCAGACACCCTAGGGGTCACATAGGCGAACTCTTTCCCTGCATCTTCGGTCAGACGAAATGCCTCGATGAGGGCTCTTTCCGTAGGTAGATTATACATGCAGAATTCGGATCCGAAACGGATCTCAGAACAACCGGTCCTCAAGGCTTCCCTGAGCAAGGGAAGGTTGCCCGCTTGAACACTAAATGCAGTCATGTCTCGACCCAACTGTAGTGCTGTTTCGTCCAGGTCTGCCAAGAGAGCGGGGTCTTGTAGGGTGCGTGGGCGAGCCCGCTGTAGTAACAACGGTTTTGCCTACACCAGATCTCCTTGAGCTTGTAGAAGTCTGTTGGGACAGGAAGGAAGTAGACACCGTTCTTCAGTTCTTCCAGCCTTTGCTCGTACTCCCCCATTTTTCCCTCAAATATGAGGTCGATGAGTTCTCGGTAAACCCTTGTCGTGCTCTCCTGATACCAGATCGAACCACTTCGCCCCTCGATCTTGAAACCGACGACCCCGGTCCGCATAAGTTCCGGAAGGTTACAGATGGAACAGTATTCGAAGGCATCCATCACTGGGGTATCCTCATACCTCTCTGATGGGTCAGCAAGATTTCGGAGTGAGAAGGGCAAGGCACAGGGGGTCGATTTGTGGGATTTTGCCTGAGCCTCGGTTAGTTCAGGGAAGGTGTAATGGTAAAGGTAGCAACTGCCGTTGATGTTGGAGCAGCCTCCCCCGTGGATAAGGATCTCAATCTCGGCATTACAATTCCTGACAATATTCTCTATCTCCTCAATAGTCAGGTGCCTTTCCGGGATCACTCTGCTGAAGCCCAGCCTCTCAAGGAACCGTACCGCTTCCACGTTCATCGACATGAAGTACGTGCTTGCATAGAGGGGAAGGTCGACATCCATCCCGTGGATTATTGAGAGGATCCCTACGTCTCCGACTATGAGGGCGTCAACCCCACAGTCAACACACTTGCGAATATGATCTCTGATCGCCTCCTCGATAATATCTGCCATGAAGGGCCAGTTGACTACGAGGGGGATCTCCACACCTCTATCGTGTGCATATCCTACAAGTTTAGAGAGATCATCGTAGTTGGGGATCTCAGTCGAGGGTCCCCTGTAAAGAACAAAATCTCTGATCGGCGGAATCTGAACGGCACAGTAAACCTCATCCGCCCCAGCATCAATGACCCTTCTTCCCCCGTCCAAGGAGTTTACAGGCGAAAGAATCTTCGGCTTCGTAGCTTCGGTTCGACCTGTACCTTTCCCCATCTTGATCAGGAACACTCACCAAAGACCGCTATTAAGATTTTTCTGAGACGCGATCTGCCACAATTCTTAACTTAAATCCTAGCACACCCCAACCAGATGCAGGGATTCTCAATGGTGAAGCCGAAGACCCAGGGAGGACACATACCGAAACTCCTCTCCCCGATCAAATCCTTCACCGGAGCTGTCAGAGTGATTGATGCCGGGGCAGATGAGATCTACTGCGGCGTAAAGATTCCCGGCTTCGGAGACTTTGAACTCTACCGAGGCTCAGGGACACAGGTGACAACCTACGATGAGTTCAGGAGGATAGTGGGATACGCACACGCCCACGGCGTAAAGGTTCTTCTGACTCTAAACCAGCCCTTCATGGTCGACTTACTAGAGAAACACCTGAAGAAGCACATCAGCACCTGCCTTGACATCGGAGTCGACGCCTTCATCATCGGTGATCTCGGCATACTATCCCTGGTCAAAGAGTTGAATAACGATACCGAACTCTGCGCCAGCACCTATCTATTAACACTGAATAGTGAAACTGCAACCTTCTTGAAGGAAATGGGGTTCGATAGAGTCATACTGGAACGACACGTCTCTATTGACGAGATCAAAGATATCGTCCGAAGCACTGATGTGAAGATAGAGGCTTTCGTCCACGGTTCAGGCTGCTCCAACATCAACGTAAACTGCTACCTTTACCACTTCAAGTTCCCTTCCATGGATAGGGGACTCTTGACAATAGACGGCATAAAGTTCCCTTGCGCCCTTCCCTTCGAAGTCACCGATGCCACCACTCAAGAACGGCTAGGGGTTGCCCCCGTACTTGACGCGTACACCTTCTGCTCGCTCTGCAAGCTTCCCGAACTCGTCCACTCAGGCGTCTATGGACTGAAGATTGAGGGACGAGGCATAAACGAAGACTACCAAGAAAGCACCACTAGACTCTACCGAGAGTCGATCGATATGATCCTCAAAGGCAGAGAAGAAAAGTTCATGAAGAAGCTCACCACGGCAAAAGAGGACTTTGTTCCACTACCACACGACCTCCCCCTCACAACCCTACATGAGCTCTGTTGTGAACAGCAACGATGCTACTATTCCCCTCTCTTCCACCCACCCTACAAAGAGCCACTCTCCTGGAAGACGTGGACCAAACTCCAGTACAAACTCCTGGTGGTTCAGAAGTGAAGGTAGCCGTACAGGCTGAATCCCTCAAACCATACAAGGAGGCTGCCGACAGCAACTGCGAGAAAGTGAGATTCGGTCCTGAGTTCTGCGACATGAAGCTACCAGACCTGAAGACGCTACGCCTCGCCTATGAGCTGGCTGAGGATGCAGGAAAAGAGTTTGCGTATGTTACCCCCCCAATCTCGAACCCGACCCTAGAGAGAATAGGGAGAACTCTGTCAGTTCTAGACGGCCTCGGACCAATCGAAGTCATCGTGAACGACCTAGGAGTGCTCCGACTCCTAAGGAAGAGTCGACAATTGAAACCGCATCTAGGTCGCCTAAGAGTCTATATCCCGGGAAGGTGCCCCTGGCCTCAGGTTACACGCATGCCAAACGTCTCCTATTTCTCACGGAGAAGAGTGGAGCAGATCTTCTATCAGACGGCGTTGAACTATGATCCTACCATCCAGTTCTACAAGGAGATGGGAGTCAACTCCGCCGACGTCGACTGGATCCCCCAATCCTTCAAACACTACCACGAACTGACCCGTAAAGGTATCCGGCTCTCAGTTCACACCTACCTAGTTCCCGTAACATCGACCAGAAGGTGCCATACGGCTCGATTCCTCGGAGAGTCTATGCCAGAAGAATGCTCCCATCCCTGCTTGGGCAGGACATTCAGACTTAGACAGGAGACGGCGGGAGCCGATTTCTTCCTGAACGGCAACGCTGTCTTTAGATATGCCGAGCCTCAGCCACGTGAACTGAAGAATCTCGGAGACCTGGATGGCGTAGAGGTTGTTCTCTATGCGGGTGGTCCATGGGAAGCCGTGATGAAGGATGGTCTGGAAGAGACTGTCAGGAGGCTGAAGAGGGGGGTCTGACTCTTTCGAGGTCCTCCTTCTTCACGGCCATCCATCCGTGCAGAAGCTTAATGCGTAAGGACTGGATACGCCCCTTATTCAACTCGTATATGCCAACACAGGGGAGCCATGCCCGTTGCCCGTCCTTCGTCACCGATTCGATAAGGAATTCATGTGTCACCCGATTCCCTTCCGTTCTTATAGACTTCTCTTTAATGAAGAGTACCGGGAACATCTCTCTAAGCTCAGAGACCCACTGATTTATCTCCCGTTCACCCTTAAACTCGTAGGGACCCCAAGAAAGCAGCGGGTCTTCGCCTAAGAGATCTAGGAGTTCTTTTGAATCATTTTTCATCAGCGCAAGACAGAACTTATGAACCTGAACCGCTGGCTCTGCGTCTTCTGAACCCAACCGATTCAACCCAGGTGGTTCCCGTTCAGCCTAGAAGGTTTCTCAGCTTCGATAGCCAAGACCCCTCGGATTCCCCTCGAAGTTCCCTCTCTTTCCTCTTCGCCTCTTCCTTCTCCTTCTTCAGTTCTTTCACCTTGGCTATGATGCGCTCCGCATTCTTCGTGTAGTCGAACCCCATCATATTAGCGAAGTCATGGCCGCCCTGACCGAAGAAGGCTACGAATCCCGGATATGTCATTAGGAAACCCGTCTCACCAATGAAGGATCCGAATGGTTTCGTCCCTTCCAATATGACCTCGGCGAAATCCTCCAGATCTAGGTCGACAATTCGCCTAGCGATGATGCCAATAATGTACTCTTCTCTCTCAGGCAATATCTCTATTGACATTCCAACAGGGAAAGTCGTTCAAGAATTATTAAGAATTACCGTCCTACCCGATAGATAAAAAAGAAAAATAAGGGGAGTCGGAAGACCCTATTTGGACCTTCTCGACCTTCTTTTCGGCTTTGCTTCTTTCTCTGCTACGTACTCCTTCTTTACACCAAGGAACGGGAAGGCGAATAAGTCGATCAGTATCAGTACGAAGATACCCACCGGGATGAACCATGTTGATGGAAATCCGTAGAGGGAGTCCAGTACTTTCCACTGAATGAGGTTCAGCTTCCCAAGGGCGGTCATTGATACACACATTGCTGTGTAGACCAACAGTACGACACGCCCGAGTGTTCTGAATGGAGCCGTGGGTTTTTCGAGTCTTCCTGTGAATAGGAAGTAACTCATACCCAGGGCGTAGCATATGCCAGCGACGAATGGACCTATGCCTGTGAATAGCTTCTGTGCGTAGCCAAGCGATGCTGTCCAGCTGATTGCGACACCGTACGGCAGGACGAGGCCGATGCCGACGGTCATTACCAGGATCGAGACAGCTCTGTAGACGTTTATCAGTCCTGGTATGAAGATGCAGATGAATCCCAGACCCATCACAAGTGCCAATACCGCTTGAGCGCTTGGAAGTGAAGGTATCAGCGCGCGTGCCACCTGGTCGAACTGTGCGACGAAGAGGTAGCCCGCACCTATGCCCACAACCAAACTCTGTACGAAACGGTATAGTGGATTGTCCTTGTAGAGTACGCTATAGGCGGCGAAGAACACGAATGTGTTCAGGTACGGCATTATTGGCTCTATTGGCGATACCATCTTTCATTTCCTCCTTAGGTCATGTCTCCTTCCGGGACGTGAGGTACTGGATGTTGCCGACGACGAGACCCGCAGTCACAAGGAGTGCGATGGCCATCGAGTTCAACATGTAGGCTGATGCCTTTCCGGGGAGCCCGGATAGGAACTCGTATTCAGCCCCTCCTCTTTGCCCCATGATCATGCCTTGGAAGTAGCCTGCAGTGTAGCTTAGCGCCAGATAACCAGCGGAGTCTGTTCCTCCCATCTCTAGTACCGGCGTGTTGTACCTGATGACGTATATGCTTTCAAGTCCTCTTGCATCAAGACCTATGATGAGGTCGCAATCGATTCTCATGGCATCGAAGTTCTGCATCATTGGTAGGTCTGCTAGATTGTTCCCGTAGCGGTCGGTTGGGGTGAAGGCTCTCATGCTTGTCCTCCACTGCTCCAAGAGGGCGTTCCCTCCGACGACATACCCTAGGTCAACAAATTTGATACCATAGTCTGGGTGACTCTTTGGGTCAGCCCCGTAGAAGTGAGGTATCAGGTATTTGTCGAGGATGGCTTCGTTGTCGGGAGACGAGCTCCAGAGGAGTATGGTTGCCCCCCTGAGTCTCAGATCTGTCCATACAACTTTCACCGCCTCACTCATGTCTCCCCACAGCTTTGCCGTTTCGCCGCTGTTGAGAACCATAACCCTAGTACCGTCCTTGACTCCTGTGAATACCCTTGGGTTGTCTGGGTTGACGGACACTGTTACACCCTGGTCTATTACTTTATGGAAGTCTCTGCTCCATTGAACGACTGGCAAAGGCAGCGTAATTGGGAACAAGGACGAGCCGAAGATCACTAGGAATATCACTAGGTAGATTAGCCTGACATCTTTCACGAATGTACTCATTTTTCATCCACCCTATGGTCTAAGTCTCTCTTTGAGAAGGATCATCCTCGTAATCAATGCAACAGCACCGATGTACGTGCTGATCCAGAACGCTGAGTCTGAGGCACCGCTGATCCAGATCTGAATGAAGTCACCTGCTTTGGGAATTGCTGGGTTTATCATTTCACCGATGGGCGTGTAGGTGAAGAGTGCTAGGATGCTGAGGATTATCAGTAGGCCCATGATCGGTGTCTTCGCCCTGTAGATTCTGATCATGGGTGAGAAGACGGAGATAGAGATAGCGGATATGACTGCCATTGTTCCGATGACGTTAACATTCGCATATAGCGATGCCATGGTCGCGTCACTTTTTCCTCCTACCAAGTAGAGTAGGAATATGAGGACAGCGGCAACTATGGTGATTGCATCGTAGGGTGTGCTCTCTGATTTCCTCATGATCTCACGGGCATGTCTCCTGATCAGCAGAGCCACAGTGATCATAGTTGCGAAGGGCAATGATAGGGTAGTTGCGTTCCTTATGGTTAGGGCACCGCTCCATCCTGGCTCTGTCCAATACAGAGTGGCGACGATGAATAAGCCTATGACACCAAGGATGGTGGGAAGCTCCTGGACTATGTTGACTTCAGACTGCTTTGCCATTCTACCACATCCCCGCTCCGGCTAGGAGGCCTCCTATGATCACGATAGCGATCAGGAAGACCTTGATTACGTCCTCGCTAGCAAGAATTGCCTTTGGTACCGGGTCGTCCGATAGATATGAGCCGATAGCTATGTTCTCCTCAGAGAAACTCATGTAGTCCGCGCAGAGAGCAGCCATAGAGTTGTCGTTGGGCCAGATCTCGCCCGCCACAATCATTGCCCCTTCCGTCGCTAAGGCTTCATAGATAACGACGTTGGAGGTCTGATTGTGTCCACCGACCATAACAGCCGCACCAAACGGAAGTCTGTGTGCCATCTCAACATCAGAGAGGTTGAGTGCTGTGTTGTCAGGATAGAACCTGATGTCGGTTGGAACGAATCTCTCTGGGTGCCCGCTCTCGGCGTAACCGCGTTGCATGAAGTCATGGGACATCAAAGCGTAGACAGCGTTCGTGGTCCCTGTGATGACTCTCACACCGAGGTTACCGGCCTCACGGCTGATAGCCCTCAACAGTTCGAGTGTTGCAGGGACGAAGCATAGTGTCGTTAGACCGCTGGAGTGACCCCAGAAGTTGGCACCAGTCCAACCCGTGTCGAAGAGCAGGGGGTTCCCCTTCTCAGAGCATGCCCTGACCGCTTCTAGTGACGCCTCTACCGTTGGAATCGAACGTAGACTGACACCACGCAGTACAAAGGATCCACCAAGCAGCACAATGAAGAATGCTATGAATATACCGAGAATATCTCCTCTGACAAGCGCTTGTAGAACTAATTCACTCACTAACATTTTTCTTATTTTCCTCCACAATCGGAGTTGTATTCGTATATCTCTATACGATACAATAAGGTCCAGAGGCTTATGATATATAATACTTTGTAGGGGTGCACCTTTGGATCGAAGACCTAGTAGATCCCCTAATCGGCGTTGATATTCGATTAGTATGTTTGGGATCGCCCAAAATATGTGAGGGGGTTCTTACTCCTCGATCAACTCTACATTGGCTCGAGGGACTAGGACCCTCCCGCCGTCTTCCAGTTTCACTTCCAGCACCCTCACGTAGGATTCGGTCTCAACCTTTTGTAGTTCGACTGGGAGTTTTGTGACTTGCCCTAAAGCACCGAAGTATGGTGGTCCGATGACTCTGACGGGGAGACCCGGCTTCAACCCTTCCAGAAGCCGATTTGCCGCTTCACCAGCCTTTTCGTCCTCTTTCTGGAACTCTTCCTCGTATGGGATGACGATCTCCGGGCGGATTACGCCTGCACGGATTTGGGTAGCGCCGTTTACACACGCAAGCCTGCCTTCCAGTTTGGTCAGTAATTCGAATGTCTTTCCCGCCATCCTCATCCTGCCAAAACCTTCGGTCAATATGATTGTCAGCCCTAACTGTTCCTTCCCTGTTATGGCGACACCTATCTCATATCCCAAGAAGTCGCTTAGATCCTCGTCTCTAATACCGCCTACGATGATGGCTTTGACACCGGTCTTGACAGCTTTCTGTACGGCTTTCGCCTCTACGAAGGAGCCTCCTACAATGATCTTCCCAGAGCATTCAGCTGTGATCCTATCCGGACTCAAGACATCATCTGGGGTCTTCGCCAGCATCTTGAGTTCCCCGTGAGTCTCTCCTCCAATCCCAAAGATACCCTGAATCAACGCTGCAGGTGTGCGTATCACCGCCCCCTCTTTGGGGAGGGCTCGGACTATTTTTCCAGGTATGTACGCATCTAGGAAGATTGGAATAGGTGACTCTCTAATCATGATCTGACCGGTAACGTCGGAGTAGTACTCGATGATGCCCTTTGTCGGAGAGACACATCGCTTGTCAAACATCTTTATGAAGCCTTTCTTATGGGCGAGAAGCTCACCCTCATCCACGCTGTCGCCCACCTTCTTGAGCAGATATTTACTGAGACCGACGGAGGCTTGTTCCCGGGATACGTTAGTAGCAGTTATCTCAAGACCCAAGGCTAGGGCAGCATTCACGAGTACTATCCTGCCAGGAAGATCAGCCCTACCCACCTGAGCATCAAAGGAGACTTGGTCCCCCTTCTTCACCAGAAGCTCACCACGTATTGGGAGCTTTCGAACCTTCTCAACCACGGTTTTTTCCTTTCGCTTCAGTCCCGGAGTATAAGCCATCTTGCTCTACCTCTTCACTCCCGCTTTCTCAAGAAACCCTTTGGGATACAGATCCAAAGCACTGAACCACTCGACCAGTTTTCTCCGCCTTCCTTCTCCGTCGCCTGGCAGGTCTACAGGTCTTCCCCGGGCGTCGATGATAAGTCCAACGACCCCGCCTTCCACTGTAGTGGATACTTTCCCACGGTCGCGCGGTGTGAGAGAGAACCCAGAGCTAATGCTACCCTCTACCTCTGCAACTTCTCCTTCAGCAAGCGGAATTACCTTGATGGTTCCGTACTTGGGCTTTTCCTGAACGGTTTCCCCATTCGGCATCTTGATTACAAGGTTCGCGATCTCCTTCCCGTAATCAACCTCACTTAGCTTGCCGCTGAACGCGATGCACGTACCAAGCCTTACGAGGCAATCCTTCTCGAATATCTCTAGAGCCGCTTTCTGGTGTACGGTGCTGAGAACCCCGAGGTGCGGTATCATGAAGACGCTGTCCTGGAACAGCTTCACTATGCCTTCAACCCCGAATCCGTCCATGAGGATCAGTGCAGACTGGGCTCTCCTCGGCGCGTGTGATAGAAGGCCGCCTGTCCCTCCAACATAGTCTAGATTACGCATATCGATGTAGGACTGCGTTCTATCCTGAGCCCCAAACCTCTCCTCCATTGTGACCTCCCTCTTTCCTCCCAAGAGGGGTCTCGCAATCAGTTTATGATGGATGAGTCCGAGTCTAAGTGCTTCTCTTGCCACCGCGTGTTCGATGATCAGCTGCTCCAGGGTCTGAGGTATCGTGGTAGGTCGAATCATCTTGTTACGCAATCGGTCAAGGATGACCCCTTCCTCGATCTTGAAGGGTAGCCATCGCATGATGTTCTCTAGTCCGGTCTCTTTCAGCACGTTGCAGATGCTATAGCTCATACCCAGATTCGCGCTCACACTTCTGACGAAACGCCCATCGTAGATTGAATACACATTCGTGGTTGCGCCCCCTAGACCTACGCCGATGAGATTGGCTTCATGAGCCTGAGCAAAAGTCCTGAACATCGTCCCTTCACCCGCCGGTGTGGGCATGATTGGGATATCCGTCCACTTCATCAGATGGTTGTACCCTGGGGCGTGAGACATGACGTGCTCCATGAAGAGCTCATGGATAGCCTCTCGTGCAGGTCCCGTGTTCTCTACCTCAAGGACCGGCCGCAGGTTATCGACGAACTTCAAGGCGTAGTCGTCGCCCAAGATCTTCTTCACGTGTTCCCTCGCACTCGTATTCCCAGCATATACGATGGGCAGACGAAACATCTCCCCCAGTCGATGCGAGGGATTCGCAGCCCGGATGAACTCTGCCAATTCCACGACCTGAGAGACGTTTCCCCCATCAACCCCCCCGGAAAGCAGAATCATATCGGGTCTAAGGAACCGTATCCTCTCTATCTTCTCCCAAGGCTCACGACCATCGTCGATGGAAAAAACATCCATGACAATTGAGCCAGCCCCTAAGGCTGCTCGCTCAGCGCTCTCGGCAGTCATAGTCCTGATCAAACCGGAGACCATCATTTGGAGACCACCCCCAGCGCTACTCGTAGTCACATAAAGGTCTACACCTTTCTTCTTCCCTTTGGAGGAAGAGATTACCCCATTCTTATCCAAGAGCTTATGGCCTGTAAGCTCCTCGACTTCCTTGACAGCGTTCCGTACGCCTAAAGTAACATTCTCGTAAGGGGCTTCAACAGTAGTCGGCGCCTCACCGCTAGCGACATACCGATACTCGTCACCGACCTTCATGAAGAAGCGTGCCTTACTCGTAGTACTACCACAATCGGTTGCAAGGATCACCTGGATATCCTCAGGATCTTTTCCCATCTCTAGAGCCACCAAAACAAGCCAATCTTATGGAGTTCCGATTTATATTTTTAGATTATTGTCCAAAGTAAGGCAGAAGCCGTCCGAGCTGCAGTCAATATCAGGCCGATATTCCGACTATTCTGTATGCCTAGGCCAGAGTGGTAGGTATCAGATACAACGTTTAAGTACAAAGGGAGCGATGATGTGCTCGTGTGAGGAATGAGATCTCTCTTCAGGGGAAAAAGGGATAGCACCGAACTTGGACGGGGGCATCTTCTAGTTCAGGAGGACCCGCCTGAGACCAAAGGATTCAGTTTCGAGATCCTTGGCAAAGATGTCGTCAGCGAATGTGTTGACGCCGTAATAAAGGCGATGCCTCAGGTGAGGTGGAACAGAGAAGGTCTGGAAAGTCGGCTTCTCGCACCAAACGCGTTGACGATAATCGCCCGGCTCGAAGGAGCCCTGGCTGGCCTCATCAGCGGCACAGTAATGACGCCAAGTCTTCCCCCATCAATCGGTTTCATGGCGATATTTGACTCGAACAGCGGCGCGAAGGGGCTAGGAGGATACATGATCGACGAGTTCATCGAAGAGATTCAGAAGAGGGTTCCCAAGGCTCCATGTGTAGATGTGAGTCTCCCCAATTTGGATACGGGTTCAATAGCACTCTACTCCCTGAAAGGTTTCGTCGTCAACGGTTTCATCAAGAACGAGATCAAGTCAAGATTGGGTGAAGGAACACACGACCTCGTTCACCTCCGAAGGTGGCTAGCGAAGGCGCATCCCAAGAGTGTAGTCTAGGCTTCCACGGGTTCAAAGCGCGTATAGAAGGAATCAACGGACACAACACGAGACACCGCGTTGCGGATATAAGTGCACCGTAAGTGTCAAAGTACAGATGAGAAGTACGGCAATCCAAATGTAGATAAGACCCCGCAGTAGCTACTGAATGCAAGAGTTGCACCCTGCATAGGAAATCGATATGACGGCAGACTGGGAAGGGTTAACACGAGAGCAGAGGAAACGCCTCAAACACCGGATCAACAGAGTAGAGAAGAGAGATAGATTCCTTGTCAAAGACCGTTCACTGGAACGGATCGCTCTGGAAGAAGTTTTCGACAAGCCAACCTTGATGACTGTCTACAAGCTACTGGATAAAAACATCATCGGGGAACTCTACGGGGCGATCAGTGCTGGAAAAGAATCGAAACTCTACTGGGGTAGAAGCCCTTCCGGGAGAGAGCTCGCAGTAAAAATCTACTTGACCACGGCCTCAGAGTTCAGTAGAGGCATGTTACTTTACATCGAAGGCGACCCTAGATTCAAGAAGATCAAGAGAAGAAGACGGTCGATCATCTACGCTTGGGCACTCAAGGAATTCAAGAATCTTGACAGAGCATTCAAAGTTGGAGTAAACGTACCTGAGCCCATACACGTCAGCAAGAATGTTCTGATCATGAACTTCATCGGAGAGAATGGGAATCCAGCCCCGTTGCTTAAAGACGCGGTGCTGGAAGAGCCTTTGGAGACATACTGGGAGATAATGACGCAGGTGAGAAATCTATGGAAGAAAGCCGAACTAGTTCATGGCGACCTCAGCGAATTCAACATAATGCTTTGGAAAGGGAAGACAGTAATATTCGATGTATCTCAATCAGTCCTAATCGATCATCCACTCTCGTCAAAACTTTTGGAAAGAGACGTTACCAATCTGAATAGGTTCTTCAAGAAACAGGGGGCGAAGACCCCGGATACCCAGGAATCGATCAGGTGGATAGAAGATGGATAAGTCAGAACTATATCTCAGAATCCCCTTAGATAGGATAGGTGTCCTGATAGGGCCTAGTGGTCGCGTCAAACGATCCATCGAAGAGACCTGCGGGGTAAATCTAGAAGTAGACAGTGGAAGCGGCGGCGTCAGCGTAACGCTGAGACCAGAGACACCGGACCCACTAGAGATCTTCAAGGCTGAGAAGGTGGTCTCAGCGATCGGGAGAGGATTCTCCCCAAACCGGGCATTTGAGCTCCTGGATGAAGAGGTATTCCTCGAAGTACTTGACCTTAGAGAGTATGTTGGGAAATCGAGTTCCTCGATCCAACGAATAAAGAGCAGGATCATAGGCGAGGGAGGAAAGACCAGGAGGATTATTGAGGAAACGACTGGGGCAAAGGTATCTGTTTACGGTCATACAGTCGCAATCATCGGCGACCCAGCGAGATTTCAAGTCGCAAAAGATGCAATTATAATGCTAATTCGCGGAAGAAAGCATAGAACCGTCTACGGTTTCCTTCATAGGAAAAGACGGGAAATAAAGAAGACGCAAATGTCGTTATGGAAAGACAGCGATTTGACACTAAAATAACATTAAGGATTAACCGATAGTAAAGCTGTTAGTCCAAGATGGTAACCACCGGACGAGATCCGATTGAGCCTAGAAAAATACGAGACGATTTCCCCAGCCGATTTCTTCTACAGAAATCGGGACATAGCCGGATTCAGCAACCCATCTAGAGCAGTCTATTCATCAGTCAGAGAGCTCGTGGAGAACAGCCTCGACGCCTGCGAGACCTACGGCATCCCACCTGACATCTATATCAGACTCTCTACTTTGGAGCTGGAATCGGACAAAGCTACGAATTACCGCCTGAGAGTGGAAGACAACGGTTCCGGTGTCCCTCCCGAATATGTTCCATCCGCTTTCGGACAGGTACTATTCGGATCGAAGTACCGCATACGCCAGATGCGAGGAACCTTCGGTCTAGGAGGAAAGATGGCTATCCTCTACGGACAGATCACAACCCACGAGCCGGCAGAAATCATCTCAAGCACAGGAACCAAGAATATCTACCGTTTCAAGATAGCGATCGACATCCAGAAGAACCGCCCCATCGTATTGTCAAGAGAGGTCTTGAAGAACCAAGAGGACTGGAAGGGAACCATTGTCGAGTTCTCTTTAGAGGGGGACTACTATAGAGCAATGCCTAAGATACTGGCATACCTCAAGGAAAGCGCGATAGTTACCCCCTACGCCAACATAACCTTCGTTGACCCAAGAGGCAGACTCTACAAGTTCGACAGAGCAACAGATAAGATGCCGACCCCTCCAACAGAGACCCTCCCACACCCCCACGGCGTCGATGTCGAGACGATGCAAAGATTGATCGGATTGACGCAGTCAAAGACCCTACAATCCTTCATGACTACACATTTTCACCGAGTAGGACCCACGACTGCCAAGAAGTTCCTAGAATACTCCGGAATGAACAAGAGCTCAAACCCAAAAAGGCTGAATGCAAGTTCAATCGTGAAAATCGTCCAAGCGATGAAGAGTTACAGCGAGTTCCTTCCCCCCGACGCAACATGCCTCTCACCCCTCGGGGTAGAACTGCTGACAGCAGGCATCAAGAAGGAACTCAACCCAGAATTCGTGATGGCAGACCAGAGAAAGGCATCAGCCTACTCCGGTTTCCCCTTCATAGTTGAGTGCGCCATAGCATATGGAGGAGGGGTACCGAAAACCGGAGATATACTTCTCTACCGTTTTGCCAACCGCATACCACTCTTGTACGACGAAGCATCCGATGTCTCCTGGAAAGTAATCCATAACATGATAAACTGGAGGAATTACAAGGTCACATCCGACATGCCCATAGCAATCTTTACACACATATGCTCGACCAAGATACCGTACAAGACCGTAGGAAAGGAGTACATCGCGGATAGACCTGAGATCGAGAGGGAGATCATAAACTGTATCCGAAACATCGCAAGGAATCTCACAAAGTATCTTTCGAAAATCGAGAGGCATGAAAGAGACCAGAAGAGACAAGATCTCTTCAAGAAATACCTACCCCAGATCGCGAGGTTCTCCACCGAGCTGGCAGGCAGGGAAAAAACCCCTAACATAGAATCCTTGATCAGAGGGAAGGAGACTTGAAAGGAAACAAGAGAACGTTTCGAGAGAGAAAGAAAGAAGTCCTCAGCAGACTCCAAGGACTCGGATCAAACATCTACGATCAGCTGAGTGGAGGCCGATTCCCCGCCGTGAACATGCCGAGTCGATCGACCACAAACATAGTGTACGACCCAGATGTACGACAGTATGTGCTAGGGGAAAGGATAGTCAAGAGAAGCGCAGGAAACATCCGACACCTAAGACCGCTCACCCAGCTGGTCTGGATAGGCAACATCGTACACAAACTGGCTGAAGAAGGGAAGACAAGCACGCTAAGAGACGTCTACTACATGGCTCAAGCCTACGACGTAGAATTCAAGAGCCAACAAGAATCCGACAACGCCATAACCGAGCTTGAAACAGTCATCACACACTCCCGCGAGAACTTCAATGTCTATCCCGAAGAGCGGAGCGCAATCTTCGGCGACCTGACCATCGAGTATACGGTACCAGGATACGAGGGGAAGAGAACCAACCTCACCTCCCACCCAGACGGATTAATGATCGGCCCAGCACTAGAGACCGCTGACTTGATCGAGACGAACGCCGAAATCGTCATATGCGTCGAGAAAGGCGCAATGTTCACTCGGTTCGTCGAAGAGAGGGCTTGGGAGAAGTTCAAAGCCATAATAATCCACACAGCCGGCCAACCTCCCCGAGCGACGAGATCCCTCATCCGAAGATTAAACTACGAGTTGGGTCTCCCGACTTACATCTTCTGCGATTCAGACCCGTGGGGACTAGGAATCGCGCTGACAGTAATCTGCGGCAGCGCAAACGCCGCACACCTTAGAGAACTCGTAACGCCAGACGCCAAGTGGCTTGGCCTATGGCCGTCCGACGTAGTCAGATACAAGTTACCGACCGAACGAATGAGCGAGGTAGACCTGAAGAGAACCCACGACCTCTTGAAGGACCCGCGATGCCAAGACGATCCGTGGCGCCGCGAACTGAAGAAGTTCCTAGAGACCAAAAGAAAGTGCGAACTCGAAGCGTTCAGTAGGTACGGATTGGCCTTCGTCGTCGAAAAGTATCTTCCCGAGAAGCTTCAAATAGAGAAATAGGCGCTTAATATTCTTACTTCAATCCACGAGGAAAACCGGTTGGGTCTCCGATCTGCTAGAGGAATGGGTTCCAATTCCTTAAAGGTCATCGGATTACTGTTGGCAGCAGTAGGAACAATAATAGTATACGCGACGCTGACCAGCATCGGACAACTCGGCGAAATGTACTGGCTGTTCACACTAATCGGCGCACTCTTGATATGTGTAGGACTCCCTCTCGTTCTGGCAAGGGCAACGTAATCCCAATAAAAGGATATATAGGTCCCCTAAAAATCAAAGTAAACGGCGCCACGAAGAACCGCTGGGCCACCGTTCACAAGCCATGGGTGATAGCTCAGTAAGGTAGAGCAGCGGACACATAGAAGTAACCTCTTCCTTGTGGCTGAAGCTGTTAACTCGCCGGTCGAGTCTATTCAGGAAAACTGATGGACACCGAAACGGTTCGAGTCCGAAGATGCCGAGGGGCAAAAATCCTTCCCATCTGGCTAATCC
Organism: uncultured Candidatus Bathyarchaeia archaeon; assembly: GCA_964596985.1. Lineage (GTDB taxonomy): Archaea > Thermoproteota > Bathyarchaeia > RBG-16-48-13. The sequence continues at coordinate 18,272 of CAZQWG010000012.1, forward strand.
GGTGGCGCCAACCCCTTTCTAGCCAAGAATAGTCAATATCGAATCCGTACAAGGCTAGTCTCCGCGAAAGCGTACGTATGAAGCTTGGAGTCCGCAGTCAATCGAAAAGTCCGGCAACTGATGTCTTGGATCAAATCTCGACAATCGTAGAAGACTCTAAGAAATCCTTAAATGAAAAGTTAAAACCCGAATAAATCAAACCGGAAGGGCCCGTAGCTTAGCCAGTTCCGCAGACAACCTGCGATACCTAGAAAGGCCGGAGCGGCAGGCTCATAACCTGTAGGTCGCGAGACCTAAAGATTTAGGCGCGAGTTCGAATCTCGCCGGGCCCACCATTCAACTAGTCGGATTCTCCACGCCCCACTCTTCTCGGCTACGCGAAAAGAGGTACCCGCCGATAAATTGGCGTGAAGTAGGAGTAGGAGTACCTTAATTCTCATCCTCGTGATTCTTCTGGAAGATTTTACCTAGTTTGTATCTAAGAATGAGGAGAAGGACTTGGGTACCGTAGGTGATGGGGTTGAGGTATGACTTCTCGCCCGCATATGTTGTGCCTATCGGGACCTCAACGATCTTGAGTCCCTTTTCCTTCGCGTCGAATAGAATCTCGCTATCAAAGTGGAACTGGTCCGTGTAACCTTCGAAGTTCAACGATTTCAGAGCGTTTGCTGTATATACTCGGTACCCCGTATGGAATTCGCTGATGTTTGCCCCGAGAGCCAGATTCTCGATCTTCGTCAGCAGACGATTTCCTACGTATCTTATGAATGGCATCCCACCTTTGATCATTTCTCCACCGAGAGCCCTTGACCCGAGTACGATATCTGCATCCTGATCTACCACCGCCTCTATAAGCCCAGGCATCTCTTCCGGAGCGTACTGAGCGTCGGCGTGAAGGAGAACTACGATATCGGCTCCAAGTTCCAAAGCCCTCTTGTAACCCGTCTTTTGAGCCCCACCGTACCCCCGATTCCGGTCGTGACGTATAAGTTCCACTTCATGTTTCCTTACCACCTCGGAAGTACCATCCAGACTCCCGTCGTCGACAACAATGATGCGATGATAGTCTCCCCGCGGAATCCTTGAGAAGACCTGTCCAAGGGTAGCTTCTGCATTATACGCTGGGATTACAATACATATCTTCAAAGGACAACCTTCGTTCCATGATTGCTAATAACCGAATCGGAGGGGATTCACAATCTCTTGTGTTCCTCTCGGGTACGGATTACCATAAGAACTCTTTGTTTTAATATTCTAAAAGCAACCCCTCACTGGGAAAGATGATTGGTGCTCCGGGCGGGAGATCCGTGCCCCCATAGAAAGGGGCATTTCGAACCCGCGTCTCCGGCTCGAATAGCCTCATCTTCCGCAGGTGAAGAGGATAAGGCCGGAATACTTGACCGGGCTATACTCGGCAGGAGGATGAACTTCTACCGGAGCCGTGCTCGGAGCATCGACGCAACTTCCGAAAGAACCACGTATTAACTCTTTCTTAAGAGGGGGGAGCTATGACCGACATCAGAGGCTCATTGATCGTCGAGAAGCGAGGGTCAACCTCGAGTAAGAAGATTCTTGCCGACAAAGTTAAACGCCGTCTGAGATAGAAGGCTACGAGACGTCTGCGGGGGTTTCCGAGACCGGTCAAAGGAGCAAGGCTTAGGAGACCGAGATCGAAGAGACCTTGTGGCGTAGGCCTTCGCGGGTTCGAGTCCCGTCCCCCGCACCATCCCTCTAGAAGAATGAGTCAGACTTCTTGCCCATCACCCTTACTTGCAGGAGACCCCAAGAAAGTTTAAAAAGTACTGGAATCGATCTCCAGCTGACTTGGCCGAGGTGAGGTAGGCGGTAAACCTGGTGGCCTGTGGAGCCGCATAGCCGGGTTCGAGTCCCGGCCTCGGCCCTCCAAATCAGAGCGCTTTTCAGGGTTATTTTCGTGAAACAGACAAGAATCTTACTCCGTTTAGAAACTGTAGTATACGGTTTCACAGACCTGATTCCTAAAAAGAACTTTGAAGTAGACTACAGAGTACGGGATAACTCTTTGTATGTCAGAAACGCCCGTAGCTATCCTATCACCTCTGTCTCAACCTGTCTTTTCGCAAGTGCAGGAGATTAGTTTCGTCTTCAGCGTGGTTTTCTCGTCCTGAGGCGATTATTGCTTGGGCTATCTCTTTACCGGTCAGCTCTCTCTCGACCGTCCCGTCTCTTAGTATGATGGAGCGCTTGCAGGCTTGTGCGACCAGTAGGTCGTGGGTTACGATGATGAACGTCTGTCCTTGCTTGTTCAGGTCTCGGATGATCTCCATGATCATGTGAATGGTTGCCGTGTCGATTGCCCCGGTCGGTTCGTCGGCTAAGATGATGGAGGGCTGGTTGACAAGGGCTCTGGCTATAGCGACTCGTTGTTGTTGTCCCCCGCTCAGCTCATCGGGTTTATGGTCTAGGCGGTTATCCATCTTGACGGATGCAAGCATCTCGACCGCTCTTTGTCTCCTCTCTGACTTCGGTACTTTGGAGAATACCATGGGGAGTTCGATGTTCTCTAGTGCGGTCAGTGTTGGTACGAGGTTGTATTGCTGGAAGACGAAGCCGACTTTTCTGAGCCGAAACTCCGCGAGCTCGTTGCCTCCCAGCTGTGTCAAGTCAATTCCGTCTACGACGACTTTGCCGGAAGTAGGTCTGTCGAGACCGCCGATTAGGTTCAGGAGTGTGCTTTTCCCTGAGCCCGAGGGTCCGTATAGGCAGATCATGTCTCCTTTAAGCACTTCTAGGTTCACGTCGTTCAGGGCACGGATGTCAACCTTGCCCATGCGGTAGATCTTGGTCAGGTCCTGAGTTTCCACTATCATATCCCTAGACATGCTTCAGCGCCTCCACTGGGTCCAGTCGTGACGCCCTCCACGCCGGGTAGATGCCTGCGAGGACGCCGACGAGAACCCCCATCCCGAACATGTTCAGGAGTATTTCGAGAGTAATGATCGGGGTGATCGTCATCGGGTTGGCTCCTCTTGTTGTCTGTTCTGTGAGAGACCCCCAGAGTAGAGTGCCTGCGGCTCCTACTGCACACCCGATCGCTCCTGCCAGGATTCCGATGAGTGCTGCCTCGGTCAGTATGATTATCAAGATCTCCCTGTCCTTTGCGCCTATCGCCTTTAGGGTTCCGATTTCTCTTGTACGCTCGAACACGGACATTATCATGGTATTCATGATTCCTATGCAGCCAGCTACGATCGCCACCGAGCCGATCCCTTCCAGGAATAGGATTAGGGTCCCTGTGGTTTCCTGTATTCTTTGAAGCATCTGTCTTGCTACGAATACTCTTACCCCTTCTATGGTTTCTTCTATCTGTTCGGCCACATCTTCGGCCTTCTCAGGGTCTTCCGTCTTGACCAGTATCCGGTTTATGTGTCTTTCACCTGCCCCATAGCTGTCCGGGGACTGCAGAATGTACTGAGCATTGCTAATATGAATGAAGATACCCCGGTCCTCCATGGGGTTGCCGGTTTCAGCGATGCCTACTATAGTGAAGCTGATCCACGGGGCATCCGCGGCGCCACCCCAGACTTTTGTCTTAAGATGGCTGCCAAGAGTGACCTCCAATTCCTCTGCAAGGCTGACTCCGATGACAGCCCCGTAATCATGGATGTCTGAGGGCTGGAGGGTTCTCCCCTCTACTACGTTGAGACCGCCGGTTACGAGAGCGTACGGTTCAGGGTCGATCCCCACGACATAGGTCTGATTCTTATTGACTTCTCCAAAACCTGTCAGCAGACCTGTCGCAGTCTCCACTCCGGGGATGGCTTGTACGTCAGCGATTAGAGTCTCACTGAGAGGATCACCAGACATCGCGATACCCTGACCCCTGGTTCCGGATGTATTGTATATCGTTATGTCGGCACCTCCTAGACGCCGCATCATCGTTGTCATCTGTTGGTTCATGCCTTCGCCGATGGCGAAGAGGGCTACCATCAGAGAGACGCCTACGACAATTCCCAAGAGGGTTAGACTGGTTCTGAGCTTTCTTCTTCTCAAGTTGCGGAATGCCATTACAACATAGCTCATAATTGTTCACATTCTATCATTGCTATTACTGAAAAGCTCCTTACGAATCACCGGAAGACGATCGAGGTTATAAAACGGTATTTCAGAATTAGATCCAAATCTCACCCTAATCTTAACCCATTTATGACATGGTAACCCCGTAATGTCCAAGGTTCTCTTCAGAGAATTGGAAGTCTGTATCGATGTCGATTCCCCCATCTCGTATGAGATATCTGCTCGGCTGGCTGATCGTGGGTACAAGAGGGGGGCCAACCCGCGCTAAGATAATCAAGGCTTTGAAGGAGAAGCCGCAGAACGCAAATCAATTGGCAAATTTACTTGGGGTGGATTACAGGACAATACGACATCATCTTGAGGTTCTGGAGAAGAATAGGATAATCGTATCCGTAGGGGATACGTATGGAGTAACGTATTTCTTAGGTCCAGAACTGGAGGAAAATTACGTCCTTTTTGAGGAGATTCTGAACAGAATTTGAAAAAGAGAAAATAAGGGGGAAGACCGATGAGGCACTATATGGATCGGAACGCCAAACGAGGGTTAATACTAGCTACAATCATAGTGGCAGCCCTATTAGTGGCATTCTACAATATTGCCTCCTATACGCCTCCCACACCTCCATTAGATATCAGACGGGAACGTGTAGTTCGAGGGGATTTGGAGCTTTTCTACATGATTAAAATGGTAATCTCCACGGTTAATGTGGCACTTCTAGCCTTTCTACTAGCCACATACATTGACATATATCGAAAGATAAAATCTGAGTTCACGATTGCATTGATGATTTTCTCAGCGCTTCTGCTCCTCTATGCTCTTTCTGCTAATTCCCTTGTGCATCGGGCTTTCGGTTTCCATGCATTCGGTCTCGGACCCTTTGCCATGTTATCAGACCTTTTTACATGTATAGCAGCAAGCATACTAGTATATCTCAACTTCAAATACTGAGAAACGTTGACAAGCCATTACGCAATGCACACTGTAGGTTGCTTGACCTGTGAAACCCACCAAACTAGAAGGCACATGTCACAGTTCGAACCCAGTCTCGACCCGCCCAAAATACGTGTTCTTGTAGTTTGTTCCTTGAAGGTCGGAACGGTCTTAGGCATGCCATTTGAAAGGGCTTCATTCCTTATTTGCGAGTTTCTTTCCCAAGCTTCCCCCAGGATGCAGACTTGCAAAATCTTCTCTTTTGAAGCCTCGGAGAACGCAGGTAACGATTGCCAACGCGTCCCCTAGAGCGAGTGTTGCAGTTGAGCTCGTTGTCGGCGTCAAACCCAGTCGATCTGCTTCCTCAGTCATCCCGATGTCCAAGACCACGTCGCATTTCTCGGCAAGAGTTGAATTGGGCTGAGATGTGATTGCGATTGTCTTGGACCCTATAGCCTTTATTCTTGGAAAAAGACCTAGTACTTCAGCGGTCTCACCGCTATTTGAGATGGCGAGAACCAGGTCCTCGGAGGTTAGCATTCCCAGGTCACCGTGAAGAGCCTCGTCGGAGTGCATGAAGAAGGCTGGTGTACCGGTGCTCGCTAGGGTAGCGGCGACCTTTCTACCGATATGTCCCGATTTGCCGCAACCCGTTACAACCACTTTTCCGGTGCATGAAAGAACCGATTTCACTGCGTCCACGAAACTGGAGTCTAGGCTCTCGGATAGGTTGATGAGCGCGTTTGCTTCTAGTCTTATTACTCTCTCGGCTTCGGCTAGAATCCTTTTCTCGGACGCCAATCTAATCGACCTCTGGACCCAGATAAGAGCCGTAGAATAGACTTGACAAGATTTTTGCTCCAAACAATATCAATACGCATCCCAACCCATTAGGGTCTCCCTAAACGAGAGGCAGGTATCGGGGGCACATGCCTCTTATGCTCGGAATTCTTCAGCATCCCGGATACCTTCTTAACTATTTTAGATGAGACCTTCAATGATTCCGCTATCTCTGCATGCTCCATCTTTAGGTCAACAATCCCGTGAAGGATCAGATCCAAAACCTCGTATTCCACGCCCAGCTCCCCCTCGTCGGTCTGACCGAACCAGAAACCTGCCGAGGGAGACTTTTGTATAATCCGGTCAGGAACACATAGGAATCCAGCCAGCTCTCTCACCTGGGTCTTGTATAGATCCCCGATCGGAAGGATATCCGCCCCGCCGTCTCCATACTTGGTGAAGTAACCCACCAGCAACTCGCTTCTGTTTCCTGTACCCACCACTAGGCGATTGAGTCTGTTCGCGTAGTAGTAGAGAGTCAGCATCCTAAACCGAGGCTGAAGGTTCCCATTCGCGATTCGGTTTGAGGAGTCAAAACGAGGGCAGCTCTTTGCAAAAGCCTTCACAAGCGGTTGGATGTCAACTAATTCCTGTTCGATCCGCAGAGTCTCCCCCAAGGACCTGGCGTCAGCCATATCCTGAGGATCGGTAGTCTCTGACGGCATGAGAAGACCCAGGGTTCCATCGGGTCCAAGAGCATTCGCACAAAGAGTCGCGACTACGGAAGAGTCGATACCGCCACTCATACCCAATACGACACCGTTTGCCCCAGAAGCCTCGACCTGAGACTTCAAGAAATCGGAGATATTCTTCTTGACCGCGGGTGAGTCGATATGCAAGACGCCTTTACTCAACATACTTGATTCACGTCCTCTCTTCTCTTAATACCTGAGCATCGTCCTGAACCTCTTGTCAGTCGACGCAATTCTCAATTATTACTATACAGTTGTTTAATCATCTTTGCAATGAGATCGATGCGACAGCGTTCCAAAAAGAACAGGCTCAAATCGATCAGTAGACTCAAAATCCGGCAGACGAGTGAACAATATGCGTAGAGAAGGAGTAGAATGCTACATCTGCAAGAATATCAAGAGGGAAGTTCATATTTGCAAGACCTTCGAGTCACCAAAGATAGTGTGCGACGAATGCTGCAAGAACTATCAGAAACAAAGACATTGCACCCAACGGGCCTGCCCCCACAAAACTCCTTGACGAGGAAAGGTAGGGAGGAGAGAGGAACCCATCAACCAAAGATATCATTATTATCCACGGTCACCATTATTTGGATTTCAACCATCTTCAGAGAAGACCCTTTCCAAGCAAATGCCCACAGAGAGTTACTGGTGGACCGGGCGGGATTCGAGCCCGCGACCCCTCGGCTTTTTGGCGTTCAACTTGCAAACCGAGTGTTCGTACCAGACTGAACTACCGGCCCACAACAGAGACTATGAAACTAGCACAACACTATATTTCTTTTCCAATAGCCGCTATTTCCAGCGAGAACGCCGGATCGACGACAAAAGGACTGCCTCAAGAAAAACTTAATGGAACCAACACCATAATTCCAGCTGATCAAAAAGCCAAGAAGAAAGTGAATTGGATGTCAAAGAAGAGTAAGAAGAAAAAGAAGAAGAAAACTACCTTCTCCTTGGGCTCAATACTAAAGAAGCAGGTTATAGACGCAAACGGCGAAGTGATTGGGTCAGTCGAAGACATTGTAGTGACTGTAGGAGGAGACAAGCCAGAGGCTCTCATTTCGATGAGGGACGGGGAAGGGAAAGAGACTCAAGTATCTTTCACCGATATCTCAGCGATAAGCGAAGTCGTTCTGCTCAGCAAGGACATTGTCAAGGGAACCAAGGCGATGAAGCCTGCTAAGGCATTTGCCCCAACAAAGCCAAAGAAAGTTCCAGCAGTACCCCCACCACCTCCTTCGACACCCCCAGCTACCAAAAAGTGCTCAAAGTGCGGCTTCGAAAACAGACTCGACTCCAAGTTTTGCATTAAGTGCGGGAACAAGCTAGCGTGATCTCGCTACTTACCCCTTTTTTTTGGGTCTCTCCAACACTGAAAGAAACGAGCGGTGACATTGGATACCAAAAGCAGTGACTCAGAGAACCTGATACTTAAGATCTGGTCTGAGGCAGAAACCATACTTCGAAGAGAGAGCAGCGGACACAGTCAACGACATTCCGAACGCGTACTCGAACTCTGCATCAGAATCGCCGAAGAGGAGAGAGAAGGAGACATGCTTATTCTTCAGACGGCTGCGATACTACACGACATAGCGATACCCAAATGGGGTAGGAGAGACCACGCAAGGAGAAGCGTCGAGATCGCAAAAGACATTCTGAAGAGGACTCACTTCCCCGACGAGAAGAGGCAAGGAGTTCTATACGCCATTGAGACACATCGATTCAGCGATCAGAAGACACCACGTACAGCCGAGGCCAAGATCCTCCAAGACGCAGACAGGTTAGACGCCATCGGTGCGATAGGAATCGCCCGTTGCTTCGCCTTCGGGGGAAGAAGAAATCGACCTCTCTACGATCCAACCGAGACACCCTATGAATACGACCCGGAAAGAGAAGTATCCTCGCTGACACATATTCAGGAGAAACTACTTAGGATAAAGGATAGCCTCCACACCGCAACCGCCAGAAGAATCGCCGAAGAGAGGCACCGCTTCATGCTGAGATTCGTCGAGAGGCTGACATCGGAAACCCAAGGCAAGAAATGAAGACCAGCAACATTGATAAGAGCAACAGAAAATAGAGGGACAACAAGCTTTCAGAAAGGAGGAATAAGATCCTGAAGGTTCAAGAAATACGTGCAGGAATGAGGAAAATAGACATAGAAGTCGATGTCGTTGATATCGGAGACCCAAGAGAGGTCGTAACAAGAGACGGGGGCACACATAGAGTAGCCACCGCCACAGTATCCGATGAGTCAGGAGACATCAAGATGTCCCTGTGGGATGACCACATCGACCAAGTCAAGGTAGGAGACCACCTGAGAATCGAGAACGGCTACTCAACAAGCTTCAGAAATGAAACACAACTCAACGTAGGAAAATACGGCAAACTCATAATACTAGGGCAATAGTCTCGAAGAAGAAAGACAGGAGTCCATTCGAGAAGTTTCACCAAGCAAGACTATGGAAGAGAGGTATACACCAATCTCACATCTCCTGACAGGACTCTACCAGTGAAGAGAACGAAACATAACGGATGCAACCAGGATCTACTAGGATAGAGAATACGTGCAAGGCAACCTCCGCTTGACCTTATCGAGTGCAATACTTTGATCCCCCCTGAACTACACTGGGACATCGGGGATAACGCTCAAACAAAACCAAGAAACCCTTAATAGAACAACAAATATCAAGACACAATACGAAGCGGGGTAGGGTAGCCAGGTTAACCCGCAGGGCTCATAGGACTTGTACTAGCACATCTCTGAGAGACCCTGAAATCAGTCGTTCGAATCGACTCCCCGCTACCAAGTTCTTTAGCACAAACATAAGCAACCAAATAGTTTCGAAACGCCCCTGAGGCAATACAAAAACAACATCTAAAACCATGATGAATTACCGTCCATAAGTCTCTTTCCGGTGAAGCCCATAGGAACCTGAAACACGTAGCCTCTTCAAGAAATAGCGGTATCCAGCAGTAGAATATTCTATTCGAATAATATCCGAACCATAGCTTTAAACCACTCAGCAGAGAGCCGCATGAGACAAGAATACCACGAAGAGAGGGAAGATGAAAACATGAATGAAAAGGCTGGATACGATGAAGGACCGGATTTCAACACAGGAAAAGAGATAGCGGTTAAAGAAGGAGAACTCACTGTTCCTGACACCCCTATAATTCCAATCATAGAGGGGGATGGAATAGGCCCAGACGTATCCAAGACTGCAATAAAAGTACTGGACGCGGCAGTAAGTAAGGCATACAAGGATAGGCGTAGAATCGTTTGGCTTCCCATACTCGCAGGCGAGACCGCCTACAGAGAACGCGACGAATGGTTACCCGAAGAGACGGTCGAGGCGATAAGGGACTACACAGTAGCAATCAAAGGTCCTCTTACAACCCCAGTCGGAATGGGAATCAGAAGCCTCAATGTGACACTTCGACAGAGACTTGATCTCTTTGCCTGTGTACGACCTGTCCGATGGATCAAAGGTGTACCAAGCCCAGTGAAGAACCCGGAGAAACTGGATGTGATCATCTTCAGAGAGAACACTGAGGATGTTTACGCTGGGGTCGAGTGGAAGCAAGGGACAGAAGACGCAGACAGGGTACTCAGGTTTCTCACCGAGGAAATGAACGCGAAGATAAGAAGAGATTCCGGCATAGGAGTGAAGCCTATCAGCATCACGGGAACGAAGAGGCTGGTGAGAGCCGCCATCAACTATGCAATCGAACATGAGAGGCGGTCAGTTACCCTGGTTCACAAAGGCAACATAATGAAGTTCACCGAAGGCGCCTTCAAGGAGTGGGGATACGAAGTTGCCCGAGACGAATTCGGCGCCGAGACAATAACGGAAAATGAGGCCGGCAAGTCTCCTAGGAACGAGTACGAGGGAAGAATAATCATCAAAGACAGGATAGCTGATTCCATGTTCCAACAAGTTCTTCTTAGACCAGAGGAGTATGATGTCGTAGCGACTACAAATCTCAATGGAGACTACCTCTCAGACGCATGTGCCGCACAGGTGGGAGGACTCGGTCTAGCACCTGGAGCGAATATCAACTATGAGACGCAGACCGCACTTTTTGAGCCGACCCATGGAACCGCGCCGAAATATGCAGGTCAAGATAAGGCGAACCCCAGCTCGATGATTCTATCTGGAGTAATGATGCTAGAGTATCTTGGATGGACAGAATCCGCCGGATTAATCGTGCAAGCCCTTGAAAAAACGATTCAACAGAAGACAGTGACATACGACTTGGAAAGGCAGATGACCGAGGCTAGGCTTCTCAAATCCTCTGAGTTCGGTGATGCCGTAATCGCTAACATGTAGACTCAAAGAGCTTTTTGGATGCACCATCCATCCTCTACGGATTAGCGATGCGAACAACTTGCTCAACCATGAACACGAAATCAGAAATACTTGGAGAGCGGTAGGGGAAAGGTATGAATGAGAGAACACTATTAGCAATCCCCGGTCCAGTTCCCGTCGACCCGGCTGTCTTAAGAGCCTTGAGCAAACCGACGCTCGCACACAAAAGTCCCGAATTCTCGGAGCTCTTCGGTGAGACGCTGAGAGACCTGAGAAAGGTATTCCTATGCAAGTCGGGTCAACCATTCGTCGCAGCGGGAAGCGGAACACTCGCCATGGAGATGGCGGCAGTGAATCTTATCGAGGAGGGGGATCGCCTTCTTGTAGTAAACATAGGATTCTTCGGGGAAAGATTTGTTGAGATCTTCTCACGTTACAAAGTGAAAATCGACCAGCTGAACGTCCCGGTTGGACATGCCCCATCGAAAGATCAGATAAAAGAGGCGTTAGAAAAAGAGGAGTATAAACTCCTGACAGTCCAGCACGTTGACACCTCAACGGGAGTAGCCAACGATATCAAAGGAATCGGAGAAGTCGCAAGTCAGTTTGATACTCTCGTTGTTGTCGACGGCGTCTGTTCCATATCAGGATGCGAGTTCAGACAAGACGACTGGAAGATCGACGTCTGCTTCACCGCAAGCCAGAAGGCCCTCGCGGCCCCCCCAGGGCTTGCGATAGTGACTGTGAGCGAACGGGCGCTCGAAGTATTCGGTGAAAGAAAGACCCCTGTACCCAACTACTACTGTGACTTCTCAAAGTGGTTGCCGATGCTACGGAACTATGAAGAGGGAGGCAAGAAAGTATACTTTACGACGCCGCCTGTCAACATGATCTACGCTCTTCACGAATCGGTGAAACAGGTTCTCGACGAGGGAATGGAGAGAAGAATTCGTAGGCATTCAATAATGAGCAGGGCGGTAAAATCCTCTGTCAAAGCCTTGAGCTTGGAGTGTGTACCTGTCTCAGATGAGATTGCCGCACCCACGCTTACAGTGCCATATTATCCTCCAAAAGTGGAAGGAGACAGATTCCTTGCAACAGCCCGTAGAGAAGGAGTCGTCCTCGCAGGAGGGGTTGTAAAGGATCTGAAGGATAGATACTTCCGTATCGGACATATGGGGACGATGGGATCCTCCGATGTTCTGGCTATTGTTGGAGCTATGGAAAAGAGCCTAGATGCATGTGGATACAAGTTCAAGAAGGGGCAGGGGTTGACAGCTGCCGGAGAAGTCTTGACCGAACTATGATCCGGGAAGACTGCAAAGACGATGGTGTTCAGAAAGTAACCTCTAAATACAGAACTCTTAAGTACGAAGTCTCTCTCCTAAAGGTAGACCGGGATTAAAATGCCGACCCATGGATCGCTTACAAAAGCAGGGAAAGTGCGTTCACAGACCCCTAAGGTCGAGCCGCATCCGAGGAAAGGCCGCACCCCAAGAACAAGGAACCGACGAAACTATGAGAAACGCATTATCTTGGAGAGAGAGACCGGACAGAGATGGGGCGCACGTACGAGAAGGCGACGCCGATAAATAACATCTTCTTGTTCTCAGCGGTCCCTGTGAGACCTAAGACTCAGTCGCAGCCACACTAGGAACCGACTGTTCATCTTTTATGCTACGTGTGCATGAGACTAGAAGATTTTGGACCCTTCATTAGGAAGACAGTACCCGGGAATATTGAAATTATAAGGCTCGCACGGCATAGCCGCCGACTCACCATCAGTCTCCACGCAAACGCACCTAGTGCACTATTCTCCTATTCTGGAAAGAACATAGATATCTTAGATTCAGTCTTTGTCAGTAGGTTGATGACGTTCACCGGACGAAACAGAACGGAATAGGTAGAGTCGTGACGATGAGCCATCAGCGGAATGACGATTCAGAGCGGAGAGTCCAATGGGAGATGGCCTCTGACTACGATGTCATCTCTGTACAGATGGGAAAGATACGTGAGGGGGGCGTTGTCCTCAACATCGGGGTAGGAATAGGGGTATTCGCCTCGTACGTTACACGAGTATGGAATACGTTTACAATCGGTGTAGATATCTCAAAGAAGGCCCTGGAAGCAACTAAAAGACGAGTAGAGGAGACAGGGGTCAAGAGGAGAGTGTTTCTACTGCTTGCTAGTACCAGTCATCTCCCGTTAAGAGGAGAAGACGTTGATACCGGAGTATCCATGTTTACCATGCGTGGCTTGACACAGGAAGGAGTCCTTGAGGTATTCCAGGAGATAAGAAGAGTACTGAAGAAGAATGGGAAATATGTTCTAGTCGAAGACTGGGCATTCCATCCGAAGAGGCAAGAAGAGTATGCGCTCCTCGAGCTAAGAAGGATGCTCGCAAAGAGAGAGGAGACCGGAGAGTACTGCTTGAACTACAGAGAGTACACAAAGATCTTGAAGCACGCAGGGTTTGAAATCGAAGAGATACGGTTCCTGCCCAATAGGGTCTTCTTGGAGACATTCGACATCCTCCAAGGAGAAAGGGCAGAGGATTTGCTTCAAATCGTAGGTAAGGTAGGTTTAAGCCAGCTTCAGACTCCCTTGACCCTCATCGGTTCAAAGGTTAAAAGATAGCAGGATTGACTTACTTAGCCGAGGATGACTCGACTATGGTATTAGTGCTCTCAAGGCAGGACCTAGAAACGGTCCTCACCATGAAAGACACGGTAGACATCGTAGAGGAAGGGTTCAGACAACTCAACACGAATAATGTAATAATGCCTCAGAGACCCGTCGTCTCTGTGAAGGAGCATCAAGGACTCTTTCTCGTAATGCCGGCATACATCAGCGGCGACATGAACGTATTCTCAAACAAGATCGTCACAGTGTACCCCAATAACCCGGAAAGATATCAGCTACCGACGATTCTAGCCAGCATCTCCCTACACGATGTCAAAACCGGCGCACTTATCTCCGTAATGGATGGAGCCTTTATCACCGCGATGAGGACAGGGGCTGTAAGCGGGGTTGCCAGCAAATACCTTGCTAGAAAAGACTCCAAGACTGTAGGAGTTTTAGGTGCTGGCGTGCAGGCCCGAACACAGTTAGAGGCGGTCTGCGAAGTCTTGAACATACAAAGCGCGAAGGCTTATGATCTGGACAGAGAGCGGATACAACATTTCTGTCAGGCGATGGAAGAAAAGTTGAACATAAGGATGGAGCCGTGCGGCAAGAGCGAGAGCGTGGTAGGGGGAAGCGACGTGGTAATCCTGGCAACCTCCTCCAAGACCCCAGTTCTGGATGGAAACTGGTTGGATGATGGAACCCACATCAACGCAATAGGATCGCATACACCAACTACACGCGAATTGGATGATGTCTCAGTCCAAAGATCGAAGATAGTCGTAGACATGAAGGAAGCAGCTCTCTCAGAGGCAGGCGATCTCCTCATACCGATAAAGAATGGGGCACTCTCACCAGACGACGTATACGCCGAGTTAGGAGAGTTGGTCACTGGCAAGAAGAAGGGGAGAACCAGCGATAGAGAGATAACATTATTCAAGTCCGTGGGTCTGGCGGTTCAAGATGCCTCGGCAGCATTTAAGGCCTACAACCTAGCAAAAGATAGGGGACTCGGAAAGACCGTATCAATTTAGCTGGGTCAAAGAGACTAATGGCCAATTTAATAATAGCAATCCTCATCTGCCCCCTAGCTGGTGCCACGCTGAAGCTAGCAGACACTATGAGTGAACGCCAAGGCAATCTAGCCTTGTGTTTCCTCGCTTCCGGTATAGCCGGATGCCTAGTCGGTCTACTGATCGCGTTTGACGCATTCTCTTCCGCAGTCTTTTCTGGAATCGTGATAGGTGTCGTCCTTGCCGGAAAGGTTGACCGACCGTGCCTAGGATTCGGGTTGATCACGACCGTATTGACGGCTTGGTTGTCGGGACCCAAAGAACCCGCCCTCCTACCTCTTCTGACCACAATCATGGCTTCTTTCGCCGACGAGATAGGACATGACAGATACGCAAGAAAGGGGGGGTTCGGCAGGTTTTTCGAGTACCGTGGTATTCTGAAGCTGGCAATCGGTCTTTCCTACCTGTTGAGGACCCTGCCTTTCCATAGTTCATGTATGTTCTATCTCTTCGATGTGACCTACGATCTCTCTTCCAAGGTCTTGAAACCTCAAGGATAACACCATGACCCATGCGGTTGAGGTGAATCTTCATTCTTCTCAAGACCATACCTTGAGAGAGGTTTGGTCAGGTGTCTATGAGCTCTAGAAGGAGGAATATACAGCCCCTCTCTTATCCCCCGAGGCATCGACAGCCGTAGCTTTGATGCCGACGGAAATCGATTCCCACATTTTTCACATCGAAACCCTTTGTCTCGACCCATCGACTTCAATCTCTTCAGACAATTAGGGCATCGAGGATTCTCCATTACATACTTGGGAACCAATTCAAGCACCCGCATCTTCTCAAGGTTTATTGTCTTCGGAAAACTCTCTGTCGACGGGCGAACACCACCATAGACTTGAACATAGTCGCCAGGGATCAGGCTTCTCACGGCATCCCGGAATCCTCCTGTCGGCTCGTAGGCGGCACAATCCGCTTCCCCACTCCCATCCCTCAACGAGAATATCACATGACCGCCAGGGATCGTTCTCGGAAAGGAGTTGACCCGCCCTTTGGCAACTACCGGATGGTAAGCGTTAATCTCACCTATCGAATCGACTTTGGTCAGGTGGGAGTCGGTACCTTGATTGGTCCTGAAGATAACCCATCTCTCAACCTCTTCAGGGGATCTAATCATATTATGGGCTTTCAAGACAGCCTCCGGTGACTCGCCACGGACGCCGTATAGGATTGGGTCTGGTCCCCTTGGAGTAATAAGTATTCGACCGGTCTCGTTGTCGATGTTGTTGAAGGTCTGAGGACGAGTCTCCTCGTCCATGAATACTACGGATTCTCTCGAAACCCTTCTCGTCTTTCCCCTATTTTCAAGGCGGCGGTAGGTAATCAACTCGAAGGTATGATCACCATCCTGCAACCCACCGACCGCAGCCAGGGCCCCGATCAGTCCTCGAGGTTTCCTCAGCACCACAGAATCGATGTCAAACCTTGAGATTAGGTTCTGAGCCTCCTCAATTTCCACCACACGGGAGAGCGCCATTCGCGTAAAGGAAACTAGGGTAGAACATATCTCCCCTACGTGAAAGACTATGCCCGGATTTGTCTCTGGGTCTGAGAGAACCGAATTCTTTTCCACCGTATCGATAACCAGTTCCTTCAGGTCAGTGATTCTCTCTTCGTCGATCAAGACTCTTGCACAAAGAGCACCGTTTCCCCTGGTCTTCCAAGGAACGTTGGGGTTTAGCCGCACAAGATTAGGATAGTCCAGGAAGATTGCCCCCATAGGGATTAGGCGCTCAACTAGAAGCGCACAAATGTAGGTGGTGCATCCCCCGCTTTGAGAGTCCGTATCGTCGATACCGATGTGAACCGGTATCATATGCCTGCTCACCGCAATCAACTCAAGATGGGCCTAGTTGGACGATTAACGGTGTCTAAGATCAAAAGCCTTCATCCAAGAAGATCCGAGCACAACAGTATCGGGAGAAAGAGGTTTCAAGCCCCAAAGTCTTCGCCGTATTCAGTGCCTCCATACTAGGAAAAGCTACGCCGTTTATACCAGCCAAAATAGCCAGCCGGTCAGTCTTTGCCTTATGCCTTCCAAGCGGTCGAACACAGCCGAGAACCATAGGAGTCTGCTTGAGGACCAAGCGGGCAACGACCATGAACTTGCCAATCTCCCTTGGCGGCGGAGGAGAAACCGCCGCCATCGAGGTGCCTCGGATGGGCCTCAGTACGATTATTACGAGAGCCGACGGAGAATGGTTTGAGACCATATCGAGAGCCTGGTATTCCCCGATAATCTTACCGTGGTGCAGCCCAACCAGAATGTGGGGGATCGTAGGGATTCCTGATCGATGTAACGCATCCAACGATCTTTCATAATCCTGAGTAGTTACCCCCTTGAGGTTGTATACTTCTTTGATGGTTTCATCGGACCCTATCACGTCTATGAGTGCCCCGTCTACGCCGGAATGCCGCATCTGTTTGGCGGTTTCAAAGTCGATGAGACCTGTATGTACGAACACAGTGAGCTGAAGTTCTCGCTTGACCCTTTCAATCGAGCCGAGAAAACGATCGATGGGTACAGACCCATCGGGAAGACACCCTCCACTCAAGAGGAAGCCGAGAGAACCTTTCTCCTTAAGAGAATGAGCCAAACTGACAAGGTCTTCAGGGCTGGAAACAGGAATCATTGTATTGAGAAGCCTACTCTCACAATGCAAACAGTTGAGGGCACAGTGTTTCCCCGTTACCGAAACCGAAGGAAAAATGGAGGAGGGAAAAGCCGCGTCAGCAGAAGAGTGCGGGG
The DNA here is from genome assembly GCA_964596985.1 of uncultured Candidatus Bathyarchaeia archaeon. GTDB lineage: Archaea > Thermoproteota > Bathyarchaeia > RBG-16-48-13. The sequence goes on from CAZQWG010000012.1 coordinate 35,557, forward strand.
CAAAGGTTGGCGCATAGAAACGGATTCTTTTGCCGAATCTTGCCCACGAGGTTTCCCTGGCGGTCTCTAGGCTTCTTTCGAAGTCTGCCCCAACCTTTGATACAAGGTCCTCTATTGTCGCTACCTTGGCGATTGTCCCCAGAAAGGCATCCCCCAAGTCTAGGATCCGAATTGAGAAGGTCTCTTGAGGTTCCACTCGTCGCTCTTGAATTTAGCCTCTCTCAGTTCATGGGCAAGGTTGGTCTCCCTATCTGTGAGGGGCTGGTCTACTAGACTGATGTCCAGGGTTCTCTCGAAACCACTCCTTAGAGCGGAAGCCACCTCCTCAAACGGCACGACTCGACCCAATTCCTTCTTGATTGTGGTGACCCGTTCCTCAACCGCCTTTATCTGCTTGTCGCTGATCTTCTCTTTGCTGACTCTAAGAACCTTGAACATCGTACCGATGTCCGCACCGACCAGGATAGTTCCATGTTGCAGAACTACCCCCCACCGCCTCGTCTGGGCATTGCCAGAGATCTTCCGGCCGTTCACGATAATGTCATTTATCGGCTTGAAGGCTGCTTCGATACCTAAAGTTCTGAGCCCTTCAACGATCCCGAGGCAGACGATCTCGTAGGACTTCGTAATATCCCTTGGAATCTTTGGGTTAGATTCGTCAACGATCAGGCTGTACGTAAGCTCACCGGCATAATCGTGATAAACAGCCCCGCCACCGGTCATCCGTCTGACTAGGTCTACGCCAAGAGACGAACATGCCTCTAGATTTGCCTCTTGCCCAGCGATCTGGAAGTAACCTATTGACACAGCCGAGGGCTGCCATCTATAGAGGCGTATGGTATTCGGAGTACCCGACTCCATCTTCGTCCTTGAGATAGATTCGTCAACAGCCATATTCATATAGGCATCGTAACAGTCGATGCCGAAGAAACGCCAAACATCGCTCATAATTTAACCCCTGATACTAGAAGTTCTTCTTCTATTTGATCTATTTCTTCTTTCCTAAGTGGGCGTGGAAAGTTGTAGAGAGGTCCCCCAGGTCTCTCGTTGTAGAATGGGCGATTGCAGCTAGGACAACCTGACGTCATGAAGGGAACCCCCCCTCTAATCGTTTTCTTCACTTCCTGTATCGAAACCCCGAAGTCCGTCATTTCTCCCTCCCCCGTAAAAGCAAGGTCTTCGTAGCGTACGGTCTTCCGGGTTATAAGAAAGTGAAGGAGCTGAATCCGCCTATAACGAGAGATGGGTGGTCTTGCGGTCCCTGCCAGACGCGTCCCTCGAATAGGGGTGAACGCGAAAAGCCCAGGGAAGACGCCGAGATCGGTCAGACGTTGAAACGTTCTCGCCAGATCTTGATCAGTCTCTCCCAAGCCTACGATAAGGTGAGTGCTGACTCTACCTCGACCGAAGACCTGCAGAGCATCTGCTAGACCATTCCAGTGCGCCTCCCAGGAATACGGTCCACCAACCCCTAAGCCTTTGACCGATCGAAACACTTCGCCGTTGGCAGAGTCCAAGGGTATGGAAATACGGTCTACGCCAAGCGTCTTCAGCTGTTCAAGCTGGGTGACATCCAACGGTCTAATCGACAAAGAGATTGGAATCCCGATCTTCTCCACTAGGAGACCCGCAAGTCCTACAACGTCCTCGAACACATTCTCATAGTTCAGGGATTGTATGCATACACGATCAACCGACCGGGTATTCGCCAGCCTTCCAACTACCTCTCCGGTCTTGAAGACAGGCCAGATTACCCTTGATAGACGGTCAGATTTCGCGGCACTCTCTCTTGATTGAGGGCAGAAGGCGCAGTTCGCGGTGCACCTGCCCGGATAATATGTGAGAAGGTACACCGTCGTGGGATCTGCAGCGGTCACCCCTTCGATCAGGCCAAGGAGCAGGGCGGATCCGTACGAGACTCTTACTCTTTCTGGGGTTAGCATCTGATTCAATCCTAAGAAGTCAACTTCGAAGGGAAATCTCAGCTTTATCTCCTTCCACAAAGGGAAAGTTAGAGGGACCGACAGGAATCACTTTGATGGTTCTCGAATCTCCAACGTGAAGCCCGAGAGATAAACCTAGGATGGGAATATCGTTGACCATGATCTCGGGTTTTAAGGTTTCGAATACTATAGAGCCTTTGACGGACTTATGTACATGTCCAACGGCGTTGTCGCCGATCTTGAGAATGTCTGGCGAATCGAGTCTCGACAGAGACGGGAGATGCAATCCGCCGAGGCGGTAATACGGGATTCCACAGTCCAAGACCCCGCAAACGTCACCAAGAGAAGCGGTTAGACCCGAATAGTAGCCGAGCATAGGTAACGGCGAGTTCAGCTCTACTAGAGCATACTCGTCTGCGACCAGAGAGAATCGTCCTGACATGGCGCGTATTTGATCGAAGGTAAATGGTTCGGATTCATTACCGTTGAGAAGATGGATCGGGAATCCTCCCCTTGCTCTGATCGGATCGACCCGGCGTCGAACCTCGATGTGGATGTGGGGATCGGTCCACCGACGGAAGTACCCGCTCCTAATATGGGTACCGATTTGATCTCCAACGTATACATGCTCGCCCTCTTGGACTGATGGGTTCACGTGTAGGATCTTGATAAGAAGCTCGGGATTATCCTCGTTCTCGATGAGTATTAGTGGTTCGAATATTGGCGTTTCAAACTGTTTCGATGTTGGAGATTTGAACCTTCGTACGCCTTTTACAATCCCCTCGATAGGGCTCATGGCTGGGGTCTCGAACTCTCGGTTTGGCGGGTATAGGTCGATAGCCGACCCTTGGTTGTGGGAGTAGTACGGACTATTATGAAAGGAGATCGTGGAGTCTTCAGGAACAGCTAGTGTGATGCCTTCTGAGCGTGCTACGTTCAGATACAAGAACCGTGCGACTCCAGCCGACTGATTGAAAGAGGATACTTATAATCAATAGGAGAGTAGGGAACATTAGATCTTCCAGATTGGACACTACTGAAAGAAAAAGGAGAAGGAATGGGGCGTAGACATTCTATTGCTTCCGGTGTCTATTGGGTTAAGTGTGTGATATGACGACCATGGTAAGTGTGCTTCTGACCTTGTCCAGCCTTCGTATTCGCCAAGTCACAGTTTCCTTCAGCTTATCCATGTCCTCTGCTTGAATCTTCGCGATGATGTCGTAGACACCGTACTTCGTGGTGAACCGGCGAACTATGGCAACCGAATGCCCGTTTCAGAAGGCAGATTCACAACCACGTACGCTTCTTCTACGTTCTCTATCTTCCGAAGATCCTTCAGGACGTCTTCTTCTGCCCCAATCTCAGAGTTGATCAGCACAAAAGCTGTCGGCATCCCTACCCTTCCTTTTGGCTTCACCAATCCTCATTTTGATTAGTAGAACGGTTAAGGATTTCGAGAAAAACAACGGTTTAGTACCATAGACAGAGAATACCTAGTGACTTCTACAATTGGTGTGAAAGGAATGTCGGATCTCAGTGCGAGAGAGATGCGGACTCTTGAGATGAACGCGGAGTACCTAGGCATTCTACCCATACAACTAATGGAGAACGCCGGGGCTGCCGTCGCCAGAGAGATCAGGAGCCGATTTGAGCCGATGAAGAACGTCATCGTCTATGCTGGGACAGGAGGGAACGGGGGGGATGGAATGGTGGTATCCCGGCACTTGGCAGGTCTCGGATTCGATGTGACCCTGATACTTGTGGGAGAGCCCAGCAAGATCAGCAACAAAGCAACCAAGGTAAACTGGGGAATAGTAACAGGGTTGAAGTCGTCTATACATCTGCAAGTTGTAACCGATTCTTCTATGTTTGAGCCGGCAGATTCCGATATCATAGTCGATGCGGTTGCCGGAACGGGAACCAGAGGGAAGTTGAAGGAACCCTTGACCTCGGCGGTCAAGACTATAAACCGGTCAAAGGCATTCAAAGTATCTGTCGACATTGCCAGCGGCATGGAGGCCGACACAGGAGAGACCCCAGGTGAGTTCGTCAAACCAGATCTGACGGTCACGTTTCACGCCGTGAAGAAAGGAATGAGACGTAGAATCAATCTCTTGGGCGAAGTATCGGTAGCTGATATCGGTATCCCCCCGGAGGCAGGAGAATGGTGCGGTCCAGGCGACCTTCTCGCCATCGACCAATCTAGACCATCAGACGCTCATAAAGGAATGTTCGGAAGACTCCTGGTTATCGGCGGCAGCGAGACCTATTGTGGTGCACCCCTCTTTGTTGCACAAGCGGCAATGAGGACTGGGGTCGATCTGGCGTACATCGCAGCGCCCAGATTGGCCGGCTACACAATAGCTTCAATGTCACCAAATATAATCGTGCATAAGATGGAGGGGGAACACCTGAATCCAGAGAATCTTGATTATATAGGGAGAATAGCCGAGAAGGCTACGGGCATAGTAATTGGACCCGGGTTGGGTTTGCACGAAGAGACAGCCACTGCCTGCAGACAAATCCTAGATCTAGTACGGCAACGGCGAATACCGACATTGATCGATGCGGACGCCTTGAAGGTCTTTGCAGAATCAGGATTGAAGATGGATTCTATGATTGTTCTTACCCCCCACTCAGGAGAATATGAGGCCCTCACAGGCGAGAAACCACCCAAGGATCTCGACCTGAGGGCTGAGCATGTTGAGAGGTTTGCAGAAGAATCTGGTACCACTATCCTGCTCAAGGGAGCCGTAGACGTAATCTCGGATGGAAAACGAACGAAGCTGAACGGTACAGGAAACCCAGGCATGACCGTTGGAGGAACCGGCGACACATTGAGCGGGATTGTCGGGGCGTTCCTCGCAAAGGGTATAGAGCCGTTCACGGCAGCAAGCTGTGGGGCCTTCGTCAACGGAGCCGCAGGGGATTTTGCCGCATCAGAAAAGGGGTATCACATCATACCGACAGATGTCATCGGCTATATCCCTAGAATTCTGGGAGACCCCATGTCACATCTGAAGGTACGACAAGAATGGTAGAAAACTGTCACATCAAACTCTATGTACTACATATGAAGCAGTGTGACCCCAAGAAGTGTACCGGGCTGAAACTGGGTCGAAGTGGATTTGCAAGAATCATCAATCATCCCTCAAATCTACCAGCAGGAACCATAGTCCTGAATCCGTTTGCAGACAAAGCATTTTCACCCACGGACAGGGGAGACGTGGAGAGGAGAGGGATGACCACAGTCGACTGCAGCTGGAACCAGCTGAAGGGAAGATTCGAGGTGAAGACAAGAGGGAGACAGAGGTGTCTGCCCCTCCTGATGGCCGCCAATCCTATAAACTACGGTCTAATCGGAAAACTCTCCACCATCGAGGCGTTTGGCGGAGCCCTCTTCATTCTCAGGAAAGAGACGTTAGCAGAAAAACTACTATCAAAAGTCAAGTGGGGACATACGTTCCTCGAACTCAACGAAGAACTACTATCAGAGTACCAGAATGCGGAAAACAGTAGCCAGATAATCGAGACCCAGGAGAGGCTCAAACGAGAGATCGGATATGAGAGATGAGGTGAACCTACAATCGCTTCGAAATGTCGCGGAGCATGCCGGCCGTAGCTCACCTTCTGTTCTAGGCAGGATTCAGCTATGCGGCCTACCCGAGTCTCCTGTGGAGCTCATCGACTCCTACTTGGCCTTGTCGCAAGCGAAACGCCCGTTTCACTCACTCACACATGCCATCGTCGACGACAAACCAAAGCATCGCTCCAGCCGTCATCTCATCCACATACGACAGGGGGATATCGTTTCTGTAGCGTTGTTAAGGGTCTCCCCTTGCGTCTCACGACGCCGCTTCTCCACAAGCGAGGTGAAGCTTCCTCAGACAATACTGCCCGACACCTGCCCACCGGCTTGCTCCAAGAAGAAATAAGATAGAGGGAAGATAAAAACAATTTTGAGGTTAATAGACGGGAGCAGAGGCTGGATATCGCCTGGGTAAAGAGGGCTCTTTTTCAACCCGACACCTTGAGCGATTGGGAGCGGCAGGCTGAACACCTCGGTCGAAACCTTGATGCTTACACCCCCACCCCATCAACGGGATCTTCTATCCCAACTCTCGTCCACACCTCAGGCCCGTCACCGGGTCTGAAGCGGTGTGGAATGGCCGCCTATTTTCAGGATGAGCTTCGGGCTTAGATGCTTTCAGCCCTTATCTCTGGCAGCGCGGCTGCCCGGCAATGCCCTATCGGACAACCGGTAGACTGTAGGCTACGGCACCCCGTTCCTCTCGTACTAAGGACACCTTTCCTTCAGGCGACCAACACCCCCAACAGATAGAGTCCGACCTGTCTCACGACGGTCTAAACCCATCTCGCGTTCCCTTTTAATGGGCGAGCAGCCCCACCCTTGGCCGCTGCTGCACAGCCAGGATAGGAAGGGACGACGACGGAGCACCAAACCGCGGGGTCGATGGGAGCTCTCACCCGCGACAAGCCCGTTATTCCCGGGGTAGCTTTTCTGTCACCTCCAGCCCCCACCAATAGGGACATGGAGGATCGCTAGACCCAGCTTTCGCTTCTGGATTCTTTACTGTGCAGAATCCAGTCAGGCCGGCTTTTAGTCTTGCCTTCTACAGCGGGTTTCTGTCCCGCCTGAGCCGACCTTTGGGCCCCCTCGATATCTTTTCAAGGGGGTGCCGCCCCAGCCAAACTGCCCACCAATCGTTGTCCCCTGAGTCAAGCTCAAGGTAAGAGAAATGACAACGAACGGGCGGTGTTCCATAGGCGCCTCCCCTGTTCCCCGAAGAGAACAGGATCGAAGGCTCCCGCCTACGCTATGCATCCGTTATCATGTCCCAGCGACAGGCTGCAGTAAAGCTCCACGGGGTCTTCTCTTCCCGCTGGGGGATCCTCGACTTTTGACGAGGTTGTAGGTTCACCGGGTTCTAGGCGGGGACAGTAGGGCGCTCGTTGTTCCGTTCATGCACGTCGGAACTTACCCGACAAGGCATTTGGCTACCTTAAGAGAGTCAGAGTTACTC
>CAZQWG010000013.1:0-24265 GCA_964596985.1 uncultured Candidatus Bathyarchaeia archaeon
AGCCTCCTACTCCCATCCTCATCGTAACCCTCCACAGCCCCCCGAAGCTTCTCTAACAATTGCTCCTCTGAATCAGTCGTTCGTTTTGTCATGGTAGTCTCGGCTCTTATCTGAGAACATGAATAGAAATCGTTTCCGACCGTATGCGCATGTCGTGTAGGCGGAGCCTGAAACAATCGATTGCGAGTACAAACAACATCGATCGCTATCACTCAAGGCTAGAGTATTGCATGAAGATTCTTGGAAATACCTTAGTAACAGTTCGTATATTCATATGATTCAGAGAGTGAGGATTAAATTGTTCAAGTGCCCTGTCTGTGGGTTTCTGTCTGAAAGTTACCCGGAGATCACTCATCACATTCAGGAGGAACATCCCGATAAAAAAGTGAGTTCAATTCCTTCGGTTCCTACACCTTTAAGGCGATTGGTCGCAGAAGGCACACCTGAAAGTAGTGTTCTTGTTCAGGACCCGGAATACGAACTACTCGTGAGAATTGTGAAGGAAATCGTGCCGCGGCTTGAAAGCGAGGACTTAGACGAAATCGCATCGTTAATTCGGCGAGCAAAGAAGCGTCGGAAGAAAGAAGTTACTGCAGAAACCGAGCACATACTGACTCCATGAACCCACATACGTCATTATTCTGAAGGAAATGCTTTTCCTCTCTCAACCCAATGATTAGCAAGTACTCTTTGGAATCTATTGGGTAAGGAGATGATTGAACTTGGAAATTAGGCACTTCTGCATCAACGTCAAGGACCTTGAGAAATCGATTCGTTTTTACCGTGATATCCTAGGACTGAGGTTAGCCAGGAGACGGGAGGTTCCCGAGAACAACGCTGAGATCGTCTTCATGCTGGGAGAAGGCAGTGATGTAGGAATCGAGTTGACCCATTGGAGGGACAAGAAGGACTACGTGGAAGGAGATTATCTGGATCACATCGCTCTCGGGGTAGAAGATGTGGAGGCGAAGGTTGAGGAGTTGAGGGGAAAGGATGTCGAGATCGCAATGGAACCCTTCTCGCTGAAAGGCTCAAAGTCCAAGATAGCCTTCATCAAAGATCCTGATGGAATATGGATTGAACTTGTTCCTCTAAGTAGATAACTGTACAACTGCAAAACAACATGCATACTTCCCTCGCTCCGAAAAGGTTGAGAATCTGACCTTCGAATAATGATATAGGGGTCAAGATTTGGGAGATACCTTGTATTGTGTTCTCCCTGCATTTAACGAGGAGGAAACTGTCCGCGAGGTATCTGAAGAGGCGAAGAAGTATGTCGATGAGGTCCTCGTAGTCGACGACGGGAGCATAGATGGGACCGCAGAGATGGCGGCTGAAGGCGGTGCAATTGTAATCCAGCATCAGCGAAACATGGGAAAAGGCGCTGCCCTTAGAACCGGGTTCAAAGAAGCACTGAACCGGGGAGCAGATATAGTAGTTACTCTGGACACGGATGGAGAACACTATCCCAGAGACATCCCCAAACTAGTAAGACTCATTAGGTCTGGAAAGGCCGACATAGTAGTCGGCTCCAGACTTCATGGCGGTGGAGAAAAAGGGCCTCTTATGAGAAAGCTTAGTAGAGGTATTACCACGATCATACTGAGACGGTTCTTTGATGTTCATGTCTCTGACACTCAATCAGGTTTCCGCTGCTTCTCAAGAAAAGCCATCGAAAGACTCGATTTCAAAGGCGACTCCTTCGTTGCTGAAAGCGAGATGCTAATTGACGCATCCAGGGAAGGACTGAGGATAGTAGAAGTCCCGATCACCTACGTCTATATCGGAGGGAATTTTCCTGCGTTGAAAGAGACTGTTCTCTTCATCCTACTGTGCGCTAAAAAGATCTTGCTTTTCTCCTAGGACCTCCTCGATTAAGTCAACTTTCAACACTTTAGTCGAGTAAATCAAAACCCATATTCTACTTTCGAGACATATTATAGCCTGAGATCGTGAGTTCTAGACGGTAGATAGATGTCCTGGCAGTGATGTAAAGGCTCTTCCAGTCGGAATCACCCCAAGCGCAGTTCGCTGGTGTCTCTGGGACCCAAATTGCACCCAGCTCCTCACCCCCCTTCGAGAAGACCCATATTCCTCCTGCAGCCGATATGTACAGGTTCCCTTGGGCATCAACTTTGATTCCGTCCGGGTTTCCCGGTTTCTCTGAGCGTATCTCGGCAAAGACACGATCGTTCTCTAGTGTCCCATCTGCATTGACATCGAATGCTCGAACATGCCTTCTTTCGGTCGAGGAATCCGCTATATAGAGAATCTTTTCATCGGGAGAAAAAGTCAACCCGTTTGGTCGTTCAAAGTCTTTCGCCAGCAAAGTCAATACGCATTCATCTGGTTCAAGACGGAATACGCCCTGAAAAGGCAGCTCCTGTTGTTCAGGCTTTATCCCATAGGGAGGATCGGTGAAGTAGATCGTCCCATCCGACTTCACAACAACGTCGTTGGGACTGTTGAGCTGTTTGCCTTGAAACCTGTCCGTCAACACTGTGTATGAACGGTCTTCTTCGATGCGTGAGACCCGCCTATTCCCGTGTTCGCAGATTATTAACCGTTGGTTCTTGTCATATGTCAGTCCGTTTGAGTTCCCGCTAGGCTCACGGAATACTTCGACCCCTTCTTCTGGCGACCACTTTAAGATCTGGTTTCGCGGTATATCGCTGAATAGTAGGAAGCCATCGTCGGCGTTCCAAACTGGTCCCTCCGTGAAATCGAAACCAGTTGCAATTCTCTCAACCTTGCTTCTCTCCGAGACTATGGAACGAAGTTTCTCGTCGTTGATCTTGAAAAACCCCCTCAAATACGGATTGCATAGACAATTCTATCTGTTCCTTTTATTGAGTGTGTCGAATCAGCAATTCAGATATTTGCCATCCCGACAATTGATATGGCGACTAGGACACACGTTTATTAACGAGAGAAGAGTGTAGAAGACAGAAAGTGGTTGTGCGAAAATGGTTGCAGACTTAGTCGATAGAATGATACGGGCAGTAAAGTTGGACGTTTCCCTCTATGAGGAAGTCGAAAGGGATACAACTGCTATGAATCAGGCGATCGCGGTGGTTGTCATCAGCAGTATCTGCGCTGGTCTAGGTACACTGATCAGGGGCATATTCCAAGGTAGCCTCTTAGGCTTGTTCGGCGTCGTTACGGGAGTGATCGGGGCTCTGGTGGGCTGGTTGATCTGGTCTCTGATAACCTATATTATCGGTACAAAAGTCTTCAAGGGTCCAGAGACCAAGGCAGATTACGGCGAACTTCTACGTACGATCGGGTTCTCCAGTTCGCCAGGTGTATTTAACGTACTGGGCTTCATCCCCTTAGTTTCCTTCGTTGTCGGAATCTGGCAGCTCGCTGCGATGGTCATTGCGGTGAGACAGGCACTTGACTTCGATACTACGAAAGCCATCCTGACGTGCGTCGTGGGCTGGATAGTCAACATGCTGGTAATGCTTGTGATTGGCGGATTGATCGCTCTGCCATTCGTCTTAGCATCGCTCTGATAACAGCATTCCGATGAAAGCTCTAAGCCTGGACCACAGCAACTCTGGTAGGGCGGCAGATCGACTGTCGATCTCACCCTACTCATCTCCTTTTTTCTGGCGTTAATCGATCTTGTTAAAAGTTCCTGGGAACAGCCCTCGTCTAAGTTGTTCAAGAGTCAGTATATTATCCGCATCCACGTTGCCGATGTTGACTTCGGGACCTAGATGAGTTATGAGCCATGATTGCATTTGATTGTTGTCGTATCGGTGAACCCCCTCGTATTCGAGTAGGGGGAGTTCGAATATGAGGTTCTCTTCTGGAATTGCTTTGACGATGTCGTCGATGATCTCTATATTCAGCTCTTCGGTGAATAGTTCCATGGCCTCCACGAAGACCTTCCATGATCCTGCGTCGAGACATCTATGAATGTCTTTTATCATGTCTTGAGTTGAGGTCGATGCATATTTCTTTCCAACCTCCCCAAGCACCTTGAGCTTGTAGTCTCTGGCTGCCAAGGCTATTATCCGGGTTTTTTCTTCGGCGGAGAGGCTCAAAATGTTGTCCGATACCTCCACGGCTTCGTATCCTGACTTTCTTGCATCTTCGAGATATTCCCTTGTCTTCCCTTGCTTGATAGCCAGTTCAAGAAACATTCCGCCCGGGAAGACGTCAACATGATGTTCTTGGTACAGGCTAATCTTCTTTCGCAGGTAGTCTTCAGAGTAGACTCCCGATAGACAAGTCACGATCTTGGCTAGGTCGATGAATTCCCCGGCGGATTCTAGAAGGTCTTGTTGGGATCGGAGCCCTACCCCCTTGTCAACAAGCATGGTCAAGCCTTTCTCCCTCGGTTTTTTACTTCTCTCAGGAATCTTTACTGATCTGAATGCCCTCATTCAATTCCACCTGAACAGGATTATCCAATGGAACCGATAAAATGATAACGAGCCTCGAGTCGAGCCTCTTTCCTCTTCGAGTCGGACAGCTAACACGGTTCTCACTCAAGAGTTGAAGGCATGGAATATCTGATTCCGTGTTCTTGAAGCTTCAAGTCAACTTCTTTTAGGGTTCCATAGGATCATTGCAATTGCCGCGGCAAGTGCTAGTGTACCTCCGAAATAGAAGGGGGCTGACGGTCCAAGTCCAGGCCAGCTGCCGATCCCACTCCATAGAATTCCCGCGATCAGTGAGGCGGGAAAGTCGAGAATCCCGAGTATTGCGTTGTATGTACCATAGGCTGTACCTCGCAGTTCTTCTGGGACGAGGTCCGCTACCATGGCTTTAGATGTTCCATAGGCTAGACCGTAGTAGACTCCGTACAAGGCGTATAGTCCCCATACCTGCCATCCTTCTTGTGCCATGGCGAAACCGAAGTAGATCAGAGAGTATAGTAGCCAGCCGCCGACTATCACCTTACGCCTTCCTATCCGGTCGGAGAGGGAGCCTGCAGGCGTAGAGACTACGGTGTAGACTATGTTGAAGGTTGCAAGCATCAGAAGTACTTGGAGGACGGTTAATCCCCGCTCTTGTCCTCGGAGGATCAGAAAAGCGTCTGACGAGTTCCCTAGGTCAAAGAGACCAACTATCAGCATGAAAATCATGAATTGTCTTCCTAAGCTGCGGAACGCGAATTCGGGCATGGTCCTCTGCTTGGCAACTAGGGTATCTCTAGCTCCTATCGCTAGTGAAAGAACGCTCAGTGCGGCTGGGAGTAGGCTGAGTAATACTACGGTTCGAAAGGTCGACTCGTTCAGTCCACTGGTCTCCGCTTGAGTGATCCATACGACGAGTATTGCGATTAAGATTCCCAGTACTGCACCGCCTGTGTCAGCAGCCCGGTGGAAGCCGAAGGCCAAGCCGCGTTGACTCTCGTCGATTGAATCGGCAACCAGCGCATCGCGAGGTGCAGTTCGTACTCCCTTTCCGACCCTGTCAAACCAGCGAACACCTGCGATGGTCGTCCAGGAGTCCGCGAAATAGAAGAATGGTTTCACCATTGTGGAGATACCGTATCCTGCGACAGCAAGCCATTTTCGCTGTCGGATCTTGTCAGAGAACCATCCGGAGAAGACTTTGAGCAGGCTCGCAGTGGCTTCCGCGACCCCCTCGATTAGTCCGATGATGCTGGTCGTCGCGCCTAGAACGTTGGAAAGAAAAAGCGGCAGTAGGTTGAGTACCATCTCGCTGGAAACGTCCATGAAGAAGCTCGTCAAGCTTACTGCCCACACGTTTCGAGGAAGGCTCCTCAATAGCCGCTCACTACTTGTCTTGGTTCTCTGGGCGTCCATCGTCTCTGTGATTCTCGGTTGACGATTCGACTTTCCCTCACTATGGACGGCCATCCGTTCTCTGCTCAAGATAAACCACTTATTCAAGTCAAAGTCCTAGGGGTCTCTTCTAGGAATCTCTTCATCTTTCTTTTAAGTTGTGTATGTAAGTTGCTGATGATTTCCTGAGGAATAAAGAAGAAGCGGAGAGGAGGGTGGAAGACTGATGTGGGGAAGTACTCCATCTGCGAATGACTTAAGATAGACGTCGCATAGTTCTATGAGGTTGACCACTTTATCGTGAATCGTACACAGGAGAAATAAGGTGAGGTTGCAATGATCCCCCTGGTTCTTATAAGACACGGGGAAAGTATCTGGAACAAGGAAAACCTTTTCACCGGTTGGACCGACGTTGATCTATCCGATACTGGAATAGCTGAGGCTCAAGAGGCAGGAAGACTTCTGAAGGAATCCGGCTTCGTTTTCGACATCGCGTTCACCTCCGTACAGAAGAGAGCCATCAGAACATTGTGGCTTGTATTGGATGAGATGGATCTGATGTGGATTCCTGTAAGGAGGTGCTGGCGTCTCAACGAGCGCCACTACGGGGCACTACAAGGCTTGAACAAAGCTGAAACAGCAAGAAAGCATGGGGAGGCACAGGTACTCATTTGGAGAAGAAGCTATGATGTCAGACCACCCCCGCTGGAAAGGACCGACGAAAGGTATCCTGGGAACGACCCTCGCTACAGCCACCTAAGCGAAGACGAACTTCCTGTCACCGAATGTCTGAAAGACACCGTCGAACGATTCTTGCCCTACTGGCATGATGCAATAGCTCCAACGATAAAGTCAGGCAAGAAGGCGCTCATCGCGGCACACGGCAACAGTCTGAGGGCTCTCGTGAAATACCTCGACAAAATCAGCGACGAGGACATTGTGAACCTGAATATCCCTACAGGGATCCCGCTTGTTTACGAGCTTGATGAGGATCTCGAACCCCTAAGACACTACTACTTGGGTGATCCCGAACGGGTCAAGAATGCCATAGAATCCGTGGTGAGTCAGGGAAAGGAAGAGGACTAGCCGTCGCATTGAGTCCTCTATGCCCAAAAATCCTCTGCGGAAATATCTTGATAAGGACTGGATACGGCGCCACCGTTCGGCACTAGGTTTTTCTCTAAAGGCTCAAACCGACCAGGCATGCTTTTATGCATAACCCGCACCACTGTCCTCTGAGTGTTGTGAATATGTATTCAGCACTCTCTCTCGGGTTATTTCGTCCAGAACCTTGACGTCAATCCTAACAAACGGTTGGCGTCGACAAAAGGGTATAGCTAGAATAGGCGGGCGTAATAATAAACCTCTGCATACATCATAGTACTATGCAGGATGATGCTGATGGGTGATATGCGCCTGTATAGCTTGTGTCGCGGAGGCTTGGGTTGAGTGACCAATATACTCGGTATTGCAGGTAGTTTACGAAAAGGCTCCTACAATAAGTCGTTGTTGCGTGCAGCTCTAGACTTGCTGCCGGAAGATGTGGAACTTGAGATCTTCGACCTTAAAGGGATTCCTCTGTTCAATCAAGACCTTGAAAAAAGGATGCCTGCCAAAGTCAGGGAATTCAAGGCGAAGATAGAAGCGGCGGATGCGATATTGATAGCGACACCCGAATACAATCACTCCATGCCTGGGGTTCTCAAGAATGCCATTGATTGGGCTTCAAGACCATATGGGGATAACTCGTTCGATGGCAAGCCTGTCGCTCTCATGAGCGCATCTATCGGAAGCTTCGGTGGTTCGAGGGCACAGAATCATCTCCGACGTAGCCTGACCTGTCTTGATACGCATCTGGTCGACAAGCCGGAGGTCTTTGTGGCTTTTGTTGACGAGAAGGTTGACGAGAAAGGCGAGATCGCGGACGAAGAAACCCGGAAGAAGATCAAAGAACTACTTGAGCGCCTCATTGCCAGATCGATGGAACCGGATAAGTGATGCATACTTACCTCCTTAAGCTGGTGTCTTTCTGGTGAACCATGCGTGTACCCTAGAATCAATGCTGGGCAGGGAGTAAGGACAGATTCGCAAGCTCAGACTTAATCTCGTCTATCTCTTCTTTGCGCAAGGGTTGAATCGGCATCCTAGGAGGACCAGCAGGTTTCCCGAGTAATTCTAGGGCTGCCTTGACGCCGCTGACAGGGTACTCGACGGTCAGGAGCCTATCAAGCTTCAAGAGCGAAACCTGCAGCTGTCTCGCTTCTTCTATATTCCCTGAGACTATTGCCCTGTAAAGGTCTACGCAGAGAGTAGGAGCCACATTGACGATAGCTGCTATCGCGCCTTTCCCGCCCAGTGTCAGTGTCGAGAAAATAGTGCTTCCTGAGCCTGAGAGAACAGCGATCTTCTCGCCGACGGAATCGATTAGTTCGGCGATCTGCCGGAGACTCCCCGAGCTCTCTTTTATTCCTATGATCTGATTGTACTCGGTGAGCCGTTCAACGGTCGAGGGGGATATGGTGACCCCGGTGAACTTTGGAACATCGTAGAGGACCACTGGGTGGTCTACCTCCTCAACTAGAGATCGATAGTGTTCGTACAGGTTCTCCTGTGAAACAGGGAAATAGAATGGTGTGACCACGAGTAGGGCATCGACTCCAACGTCAGCAGCATATTTAGATAGCAAGATAGTCTCATCGGTGCTGGAACTGCCTGTTCCGGCAAGAACAGGTATCCGTCCGTTGACCTCGTCGACCACCAGATCGAATATCTCTTTCTTCTCCTCCAACCTGAGATTTATGGACTCTCCATTGCTCCCGCAAGGAACCAGACCAGAGACCCCTGACTCAATCCAAAATGCAATATCCTCTCTAAGCCCCTCCTGGTCAAGGAGACCCGACGACGTAAACGGGGTGATGTGAGGAGGCATTACTCCCTTCAGATCAAGACTCATTCATGTTCCCTCCATCTAGAACCTCGAACACTTCTAAGATGATGAATCCCGTCTTAAGCATAGTGAACAGCGATGCAACCCATCATTCAAGGCGTTCTCATGAAACGATTTGAATCACTTGCATCCAAGGGAACGTTCTCCGTATTCCACTTCCCCGATATCCCAAGCGTCCTGAATTTTACTGGTTCCGGGGTGCAAAGCGGTAGCTACCGATTCTCAGAGCGAAAAGACTTCAATCTTCCCCTCTAGCTAACAGGCATCAGGACTTCGAGGACAGTTGACTGGGTCTCAGGAAGGTTCAACCACGTGGATATGGACTTGGCGACAACCCCTTCAACATTCTCAAGATGAAGCTGAAGGATGTGCCCGTAGCGGCTTACACACATTCGATCACGGTCTTTGTCCCCATCTCTAGGAACTCGGACCCACCTATCCTCACTCTTCCCTCGCAGAACTTCCCAAGTATTGCCATAGCCACCAGTGCGTGTCTGCAGGTTACGTCTTTGAGTTTCGCGGGGGTCGGATGCAGCTCCTCGGCGAAGGGGCACCCCTCGATACGTATCTCGTACTTCCTTGGCCCAAGCTTCGTGAACTCGGCTTCTCCTGCGAGCTCCGAGTCTATAAGCAGTCTAGCGTAGTTCTCGAAGGCCTTATCCACATCGTCGCCTTCAACCAGGTTAACCCCGGTCATCTCTGCGATTTCCTCGATCCTTTTCAGAACCGGTTCGATGGAGAACGTGTCGCCTTTACTAAGAACTCCGGGAGTTGCCATTCGAGACGCGAACAGAAGGAGATGAGCGAGCTCCTCTGGAGTCAACTCTTTCTTATCTTCTACCATTTACAATTCCTCGGTTGCAGCACTTCGTATACAATGGTTAAAGAGAGAAGCCTGTGTAAGGGAAAAACTCTTTCGGTTATACCGAAGTGCCTGTTCTTGAATTCTTTGAGGGTTCTCCCGTCAGAATACCTAACCTAGCGTCTGGTCTGCTTGACCGTCGTATCCGCTGCAAGTATCACAGGTTCCCACGGGGTACACACACTTGGGGCGTAACAGGTATCCGCCTTGGATAGTTCCCAGACACTCATCTGACTCTGTATCGCTATCGAAAGCAGATTCACCCTCTGCGTCACCTCTTCCCCTCCGATTATCTGCCCACCGATGACACGGCCGACATCCGGCTCAGCCACGATCTTAACGATTATCTCTTTTCCCCCTGGATAGTACTCTGCTCTCGTCTTGGATGTAATCGAACCAGAGATTGTCTCAAATCCGCCCTGATGGGCGTGAGACTCCGTGAGCCCAGTTCCTCCCACCTCAAAGCCGAACATCGTCGACACTACCGAGTCGAGAACCCCTGGAAAAATGGAGTAGCCTCCAGCAGCATTGATTCCGGCAACCTTCCCCTGTCTTGCGGCGGTTGTCCCCAGAGGGCTTATGGTCGGTCGACCTGTAACCATGTTTGAGCTCTCTACGCAATCTCCGGCAGCGTACACATGAGAAATGGAGGTTTCCATCCGGGGATTGACTTCTATGGCACCGGTAGTCCCAAGTTTCAATCCCATCTCGCTGGCAAGCTCAACCCTGGGAGCTACGCCGGCCGCAATAATTACTATGTCTGTATCGATCTCTCTTCCTTCAACAACAACTCCGCTTACCTCTCCACCGCCCAGGATCTCCTTCACCGACATGTCGACCATTACTTCAATATCGTGTTCCTCGATCTTGTCTTGCGCAATCTTCGCCATGTCTTCGTCAAGCATTCTTGGGAGTATCTGTGTAGAACGTTCTACGACGCTGGTCTTGATCCCCCTCCTGACGAGAGCATGGGCAATCTCCAACCCCAGATATCCTGCCCCAACCACTACCCCTGAAGCAGCTTTCCTAAGGGCGTCCTGTATCTTCTGTCCGTCATCAAGGGTTCTGAGGTAGAACACACCCTTCTTGTCGACACCTGATATCTGAGGCACCGACGGGGCGGCTCCAGTAGCTAGGACAAGGGTGTCGTAGTCCAGCGACTCTGATCCACCATCGGCATACTCAACGGTGACGGTTCTATCATTCGGGTTGACTTGTTCTACCTTACTCTCCAAGCGCAGGTCGATTCTCACGGCCCTGAAGAATGATGGAGGAAAGAGCTGAAGTTCCTCAAAGCTCGGAACCTCACCGCTCAGTACATACGGCAGTCCACAACGCGAGTACGGAAGATGTGCTTCATCAGAAATCAGGATGATCTCAGCCTTCCTATCCATCTTCCTGGCTTCGGCCGCCACTGTGACCCCAGCAGAATTCGCCCCGACAACCACTATTCTCTTCTCGGCTGCGTTCTGACCCTTATCCTTCATGCCTCTCACCTATTCTCCATTCGGTTGATCCCGATCTTTACATTTGTGTAAGAGATAATGCTTCTATCCCGATCTTCTCCAGGTCGCAGAAATATTGTCGGGACGACAGGCTAATAAACCTCATTTAATGCTTACTCGGATGCTAAAAGAACTTGAACCGAATTTCCTTGGTGTATATTGCTTGAAGATTCTTGTTGCTTCGCGTTCGCGCACCGTGCGTGACCATCTTGTTGAACTCAAGAGTATGGTACCCGAAGACTGTGAATTCGTAGTCCCTGATACCGAATCTGACGAAGAACTCACTACTTTGGCAGCAGATGCCGATATCATACTATGTGTAAGGTTATCTGACGATGTCGTGAGGTCTGCAAAGAAACTCAGACTCATTCAGAAGACAGGTGCAGGGGTTGACGCCATCCCATTTGACTCCTTCAAGGATAGGGATATCTATGTAGCCAATACTTCCGGAGCCAACGCTGTACCAGTCGCGGAGCACGCCTTTGCACTAATACTCGCTCTCTCCAAGAGGATCGTCCCCCGACACAACAAGCTCCGAGAGGAAATCGCGTATAGAGAAAGGAGCATCGAACTCAAAGGGAAAACCCTTGGCATCTTGGGGCTAGGAAACATAGGTATAGAAACCGCTAAGAGAGCCCTTGCCTTCGACATGAAAATCGTAGCAATAAAACGGCACCCTTCCAAGGAACTAGAGGCAGAACTCGGCTTGGGCTTCCTAGGAGGACCGGATGACCTTGAAAGAATCCTCAGAATCTCGGACTTTCTAGTGATAACGCTTCCGCTAACGTCTGAGACGAAGGGGCTTATCGGCGAGAAGGAACTAAGGATGATGAAGCCGTCGGCGTTCCTTGTGAACGTTGCGAGGGCAGCTATCGTCGAGGAAGAAGCCCTCTACAGGGCACTGAAGGAGAAGTGGATAGCTGGTGCCGGTCTTGATGTCTGGCACACCCCACATTGGTGGGATCCAATATGGCAAACCACAGACAAGAAAGGTAAACCCTCGAGGTTCCCAGTACATACGCTTGATAATGTCGTTGTTACACCTCACGTGGCCGGGTCCATCGATACGCCTTCATGGAAAACGCTGGAAATAATCGCAGAGAACATATCGCGAATATCCCGGGGGGAAGAACCGATCAACCAAGTAGACCGAACGCTAAGGTATTAACACCGACATGACCCCGATATCAGACCTGGGATAAATTCTTCATTTTAAGCGAAATATACAGGTTTGGTGCTGCAACCCATGAGAAGAACGTTCAATTATGCAAACCCCGAAGAGGCTCTAACACAGGCAATCAAAATCATTCACCCTCAAGCCCTCGCTCCAGAAGTTGTACGAACTAGCGGAGCATTTGGACGAGTTCTCGCCGAAGATGTCGTGGCCGAAATAGATATTCCTGAACGCAACTGCTCACTGTTCGACGGGTTCGCTGTGAGAGCCGAAGACACATACGGCACGTCAACCGAGACCCCGGTCCAATTGAAAGTGAAAGGTGAGATATGGCTCGGGGAGAGAGTAGGCTACAAGCTGGGTTGTGGAGAAGCCTATAAGATTCCGACCGGCGGATTCTTGCCTAGGGGGGCGGATGCAGTAGTCATGGAAGAGCGGGTCATCCCCTCTGAGGAGAATTCGATCAAAGTACGCCATCCTCTGCGTGTCGGCGAGAGCGTGAGTCCAAGGGGTGAGGACGTAAAGAGGGGGGAAAGAATCCTGCCGAGAGGGAGGGTTCTAAGAGCCCAAGATATCGGGATTCTTGCTGCGTTAGGTGTCAAGAGCGTTCAAGTCGTTCGCAGGCCAAGGGTTTCGATAATCTCGAGCGGAACCGAGCTAGTGGAGGACGTAGATGAGAAGGAGGCTGGTATGATTCTACAGAGCCACAGCCATATAATCTCAAGATTGGTGGAAGCGCTGGGTGGGACTCCGATCGATATGGGGATCGCGCCAGACGACCTATCCGTGACAAAGGAGAAGATACTCGAAGGCCTACAGACGGGGGACCTGCTGATAACCATAGCCGGTTGCTCGGTGGGAGATCAGGACTACGTTCCAGACGCTATAAACCAAATTGGAGAACCCGGAGTGATTGTCCACGGGATCAAGAGGCGACCTGGAAGGGTCTCAGGGGTAGGTTTTGTAGAAGGCAAGCCGATCGTGATGCTGCCTGGGCATATTCAATCCGCCATCATCGGCTTCCATCTCTTCGCTATCCCCCTAATACGTAAGATGGGCGGGGTTTCCGAGGGGAATCCCTATGACACGATAAGAACAAGGATGAACGAAGAAGTAGCGTTTAAGGGATCAGGAGAATTCGAAATAGCGGTCTTCGTAGCGTTGGAAAGAGAATTGGAAGACTGGGTGGCAAAACCGATTATGGGGAACTCCTCCCTACTCAAGGCGTTAGTGGAAGCAGACGGCTTCACAGTCGCACCCCCGGGAAAGACCACGTTTGAGCGGGGCGAAGAAGTCGACATCAATCTCATACCTGGCTTCTCTAGGGTTTGAACCCGAAGACACTCGACTCGTATCGATCAAAAAACCCAATCTTAATGCGTTCCGTGGCCAGGAATGAAAGATTTGAGTAAAGACAGCCAATTATAAGACAAGGTACACTTTTGCAAGACGAAGAGGGAGTCTGATGAGTCAAATCCTCCAGAAAGCCAACGAGCTGACGGCGAACGGTGAAAGGTTCGTCTTGGTCACTGTGATGAGGACCAAAGGCTCTGTTCCAAGAGAGATTGGAGCGAAGATGATAGTGAGAGAAGATGGAAGCATCTTCGGTACAATCGGTGGGGGTAAAGTCGAAGCCCTTGTCATATCTGAGTCCCCAAGAGTGCTCGAAGAAGGAAAACCGCGGGTTGTAACATACTCTCTAGGTGAAGGAGAAGCCACAGAAACCGGTATGATCTGTGGTGGCGAGATGGAGTTACTCTTAGACCCGATCCAAAGCAAGCCTACACTGATGATTGCAGGAGCCGGTCATATCGCGTTGCCGCTCGCAAGATTCGGCTCCACGCTAGACTTCAGCGTTGTAGTGATCGACGACCGAGAGGAATACGCAAACAAGGAACGGTTTCCAGAAGCTGAAACAGTGGTCTGTCGGGACTTCGATACGGCGCTGAGCAAAGTAAGGATAACGCCGAACACGTACATAGTCATAGTAACAAGAGGACACAAACACGATGAGCTCGTCCTCAGGAACATAATTTCCTCGGAGGCTGCCTACATCGGTATGATAGGCAGTCGAAAAAAAGTCGGAACAGTGTTCGAGAATCTGAGGAAAGAAGGCATTGCCGAGCATACCATAAATCGAGTTCGTGCCCCTATAGGCTTGGATATCGGCGCGGAAACCCCTGAGGAGATAGCAGTCAGCATAATGGCGGAGATAATAAAACTCCGTAGAGGCGGTACCGGAGAGCCACTTGGACTATAAAGGAGGGACTCCTGTCACACCCCAGAGAAAACAGAGATCTTCTTGATGTCTTCCTGCGTGTCTAAATCGAATAGTACCGCCGGCGAACCCGCCTCGACCCCTATTACCTGCGCCTTATGCCTCCTGACTATGGCCTTCAGTCCATGGGTTTCCTCATTTATCTGAGAGATCTCAGGAAACAGAGCCTTGTCGAAAAGAATCGGGTGACCAAACCTGCCTTCGTGGGCTGCAACAACTATCGGACTACCAGTCCTCCTGTACTCTTCGATCACCCTGTCTATCGCTTCGTAGCTGATCAAGACTACATCTCCGGGAAGGATTATCGCAGCCTCAGAATCTTCTGCTACGGACGCAACGCCAACTCTTACTGAAGAGCTCTGTCCCTCCTCAAACACGGCGTTGTAGACGAATCTGCATTCGATCCCAGACAACTTTCTTCTTACTCTCTCTGCATCATACCCGAGGACGAGGATAACCTCATCTGCTTTAGACCCAAGCGCATTTTCAACCACACATTCAATTACCGTCTGTTCTCCGATCTTGTAGAGCAATTTGTTCTCCCCGAACCTCACCGATTTCCCGGCAGCAAGCACAATCAGAGAAATCAATAGATTCAACACCATACTCATTTAGAAACATGAAAATTTGGAGGCTCTCGTAAACCAGTTTAATACGAGGGCTTCAAATATTTACAGTCTACTCAACTATTGCCTGAGCTGGATTAACATGTTATTAAACAGGGAAAGAGCAGAAAAGAAGATGGAACAGTATGGTCTTGACGCCCTGGTCGCAACCTCGCCTGCCAACGTTTTCTACACAAGTGACCTCTGTTCATCAAATTGTTTTGCTCTACTACCATACGAGCGGGGTGTAGAACCTGCCATCATAGCTTCGATCGGTGGCCCTACACCTGTCGTACTCATGACCCCGCCTCACATAAATGATATCCGTTTTTACGGGGAATTCTATACGACGGCACCTCAGACTGATGAGAGGCTGACCAGTGCCGAACAGAGGTTGGTCAACGCCCAAGAATCTTGGAGCAAGAAAAAGATAGCAGACCCAACTGAGATTCTAATCGGTCT
Source organism: uncultured Candidatus Bathyarchaeia archaeon (assembly GCA_964596985.1). Taxonomy (GTDB): domain Archaea; phylum Thermoproteota; class Bathyarchaeia; order RBG-16-48-13. The sequence continues at coordinate 15,599 of CAZQWG010000013.1, forward strand.
ATTAGAGGAACGAGATCTAGTGAGAGGTAAGATTGGTCTAGATGAATCCAGTTTACCCCTCCAACACCCATTCTGGCAAAAAATCAAACAAAGCCTCCCTGAGCTTGAGGTCGTCATGGCAGGGAAGATATTCCGAGAACTCCGTATGATCAAATCCGACGAAGAGATCAGACGGGTCCAGGAAGCAGTAAGGATCACGGAGAAGGCCTGGGAGACCGCTCTAGACGAAGTAAGCGCAGGAATGACTGAACGTGAATTCGCGGAAATATACCAACGTACCATAATCTCGGAGGGAGGCAGAATCACGTCTTGGATGGGAATGTATGGTCCCCCTATCGCATTTGGGCGTCGAACCGCTTTTGTAGACATCTGGTTGCCCTCAGATTACAAACTGAGGAAAGGAGACATCCTCCGTTTCGACGGCGGTTGCAGCTATATGGGCTATCCTTGCGATATGGCACGTAGCGCGGTTCTCGGACAACCCAGCGAAAAGCTACTGAAGTATTGGAACGCAATTTCCGAAGGAGAGAAACTAGCCATCGACATGGCGCAGCCCGGTATCAAGGCTTCAGAGATCTTCAAAAAGGTAGTTGAAAAGGTTAGAAAAAGTGGAATACCGCACTATAAGAGGCATCACACCGGACATGGATGGGGTATCGAACACAACGATCCACCCCGTATCGGCCCCAACGACCACACACCACTAGAGGAAGGAATGGTGCTTTGTTTCGAAACCCCCTACTATGAAGTCGGATGGGGAGGAATACTGCATGAAGACGTCGTGCTAGTCGCAGAAGACGAACCTCGCTACCTCACAAAGCTCGAAGGAGAACTACGCACAGTATGAGAGCTATTGTGAACACCTCGTCTAGACCGCCCAATTCTTGGATCGACCAGAACTCAAAATTGCCTGTATAACTATCTTTCCGGTGGAAGGTAGGGAATCTCATGGGATGCTCGAATATCGGTTTTGGGGTATCGATACCTAGTGCAAGTGATCTCGATACGTTGGCTTTTGCCAGAATGGCTGAGAAACTTGGCTTTGACTCGATTCACATGGGTGATCACGTCTTTGTGCCTTTTGAACCATTGACCACCTTGACGGCCATAGCCATGAAGACCGAGAAGTTGAAGGTTGCCACGAACATTCTCGATATGAATCGGCGCAACCCAGCAGTCGTCGCTCATGTGACTTGTACTCTGGACCGTTTTTCAGGTGGACGGCTTATTCTCGGTGTCGGTTGTGGTATGTGGAATTCAGCCACCTACAACGTCCCAAATGTAGGAGACGGAGGAAGAACAAGAGTCAGCAGAAAGGTAGACAGGGCAAAAGAAGCCCTTGAACTCCTCAAGAAATTCTGGACGGGGTCTCCTGTAACCTATGAAGGAGATTTCTTTAACTTCAAGAACGCCTCGATTAAGACGGAGCCCTTCCAGAAACCCCATCCTCCTATCTGGGTTGCAGCCTACGGTACGCGTATGAAGAAGATCGCTGCCAAGCTTGGGGACGGATTCATCACTCAGACAACACCGCCATCCATGTACGGGGAAGAGGTCGAGGCGGTAAGACGCTTTGCAGAAAAGGATGGCAGGGATTCGAAGAAGATCAAAACCGTATTCGCAACAATGACTGGGATAGGACATACCCACGATGAGGCTGTCCAGTCTATTCAAGGCAGTGCACGAAGTCTGCTATTCCGCTCTGTAAGAGACCACGCCGATCACCACAATAAACTAGCTCTACAACTAGGCTATGATGAGCCGCTTCCCTGGAGAAACCCTGAGGATGTGTCCTCCGAAGATATCTGTCAAGTGTACCTTATCGGAACCCCTGAAGAGATCATTGCACGGCTCGAAGAGTACGTGAAGCGCGGAATGAGCTATGTCATCGCCATGAACTTGCGGACGATAGAAAGTCTGAAATTGTTCTCCGATAAAATCATCCCCTGTTTCAAAGACTAAGAGTACCACGAAGATTGCTCATTTCGGAATGACATGTCGAATATGATAGAATGAAACCTATTTGGTACGTGATGGAATTGCAGGTAAAGAATAATGTATTGGATCTGATCGGAAATACGCCGATGGTACGGTTGAACAGTCTTACCAAAGACGTCGAGGCAAATGTGCTGGTCAAACTGGAGTATCTTAACCCCAGTGGGAGTCTGAAGGATAGGATAGCGCTTGAGATGATCGAGCAAGCAGAGGAAACAGGGAGCCTGAAACAGGGTTACACGATTGTTGAAGCCAGCACAGGAAACACCGGCACCTCGCTCTCGTTCGTTGGGACCTTGAAAGGCTACAAGGTAATCATATACGAGACGATACCTGGGAAGATGGGAGAAGAGAAGATCAAAATAATGCGGAATTACGGCGCAGAAGTCAAAGTGATCACCCCGAAGGAACTTGAAAGAGAAAGAAGCGTGCCCGGGGCCGAGGTCGAACTCCCCGGTAGACAGATATGCCTCGAACTAGAGAGGAACAACCCCGAAGTCTGGTGGGCGCGGCAATTCAGCAGCCCTGGAAACGTAAGTGCCCACAATGAAACCGGTAGGGAGATTCTGGCTCAAACCAACGGTAAAGTCCACGCTTTTGTCTGTTCGATAGGGACGGGGGGAACCCTGATGGGGATCGCTGAAGTATTGAAAGAGGAATTGCCGGATGTAAGAGTGGTCGGAATCCAACCCGCGAGTTCCAAGGTCACCATTGCGCCGGGCAAACCCTATCCCAGGAGCGAAATCAAAGGCGGTATTGTCTCTGATCTGTCAGAAAAACCCGGTTTGATCGATGAGGTGATAAGAGTCAGCGACCAGGAGGCTGTAGAAATGACACGTCGACTATGGAGAGAAGAAGGATTGTTCGCAGGAGTATCATCAGGAGCCAACGTGCTTATCGCAATAAGAGAAGCAGAAAAACTGGGTGCCGGAAAGAATGTCGTCACGGTCCTACCTGACAGCGGAGACAGATATCTAACAGAGCAACATTATGTCACATAGAACAGTTGTTTTCTACTTCCCTCTCTCCTCTATGCGTTTACAAAGGACGGCATGACTTCTTTCGAAAAAGCCTCCATATCCGCCGTGAATTCACGCGGCTTTATGACGGCAAGGTTCAACATGAAGTGCCTCACGCCTACGTCGATATATCTCTGGATCCCCTCAATGACGTCGTCCACGGTTCCGATAAGCGACGTCTTGATTACATCCTCCATTGGGGAAGTCTTCCAACCCCATTGCCTTGACAACGACACCTTGTGTGCATACGCTGGGGTCTTCTTGTACTTTGCGATAGCCAGTTCGCGGGTCTCCGCCAGGCTTACTGAGATCTCGCGTATGAGCTCGATGTCAGAAAGCTTTCTGTTATAATTCTTCAAGGCATCTGCCAATTTGACCTGCGCATCCTTGAATTGCTGAGGGGAGAATGAGGGGACCCAGCCTTGCGCGTGTTTCGCTATTCGATTCAGAATAGAAGGGACAGCCCTATGCTGCCCGATGACGATCGGAAGAGGGTTCTGGAGGGGTCTTGGGTACAACTCAACGTCTGTGAATCTTACATACTCTCCTTCAAAGCTTGCTTTGGGTTTCTCCAAGAGTTCTCTCAGACCCTGGATTCCCTCATCGAACCTAGTTTTTCTGTCTCCAATGTGGAGGGCGTTGGATTCTTCGCGGTACGCGCCGGTTCCTATACCCAGGATCAACCGTCCGTTAGAAAGGACGTCAAGGGTCGCCAACTGCTTGGCGAGTACGACTAGTGAAGGTGTCCTCCAAGGAAGAACCAAGACTCCTGTTGCCAGTCTTATCCTCTCTGTTGTAGAAGCTATCGCAGCCAGGCAGATCAGAGGCTCGTAGAATGAAGGCTTAGGCTTGGCGTGCCTAATGTATTCCTGTGTCGTTATATGGTCGTTACCCCAAACGGAGTAGTAACCAAGTTCCTCTGCAAGTTTCCCTGTATCGACGATCGTTTCTTTCGAGGCAAACCCTGTGGGGACCATTAATCCCTCTCTGCCGGTTGGAACAGATACGCCAAATCGAATCATTCTTTACCGCCCATCATGCCTATCCTATTAGGATATTTTAGAATTGCCGCTCCCTTTGGGAATATCAAGGCATAGGAACTCGTCGATTTTATGCTACAGCGAAATCGTGATATTATAAAAATAGATAGTTGCGTAGGGATTATCTCTGGTTCGAAAAACAAGTCGGAGCTCGAAGTAGAATGCCCAAACTCTTCAGACCCAAGGAATACCATCGACCGACGAGTTTAGGGGAAGCTGTATCTTTATTGACAAGGTACGGGGAGAGAGCGAGACCTATTGCGGGTGGAACCGATCTGTTGGTCGAGAAGCCAGGTAATGTTGAATGCCTGATCGACATCGCCCGTCTTCCTCTATCCTACATTGAAGAGGACTCTGATACTCACGGCATAACCGTTGGCGCCTTGACCACCATTCGCAGAATAGAAACTTCAACGTTATTCGAAGATGCCAGGTTCAGGGCACATAGAATATTGGTGGAGGCAGCGAATAAGATAGGATATGTGACCACCAGGAACCTAGCTACCATTGGAGGGAATATTTGCAACGCTGTTCCTTCTGCAGATTTTCCTCCGGTGCTGATAGCTCTGGATGCCGGAACGAGAATCGTAGGTCCCGACGGGGAAAGAAGCGTTCCCTTGGAAGAGTTCTTCTTGCATGTCAGGAAGACCGTCTTGAAAAGCGGCGAGTTACTAACAGAGATTCGGGTACCAAGTCAACCGCCGTCTACAGGGACGGCTTTCCATAAACTTGGTAGGGTACACGTAGACATCGCTATAGTGAACGTGGCTACCCGAGTCACTCTTGGGTCCGATGATAGTTGCAGGGATGTCAGAATAGTCCTGGGGGGAGTGGCACCTACTCCAATTCGAGCCAAGAAGGCAGAGATGCTGGTTAAGGACAAGAAACTGGAAGACGCTCTCGTTGAGGATGCAGCTCAAGTGGCATCGGAGGAGGCTAAGCCGATAAGCGATGTCCGCGCCTCTGCAGACTATCGGATAACGATGTGCAAGGTCTTGGTGAAGCGTGCGCTTAACCAAGCGTTTGAAAGAGCCAGAGGAGGGTGACTGACCTGGGCAGGTTCTTGATCAGACTAGACGTAAATGGCGGTATCCGCGAGGTTACGATCCAGCCTCACTGGACATTGTTGTATGTTCTAAGGGAAGAACTCGGACTTAATGGGCCAAAGTGCAGCTGCGACGTGGGCGATTGTGGGGCATGCACAGTTCTTATCGATGGAAAGGCGGTTCCCTCCTGTTTGGTGCTGGCGGCACAAGCAGAAGACAAAAAAATAATCACCATAGAGGGGCTTTCAGACGGGAAGAAGTTGCACCCTCTCCAAGAAGCATTTGCCAAACACGGCGCCATCCAATGCGGTTTTTGCACACCTGGAATGATCCTCTCCGCAAAAGCGTTGTTAGACGAGAATCCTCACCCGACCGAGGACGAGGTAAGGAACGCTATTGCGGGAAACCTGTGCCGATGTACCGGCTACGCCAAAATAGTTGCGGCGATATTAGATGTTGCCCCCGCCCAAAAACGAGGTAAATCCGAATGATAGTTGTCGGAAAACGTGTGCCGATGACGAAGAAACACAATGCGTTCGATAAAGCCCAAGGGAAGGCAGAGTACACCTCAGACCTCAAACTTCCTAGGATGTTGTATGCAAAGGTGCTCAGGAGCCCGTATGCTCACGCAGTAGTTACAAAAGTCGATGCGAGAAGAGCAGAGAAGCTGTCAGGTATTAGGGCGGTACTTACACCTAAAGACGTATCTCGTGAACCGTACGGCTTTCTACCTCCGCCACTCCCGCAAGATATGTTCACGCTTCCTCCTATTGGCGGTAAGGTGCGTTATGTTGGAGACCCGGTGGCAGCAGTGGCGGGTGAGAACGTGGATATCGTCGAGGAAGCCTTGGAGCTAATAGACGTGGAATACGAGGAGCTATCTCCAGTCTTTGATCCTGAGGAGGCTATCAAGCCCGACGCGCCGAAGATACATCCTCAAGGCAACCTCGCGGTAGACCCCATAAATATAGAATTCGGCGACGTTGAAAAAGGCTTCAAGGATGCTGACCGCATATTTGAGGACACTTACAGGACTTCAATCCAATGTCATGCCTGCGCCGAACCACATTCATGCGTCGTTCGCTGGGACGCAGATGGAAAGCTAATGGTTTGGACGGGAGTTCAGGCCCACCACGTCACACGACACTGTATATCCTTGGCTCTCCGTATTCCAGAAGAAAAGATCAGGGTCGTGGTGCCTCCTGGCGGCTTTGGCGGCGGCTTCGGAAGCAAAGAACGGGTCCAGTCCTTAAGTCTGGATATCGCCGCGCTTCTAGCCAAGAAAGCGGATAGACCGGTAAAAATAGTATATTCCAGAGAGGAAGAATTTGCCTGCACTGAGACACGCCACCCTGCCGTTGTTCATCTGAAGACCGGCGTCAAGAAAGACGGGACTCTGACAGCAAGATACTCAAAAACAATCTACGATACAGGTGCTTACGCCAGTGTGGGACCATTCGTCTATACGCGTGCAATGCGTTCCCTTGCGCTCTGGAAATGCGCCAACATAAAGTACGAAGGATTCTTGGTGTACACCAACAAGCCTGTTGCAGGAGCATTTCGAGGATTTGGAAACCCCCAACACACGTTTGCAGTGGAGCTTCAAAACGACGAGATCGCCGAAGACCTCGGAATCGACCCCATGGAATGGAGGCTGAAGAACCACATACGAGTCGGCGATGTCAACAAGGCACCGGGATGTGGAGCCCCTGACAAGCCTATAGGTGGCGACAATTGGATACCCGCCATGTATAAGCTGGACAGTTGCGGACTTAGCGACTGCATAGTGAAGGGTGCGGAGAGGATTGGGTGGAAAGGAAGAAGGATGAAAACAGGCAAGGATGGGGTAATAAGAAGGGGAATAGGGGTGGCGTGCGGTATGCATACTAGCGGTACGATGCCAAGTCCCCGTGTTACAAGCGTCTATATCAGGCTCAACGAGGATGGAAAGATACACCTAATATCAGGCGGATGCGACCACGGTGGGACAGGACATCATACTGTAGTGGCACAGATCCTCGCCGAAGAACTCGGGGTGCCCTTAGAAGATATAACAATAACCGCAGAAGACACACACGTCACTCCCTACGATGGCGGAACATCAGGCGCCAGCGGCGCCACATACACTGTGGGAGGCGCTGTTGTAGAGGCGGGCGCAGATCTAAAGGACAAGCTCCTCAAGCAAGCTGCTACTCTGCTGAAAGAGCGTGTAGAGAACCTCGAATTACGAGGGGGATGCGTCTATGTCAAGGGAGCCCCTGACAAAAGACTCTCCTTGAGAGAAGTTGCCGAGAGGGCTCAAATAAGTAAGAAACCATCCATCTATCCAGAAACCGATGAGTACAGTGCGCGTGCACTCTACTATCACCCACAAACAAACGCACCCCCATTCTTCGCGGACTTCGCGGAAGTGGAGGTGGACATCGAAACTGGGAAGGTCAAAGTACTCAAGGTAGTGGCAGCCCACGATAGTGGTAGAGCCATAAACCCAATGCTCTTTGAAGGACAAGTCCACGGCGGTATACAACAAGGCATAGGATACGCTCTAACCGAAGCTCTCATCATAGACGAAAAGACCGGTGTACCTCTAAACCCTACATTCCTAGACTATAACGTACTGACAGCAGCCGACATGCCTAAAATCGAAGTAATAATTGTGGAGACGAAAGAACCTACGGGTCCCTTCGGGGCAAAAGGGCTCGGCGAACCCTGTTCGGTCTGCGTAACCCCTGCAATAGCGAACGCCATATACAACGCAATAGGAGTACGAATCAAAGAACTCCCCATAACACCTGAAAAAATTCTTCGAACACTAAGAGAGAAAAAGGAGCAAGAGCATACGCGTAGCAACTAAGCTAACCAACGCTCCCGAATATTCCTCTGGCCAGTTCGGAAACAACTATTCTCTGTCCATGCCCTCCCCGTCAGGAGAATATCATAAAAAACCGTAAAATCCGGATTTTTTGACTACAAGTGGTGGGCCCGGTGGGATTCGAACCTTTAAAGGTTCAAGTCCATTTAGCGCGGGTTGAAGCCTATTTTGGTTTGAATTTGCCGCAAGAGTAGGTTTCGGTGACTTTCTGCTTTATGAGGGAACAGTATAGGTTTCCCCTTCTAACTCTGAGGTGGGAGCAGTTTTTACATGCCCTCTCTAAACTCATTTCTTTATCTCCTCATAAGTCTTTGATGTTTTTTCCAGTTCGCGAGATACATTGGGCATTTCATCTTATCCTTGCATTTCTTGCATTCAGGGCGAAGCCTCGTCCAGTACCGCTGGCAAGGCAGACTGGTTGGAGGAGGAGTCTTAGCGGTAGGAGCTGACATCTTGGGTCATTCCACTAGTTAAGGTCCATCGGTACCATAAATACATAACAGCCTTAAGCCTTGAAAGCATCGCGCGCTATCTTGTACTCATGTGCTAGACCTCCTATGTTTCTAACTACTTCGAGTGAAGAACACTTATCTGGTACCCGAAGGGTTACAATATGCACATTCTTCATTTGAGGGCAGTGTTCATGGCAAGGGTAGCGAAGGAACTCGAGGATATTTCCGGTAGAGTAGATGGCG
>CAZQWG010000014.1:0-13019 GCA_964596985.1 uncultured Candidatus Bathyarchaeia archaeon
CCCAGTGCCTTGATGGCTGCCGTCATTGGGTCGCTGTAGAAAATCGGATCAACTCTTTCTACAATGTCCGCCGATACATCCAGGAAGTTACGTTTATTCTCAATCGGTATTAGGGTGCGACGAGCTCCGTTGTCCATAGCTACTTGGAGCGGTTCAGCAAGGGAACGAACTGGCTTAATATTCCCCTGGATACTGAGATCGCCGAGAATCAACAGACCGGGCAATACCGCATGTTTCTTGATTGCGGAATAGATAGCCACTACCAAGGTAACACCAGCATCGCAGGAAATATGGTTGACCAATAGATCGATAGCTTCAACATGGAAATCCGTTGTGTCGAACATTTGCGCAATGCCCATGTTGACTTTGTGGCCCTGGATATAGGCAAATGCTCGTTGAATCGACTCTTTCATCACACTATCTATGCCACCCGATATCCTAAGTTTACCTGTGCCTGGTGAACAACCAACTTCGATCCGGTAGAGTCCTACTTTTCCCTGATCATCCACCGATGCAACGTAGGCCGAGCCTGGTGCAAGAGGATCTGTGGAAATAAGATTTCGCCCTCCTTCCTCAGGAACTCCCACGTAGAATTCATCGCGAGTTTCACTGTCGATATAGGAGAATGAGGTTTGGTGGTATTCGAAAGAACCCATCTTTTTCAATTGCTCCTTTACCCGACGACGGCCCTCAAGGGCCAGCTCTACTAACTCAACCATTTCCTCTTTCGAAGCCTCACCGTGGGGATAGATCAATTTGACCAGACCCGCTACGGTTTTACGTACCGCTTTAACGTCACGGGCGTTTAGATGTGATCCTAGTGAAAAGTGGTGATCAATTATCTCTGCGAAGTTATGATGGCGTAGCTCTCGAAGTGCCTCGGCCAAGTAGTCCACAACGAGCCCGTAATGGTCAGTGAAGAATTCGACGCGCATCTTCGGAACTTCCCAGCCAGGCAGGTAGAAATGAATGCGATCGAGGAAAGCCATGTCCTCTCGAATCACATCCGGCATAGGTGTGAAGAGGTGAGAGGAACGGACCATAACCTCCACAGGCTGGTTTGTGTTCCCAAAAAGCACGGTGGAAGCCTTCCCGGAAAACGCCTCTTTCCCCCTGGCAAATGTACCAGATTCACAATAGGTTTTGAGTGTAGTGACAACCTCCTTAGGCATCTTCTGAAGATCGGCTACTTCGTCAAAGGCTACAGTGTCCCACAAGCCCACGAGGCCTATCCTCCCGGTAGCCATGTTGTAAAAAAGGTTGGCAACAGTAGTTGGGCCCGTTAAGAGGATAGCATAGGGTGATATCTCTTGGTAAGCGTAAGTTTTTCCTGTTCCACGAGGGCCAAGTTCCACCAGGTTGTAGTTCTGTTCACAGAGTGGAATCAGTCGGATAAGAAAAAGAAGCTTGAGGCGTCGGTCAAAATAGGATGGCTCCAAACCTATACCACGGGTGAGAAAGTCAATCCACTCGTCTGTAGTGAACTCTTGCCGACAGAGGTTATATTCTTCAAGGTCAAACACCCCCAATTGTATTGGTTTCGTATCAACGATCCAAAAAGGACTTCGCCTACCACGGGTTTCCTCCATAAGTTGATGCTGAATATCCACTTGTGCCCAGATACCGCCCATAAGGAGCCGGTCATATTCACGGACGAAACGTTCAGGAATGTGTACATACTTGTGTCCGAAGTTTACGAGCTCAGCCCAATATTTATCGTCATCAGAAAGATAGCGAACCTTTACCTTGTCGATGAGAGAATGCTTGCCTTTTTCTCGGACTAAGGACTGCACCTTGTTGGCCTCATCCGGACGGACAAAGTTCTCGGCCAGCATGGAGTTGACGACCTTCAGACCTGCCTCAATTGCAACGGGATCATTTGTAGCACAATACTTACCCAGTAGGTATTCCAAGACGAAGATCGGGATATTGGCACCAACTTTCACTTTCCTGACCAGGTCCTTGCGTACCACCTTACCAGCAAATACTGATGTTACTTTTCGGTCAAGCTCAAGCATCAGTGATTCCTCTTCTTCTAAATAGCTATAGCCACCTCAATTTGCTCAAGCCGAGCTAGCTCAGTACCGCTTACGGCATCTAATAGGTGAATTGTCACCGTCTTTTGCGTAGGCTCTTTTGCTATCATTAGAGTTACGGTGTTAGGCTCTATTGACTTGGGATCTTCCTCTTCCAGTCTGAGCTGTACGTCTCCAGTTGCTTCTTCGAATCCGTAGGAGGCACTGACAGGAGTTGAGATGCAGTCTCTCTTTTCCCTTATTTCTATCCGCACTCTCGGAGGTGCTAACTCAAACAAACTGGTAGCAGAACCTTTGACCTGCACCGAGAAGAACCGTGTACTGATCTTTTGGCTGCCTGGAGCCAAAATCCAAGCTACTTCACTGGGGAAACCAAGGACCTCCTTCTTCTTGGGCGTCAGGGTAGCCACTGGGATTGCCAACTCCTGTAGAGACAATCCGCCATGGAAATAAGCCTTCGCACCACCTTTCACTTTGAAGCAGGCAAAGTTCCAGGGCACGGCAATTTCAAGTTCCCCACCGAGGCCGAAGTCAGACAGTTGCTCACGGATATAGGACACGTCGGCTGTTCCCCCATGGCCGATCCACACCCGCCGATGAAGATCTGCTGTTTCGCCTCCAGGGGCATCGATTTTCATATCGCTACTAAGTTCGCCTCCGAACAGGTAACCATGATCCGCGGTGAAGACAATGGTCTTAACGTCTAGTTTAGTAAGTATCTGGAAAGCGCGCCGCAGATTACGCAAAACGTTATCCATTGCCTGGCGAGCTATCAGAACATTGTCTCCTTCGCACAATGCATCGATTTCCTGAGAGGTAACGAGAATCAGTTCCGAATCGTGGATGCCCTCTCTCACTTCGCTCTTTGGACTGGGCAACAAATCATCGAGTCTTACATCGAAAACTGCCACACCTGCGTTAGCCTTAAGGAATTTCACACGGTCCCTCGGACCCCGGATTACGACACCGCTGACCTCCAAAGCCAGCTTGCCATCACCTGTAGTAACTACTTTGGATGATTCCTCAGTTCCTGGAAGCAATGCTGCCATACCAATCTCAGTGACGGTGGGGATAGTCGCGAGAGCAGATTGAATCTCTGCTGTAAATTCCTGAGCAAGGTTTTGGACCAGTTCGCGGGACATCTCGAACCGCAGGGCATCCACCCAAACATAGGCCGTTTTACCCTCCGAGAGGGCCGGTTTCACCTTTCTATGAAAGATTTCGGTCTGGTGTAGAATGTCAGGCATCCTGAACCTAGCTTCCCGGTATCGCTGCAGGAAATTCTCGGCCAATTTTGAGCCAACCTCCATGTATCTGTTCCTGGCTTTGCCGATAAGCTGCTCCAGATTCCGATCCCTCTCGCCAATGTCGAAGTCGAAATTATAGCAACGCCGCTCCATATGGCGGTGATAGGTATCCAGCAAGCACCAAGGTCGTTCGGACTCAGTATATGAAGTGAAAAAAGTCATTACATCACCAGAAGCAGATTTCATTGCTTCCGCGACTCGATCAGCTTCGATAAGGACCTGGCCAGATACCGCGATGAGTGCCCATCGAGCCTGTACATCCGGCAGATATTCCGACCAAAAGCTCGACTGTCGGGATCGGGCGATTTCAACCAACTTTTCAGTTGCTTCCTCCAAAAGCGCAGTTTCTACATTTCGCTGAAGAATCCTTTCTATCTCCAGGAAAGTCTCCACTTCAATGATCTGGTCATTGGTGAAATTGATACCTGTTAGACCAAGCTCCTTCTCAACATGGTTGGCATGAGCTACATAGCTTTCGCGTAGGTCACGTCGCAGTCGCCAAGTCTTCGCCAGGGTTGTACATGCCTCGCGCGTAGTAGGCTCTGTAGCGGTTCTAACTGTGCTCAACGTTGCAGGGATTCCTCCGCGCAGGTTCGTTACAAAGTCCGTGGTTAGAACATGTCGGGCAAAACAGACCCGATGATCGTTTGGAGTCCCATAGTCAGGCATCTCGGTTCCCAAGGAAGTACTTAGAAGCATAGACACCTCTTCAGCTGCGCCTTTGTTTATAATATCGGTGTCGTATCGTTCACTGGACAAAAATTCAAGGGTTATCTCCTGAGGATTACCAGTCCCAAAGATGACTGAGACCACACCCTTACCGATGTCTTTACCTTTATCTGCGAGCTCGTCGAGTTCGAATAGCGTGAGCTTGCCCTCTTCAACTTGTTTTTCGATGGAAGCGGTGATCTCTTCCCCAAGAATAGGTTTAAGAGCGTTACGGGCGATAAGGGACAAGCGTGTATTCCGGGTCGGGGGCTGCTGGCCAGGTTTCATGGTTACCCCAGCAGCTTCCACCTCAGCCAGGGCGCTGTGTGTTTCCGATGGATCCATGGGCACATATATGACCAGTCTCGGAGGGTCAAAACCGCCCATAAGCGGTTCGATCTCGTGGCGAAGAGCAAAGAAACTACCTTCATAGCAGACCAAAGTGGTGTCGGGGATTTCAAGTTTCCAGACCACATCAGCGTAGTGGCACTCGAGATCAAACCACACCACCAGTCCATAAGTATCCACCTGCTTTACAAGCATGTTTTTCAGATAGCTAGTTATTATTCCCACTGAGGTCTACCCTTTTTCTAGAAGTTCCTGAATCTTATCCACGAACATCTTTGCCTTGGAGATCCAAGGGTGAACAATGCGTTCCTCTATTCGCACGAAATCCTCATAGTCACTCTCCTGATGAGTTTCGAACAGATCGTTGTAGAGCGTGGCAAATTCCTTGGAAATTACCCCGGTTTTCACGAAGTGTCTATTGAAAAGACCGCGCACGCCTGTTTGGAGGATGAAAGATTATGTCGGGCGAGAAGTGCTGTCACGGCGTAAAAACATGCGTAGTAGAGCCGGTTGACACAGGTATTCCAGTGTCCTGTGTTTGCCATGATCTCAGCTTCCTCAAGGCTCTTCCTTGCCCGATTCATCCGGTAGCGAGTGAGGTCTTCTCGTCCCGAGGTCATAGAGGTACTCCTTCTTTTTCGACATGAGTATGAAACGGTGTAGCTCTATGTCGCGGGCTATTCCAATCATCACGGCTGCGTATTATGGAGCTGAGCACTTCCCCATAGTCCCACTCAAGCTCGTAAAGCCGGTGACGAATAACCATAGCCCGTTTATGGTCCACCGGTCCATTGAGCAGTATAGGAAAATCCCAATCGGAATCGGGTACCGCATCCTCCCGGGATCGAGAGCCATAGAGGATGATCTCTGCATCCGGCTCAAGCTCGCGAATGGCTTTCTTGACCTGTTCGAGTAATTTATCTCGTTTCATTTCACTATTCCTTTTTGCCTCAATTGCTTGCTAATGGAAGACCATTCGTACTTGCCTGCCAGAAGTTCCTCCCAGTACTTCTTGGCTTCCTTCCATGGGACCAGTTCCCACAAGGGAGCAATGTTGAGGACAACACCATCGTTGAGATCCGGTTCCAGATGGAAGTCGGCGACGCGGCGAAGCTTGTCGTGAAAATCGCGAAGTTCCGAGAGAAAACCTTCCTGCTGGTCAAGCTGCTTTTCCAACTGTTTTACTTCCCTGCCAGAGATCCCAGCATTTACACGCTGAGAACGGATCTGCTCTATGTGACTTTCTTCCAGACGCAATTTCGGCTCCACGTAATTGACCAGGGCCTTGAAGAGGATATCCTTATCTAGCCGGTGGTAATAGAGCCACAGAGCGTAGTTTTTCTTGGAAGACTGGAGCAGCCAATAAATAGGTGCCTTGCGGCGGCTCTTAGAATAGCGCTTGACATGCTCCATCCAGAAACCGCCATTGCCGGGCTTGCGAAAGTAATCCCTTAGCTCATTGATGCCTAGGATTTTGCAGGTTCCCTGCTCAATATTCTCGGCACGATCCTTCCAGAGCACCTCCAGCACCTCTCGCACGCGACGTACAATATCGTCCATGTGATTTGGATCGTCTACAAGAATACCATCCCAGTCCACTTCAATAGGGTATTCGGAATCTGGAATTATGAGCTGCTTTACTTTACCTTCAGGTGGTAGGTTGTTGGCATCGGGCCTAGCTCGAAGCCATTCCTCACTCACTATGCGAGCGCTGGTGGCAGGAGTGCCATTGGGTCCCAAGAGCATGCCAGGTGGGCAGACAGGTAAGGGATCGAAGGGGCCGGGAAGTTTTGGGGCAAGCGATGAATCTTGAGCGATGCGGATATCCCAACGACCCAAGATAATTCCAACAAGGTATTGGAATAGACTAATTAATAAACCAATATCTGTTGTGCTATTCTTAATTCCCTCACTAAGACCCTTAATAGTGTCTTTTGGTCTTGGAGATTCTGTCCATCCTGCATTCTCAATTTCTTCCACCAGATCAAGTCCAAGTTCTTCAATTAAGAAACACCTAATGCTTTGATCTATCGTTTGTAATTCTTTTTCATCATCGTTTATAAGGGAAGAGAGGTTTGCTGACAACTCTTTTACACCAGATTTTCTAAACGTATCATCGACAAGATTCATTGGAGAAGTAAATTCGAGGCCTGTTTCATCTATTTGCAGCCAACGCCTTTTGACAGAGACTGCCCGATAACTCCATTTTTCGATACTTTCCGAATTCTCTAAGAGCGGTTGGGGGAGAGGAACTTTCCGAAGATAATCTGAGCCCTTATGTTGACCACAGAAAATATTCACTAGATTCTGACAGAAATGAGAATTAAGATACGCAATTAAGAAAGCTAAGCTTACAAAAGAATCTGATTGGAATGCTCTGCCTTCGTTGCTAAAAATCATTCCGGCTGGTAAAACATGAACATCAAAGTACTCACCACGTTTCCCACCTGCTATTCCTGCAGAGAAATACATGTCCTCATTAGCAACATACCTGGATGGATGATCTCCTAATTCGCTGATAATCTTGTCTTTGATAGCTAATCCATCATTCTCCCACAGGACATATTGAATAAGCTGTAGCCAATATCCTGAAAACGGGCCCCCGTTGTAGAATGGAATCCAAGTTTGCGTTTGAATGCCTAGGGCAGGAACCTCTGGCCATATCCTTACAAATCTGAAAACATCATTACATTGAAGTCCTCCACCAACTCTAAATCCTAAGTCACCAATGCTTTTTTGTTTAAAAATCTCTTTGATAGCTTTGTTTGATACCCAGTAGGACATTGAAACAAATGGTATGTCAAGTAATTCAGACGCTAGCCTGTAATAAACTTGGTGTGAAAGGTTACCCAAGCTGAGGCAACTAATCATCATCTGAAGTCGTGAAGTCTTTTCTGTCTGGCGCTCCTGACGCAGGTCGATAAATACTGTAGGGATGTTGTTATATTCTACTTTTAGAGTGAAGCAAGAAGTCATCACATCTGCTTCATCCAGAACTCCTGTACCGAGGTCTACATAACAATCTAGAGTTCTCTCATTAATAGTGTCCACACGAAAATCCTCGTATGAGCTTTTCTGAAAAATTGTGCGGTCGACAATAGCTCCAAGAAAACCATTTACGTTGATGAGTGAAAGTGCTCGTTCAGTGAACCCCCAAGCAAGATTTTTGCTGACTGCATTCCGGTAATTTGTTTTGCCGTTAATCCTGCAATTCTTTGATGGAAATCCAAACGGCGGATTCATAAGTACCACATCAAACTGTTTCCGACAAAGTTCCACGAAAGCAAACCCTTGGGCTGTGTCGTCAACAAAGAGTTGACGTAAGAGTCGCTTGCCATTTGCGACATGCCTGGCATAGTCATCGAGCGCTTCTACCACCCGGCTCTCCGCTTCGTTCCAGAATTCCTCATCCGTGATTCCGGACACGTCAAAGAGCATCAATTGTTCTGCTCTGGGGCGTTTCTTTTCAGGCCAGAGAGCCAATTGCTCTGCCTTCGGTCTTGTCAACCATTGTTGCTTGGCTTCGGTGACAGCCTCGCTGATCTCTTCTTCGATCTTGAGAAGTGATCCAGCTTCTCCTGCAAGCCGCATCTTGTCGAAGGTTACCCGAACCATTTGTCCCAGGACTTTAGGCTGAAGTTCAACTAAGAACTCTTCTAGGAACTCCTGTTCGCCTGGCATAGGTTCGGCACAGACAATATTCGATCTAGTGATCATAGGCCGATCGGAGTTCTCCAGTCCTATCTCCTGGTAGAATCGTTGGGCCCGTAGCCAGAGCGCCAAGGCTGCGATCTGTGTAGCTCTCAGGTCGATGTCAATGCCATGGAGATTATGGCTTAAAATGAGACTAGGGACAGCTTTTTTGAGGTCAGCCAAAGTAAAATAGTCTTTCTTCAGGATCGGGCCAAGGTCAGGATCTTCATAGGCTTCTTCGTAAATAGTTTCAAGGATATTGAAACAATAGAGTAGGAAGTGACCGCTCCCACATGCGGGATCGAGAACCTTGATGTCTCGAGGATCTTTCTTAGGCCGGTGTGGGATATATACTGACTGCTTGAGCAATTCTTCCTGAGAGGAATTCTCAGCCTTGCTAATACTTTTCGGGACTTCGTCGCCAAGAGACAGGAAGACCTCGTTAGGTCGGCGGACAAGGTACCGACATTTCTCCTTAAGAGCGGTCTCACCTTTGTGCATCTCGTACCAAATTCGCCCAAGAGAATTATCGGTTAGAAATTGGACCACATAACGTGGTGTATAGAACTGGTTGCGAAAGGCCAGCTCGTAGGAATTGCGTGGAGCTTGACTTTCTTTACGAGATTGATCACGTAGCTCTTTGGGTGTGAAATATTGGTAGATCCAACCGATGGTTTCATCTTCGATCCAAATGCCTTTCAATTCTTCATTGTTAATCAGGTTCAGTACCTGGTCGATTACTCGCTGTGGAGGAAAGAGACGATTAGCTGGATCGTGAGGAGAGAATAGCACACCGATTTCTTCGGAAAGCGTTTCACCTAACCACTCTAGGAAATGCCGATAAGCGATGTCTTGCTTGCCACTGGACCAGAGCTTCTCGTCCTCCGGATGATCAGCCAAATAGAATAAGAAACCCTGGGACTTGAGTCCTCGGCTTACAGTTTCTCGGATGAGACCCCGTGTTTCCATCGTCTTATAGGCGCAAAATCGGTTAAGGTGGGTAAAAGCCACCTCGCGCACAAGTTGTTCAATCGCCTCCTTAGGTTTAAATGCTGAGGCTTTAATGTGCTCTAAATGGGCGAGAATTTGCTCGCGGTATTGTTGGTCCTCCTCATTTAGATGCCGCATATGTCCTACGTCCTCAACTTTTCCGTCGGGATGTATGCCAAAATGTCCTTGAAGGAGCTCAACCACCGACTCCTCAAGCAAACGGCGACAGTGAGTTACGACGTTTCGGAGTGTATTTCGCAGAGCTTTATCCATTTTCCTATTCTACTCGATCCTGTTCGCGCCTTCTATGTATTTCGCTGAGTCTATCCCGAACTTGACTGAGCCACTCTGTGTCCAGTCGGAGTGTGATAACACGAATGTGGTCATTAACCATCAACACCGTCTGGAATTCCGATAGCACCTCAGCTTTAAGCTCAATAGCCCGAGTTGCTGTGAGAACACCCTGTTCTGCATAAAGCTCGAATAAATTTGGTGGAAGGTCGAACGAAAAGAGATTTCTTCCATCTATCGATTGCAGATACCAACCTTGTTCATCCCAAAAGATGCGAACTTTTTGGAAATCTTGCAGTTGATCGAGGTGTACCCCAGGGCCGGGAACCAGAAATACCGGAAACCTTTTCGCAATCATTGCCAGAATCGCACTCCCAATTCTCTGGCAAGAGCGGCAGAATTCTTCCAGAAATGGTAAAGCATCTTCTGGTACCAGCTCGTGTAGGTTTGTTTCCTGCTCATTTCTGATCCGTTTCCTGATAGACCGCCGCAAGGCAGACAAATTTATATTGACCTTGTTCAGCTTTGAAGCGCAAAAAGATTCATGGCTTAAGTTACGAATTGTTCGAATAATAGGGGCAATGTATGATGATCTCGCGAGAGGTATAAGGTAAATGTCTTGTACGAAAGCATACTTCTCTGCATTGATTGTATATCCCGATGCCGAGAATAAAGCATATTGATAATGGTAACGATGCTTTGGCGCAGCATTGCCAATTGGTGGGATCCAATATTCACAAACGTCTCTGAGAACTCCGACAGCATTCCGAATTATTCGCAACTCTACTGGGTGATTTTCAGAGTAGCACTTTGCTTCAACAAGTAGCCTCTGCGGATGGGAGAAAGGTTGAGCGACCAAGAAATCGGCAACAGCGTCTATTTGATGTCTACTGCCTCGACCGAGAACTTCTAGGCCTGAATGACCATTATGTAAGGTGGGATCGGAGCCAGCATCTTCGACTGTGCTGTAACCAGTTATCCGAAGCAAATACAGGAGTGCTTCTTCTAACAGCATCCCACGAATTTGCCAAATGGTGGCCATTTCATCACTCCAAAATGATCTTAACACCTTCAGCAATTAGCTTTAGTAGGTGTTCACGCAGCCGTTCGACTGCTCTATCAATGGACTCCTCGGAATCAAGGTTTTCAATGAAGAATTCTGCGAGATGCACCTTTTCCACTTTCCCTTCAGGAGCTGTTAGTTCCTGAATATGGGTAATTACCTGGGCTTTCAGCCCTTCAAGCGCTGCCAAATCGCTTTCCATCTGGCTAACTGTGGCGTTGCAGTTCTGACAGACTGTTGTTCCCTCGGCCAGAGCCAGCTCTTTACATACACGAGAGGTAAGTGGTGCAAGTATAGATTCCTGCATCTCCTGTGGGACAGTTGCCCACTCTGACCGACCCTTGATCTTTTCAATGCCAATACTAAAGCTTTCCGCACGTCTACTATGAAGATCCAAGTAGATCGCGTGGTAGGCTGAGGCGATCTCCTTGGCTGTGATTTCGATTTTCACTATTGAGTCATAGAACATTTCGGAGTTGAGCAAACCCTCCAGCTCCTCAGCTTCGAGAGCGAGTTCACCATTCGCTCCATGTGCCTGAAGAATTGGCCACATTTCTTCTACGGCCACTCGTGCCTGCTGGATGGTTTCGAGACCTTGATCATCAGTCGCATTACGAATTTTGCGAATACGGTCGCGTGCCTCTTTGAAGGATTTCCCTTCTCCAGCGAGTATGCGTACGCAATCATCTGCTGTTCCCTTAACAATAGAGTCTAAAGTATTGTGATAATCTTCAATGTATGATATGATCGGCAGCAGGTTAAACTTAGCTTTTACCTCCAGAGGTGATAAAAGTCTAAGTTCTTCTTCCACCAGCTTCTTAAAGGCTGTTGCTATGGCATTCTTTTCTACATCTACTGTCTCGCCACTCAATTCCTCATAGCTCTCTACTGCCTGAGTGAGAGTCTTAAGGCCTATGGGCTTGACAGGTGTAAAGAGGGCTGACTTGAACGCCGTGTTATTGGTAAAAGGCACACGGCAACGCGGGTCCTGATAGGAGTCGAACCGCTGTCCACTATAGGAAACCTCGATGGAACCGGAACGAAATAGCACAGCCAAAACAAGCCTCAGTATGTCGCGGTCCCAACCGTAGCCTAGGCCACCAAAGTGTGTTTCCAAGGATTTGCCCGTACGGGTTTCTTTGTTACCGTAGGAGTGTTCACTGTTAAGGTAGTCCAGGATTTCCTTAGCAACATCTGTAGCTGGGTTAAGGACAAATTTCGCCCCTTCCCTGACAACCAGATTAAGGCCTTGCTCTCCGCCATAGAAAATCTGGGGCAGCGCACTAAAGTTAGCAGCCTTTAGGATTTCCTCAGCTTCGGTTCCTTCAAGTGGACGCGCACCCATCTCAAGCTTTGGATACAGGTCTGGAACTGCGAAATCGAAAAGCTTTTTGAAGATTTCACTCAGATTTTTGCCAAGAGCTGAACCGTCCTTGGACACTCCATGAAACAGACCGGAACCCTCTTGCAGAACCTCAATTAATTTCTCCCGGAGACGATTTTGGAGCCGGAGAATCTCGTTTCTTTCGCTTGAAAGACAGGCAGCTTCGCTGGGGGTAATACGGTTCTGCGCTCGCATCTGATCGTACTTTTTGATCATCTGTTGAGAGGCATACAAATCGGCTATCAGTCCATCAATATCGGAATTGAGGGCGAATACCCAGTAAATGTCATTTTTGCGGCTCTCTTGGCGGCTTTCATTTCTTACTTCGGCCAGTTTGTCGGGAAAAGTCTCGGCATCCTCCGCAGTATAGATTGAAAGAGGGACCTGCCCTTCATCACCCACACGATTTCCGTTTACGCTGATACCTACTCTGAAGTTCCGGAGGTCTCGGAATCGGTAGATCTTAAGCTTGGGATCTGAGAAAATATCCGACAGGCCATCTCGTGTTATCTCATTACGATCTTTTGGCTTAGGTTCCATATACGAACGTCGTTCAGTCTCCCAGTTCTTCTCCTGAGCGGTTTGCAGTTTCCACCCTTCTTCTGTGTTTCTTATGAACTTGGCGTCTTGGAGCTTCTTCAAAGCCTTTTCAACTTCCGCGAGAGGAGCTGGTTTTCCAATTCCATCAACGAGACAAGCAGCGATATTGGATTCGGTTCTTGGAAGGTCCCTAACGAACTCTAGCAGGCAGATAGTCTTCGCAACTCGTGTAGTCCAACCTTGATCCTCCAGATCGCCTTTGAAGCGCTGATCGATGTCACTTATATCTTTCCGCTTCTCGTTGGAAAGATTGCCTTCGACTAGTTCGAAAATCTCGTCCAAAGTTACCAGAGTCCCAATAGGCCTTCTGGCAAGAGATGTTCTTTCGGAAACTAACATCTCGTAAGCCTGTTTGATGATCGTACGATTGCTACCACCGTAGTGTCTAAGAGCTCCGGGTTGCAGTCGGATACCTGACATGATATCAATGGATAATTCAACGAAGTGCGGGGGGTATGGGTAGAAATTGACAAATTCTTCTTCGGTGATCTCACTTCTGCGTGTCGTTCTTTCCAGATGAAGGGCAGCATTAAGCTGACCTTGCGATTCATAAAATATATGGCAGGATACCGCCGCTCGTGAGCGGCGGAGGAATGCCA
>CAZQWG010000015.1:0-10037 GCA_964596985.1 uncultured Candidatus Bathyarchaeia archaeon
GAGAACCAGCTCGGCGGGATGCTAAGAAAACTATACCGGATATACCCCACCGGTAGAAATGCATCAGAAGTACTCGAAACCAGGATCGGAGAAATTAGGCAGAACCCTCGTATAGAAGTATTGACCTCAACGACAGTTGAAGGCATCGAGGGTTTCATCGGAAACTACGAAGTTCAAGTTAAGTCTGGGGAAGAGAATCATTCCCTTAAAGTAGGAGTAATCATCATCGCGGTAGGCGCTGAGGTACTCAAGCCAACTGACATGTTCAACTATGATGGAAAGACGATTATCACCCAACTAGAATTAGAACAGATATTGCGAGACGGAAGTTTCGATGCCGATAGAGTTGTGATGATTCAGTGTGTCGGAGCGAGAAACAATGATAGAATGTACTGCTCCAGAGTCTGTTGCATGACCGCTATCCAGAACGCGATGCTGATCAAGGAAGCCGATCCAGATACAGAAGTCTTCATCCTCTACAGGGATATGCAGACATACGGGACAAGATACGAGGACTACTACAGGAAGACAAGGGAAGCCGGCGTACTCTTCATCGAGTATCCTGGGGACAGACAACCCGTTGTTGAGAGTGGAGTAGTCAGGGTCTTTGACGAACTCGTTGGAGAAGAATTGACCCTACCCTACGATTTAGTCGTCCTATCCACCCCAATGATACCGCAGCCTGGTGCGGAAGATCTATCAAGTATGCTGAAGGTCCCCCTCGGAGAGCACGGCTTCTTCTTGGAAGCCCACGTTAAGCTTCGACCCGTGGATTTTGCGACAGACGGGGTCTATCTGTGTGGTTGTGCCCACTGGCCAGTTGATGTTGAGGAGAGCATCTCCCAGGCTTACGCTGCGGCCTCAAGAGCTGCGATACCTTTGGCAGCTAAAAGGATACACACTGAGGCCATAACCGCGGTTGTGGATGAGGATATGTGTAGGGGCTGCGGCAGATGCGAGGAAGTCTGCGAGTTCAACGCCATCCGAGTTAAGGAAATAGATCAAACCGCTCCCTATCCGAGATTGTTTGCTAACGTGAACGAGATACTCTGTAAGGGTTGTGGCAGCTGCTCAGCCACCTGCCCCACCGGGGCAATTGGCATGAAACATTTCACTGACAGACAAGTGTTCGCCCAAATTGAAGCCGCACTAGGCTAGCAAATAAAGAGGAAGGAATGATGCCGAAGAAGTTTGAACCACGGATTCTAGCCTTCACCTGCAATTGGTGTAGCTATGCTGGTGCCGACTTTGCGGGAACTAGTAGATTCAGCTATCCCCCTAACGTTAGAATAATCCGATTGATGTGCTCCGGGCGAGTCAACCCCTCTTTCATAATAAAAGCCTTCGAACAAGGAGCGGACGGTGTTCTGGTTTCCGGCTGTCATCCTGGGACATGCCACTACGTAGGGGGAAATCTGGAAGCCGAAAAACGGGTGAAGAGCACTGGGGCAGTCCTAGAACTACTAGGAGTAGTGCCGGATAGACTGCGTCTGGAATGGATTTCAGCCTCAGAGGGAGAGAGATTTGCGGAGACTATTAGAGATTTCACAAAGAACGTAGAAAATCTAGGTCCAAGTCCCTTAGCAGATGGGCTTCAAAGGGTTCCTGTAGAGACTCAGGAGTATTCGATCCCAGAGCTGATCAAGGAGACAAACGTATCATATTGCCTTGAGTGCGGAAAATGCTCTAGCAGCTGCCCCGTGGCGAGAATCGATGAGGAGTATTCACCAAGACGGATAGTCGAAAGGCTTTACATTGGTTCTCAAAACGGCTTCCTATCTGGCAAGAAGCTGTGGATGTGTTTGACCTGTCTTCGATGCCGCGAAAGATGTCCATCGGACGTTAGGTATTCTGAACTCATAAGGGTCTGTAGAAGCAGGCTCCGTAGAGAGACGATTGAGGAAGCATGTGCGCACGGAGGCACTCCCTTAGCCCTATCAAGAATGATGTGCAACCCAAAAATCAAGCAGAACAGGCTTGGTTGGCTTCCCGAAGGAGCCAAGACCTCAAAGAAGGGAAAACTGCTCTTCTTCGTTGGCTGCCTACCGTACTTTGATGTGCTGTTTGAGGACCTTGAAACGCAGGGCGTCAGAATCCCTCAGAGCATAGTAAGGATTCTCAACAACATCGGGATAGAACCTGTGGTTCTAGAAAACGAGCGATGTTGTGGTCATGACCTCTTATGGTCAGGAGACTACGAGAACTTTGAGCGGCTGGCTAGACTAAATCTATCAGAGATCGAGAAGAGTTGCGCCACCAAAGTAGTCACCACTTGTCCGGAGTGCTATAGGACCCTCAAACAAGACTACGCCGAAGTGTCCGGAGGCTTAGACTTCGAGGTAATACATTCATCGGAACTCTTCAATGATCTAATTGAACGTGGGGATCTCAAGTTTAACGCTAAGATCACAGAGAAGGTGGTATACCATGATTCATGCCGCTTGGGGAGACATATGGGGATATACGATCCTCCTAGGAGGGTGATAGCCAGCATCCCTGGGATTGAGTTGTTGGAGATGAGGATGAATAGGGAGAATTCGGTCTGTTGTGGTGTGAGTTCGTGGTTAGCTTGTAGCCGATACTCGAAGGAGATGCAGATTGGAGTACTCAAAGAGGCAAGAGCTACTGGCGCCGATCTGCTTGTTACAACCTGCCCGAAGTGTCAGATACACTGGAAATGCACAATGAGCGAGAAACCGCCGATTGGGCTTAAGAAGATGGGGCTGAGAGTATCCGATTTATCGGTGCTGATGGCAGAGGCGATGAAGCTGTAATGAGATGAAGGTGAGATAGTTGGAGGAACAGGGCTCCGTACTGGTCATCGGAGGGGGGGTCGCAGGGATCCAAGCATCCCTTGATCTAGCAGACCGGGGCTCGAAAGTCTACTTAGTAGAAGAGACTCCGAGCATCGGTGGACGAATGGCACAGCTTGACAAGACCTTTCCAACCATGGACTGCTCAATCTGCATACTTGCCCCTAAGATGATCGAGTGTTTTCGGCACGAAAACATCACGTTGATGACATACTCCGAGGTAGTTGAGGTTAAAGGTTCGGTCGGCAACTTCAAGGTGAAGGTTCAGAGAAAGCCAAGGTTCGTCGACGAGGAGAAGTGTACGGGCTGTGGTGTCTGTTCCCAGAAGTGCCCAATGAAGGTACCCAGCGAGTTCGAGATGGGTCTGGGAATGAGGAAAGCAATATACACCCCATTCATGCAGTCCGTCCCCCGTGTCGCGACAATCGACAAGGATCACTGCCTCTATTTTCAGAAAGGCGTATGCAAGGTATGTGAGAAATTTTGTCAAGCCGGGGCTATCGACTTCGATCAGAACCCCGAAGATGTCACATTCAGTGTCTCCGCCATCATCCTTGCCACAGGATTTAACCTGTTCGATTCATCTGTGATCACAGAGTACGGCTACAAGAGGTATAAGAATGTGATAACCTCTTTAGAGCTTGAGCGCCTAGTCAACGCTTCCGGCCCAACAGGAGGGAGGCTATTAAGGCCTTCAGACGGAAAGGAACCGCATAGAATAGCCTTCATCCAATGTGTCGGATCCAGAAACCTGAAGAGGGGCGTACCCTACTGCTCCAGCTCCTGCTGTATGTACGCCACGAAAGAGGCAATACTGATCAGAGAGCACGAACCCGAATCAGAAACCTACATTTTCTATATTGACCGGAGGGTCTTCGGAAAAGGCTTTCAAGAATTCGTTACAAGGGCGGAGGAGAACTGGGGTGTAAGATGCGTCAGGGCGTATCCTGGCGAGATCGAGGAAGACCCCAAGACAGAAGACCTCACAGTTTGGTACGAAAGCCCGGAGGGAAAAGGAATCCTAGGCATGAAAGTTGACTTGGTTGTGCTCTGCCCCGCCTTGATCCCTAGAGAGAAGAACAAGGAACTGGCAAGGGTCCTTAAGGTCGAACTTGACGAATACGGCTTCTTCAAATCTAAAGATGCGCTATTTGCTCCGATCGACACGAGCGTTCCTGGAATCTTCATGTGCGGGTACTGTCAAAGCCCCAAAGACATCCCTGAGTGTGTTTCGCAGGCAAGCGGGGTAGCAGCGAGAGCAGCCGAGGTTCTCGAGGCAAGCAAACCGGTGGTGGGGTTGTAACATGTCGCAGTCTGGCAATCTAATGTCAAAGGTCGGTGTCTTCGTATGTCATTGTGGCGTCAATATAGGCGGCGTGGTGAACGTACCAGAGGTCGTGGAATACGCCAAGACATTGCCGGGTGTTGCCTTCGCTGGGGGGAACCTTTACACATGTTCTTCTGACGGATTAAACAGCATAAAGGAAGCCATACATGAACACAGCCTCAACAGGGTCGTTGTCGCCTCTTGCACACCCAGAACTCATGAAGCTCTCTTCACAGCGACCTGTGAGGAGGCTGGTCTAAACAAGTATCTTTTCGAGATGGCAAATATCCGTGACCAATGCTCTTGGGTCCATATGCACGAGCCTGAAAGGGCTACAGAAAAAACCAAAGACCTTGTAAGGATGGCTGTTGCCAAAGCCCTTCTTGACGAGCCTCAAGAAGAGCTGGAAACAGATGTGCAACCGGCAGCTCTAATCATTGGAGCTGGTATTGCAGGGATGACTTCCGCCCTGTCACTCGCCGCGCAAGGCTTCCAAGTATTCCTCGTAGAAAAGGAATCTCAGATGGGTGGGATGACAAGGAAGCTATTCAAGCTGTATCCGACAGACGTTGAAACGAACACAGTTCTAAGTAGGATTGTTGGTGCTGTGAAGAAGAATGAGAATATTGAGGTGCTGACGTCATCTCTTGTTGAAGATGTGAGCGGATACATTGGTAATTTCGAGGTCACAGTAAGAAAGGGAAATGAAGAAGTCAGTGAGCTTAAGGTCGGTACAATAATTGTCGCCACTGGTGCTAAAGAATTTGAGCCAACCGGTCTGTACGGATACGGCAAATACGACAATGTTGTAACCCAGCTCCAACTGGAGCAACTCCTGAAAGAGGATCGGTTGAAGAAACCAGAGAAGGTTGTAATGATCCAATGCGTCGGAGCTAGAGAGGAGAAGGGTAGAACATACTGCTCGAGAATCTGTTGTATGACAGCTCTAAAGAATGCGGCTATCATAAAAGAGCTCTACCCCGAGACTGATGTCTGCATACTCTTCCGAGACCTACAGACCTACGGGAAGGACTTCGAGGAGTACCACCGCAAGACAAGGGAGAAGGGCGTGAGGTTCCTCAGATATAGTCCAGAAAACCCGCCGGAGGTCCTTCCTGGTTCAAACGGAAGACTGGTTGTAAAGGTATCCCATGCGATACTTGGTGAGGAATTATCTCTTCCGAGCGACTTAGTTGTACTCTCGACACCCTTGGTTCAACATGAGTCTGGAAGAGGGCTCTCAAAGATACTCAAAGTGCCGGTTGGTCCCCATGGATTCTTCCTTGAGGCACACGTTAAGCTTAGACCAGTTGACTTCGCGACAGATGGAGTATATCTCTGTGGTACAGCTCACGGTCCAAAGAATGTTGACGAGACTATTGCCCAAGCTTACGCTGCCGCCTCAAAAGCCTCTATTCCCATGGCTAGGGGGCGAGTGAAGGCAGAATCGATAACTTCTGAGGTAGACCAGGATAGATGCATAGGTTGTGGCTTGTGTGAGATTGTCTGCCCATTCAACGCTATAAGAGTCGAGAAGACAGAGAAGGGTAGAATAGCTAGGACCATAATCGCCTCCTGTAAAGGATGCGGGGTCTGTGGGGCTGGGTGCCCCCAGAAAGCTATTTCTATGTCCCACTTTACCGACCGGCAATTACTCGCCCAGGTAGCAGCGCTAGCTGAAGTAAAGCTAGCCACGTAGGCTTTTCGCTTCAACCCCAATCTGGTAGAAGACCTGGTGCTTCCTACTATGTGCCTGTTTAACTATTGGACTAATGCCTGATACAGAAACTGAACTGAAGACTCCATTTACATTACGTTCTGTAACAATTATATTAATTCCTTAATATGAGACCCGGTCGATGTTAATTTTCTTTATCTCTATCTTGAGAATAAATAATTAGAGAGTCGAATTCCAATACTCCAAAAGAACGTTTTTAAGTATCCAATTGATACTGTGGCTGACATCCTTAATACTGGAGAGATGGAATTACTTTAAAATTTGGATGGAAGGTGACCGGGTTACGACAGTAAAACTCGATCCCAAGTTCAAATACGAGATCTCGAATGTGCCTGGCGGCCAGAATATCAAGCGTTGTTTCCAATGTGGAACTTGCAGTGCAGGTTGCCAGGTTGGAGAAGTCGATGAGCGGTACAACCCCAGAAGGATCATACGGATGGCTTTGCTGGGGATGAGGGAACGGGTTCTCTCGAGCGATTTCATATGGTTATGTTCGTCATGCTTTACATGCCAAGAGCGATGTCCTCAGGATGTTCGGGTAACCGAGTTGATCCGTGCAATAACAAGTCTCGCGGCAAAAAAGGGGCATATCCACCCCGCAATGGCAAAGCAAGTCAAAGCCGTCGGAACCTCAGGCAGACTACATAAGGTAAGCGATTTCGCTAATAAACGGCGGTCAGACCTGGGACTCCCTCCTGCTCGCTTGGAGTTCTCTGAAATCCAAGAGATCTTCAAGCTGACGGGACTTGCCGAATTGGTAAGCCCGGAAGGGAGCGACTAGAATGAAATACAGCTTTTTTATTGGATGCGCAGTACCAGTACTGGCTGGAAACTACGAGCTCTCAACGCGAACGGTCTCCAAGAAGTTAGGAATAGATCTGGTTGATGTGGACGATTTTGCGTGCTGTGGTTTCCCAATAGAGCCCGTGGATCACGAAACAGCACTCCTCTTGGCTGCGAGAAATCTAAGCATCGCCAAAGATCTTGACCTGGATATCTGCACGATTTGTCCCGGATGCGCATCCACACTCTTGGAAGCGGACAGAGAACTGAGGGAGGACAAAGAGTCAAGGGAGAACATAAACAAGAAGCTTGCAAAGATAGGAAGGACCTACGAAGGCGGAGTCAAGGTCAAGCATTTCTTAAGGGTTCTCTGGGAGGATGTGGGGGTAGATAAAATACAGGAAGAAGTAAAGAGGAATTTAGAGGATCTGCGAATAGCCCCACACTACGGCTGCCACTATTTGAAGCCATCCCATCTCTTCAATGAAGCAGAAGACTCGGAGTTTCCCGTGTCTCTGGATGAGCTAATATCTGCGGTTGGCGCAAAACCCATCGAATACCAAGGTAAGATGGACTGTTGTGGCGGAATAGTTCTGGGAATAGACGAGAACATCGCCTATGCGATGACAGGTAGGAAACTTGAGAACGTCAAGGCGGCAGGTGCCAATGCCCTCTGCCTGGCCTGTCCAATGTGCAATGTCATGTATGATAGGAATCAGAAGACAATTGAAAGGAAACTCACCGCAAGTTACAATATACCTGTACTCTTCTACCCGCAGCTTCTGGGACTTGCGATGGGTTTCTCTGAATCAGAGCTAGGGTTCAAGCTGAACCGAGTTAGTACCGCTGAGTTACTAAGAAAGGGATAGCTCTGTAAGTGACGGCGGAGAATCCTATGAGTGAAGAAATCAAAACCTTCAAGGACCTCGCTGGAGAAGTTATCGATCGAGGGCTGTGTGGCAAGTGTGGGGGCTGCATCTCTTTTTGTTCAGCTGGTGATCTGAACGCCCTCGAGATCGGTAAGAACGGTCTACCGCGATACACCAGCGAAGAAAACTGCTTGAAATGTGGAATATGCTACTTGATATGCCCCCAGATAGGCACTTTGAACGATGACCTCAAGAACCGGTTCGGCTGGAAAGCCCCCATAGGAGATTATAAGTTTGTATCATCAGCCCAAACTACGGACAGCAGAATAATGGGGGTCTGCACTGACGGGGGAGTCGTAACCTCCCTGCTATCATATCTACTTGAAAACAACCTAGTGAACGCTGCAGTCGTATCAAAAAAGAAGGGGCTTTTCTCCGGAGAACCAATCATCGCCACAAACCGTGATGACCTCATCTCCGCGGCTGGCTCACAGTTCTCAGAGTCCTATCACCTGGAGGAGCTGGGAGGAAAGTACACAACCTACTCACCAATACTCTCCACGGTCAAGGCCTTGGAAAGGCGATATCTACGGGACGTTGCTATAGTAGGGACCCCCTGTCAGCTCAACACGATACGGAAGATGCAAATACTTGGGATCCTACCCGCACACCTAGTGAAATACGCGATTGGCCTATTCTGCATAGAAAACTTCTCTTTTGATGATTTGGCAAGGGAAAGACTCGAAAAGAAGCTCTCAATAAACATGGAGGAAATCCGAAAGCTGAACATCAAAGAAGACCTTATCCTCAACTTTCACGACGGAATAGCTGTCCATATCCCGCTTGAAGAAGTGGATGAGGTAGCTCGACCCGCATGTTTCACTTGTACGGACTTCAGCAATGAGTACGCCGACATCTCGGCGGGGGGGCTGGGATCACCAGATGGATACACCACCACCTTGGTTAGATCCGATGCAGGTGAAACCGTCTTCTCCGAAGCAATCAATCAAGGATACATTAGGGAACTAACTTTTCGGGATGCAGAGGAGCGAAGAATCGAAAAGACAAAGATGCTGGCGAAGATAGTCTCCTTTGCAAGAAAAAAGCGTCGTCGGGCAGAGAATAGACTCAAAGAGCTTGCCGAGGTGTAACCTGTTGGGGGAAAGTAACCAGGCTGTACTTGTTATCGGTGGGGGAATAGCGGGAATACAGACCGCCCTGGATCTCGGCGACATGGGATTCAAGGTACATCTTATCGAAAAGACGCCGAGCATAGGCGGTAGAATGGCGCAGCTGGACAAGACGTTCCCGACGCTCGACTGCTCTATCTGCATTCTTGCTCCCAAGATGGCTGATTGTTTTAGGCACTCAAACATTGAGGTTCATACCCTCTCCGAGGCAAAGGAAGTCAAGGGGTCACCTGGTAATTTCACTGTAACTGTACGGAAGCATGCAAGGTTCGTAAAGGATAGCGAATGCGTCAACTGTGGCGAATGCGCAGCCAAGTGTCCTGTAAAAGTTCCCGACGAGTTTGACATGGAACTGAGAAAAAGGGAGGCCATCTACATGTACTTCCTCCAAGGTGTACCGGCTGTCATGGCTATCGACAAAGACAGCTGTCTACACTTGACGCGAGACATATGTGGGATCTGTAAGAAGATCTGTACTAGGGACGCCGTTGATTTCGAGCAGAAGGACACAGACATCAAACTATCTGTTGGAGCAATAGTTATCGCCACTGGCTTCGATCCCTTCGATCCCTCTGGAATCTCCGAATACGGTTATGGTAGATACAGAAACGTAATCACCGCCATGGAATATGAGAGGTTAATATGTGCTTCAGGTCCCACCGGCGGTCACTTGGAGAGGCCCTCAGACGGAAAACCCGTGAAAAAGATAGCATTCGTGCAATGCGTGGGATCTCGTGATCTAAGAAACAACCGTTTCTGCTCATCAGTGTGTTGCATGCACGCCACAAAGGAAGCGATGCTTGCCTGGGAACACGATCATGACGTGCAATCCCACATTTTCTACATGGATCTAAGGGCGTCAGGAAAAGGCTTCCAGAAATTCATTGCAAGAGGAGAACAGGAATATGGAATAACCTATGTTCGTGGTCGGGTGGCAAGAATAACCCAGGATCAAGACGAGAACCCCACTGTATGGTTCGAAGAGACAAAAAGCTCCAAGAGAGGAAGACTAGAATCAGACCTAGTAGTCTTGGCAACCAGCCTAGTACCAAGAAATGATGTGGAGGCGCTGGCAAAGCTTCTCGACGTTGACTTGGATGAATACAAGTTCTTTAAAACCGATCCACTTTCACCACTGAAGACAACGAGACCAGGGATACTCGTCTGTGGATGTTGCCGCGAACCCATGGATATCCCTGGAACTGTCGCGGAAGCGAGTGCAGCAGCCGCGCAGGCAGCAGAGATAGCAATAAGAGGTGAGCCCTGATGGGGGAGGCGAGGGTTGGTGTCTTTGTTTGTCATTGTGGTACGAATATT
>CAZQWG010000016.1:0-9341 GCA_964596985.1 uncultured Candidatus Bathyarchaeia archaeon
AGGGGTACCGCACCAAGGGGCGGACACCGGCCGAGATCTTCTGGGGCGCTGTCCGCGAACATCGTCACGAGGAGGCCTGAAGTGTCAACACCATTCCGGAACTGGACACTCTAGTTCCTTGAGCCGCCGTAGCTCACTCGGGCCCAACCCATCGTACTTCCTACGCCACCGGTAGACCGTGTTCTCGCAGACACGGTGCTTGCGGGCGATCACATTGCCCAGGACACCATCTCGACTTGCTTCACTGCGTAAATGCTCTCGCTGTTGAAGAATCTCGATGTTCGCACGCTCATCCTCCTTCCAAACGTGAATCTCGGTCAATTCTCGCCTTATCCGTGCTTCTGTTTCCAGACTAAACGCTGCCATCTCCCCAGAAGCTCCCGTCTGATACTTGTATTCCTCTCCTTTCACACTACACTCGAGGTCCAAAGCCTTTAAAGAAATATGTCTAAGACGTTAGTGCTGTTTTCCATATTCATAATCTCCTTGTACATCTCAACCATCTTTGTTCTTGATGGCGGCTCATTGCAAAACTCAGCACACTTCATGGCTTTCTCTTTGACCTCTTCAACCGTCATCGGATTTAGTGGATGCCCCTTTGGATAACGAATTTTGCTGTCTAGACATTTCCCGGTGTCTAGCTCTACTTCCAGCTTGCAGGAAGCTATTTCTCCACGAGACTCACTCTCAATTTGCGTATCGACACAGCAGCTAACCTTATTAGCTAGCGCAATAGTCTCCGTATTTTCGATTGCCTGACGCGTAAAATCATTTAAGGACACTTCTCCGTGCTTCAAGGCTGCTGCCACCGTATATGGAAGACTGAATTGAGCATCGACGATACCTCGCGGATTCCGTTTATGCTCCTCCGGCGCACAAACCTCATACTTCGTTTGTTCGGTAACTTTCGCCTTGATTTGAGCTATGGCGCTTAGGGCGAAGCTGCTTCTGTTACGGATTTCTAGAGCAGCGTCGATCGCCGGATGGGTAAGTCTACAACACGGATATGGTTTCAGGCTTATCTCAGTAACTTCAAAGCTTTCTCCTAGAGCATCAGTAATGGAATCCCTATCATACCTACTATTTTGATAGAGATGGAAATATCCTGCTTCACCCTCAAATATGTTCTCTGCTCCGGTAATTCCGGATTGAGCCATTTTGACGGAGAGAAGGGCGCATTGAGAGCTAAACCCTGGCTGCATCCGTTTGCTGAGAGCATTATCTAGTTCTGCTTGTAGGTTGCCCGACGCTCTGCTATACATCAAGCCAAGAGCATTCCTAATCTGACACTTCTCTAACCCGTAGATTTTGGAGGCTGTTGCTACTGCCCCAAATCCACCACACAACGGGGTGTAGTGCCATCCGCGACGTGGAAGTTCTGGCGCGAGAGCTAACCTTGATGCTACCTCTACTCCAATTACAAGCCCGGTTATCAGGTCACGGCCGCTCATCTTTCCAATCTCATCTGATGCTGCTAGTGCTGCTGGCAAAACCATAGCCATAGCATGGATATGTGCTTTATCATGTGTGTCGTCGAAATCCTGTGCATGAATCATTGAGCTGTTAATTAGAGCTGCTTCATGAGGTGGAATTCTAAGATCCTTGAATAATACCTTGCTCAGCCCCTTTCCACAGTCCGCCCTAACAAGATCGATTAGCTCAGATATCCCAGAAGCACACACCCCAGCAGCTGCAACTGCAGTTGTGTCCAAAATCAGCACTTTTGTGGCTTCAATAGCCCGATCAGGAATATCGTCAAAGCCAGTGTTATAGACGAAATCCGCTAGCTCATACGCTACATCCAGCTCTTTGTCCGTCATTAAGCACCTCCATGAGCTTTCTTCAAGAATACTCTTTTGGTCAAAGCGCTACCGCGATACTTACAAAGGTGTAGTTCTATACACTGTTAACTCTATCTTTCCTTTTCCAAGTACTCTACTCAACCATAAGTTGAACTGAAATTCGGTCCGTAAGCTTCGGCGCTAATGGGATCTTCCCAAAGTTGAGACCTCCGAGGAAGTGCCTCTTCTCCGCCCATTATGGCTGCCTCAGGAGGCAGTTTCTATGCCTCCCAGCCCTCATTACCGATCTGCGGACAATCCAGGATAGTTCTCGGACCAACTACACCCCCAAATGGCTCATTCTCCATCAACCTGGGGCTAAAAAGACCCTTTGGGATCTCTCCCTCAGCAGTTTGACCATTCGCTTGGCGTTGATCACGAAAAAGGTCATTAGCGTCTGTATAGCTACCCGCCACCTTCCTCGATACCGTGCTTTGCCCAGACAATGATGTCGCTTCGCCTGACCAAACTTTCGTTCAACCTCCTACCGTTCCACCACCGCTTGCTCCATCCTCTCCTTCGGGATCATCCGTCTCCCCTTCTCCCCATCAGTCAGATACACGCTTACCCGTCCTTTCTTGTCCCGGTAACAGCTTCCCCTCTCACATTGTCCACAGTCGGTGGTGGAAAAGTAGTAAAGACTCCCTTTCCGAGAACGGGCTTTCCCAATCGATCTCTCCCCTCGTGGACAGATCAGCTGATCCGTCTCGTTACAGTAGTCGAAGTCCTGGGCTCGGCGGCCCTCCCGCCTTCCAGGAATGTAGGCCGTCATCTGGAGTCGCTCAGCAAGGTCGTAGTTGTCCTTGTTATCGTAGAGCGAATTAGCATCTACGGCTTCCCGACGAAGCCCTCGGTGTTCTTCTTTTTTCTCGAATCGCTTGATGCGATCATGTTTTGTTTCGTTGGCATTCCCAAGCAGCACGTCCGCGCTTGTGACCAGCTCAGATGTGCTGTCCTCTACCACATGAGCTTTGTACCCCGCAAAAGACTTCTTCGGCGTCTTGTGGCCAAACCGTACATCGGGTTCAACTGGACTGACCACTGTACGCTTGCCTTTCCGATTCACCACCTCTTCCAAAGGAGCAATCTCCTCCTCGACTTCCGGGTACGCCCCTTAACCTTAACGATAAGTCCCCTGGTCTTGTCTACCTCTTCTGCTAGCTGTTCCTTGCTGCAAAGAAGATGGGTCAAGTCCATGCGCGCGAAACGCATCCAGATCCTCCTGCCCACCACGCCTTTCCTCAATTCGCTTTAGCACACACCGCCGGCCATCCCGAAGGAGATTGATCGTGCCCGGTACTGCCACATTGGCTATGATGCGGGTCGCATCCAACAGCTTCAGTCGTCGGACTAGCAGTCCCTGCTTCTTGCACTGGCGCACAAGACCAGCAAACAGACTTTGAAAGCGCCCTTCCCCAATCGGTCCCCTAACACCGACAGACTAGAACCACCCGGCACCGGATCGTCTAGCGAAAATCCAACCAACCACCGAAACAGGATATCCACCTGCAGTTGCTTGATCACGTCTACGTCCGACAGGCTGTACTACTACTCAAGCAAGAGAGTGAAAAGCATCCGCTCCGACGGCCAGGAGAGGCGCCCATTTTACGCGCAGTAGAGGTCTTTCATCTCTCCTTACACGACCGAGAAGTCAATCTGCTTGTCGACGTGCAACAATCTGTACTCCTCGGGAAGTAGTCGTTGCTCGACGCCAGCGTTGAAGAAGTCCTTTCGACCATTTTACTTTCCTAGCATTGCTCTACCGCCTGCGTCTCTTATTCAGTTACCTCAACTGTAGTATTTTTAGAATTGTCAAAATAAACCCGCGCCCAAGGAGATACTAGACAAAAGGACAGCTCTCATCTGCGCTCAAACATCGATTTCGCTCACACTTCTACTTTCTCACTCCTTCATGTACATATTCCTTAAGTTCACTAATGTCCAAACCAGCGATTCCCAAGGTCTCGACAGTTCGTCCCTCGGCCCAATAGTCTACCTGATTCATAGCTCCAAATAGCGTAATCACGCCATTGATAACTGGCATAGGCACTTTTATCATATCACCTATCGACGCGCATGTAACCAGGCTATAGGGGATATCTTCAGTGATGTAACGATGTGTTTGCAGGTCGGTAGGATTCTTAGGTGCAATATATTTAGTATTTATGACTTTCTGATATGTATCAGCTTCTTTCGGGCACATACCCCAAAGTCTAGACATCTCCACGTATGTCTTCACATTCTTCAAATCCAAGGCTTTCATCGCCGCTAGTCGCTCCTTATCTACGGCTTCAATTAGTTTGGCAACTGACGGAGTCACTCCTTCCCGCCAAAGGCGAAAGGGGCCAGAATACTCAATTCGACCGACATTTAAGAGTGCTGCGGCAGGATGTCCGACAAGATTTAGATCCGCCAAGATAGTCTCCAATACGCTGGTTGCTGGAACGACAGAAGCATGTATATCTTTCAGAATGCTAATGACCTTATCAACGTCTTTTCCCGGAAAACTAGCGGTTGGCAAATGGTTTAATTCTATTGCCACGCGAACGCTCGTAGAACCAGTTTTTCTCGCTGAATAGGGAGGTATTCCACTAGTTTCAGCTAATAATATATCCCCGTCGAACCCCGTTTCTCTTAGAGCGTTGTAGAATACTATTGTACCCCCTCCTTTGCCGAAGAAGGTTACAGTTTGGCCGTTCTTTACATGGGGTGCACAAACGTCGGAGATTCGTTTATGTCCGAACGCAGGTACGACGATTTCTATTAAATCAACATTGTTGAGTGCTTTCTCGATATCAGTGGTGATGGAACCCAGTTTGGCAAATCCAGTCTTTCCTACCCCCTGAACTTCTATTCCTCCTCGTTCCTGAATTGGCTCGATGTTTGCCTCAAATTCGGGTAATTCGTATAGGTTGACTTCATGACCTTCTAATGCCAATTTGCCAGCACAAGCAAATCCTCCGTGACCACCACCTAGAACAGCCACCTTCTGTCGAATAGACATCAAAACCTCCTATCTTAGATATCCTTTGCGTCGTACAACCGTCTTAACTCGCAGCCTCCGGCAGCCATTTGGAGGCATTCTGAGCCTGTCGGCCAAACCTCGTGATTCATAATCGCGCGTTTCTCCGGCCTGCCAATTGGAACAGGCTCGGTTCTTAGTTCGTCTTCTGATAAAGGTCTCTCTTCCTCCACATAATCCGTTTCAGCAGTCGGGAACTCCAGGAACAAGTGGACTGCCCCAACTTGCTTCCAAGCCTAACAGGTTTCTCTTTTGGAATCTTCAGGGAGAATTTGCCACTCAGGCACACCTTCAACAAGTTGGGCGTTGCAGAGATCAACCGCCATTCACTCATGGCTAGTGTGGGACCTCACGGGATGAAACGATTACAGCAATGGGGCTCCCTGATCTGCCAAAGGGCGGCTCTACCGACTTCGAGCGCAACTTGTAAAGCCATCCGTCGCTCTGTGAGAAGCTTGCGCTTCATCCTTCCCCTTGACCGGCGCCTTGTTGGAGATTCGCCCCCACGGCGTAGAAGCCTCCTTCATCGCTTCCAGTCGCTTGCGGTCTCTACTCGTCGCAAGCAACTGCTCCAGCCATCCAGGAGCAGCCTTAAGTACGTTCTTTTGCCTGTACTAACCGGTGGGCATCCCCCAACATAACCTTCCCCTCCTGCTTAACCCTTGTACCTCTCAACTCCTCACCTGCCTTCTCCACCATCGGATATAGCTGCCCCAAATCATTCTGTTGTTGGGCAACCTCCGCTGGCACGATTATCTACTCAGTTGTCACCACTGCCTCAGGATTGTACCCTGAATGGACCCATTGGGAGGCTTCATGTCACGGCTTTCGAGGTTGATAAGGTTGGCCTTGGGCCTCCGGTTCGAAGCCGCGTCCGCATCCTTCGCCTTGCGCCCACGGCTCTTTCTTGCCAATCGTCTTTTCCTTTCTCTGGCGAGCCTCGTTCTTTTCCTTCTGTCCTGTCGCCTTCTGCCACACCTCCTGCTCAAGCTGAGCCTTGGCTTGATTCTCCAGGTACTCATAGGCAGGGTTCGCTGACAGAGAGGTCTATTCCTTTGTCTTCGTCCCATCGAGGGCGGGTGCCCTCCACCTTCACAGACCCTCCTTCAACACAATCGCAACACCTCTGTGAACAACCCCAAGGTCCCCTTCGAATTCGTTCCCAAACCGGCAGATCGTCGACTAGTCCGGCTTTTGGTTTCTCATGATCATCCGATTCGATCTGCCTCGAAGAACATATCCCCAGACTCTGGGCTCACAACAGCAATGCCACGATCACTCCTCGCACGGTCGTAACCAGTTAGCCCCAATACACCTAGACGATATCTCTGAGACAAAAGGCTAAGATGTATGCTCTCTTTTACCAACAATCGAACCCACAGGCAAGGTTTGTGCAACAGGCTCTTCCACTCCTCAGATTTGAGCTCGGGCCCTCTGAGTATTCTTCCCCACTGCAATTGGTTGTATTCTTACATCACCCATTCTCTGTTTCACTCTATTTTTTGCATCAATCACGTTTTACACCTGCAATGTTCCCTCCTTTCGACAATCTCTTAGACATTACTGGCAGATCATGAGTCTTTACGATCCGTATTTGTATTTGTGGCAAAGAACCCGAGTTCCATT
Organism: uncultured Candidatus Bathyarchaeia archaeon; assembly: GCA_964596985.1. Classification (GTDB taxonomy): domain Archaea; phylum Thermoproteota; class Bathyarchaeia; order RBG-16-48-13. The sequence continues at coordinate 6,490 of CAZQWG010000016.1, forward strand.
GGGTAATTCTCTAGGTTCGGGTTCTGTGTCTCTGCAAATACCGCCTATACGCTCAGGACACCTGGGGTGGAATCTGCAGCCGGAAGGCAGATCTATGGCACTTGGGATTTCTCCCTCTAATATGCAACGGTTCCTGGATTTCGGATGGGGTGTAGGAATAGCCGCCAGAAGCGCTCTAGTGTAAGGATGTTTCGGTTCATCGAACAGCGTAGTTTTGGTGGCCTTTTCGAAAATCTTCCCCAGATACATGACTGCAATATCGTCACTGACGTGCTTTATGACCGATAGATCATGCGCAATGAATAGATAGGTCAAGCCCAAGTCATCCTGTAAATCCATTAGCAAGTTAATAATCTGTGCTTGTATGGAAACATCCAGAGCAGTAACCGGTTCATCGCAGATTATGAGTTCAGGTTCAACCGCTAGAGCCCGCGCTATTCCCACTCTCTGTCTTTGTCCGCCAGACATCTCGTGCGGGTATCGGCTTAAAAAACGCTCTGAAAGGCCTGCCGCTTCCAAGATTTCCACAACCCTCTTTCTCATAGAAGAGCGAACAGCAAGCTGATGTATACGAAGAGGTTCACTGACAATCTGTCTCGCTGTTTTCCGCGGGTTAAGTGAGGAGCTGGGATCTTGAAAGATCATTTGTATATAACGGCCCCTTTTTCTAAGTTCTTTTTCACTAAGTATCGTTACATCCCTCCCATGATAGGTGATACTCCCCTCAGTAGGTGGCGCTAGCCCAACACAGCAGTATCCAGTGGTACTCTTGCCCGAGCCAGACTCACCCACAAGCCCCAGTGTTTTTCCATGACTTATCTTAAAATGGATGCAATCTACAGCTTTGATTACACGTCTATCAAAGAGCTGAGCGAACCAATCGCTCCTGGCTGGGAAATACTTCTTCAAGCCCTCAACAGCCAACAACGCCTCATTGATCATTGAAATCTTTATCCTCAAATGCGTTGAGCTTGAGACAGGCTACTTCTCTCCCAGGCGCAATCTCTCTCAACTCGGGATCCATCTCCAGACAGCGTTTATCAGCTATTTCACATCGAGGGCTGTAATTACAGCCTTGGGGAAGGGTTATTAAATCCGGGACCTCTCCTGGTATAGAATACAACCGCTTCTCCGCATTATCGTGGATTCCAGGTATTGACTTTAGTAGCCCATTTGAATAGGGATGAAGTGGCTTTCTATAAAAGAGTTCGACATCTGCCCGCTCAACGATGCGGCCTGCATACATGACAATCACCGTATCGCATGTATTCGCAACCACACCTAGATCATGCGTGATAAGGATACTTCCCATGGCAAGTTCTCTCTTTAACTTGTCTACTAGCTCAAAAATCTGGGCTTCAATAGTAACGTCGAGTGCTGTTGTAGGCTCGTCCAGAAGTAAGATGCTTGGATTACAGGAGATGGCCATAGCTATCAGTATTCGCTGACGCATCCCCCCACTGAGTTCGTGAGGATAGTTAGTGACTCGCTCCTTAGGATTGGATATTCCTACTTGATTTACCAGCTCGATTATCCGTCTAGTAGTCTCCTTCTTTGACAAACAGCTGTGGAATTTCAGTACTCGACGAACTTGCTCCTCTATGGAAAGTGTAGGATTCAACGAGCTTAAGGAATCTTGGAAAACCATGGCTATGTGCTTTCCTCGAATCCGACGCATCCTTCTTTGACCCATTTCCAGTACCTCTTCGCCCCGGTATTGAATCGATCCGTTATCTACACTTCCGGGATTTTCGATCAGGCCCATTATCGAAAGAGCAGTAACAGTTTTTCCAGATCCGGACTCGCCTACTATCCCAAGGGTTTGTCCCTCAACAAGCTTAAAGGAAATCCCGTCCACGGCTCTAACTACCCCTTCTTCGGTGTAAAAACGAGTCACTAAATCATTGACTTCTAACACTGTATGCTTCATACGCGCCTTCTTTTGAATTGTTTGGGATCAAGTGAATCGCGCAGCCCATCTCCTAGCAGATTGAACCCGAGAACAGTCAGAGAGATTAGTACACCAGGGACAACCGCGTACCACCAAGCACCTTGGAATAGATAGTCGCGCGCTTCATTGAGCATGATTCCTAGACTAGGATGTGGCGGTTGTAATCCCACCCCCAAAAAAGCAAGTGAGGAGGCTTGAAGCACCGTAGTGGCCATCATCAATGAAGCCTGAACTATCATAGGGGCAATAACATTAATGGAAATCTCTTTAATAAGTATCCTGATACTTGAGGCTCCTGATACCCTCGCTGCTTTAACGTAATCCTCTGTCATCTCTTTCAGAACCACACTTCTCATAACTCGTGCAAAACGTGGAGAATAGGTAATTGCAATCACTATCATGATTTTGACCATGTTGCTTATGGTAATAGGTCCAAGTTTCATCTTTCCTATTCCGAGCGCGCCCAAAAGAGCAATCGCCAGGACTAAGGTCGGAAAGGATAGCATAATATCGACTGCTCGCATAATCAATTCATCCACCCAAGTACCGCCTCTATATCCAGCTACTGCTCCCAAAATCACTCCCAAGACAAAAGCTACTGCAATAGCTCCTGCCGCAAGTTCTAAAAGCGTCCTGGTGCCATACAAAGCTCGAGATAGGATATCCCGGCCGAATTTATCACTGCCAAGGAGGAATGGCTTTCCATCCTCGCTTTTGGACAAAGGAGGCAATGGATGACGTTGACCCTGTGGGGCATCGAACTGCTCTACTGGGTTGTAGGGGCTTATTACCCCTGCAAACAGTGCCATAGCTATGAAGACCATCACAATGATTCCACCTACTAGTGTGTCCAGTTCCGGAATGGTGTTGACACTTCAGGCCTCCTCGTGACGATGTTCAC
>CAZQWG010000017.1:0-8577 GCA_964596985.1 uncultured Candidatus Bathyarchaeia archaeon
GGCAGAAGAGGAGACTGGAAGACCGGATACAAGAGAAGACGCTAGTAAAGATCCTCACAATCTTTGCATTCTAGTCGACAACTATTCTCATGCCATGCGTAAGTCTCAATGGGTGGGAAACTGTTTGCAGAATGAGGAGAGATTTGCAATCAGACATTCCGGACTATCCTATGGGGACTAGCTACATAGATGTTGATCTCGGGAACCACCTCACCTACTATCAATTGCAGGTAAGAAAGACGCTTCTAAATACAGATTCGAAGATGCTCTAGCAGTCTGCAGCACAGGATGGGTGGTACCCGCGATATTTCTCATGTGGATTCCTGAAACTCTTATTATCCCGTTCGTCGGTCAATTTTAGCCATTGTGGGTAGAGCTTTTGCGACTGATGGTTTTACCGACGATGAGGAAGACATCATTGATTTCCATCGGTCTAAGAAAAACCATGATGTGGGATGAATAAGAGACATCTGAACCTGATGTTCTTAATGCGCTTCAACCTCTGAGTCAACTCGTTCAAAGCAGAAATGGACAAGACCCCGGGTCTTAACGTGCACCTATGGGGTAGAATCTCCCTTCTCAGCTGGTGTACGATGACAGCCTTCTACGACGAGCATTGCTTGAGCCTCCTCAGAATCGTGCACCAGTTTGACTGGTAGCATCTTCTCTGCACCTTGACTTGGTACTGAAGATTCGAAGGCGAGGGCACACAAACGATAACCAAAGAATATCTGAATCGTAGTCGAAATCGATATGTTTACAGCTCAGGATCAGCGGTAAACCGCGGGTTCAAACGTGGATGTGAACCTATCCCGGGGCTCTAAGAATGCCTCCAATATTATGGAACACGTAGAAAGGTTATGGAACACGTAGAAAGGCAAGTCTACACGTCTAATAGGTCTGCCTACGTTTGAGGTATTCGATTCAGTAAGACTCCGGGCGTTATCTGGCAGAGCATGCTTCCTTGCTCTGATTCGCTGAACTGTTGAAGAAGCGAATCAAGTTATCTATCGCCAGTCACCAATAATATGCGCGCCGATAACCAACCGTTATCCTTTATCAGTCTCTAATCTGGGAGGACACTCTTCGATGTCTAGTCTGAGGTTGAAGAACGGAAACATTGTGGATGGTACTGGGCGACCTATGTTTCAGGGAGATATAGTAATACAAAGTCGGCGAATAGTAGGTGTTTCGGGATCTAAAGGTAAACCGGCAGATGAGACGGTCGATGTCTCGGGTCTTGTCGTATCCCCTGGTTTCATCGACATGCATTCGCATTCGGATCTCGCGTTGTTGAAGAATCCAAACGCCTTGAGTATGATTCACCAAGGGGTCACCACGGAGGTAATAGGAAACTGCGGGATCTCAGTGGCGCCCGTTGAGGAAGACACAAAGATCCAGCTGACGAAGTACGCGTCTTCACTCCTAGGAGTTGAGGATCTTCCCATTACCTGGAAGGGCTTCGGAGACTATCTGTCTTGTATCGAGAAGTCTGGAAGCGCCATAAACGTGGTGCCCCTCGTAGGTCATGGAACAGTAAGGATTGCTGCTATGGGATTCGACGACAGGACACCTTCGGAAGAAGAACTGCGGAGAATGAAGGAATTGGTCAAGAACTCCATGGAAGAAGGGGCATTCGGTATGTCATCGGGGCTGATATACCCTCCCGGCTGTTATGCTAAGACCATTGAACTCGTTGAATTATGCAAGGTGGTTGCGAGCTTCGGTGGGATATACTCCACTCACATCAGGGGAGAAGGAGTAACGCTGTTGGACGCGGTCAAAGAGGCTCTTGATACTGCAAGAGAAGCCCACGTGTCTCTCGAGATCTCGCATCATAAGGCAGCAGGAGAGCAGGTTTGGGGTCAAGTAGAAACCACGCTCAAGATGATGGATGAAGCTCGAATGGAAGGAATAGACGTTACGTGTGATAACTATCCTTACACAGCAGGCTGGACGAAGCTGTCTGCTGTACTGCCTGATTGGGTCAAGGTTGGCGGTGTAGGCGATCTAGTCGAGAGGCTGAAAGACGATGCGGTTCGGAAACGTCTTAGACGAGAACTTGAGGACGGTTTACCTGGATGGTCGAGTTATTTTAAAGCATCCGGGTGGGATGGGATCATGATCTGCCAGACAAAAGCCAGCCCATCACTTGAAGGAAAGACGATTGCTGAAATCGCCGAAGAGATGGGGGGTGATCCGTTCGACGTCCTTTTTGATATACTGATTGAGGAAGAGGCTGCTCCCCGGGCAATATACTTCCTTATGAGAGAAGACGACGTCATAGAAGTAATGAGGCATCCCCACACCCTGGTCGGGACTGACGGCATCGCTGTATCTCCTTCGGGAGAGCTGGGAAAAGGCAAACCCCACCCAAGATTCTATGGGACGTTTCCGAGGCTCATAGGGAAGTACGTTAGAGAAAAGAATGTTCTTTCACTGGAAGAAGCAGTGAAGAAGGCGACTTCCCTGCCCGCAAGAAAATTAGGTCTCCGAGGTCGGGGCAGAGTGGAAGCCGGTGCAGCAGCTGACCTAGTCATTTTCAAATACGAGAAGATCATCGACAAAGCCACCTACCAGGATCCACACCGATTTCCTGAAGGAATCAAGCATGTCATTGTGAACGGGGAATTCGTGATCCGAGACGGAAAAGAAACCCACAGGTTGCCGGGAGAAGTCCTGAGGAAAACCGCGTGACAGAATAGTCAAACTGATAGGGATCAAACGAGGGTGAGAAGGGGGATCGTGCAAGACCGGCGGATCGGTTCCCGCATTTTTCAGCCCTCTAGAAACAATTGTGGGCGTCTTTAGACTCCGAAATCCCTTCTCAGAAGATACCTTCATCTTCGTACTGGTGTGTGTTACTCGATAAACATTAAAAGGAGACCTTGCCCTTTTTCCGTCTTTCCAGGGAGACCGAGGACTATTTCCGCGAAATCTCGTCGTACGTCGTTGTTTCTTCTTACGCTTTCGGTTGTCTTGTTCAGGCTTGGTTATGCCATATACCGTTCGGTGTTCTCGAACTTCGCCGGCGACGAGCTAGGGCTTGGGGCAGAGGCGGTGGGATTCTTAGAGAGCGTTCGTGAGATTCCGGGTCTACTCGCCGTCTTGGGTGGGACATTATGCTTCTATGCTGCAGAACACGTATTGGCCGGAGTCTTCCTCTTGATTGCTGGTCTTGGTCTGATAGGCATCTCGCTCGGAAGCAGTTACTGGTCTCTAGTCCCAGCGATCTTCGTCTTCAGCATTGGATTCCACTTCTACAATCCTCTCTTCAATACGCTATCCCTCAGAGCCGCGGGCGAAGAGAAAGCAAAGGTTCTGGGGCAGATTGCAGGATTCAGCGCGGTGGGTCGAATCGCGGCTGGGATGCTCGTGTTCTTGATCGTTGACCTCTTAGGGATTAGAGGTGTACTGGGGGTAGGCGGATTCCTGATCCTGGCTGGAGCGATCCCGATGTTTCTCCTCGACCGTGGTACGGCTTCCTCCAGCCGACCACTTCGGAGCGACAAGCGGATACATCTGAAAAAGAAGCACTCACTCTACTATGCAATAACCTTCCTCGACTCGGTTAGGCGGAACATCGTAAACATATTCGCCCCTTTTGCCCTTGTCGTGCTCTTCAATGTTGACGTGAAGTCTATCACGGTACTAACGATCGTGAACCATTTGGCTACGGCGATCACCGCCCCCCAAATCGGCAAGCTGATTCAGCGGATCGGAAGTCGAAGAAGTCTGATGTTGGACTATTCTGTTACGACACTGATCTTTGCCGGTTCTGCTCTAATCCCGAATCCCTATCTCCTTGCCGTGTTCTACTTGGTAGGAAACGTTCTCTTCTTCGGGTTCAGAACGGCTCTCTTTACCTACGTCAGTAGTATCGCCGATCCAGAAGAAGTCTCGTCTACATTTTTCACCGGATTGACCATGAATCATATTTCCGGTTTCATCGTTCCTACCTTAGGCGGGGTTCTTTGGGCATGTTTTGGGTACCCCGCAACCTTTGCCTTCGGCGCAGTCATGACCTTGGTAGCCCTTCTAGTCTCAAGTAGAACCGCATAGCGATCCCATGGATATTACTGTGCCTGGCGAGTATCCTGCGAACCTTCCGTCAAGTATGAGCTGGAGCCCACACGACAACGGGAAAAACTTCAAACAGCCGAAGACAACTAGGAAAGAGGAAACAACAATGGTGATCCATCGATTCCAACCCGAAATCTATCACACCACCCTGGGTTCCCACAAGCCTGTCCTGAAGATAGCCGATGGTGACACCGTAGCCACAACAACCGTCGACAACGCCGGTCGAGACGCGACCGACCAGCAAGTTACACCTAAAGGAAACCCTCAATCTGGCCCATTCTATCTGGAGGGCGCAGAGCCCGGAGACACCCTGGCTGTTCGCTTCGACAGGCTATGGCCGAATAGACGGGTGGGAAGAAGCTATACCGCGATCGCCCCGAACGTAGTTGACCCAAGATACGTAGCGGAGATGCCTAAACGGACCCAAGCAGAGTGGGAGCTGGATCTGGAAACGGGCACAGCTACGTTGGTCAGACCCAAGACAAGACTCGGCCGTCTTACTATCCCCTTCGAGCCGATGTTGGGATGCTTCGGCGTGGCCCCCTCGAAGGGTCAAGCCATCTCCTCTCAAACCTCCGCCGAGCACGGAGGAAACATGGATTACAGGGGATTCACCGCCGGGGTAACCGTCTATCTTCCTGTCTTTGTCCCCGGAGGTCTACTCTTCATGGGAGATGGGCATGTGGTGCAGGGAGCTGGAGAGATAGTGGGCACGGGCATCGAAGTATCCTTCGACGTGCAATTCACCGTCAGACTTCTAAAGAACAAGAGAATCAACTGGCCTCGGGCAGAGAACAAGGAGTACGTCCTAACCGTGGGCAACGCACGTCCACTGGACCAAGCCCTCCAACACGCCACCACAGAAATGATACGCTGGCTTCAGGAGGACTTCGGTTTAGACGCGCGAGCCACCCACATCCTACTTGGTCAATGCGTCGAATACGAGGTTGGAAACGTCTATGACCCTGCCTACACGATGGTGTGCAAGCTCAAGAAGTCTCGACTGCCCCCTTTGAAGTAACTTGCTTACCGTGCGCAGGCAAACAAGCCAGGTGCACGGCCAACCCTTATCGGGTCCTGACGACTCATGGACGCTACGGTTGTAGCCTTTACAAGATGTTCTTGAATCTTCTACACTCATCTCTGTAATATCACAGGTATAACCTGCGAGTTTGATGGGCGCCTCATAGGTGAAGGGCATCAATCTGCTTAGAGCTTTGATTCCCTTGACGATCCTACGTCAGCTGAACAGAAATCCTTAAAGTTGTAGAGTCGCTTTCGCTATTTTGCTTGAGCGGGGGTTCCCAAGTCCCGGCACAGAGATCGGTGTTGGGTGGAACTCAGGTCTAAGGGGCAGGACTGAGGACATTCCAGAAGAGTAACTTCTAGGTGTCAGACCTCCTGTGGCGAAGGCCTTCGTGGGTTCGAATCCCACTCCCCGCACCATATTACTGGGGCGCGTGGTCTGATCATTCTCTGGGCGGCCTTCCGACGGGGCTGCGTTGCATTTCCAGTCGCCTCCCCGGGAATACCGTAGTTGTACAGTAAGACTTATCAACCCCCTGTGCATATGAGACAGTGCCAGAATGGCAGTACGAGGTGGTACCCGAGCACGCACGGCAGTATCGCGATTGATCAACAGTCCATGGTATTCCTCTGACTAGCAGATTCACTCACGAAAGACCACACAGAGACACGGCGACGGGAGGGATTGATCGCGATGCCAGCCTGCGTGTGGAGCGTCATGCATAGGAGCCCGGGGGACATGGAAGAGATTGGTCAGATCATCCCCATCGTCTTCACCGTTCTCGTGGTTTTCATACCGAGTTATGTCTTACATGTAAGACGGGCCCGAAAAGACGAGCTCAAACGGATTTGACGCGATAACTGTCAATGTCAGACCGTGCGCCTTATCCCACGACTAATATCTTCCTAAGGTGTTCTATTGCATCGGGTTTAGCTGTCTCTTGCTCTTCTGATCAGCTTTGACGGCCATCTCTGAAATATTTCTGATACCTGTTGAAGGTGTTCTGATTCCCGTGGCGCCCTTCCACACTGCTGGTGCACAAAGGCATTCAGTCTCTTTCCTTCAAATTCAAGCCTCTCATGCAATCTACCGTACACTCTATTAGCGGCGAGCTGGTGCATTCTAGACTCATTCCTCCTAAGAGGAGGGGAATGCCTGATGGTTCTGTTTCCATGGTTTGAAAAGAAATCCCCCATTAATAGATGCCAGACGTTTTTCAATCCGGCGATTGGTTTTCCGCCTGTCTTGTGGATCACTCGGGTTTCTTCGTTAGTTCCTTGATCGTGATTCGTATTTTCTCTTGATAGCAGTCGGGGTCAGGCTTTGGGGACTGCTTCTCGAACTTATTTCTGATCCTAAAGGCAGCGGTATGTTCCCTGAGTTCAGGCATCGCATACTCGTCCGCAGGTCGGGGGGTGACTCCGACTAACTCGTATTCTAGTAGACCGAGACCTAGGTTTGCAGCGGCGTTAACCTGCGCCCACTGTGGGACCTCAGGCCAGCGATGTTTGCAGGATACATAGGTGAAGTGCTCGTGGCCGGCTAGCCAAGGTTCATCTCTGACATCCTCGTCGAACGCCATGCTTCCCTGTATTGCTGGAACTTTGTCCGCCTCGTCTAGGCACGCCTTGTCTATCGCTACAATATCTTTTGAAGCGAATACCCCTAGATTCGGAAGCATCCATGTATCTGTGTGGGTTATGCAGTCGCACCAGGGTGAGATGTCGATTGCATAACTGATGAAGCCTACACGCTCCTCTCCTAGTACTTTCAGGACGCCTTTTGCAGAGTCGGCGACGGCTGCTGGGAAGTAGTTCTCTATGTTCGCGGGCCTTGTGAGCACTCCGCATCCAGTACGGGACCAACATGCAGCACACCCCACACATTTCTCATCGTCCTTCTGGGCGTAGGGTGGGTTTTCTAGGATCTGGAATGCCCCTGTCGGGCAGTTTTCGACGCACCTGTTGTAGCTTGGGCACTCCTTGCCTGTACATTTCTCGGGATGGAATTCGAAAGCTTTGGAGCTAGACTCGGTATGGTTCACCCCGAGTCTAGGGTGTGTCAACAGGTGGGTAGCTATCTTCCCCCTCTTTGAGCAGCAACCGATACCTAGGTTCTTTATCGCGCCTCCGTAGACGCTCTGAGGGTGCCCCTTGAAATGAGTCAGAGTAATCATCGCGTCGGCGTTCGCGATGGCTGCCGCTATGTACGTGTGTTTCAGTAGGTTTCCGTCTACCCTGACCTTGACGTCGTCGAGGCCGGCGTCCCCGTCAGCCACGATAAATGGACAGCCGAGGGCTTCTTCCGTGAATCCGTTTCTTGCCGCGGTCTTGTACTCATCTTGGGCTGTCGTCCTTCCGGCGACTGGATTGTAGAGCAACGTTGTGGTATCGGTGACGAAGGGGTCTCCTCCCCACTCCTTGACTTTCTCTACGATGCCGGCGACGATGTTCGGTCTAAGATAGCCTGTGTTGTTCCATTCGCCACAATGTATCTTTATCGCTACTCTATCACCGCTATTGAAACACTCGTTCAGTTTTGCCTCCTCGAAAAGCGTCTGTCCTTTACCGACGTAGCTAGTTGGACCCCTGGGACCGAAATAATATACCTTACTCCCAGTCATGGGCTTCTCCACGATCAAATGGACCGAATGAGCTAATTAAGTGAACGATTCAATCCGCTCACTTGACTCCTTGCTTTTTTCTAAATTCGGGACTGCAAGAATCTTCGTCACGGCTGTAAAATCCTCTCAGTACTGAATGATAAGGGATCTTTCATGTCTGCAAGATGTTTCAGAAAGACGATTCTGCCTATCCCATCAAAGCTTTTTTATACCTGAATAATTGAAACTCCGAGTTCGGAGAATACCATGGACGAAAAACAAAGGAATATGCTAATACAAGCTGCAGTGATGATCGCTGTTTTCGTCGGCACCTACATCTACGCTACAATGGGGCAGTGATGAACAATGGCAGAGAAATATGAAGTTAAAGGGCTATTCCCCGGCGGAATGTCTATTCTAGTGATCTGGGGACTGGCGGTAGTCATTGGCATCATTGCTATGACTTTAGCAGGAGGATGATCCGACAATGTCAATAGGAAAAATGACTCCTGAGAAAGTAGCAGCACAAAGCAGAAACATGAAGATCTTTGACGCCTTGGCAATCGTAGGTATGCTTGCAGGGATTGGCTTCTGGATAGCGATGGACGTCACATCGGAGAAGTGGGGTGTCGCTTACAGCCCAGAGAGAATGATGATGCTATGCGCCTACGCCATAATGGCTACAGCGCCTCTTTGGCTGTGGAGCACATACCGGTATATGACCAACCAGAAATGGCTTGCAGAAGATATCGGTGTCCCATATGAACCAGGTAAAGAATACCCTGTTTGGACAACGAAGAGAATTGTCGCTATCGCACTCGGGATAGCCCTCTTCGGGATAAGCGGGGTTGTGCCTGCAACGACA
>CAZQWG010000018.1:0-8181 GCA_964596985.1 uncultured Candidatus Bathyarchaeia archaeon
CTCCTAACTCTCTGAGGGTTGTTCGACCGTCTAACTGGAGCTTTGATATGAGCTTCTTATCAACTTGGTCCAAGCAGTTTGCCTCGTTTAGTTTATTTTCTAAACATAATTAATTACGTGTCTATATAAACTAATAAACCACTTCGTCTCTACTTGTTAATGGGGTTATTATTGGTCTCTCTAAGCCAACTTCAAGAAGTGCCGCTAAGGAACATGATCTTGTTGGTGGGTCCGCCGGGATCAGGTAAGTCATATTTCTGCGAGCAGGTTGTTCTCCAAAACTTAGCTGTGGATGAGCCAGTTATTTATGTAACGACTGAATATGATCCATCGAAGGCTGAAACATCACTGAAGGAAAAAGGATTAGGCAGAATTGAGCCAAATCTATTGAGTTTTATTGACACCTATAGCGAAACTGTGGGGTTGTCAGTTCCAGATCGACCTGACACCGTTCATGCAGACTGTGCGAACCTTTCCAGCATAGGCATTGCTATCTCAAAGTTGCAGGAGAGAATAGGGAAGAAAGATGTCTTGCTTGTCTTTGACTCGTTAACATCACCCTACATTCTGAGCGGTCCAGAGGTTGTACGATTCATGAGGCTGACCCTCTCAAGATTTGCTGGTGAAGGAAACAGTGTTCTCGCATGTTTTGACGAAGGCAGCGGCAAAGAAGAGGACCTCATAGCCATGATGAGCTTCTCCAACGGCGTGATAAAGATGGAGACAGAGGATGGCAGGAGAGTGCTGAATGTTGTGAAGCATCCGAAAGTGGAGGCCACAAGAATTGAGGTTTCTGGAGCCAACATACCGGAGAAGCTATGGGATACGAAGATGTGGGAAGAGAATATTATGGAATTCCCTCTTCAGGCGATGACAGGGGAAGATCTCGGAACAATCAGAGGAGAGCTCGGGAATTACGTGAACTTGTTCTGGCCAAACTTCGCCCACTGGAGTGCTATATTATGGGATCCCAAACGGTTCCCTACGATGATATATGAAGTGAACAAGCAGGAGCCATACCGCATGATTAGAGATAGCTGGTCAGTTTTTCCTTGGAAGATGCGGCTTGCCTTCAAATTGTTCATGTCCAAGAGCTTCAGCAAGGTGAAAGACATGAAAAAAATGTCCAAGTTTTTTGGGGAGGGAGAGGAACCCTGGGAGCGCAGTTGGATCGGGGAATACCTCGAAGATGCCTCCAAGACCGACGAACACTACGTTAGAATATACGAGAGTTATGAATGCTGGGGATTCGAGAACATAGGCGCTACGATATCTTCACATTTTGGTCCTGAGAGCGCAGGAGGTTTGAAGGGATATGAAAGCTTAAAGGGACTCGAAAGGGACTGGAACGCCATTGAGACAAAGTGCATAGGGCTCGGGGACCCTTACTGCGAATTTAAATTTGTCCCCGGGGAAATTGATGGACTGAAGGGTTCTCTGGAGAAAGACAGTTCGGTTATCGAAAGAATACATGAACGATTGATGCAACGTCTGATGGGATTTCTGATCGATGGAAAGCCCCTTGTAGAGAGGCCCAGACTGGGGAGCTATATCCACATCCATCCAGTCATGCATGCCATGGGGTTTCCCCATGTAGCAGGGGAAAGATACCAGATGGCGTTGAGGATGGGAGGCGCAAAGTCGGGAAAAGAGGTTGGTGAAAGTTTAATGGACGCTGGGTTAAAGGGGGATGAGGCGGTGAAGAGCGTTCTCCATCTCCTAGAACATTGCAAGGTGGGAAAGGTTACGGCAGATGAAACCATACGGATGGAGGAGAACTGTGAGAGCATGCGGGAAAGCCTCTTCACCACTAAGCGAGAGGAGCCCTCATGTTATTTCACGACGGGCTTCCTCAGCGGGTTCTTCTCAGCAGTTAAAAACCAGCATGTCAAAGAAACAAAATGCATAGGATTAGGAGATCCATATTGCGAATGGGAATTCAGATAATGGAGCTGATGAAGAATGGATATGAGCGATATAATTGTATCTGGTGAACCTTGCCTTGTTGTTCGTAGCCCTCTGATTCCGAGAACATTACTATGTAACTCGTTGCTCCAGCCTCTACTGTCTAGACTGAAAACTCCTGAAGAGTTCGTAGCGTTTGTGTCGGAGCCTTGTGTTGTTGCTCCAGAGGGGTTAGACACTGTGCTGGTCTCAGCATTCTGGCCTAGATGCGTCTTCAACCATTCGAAGGAAGACGAGAGAAGGGTGGTGCCAACTGTCAAACCTCAACACCTTATGCTGATTGAAAGGGAGCTCTACATGAAGCTGACGAAGAAGAGGTGTCTGTTCGGCGACTTCTTAGATTCTCTGCTCCTTCATAACGAGGACAAGAGAAAGGTTAACGGGATTCTAAGCAAGGTTCTCAGCTGGATAAAGGAGAACAAGTCGTACGGCTTATTCTTCCTGACAGAGGTAAGGGGCATGGATGACGTTATCGATCAAGCCACGGGCATCTTTGAGATCGTTGTCAAAGCTAAAGTCGAAACTGAGCACGATGAGCCGTTACTAACCTTCACTGTAATGAAGCACCCTGACATTGAGAAGATAGACAAGAAGATTGAAGTGGTATTTGAGAAAGGACGGCCAAAAAGAAGTGGCCAAACCGCGAAGGAGAATTAGCATTGGTTTCATTAGCTCAACTACAAGAAGTGCCAACTAAGAATATGATCCTGCTAGCTGGTCCACCCGGCTCAGGTAAATCATCTTTTTGTGAACAGACTGTTCTTCAGAACCTTGCCATGGATACGCCTGTTATCTACGTAACAACTGAATGTGATCCATCTAGGGTTGAGGAATCTTTAAAAGAAAAAGGTTTAGCTAGAATTGAGCCAAACCTGTTGAGTTTCGTTGATGCTTACAATGAAACTGTAGGAATCTCAGTCTCGGAAAGACCAGACACAGTTCATGCAGACTGTGCGAACCTTTCCAGCATAGGCATTGCTATCTCAAGGTTGCAGGAGAGAATAGGAAAGAAAAGCGCTTTACTTGTCTTTAACTCCTTGGTCTCGCCATACCTTTTGAGTGGTCCTGAGGTTGTGCGGTTCATGAGATTGACCCTCTCAAGGTTTACGGGCGAGGGAAACAGTGTTTTAGCGTGCATGGACGAGGGCTGCAGCAAGCAGGAAGACCTCGGGGCCATGATGAGTATATCAGACGGCGTCATAAAGATGGAGACGAGAGAGGGCAAACAGTTCCTGAACGTCGTGAAGCACCCCAAGCTGAAGCCGACAAGGATTGAAGCTCCAATAAAACTTGAGCAGACTGGCCTTGAAGAGCGCATCTTCGACCCTGGGGTGCTTGCGGCGTACATTCGGGGGGATGAGGCGGTGATGAGAAGGGAGGTCGGAGACTTTGTGAACCTTTTCTGGCCGAACTTCGCCCACTGGAGCGGGATGCTCTGGGACCCGAAACGGTTCCCAATGATGGTGTACGAGATGAACAAGGATGATTTTCCCTCCATGTTCAAGCTGATGAGGGAGAATGAAGCGGTCAAGCGCGCCATGTTTCCTTGGTCCAAGAGCCTTCTCCTCAGATTCATGCCGAAGAGCTTCAGCAAGCCCAAAGACATGAAGAAACTGTTGAAAGGGCTGGAAAGCAGCCCGAAACAAGAGCGCAGCGGCATCGTGGAATACCTTGAAGACGCATCGAAGACCGACGAACACTACTTTAGAATGTACGAATCCTCCGAATGCTGGGGATTCAAAGACATCGGTGCAACGATGGGTTTCTACTCTCCGCCTGGATTGGCAGGTACGATTAAGGGATTTGAGAGATTGCAGGGGCTTGAGAGGGACTGGAATTGTGTTGAGACAAAGTGCATTGGGCTGGGGAACCCCTACTGTGAAGCCAAACTTGTGCCTGGCGAAATCGATGAGTTGAAGAACTCTTTAGAGAAAGACGTCTCGGTTATCGAAAGGATACATCAACGATTGATGCACCACTTCATGGAGTTTCTGCTGAACGGAAAGCCTCTCTTGGAGAGGCCTACGCTGGGAAGCCAAGTGAACATCCACAGGGTCTGTCACGCGATGGTTTTTCCCGCTCTGGCGGGCGAAAGATACCGAATGGTGTTGGGGATGGGAGGAGCCAGATCGGGGAAGCAGGTTGGGGAACGCCTGTTGGAAGCGGGGTTACGTGAGGATGAAGCTGTGAAGCGTGTTCTAGATTTCCTAAACCAATGCAAGGTTGGAAAGGTAACAGTGGATGAGACCATAAGAATAGTGGAGAACTGTGAGAGCTCGCAGACGAAGATATTCACGACGAAGGAGAAGGTCCCCTCGTGCTATTTCACTACAGGATTTCTTAACGGCTTCTTCACAGCTGTCAAAAATCAGCACGTTAAAGAAACAAAGTGTATTGCGATAGGTGATCCCTACTGTGAATGGGAGTTCAGATAGGTGGAGCATGATGGTATCAATAACTCAATTACAGGAGATTCCTTCTAAAAGCATGATTCTATTGGTTGGTCCTCCCGGTTCAGGGAAAACTACATTCTGTGAACAAACAATTCTCAAGAGCTTGGCTATGGATAGGCCCATCATCTATGTGGTTACTGAGTATGGACCGTTTGAAGCTGAGAAAGCTCTTAAGGAACATGGATTAAGCAAGGTTGAACCTGGTATACTCAATTATGTTGATGCTTACACTCAAACGGTTGGTGTTGGCTTTTCAGATAAACTAGACACTGTATACGCTGACTGTAACGATCTCTCAAGTATAGACATCGCGATCTCGAAGCTAACGGAACGTATAGGAAAAAATATCTTACTGGTCTTTGACTCGCTAACTTCACCATATCTCTTCAGCGGTACCGAAATTCTTAGGTTTATGAGGCAAACTCTCTCAAGGTTCGTTGCTAGCGGAAACGCTGTCTTAGGGTGTATGGATGAAGGGTGCGGCAAATCTGAGGATCTTGTGGCCATGATGACCCTTTCCAACGGCGTTATAAAGATGGAGCTGAAGAAAGGAAAGAAAGTGCTGAATGTCGTGAAACATCCCAGAATAGGACCTATAGAAATTGAGGTTCCGGTAGCCCTTCACCCTCGCGTGATCTCCTCCTATTATGATACAGAGTGCGTGAAAAAGGAGATAGAGATGGCTCTCCGGGGAGTGAAGGTGACTTTAAGACCAGAAGTTGGGGACTACGTTAACATAGCCTGGAGAGACCTTATATTCTGGAGCGGCACGCTCTGGGACCCCAAAAGGTTCCCCATGATGATGTATGAGTTGTCAAAGTTTTCTGAGGACCCAAGCAATTATGATATTGACCTGGTTTCGTTTCTTCCGTGGCACATGAAGCTTTTCTGGAAATCCTTCATGCCAAAAAGCTTCAGCAAAGTAAAGGACATGAAAAAGGTGTTTGAAAGGGGCTTGAAACATCAGTACATACAGATGAGAGTCTCAACTGTAGAATACGTTGATAGCATTTCCAAAACGGATGAACACTACATTAGAGGATACGAACATTATGAATGTTGGGGATTCGAAAATGTTGGAGCCTCCCTAGGCATCATGAAAAATGCGTTGATGGCAGGCAGTTTCAAAGGAATGGAGAAGAACCTTGGGGGACCCGAGAGGGATTGGAATGCCGTTGAAACGAAATGCATAGGTCTGGGGGATCCATACTGCGAAGTCAAATTTGTGCCCGGAGAGATCGAAGAATTAAAGGACTCGCTGGAAAAAGACAACTCTGTTATTGAAAGGATACATAATCGCCTTATGAGCCACCTTATGGGATTTTTGCTCAATGATAAGCCTCTGATGGAGAGGCCAACTTGGGGAAGCGGCGTACATATCCATGAGATCCAGCACATTACGGCTGCGCCCCTGGTCAATGAGAGACTCCAAATGGTGTTCAGTATGGGAGGAGTAAGAGCCGGCAAAATACTAGGTGAGAGCCTCTTGGAATCAGGAATAAGGGAGCAGGATGCCGTAAAACTTGTTGTCAGCCTCATGGACCACTGCAAAGTGGGAAAGATCACAGTGGATGAAACGATAAGGATAAAGGAGAACTGTGAAAGATTCGGAATAAAAACTGAACAGCCCTCCTGTTATTTCACAACAGGCTTTCTGAATGGATTCTTCTCCACGATCAAGAACATGCATGTAAAGGAAACAAAGTGCATAGCAATGGGTGACCCCTATTGTGAATGGGAATTTAGGTAGGTGATGCTTTGTGGCGTCTCTAACTCAAATACAGGAAGTACCACCAAGGAAGATGATTCTATTAGTCGGTTCTCCCGGGGCGGGAAAATCGATGTTTTGCCAGCAGGTAGCCCTCCAGAGCTTAGCGGTGGACAGACCCATCATCTATGTGACAACTGAGTGTTCCCCGTCTGATGTCGAGAAGGAATTGAGAGATAGAGGATTGGGCGCGGTCGAGTCAGGCTTGCTGAACTTCGTTGATGCATATAACGAAACGGTGGGGCTCTTAGTCGCGGATCGCTCTGACACTGCACGTGCAGACTGCGATGACCTCTCCAGCATAAGTGTCGCGATCTCCAAGATGGACGAGCAGATAGGGAGAAGAGGCGTCTTGTTGGTCTTTGACTCCCTAACTTCTCCTTATCTTTTTAGTGGCTCTGAGGTCCTCAGGTTCATGAAGAGGACCCTCTCAAGGTTCGCGGCTGAGGGGAACAGCGTCCTAGTCTGTTTTGATGAGGGCAGTGGCAAGGAAGAAGATCTTGTGGCTATGATGAGTCTCTCCAGCGGCGTAATAAAGATGGAATCGATCGAAGGAAAGACAGTGCTAAATGTGATCAAGCATCCCAAGTTGGAGCCCACAACATTTGAGGTCTCCAAGACCAAAATTGGCGGGAAAAAACTATTTGATATTGAACTTATAGATCAAGAATTTGCGAGACGTTCCTGGGACCTGAGTAGAACCAGCGGGATCAGAACAGAGACCGGAGATCATGTGAACTTATTCTGGCCTAACTTTGCGTTCTGGAGTGCCATGATGTGGGACCCCGAAAGGTTCCCGGAGATGAGGCATGATTTAACCAAGAAAGGCGGCGCCCAGATGAGGGATTTTATCAAGTTTGCCCCCTTACACATGAGACTATTCTTCAAGTTGTCCATACCCAAGAATTTCAGCAAAGTCAAACACATGAAAAAACTGTCAAAATTCTTTTCAGAATTTGAAAAGGCTGGAATAGGCATCATAGAGTACCTTGAAGACAAGTCTAAGACCGATGAACATTACTATAGAATACACGAGAGCTCTGAATGTTGGGGATTCGAAAATGTTGGTGCCACGGTAGCTTCAATGTTACCTGCTGGCATTGCAGGCTGGACTCAAGGACTTGAGAAAGAAGAGAGAGACTGGAACGCCATTGAAACGAAGTGCATAGGATTGAGGGATCCCTACTGCGAGATCAAAGTGGTTCCCGGAGAAATTGGTGAGTTAAGGAATTCCCTGAAGAAAGACAGAACGGTTATCGAAATGACAAAGGAGAGATTAATGCAGCATCTCATGGAATTTCTAATGGATAAGAGACCCCTTGTAGAGAGACCTAGGTTGGGGAGCGATGTTCATATGGAGATGGTTTCCCACATTGCAGCTCTCCCTGCTATGGCTGGCGAGAGATACCGTATGGCGTTGAGAATGGGAGGCGCTAGGGCGGGAAAAGAGGTCGGAGAGCATCTAATGGAAGCTGGGATAGGCGAGGATGAAGCCGTGAAGCGTATCGTCGGCTTCCTAGAGCATTGTAAAGTCGGAAAGATTGTAATGGATGGGACCATCAGAATGTGGGAGAACTGCGAGAGCATCTACACTAAGATCTTTTGGACGAAGCGGATGGAGCCTTCCTGCTATTTCACGACGGGCTTCCTCAGCGGCTTCTTCTGCGCCGTCAAGAACCACCACATCAAAGAAACCAAGTGCATAGCAATGGGCGACCCCTACTGTGAGTGGGAGTTCAGATAGGTGATGCTTGATGGTGTCTCTAACCCAACTGCAGGAAATACCTTCTGAAAACATGATCCTGCTAGTTGGTCCTCCCGGCTCAGGGAAGTCAACCTTCTGCCATCAGACTGTTCTCAGCAGCATCGAAATGAAGCCAGTAATCTACGTGACAACCGAATCTGCTCCGTCGAAGGTTGAAGATTCATTGAGGCAAAAGGGGCTTGGCAAGGTATTGCCCCACTCTTTGGGTTTTGTCGATGCCTTCCACGAGA
>CAZQWG010000019.1:0-6167 GCA_964596985.1 uncultured Candidatus Bathyarchaeia archaeon
GTCGAACAATCATAACGTCTGCTTTCTTACAGGCAAACGGCCCCATCAAAGTAGCCGAGAGCGGAAAGCTTATGTAGCTTAATGACCTTTTGAGAACTGACCTGCTTCTGTCAGGGAAAAGAGGAAATCGAATCACCTCCACTCCATCGAACATCTCTTGCTCCCTCAGTTTCTGGTGATACCCATCATAAATCTTCCCCTCTGGGTAGTTTGGGAAACCCGTGAGAACCATCACACTGTTTCCTTCAGAAATCAGGCCTTGCGCTAAATTATGTATGATGGTGTCAGGTTCAGGGAGGTAGTTTTGTGTGAGAATCAGGATATGCATTTTAAAAGTCTATTGCTATGGCGCAAGAAAGATCGGACAAAAAAAGAAAAAATTATCCTACACCCTCCAGTCCCAGTTTAGCGATTTGCCTCAGTGGCCTACGGCAGAAGAAGCCCCGCCTGCGGCGGGGATGAGGAGTTCCTGTGCTGATCTCTTCTTCAAGCCCATGGCCTCCTTGACCACTTCCCAGTAACTCTTTTCCCACGGCGGTGGGCTGGGTTTTTCCTGTTCCATCTGGACATACTGACTATTGTTCTCTTCGCATCCCAAAAGCAGAGTACAGCACAGGCTTTATAATCCAAGGGCATGTTCGAATAAGATAACCGTCTGATCGCCTAGATCAGGGGAGCACATCCACTCCATTGCAAATTGCCGGGCAGCCTGCGACATTTGTCCGTAGGTAGTATCATCCATATCGACACACCGTTGTAAGACGGTACGCCAGAAGTGCAAATCATCTAGAGGCAGATTCCAACCTATATTTTTGGTTTCTAGATCAAACCAGGGAGTTTGATCACTAATTACTACTGGACAGCCAGCAGCTAATGCTTCCAAAATTGCAAAACCAAAATTCTCACCCAAGGTTGGAAGAAGAAAGAAGTGATATTGAGATAATGTGTTTGGAACTCTTTCGTGAGGAACTGACCCACAGTAAGCCACCTGAACACCGTCAGGCAGGCGAGCGATCAAACCTTCGCACTTTTGCCAGTAGATTTTATCCTCGAGAGGTCCATAGACATGCAAGATAATTCGGCCAGAAAGAACTTGGAGAGTCTCCAGGGCAAACTGTAGATTTTTCTTTGGTGAAATACGCGAGAGAAATGCTAGACGTACCTGTCCGGAAACCTTTTCAGGTCTCTTAATGGTAGTTGAAGGATTATCATACAAACCTACTCGAGGTGAAATATTGGCAGCAACATATACCTTACAACTATTGCCAACAACTCGCTGAATCTCCTGTTTTTCCCGGGGAGTTGATGCATGCCAGATTAGATCACGGTAAAAACCCGACTTGAGCGCTAGCCCTATATATGCTCGTTTCTTATGTGCCTTCAACCTCAGTGCTCCCTTCGAGAACTCTCCTCGAGGAGCAAGAATAATTGGAACATTAGGAAGTAGCCCGAGCCAACGCAATATCAAAACTTTTGTACTTGAGAGCGAGAAAAAGCTATTCAGATAGATTATATCTGGAATGATCCCCCCAATTGCTTGCCTAACAGCGCCTAAAGAAAAACCCGAGACATAATAAACCTTAGCTTTTCCAATGCGATTCCATTCATGCAGGCGGATACCATGGTAAGGCTTCAAGTCCATCCGATCTCGATCTCTAGTCAGGATGAAAAACTCGAATTGATCTCCTAACCGATCAACCATATTTGATATTGAGCGCACGGGCCCGCCTGACTCATAACCAGGCAAGTAGTAATCAACTAGTACGACGATTTTCGGCATCGACATAGCGGGTTATCTCTCAGTACCTTGTCAGACTAATGGGTGTGAGTGCTCGCTCCTGTACGCCCAGACCACGAAAGATACAACATAATTCCTGCCATTAACAACAAATCCTTCCACAAAGCAAGCAACGGTGCAATTGGTTTGTCGATAGAAAGAACAACATTCAACACCAAGAATATATAAACAAATAGACTGCTGCGAGATCCTATCTGCAAGATTCTCTTTATGGCCCTTAACAGAACTCCCATTACAACACTGCCTAGTACTATGCCAATAAACCCGAAATTGAGATAGAATTCAACTATTCTAGGTGGCGATGTTACCGACGCGGCATCCGAAGCTCCGCCAAGATAATTCACAACAAACCAGTATCCTATGTTCAATGTCGGGCGAGATGACCAAGCAATTCGTGGAAGTGCATTGACTACGGAGGCAAGCAAAGTCTGCCCCCAAACGAATGGCTCGGACATCTCGCCTTGACTTATGAGCGTCGCCGCAAAAATATCCACACCCATAAACCGAGAGGAGATACCTTTCACTAGAAGATCGGGCAGGTTACAGAACCTGGCAAGGACTAAATCAGGCAGAAGTGATAAACTCAACGACAACTGCTCAACAAACAAGGCAGGGTCAAATTGAAAGCCTGAAGAGAGGCCGAGTAACGATACATAGTAGCGATAGCTTTCTACAACCGGAAAGATCAGGGCTAGACCAACAGGAACCATAACCGCGCTAAAGCGGAACGCTTTACCATGATTGAGATACAAACATACCAAGACGACGACCACGATGTTGATAAATGCCCCTTTCGTAGATTCAATATATGCGAAGAATACTTCCACAAGCAGAATCAAACCAAATGCGAAAAAGTGTCCATTTTTGCGCTTTCCGAGGTATAAGATAGATAACAATATAAAGCCGCAGTGGCTAAACTGAGGGAGCACAGTGCCAAGAATAATCCTAGCAGGAGTACTGCCGAGTGTGTAAGTAAAAGATTCATAGTATGCTCGCGCTTGAACAATCCCAATGAATTGTCCTGATATTATCAAGTAGATACGCCCGACCATTCCGAGAAGATAGATCAGGTACGCCTTTAGATAAACACCTCCGCTCCAGGGCCGATTCAGCAAGCTAACAGTTGAGAGCCTCGAGGCCAGTCTCGCGGCGAAGCGAGATTTATATGCCATAATTAGTACGAAAACCCAAAGCAGGGTATACAGCAAACTTATATCTAGATAGCGCCATTTATCTGCATTCCATATCAACAAAGGAATAGCGCTACTGGATGGATCAAAGCAGATTACTAACGCACGTATTCCAAACTCAAGCAAATAGGCAAGCAGCGTAAGTTTCAAGGGACCAATCAAAGGTTCGTAGTCAGCGACGATAAGAAAAGCAAGAATTGCACAAAAAAATATGGCTACAAAGTACGTGCTAGCCCAACCTTCAAGTAGCCCGATGATGAATGCAGATGAAAGCCCAAACATGACTAAGCTTAACGCAAAGCACCAATTACGCTGCTCTGGTGTAACTGAGCTGCCAGTTGACTTTTCCTGCCGTAAAAAAGAATTCTGTCCTTGCATCAGATTCACGGTTTTCGCGCTATCACTCGCATGTCTTGGGTATAAACCCGCCACCGACAATCCGCCGATTCTACTAGCGGATAGAACAGAATGAATCCCCGAATAACCTGCCACGCGAGCCACCGCAGGCCACTCGCAATGCCATGCACCACTGGACCCCATTCCAAGATAGACATCGGCTCCAATCCTACCATCGCGCAAATCTGCACAATGCTCTCGGGAGTGAAACTTTGCTCGTGGGTGATATCTCCGTAACGTATTCGTGCCCCAAACACAGAAAGTGAGTTCGGCATAACAGGCAGCAACAGTCCCCCCGGACGTAGTGCTTTGACCACACCATCAAGCAAAACTAACATTTCCTCCCGTGTTAGGTGTTCAAGCAAACTAAGCGCTGCGATGACTTGAAAAGACCCCGTATGCTCTTCCAAGTACGTGCCTGCGTCCCCCAATTCCACTCTTTGCAATCCCAACGCTCGTGCCGCCTCCACTTGCTCGGGGCTTACATCTATTCCATAGATATTTGTGAACCCCTCTTGATGCAGAAAGTAAAGAAACTCCCCACCGCCACAGCCAATATCGAGGATAGGAGCATCTCTATCCTGAGGCAGAACACGGCTCCAACGTTGGCGAAATTGCCGTACTTTGGCTTCCAAGTTCATCGTCGAGACTCGCAACGGTTGTTGCCGCGAAGTCATCGTTCGATAATGCTCATAGGCACGCTGGCGAAAATCTTCTACAGTTCTTTGATGATATTCCATGAAGGTACGCTTCCCTTCTGCGTCCACCAAGGTCTCCTCAAACCGTCAACTACCACGACAGGGTATCCACATCCATCCTGCTGAGACTCATGCACTTGGGCCAGCACCGCCCGGCTTACCTTGCTCCCTTTCTCCTTCGTGCTCATACACAACTTTCGGCTTCTATACTCTCTCGCCTGCAACAAAAATCGACATTGGTTCTCCGCGAATAATCGAGTCAAGCCAAGTCAGTGGAAAGAATAACATGAAGAGGAGAGCGCTTACAATGTCACTCGTAACGCCCTGGAGGGCAAGACGGTCGCGAATCCTCCTTTCTAGAAATACAGCCCATCTCGTCCCTGTCCCCCCATAGCTATCCCGTGTTACCGTCGAAAAACCAACTTCGTGAAACATCTCGTTCAATTGTTCGTAGGAATATCCCTGCCTCACGTGCCCGCCATCCTCGCTTGGAGATACCGTTTTGCCATAGAAGTGCGGGGAATTGATATTCGGTACACCCAGATACAGCCTCCCATTCGGTCGTAGCTTCTCATAGAGTAACCTCAGAACTCTTTGGGCGTCCGAGATATGCTCTAATGTCTCCAGGCATATTATCTGGTCGAAACTTTCGTCCAGCTTATCCAGATCATAAAGATTCCAAACGGAAAATCTAACCTTGCCTGGTGGAATCCCTATGAAATCACGGAAAGCGATACAACGATTAATCTTCTCGGCATCCAAGTCGATTCCTAAGACTTGGTTTTCCCGTTGTTGAGCCAAGAAACTGAAGTACCCATTCCCACATCCGGCATCTAGTGTTTTTTGACAAGGCAGCAGATATTTTCGGACCACAGCCCCTCGCTTCCGAATAACCAGATCAGTACCCGGAAATAGAATCCTCTTTACCCAAAGCCACGGATTCATCATTCCTGCCCCGCATGAGAGAGCATACGCTTGTACGCTTTCACAATCCGCTCTCCATACCTTTCCCACGTAAACTCCTGTGCTCGCTTCAGCGCCGATTGTCCCATCTCCTGCCGCTCCTGCTCGTGCTCATAGAGATACAGTATCTTCTCCTTCAGCGCCTCCACGTCTCGCACCGGTACCACAAAGCCTTCTACGCCATCGCGAATGATATCCTCGCCGCCGGTGTTTGTACTGCTGATCACCGGCACGCCGCAGGCGATTGCTTCCACTTGCACCATAGCCAGTCCTTCCTCGATAGAAGGCAAAACGTACACAGAGCTTTGCGAATAGGCTTTATAAAGCTCAAGATGAGGAACGTGGTCTAAGAGCCTATAACTTCCTTCATATTCATGAAGCATTGCCCTGAGTTGTTGATTGAGAGAACCGATGAGCAACAACTCTGACCCGTCAAGATCAAGTTCCGCCATTGCTTGAATCAAGTAATGCGTGCCCTTGCGCACACTACAACCTATGTGTATCACTCGAAAGACGTTATCCTCTTTGGGCACCGGCCTAAAATGCTCAAGACTTGCGCCGTAGGGAACCTGCACAAGTTTTTCCCCCGATATCCCCTTTTCTCCAAAGGTACGCCTAACAAAAGTAGAGGGGATGGAGATATAGTCCGCTTCAGCATATTCCTGGGTCTCCTTCTCCACGATATAATCGTCGGGTAGCGGGCTCTGGACGCCCAATCTCTCGTTCTCTTCTGCCAATATTTCTCTTTGCCGCATGATGTGAGCTGATCCTCGTTCTACGACGGTGATCATCCCTTGTTTCCTTGCAGTCCGGTTGCTATGCAACGCCCAGCCAGACCATGCTATCAGGATATCACCCTCCGGCAAGTTCCGCGCAGCCCAAAGATCATACACTTCATGGGCCATTTGGTTCCAAAGCGACCAGTCTTTCAGTCTGGGAACGATGCGCGGGGCATAGGTCAACACCGCTGAGGGCGGGTGCATCCTCACTAGTGAGGAATCAAGGCCATATTCCTTCCCGTTTCGCTTTGGATTATAGTACGAGGTCATCAACTGAGCAAGGCATCCCCGTTTTTGTAATTCCTCAGCCAGGTGAAAAGCATGAAACTTGCCGGCCGTAGAC
>CAZQWG010000020.1:0-6113 GCA_964596985.1 uncultured Candidatus Bathyarchaeia archaeon
GGCAAGGCCTGATATCCGGGGAATCGAACCGACGTGAAGCTGGACGGGATATGGGGAGGTGGTGCGTCTTACCCAGGGAAGCCCTCCTGACCTGGCGTCCGAGCTGTCAAGGACGATATAAAACCGAACCGATAAGGAGAACCCGAAGCGGGGAGGGGGCAGAGGGTGGCAGATCCACGGATAGTACCGAAGATGCAGGGCCGATGAAGCCTGGCAACAGAGCGGAGGAGAAAACCCTGAGGACCAGGAAGAGGGAAAGTGCTGAACGCTGCTAGGCAGAGAACCCGCCGCTTGCGACGGTCAACACACATCTGACCTGGGGACGTTGAGGTGCTGGAAGTCAAGCCTGGGTGTCCCAATAACGCCGTTGAGACATGGGAAGTCGTGGACGAGAGGCGATGGTGACAGCATTGAGGAGTCGATTTAGAGTTGCAGGGAGAGATGAAGGAACCAGGAAACCGAAGGGGGATGCACGAATCCCAAGAGGGATTCCGACCAGATGGGCAGTCTCGAAGGTCATTAGGCATCCGGTTCTGGCCACAGGGGCCACTTGCAGCCTGGCAACCCTCAGTGAGGTGATGAGTCACGGAGTTGAAGAGTGAAGTATGAGAAGGTCTTAGAGAGGGTCTATAACCCGTGGCGAGTGCGCAAAGCGTGGCAGCAGATTAAGGAAAACGCTGGGGCAGCGGGGATAGACAAAATGACGGTAGAGGACTTCGAGAAGCGAGAGGATGAGCTTTTGGGGCTTATCCATGAGAAGTTAAAAGAAGGGGTCTACCGTTTCAAACCTGCACGAAGGGTGCTGATACCGAAGGAAGGCACTTCCAAGATGCGGAAACTGGGGATACCGGTGGGCATGGATCGCATAGTGGCTCAGAGTATCAATTTGGTGTTTGAAGAGATATTCGATTCCGAGTTCACGGGGTCCAACTTCGGGTTTCGCAGGGGGAGGAGCCAACACCGTGCCATTGGGCATGTTCAGAGCATTGTGGGGGAGGGGTACGAGTGGTGTGCATCCATTGACTTGAAAGGCTTCTTTGACGAGATCCCTCATAACCTCATCCTGAAGCTCATTCGCAGGAAGATTGCGGATGAACGGCTGGTGACGCTGATCGCGAGAGCGTTAAGATCTGGGGTGATGATAGAGGGAAAGTTTGAGAAGACGACGAAGGGATGTCCCCAAGGCTCTCCCCTCTCACCGATGCTGGCGAACATGGTACTCAATGAACTGGACCAGGAGTTGGAAAGGAGAGGTTATCGATATGGTCGATGGGCGGACGACTTTGTGATTCTGCTGAAGTCTGAAAGAGCTGCAAATCGGGTCATGGAGGGGGTCGTGAGGTATCTGGAGGGGCAGTTGAACCTTCCGGTAAACAAAGAGAAGAGCGAGGTGGCAAAGATTAAGGATGTCCCCTTTCTCGGATTTCAAATCCTGCGGGGAAAGATTCGCGTCAGCGATAAAGCAAGAGTCAAGTTCAAGGGCAAAGTCCGAGAACTAACCCGGAGGAACAACCCCCTATCCATGCACCAAATCATCGAGGATCTCAACGAATACATTAGGGGCTGGGCTGGGTATTTCAGAGTACAGGAATTCAAGAGGCCATTCCAGGAACTTGATGCATGGATACGGAGTCGATTGAGATCCATGCAGTTGAAGAAATGGAAGAAACCATGGAAGTTCCAGCGGATCATGATCAAAGCTGGCTTCAAGCCCCAAGAAGCTCAACGAGTCTGGATCAAGATGAACAAATGGCAATCGGTGACGAGGACAGAGGTGCGCTTTGTGATGAACCTTCAATGGTTCAAGAGGCAGGGACTGATCTTCTTGAGCGATCTTGCTCGGCGATCTCCTGAGCAGTCATTGTTCAGTCGCTGATCGAAGAGCGGCTTACCTGGCCGGTACGAGCCGTTCCGTTGGGAGGGGGTGGCCATTACGGCCACTTCCTACCAGATTGGATCTTACTATGTAGCATATACACGGAGCAGCAAACAGCCGAGGGCTCAATGGTTGCACTTTGCGAATGTCGACGCTGCTTTCCCCAACAACGAGGTGTATGATTGCAAAGTTTTCTTGTTGAACTATCAGTCGAATGGGATTGTCCTTTGGGACAACATACTGCTTTGCCAAATAGGTCAGCCGGGCAAATGAATCTAACTGCTGTTGCGAAAAGAGGTTGATAGACTTGATCAGCATAGGACGGAAGTTCATCAACAGCACGATTTGGATGACCAGTTCCCAATTGGCTGGTTATCTCCTCTCCCTTGTAGTCAATATCGTGCTAGCTCGGCTCCTGACTCCCGATGATTTCGGCACCTTTGCCCTTGCTCTGTCAATCGAATCCCTTTTCTTCATTCTAGCCGGTTGGGGCTTTTCGATTGCTGTCATTCAGACTGAGAAAATCGATCAGACATTCTTTGACACCGCCTGGGTGTTGTCTCTGGTGTTGGGGTGCAGTGTTTTTATCATCGTTGTGATTGCTTCGTTTTTCCTGAGGAGTTTTTATGCAACAGAGGTACTCAATATCATGGTGGTACTTGCAGTTTTTGAGATTCCTCAATCGCTTTCCACGTGTTATAGTGCTAGCTTGGAGAGGGACTTGAATTATAGGGGGGTCTCGTTTGTCCTAGTGGGTAGTCAGCTTGCTTCCATAGCTCTGGCTCTTGGTTTAGCTGCGATAGGCTTGGGGGTCTGGAGTCTCGTTGGCAAGAGCGCGGTCTATTCCATAGGGAGCTTGGCGGGCATGCAGCTTCTCAGCCCATGGAAGTTTCGGGGAAGGTTCAAGATATCTACGATTAAGCATCTACTTGGTTTTGGCTCGAATATGCTGCTTGCCAGCGGTTTGGCGCGTCTCCTCTCGATGATCCAGAGCTTTATCGTGGGTACGATACTTGGAACTGCGGCACTTGGGTATTTTACCATGGCAATCGGGCTGTCCCAATTGGGGGCTATTGTTGCAAGCTCAGCGCTGAACAATGTGTCCATGGCATTCTTTGCCCGTTTGCAGACTTCGGGGAAGCAAGGGCGAGCTTATGAAATGGTCAACTACTTCTTGGTACGCGCTTTTCTTGTAGTTACCATTGTATTCCTCCTCCTGGGGGAGGAAATAACTGTTTTGCTCTATGGAGATAAATGGAACATGGCAGGAAAAATCTTACGTATCTTGTCCTTTTATGCGTTTACGTATGTCCTTTACGGAAACGCAAGGCAGCTGCTTTACTCACAGGCTAGAATCAAGGAG
The DNA here is from genome assembly GCA_964596985.1 of uncultured Candidatus Bathyarchaeia archaeon. GTDB lineage: Archaea > Thermoproteota > Bathyarchaeia > RBG-16-48-13. The sequence goes on from CAZQWG010000020.1 coordinate 3,240, forward strand.
GTTGCTATCATTCACTCTGTACAGGTTGTAGTCACTGTAATAGGAATGTTGGCTGTTCTGAAGGAATATGGAGTCTTCGGGGCGGCGTGGATAGTCAATCTAGCATTTTTGTTGGCCATGTTTTTGGCATTCAAATATGGCGGGTCTCGTATAGACTTGTCCTTAATGAAACTGATGCTCCCTCCCGGTTTGGCAGGCATCGCCACAGTAATCATATTCCTAGGGTTGAGAGACGTGGGGTTCGGCTATCTGCATATGGGCAGGTTTGTAGCGATCGTTGTTGATGTCGGGACGGTGTCTATCTTGTATCTGACGATTTTGTGGTTCTTGGAAAGAGCGCAATTGAGGAATAGCGTTCGATACTTGGTGAGTGTTGCTAGGCAGAAGGACTCGTAGTGACTACGACGCTCGGACCTTGGCTGGCATTCAGAAGTAGGGGGGATTGAGAGACGAACAAACGGAACTGGGTCTTTGATCAAGCCCGATGGTTGCTCAGGAAAGTGAATAGTGTTTACCTGCGCTCGAACCTGCAAAAGGTGAATCTTCATAAGCATCTTGTGCCGTTGGAGGAGATAGAGATTCGCAATCCAATCTATTTGTTAGGATTGCAAGGCGGGGGCTTGACACTTTTGGGCCGTATGCTGAGACGGAACAAGTCTGTTATTTCTTGCACGGGGAACTGGAAGCGATGGGCTGGAGACGACGAGACCGAGAACCTATATTATACAGAGTTACCATTGCCCTTGAGGGGGCCCCGCCATGTAGCTGATGATGTTTTTGGCAATTGTGATATGGTCTATGCTAGTCATCTCTTCTTCGATCAGTTTCACAAGACGTGGAAGGATGTCACTGAGGAGGATGCGAGAGCATATAAGAGATTGATAAAGGGCTTGTTGGCGAAATACGGTAGAGCCGTCGCCAATCCGCGCTTCCTGGACAAGAGCCAAAGCTACACATTAGAAATCACCTACCTGGAAGCAGTCTTTAAGGAGGAAGAGCCCTATTTCCTACTACTCCTCCGCAACCCTTACGTATGGTGCAAAAGAGCATTGGATACGAACATATCGCGAGCGCCTTGGTCCTACGAGGATAAGTTGCGACTAGCGTGTGAGCAGTTTCGGAATAGTGTCAATACCTGTTTGGAAGAGTCAAGAGACGTAAGGCATTTTGCAACCTTCAGGCTTGAGGACTTGGTGGCAAACCCTCGCGAGACCTTGCGAAGTATTTGTTCTTTCTTGGAGCTTGACTTTTGTGAGGATATGCTCCCGTCTCCCAGTCATCGTTATCATTTGGGAGCAGTGCTGGATGGTAAGTGGTACCCTCTTAGAAACCCCAATGCACGCTATTTCAAGGAAATCTCGGAAAAGGATGTTGAGATGATTGAGCGGTATTGCGGTGACATTGTTCAGAGATTCAGGTACTTTCCTGATGGCTGATATGAGATCTTCTCGAAAATTCCTATCCAAGTTAGGATATTAGGTGAAGTCATACAGGCACTTCAGTGCGACAGACTAGACTTCATCAAGATAGATACCGAAGGAAATGATTACAAGATGCTAGCAGGCATAGAAAGAAGTATTCAGCAATATCACCCTTATGTCCTGTTTGAGTATAACGAAGATATGTGGGGTACGGCGAATTTAGATTTTTCTACGTGTGACAAGTTTTTTGCAAAGCAAGAATACACACTCTATGTGCTTTACCCCAATAACTCTCTCACAAGAGTTAAACATGGATTGCCGAAGTCGGCCAATATCTTTGCGGTTCCGCCTGTCGTCTAAACTCAAAACGCGGTCCAACAAATAAGGATTGAGACGATCTGAAGGATCGTTTCAATCCTGGGTTCAAGAGGCCCGGAGCGGCAGCAGGGGATTGGATATAGGGTAAAGCTTTTTGATTTAGTGTTTGAGTGGATGGTGATGGTGCTGGGTGTGTGATTAAGCCTGAAAGTAATTGCAGTGGTGTGTTGGATTTTGGATATTTCTGAGTACTCCCTCCTTGCAGTATTGAGGGTTGATCGGGGTATGAGCCTTTGAGTGGGCGCAGTTGTGCAAGCCCCTTTGATCTTTGACATCGCAAAGAGACAGTGAGGTACACTTTGCTTCATGTGAGTAGTAGGACTATCCGGTGTCTTGTGGAGCGGGGCGCGGTGGGAAGAAGGAGACGCGGTAGATGAGAAGGCCTCCGCAGTTGGGGCAAGTGCAAGGAGTTGGGGGTTTGAACAGGGCTTGTTCTTGGGGAGGGAGGTTGAACCCGAAGGTGAGATGGATGAGGGTGGCGACCCTGGCGAGAGAGATAGAGGAGGTTGGGTTGAGGAAGCCGTAATAGCGGATTTTGATGAAGCCTTTGGGCAGGACGTGCTGGAGGAATCGGCGGATGAACTCCATCACATCTAGGGCCATGGTGCGCCACCGATTGCTGTGGGATTTGCGGTAGCGGAAGAAGACGGTGTGATTCTCGCCCTTGGCGATCCTGCTGTTGGAGATAGCGACCCTGAAGACATAGGGGGCGAGGTACTTGATAGAGGGAGCACTAGCTCCTATGGCCTGGGAGTTGACGTTCCAGGGTATGTCCCACACCTCGGGGCTGATCTTGTCCAGGATGCCTGTCTTTTTCATTTCGTCGCGGAACTTAGCTTTGAAGAGGATGGACAGAGCTTTCACGGGAAGGAAGAAGTGGAGGTGGGAGGGGCGCCAAGTGTGATCCTGTGTAGAGATGGCACCTCCTGGGACGATGTAATGGATATGGGGGTGGTAGTGGAGTTGGCGGCCCCAGGTGTGGAGGATGCCGAAGAAGCCTGGGAGATCTGCTCCGATGTACTTGGGATCAGCAGCCAAGGTGGCCATAGCCTGGGAAGAGGCTGTGAACATGGCA
>CAZQWG010000021.1:0-5889 GCA_964596985.1 uncultured Candidatus Bathyarchaeia archaeon
GTGATGGTCGCCGGACTCAAGTAAAAGTGCCTCCGGAAAAGCCGGGGCGGTTCATTTCGGTGGTTGGTTGGATTTTCGCTAGACGATCCGGTCCCGGATGATTCCAGTTTGTCGGTGTTCCGAGACCGATTGGGAGAAGAGCGTTTTCAACGTCTGTTTGCTAGTCTTGTGCGCCAGTACAAGGAGCAGGGACTGCTAGGCCAACGACTGAAGCTGATGGATGCGACCCACATCATAGCTAATGTAGCAGTACCGAGCACGATCAATCTCCTTCGGGATGGCCGGCGGCGTGTGCTAAAGCGAATTGAGGAAAGGCGTGGCAGGCAGGAGGATCTGGAAGCGTTTCGTCCGGATGGACGGACCCATCTTCGTTACAGCAAGGAACAGTTAGCTGAAGAGGTGACAAGACCAGGGGACTTGTCGTTAAGGTTAAGGGGACGTACCCGGAAGTCGAGGAGGAGATTGCTCTTTTGGAAGAGGTGGTGAATCCGAAAGGCCAGCGCACACTGGTCAGTCTAGTTGACCCGGATGCACGGTTTGGCCACAAGACTGTAACGAGACGGATCAGCTGATCTACCCACGAGGGGAGAGGTCGATTGGGAAAGCCCGTTCTCGGAAAGGGAGTCTTTACTACTTTTCCACCACCGACTGTGGACAATGTGAGAGGGGAAGCTGTTACCGGGACAAGAAAGGACGGGTAAGCGTGTATCTGACTGATGGGGAGAAGGGGAGACGGATGATCCCGAAGGAGAGGATGGAGCAAGCGGTGGTGGAACGGTAGGAGGTTGAACGAAAGTTTGGTCAGGCGAAGCGACATCATTGTCTGGGCAAAGCACGGTATCGAGGAAGGTGGCGGGTAGCTATACAGACGCTAATGACCTTTTTCGTGATCAACGCCAAGCGAATGGTCAAACTGCTGAGGGAGAGATCCCAAAGGGTCTTTTTAGCCCCAGGTTGATGGAGAATGAGCCATTTGGGGGTGTAGTTGGTCCGAGAACTATCCCGGATTGTCCACAGATGGGTAATGAGGACTGGGAGGCAGGAAAACTGTCTCTCGAGGCAGCCATAATGGCAGAGGGAAGGCACTTTTTCAGAGCTCTCGATGTACCGTCGTATTACTTCCGCCGTTACCTCGTCTCCAAGCGATCGTACAAAGTATCCGTCGTTCCACAACTCCCCTCCCCACAGCTCCTCTTTCACTCCTGGATAGCGTCGAAATACCTCCCGCGCAGAGACACTCTTGAGAATCTGTACCACTTCGCTCGGACTGTACCTCGGAGGACTCGACAAAAAGACGTGGAGCCTGGGGGACTGATTGTAGAACTTCTGTGTTGGCGGTCGCGTGGTGACAAGCTCAACGCCCAAGAGCCGGCAACATATTCAAGGCCATTCTGGCAAATAGAGACTCGCTACCACCACAAGCGTTTTGCCAGCCAACCCTCTGACAAAACGATCAACAGATCACATATCTGTCATATCACCCCCTCGTTAGTGGTATTTGGAACTTCGTGCTCACACTCTTGCAGAGCCCGCTGATTCCCTATATGTATACTTATGTAGTGAGCAAAGGCAATAAGTATGTAACACGCCTTTAAATACGATATTGTCCTAGCTTATCCCAATCAATAACCACCCCTAAACCGTGCGAAGGACCAAGCTTGACTTTCGCAGCATAAGCTTCAATGGGGCTGACAATGATGTCATCTACGGCTCGAGCCAGAGGAGAACCATGACATCCTCTTACCACATTGGGCAGAGTGGCTGCGAATTGGTGCACAGCGGCAAGCCCCAACCCTGAAGGAGTAGAACTTCCAGGCTGTATTCCTAGGCCAGCTGCATTACAGATCGCTGCTATCTGGCGCGCCATTGTAATGCCGCCCAACATAGGGAGTTTAAGATGTATTGCATCGGCTGCTCCCATATTAGCAACTCGAAGTACATCTGCTGGATGACCAATGCTCTCCTCGACCAGAATACCTACAGAAACTCTTTCTCTCAGTCGCGCAAGATCTTCAAGCTGATGCCGAGGAAGCGGTTGCTCTACCCAGTCCACACCGAAATCCGACATTATCGGAAGAACCTCCATCGCTGTCTTGAATGTGTAAGCTTCTGTCACATCGACTTTCAAACTCACTTTTGATCCGCATGCTTGATAGACGGCCTGGATAACATCAAGATCCCTTTGAGGCCCAACAGGATGTCCACCCTTCAATTCAACTTGGTTGCAGCCTTTGTGCACTGCCTTCAACGCGAACTTTGCCGCATCATCAGGATCCATTAATCCAATGCCAAATCCGGGACCTTCTACTGCAATTTCAGTGCGCCAACATCCTCCAAGGTATTTACATGCAGGTAATTCTAAAGCGTGCCCTATTAAATCATAAAGAGCCATATCAATTGCAGCCTTTGCTGAATAATGGCCGCTAGCAACTTCATCCATCGCTTGCCACACTCCGGCAATATCAAAAGGATCCATGCCAATGAGTGGTCGAGCTAAGTATTCTCTAAGTACCTGTTCATGCGCCTCTCGAACCGTGGAATTCCACTTTGGTTCACTAACAGCCTCACCAAATCCGTCTACATCGGCGTCCGTCTTTATATGAACTACAACATTTTCAAGAGCTGAAAGAGTCAAAGTAGCCATATGGTGCATCTCGTGGTACGGAATTCTGTAAGGAATAACGTCTATCTCTGTGATCTTCATTGCTACCCCCTATGATAATCTCTCGATATTCCTCTTATTTAGTAAAGAAGCCCCGCCCTTCCGGGCGGGGCTTTCTCAGATCAGCGGTAGCTGCTCTGGCCTCTTCGCTGTGTCTTTATGAAAACGGATGTATTGCCTGATCACATCCGTCGTTATCTGATCCCCAACCGTTGTTCGGGCAAAGTAACCGTCCTCCCAGAATTCTCCGCCCCACAATTCTTCCTGCACCTCGGGGAACTCCTCTCGTATCTCCCTCGCACTTACTGCTTTGAGTATCCCTACCACCTTCGTAATCGAGTACTTCGGCGGAAAACTGATGAAAACGTGAACATGATCCTTCGCTACCTCCAGCTCCATGATCTCAAAACCATGGTGCAGTCCTATCTCGTGAAACAGCTCTTTCACCCGCTCTCGTATCTCTCCTCGCAGAACCCCCTTCCGGTACTTGGGAGCCCATACCAAATGGTAACTGGTATCGTACACACTGTGGCTGGCCCGCTTCATCACCATGCCACTACCCTATCACAGTTTGCTGCCTACGGCAGCAGCATTCTTATCCCCGCCCTTCCGGACGGAGCATGCGAATGCTATTCTTCGTCATTCAGCTGACTCGTCTACTTACACCCCTTTTCTTGTATGCTACTTTCCTTGTTTTAAACCACGAGCTTCATCACCCGTCCCCTCTTCGACTGCCACTAGAACGTTTGCATGATTTAGCGCATGGGTTCTGTTGACCCCCGCCCCCCCTATGCAACCTAGTCCGGGTCTTGGAACCGGCTTGTTCCTTCACGCAACAGCTTCTCTACTATTCACAACGACACCAAACCGTAGATTTAGTATTGAATTGACCTTTCTACACGTTCAACTACCTCTCAGTTAAAGAACTGCTTTGCCAAGTCGCGTTGACCTTACCTCAATCTTTCTATGCAATGCAAAATCCCGCAGCCTTCTGCTCGCAATCTACTAAGCGAAACATCCTAACGACAACCCACACCTTTCTGTCACCACCATTATCACGCCTTTTGCTTGCACTTTTCATACACATACGCACATTTGCACTATGCTCATGCACAACACTCTCTTAATATATGTGCTCCATTTTCCATCTCTCCGCTTTTTCAGCCCACGAAGGTACAGGAGGCACCAATTCATCTTCTGCTTTGATTTTCACGTCTACGAAAGCAGCACCGTCAGAATTGAATACTTCCCGCAAAACGGGTCGGAGATCCTCCGGCTCTTTGATGCTATATGCTCTTAAGCCAAATCCTTCTGCAATCTTGGTATACTCCACTTCTGCGAAATCAGTCGCAAAGCATTTCCCTCCATAGCCGAAAAGAGTCTCTGCTCTTATCCAACCATAGCTTCCATTATTGAGGAGAATGACTTTAATATCACCCTGAATGCGTGTAATGGTTTCCAACTCTCCGCTCGTGAAGCCAAAACTACCATCGCCAGTGAGCGCAATTATGCAGCTGTTTGGTCTAGCAAAATGAGCTCCAACCGCTGCAGGTATGGCATATCCCAACGCACCGAGCGCATAATTAAATATCACTCTTCTCCCTGGGCCATTGCCTTTGTAAAATGCCGATGGATAAATTGCACTTGTCCCCGGATCAGCAAGAATCACATGAGTCTTTGGGAGAGCCCCAGTAAATTCTGCCATAAATCTCATGGGGTGGATAAACTCACCTCCCGAATTCATAAATCCATTCAGATATTCTTGATAAGCTTTTGCCTGTCTAATGATGTTTTTAATTCTCGGGATTTTTTTAAAGTCCCTTCGGGAGGTTCTTTCTTTCAAAGCTTTCAGAATCATTAGCAGAGTTGCCTTTGCGTCACCAATCAAGTTCACATCCGTCGGAAGAGTGTTGCCTACTTCGGCCTCGCTTATATCTAAATGCACTATACTCTTTCCATCACTTGGAGAAGGCAAGCGCCATTGATTCGTAGTAGCTGAATCGGTGTTACAGCCAATATAGAATAGCAGATCAGCTTCTTCAACAACGCTATTCGAGAAACTTGTGCCCCCTCGGGCTCCGATCACGCCAATTGACAACGGATGTGTTTCGCCAATGCTGCCTTTGCCGGTCATCGATGTTGCAACTGGGATTGCAAGAAACTCGGCCAGCTCGGCAACCTCGTCCCAGGCTTGAGAAAATAACGTTCCCTGTCCACATATTAGAAGAGGTCGTTGTTTCTCAATAAGCAATTCCACTGCTTGTTGTATCTTTGAAGCCTCAGCCGAGGGCCTGTGACCAGGGTACCTTGAGAAATCCATTTGTGAGTATACATCAGGGTTTTCTATCCTTTCAGAGAACATATCCATAGGAATCCTGATATGGACTGGTCCAGGACGGCCAGAAGTCATAAGTCTAAAAGCCCTTCTCACGACAGCTGGTATTTCGAAAGCTTTGGTTATAGTCATAGTCTCCTTTGTAATAGACTTATAAAGTGATATCTGATCTAAACCTGTTAGCATATTCTGTTTCTCGGCATATAATGGTATGTCAGTAGTGAACACTAGCATAGGGACTGAAGCTCTGTATGCTTCGGCAACACCGGGAATCATGTGGGTGGACCCCACACTTGGACCCTCGCATATACCAGGTTTAAAAGCAAGGCGAGCATATGCGTCAGCCATAAATGCAGCGCTTCTTTCGTCCCTCGCTAAAACGTGCTTAATATCAGGGAAATCGTGCCAGCAATTATACCAAGGGAGAGTGGTTTCCCCTGGCAAACCAAAAACATGCTTGACATCGTACTTCCTCAACATTTCAAGCAACACCACTGCTGTCTTGCTAGTAGCCATGATTCTCCCTCCGTAAAAGCGTTGAATCAACAAGGGGCAAGTTGCCGCCTAATAGGGAGCTTTCAGATGATTCTCGCTCATTAGCTTCATGCTGCCATTCTCAGCGAAAGGTCTCCCCAAAAGTACTTGCCTGCCCGCCATCATCGCACCACCTGTGACTAGAGATGACCCTACCCTGTGCCTGCCCCCCAAGTCTAGACTAACCAAAAGGTGAGAGAACAAGCCCTTGCCCCTGCCCCATTTTTAGGACCAGTCATAATGTCAAAAATCGAGCTCGCATGATTCACGAACTTGTGCTAACACCCAGCGGCTCTGCAACATAGACTGCCGGTGCCCGATTTCCCAAACTGGAATGCGGTCGCATTTCATTGTACTC
>CAZQWG010000022.1:0-3812 GCA_964596985.1 uncultured Candidatus Bathyarchaeia archaeon
TTCATGGCATCCTGAACAGCCTGCGGGCTTACAACCCCCCTTTCTTTGTGTGGTTGTATCTCGCCCCTTTGATGCTAACGCGAAATCCCTCATGGGTCCTCATTCTACCGGCTCTTCTTTTGCATGTGCTCGCGCTTGTGGCCCTGTACAGCCTGGGGCGACGGTACTTTGGCCCCAGAGCAGGTCTGGCGGCAGCAGCGCTCTATGCTTTCACAGAGAAAGGGCTCTATTTTGGCCATGCCAGCTGGGCCCAGGGGTTGCTTGCCCCCTCATACGTTTTGATGGTTTTCTGCCTGTTCCGATGGCTGTTGGAAGGCAACTCCTGGTATGGGGCGCTGCTACTACCCTTGGCTGCCTGGATCACCGGCCTTCACTGGGGCGGGGCACTCGCTTTCGGAGTTTTGCTCCTCCTGCCTTTGTTGTTTCGAGCCAGACTCCAGCCCAGACCGATAATAGCAGGAGGGCTCATCGCACTAGCGCTCTGGGCTCCTTATCTTGGCTTTGAACGAGATCGCGCGTTTGCCGATATCCGTGCTGTCGTTCAGGGGCGCTTGTCCGTCCCAAAGCCGGAGGAGATCACACCCTTTTGCCGTCAGGAAGCAGAGAGCCAGGAACAGATCAAAAACTTTCAGACCGAAGAAGGTCTTATGAGCCGCTGGAAGGAGGCGTTACGTTCGGAGTGGCCCGTGGCGTACGCGGTGTCGTCGAAGGTTTATGGGGCTTCATGGGGCATGATCCGTGCATTGAGTCTGCACTTCCGCTGGTCTGCTCTTCAACCATCATTCCCCGGTCCTCCACAAGAGCGAGCTCTATATCTTGTCGAAACAGCGTTTTTCCTGATAGGCGTCATAGGGGTGGGAGTGTTGCTGTATCGCTTGGGCATCCAGCGAACAGCGACCCCAGCAGAACGTTTGCTTTTGGTGAGTTTCTTCCTGCCGGCTCTCCTGCAAAACCTTTCTCCGCATACTACCATAAGCAGGCCAGATGTGTCCTGGCTTTTCTACGGACCGCAAGTGCTGATCATCGCCTACGTCTGCGTTGTGCCCCGGTGGGCACGGACGAGAATTGTCCAAACCTTGCTCTTGGTGGGATTGAGCGTGCTGATCATTCTAGTCAGCCACAATGCGTGGGGGCGTATCTCCTCAGCCCTGAGAGGCACCCCGAACCCTCAGCGGCAGATGGTCGCCTGGATCGCCAAGGATTTGACGAGCCAAGGCCGGCAGCAGGCTTCTATACGATATGATCTTCTTCAGGATAGGGTGTCTGAGTGGTGCTGGATAGTCTCTCGCTCAGCCTTGGAGGATAGTTGTTACATAGGCACCGAACATGATTACTTGCTACTAACCCTCTACGGCATCGGAAACACGGGGAAAGCTCCGGATGGTTGGGCTTTGGATCCGGATTACATCGTGCTGTTTCCGGAAGGGATACACCGCTATGATCTGGCTCAAGGAATGTATCAACTTATGGACTTTGAGAGCTACGTTGTGCTTAAGGTGCTAGAGTGAGCTTGTGAACGGTGAGAAGGCTATGGGAAAGCAGCCACGTGTGAGCGTCTTAATGAGCGTTTACAACGGCGAACGCTACCTGCAAGAAGCCGCAGAGAGCATCCTCAACCAGACCTTTGGCGATTTCGAGTTCATCATCGTGAACGATGGTTCCACTGACAGGACGGCGGAAATCCTGCGCGGTTTCGACGATGAGCGTATGATCCTGATTGATAATCCCTACAATATTGGCCTGACCTGCTCCCTCAACAAGGGCCTCAGTATGGCTCGGGGAGAATACATCGCCCGCATGGATGCTGATGACATTTCCCTTCCTACGAGGCTAGAAAGACAGGCAATGTTTCTGGATGACCATAGAGAGGTGGGGCTCGTTGGTAGTTTCTACTATGAAATGGCCAGTGATGGGAGAGAAGTGGGGATCGTGGAGCTGTATAGTGAAAACGATGAAATCCAGAAGCATTTACTAGAACGCAACTGCTTTTGCCATGGCACGACCGTTTTTCGGAAGAGCTGTCTGGAGGAGGTCGGTTTCTACCGCGAGGAGTTCAAAACGGCTCAGGATTACGATCTATGGCTACGCATCGCCGAGAAGTTCGAAGTGGCCAATCTGACAGAGCCTCTGTACATGCGTCGGCTCAATCTCGCTTCGATCACAATGACCAGCGTAGCGGAGCAAGAGGCCTACAGGGCTTTGGCCAGCGAGACAGCCAGAGAAAGACGGGCAACCGGCCAGGATAGACTCGACTCCCTGGGCAAAGAGAGAGTTCTCAAGGCTGTGGCGGATAATCTGTCCCGTGATATCTTGAAGAGAAGACGGCTCATCTCTAACGTTTATTGCCACTGGGGTAATAAATTGCTCACAATCGGGGATTATAGGAATGCTTTAAGATTGCTGGCAAAATCTGGTTTTTACTACCCTCTAAACCGTGCCCTCTGGCTCTTAGTCCTCTCGGTGATCTACAGGAGGTTCAAAGCCCTTTGAGAATCTGTTACATAGGTTGGGGCCATAGCATTCACACCACAAGATGGCTGCAATGGTTTGCCGATAGGAAGCATGATATCCATTTGATCACCGATGTGATACCTTGCGCGCTGGAAAATGTGAACGTTCATAGCCTTGGTCGTCCGCCTCGAAACAGATACTGGGGAGCTATTCATCATAGGCTATACCTAGATCACCTTTTCCGTCTACTGGAGATGAGAAGGTTTGTGAGGCAGATAAAGCCTGACGTCCTCCACCTTCAAAATGGCTTGTTTCCCCACCATTTGGGTGTATTTACAGGTTTTCATCCGCTGATTTTTACCCCCTGGGACGGAGATATTCTCTGGCGTGTTGACCCATCTTGGCTCTATAAAACCATCATCCATCACTTGATACGTAACGCCGACCTGATAACGGTGAATTCTCAACTTATGTACGACAAATGCCTGCAATTAGGTGCAGAGCCACCGAAGATCAAGAGGGTTCAATGCCCTGGTGTTGATACCAAGCACTTCTCCCGACAGGAGAGCGACTCAGCTCTTAGAGAGAGACTGGAGTTAAGCGAGGGCCCGGTTGTTTTAAGTGCGCGTAGTCTCGGTTTCGAGGTCTATAACACCGAGGTCCTCATAAAGTCCATCCCTCTGGTTTTGAGGGAGTTCCCCACAACGAAGTTTGTCTTCATCTGGCATTCTGCTACTGACCTGGAAAAGGTTAAGAATCTAATCAATGAGCTCGATCTTAGGAAGAGCACAAGGCTCGTGGGGCGCGTAGAGTACCATCTTCTGCCTCAATATCTCAACATATCCGATCTTTTTGTTTCCATTTCCGCTTACGACTCCTGTCCTCAATCGATGCTAGAGGCTATGGCCTGTGAAGTCCCCTTGGTGATGGGTGACATACCAGCCATCAGGGAGTGGATAGAAGACGGCTATAATGGCTGCCTGGTACCTGTTCGTGATTATGTCAAGTTGGCGGGTTCGATTGTGGAACTGTTGAAAAACAAATCAAAGCAGAGGTTATTTGCTGAACGCAACCGGGAGTTGGTTAGAAGGAGAGCAGATTACAACGAAGAGATGGGTCGAATGGAGAAACTATATTTCTCGCTGGTTCAGAGGAACTGAGAATCTATAGAGAAAAATAAGTCTATATCCAGGCTCTGAGGAAGGAGACTGTGAAAACCTTAAAGAAAACCCTCATCTTTTCACCCGCTGCTCCTCCCCTCCTGACGGCTGGTTCTATCCTGCTAAGTAATCTGTTCAGGTACTTTCCTGAAGGCAGTTATTGCATCTTCATGAGAGGATGGAACTCTTGGGAGATAAGGG
>CAZQWG010000022.1:3912-5606 GCA_964596985.1 uncultured Candidatus Bathyarchaeia archaeon
ATTCGTACGTCAGTTGCTACGCTAGAGAGAGAGGGTTCGCTCTAGTTGTGGATAAGCCAGGAGTAGATAATCTAAAGAAGGCCATCGTTTCACTATTGCAGGATCGCGAACTATCCAATCGGTTGGGGAAAATGGCCCGGAGAACTGCTGAAATGAATCACGATGCCGAGAAGATCTCAATAGCCTTCCAACAACAGCATTTCCAAAAGAGGACGGTGCCTTAGCAGGAGAAGCTGGCTTTGAGGATATTGTACACTTTACATGGTTCGTCGTTCGCTGGCCAGACATATATTCTGGCTAGAGCACAAGAGGATCTGGGACATACAGCGAGATCGCTCTCATTTCGGTACGATAGGCACCATCAATGTAAAAGCGATATTGTAGTCGACGTCAACAATCGAAACCTGGCCTACAGGATGCTTGTCGGCCTAAAAGTCATGGTGGGAATCGTAGAGGAGTATGACATATTTCACTTTCGTTATGGCCGATCCCTTCTCCCCCTGAACCTAGACGTTCCCCTTCTTAAAGCCTTGGGCAAGAAGGTTGTTTTTCACTTTCATGGCTGCGACATTAGAGACAGACAGCACATGCTCAGGACCCATGCTTTCTCCCCCTGCCTGAATTGTAATGAGGAGCTGTGCAATCCTCAGGCGCGATGGGTGATAAAGATAGCCCAGCGTTATGGAGATTTGATCTTCTGCTCTACGCCCGACATCCTTCAATTCGTTGATGGAGCCATACTCGTGCCTCAGCCTATTGATCTTGACTATTGGAGGGGTGGCGGGGAAACCCGCTCAGAAGGTGATGGCAAAATGATCGTTCTTCACGCCCCAACCAACAGGCAAATCAAGGGGACAGCGTATATCGTTGAAGCCCTGGAAAGGTTAAAGCAGGAGAACCACTCTGTAGAGTTGATGCTCGTTGAAGGGGTTCCCCACGAGAAAGTCAAACCTTTGTATGAGAAAGCCGCCATAGTTGTCGATCAGGTACTAATGGGTTGGTACTGCTTGTTGGCGGTAGAGGGCATGGCTCTCGAAAAGCCGGTCCTCAGCTATATCAGAGATGATCTCAGAGATTGCCAGCCGGATTTGCCGATCATTGACACCAGCCCCAGCGATATCTACGACCATCTCAAAACAGTTGTTGAAAACCCAGCCTTGCGCCGCGATCTGGGAGCGAGAGGAAGAGACTACGTGGAAAGAGTCCACGATGTGAAAATCATCGCCAAGCAACTGATTGATCTGTACGAGAGTGTTCACTGAACAATCATCATCTCTATGTCCCGTTGGTTAACCCTAAGAGGATTCAATGTGTGGCATCGCCGGCATCTATAACCTGAGTGGCAAACCCATTTCGCCGCATAAGTTGCAAAGGATGATCGATATCCAGCGCCACCGGGGTCCCGATGATGAGGGACAATACATTGATGGCAGCCTTGGCCTGGGCCATTGCCGCCTTGCAATCATCGACCTCTCTCCAACTGGTCATCAGCCGATGAGCAATGAGGATGGCACCATCTGGATTATTTACAACGGCGAGATATACAACTACCTGGAATTGAGGCCCGAACTGGAGAGGAAAGGGCATCGCTTTCGCTCCCAGAGCGACACCGAGGTGGTTATCCATGCCTATGAGGAGTATGAATACGAATGCCTGGATAGATTCAACGGCATGTTCGCTTTCGTGCTATGGGA
>CAZQWG010000023.1:0-5407 GCA_964596985.1 uncultured Candidatus Bathyarchaeia archaeon
GGTATATATCAAGTCCAGGGCCAAGGTGTTCGGCCCAGAGGTGAAGATCAAAGTCACCCTTTCCTCCGCCGGAAGGGATAGGGGCCAGGTCGAGGGAGTCATAAACGAAGCCTTGAAGGATCTGACGAGAAGTCTAGGTTCTTCGGGTCTTGCAGTGGAGACGGCCGAGGAGCCATAGGAGGAACCATGAGCGAAGTCGTCATCTTGGTCACCAACAGCGGGCTGGGCAACGGCGAAAAGGGGGTGCGAGAGAAGATGATGGGGCTCTTCCTGCGCACCCTCGCTGCCCTTCCCACCCCACCGGAGAAGGTGGTGTTCTACACCGAGGGGGTGAAGTTAGTCGTCGAGGACTCTCCGGTGGTTCAAGAACTGAGCGGCCTTGAGCGGACAGGAGTGCAACTCATCGCCTGCGGAACCTGCCTGGATTACTTCAGGCTGAAGGACCGGGTTGTAGTGGGGCGCGTAGGGGGCATGGCCGAGATAGTGAAGGCCATGATGGAGGCGGAGAAGGTGCTAACGGTCTAATCGCAAGCGAGGCCCTTCGATCCAAGATGAGTGAAGACCATTGTCGAAAGCCTATCCAGGGAGAGAGGTGAAACAATGCCTAACTTTCGATCGCGAGTGGAAACCAGGGCCGTGCGTTATAAGGAGGATGTTCTTGTCGTGCGCAAGCGGGGCAGGTGGCGAGGCAGGGAACATCGCCATATCCTGCCTGTTGAACTATGGGATTTGAATCTTTGGGAACAGATTAGGGCAACAGCCAGGATTCACTTTCTCGAAGAAGATATCGCCTGGCACGACCAGCGGCACAACTTGTTGAGCTCACAGATACTGTGTGTCAATATCTTCTTCCCGTTGCGCTATGAACAGACGCTGCTCGCTAGATTCCTCGCCGGTCGCATACCGCAACTGACCCGGGTCGGTAAGATGCATTTTGAGTACATAGGTGACAAGAACTATTTGAAAGAACCGGGGGGAAGGGGTCGGATGCGAACCAGTGCCGACGTTGCTCTCGAATGGTTTGACGCAAGTAACTCGCGAGGCCTTCTGCTACTGGAATTCAAATTCACCGAGCCGGAGTTTGGTCGCTGTGGGGGAGCGACAAGCAAAGGCAATAGGGACAGGTCGCGTTGTCGTCAGGCGAGCAAGATTGTACAGGCTCCGGAGAAGATGTGCTATCTTGTCAAGCCCAAGCGACGCCCCTATTGGGAGATCGCCCTTGGCCCAGACAGCCCATTGCGTATCAACTTACTTGCCGAGGAGTCCTACTGTCCATTCCGGTATGACTTCTATCAGTTGATGCGTAACCAGTTTCTGGCGCACCGGATAGAATCTGACCCTCATTCTGGATACGAGCGAGCCCTGTTCGGTGTAGTGTATCATGCTGAGAATGACCACCTACTGCGGATGGGCCGCCCCTTTGGGGGAGAGAGGAACCCTATGAAAGCCTGGGCTGGGTTACTCCGAGAACCAGACCGCTTCATTTCGTTCACCATCCAGGATCTCCTCGCCTGGATGGACACTAGGCTGCCCTCACACCTCGAAGAGTGGCGCGGATTTCTCAGCGAGAAATATGGTCTATGAGCAGCGGAGTGGTTGATAAGAAGTAGGGCAGGTATAGAAACCTGCCCTACTTAGTCCCGTTTAAGAGCCTACGGCATACAATTCTGCCATATGATGCGGACATGGGTAAACTCTTCTACAGCCATCTCTTCCTTCTGAAATAGACCAGCATCAAAACCCCGATAGCCAACATGATGAGCCAAAGCATAGGGTAAGCCCAAGGCCACTCGAGTTCCGGCATATATCTGAAGTTCATTCCGTATATACCTGCTATAAGAGTCAAAGGGATAAATATCGTGGCAATAATCGTTAAGACTTTCATAACTTCGTTCATTCTATTGCTGATGCTCGAAAGATAGATATCAAGCATCCCAGAAAGCATGTCCCGGGATGTCTCTACTGCGTCAATCACCTGTATTGTATGATCGTAAACATCCCTAAGGTATATCCCGGTGGATTCTCTAATCAGCGACGATTCTCCCCTTTCCAGGCCACCGATTACCTCTCTCAAAGGCCAAACCGACTTGCGCAAGAATATCATCTCTCTTTTTAGGTCGTGGATTGTCTGCAAGGTTTCTGGTGTTGGGTTGCTGACTAACTCATCCTCCAGGAACTCTATCCTCTCTCCCAATTTCTCCAAGATCAAGAAGTAGTTGTCAACTGTTATGTCCAACAAGGCGTAGGCAAGGTAGTCAGCCCCCATCTTTCTTATGCGACCCTTCTCACTCCTGATGCGCTCTCTAATGGGGTTGAAAACGTCTCTTTCTCTTTCTTGAAAAGAAATGACGAAATTCGCACCCAGGATTAGGCTTATTTGCTCTGTAACTATCTCGTCGGTGTTGTCATCGTAGTAAAACATTTTCAGAACGATGAAAATGTAGTCACCAAAATCTTCCATCTTCGGACGTTGATCGGTATTTAGTATGTCTTCCACTACAAGAGGATGCAGTCCAAAGCAATCGCCAAGTTCTTCTAGAATCTCGACCTCATGAATGCCATCTACATTTATCCATATCACAGTCGGCTTATCCTTAAATGTAAGGCATTCATCAACGGCTTTGATCTCCTGTTCTTGAAGATGTCGCTCATCATAATCTAATATCGTTATGGTCGTTCTTTCCCTCTTTTTCTCCCCGATGTGAACCAGGGTTCCGGGCGGAAGACCAGCCTTCTTTGACCTTTGCTTAATGAGTCGGGGCATTTTAACTCACCTCGCGCCAAGTAAGAGGGGGAGTTGGTACCGATTCAGTCTGGGATTTGTCGAAGCAGTAAAGGTGTACTTATGTCTATGTTGTGGCTCTTGCAAGTTTGAAGCACGCTTCTGTGCAGTTCCGCGTCTATTGCCCGCAGTCCTTTTATGTCGTCTACGAACACGTAAAGGGTATATTCCACGGCATAATTCTGAAAGTTCGTTATCCGGACATATGGTTTGGGTTCCTTCAAGACCCTTGGAACCTTTCCAGCAGCCTCCAACAAGGCCTCTTCCACCTCTCGGTTGTCGTACTCAAACCCAGGAGTAACCGTTACATGTCTTCTGACCACATTGTCCTTTCCGAAATTGTCGATCTCCGCCTTGAGCAACTCTTGATTGGGAATAGAAACCAGAACATTGTCAAGAGTTAACATCTTCGTATATATCAATTCAACGCCTACTACATCCGCGAATTGACCATTAAAGAATATCCTGTCTCCAACTCGGAAGGGTCTGCTAGTCATCACTATCAAGCCTGCGATGGCGTTCCCAATGGTGTTTATGGCTGCAAAACCTATAATGGTGCCACCGAGAAGAGTCAAAAGCCCAGATATCATGCCAATGGTAACCCCAAACTGCGCCAAAATGGCTGACAGAACCACGAGAATGACAACCCATTGGCTAACCCTGGTCAAGGTGTAAGCGATGTGTGGCTCCAGCCTCTTCTCGTCCTTCAGCCTTGTGATTTCTCTGGTTATAACCTTGTGGAGAACATATCCTGCAATGATGGCGACAACCGAAAACGAAAGTTTGCCCAAATTGGATAAGATCCATTGGCCCAAAGTGCTAATAGAATCCAATAGGCTCATGCGGAAGCCCCCCTTTCCTGGTTCTACCCACTATCGTGCCGTACGTTCTTAGTCTAGCACAGTTGGCCACCCAGTCAATTTCGTGTACGACTATAATAGTAGAGCAGGCTTCCATAACCTGCCCTACTCACTTCGTATATCACAGACAGCAGGTCGGATATGGAAATCCGGCCTACTTATTTGCTCTTTCCATGCTTGTCCTGGATTTTAAATCCAGGACAAGCCCTTCTACGCTAGACGATACCTAGTCCATGGCTCCCAATATCCCCACCAGGATCTCCCCCATCGACTGTAGCACGTTTACGTAGAAGTTTCCTCCCAGGTCGCGGAATATCTCGAAAGGCAGGTCTGGGGCTCCGAAGAAGGGCCGGAGCGTCCAGGCCATCTGGGTCCCCACGAAGCCGTAGACCAGGATCCAAGCCCAAAGTACAAGCGACCGGAGCTTACTTCCCTTGTCCTCCACCTGGCGCATACCCTGCCATAAGAAAGTCAGCCCTGAGAAGCCAGTGATCGTCAAGATGGCTACGTTGAGCAACTTGAAGAACTGATAATGAGGAGCCGTAAGCCAGAAGAAGAGGGAGATGGGGGCGAAGGAGAGGGTCAGGACCGCGGTGACCGCTATGGCCGTGAGGATGAGAGCCAAGGTTTGGGAGAGACTCAATCGGGAGCCGAAGAGAAGGTTGAAGAAGTAGAGAGTGGGGAGACATATCACCAGAGTGATGAGGAAGAGGATTGGGAGTTTCGCCGCCGAAGAGATCGCCTGGAGCAGGCTGTTGGAGAAGCCCATCACCGCCCCATAGACGGCGAAGAAGATGACGGAACTTATGAGCATGCTCTGTATCTTTCGGGAGACCCCATCACCGTTCCCTATCTCGTCGAAGAACGCTCTTCGGTCACGCAATATCCGTTCGATGACGTAGAAAGCCTCCATTTCTCCCCCTAAAACTGAGTGAAAGGCCCTCGATCCTAGAATCGACCTCCTGCTAGCCTTCTAAACTCTCCCCCCCAGGCTCTTGAAGAGTGCAATAAAAATCATGGCTAATACTATTATGCTAAAGAGAATCGTCCCATATTCCCCGTATAGGTTTGGCTCGCCTTTCAAGATGTCGTGTAGTGCTGCCCAGTCAAGAACGAGCAAAAGCACCACAATACCAATCAATAGAACGGTCTTCATTGCATTACCTTCCTTGACTTGTATTTGCAACGATTAGCATTAAGTCAAAGAACAGATTTTCCCCTAACTCATATTTGGGCGATGGCTATGAGGCTGAAGAAGGCCCAGGCTGCATATCCGTACCGCCAGCGGCGCATGGTGAGGCCAGGGATGAGCAAAGCCAGAAGCGCTAGGGAGATGGTGATGGCCGGAGTGGGATCGCCCTGCCAACTACCTAGCCTCTCCAAGAAGGGGAGAATGAGCCACTTGAAGGCCATGGTCAGGGCCACAGGGAGGAGGGCGGCCAAGACGGCCTGATTGGCCGACTCCGCATACACCTGGCACATCATCTGAGCCACTTTTTCTGCCTCGCCGAAGCGGGCGATAGCCAGGACCATGCTCTCCTCTGGACTGTACCCTTTCTGGTGAAACTCCCCTGCCGACTCCATTAGATGGGAGCGGATCTCCTGTACGATTTTCTCCTCGGTTGGCCTGTCAAGATAGAGTTGGCAGGCCAGATGGGCTAGATATTCATCTAATGATGGCATCTTTGCCTCCGGATTCTATCTCAAGTCGAGGCCGGCTCTCTCTCCTGTCCCAGTATCTTGAGCAACCGCTGGGAGAAGGTCG
>CAZQWG010000024.1:0-4579 GCA_964596985.1 uncultured Candidatus Bathyarchaeia archaeon
CCCCCCCCCCCCCCTTTCCGGCCCGCCTGGGGTGTCGGGCGGGAGGGTGCCGGGGAGCAGAGAAGAAAAGAAGCTCGAGTGGAGACATTGAAGAGAATTGTTCAGAAAGGACAGAGAGCATTGATATCCTCTGTAAGACGTTCCATTGTACCGATCGCCATTCCAGGAAAATAGATGCTCTGACATTCGAGATGCGAAGCGCTGTTCCGTAGTGATCGCAGGGCATCCCACCTTTTGGCGCTGTGCGAGTCAATGACGCCCTTCCGAACAAGAAAATCTATCAGGTCGGAAAATCTAGGCTTTTTCTTTCCAAATCCCATCCTTCTGCACTTAGAAACAAGCGCTGTTTCTCCGATCCTAAACAGTTGTTCCATGCCAAGGGTATAAAGTGGATAGAAATAGAATGAATAGACCATAGCACCACGAGCAACCTCAAAGAGCTTACGGATATCAAGTGGCACATCCTGTCGCAGCGTCGGTCTTAGGATGTATAGCAAGTGGGGGTGTTCACCCGAAGAGTTCTGACGGGGACCAAACCGAAAGGTAATTTCGTCGGGTTTGTTCCAATTAGTGATATTTATCCTCTTGAATCCCAACTCTTCTTCCACAACGCTCTCGATACTAAATCCACAGAGGGGTACTGAACCACCTTGGGTTGTGATTTCAGTCTTCCACAAAATAGTCCGAGTCTATTCGTTTGACCTGATAAGACGCCGTTGTAGAAACACCCAAGTTATGATCGATCATCAAGCGAGAAAGCCGGTTACCATCAATCAGGATTACTTTGGTCTCCAGGTTGTTGGCATACGTTATCGCGTCTTGGGTGAAGGAGGAGGTCGTTATGAAGATTCCCTTTCTAGCCTTTTGTCCGAGGAGCGCCCCAGCAAACTTCTGGATTTCTGGTCTACCGACAACACTTTCCCAGCGTTTTGCCTGAATGTAGATAATGTCCAAACCAAGTTTGTCTTCTTTGATAATCCCGTCTATTCCGCTATCGCCGCTTTTTCCAAGTACCTCGCCCGCTTCCTTTCGAGAGCCCCCATAGCCCATGGAAACAAGCAAGTCGACGACTACTCTCTCGAAGAACGTGGGTGAACATTCCTTCACCTTCAGCAGCATCTCCTCGGAAAGATTGGCAACTACTTTCTGGTAACCATATTCAATCGCTTCTTCAGGAGTCCCAATACTATCTACTTCTGACTCCTCAACGGCTTCCTCGTCTTTGTTTTTATGGGCGGCCTTGAATTGGCTGAACTCCTCAAATCGACCTAATAGACTGACGTCTATCTTTTCTGGATTCTCCTTCAGTAGTTCTTTACCTCTCTTGGTTATCTGAAAGCGGCCTCTTTGAGGTGAAGACAACAGTCCAGCCTTCTTCATGTAGGTCTGTGCCCAACCTACTCGATTGTAGATGATGGTCTGGGTTCCGCTCGGGAGTAGGGCTGACTTCTCGTCCTCAGACAAACCAAACTGCTTTGAGAGAGAATCCACTGCCTCCTGCTTTGAGTGCATCTCTCCATCCGAAGACAATTTAAGCAGCGGAAGCATCAGCGTCTGATAATCAGGGATTGCCATGTCTTACTCCAAATCCCACTGACTGTGCGCAAGGGTACCCTGCCCCGGAATCTTTGAGCAAGCCTCCTATGCAATTATCCATCAGATTACGAGTCTATGCAAATCCACCGCCCTATGTCCCCCACGGGGTGCGGGTTTGCCCAAAAGGCTTGTGAACATTCCCAGGGGTCAAGTTTAGCGATTATTGTCTTTCAATTGAAACCATCCTCTCCTCCCCGAAATAGGATTGCATCCATCATTGCCTTCCCAAGCAAACTCTAATCTCCCGTCGACTTCACCATGCTCTGATGGGATGATATAGTGCAGAGAGCAGTGTCGGTAGCTACGGCGGAATTAGTTCATATATTGAGTCTCGTTACTCAGCGGCACGTGATCTCGGCGATGCCCCGTCGGAGCTACGCAATGAAGTGAATGGAAGTCGGAAGCCATGACCGAGGAACAAAAGCTCATCGGGAAATTACAGCGTATCGAGAGCCTATTTGCCCGAGCTGCTACCCCTGGCGAGCGCACTGCGGCAGGAAATGCGCTTGAGAGAATCCTGCAGCGTCTAGCAGAGACGCGACAGGTAGATCCGCCTATTGAATACACATTTTCTATGCCGGATATGTGGTCACGAAAGCTATTTGTCGCGTTGTTGCGCCGATACGGGATACAGCCCTACCGATACTACCGTCAACGGTACACGACAGTGATGGCCAGCGTGCCCCAGCGATTCGCAGATGAGACGCTTTGGCCCGAGTATGAGAAACTGAATGAGATATTGCGCGGCTACCTGGAGGAAATTACAGACCGCGTCATCTCGGAGGCGGTCTTCGCCGACAGATCGGATGTAGAAGTAAGAGATGATGTGAACATGGTGTTGCCGGACAGTTAGGCGGCATTCTACAAAGAACTTGCAAGCGCACCAGCTGTTGGAGTTCTGTCACCCTGTCCAGAGCCGTTGAATCGCGCCTTCAACGCCGCATCGTCGACATGACGTTCAGCATCCTTTTGTTCCCTGACTCGATGAACTCATATCCCAGGAGGATTCTCTCATTGTCAGGGTACATCTCGAGCTTTCTCAAAACCAGCATGCCTACTACTGCCCTGATCTTTTCCAGAGACTGCGGATCGTCCTGCGGGAAGCATTTTGTGACCAATTCATCTATCTTCGCGTCACGATCCTTTTCCGGGAAGATCGAGATATTCCATGCAGTCATCGCTAAAGTCAGCATTGCCTTCTCATTATCGACGAGTTCAGGAAGCGGTTCGGCGAAGTCGATGAGAATCTCAGACATCTTGTCCATACCTCTCGGTTCTACGATCACAGAACCTTCTGGGACCGACCTCTCTTTCGCCATCCTAGCAGCCAGATCCATCTGGGCTTTTTTTGCTCCCACGAGCAAACCTCCCAGCAATAACTTCGGAGAACCGAACGTCTCTGTGGATTCTACCCTTCTTTCGTCTCATGTTGCCTTACTGTCGTCTTCGTCGTCTGTAGTTTATCGATCACGGACTTCGGATCAGATTTGATATCTCACGCCCGATTTCTGACAATCTTTTGCTCGAGAGTGAGCGGACCGCGTATACTCGGTCAATCCCGACGTGGCTGTTGTAGAGGTCAATAATCTGCCGCTTCGTCCAGTGTTTGCTGGTGAAGCCCGGAGACAATACACGCTGCTTGCGAGTATACCAGAACTCTTCTCCAGTGGCGTCTACCATTTGGACGATATCCTTGCCAGATGACGGCTTAAAACGAACCAGAATCGACGCGAGCCTGCTCAATTCCAGAGCAGAAAAGAGTTCCTTGTCAGTATAACCTACTATGGGGAATTTCGGCTTACGGAAAAGCACACCAAATTCTGTTCTACCCATACCGGTAAAACTCTCCGCATAAGGTCACAGTGTGTCAATGCGGTATAAGGGTGGGGTTATGCGCTATGCAGTTTCGCCGAAGTGCGAATTTTACACTCAAAAAATTCGCTCCTAGTGCGGTTTCGGCGGATGACATAACCGCTCGCCATGATCCTCGCCGAGAACGTCCACAAATCCTCGAAAATCCCCTGGCAGTCTGCCTCGCCCTATATTACAATGACTGTTTGAGTGAGCGGTTATGACCGAGGCCAAGTATCGGGAATGGTCTTATCAATAGCCCCGAGGCGTTAGGCCTTGTCCGAAATAAGGACACAGATCCTGACTCATCAGGAGCGCCGACCAACTTGTCAAACCGCTCACCCTTCTTCTCGCGAGCGGTCCTCCTCGACAGTGACGATGCCCCCTGCCGCCGGCGTGCAAACAGCCGCTGCTGTCCACAAATCCGGGAGCGCGCCGTGATCCGTCTCTGATAGCCACATCCGTGTGGCTCTCAGAGCTGCCGCTGGAGAAATCGCCGCCGGCATCCAGGACACGATGTCCTGGATGTTGGCGGCTCTTAGGGGTGGGGGACCAAGGACAATCCCCCGTTCGGTTTCTGCCTTGAGCGTTACGCGCAGGCAGCGTGCTGTCGATCCAGCACCTCCAGAAGCATTGGGTTTTCGAAAGAAACAGGTACCTCACCGACCTGGAAATCGATCTCCTGGCTTCGGTAGTTCTTTCCGAAGGCTTTGCGAATCATCTCGGCAAAGGCCTGAAGCGCCAAGGCTCCGAAGATCGAGTCTTTCAGGTATACACAGAATTGAGCCTGCAGGAACTCCGACTCGTAATAGGCCACGTATTCACCGTTCCGGTCTGTCACCGGGCGCACGGTAATCTGAATATTACGTTTTTCGTTCATGGTTTTCATCCTCCTTTTTTTGCTAGAACTCATCATCACAGGTCCCGCCCTCTGCGTTCGGATGCGGGACAACCCAATAGCCTTGGACTCCGTACAGGCAGGAGCCGGCCACCTGGTAGTGTTCGGAATCTTTTGGATGTTCCGAGCACACCACGAACACCGGTTTCAGCTGATCCAAGGCAGCCCGGTAGGCCAGCCGGGATCCTCTGCCCCACTGTCCTGTGGTGGGATCCTCAGGGAACAGAATCACCA
>CAZQWG010000025.1:0-4434 GCA_964596985.1 uncultured Candidatus Bathyarchaeia archaeon
TATACAGATGTTGATTGGCGGGCAGGCGAGATACGCACCTACTTGAACGGTGAAGTCATGCAGCGAGGCAACACAAAGGATATGATTTTTAGCCCGGCAGAGATACTGTCATATTTATCTCTCGGGACGACGTTTTGCCCCGGCGACGTGGTGATCACAGGGACTCCTGAACATGTGCAAGAACTGCATGATGGAGATACTGTTGAAGTAGAAATTGAAGGCATTCAGACAAGACTTCAGAACCCGGTGCGTGATTTGCGAATACAATAGATCGGATCCTTGAGAAGCTGTGCGGCGTTTCGTTTATTGGTCTACGAAGTCGATTCGGTTAGTCGGGTTTGATTTTCACGATCATTTCAACTTCTACAGGCTGATTGAATGGAAGATTGCTCGTTCCTATGGCTGACCGTGCATGCCGGCCTTTTTCTCCGTAGAGCTCGGTCAACAGATCGGTGAATCCGTTGAGTACCTTTGGCTGTTCATGAAAATCAGGATCGGAGTTAATGAAACCGAGCACTTTAATCACCTCTTCTATTCGTTCGAGGGTGCCAAGTGCTCTCTTGGCTGCGCCCAGACAGTTGACGGCGCACCTTCTTGCTGCCTGATAGCCTTCCTCCAACGAGACTTCGGCCCCGAGGCGCCCGATCCATGGTAGAGATCCGTCGGCTTCGTGAGGTCCATGACCCGAGATAAACAACAGGTCGCCGACGATTTTAGCGCCGTCGATTTTACTTCCCGGCGAGGGGGATTTGGGGAGTAAGCCGAGTCTCTCTAAGTGTTGATAGATTCTATCCATCGACGCTGATCCTCCTGGGTTTTATATGTATTTTCAATCATAGCTGTCCAAAATAGGGGGTATTAATTGCCCGATCTCCTGACTATAATGAGGTAGATGTTTTGAATATCTCATTATTGGGAAAGGAGATCAGGCGGTGCGAAACAATACTACCCTATTTGGCCAGCTTCTACAATGGATTTGTCAAGACTCGATAGAAATGTCCCCTTTTTTCAACTTGCTCTCCGTTGAATGATAGATTCGTTGGATATTCTTTCTTCTACCTTCAGTTCTTTGTTTTTATAGAAGATGTGTATGGAATGGTCTAGCCACTCCCGAACCAGAACACGTTCCCGGGCTCGTGGCATCGGCCTATTGCCTCGTAAGATCTGAAAAAACCGATTCTCATGCCGAACAACCCAATCGTTGCCAACCGTGCGTGGGATTTCCCAGCAAAATACGTTCCTGAGATCCAGATTTTTAGGTACAGGTCGGTGGTAATCATGATCTGAGCGTGGATCCACAGCAAACTTCTCATTCATCTCATCAACGAAACCCGACATTAGAATCGCATTCGCCTCATTTATACTCGCTGCCCCCTGTAGATACCCGCACTTTGGTTTGAGAAAGCGGTAAAGTGGTACCAAGCAGATAAACACAACAAGGGATTTTCGAGCTGGCAACAATTTGTCTCTCTACTCTTTGCACAGCTTTCGGGTCAGGACGGTCTTCGAGGTGTTGAGACGGGATTAGCCAGCCAGCAGAAGAAGCTCTATCATTTGGGTGTCAGAGGGGCGAAGAGGTCCAGCCTTTCCTATGCCAACACTCACAGGAATCATAAGGTATTCGAATGGGTGTTCTCGGGGTTATTGAAAAAGACTCTTGGTGCAGCTCCGGGACATAAGTTTCGGTTCAAGAATGATCTGTACAGCTTTGATGCGACGACAATAGACTTGTGTCTTTCGCTCTACGACTGGGCGAAGTTTCGAAAGACCAAAGGCGGGATCAAGATTCATGTTAAACTGAATCACTCGGGCTATATCCCTGAGTTTATTACTGTCACTCCTGCCAGACGTCATGAAGTAAAAGAGATGGTGAAGGTGCCGCTTAAAGCCGGAGATGTGGTTGTCTTTGACCGAGCCTTCATGGATTTGCAGCAGTTTGCATCTCATTGTCACAAAGGAGTTTATTTTGTTACCCGGCTCAAATCGAACGCTCGCTATCGTGTTGTGGAGAGAAGAGATGTGAGCGGGTACAAGCATATCAGTTCGGATCAGATTATCGAGTTCAGTGGTTTCTCCTCTTCTATGAAATGTCCCCTTCGGTTAAGAAGAATACGCATAAGGATCCGGAGACTGGAAAGTATGTCGTTTTGCTTACCAACCAGATGAGTCGGTCTCCAAAAACCGTGGCCTCAGTGTATAAGGATCGCTGGCAAATCGAGATAAACTTTTAAGAATCTCAAACAGAATCTCAAGATCAAGAGCTTTCTGGGCACCAGCAGAAACGCGATGATGTCACAGATAGGGGTGGCTATGATCGCTTACCTTCTTCTGAGCTATATGAAATTCCTCTCTGCCTTCAAATGGACTACCAACAAGCTCATGGCAGTGCTGCCTGTGATCCTATTCTCCAGAAAGGATCTTGGGCTCTGGCTGAATAAACCGTTTGATTTCCAACGCAACTCGCTCAGCCAATCACTACAGTTGGAGCTGTTATGAATTATCTTGGACAGCTATGATGTAACAATATAATGGATAATGTTGGATTGAGAACAGAGGATCATTTCCAGAATCTTGTAACGAGAGGTTGAATGTACCAAGGGGAGAGATAATGACAGATTCGACTCGCTACAGATCGGGTGCGATAGGACACACAGGATTCGGAGATTACGGCCACAGGCTCCATTTGCCGTACAAAGCTTTGCCGAATGTTGAGGTGGTAGCGATTGCCGACCCAGATGATGTGGGAAGAGAGAAAGCGATCGAGGAATCCTGTGCGAAGCGCGGCTACAGAGATTACCGCGAGATGCTGTCCAAAGAGAAGCTGGATGTGGTCAGCATCTGTCCCCGTTATACCCTGAAGCATGAAGAGTATGTCCTGGCTGCGGTTGAAGCAGGGTGCCACATCTACTGCGAAAAGCCCTTTAGCATGGATCTTCTTTCGGCAGATCGAATGGTCGATGCATGCGAAAAGAATGGTGTGCGCATGGCTGTTGCCCACCAGAGTCGCTACGTGGAACCCTTTCTAACAGTGAAGAGGATGCTCGAAGAGCAAGTGATAGGAAGATTGTTGAGTATCCAGGGGCGGGGAAAAGAAGACCAGCGAGGAGGTGGAGAAGATCTTATCGTTTTGGGTACTCACACAATGGATGCAATGCGCTATCTCGCAGGAGATCCCGAATGGGTGTTCGGCAGCATAACGGTTGGTGGAAGGGAGGCAAGGATAGAGGATGCGTGCGAAGCCAGTGAAGGAATCGGCCCTGTTTTGGGGGATTCGGTAGCAGCGATGTTTGGATTCAAGGATGGCGTGCGAGGGTATTTTACCAGTATCCGTGGGCAGAGTGTTCGCGGACACAGGTGGGGAATGACCCTGGTCGGCACCGAGGGTATCCTGACCATACGCTACGGACCTCCCATAACTCTGAAAATAAGCCGGTCCCCTGTTGTGCCCGAAGAGGGAGGTGATTTTAAACTCCTTGATGTGCCTCTGGAACCAATAACGCCCGGCTCATTACCTTTGGACAGCGAAGATATGATCACCAGAGGGAATCGCCTGGCCGTGTGGGACCTTCTTCAAGCTGCGCAAAGCGGAAGAGATCCCCATTCAAGCGGAAAGGATGGGCGATTTGCCCTCGAGATGATTCATGGGGTGTTTGCCTCACATCTTGAAAGGATGCGACTCAAATTTCCGTTGGAAGATCGTAAGCATCCTCTGCTTCCATAAGCGGGTTCTCGAGAATCATGACTTGCATTACGTCACAATCTTTACTACGAGAGACGTGCTGTAAGAGAGGATGTACCTTTTGCGCATCGGGATTCGATCTCTTGACTATTCCTTATGAATCAACTATATCTCTGCATATCTACAAGGCAGACCATGATGCCTTTTCAACATCGGTCAACCCGAAGAAAATCTGGCGACTGAGTTTGCCTCCCGTAGAGAAGACAGGCTCAAGAGGAATTTTGTATAAGAGGGCCGGAGTTCAGCCGCATCAGCGAAGAACTCATTAAGATCTTCTGGCGCGTGAGTACAGCAACAGTTACGACGATTCTACGTAGAAAGGGAATCAAGGATGTTTGGATGCCGATCAAACCCCTCTTCGAAGGGATGAAGACGGCCGGTCATGTTTTGACCAGCTGCTCGGTTCCTCATCGGGATGACTAGGGCATTCAATTGCTTATGCCGAAAACACGCTGTTTCTTGGGCACCCCGATGACGCGATTGATGCAGTACAACCGGGCGACGTAGTTGTGCTGGATTGACGGGGAGCAACCAACGAAGGGCTGTTCGGGGATCTTCTGACTCTGAGAATCAAGGAGAAGGGCGCCGCGGGTCTGGTATGTGATATGTGTATCCGTGACAGCCCGAGGATGAGGGAGAAGGACTTCCCCATTTTTTGTCTTGGCTCAGCAAGTCCTGGAGAAACGGTGTACAAT
>CAZQWG010000026.1:0-4421 GCA_964596985.1 uncultured Candidatus Bathyarchaeia archaeon
GGAATTCCCTCGGTTACCGAGTTCTTCGGTGCTCAACTGGCCCGGGACCTGGCAGTGAATGCACAAACGCAATTCCTTGGTCCTCAACCGCATGAAGTAGCGATGAGCCACCTAGCAACATGCAGTGTCTTCACATTGCCCAGCTGGAACGAAGGTTTCGGCGTAGCATATCTAGAGGCCATGGCCAGCGGTAAACCGGTAATCGGTTGCAAAGGAGAAGGGATCGAGGACTTTGTCGACCATGGCAGAACCGGCTTATTGGTCAAACCGCGGGATGTGGATAGTTTGGTGGAGGCATTGGAGTTTCTCCTGGGCCATCCAGATGGGGCCCGAGCCATGGGAGAACGGGCACGTAAGCTTGTTCTGGAGAACTACACCTGGGAGAAGAACGCCGAGAGGACCATCAGGGTCTACAGGATGGCGCTGAGCTGAATGGAGACGAGAATCTGTATCATAACAACGGCTCACCCACCGTTTGACAGCCGTATCTTCTACAAGCAGGCGAAGACTCTGGTGCAGGCTGGCTACGATGTAGTCCTAATCGCCCAGCATGAGAAGGACGAGATTTTTGATGGAGTGAAGATCATTGCACTGCCCAAGCCGCGCAACCGGTTTACCCGCATGTTTGGCCTCACCTGGCGTGCTTTCCGCTCGGCGCTACGTCAGCGAGCTGATGTATATCATTTCCATGATCCGGAGTTTCTTCCTTTGGGGGTGCTTCTCAAGCTCGTCACCGGGGGCAGGGTGATCTACGACGTGCATGAGGATTACCCGCAAGCCATATTATCCCGACATTGGCTTCTCACGCCTTTGAGAAAACCAATTGCCAGGTTGTTTGATGCCCTGGAGAAACGCTGCGCAAAGCGATTTGACTACGTTATTACCGCTACTGATCACATAAGGGGGAGGCTTAAGGGTACAAACGCGTCAAGCATCAGGAATTATCCTTTTGGGGATGATTTGACATTCGAGGTTTGCAAACGAGAGAAATCACAGGACAGCTATATATTGATCTATGCGGGAAGCTTGAGCGAAGAATATGGTGTGAAAGAGATGGTTCAAGCTCTAGAGTGTATTGATGCCGATCGCAATGTAGTCTTAAGATTGCTAGGTAAATTTGATAACGAAAAATTTAAGCGGCAATTATATGACATGCCCGGTTTTACGAAAGTGGAGTACCTTGGTTGGCACAATAAGGATGAAGTCATGAAAAATATGAGCGAAGCTGATATTGGATTAGTCTATGACCATCCTCTACCAAGGTTTAAAGTCGGTATCTCAACGAAATTGCTAGAGTACATGTCTGTAGGGCTCCCAGTAATCACTCCCAACTATCCCTTCTGGAAAGAGATCGTGGAGGGGAATGACTGTGGGCTCACGGTGAGCCCGCTCGACGCAAGGAAGCTTGCTCGGGCTATAGAGTACTTGCTTGCCCATCTTGAAGAGGCACACCGGATGGGAGAGAACGGGCGCCGAGCGGTACAGGGGAGGTATAATTGGGAGACAGAAGGTGGGAAGCTTCTAGACATATACTCGAGACTTCTAAGGGGATGAAGATGTTCGGTAGAATTCTAATTCTCGCTCCACATACTGATGACGGAGAGTTTGGCTGTGGCGGTTCCATAAGCAAATGGGTAGATGAAGGAATGCAGGTCTACTATATCGCTTTCTCCTCGGCTGAAAAGTCAGTGCCCACAGGGATGCCTAAGGATATTCTCAAAAAGGAGGTCCGAGAGGCTGGCAAACTCCTGGGTATCGCAACGGATAACCTGGTTCTATTTGGCTACCCTGTTAGGGAGTTCCCCGCATACCGACAACAGATCCTCGATGATATGATCCGGTTAGGTGATGAATTGAAACCGGAGCTTGTACTGCTGCCATCTACTTCTGATACTCATCAAGACCATCAAACGATCTCTCAAGAGGGGTTTAGAGCTTTCAAGAGAACCTCAATGATAGGGTACGAGATGCCATATAACAATTTGAGCTTCACCACCAACCTGTTTGTGCCCCTTGAAGAGAGGCATGTGAATCAAAAGATAGCGGCACTAGAGTGTTATAAGTCACAGTTTGGTAGAATCTATGCAACTGGGGATTTTGTTAGGAGCTTAGCTAGAGTGAGAGGCACCCAGGTAGGCGTCAAATACGCGGAGGCGTTTGAGGTAATAAGATGGGTGACAGAATAGTAGTGGGCATCCATCAACCTAATTTTCTGCCTTGGCTGGGCTATTTTCATAAGTTAGTTAATTCTGATATTTTCGTTTTATTAGATAGTATACAATACACAAAAAATAGTTTTATAAACAGAAACAGGATTAAGACTCCCCAGGGCACAAATTGGCTGACGGTTCCCGCAAAGACCAAGGGGCGATTCGGGCAGTTCATCAAAGATGTGGAGATAAACAACAAGATAGACTGGAGAAAAAAGCATCTGAGAACTCTGGAAGCAAGCTACAGAAGAGCCAGATTCTTTGAGCCAGTATTTCAGGACTTAAAGGCTATTTACTACGCTGATCATTGGGATAACCTGTGCGAGCTTAACATCCGGCTTCTTGAATGGGTTCTATCTGTACTTAAATTGGATAAGGAATTAGTTCGAGCTTCAGAGCTCAATGTACGGGGAGAAAGCACACGGCTACTAATTGATATCGTGAACAAAATGGGAGGCGATGTATATCTTTCAGGATTCGGGGGAGCGAAGTATCAGGAAGAGGAATTATTCAAAGAGGCTGGTGTGGGTCTTGCATATTATGAATTTGAATGCCCTATCTATCCACAGTTGTGGGGAGAGTTTGCACCCAACCTATCGATTATAGATCTGTTATTCAATCATGGGATAGAAAGTCTTAATATTATAAAACATAATAAGGATAATAATAGCAATATACAGGAAATTACGAGGAAAGATGGGCGAAAATGGGTGACGGGCAGTGCTGGATAAGTAAACTGGAAGAACGAAGGAAAGAAGCTTCTCGGTCTGTATGAAGAACTGCTGAGCAGCGAGGTCTGTTCTTGCGCCAGTCGGCAGACAGGGGACGGGGTATCGCATGAACGTCGACGGACTGCAAATCAGTGTGATCATTCCCACCAGACAGGAAGGGTTGAGAATTGGCGAATGTCTGGATTCGGTCCTGGCAAGCTACTATCCCTTGGATGATCTTGAGATCATCGTTGTAGATGCGATGAGTGATGATGGGACCAGGGATATAGTGGAAGCCTATGCAAGCAAGCATCCCCAGATAAGGCTTGTGGACAACCCCCGCTTGATCACCCCGATTGCACTGAACATTGGAGTGAAAGGTGCTCGCGGCAAGATTGTCGTTCTTCTTGGAGCGCACAGTTTGATTGCTAAAGACTTTCTTCTGCAGTGTGTCAACCTACTTACGGAACATCCTGAAGTTAGCTGTGTCGGAGGCGTGACCGAGGCGATTGCAGAGACCCCCTGGGAGAGGGCAGTCAAGGCGGCGCTTGGTTCTCTTCTTGCATCCGGCAGCACGAAGCATCTCAAGAAGAGAGGGTATGCTACAACGGTCGCATACGGCGCCTATCGCCGAGAGGTATTTGAGAAGTTTGGCTTTTTCGATGAGCGGTTCGTTCGCGCTCAGGACTACGAGTTCAATCTTCGTCTGGTACGGGCTGGAGGGCTGATCTACCAAGACCCCCAGATCAAGAGTTCCTACCATCCCAGAACATCGCCCTCCAAGATGTTCAGACAGTACTGTCAGTACGGCTACTGGAAACTCCAGGTGCTCGTGAAGCATCGGTACATGTCAATCAGGAACTTCATACCACCTCTCTACTTTCTTGCGCTGTTGGGGAGCGGGCTGGGCGGATTGCTAAGTACTGCTTCACTCTACGCGCTTGCCTCTCTAGCGGGAGGGTACTTCGTTGTTCTGTTCCTCCTCTCTTTGTGGTTGAAGCGATGCACCGATAGGAAAGGGAAGGTTCTCTTGATCATGCTCGCGCTTTTCCTCATCCATAGTGGTTTTTCCGTGGGCATTTTTAAAGGTATCTTTACTGTACCTGGAATGCAGCGGCGAAAAGATGAAGGCATGTGAAGTTAATCCGATGCGAATGAGAAGGGGCAAGCTTCATCGAGTTTGTAGGGTTCATTAGGCTCGTAGAGTTTGTAGAGTTCTTTGGGTTCATAGAGGTAGGGAAGCAAGGTGCTCAGAGCGGCCAGCGTTCAGCTATGGAGACCCTAAAAAGCCGGATTCTCCCTTTTCTCTGACCCGTCCGTTCGCTTACCTCAGGAGAGTACCTTCCTGTTCTTTTCATGCCGCCATACTCATAAACCACTCTTCGGTAATCCCGGGGCGGTTCAGTTTCTAATCCGAAGTTCCTCGCGATTTCAGCCCTTAAAGTGGCTGTTCGCGACGCTGACGAAGTGAGCCATTCGACGCCCAGGAATTGAGCCACCC
>CAZQWG010000027.1:0-4265 GCA_964596985.1 uncultured Candidatus Bathyarchaeia archaeon
GGGGTGGGCTAGGACTCACGGTAGGAGTAGTAGCAGGCTATGTGGGGGGAAAGGTTGATGCATTTCTAATGAGGCTTACGGACTGCTTTATGGCCTTACCTTCTCTGCTCATTGCGCTGGTTTTCGTCATGTCTGTAGGGCCCGGTCTTGAGACGGTTATTGGGGCTATTTCTGTTATTACATGGGCGCGGTTTTCGCGGATTATACGGAGTGAAGTTTTATCACTGAAAGAGCGTGAATTCGTTTTGCAGGCTAAGGTTGCTGGTTGCTCCAGCCTCCGAATAATGCTCGTTCATATTCTTCCCAACGTTCTCAATACCTTTATGGTCATATGCTCTCTCCAGGTGAGTCAATGCATTCTCACGGAAGCCACGCTGAGCTTTCTCGGTGCTGGAATACAACCCCCTACTCCAACCTGGGGCAACATGGTCGCCGATGGGAGAGGATACATCACGACCGCTTGGTGGATATGCGTTTTTCCAGGCATAGCTTTGACTTTGGTTGTGTTTTCTTTCAACAGGTTCGGTGACTGGCTGAGGGACAGGCTAGACCCGAAATTGAGGCAGCTTTGATATGGCTTTACTCGAAGTCAAAGGACTGAAAACTTATTTCTATATGCGTCGAGGCGTCGTGAGGGCTGTAGACGATATTAGCTTCTCGGTCGATAGAGGAGAGACTTTAGGCCTTGTCGGAGAATCAGGTAGTGGCAAGTCGGTTACCGCTTTCTCCATCCTCCGCCTTGTTCCAACTCCAGGAAAAACCATAGGCGGGACCATAACGTATGAAGGTGTAGATCTTCTTTCCCTGAGAGAAAAGGAAATGAGAGAATACCGGGGCAGACACCTTTCGATGATACTGCAGGATCCTTTGAGCTCTCTCAATCCTGTTTTTTCTATAGGAGATCAGGTGGGTGAGGGGATTGTTATTCACGAAGGAATCAGAGACGAGAGATTACGAGAAAGAGTAGTGGAGCTCCTGCGCTTGGTTGATATTCCAGCTGCAGAAACTCGTGTTCGAGATTATCCCCACCAATTTAGTGGAGGGATGAGGCAGCGGGTTGTGGGTGCAGTATGCCTTGCCTGCCACCCTCGTTTTCTGGTTGCTGATGAGCCTACGACATCACTCGATGTAACGATCCAGCGACAGTACCTCAATCTGCTTAAGGATATCCAGCAGAGAGAGCGGCTATCAATGATGCTTGTCACACACGATTTTGGTATTGTGGCCAAGATGTGTGACCGTGTTGCGGTTATGTATGCGGGGAGGATAGTGGAAAAGGCGAATGTGAGGGAAATCTTTGGTCGGCCCGAGCATCCCTACACCAAGGCGCTGATGGCCTCGGTGCCGAAGGTGGAGGAGAGGATGACGAAGCTCTACAGCATTGAGGGGCAGCCTCCTGTGCTGCTGAACCTTCCGCCTGGCTGTTCTTTTTTG
Source organism: uncultured Candidatus Bathyarchaeia archaeon (assembly GCA_964596985.1). GTDB lineage: Archaea > Thermoproteota > Bathyarchaeia > RBG-16-48-13. The sequence continues at coordinate 1,435 of CAZQWG010000027.1, forward strand.
CCTCGTTGTAGTGAGAAGTTTGACAGGTGTTCTTCTGAGGAGTTTCCGCCTGAGGTAGAGGTTTCGGAGAATCATTTTGTCAGGTGTTGGCACTATGTCTGAGCCTATTTTGACGGTGGAGAAGCTTAAGAAGCATTTTCCTGTGACGAAGGGGATATTGTTTGGCAAGACCCTTGGTTGGGTTAGAGCTGTAGACGGCATAGACTTTGCAATTCACCCTGGGGAAACGTTTGGATTAGTCGGTGAATCGGGCTGTGGGAAGACGACGACCGCTTTCTGTGTTCTGCAATTGTATACACCCACCGGGGGAACCATCCGTCTTGATGGTATGGATACAAGTCAACTTAAGGGCTCCGAGCGGGCGATTTATCGCAAGTCGGTGCAGGCTGTGTTTCAGGATCCCTATAGTTCCCTTAGCCCTCGGCTTCGGGTGTGGAGCATTGTCGCCGAACCCCTGAAAGTCAACACGACTATGAGTAGGGGTGAGATGGATGAGCGGGTGAGGGAAGTAATCTCCCAGGTAGGATTGCCGCTTGAGTCCCCCGAGCTTTATCCACATGAGTTTAGCGGAGGGCAACGTCAGCGCATAGCCTTGGCTCGGGCGCTGGCGCTCAAGCCTAAGCTTATCGTGCTGGATGAGCCTGTGTCCGGTTTGGACGTTTCTATCAGGGCGCAGGTGATGAACCTATTAAAAGACCTTCAGCAGAGCTTAGGGGTGGCGTATCTGCTCATTGCACATAATCTGGCCAATGTGAGGTATATGAGCAACTGGGTAGGGGTCATGTATCTAGGAAAGATAGTAGAGTCAGCATCTGGAGAGGAGCTATTCACAAATCCTCTGCATCCCTATACGCAAGCTTTGCTCTCGGCTGCCTTGCCTTCGCATCCGGATGTTCGGCGGGAGGAGATTACTCTTACAGGAGAAGTACCCAGTCCAGTCAATGTGCCGACAGGGTGCCGGTTCCATCCTCGCTGCTTCAAAGTGATGAAGATCTGCTCCGAAGAAGAACCGACCTTGAAAGAAGTGGCCGACCAGCATTACATTTCTTGTCACAACGTTAAATGATGTTCAGCCTCCAAATGCATGGAGCTTTCCCAACCGCGCTAGTATTATACAATCCGATCAGAGAAAAAGATCACTCCGCCAGGGGTCGTCTTAAGGAGCATACTTTTACGGGAGTACAGGTCGGTGGCGACCCACAGATACAACCGTTCTTAAGTTTTGGTGTGTGATTCATAGACATCGTTTCAATGTTCGATAATTTCTATATGGATCAAGAAATCAGAAAAAGACTCACAAACCCAAATACGTAATCGCCCGTTAGTTGAACATTACGTTATTGGCATAGTCATAGACTCCCATTATTGGAGAACCACGTTTCTCAATACCTTGATCTTCCCAGCCTTCCTCTTCTTTGGGGATTAGGAAACCCTTTTCGCAAGTGTGACACTGTACCTTGTCTCCCAGAGATTCATAAAGCAGAACCTTCCTGACCCGCGCATTAGCCATCTTAGACATTCATGTGCCTTTCAAAGTGACTCTCTTCTGGCAGGTGTGGCAAAAGTTCCATCCTTTCAGATCAGTATCATGTAAGCTATTGGAGAAATGCATCACACAGGTAGAATCTTCACAATGGCCGAGTTGATAGGTATGTCCTATCTCATGGACTGCTTCCTTAAGCACCCGTTCAAGAAAAAGATCCTCGTCCTTGGGCAGGCCGTAAAACTCCTGTCGCAAACGCGCTAAAGAGATGAGGGCTCTCCTGCCTTTGATTTCAGCCTCGCCAAAGACAAAGTTCAGCCCGGGAGCGAAAATATCTTCACCTACTACTCCAAGAACCCTATCATCTAACCGGACGGGCGGAGGCAACGCAGCCAAAAGTAATGAGGCAAGATACTGTCCACGGTGCTGATTCTGACTCTCCCTAAGCAGCGAAACTCTGTCGCCAATCTGTGTTTCTTGATCAAAAACTTCTGCCAAAGATTTTTTGAGAGCCTCCAAGACAGCATCATCTATATTGCCTATGGGAATAAGTTCTATCATTTTTAAAATCAATTCCTAAACTACTCAGCCCTACACAGCAGTATAGCCGATTCCCATTATTTAAAAAGTATTGCTCGTGCTTCGAGTTGGTGATTAAAATTTGCATAGATTACAACAGCATTTGACATTCGACAGATCGAGAAATCACCTTTCGCCAACTTGAAGAACTTGAGCTGAAGAGGGTACCAGCAATCATCATGTTGATGGATGACCGGAGGAATCTCGCCGTTCCGGCAGTCTCCCTTCAGAATAGCCCTGGAAATTGGGAAGCAGTTCAACACTACAGCCCGAAGAAGGTAGTAGGCGCGATAGTATATGTGCTTTTTGCTAACCGTAGTATGATGGAATGGATATGGCAGGGAATCGTACTGACGAGAGGAAAGAAGGGGTAGGGCTTGCTCTTTCAGGAGGCGGATTCAGGGCCACGCTCTTCCATCTCGGCGCCCTGCTACGTCTTAATGAACTGGGCTGGTTGAAGAAACTATCGGAGATCACATCGGTTTCGGGCGGTTCCATAACTGCGGCTTATCTCGGTTTTCGCTGGAAGGATCTGACTTTCAATGACAGCGAAGTAGCGGTAAACTTCGAAGAAACCGTGTTGACGCCACTGCGCCGCTTCTGTGGCCGAACAATCGATGTGGGTAGCATTCTTGGTGGCATAGTCAGCCCTTTCCATCATCCTAGCGAACTCCTCGCCTCCAAGTATCGAAAACATCTGTTTGGGCCCGCTACACTCCAATATCTGCCCTCGGATGCGGAGGGGCCCCGGGTCACGCTCTACGCCACC
>CAZQWG010000028.1:0-3350 GCA_964596985.1 uncultured Candidatus Bathyarchaeia archaeon
GTGTAGATCGTGCCCCCTTCGTTTCGCCTCGTCTTGCACCAGCCTACCTGTCCATCGCGGAGGGCGCATCTCCGCTCGCAGACGAGACACCTCGTGCGTTCGTTCAGTCTCTCTTGGAGCAACCCTTCCCGGAGGAAGGGGCTACGGTTCATGGAAAAAGCCTGCTTCCCACACGAAAGGGCTGTTCTTACGGAGATGGTCTGGTAGCGGTCAAGTCATTGATCAACGTGACCACATCCTCACATCCCTTGCTGCAAGGGTCTATCTAGGTTGGCCTTCTCGTTGGGATGGAATGAACAGGGCATTTATTTGCTGCTGGGTATCCTCCATTGATGCTCGCGCTTGCTGACGCGCTTGCAGGAATTCTTGCATCTCCGTTTTGATACGCGATTGTTCTCCAGGATTTGGCAGAGGAACCTCGATCTCCATTAGATCCTCTTTCGTGACCTTGGGAATGCCACCCCCTTGCAGTTTTCTTCTAATCTCTCCCAGAACATGGTCAGACCTCAGTAATGCATAGAGAATCAGTGGGTCGACGCCTTTCTTAGGTCTCAATATACCGAATCCAGTGCTAACCACCGCTCCATCGAGTTCCTTGCCAATCAACGCCGTGCGATGCCTGTCTGGGTCTCCAGTGCCGCTTCCCGACATAGCGGTTATGATATCGCCTTCTTTGACCAGAAGTCTTGCTCTGCTCGGCGCCTCAAACCCTTGAATGTCCGAAAAGGACTCGATATCGCCAAATAAGTTGATGTCACTTATCTCAATATAGCGAAACACTTCACGGGGTTGCTTCGTGGGATCTATTCCCCTCCCCCTGCGAACATATTTAGCGATATCACCCAGCTTCTTGATTTCATATCCGGCCTTTCGCAGCGCCTTCAAGCGCAATTCCCCATGTCCAATATAGTATCTAGGATCCAATCGATCCTTCAGTTCGCTGAACCTCTCAGTGATACATTGGCTCTCAATCTCTGATGGTATGACGCCTGTCATGAAAGCGTCAGAAATCAACGACAGATCACTATCGAGGACAGGATTGCCTTCGGCGTCCATGTATGGTTTGCCCTCAGGGTCTATCTTGTATTGAGGCCGTCCGCCAGCCTTTTTCCCTCCCTTCTTGGAAACGGCCAGAAAGATCGGGTAATCTTGAATTTCCTCGCCTTCCATCTTCTTCTGAAGGATCAGTACGCCAGCCCGGTTACCTGTGTGGGGGGCAAAGATATACCTATCCAGGCTTATGGCAGCCAAGATTAATGCGCGATCGTTGATCCAGTCCCGCACATATTTCAAAGTGGGATTATTGAGCACGCCGATTGGAAGCACGATGCCCATTTTGCCACCTGGCTTCAGATACTTCAGGCACATCTCAATGAACAGAATGTGCCTCGACTGGCTTCGAAGAGACTTTCCCTTCTTATGAGCCAGCTCAAAACGATTCAGAACATCTGGGTCCTTTAGGTCTCCTGCGAATGGCGGATTGGTCACAACAACATCAAAACTATCGGGTTGCATCTCCTTCGCCGCGATGGGGTCCCAGCCGTAATCACGTAGACTATCAAGAAGGTAGATATGAGCACGTCCATCACCCCAGATCAACATGTGTGCCTTAGCAATTTTTACCATCCTTGACTCATAGTCGATGCCAAACACATTGTGAGCAGCAAAATCGACCTGGAGTTTGCCGATTCTCCTCTCGTCGGTCTCGGCTGACTCAATTTGATGCCATACTTTGCCGATGCAATAGATCAAAAAGCCACCGGAGCCAACAGCCGGATCCACAATAAGGCAATCCTTGTGCACGCCTATCATATCAACCATCATTCTGATGACCTGCCGCGGTGTGAAGTATTGGCCTTTCTCTCCCTTCATCGTTGAAGCTACCAGGAACTCAAAACCTGTTCCAAGCACGTCAAGGTCAGTTTTCCATAGATAGTATCTTTGCAATCTACGGACAATGTTGGCAAGCAGGTCATCTCGTAACTCTATGTGCTCTCCCTTCTCAAACACCCCCCATTTCTCGACCGCGTTTGCAAAGAGGGTGCTAATCCGGCGCTTGACCTGGGCGTCATCTTCGCCAGGCCGGGCGCGGAACTGGCATTCTGAGTCGTCCTCAACTAGATTCACGTTTTCATCGTATAGCTTGGCATAGATCAGTTTGAACAACTCATTGAAGACATCGACTCCCTGATGAGCCAGTATGTAGTCCTCCCAACCCTGAAAATCACCTTGAAGATCGGTAGCAGGTACAAGATCTCTCCTTCGGAGTTCGCTTCCCACATCCTCGATTGGCTGGCCTTTCTTGGCCAAGTCTGCGATGTCAATGAAGACATTGGGTTCTTCTCGGTACAAATAGACTTCATCTAAGCCATTCGTCCACACTCCAAGCGGTGCGCCGGTAGCGTTCATGTAGATCTTGAGCTGGCTCACTCCGTCGGTTCTATTGGGGCGCTTGGTTTCAATGATTACCCACTCCCTCGTTTTTGAGTCATCTGTATAAATGACGATATCTGCGCGATCCCAACGGTTGGCCCCGAGCTGGATGCTTACCTCGATATCGCATTGGGCCTTGACATAGCCGTAGTATTCCACGATTCTGTGCTCGAAATCTTGCCTGACAGCCTCCTCAGGGGTATCTCGGAGCTTCTTGCCTGTTAGGTAGTCTGTTATTGATTTTGGCATCTGCGCTCTCCTTTCAGACCGGAGCACGATAGCGATATGCCGATGTCTTCCCGGGCCACCCTGCTGCAGCAGATTTGGGCCCTCGCTTTGACCCTGCTACCCAACTTTGTCGGTATTATACCAGATGACCTTCCGCAATAGAAGTTTCAAGGGCAATGGTCGGCTACGGAGGCTAGGCGGGACTACTCAATGGCCGAGGGATGATAGACCTTGATTGTCGCCATGGTCAACCCCACATAGAGCCAGAAGAGGGAGACGGAATGGGGGAAATCGAGGTTGAAGAAGTAGTGATCGACGATCCCTCCCACCATGGCCCCTGCTATAGCCGCCAGAAGCCCCAGGAGAATCGCTTCTCCTTCGGGGTCGCCGGCCAGGGCTCTTTGGGCCTGCCAACCATGGACGAAGTAGAGGGTCATGATGAGGAGGAAAGACGCTAACCCCACCAGGCCCATATTCTCGGCCATGAGGAGGTAGACGCTGGAGACCCCTATGTAGAGGTCTATTGAGGGAGCGCCGCCGAAGCCCACCCCGAACCAGGGGTAACGGGAGATGAGTTTAAGGGCGTCCTTATATTCGCCCATGCGCATCTGCGTAGCCAGATCCTGTGCCCTACCCGCGGCGATGAAACGCTGGACGTAGAAGCGGGTTTGGGGCAGGATGAGGATGAG
>CAZQWG010000029.1:0-3100 GCA_964596985.1 uncultured Candidatus Bathyarchaeia archaeon
CCCACCCCTAAACCGGCCCAATCCCGTGCGTGGAGGCCTCCAGGAGCGATTTTGTAGGGCGGAGTGGTAGTCCTGGATACTCCCCCTTTTTGAAGGTAGGGGGTATTGTATTGGCATGACCAACCAGGAAAAATTGCAGGTTCTAAGAGAGGTAAGCGCAGGCGGCAATATCCATTTTACGATGCGTTTCGGCATCTGGAATTGGTATTCCCTATCTCCCGAACGGGTTCTTGAGTTTGTGCAGGATAAAGAGGCATTCGTGGCAAAGGTACTGGGAGTATCGGTTCAGCGATTGCATGACTTTCTAAAGTGGCAGGAAGAAGGACGCCCTTGCCGAGCTCTCACGGTAGAAGGAGTACCCTGCAAGAATGTAGTCAGCGGGTCTTTTGATATTGATAAGTACCGGCCCGGAATCAACGACCGATGTCACAAGCACAAAGAGCATGATACGCCGTCGACTACCCCATCTTAGGTGGCCGCCCAGACGATAGGACACCACCGCCCCCGGCGAACTTCGGCTTCTCTCGGTCTTCCGCCGGTGACAGCTCCCCGATCCGCACCTCAATGGGCCGGACCAAGGGTGCCTGCCGGCGCCAGGGTGCCGCTGGTGTCCCGGCTGCTCTTCTGATAAAGTTGTCTGTATGGACATGCGCGTCCGAAACGTCGACCGGCAGCTTCACTACTACTTCAGACTACTTTGTGCGGCGGAGGAGAAGAGTCAAAGCCAAAAGATACAGGAGCTGATGCGAGAAGCGGTCAAAAAGGCGGGTTTAATCGATGAGTGAACGGAGGCAGCCCGCTCATATCGCCTGAGGTTCCGGCAATACATACAGTTGAGAGTCCGGGCGGGAGGGTAAGCCGAGGGCTCTTCAGAATCAGACTCCCTTCTTGTCTACCGGGCTTATGCTTGTTTGCTTGGGTGGCGAGTTTTTCTTGTGTATTTCCCTTACCGGTAAGGGTTTCACGACATCGGAACATCATGTACCGAGGTTACAATGGGTTTTCCAGATAACTAATACATGGGAAATGTTATCGCGCTTCTGAATCTCTGAAAGTCATTCTCTTGTGAATTATCATCCGAGACCAATTAGAATTTTACCAATCGCGGCACAAAACTCGTGAATGTGTTATGTTAGGCAAAAGAAACAGAAGAAGGAGGAAGACACATTGAATAGACAGCATAAAATTCAATTCCCACGCGAAACACAAGACCTGGGCCAAGATGAGGCATTCTTCCACCTGTTCGAAGGGGATTCGAAACGCAAACTTCGCTTCCACGACTACCATGAGATCTACAAGGTGCCCGGTCTCTATGAACAGCTATTCTACGACCGACTCAAGTGTTGCTCCCACAAGAAGGTATGCGACATTCTCAGGACAACCGTCGAGCAATCGCATTTCAATCTCACGGAACTTCGGGTCTTGGACCTCGGCGCTGGAAACGGCATTGTGGGTGAGATTCTCAAGGGACTCGGTGTTTCCCGCATTATTGGCATCGACATTATCCCAGAAGCTGCAGATGCCGCCGAGCGAGATAGACCGGGGGTGTATGATGACTACTATGTGGCAGACTTGACTGACCTCTCGAATGAGGATCGAGAGGACATAGAATCATGGGCTCTTGATTGTATCACCACTGTAGCCGCTCTGGGATTTGGAGATATTCCACCGGAGGCGTTCATTCAAGCCTTTAATCTTCTTCAGGCTGAGGGCTGGGTGGCATTCAACATCAAGGAAACCTTTCTGAACAATAGCGACACAAGCGGTTTCTCGAAGACCATTCGAGAACTGATCTTCTCTGAGTACCTGGACCTGTACCATCTCGAACGCTACCGGCATCGACTCTCGATCGAAGGTGAACCACTTTATTACTTCGCCATTGCTGGAAGGAAGAATGCCAACATTCCGGGTGATTTTCTGAGATCGGTAGAAAGGAGAGCCTAACAACCCGGATGCAGGCGACGGCTTACCGCCGCACCTGATCCGCGATGTTAGCTACTCATGGATGATAGTGATGAACAATATTGACAAGCTTCTGCTCTCACTTAGACATCATAAGGGAGAGTTATGAAAAGCGGATACAGATCGTCCATCCTTCTCCCAGATCTGGACCAAATTGGAAACCTTTCTTGACGGCTGCTGACTACTATGAGTATTTCGATATTGCTCGGTAGTTTTTGAATCTCATTATCATTGATCGAAGAATCGACGTTTAGAATTTCAATGAATTGCTGAGATAATACCATAAACGGGGGTATAACACATATAAGGCTTCCCCGAGTCAAGAGACAAATTCCCCTCTGACAACAAAAAAGTTGCCTCTTCGATAACTGGCTCCGCGAAGAGAAGTACACGCCTCCGGCTTGCGTTCCCTGAGCGCCTATCTATCTTGGCCTTGGCCTAGAAAATCGATTCTAGACCCCTTCACGTGCGAAATAGGGCCTATTTTTTCACTATTTCCACTATATACAATCTTGACAGCACAGACAGCATTGCTTATAATTTAAAATATGAGTGTTGCTACATATACTGCCGCTATGGCTGAAATGAGAATCCGCAACATTCCAGAGAATCTTCACAAGAAGTTCAAAATGCTTTGTGTCGATGAGCAAATCAGCATCAACGCAAAAATCATCCAGCTGGTCAAAGAGGCAGTTGAAAAATGGGAAACAAAAGGGTAGCGTAAGGCTACCCCAGGCACCCGCGCGCGCGGGGTCGGTTTCCCGACCGACAGCCTGGGGTTTTCATCTTTCGGGAGCTGACAACGGGAGGTCAGCATGGACGATCTTATCTTACCGGGAGAACCTGCTGAAGTTCTCCGTCAAATCAATTCTTACTTTCCGAATATCCTCGAGGCGCTGCGGAAAGCTCGGACGTTGTTCGAGCGGATCCGGAGCTTCGCGGACGTGGAAACCTATCTGCTACGGGGAGCAGGGTTGTCCCCGAACACCTACCGGGCCTATCTCACCGCCGTGAAGCAGCTCTACGAATACACCCGAGGATTGAATCCCCTGCAGGTCACCCCCGGACACATCGAAGCCTTCTACGATCACCTGGTGAAACGGGTGGACCGCAACACGGCGTACTTGCGAATCCGGGG
>CAZQWG010000030.1:0-2988 GCA_964596985.1 uncultured Candidatus Bathyarchaeia archaeon
TCTTTCAATTCCCCTTATCTGGGATTTCTCTCTGCGACAGCGGTCAAATATTGGCGTTTTTGTCTTAAATTCTTTGCTAGGAGCTTTGTTTATGATGGGTCTTGTGAAGATTGGAAAATCGGGTGGGAGTTTAAATGGACCTTCACAAATTTTTTTGTTTGGTTCTTGGTATTCAATGTTCATAAGAATTAAATGGGTTCTTTTGGAACCGTTATTTGGTAGGGTTAGATGAGGACTCTTGTCATTTACGACATATCCGATGACGGTAAACGTTCTAAGCTCAGGGAATACCTGAGGGATTGTGGCTTGCACAGTATCCAGTACAGCGGTTTTCTTGGTGAGGTTAACACTCATGACCGTTTTGTTCTCTCTAAAGAAGTAGGCAAATACCTGAGTAGCGAACGAGACAGCATATACATTGTTCCCTTATGCGATAGATGTCTCCGACTTTGCAAGATCATATCGGAAAACCAGAGGAACATAGAAAATGTTGACGTAGAAATCGTCAGTTAAGGGGGGCGGCGACATGTTCTTTCTCTCAGAAATAGACCGCAAGAAACTCATCTCCCAATTACTTCCCCGAATTAGAGAAGTCGGCATTTCTGAAGAGCTGCGAGGGTGGAGCTGGCACAAATCACCTCTGAAGCCCTACTACGATGATGTTCGAATTCCAATGTATTCCGTATGCTCAATGTATTGTCCAACAGGGAGAGATGTCTTTCTTAACCTTGTCAACAAAGTTGAGGGTACGTTAAACAGTAAGGTCATCCTCGGAGCGGCAATTCATGAGACTGTGAGGACGTTCCTGAATGCGTACATAGATGGGAAAAACATGGATTTTGATGAATGGTATGAGAGTGTTCTGAAAGAAAAGGGGATAATGAAGCGTGATGAAGTGGTGGAGGACCTGTCTAGAAGAGCTTGGCATTTCACAAGGATGTCTTGTGAGAGCCGCTTCCTAGAGAATTCGAGCAGGCAGCCTTACGCTTCTAAACGGGATGTGATGGCTACGGCCTTGCCTTTTCTTGTTGAGCATAGAATTTCAGGAGAGCTCCTTGGATTATCAGGCCTTTTAGGCATAGATTGTTTCGATTATTTGAGGAACGTTGTCTTCGACTTAAAGGTGAGTGACGAGGAAAGAGACTGGTATAGGCTGTACCCGACAGGCTACGCAATTGTTCTCGAAAGTGTTTACGAAATCCCCGTGAATGTTGGGTGCATAGTCTACGTGAAGTTTCGAAACAAAAAGCTAACTGTTACTAATGACCTATTCTTCATCAACGACGACTTGAGAAGCTGGTGGGTTGAGGAAAGGGACAAGAAGCTTGAGACGGTAGCCCAGAAAAAAGACCCTGGCTTCCCAAACGCCTGCTACCAAGAATGCATGTACCGAGCAGAGTGTGGAATCGAATGAAAAGGCTTGTCGTTGACGGCTACGGCAAATTTGTCGCTCAGAAAGGCGGCAGAATCGTGGTCAGAGAGAAAGGAAGCATCCTGCATCACGCTGTTGCTGATCAGTTGAGGCAGGTGGTAATCTCGGGGAAAGGCGGCATCAGCTTTGACGCCATCGATCTTTTAGCCGCTCACGGTGTCGATTTGGTGGTTGTGAATTGGAAGGGAAAGGTTACAGCACGTCTCTCCTCTCCAGCAATGAGAACGGTTAAGACCCGACGTGAACAGTACTATGCCTACAGGGAAAAGAGAGGTGGCTATCTTGCTAAGCAGTTCGTCGCTGCTAAGATAAGAAACCAGTACGCAACTCTTGGAACGTTAGCGAAGAGTAGAAAAGATACTTCCCCCGACATCGCTGAAAAGTTGACAGTGAAGCGAGGAGACGTTGCTGAGCAGATCAGCCGCGTAGATGAACTGAAGGACTCTCCAGTTGATCACGTGAGAAGCGTGTTGATGGGGCTAGAAGGTTTAGCGTCCAATAAGTACTGGGAAGGGATATCCGCGATTATTCCAGAAGAGTTTGGTTTTCAAGTCCGGTCAGGTCGATATGCAGAGGACCCGGTTAATGCCATGTTCAACTACGGCTACGCCCTGCTTGAAGGTGAGGTTTGGCGGGGGGTACACTATGCTGGTCTTGACCCGTATGGTGGGTTCCTTCATGTTGATAGGCCTGGACGACCGAGCATGGTGTTGGATCTCATGGAGGAGTTCCGGCAGCAACTCGTAGATAAGACGGTGATCAGCTTGGTCACGAAGAAGTCTGTTTCGCCTAACGGCTTTGAGGTAAGGGAAGGGGTCTGTATGATGGATGATGCAACTAGGAAGCTGTTGCTGAAGACGGTGCTGGGCCGTTTTGAAATGTACATGCGGTATCAGGGTGAGAAGCGTCGATGGACCGACATGATTTTGCTTCAGGCTAGGAAGGTAGCCAAGTTTTTGAGAGGAGAGACTAGTATATATGAAGGATTCTTCCTCCGCTGGTGAATCCATAACCGTCTTCGACATCGTGCAGTACCATTACTGCCCTAGAAAGGTCTACTTTCTCCGTGTCTTAGAGGTTCCAGTTGTGGTTAGGAAGAAGATGGAGTACGGCCAAGAGGTCCATGAGCGGGAGCGGAGGAGGATGATGGAGCGGAAACGGGTGTACGGCTTTGAGAGGGAGCTGGTGGAAGAGGTGTTTCAGAGGTTGCGGATTGAGGCGTCTGAGATCGGTCTTAGGGGACAAGTGGATGTGGCTTTGAAGCTGAAGACGGGAGAATTTTTACCTGTGGATACGAAGTATACGGATGAGGTTCTGGTTCAACGGCAGTATCGGAAGCAGCTTCACGCCTACGCTATGCTTCTTGACTGTAGGTTTAACACGAACGTGACGAGAGGCGTTATCTATTATGCTAAGCAACACGAGACCCGCATTGTAAAGGTCACGAATGAAGACAAGAAAAGCTTGCTGAGAGACATCGAAAACATAAAGAAAATGTTCTCAAACGAAACCATACCCAAAAAAGTCTCACAAGAAAAATGCACATACTGCGAAAC
>CAZQWG010000031.1:0-2642 GCA_964596985.1 uncultured Candidatus Bathyarchaeia archaeon
CAGCATCCTCTTAGTGTCATCCTGAACTTGTTTCAGGATCTCCTTGAATATGCAATGTGGTCCGGTTATTTAATGAATATTCATTCGGGGCATCTCTACAGATAAACAACATCTGGAAGAACAACAGAAAATAAGGAATCCCGCCTACCATAAGCAAAACCCAAGAACATTGCTGGAACTCGCTTGACGAGCTATATTTTCTGAAGGGTATTGAAGATAGTCAGACCGTTGGTAAGCCTCCGGAAGTGCCTTGCTGTCTATGATCCTTCTTATGCCTTCCTTATCGATACGATGGCCTAAAGTGTTCTGAATGATGCAGGCAATTTCGCTATCACTGAAGCGAGAACAGAGATCCTTGAGGATCGGGACGTGAGTCTGCACCTCTTCGGGGATCTGGGTGCGGCCCCTACGCTCTGTACTCTTATCGATCAGATCCAGCATGCCGTCGTCGTCGAATTGACTCACATACCTTTGAATGGTTCGGCTAGTGGTCCTTTTCAGAGATCCGTGTAGGGTTATCCAAGAGATACTCCCTGTCTTGGGCGATCACATAGGGATCGCCCCTACAGTCCAACCCTACACGAATTTGCGAAATGAACCACCAGTGACCCCGGTCTGCACACTCCGTTGAGAAGCCGACGTGTTCCTCAGAAGCACAATGGGACGGATGACCTTGTAGCGATGTTGAGCCTCACCGACGAACGCCAGACTGAGTTGGGCAAAGTTTTCGTTGTCGGCCATACTTCGGCTCCCGGGGAACAAAAAGGCCCAGTCGCAGGACTGGGCCTAAGGCGAGTTATGTCAGTATACCAATGGGCCGCCATTCAGCGACGACCTTCTGTTTAGGATCTTGGCCTCCTTTGAGTCGGCCTTTGACTCGTTCGCGAGCCGCGTGTCCGAGCTCATGCCAAGAGGTCTTGTGATCGTGCGTTTCTAAGGCAACCTCCCGTCGTCTGGATTCTAAGGCTCCGGAGGAAGAGGAGGTTCCGGAGGAAGGGAAAGATACGGCCTAACGGTATCCACAATGCTCTGCGCATTCGTCTGGACATCACGTAGTGCGCCCACAATCTGATCATCAGGTGGGGGTTTATATCCCACTACCTTGGATACGATACTTGACGCCCCATCACTTACACCCTGTAACGCATCTCGAGTCTGTTGAGGTATACTGCCGCCCAAAGGCAACCCGGAGACTGCCCCTGATGTCCGCCCATCAAGCGCCTGAAGCTTGTTGGACATGGCCCCAAGCTTTCCGATTATGCTGTCATCTGGCGGAGGCTTGCCGTCATCTGGCGGGGGCTTGAGAACATCCGTTAGCCTCCACTCCAAAGACGTAAGCCCGTTTATAACCGCATTGAGCCGGTTCGTCTCGGAGCGGAAAGGCTGGGGGTCGACGCCAGCAAATACGGCATGGGCAATGACTGCGGCTAACACGGAGAAGATACATAGAGGGATTAATCTTCTCTTCATGGTTGGGCCTCCTTACTTAACGTTCTGTGATGTGACCGGTCAACAGCCCCTATCCCAGAGTGGAATATAAGCCTGCTCTTCCATACGCCGTCGTATCACCTCCCCTCTGGAAACACAAACGCCGACCTACCTATGGTTATCCTGTCCACCCCTCGGTAGCTCGGCCATCTTTAGGTAATCCCGCTCCAGGCGAGATTAGATAAGAACCCGCCGCTTTGCGACACACTCTTTTAAGTGTGGTGCCTTTGTCGAGTTTGCCTCTTGGCAATATATGGTGAAGTATCGGTATTGTCAAGAGAGAATCTGAATAGATCTTTGGTTTTACTTAAGATACTAAGGAGAAGGTTTCACAATCGGCATGACTTGGACGCGCCAACTCCGACGCCTTGAATGTGTAGTGGGTGTCCTGGCTAAGTGCACTATGTTGGTTCCATCTCTGGTGAATCTATATGTATTACCTTCCCCAACGCAATTTGGTATCAGTCAATAACTTTCCAAGGGCTTAATCCTTCATCGGAAAAGGCGAGGCGGGCGTCATCCATATCTCCGATCACCCTGAGAAGGTGTGAAGGACATCGGCAATCCGAGGACCCGAACTTCGCCCGGTAGAACCTGAAAATTCCGGAACTGACGAGATCCCCGGCGAGCTCACACTCCTCAGCTTTCTCTGAAACCCATATCTCCTCGATCAAAACAGCTTCGGAGGAAAGAAGGTAATCTATGTGCCAGAAAAGCTTCTTCCCGCTGCGGAGATGTCTGCTGATCCTTCCATTGAATCCGCGCTTTGCTGAACCGACGTAGGCGTAGATCCCACTCTCAAAAACCAGATAACCGAGGCGACCTACATGGGCACGAACCTCTGAATTCACCCGTATTATAAGGACATAAACCCCACCAGTGTCAGTATCGCTCCCAATGCTTGTATACATAGATAGAAGATAGCGTAAACGAACCGGTCAGTACTCAGGAAATCAATACTCATTTCAGTCGAATATTAGACTGCTTCTTCATGTTCATGGGAAATAGCCGCAATTGAACTTTATCTCTTAAGTTTTCGGCTATCAGCAAAAATGAAAAATATAATACATAGTGGTCCTTTTCAGAGATCCGTGTAGGGTTATCCAAGAGATACTCCCTGTCTTGGGCGATCACATAGGAATCGCCCCTACAAT